>NZ_CP031376.1 GCF_003363775.1 Spiroplasma alleghenense
ATGCGCGAAGAAGAACTATGACGAAAATTAAAGGAATGGTTAATATCAAGCGACTTAATCGATCACACATCTTATCAAGAATATGTAAAAACAGCAAGATTTTATATTAAAGAAGATAATGATTATTGAATAGTATTAACCTCTGGAATGGGTAAAATCGTTATTGAAAACATTAGCGAAAATTTACTAGCTAAAATTAGAGAATTAACTAAAGAAATGGCTACATTGAGATTGCTTACTCCAGACGAATTCAATATTGAAGAAGAGGTTAGAAAAATTCAGGACCAGTCTGCTGATAGTGAAAATTATGAATATTCATTTGATAACTTTGTTAAAGGAGACTCAAACATCCAAGCTTTCATGGCCTCTAAAGCAGTTGCCAGTGATTTAGGAAGAAAATGAAACCCACTTTTCATTTACGGGGATTCTGGTCTTGGTAAAACTCATTTGATTAAAGGGATTGAATACTTTGTAAAAACTGAGAAAAATTCAAAGGATTATAAAGTGAAATATACAACCAGTGAGGAGTTTGGTAAATTAGTCGTTGATATTATTTCTCAAGGACATAATTCAATTGAACAATTTGAAAAAAATTATGAAGAATATGACGTCTTATTAATTGATGACATTCAGTTCTTGGCGAACCGTGGTAAAACTAACGAGATATTTTTCAGGATTTTTAACAGCTTTATTAATAATAAAAAACAAATCGTGTTTACTTCCGATAAGTATCCAGAGGAATTAAATGGGTTTGACCAGAGAATGATTACCAGATTTACTTCAGGATTAAGCGTTGGTATTACTACACCAGACTTTGAAACCGCAATTGGTATTATTAACAAGGAATTGGATTTACAACATATTTCAATTACTGATGAAGCTAAAGGATACATTGCAACTTACTTTAGTTCAGATGTAAGAAAAATTAAAGGAACTATTAATAAGATTTTATTTTGAACAATTCAAAATAATTCTGGAGAATTAATTACTTTAGATCACGTAACCAACATTTTCAAAGATATTCCTGTAATATCAATCGGTAAAATGAATACCAGAAAAATTAAAGAAGTGGTTGCTGAAAAATTCGGGGTTACAGTAAAAATGATTGATGGTAAATCTAGAATAGCTAACTTAGTTAACGCAAGACACTTGGCAATGTATTTGACAAAGATACTTTTAAACCACAACTTAAGCGTTATTGGAAGTGAGTTTGGAGGAAAAGACCACACAACTGTAATAAACGCGGTACAAAATGTAGAATCTAAGATAGCAAAAGATAAAGATTACAAAAGAATGGTTGAGCAAATTAAGAAAAGTTTAACTCTGAAATAGGGTGTTGATAACTATAAATGCTTGTGTATTAACAAATAGATATAGTGCTTGGGGCGTTGTTTTAAACGATGTTTTCCACATATCCGCAGCATAATAATAACAATAAATAATATTTTAAATAGGGGGTAAAAAATATGAATTTTAAAATTAAGAAAAATGTTTTATTGGACGAATTGGTTAAAGTTGCTAAGATAATCGATTATAAAACTTTGAATCCTGTTCTTTTAGGAACTTTAATTGAAGTTGGAGTAGATGATGTTAGTTTGATTACAAGTGATGGTTCTATTTCAATTAAATCGGTTATTAGTAAAAAGGATTCTGGCTTAGATATTACTGAAGCTGGTTCAATCTTAATTAAAGGAAGATACTTAATTGAAATTTTAAGAAGATCTGATGATAAGTTTGTTGAAATTATTTTAGTTGAAAACAATATCATTAAAGTAAGTGGTGAGAAAGCTGAATTTCAACTAAATATTTTAAATCGTGATGATTATCCATTATTAGGATTTAGAGAAAAAGGTAATGAATTCGAAATCAAGGGAAGTGTCTTGAAAAAAGCCATGATGCAAACAATGATTTCAATTGATGAATTCAACAAGAAAATTTCTTTAACAGGACTAAACTTTAATTTTAAAAAGAATGAACTTTTTATATCAGGAACTGATTCCTACAGACTTTCTCAGAAAAAAATAATTTTTGAAAAAGAAGTAAGTAATTTAGATATTAATATTCCAATTAAAACTGTTAGTGAATTTATAAAAATAGTTACTGATAAGGATATAGTTCGATTTATTCAATCTGAGGGTTATGTGACTTTTATTTTTGGAAATACAATTTTTCAGTCAACAATTTTGGAAGGACAATTCCCAGATATTAACGCTGCCTTTCCAAGAGACTTTAATTCAATTGTTACTTTAGGTAATAGAGAATTTAGTAAAGTTATCAGTCGTGCAGATATTCCTAATGAAGAAAATACTTCAGCTGTTGTTAACTTTAAATTAGTGGGAGACACAATTTGAGTTAAATCAAATATTCACCAGATTGGTAATTTTGAAGAAAAATTTCAAGAATTTGATTTAAAAGGACTTGATGAGCAAAACATAAGTTTCAACTCAAAATTTTTCATGGACGCGGTAAAAACTTTTGATACAAAAGTATTAGAATTGAAAATTATTGATAATAAAAAGCCGATCGTAATTACTTCACCAGAGGAACCTGAACTAGTACAATTAGTTTTACCAATGTTCATAAATTAAATAATTAAAAAAATAATCGTTTTATGTGCTTTTAATAGGCTTTTTAGAGATTTTTTTGGTTAAATCGGGGAGATATATTATTTATTGGACAAATGACTATCACAGAGGTTATTTTAGGGATAAAAATGCTATAATAATAGATGTAGAAAAGAGGTTTCAATTGTGGAACAAAAATATAGTTCATCCTCAATTCAAGTTTTAAAAGGACTTGAAGCGGTTCGAAAAAGACCAGGAATGTATATTGGAACAACAAATGAAGTTGGATTACATCACTTAATTTGAGAGATTATTGATAACTCAATCGATGAAACACTCGCAGGATTTGCAAATACAATTACAGTAGTAATTACTAATAATAATGAAATTATTGTTAAAGATAACGGACGTGGAATTCCAATTGATATTCACCCAGAGACAAAAAAAAGTGCTCTTGAAACAGTTTTCACTGTTTTACATGCTGGGGGAAAATTTAGTTCAGATACTTATAAAATTTCAGGAGGACTTCACGGGGTTGGAGCATCTGTTGTTAATGCCTTGAGTTTATATGTTGAGGTTATGGTTCTAAGGGATAATAAAATTCACCGTCAAGTTTTTAGTGACGGGGGAACTAAAATTTCAGCTTTAGAAATTATTGGGAATACTGATGTTCAAGGAACTTTAGTAAAATTTAAACCAGATCCAGAAATTTTTAAAGAAACAATTAATTTTGATTTTAAAACTATTCAAAACAAGTTAAAACAAATGGCTTTCTTGAATCGTGGAGTAACAATTAATTTATATGACCAACGATCAGACAAAGAGATTTCTTATAATTTTGAAAACGGAATTGAAGATTATGTAACAGAAATCAATAGTGGTAAAAACAAAATTAATGAAAACGTTTTTTCAGTTAATGAAAGTTTTAATGATATTGCGATTGAATTTGCAATGCAATATAACGATTCTTATACAGAAAATCTATTTTCATTTTGTAATAATATTTTTACTAGCGAAGGGGGAACTCATGAAGAAGGGTTACGTCAAGCACTAGTTAAAGTTATTAATAACTATTTGAATGAAAGTACTAAAAATGTTAAGAAAACTAAATTTACTTGAGATGACATCAAAGAAGGAATCGTTTGTGTTTTATCAATCAAACATATGGATCCTCAATTTGAAGGTCAAACAAAAGCTAAGCTTTCAAACTTAGATGCTAAAGAAGCTGTTAACCAAGTAATTACTGAAAAACTAAAGGACTACTTATTGAAGAATCCTGAAGATAGTAAAAAAATCATCGAAAAAAATATGCTATCCCAAAAAGCGAGAATTGCTGCGATGCGTGCTCGTGAAGATACAAGAAGAAAATCAGCATTAGATAATTTCTCATTACCAGGTAAATTAGCAGATTGTGAATCTAAGGATGCAGATTTATGTGAACTTTACTTAGTCGAAGGGGATTCTGCGGGTGGTAGTGCCAAAACTGGACGAAACCGTAAATACCAAGCAATTTTACCTTTACGTGGGAAAGTTTTAAACGTTGAAAAAGTAAAAGAAGGAAGAGCTTTTGAAAATACTGAAATTCAATCAATTGTTACTGCAATTGGAACCGGAATTAAAGATAATCTTGATTTAGAAAAAATTAGATATAAAAAAATAATAATAATGACAGATGCCGATGTTGATGGGGCTCACATTAGAACTTTACTTTTAACATTTTTTTATCGTTATATGAATAAAATTGTTAAAAATGGAAATATCTATGTTGCACAGCCACCACTTTACAAAATTGAAGCTGGTAAAAAAAATGCTTATGCATACAACGATCAAGAATTAGAAGTTTTAAAAGCTGAACAATTTAAAGATTTAAAATATACAATTCAACGTTACAAAGGACTTGGAGAAATGGACCCAATCCAACTTTGAGAAACAACAATGGATCCAGAGCGAAGAACTATTTTACAAATTAAAGCAACAGATTCTTTCTTGGATAATGAAGTGTTTTCAAGCCTAATGGGTGAAAATATTGAAAGTCGTCGAAAATTTATTACAGATAATGCACAATTTGTAGAAAATATAGATTTTTAATTATTAAGTAAAAAAAAGATAAGAGGTTAGAATATGAGTGGAAAAAACCTTGACGGTAAAGTTATAGGGATGGACATAAAAACGGAGATGCAAAAAGACTTTCTTGAGTACGCTATGAGCGTAATCGTAAGTCGAGCACTTCCTGATTTAAAAGATGGTCTAAAACCAGTTCACAGAAGAATTATTTATGCAATGAACGACTTGGGAATTACTCATGATAAACCGCATAAAAAATCAGCTAGAATTGTTGGGGAAGTTATTGGTAAGTATCACCCTCATGGTGATAGTTCGGTTTATGAAGCAATGGTTAGAATGGCCCAAGATTTTTCCTATCGTTATCCCTTAGTGGACGGTCATGGTAACTTTGGTTCAATCGATGGAGATGGAGCCGCAGCGATGCGTTATACTGAAGCTCGTCTGTCAAAAGTTTCAAGTTTAGTAATTAAAGATATTGATATGGATACAATTCCATTTGTTGATAACTATGATGCTAGTGAAGTTGAACCTGGATATTTACCTGGATATTTACCAAACCTATTGGCAAATGGGGCAACTGGGATTGCGGTTGGGATGGCAACAAATATCCCTCCACATAATTTAAGAGAATTAATTTCAGCTGTAATTGCTTATATTAACAACAACGACATCACAATTGATGGAATGTTAGAACATATTAAGGGACCTGATTTTCCAACAGGAGCTTTAATGACGAATGGTAAATCAATGGTTGATGGATACAAAACTGGAAGAGGAAGTTTAACTGTTCGTTCTAAAATTGAGATCGACGAAGATGCTAAAAATAAACGTTTAATAATTACAGAAATTCCATACCAAACCAACAAGGCTAGAATAATCGAAAGAATTGCTGAATTGGCTAAAAATAAAATTATTCAAGGGATATCGGATTTAAGAGACGAATCAAACTACGAAGGAATTCGTGTTGTGATTGAACTAAAACGAGATGCAAATGCCGAAATGGTTATTAATAAACTTTATAAAATGACTAATTTGCAAATTAATTTCTCAATTAACATGGTAGCTTTAAATAACGGAGTTCCATTGTTAATGGACTTGAAAAAAATTATTAGTAATTATGTGAAATACCAAATCCAAATTATTTTAAGAAGAACAATTTTTGAAAAAAATAAGTTGCAAAAAAAATTGCATATTTTAACTGCTTTAGGAATTGCTCTTGATAATATTGATAAAATTATTGAAATTATCAGAAATTCAAAAACAAATGAAATTGCAAAAGAAAAAATGACAGATGCTTTTGGATTTGATGAGGAACAAAATAAAGCGATTTTAGAAATGCGTCTGCAAAGATTAGTTGGTCTAGAACGTGACAAAATTAATAACGAAATAATTGAAATTAAAAATCGTATTACTGTACTTGAAAAAATTATTGCAAGTAAAGAAGAACAAGATTTAGTGTTAATTAATCAACTAACAGAAATCGCTCAAAAATATGGTGATGATAGAAGAACTGAAATCATTGATGAAATTTCAACAGAAATTGATAATGAAGAATTAATTATAGATTCGCAAATGATTATTACCCTTTCTCAAGAAGGCTACATTCGCCGAATTGAACCAAACGATTTCAAAATTCAAAAACGTGGTGGAAGAGGAATTATTGTAAACGATCGTGAAACTGATCCAATTACTGTTGCTACTATGGGTAAAACCAAAGATAATTTGATGTTCTTCACTGACACCGGAAAAGTTTATAAAATTAAAGCTTATAATGTGGCACAATTTTCAAGAACAGCCCGAGGTTTACCAATTATAAATTATATAAATATAACTAAGGATGAAAAAGTTACCTCAATTCTAGCATTCAGAGATAAAAAACGTAAACACGAATTTTTAACCTTTGTAACTAAAAATGGAATTGTCAAGAAAACCCCAATTGATGAATTTGATTCAATTAACCAATCAGGTAAAATTGCGATTAAGTTAAAAGATGGAGATGAGTTAATTTCAGTAATTCCATCAAATGGTAAAAATGATTTAATCATCGGAACTAGCAGAGGTAAGGTAACTAGAATTAGTGAAGAAAATGTTAACACGCTTTCAAGAAATTCATTTGGGGTAAAAGGTATTAGCTTAGACAAACAAGACTTTGTAATTGGATCATGTTCAAACTTTGGAAGTGATTTAATTTCAACAATTTCTGAAAAAGGTAGTGCCAAAAAAACTAAGGTTGAAGAATACAAAATTTTAGGCCGAAATTCAAAAGGTGTTAAAGCTATGAATCTTGGTGAAAAAACCGGAGGATTGCGATCAATAATTTCGATTCGTGAAAGCGATACAATCGTCATGATTTCTTCAAAAGGAAACTTAATTAAAATACCAGTTACTGAATTACCACTGCTATCAAGAAATACTCAAGGAGTAAAGGGTTTCAGATTAAATGATGATGAAATCATAACCGCTGTAACTTTAGAGTGAACTAAAAACAATTAGGGAGAAAAAATAATGTTAGACATAAATAAAATTGAAACCGAATTAAAATATTACACAACCCAACTTAACAAAAGAAGCGGCGACTTTACCAAAGTTTTACAAGAAGCTGTCAAAAAGAATTCTTCGAGAAAAGAGCACTTAAGACAAGTTGAAGAACTAAAAGCTGAAAAAAACCAAATTTCTAAACTCATCCCATCATTAATGAAGGATAAAAAAACCAAAGAGGTTGAGGACTGTAAAACTAAAGTTACAAAAATTAATCTAGATATTGATAAGCTTGATAAAAAAGTTCAAGAATTAGAAACCGAACTAAATAACGCAATGTTACAAATACCAAATATTCCTCACGAAAAAATTGTTGAGGGAGCAGATGAAGATAGCAACTTAGAAATTAAAAAAAACAATTTGATGCCAATTAAAAAACATGATATGGCGCATTGAGATATTGCAACCAAATGAAATATCGCTGATTTTGACTTAGGTGCTAAAATATCTGGTTCAAGATTTGTTGTTTATAAAAGTCTGGGGGCTCAATTAATTAGAGCTATAATCGATGTTCTTTTAAAACACCATTCAAAAAATGGTTATCAAGAATTCTACCTACCACTAATTGTTAACGAAATAAACATGGTCGGAACAGGTCAATTGCCAAAGTTTGCTGAAGACGCTTACAAAGTTGGGGATCAATATTTAATCCCAACAGCAGAAGTTCCTTTAACAAATATTCACCGCGATGAAATTTTGAATGCAGATCAACTACCTTTAAAATACACTGCTTACACTCAATGTTTCAGACAAGAAGCTGGAAGTGCAGGAAGAGATACAAAGGGTATTATTAGACTACACCAATTTAACAAGGTAGAGTTAGTGAAAATTGTTCATCCAAGTGAATCTATGAACGAGCTAGAAAAGTTGCTCAAAGATGCCGAAGACATTTTAAACTTATTCAAATTACCATACCGAGTTGTGGAATTGTGTAGTGGAGACATTGGATTTAGCGCGACTAAAACATATGATTTAGAAGTATGATTCCCAAGCCAAAACAAATATCGCGAAATATCTTCTTGTTCAAATTGTGGTGACTTCCAAGCCAGAAGAATGAAAACTAGGTTTAAATCTGAAAAAGGAAATGAGTTTGTTCACACCCTAAATGGTTCGGGATTAGCGATTGATAGATTAATTGCTGCTATTCTTGAGAACTACTGAGAAGATGATAAATTATTAATACCCGAAGTTTTAAAACCTTACTTTGATAATAAAGAATATTTTTAAAAAACTAGCTTTGCTAGTTTTTTTACGTTTCACGTGAAACATATTTAACTGAAAAACAGGATTAAAAATTAATTATAATAAAGCCTTTGGTTTCACGTGAAACAAAAAAAACAAAATATAAATCTACATAAAGGTGTAAAAAGCCAATAAATATGGTATTATAAAGTTGCCATCGTAAGGGTAACGTTTGAACCTGGTCAGGACCGGAAGGTAGCAGCCATAAGAATCTGTGCCTTGTACTTTGGCTTTTTTATTGGAGACAAAAATGAATAATGAATTATTTGAAATTTTAAAGAAATTAACAAATCAATCACTTAAGTCTGATGATATACCCGTAGCCGCAATTATAGTTGATAAAGACAACAATATAATTGGTACTGGTAATAACACTAGAATTAAAAACAATTCTTTAGTTGAGCACGCAGAAATCAACGCGGTTTTGTCTGCAATAAAAAAAGTAAATAGTTTTCACCTAGAAGACTATAAGTTAATTACAACTCTAGAACCATGCTTAATGTGTATCGGAGCAATCGAACAAGCATATATAAGTGAGGTTCAATATATTGTCGAAAGTCATAAGTTTGGTTCAATCACAAGCCGGGGAGTTAGTAGATCTAAAACCAAATTAAAAACTACTAAAATAAATGATAAAGAATCTGATAATTATTTTAAAAATCAACTTCAAGAATTCTTTAAGCAACTAAGAAAAAGGGGAGCAAAAGCCGATGTCTGAAATTAAAAAATCACTTTACAGAATTTATAGACCAACTAATTTTTCAGAAGTTGCTTGTCATGAAAACTTAAAAACAATTCTGACTAATGAAATTAAAAACAACTCATTTCCTCATGCTTTAATGTTTTCAGGACAAAGGGGAACAGGGAAAACTTCGGTTGCTAAAATTTTTGCTAAGACAATAAACTGTAAAAATAAAGTTGGTTTTGAACCATGTAACAATTGTGAAAGTTGTTCATTAGCAAATAACAATTCTCATCCTGATATTTTTGAAATCGATGCTGCTTCTAATAATGGAGTTGATGAAATCAGAAATATTAAAAACAATGTTTCTACTTTACCAACAATTGCTGAATTCAAAGTTTATATAATTGATGAATTTCATATGCTTACAAATTCGGCTTTCAACGCACTGCTTAAAACTTTAGAAGAACCACCAAAACATATTATCTTTATTTTAGCTACAACTGAATTGAATAAAATACCAGCAACAATAATTTCAAGATGTCAGGGATTTAACTTTCAAAAGATTTCAAAATCAGCAATGAAAAATAAACTTAATGAAATAAGCACAAAGGAAAATATTAAAATTGACAGCGATGCTTTGGATGAAATATTTTATCTTTCAGATGGATCACTTAGAGACGCATTAAATGTTTTAGAACAGCTAATGGTATTTGAAAAAGACGAAATAAAACTGGCTGATTTAAAATTGGTTTTCAATGTTGCTAGTAAAAAAGAAAAGATAGATTTACTGCTAGACATATTTAAAGGTCAGGTTGAAAAAATTATTAAGTACTTTGAAGTTGCAACAAATAGTGGAGTTGACTTTAATTCGCTAGCATTATCGCTTTTAGAAATCTTGAAAGAAATCATTGAATATAAGTTGACAAACAATCTTGAGTTTAAAAATGTTTTAGAAGATGAAGAACTAGAGCACTTCAAAATCGAATCCTTGGAAAACTTATTTTTAGTTTCTGATATTCTAAGCGAAGTTTATGCTAAGACAAAAACCACAACAATTAATCAAGATTTTATGCTGGTTAATATCTTAAAAGTAATTTATAAATTAGGTAAAGATAATATAAAAAATATAAATAAAAAAGATGTTGAAAATAAGACAGAAGAGAACAAAGCTATTGAAATCGAAACAAACCAAACTGCTCATGAGGAAATTGAAGTTGATTTGGTCAAACCAGAAAACGAACCTCAACCTAAGGTTGAGGTTATCGATGGTTTAAATGAGGTCGGTCTACAAAAAATAATTCTTGAGCAAATTGTTGAATACGTACCAAGCTCAGTTAAAAAAATTGTGGTAAGTGATAAGAAAATCTTTAATGTAATTTTGGGAGCCAACAAAGAGCAAAGAAATTTTGTTAATGAAAAAATCGATGAAATTTTTGTTAGATCAAATGATGGATATTTTGCGAACGAAGAAATTGTTAAAAAGTTCAGTTTATTTTGAAATGGCAAAATTGTTGCTGCTTGTGAAAATGGATTTATTTTGGTTTGTGATCACGATGAAGTTGCAGAAATTTTAAACTTTAAATTACAAGAAGATTCTTTCCAAAATGACATTTTCTCAATACTACAAAGTCCTCAAGCAATAATTGCTATCTCAAAAGAGAGTTGGAAAAATATTAAAGAAGATTTTATAAAAATGAAAAATGATAACGAATTATGAGATCATGAACAAATTAATGTTGCTGAATTTTATCAGAGTATAATTAAAAAAATAAATAAAGTGGAAGAAAAAGAATTAACTTCTCTTGAAGAAATGAAAAATATTTTTGGAGAAGATAATATTGAGGTAATAGATTAGGAGCGTTATTGTGGAAAATAAAATTGATGAGTTAATCGCGCAACTAAATAAGACTAAGGGATTTAGTAGAAAAAATGCCGAAAGATTTATTTTTGATTTAATTGGCAATAAAGCCAAAATCAAGGATTTTAAAGATATAATAAATTACATAGATAATAATTTTGCTGAGTGTGAAATTTGCTTCTACCTATCTGAAAATAATGTCTGCCCGATTTGCTCGGATAATTCTAGAAATAAAAACAAAATTTTAGTTGTTTCTTCCATACCGGATGCTCACACAATTGAGAGGTCAAACTTATATAATGGTCTATACCATGTTTTAAAAGGTGAAATAAATATTAACAAAAACCAAACACCTGATAAGCTAACGCTTGAAAATTTATTACAAAGAATTGATAAAGAAAAAGAAGTGATTCTTGCTTTGAATAGCACTTTTGAAGGAGAGGTTACAGCGAACTTTGTAGCTCAACTTGTAAAAAACCAAACCGATAAAGTTTCAAGAATTGCTAAGGGAATGCCTGTGGGTGGAATGCTTGACTACATTGATAACTTAACTTTAAAGAGCGCAATTAATAATAGAGAAAAATACGAGGACTAAAAAATGATTTTTATTACACTTGAGGGAATAGATGGTTCGGGTAAAACCACCATCGCAAAAATTGTTAAAGAAAAAATTTTAGAAAAAGGTTTTGATGTTATTTTAACCAGAGAACCTGGAGGAGAAGAAATTTCAGAGGCCATCAGAAATTTAATTTTAGATAAAAATAATACAGAAATGACGCACTGAACAGAGGCCTTGCTTTACATAGCTTCAAGAAAGCAGCACATTGATAAAAAAATAATCCCTGCTTTAAAAAGCGGAAAAATAGTTATTTGCGATCGCTTCATGGACTCTACAACCGTTTATCAAGGTTATGC
Organism: Spiroplasma alleghenense; assembly: GCF_003363775.1. Lineage (NCBI taxonomy): Bacteria > Bacillati > Mycoplasmatota > Mollicutes > Entomoplasmatales > Spiroplasmataceae > Spiroplasma > Spiroplasma alleghenense. The sequence goes on from NZ_CP031376.1 coordinate 11,867, forward strand.
AAGGGGAATTGGGATGGCAGAGATTGATCAAGTTCAAAATGTTGTTATTGGAAGTGCAAAACCTGATTTAACAATCTTTTTTGACATAACACCAAAAGAAGCGCAAATTAGATTAACATCAAGAACTCGCTCACCTGATCGTTTAGATTTAGAAGACTCAAACTTTCACCAAACCGTTTATGAAGGTTATCAACTACTAATAAGTGATAATACCGAAAGAATAAAAGTTGTTGATGCTCGCAAATCTGTTAATGAAGTGGTTCAACAAGTTGAGTTCTTAATTAATGAAGTTATTGTAGAAAGACTTAATTCTAAAAAATAATGCTTGCAAAAAATTTTTTAAGTGATTTAATAAAAAAAGTTAATCTTCAAGAAATTCATCATGCCTTCTTAGTTCATTCTCAAGATCAAGAACTTCTAGATAAAACTGTAGAGGAAATGGTACGATTAATTTATTGTCCGCAAAACTCTTTACCAAGTGATGAATGCAGCACATGTAAGAGGGTTGTTAACAAAACGATCGTTGATATTCTTGAGATTGGCGACTCGATTGGTACAATTTCAAAAGACGAAATAAAAAATCTTATTAAAAAAATATCTTTAACTTCTCTAGAAAATCGCGGCATTAAGATTTATATTTTAACAAATGCTGAAAATATGACTAATGAGGCTGCCAACTCTTTGCTAAAAATACTTGAAGAACCACCAAAAAATACTTTTGCAATTTTAAAGACCAAGAAGGAAGCGAATGTGATTTCAACAATTAAATCTCGATGTCAAAGGGTGACGCTTGAGTCGCAAATATTAAAATTAGAAGAAAATAAATTAATAGATCTTGTTAAATCAAAGGATCTTGTTGAAATAATGTTGTACGGAAACTCGCTTGCAAAACTTAAAAAAAATGAATTAATTGAAATTGTGAGAGATTTTTATCATAATTTCGCAATAAGGGAAAAAGCAGAATTAGGAATTTTCGCTTTGGATTTAATTCAGGATTTAGAGGGCAGAAAACCGGCAAATATTTGTATTGAAAACTTCTTAATAAAAATAACTGAGGCCATATAGATGAAAATTTTAAATACAATACTTGGTTACAAAGATTTAGAAATCTATCAAGATACTGAAATGTTTAGATTTTCTCTTGATTCAATTCTGCTTGCCAGATTTGTTAAGTTTAGTTCAAAGATAAGAACAGTAGTTGATTTTGGAACAAACAACGCTGTTATTCCATTGATAATATCAAGATACACAAAAGCTAAAATAATTGGTGTGGAAATTCAAAAAGAGGCCTGCCAATTGGCTGATGAAAATATAATTCTTAATAAACTAGAAAATCAAATAGAAATTGAAAATATTAATATTAAAGATTTTTCTAAATTACATAATCATAATTTCGATTTAGTTCTTTGTAATCCTCCATTCTTCAAAGTGGAAGAAAAATCTAATTTAACCAAAAAGAGCGAACTTTTGACACCAGCCCGTCATGAGATTGAAATCAATTTAGAGGAAATAGTTGCCTCAGGATCAAGGGTTCTCAAGCAAGGGGGAAGATTTGCAATAGTTCATAGGGCTGAACGTTTCTCTGAAATCTTAGACTATTTTAAAAAATACGAATTAAGTCCAAAAAACATTCAATTCATTTATTCTAAGGCTGGCAAAAAAGCTAAAACTGTTCTTATAGACGGAATTTACAAAGGTAATAATGGGATAGAAATTAAGCCTCCATTAATCACTCATAATGAAAACGGCGATTATTCAAAAGATGTTTTAAAATTATTTGAGGACTAAAAAATGCAAAAAATTGACTGAGAAAAAAAGTACTTAGTAGCTGTTTCTGGAGGTCCAGACAGCATTTTTCTTTTGTCCTCGCTAATTTCCGACAAAAACTTTAAGCATGACAATTTTATTGTTTGTCATGTTAACTATAATTATCGCGAAGATTCTCGTATTGACCAAAAAATTGTTGAAGAAATCTGTGAGTCAAATAAAATCAAACTGGAAATTAGAATTTTGAATGAAGACTATTCTAATCTTGGTGATAATTTTGAAAATTTTGCTCGGGTTAAAAGATATGATTTTTTCTTAGAAATTAGTAAAAAATATAAAAATTTTAACACCGTTTTAATAGCTCACAATTTTAACGATTTAATCGAAACCTTTTTAATTCAAAAACAAAGAAAAAATATTGTTGATTTTTGGGGATTAAAAGAAACAACTTTTTATAAAGAACTTATTGTTTTTAGACCAATATTGGATCTTAAAAAATCTGAAATAATGAAGTTTCTAGAAGTTAATAAAATTGATTACGCAATTGATTCAACAAATTTTGATGAAAAATTTCTCAGAAATAAAATCAGAAAAGAAATAAATGAAAAAGACTTCGGACAAATTCTAAAACAAATAATAAGTGAAAATGAAGAATTGACCAAAAATAATGATATTGCACAAAACTATTTAAAAAATCATTCTAGTGATTTTCATATTTATATAAAAGATATTGGTAAGTTATCAGAAAAAACACAACAAATTGTAATTGCTAAATTCCTATTAAAATCAGAAATTGGTAGAAATTTAGCAAAATCAAAAAAAGCAATTTTTAAAGAAATAGTTAAAATCTGCCAAAGCAAAAAGCCTTATGTAATTATGAAAAAAAATGACGTAGTTGTTTTAAAAGACTTTGAAAAGGTAATAATTTCTGATTTAAAAACCTTAAGTCCGGCCACTTATTCAGTTAAAAACAATAAAGCAATTTTAGAAAAATGAGGACCTGAAGCTTCAGAAAGAATTAAAAACCTTGATTTGAACCCTGATTGCTATATAACAAACGACTATTGGCAAATTAAAAGTAAACTTTATTATAAGGGTAAAAAACTAACTAAATATTATTCTGAAAAAAAAGTTGGTTATTTTGAAAGAATGAAGAATCTTTATATTTTGGATAAATATAAGACAATTATTCTATACATTGTTTAATTTGCTTTTATTCAGTTAATTAAAATGTTATTATATTATTGATTTTTAGAAAATGGTGAATTTAGTGAAAAATAAGAAAAAGAGCTATTGATGATGACTAATTTTAGCGTTTGCAGTTATGATTCTGACTTTATGAATAATTTCAGCTGTTAATGGAGCGCCACAAGAGTTATCTGCAAACAGTTTGATGAATTACTTAAACAGTGGAGAGTACGTATTTTTTAACGTTAGTGTATCTTACGGCGAAAATGGAGTAGTTACAATATCTGGAACATTACAGAATATAGCGGACTCAAAGAGTATGCGTTTCTTTACAAACATGGGATCATCAACATACGATGATTTCTATAATAATCAGCCAGCATTTGCGCAACTTATAACACATGCGAAAGTTGTTGTCCCAAGCGGAGTTACTTTCTTGAGTGTATTTATTTCATTATTGCCAATCATAATTTTAGTTGTACTTTATGTTGTTATCTTTAGATCTATGTCAAAAGGTGCCGGCGGAGGAGCTGGTGGAGTATTTGGAATGGGTAAAAACCGTGCCAGAGAAACAAAGTCAGATATTAAATTCTCAGATATTGCTGGAATTTCAGAAGAAAAGCAAGAACTTGTAGAATTGGTTGACTACTTAAAAAATCCTAAGAAATACTCAGAGCAAGGCGCAAGAGCTCCTAAAGGGGTATTAATGGAAGGTCCTCCAGGAACTGGTAAAACTCTTCTTGCAAAAGCTGTGGCTGGAGAAGCTGGCGTTGCCTTCTTCTCAATCTCGGGTTCAGAATTTGAAGAAATGTTTGTTGGGGTTGGTGCCAGCCGTGTTAGAGAAATGTTTACTGAGGCAAAAAAAGCAGCACCATGTATAATATTTATTGATGAAATTGATGCAGTTGGAAGAAAAAGAAGTCAATCTGTTGGTATGAGTGGTTCAGAACAAACACTTAACCAACTATTGGTTGAAATGGATGGTTTTGGTACAAATTCGGGTGTTATTGTAATGGCTGCAACAAACCGTGTTGACGTTCTTGATGCTGCGCTTTTAAGACCGGGTCGTTTTGATAGAACTATCCAAATATCATTGCCAGACATTAGAGAGCGTGAAGCTATTTTAAAACTTCATGCAAGAAACAAAATTGTTTCACCTTCAATTGATTGAAAACGAATTGCTGAAAGAACTCCTGGTTTCTCTGGGGCTCAATTAGAAAACGTTTTAAATGAGGCAGCAATTCTTGTTGTTAGAGAAGGTAAAAAATTAATTGGTTTAGCAGAAATTGATGAAGCGATTGATAGAGTTGTTGGTGGTCCGGCAAAAAGATCGCGAGCAATGACACTATTGGATAAAGATATTGTTTCATATCATGAAGCAGGACATGCACTAATTGGGTTAAAACTTGAAAGTGCAAATAAAGTTCAAAAAGTGACAATAATTCCAAGGGGAAATGCTGGTGGTTACACAATCATGACTCCAAAAGATGAAAGTGTCTTTTCTTCAAAAGAAGACCTATTCGCATCAATTACAGGATATCTTGGAGGTCGTGCAGCTGAAGAATTTATTTTTGGTAAAAATAAAATTACAACAGGGGCACACGATGACTTAGATAAGGCCACAAATATAGCGCGAAGAATGGTTACACAATTTGGAATGTCTAGCTTGGGATTGACAAAGTTCTTAACAATGTCAGAGGAGGCATATGGACAAACAAAAGGTGTTTATTCAGACGAAACAGCATTAAAAATTGATTTAGAGGTACAAAAAATTCTTGAGGCATGTTATAAATCTTCACTTGAGATTATTAAAGGCCACAAGAAAACTCTAGAATTAATTGCTGAGTCACTAAGAATTCTTGAGACAATTACTGCTGAACAAATCGACTACATCAACGAAAAAAATAAACTACCAGTTGAAGTAGAAGAAGAAAAAGCTCGTCAAAAAGAAAATAAAAGAAAAGAAGAAAATGGGGAAATTTTAGAATTCACTCCAGACGAATAAAAAAGTCTGTCTTTACAGACTTTTTTATTAAAAAATTAGAAATGAGAAAAAAATGGATTTAGAAGTAAGGGCTCTCAGTGAGAAGCATAATTTAAAAATAAGCATTGTGGATTTAACAGAATCTATCCAAGAAATCATTACTTTGCAAAACACAAATACTCATGCAAGTATAGCTTTAGGTAAATTTTTGATTGCCAATTGTCTAATTGGGGCGGATTTAAAAAGTGGCCAAAAAATTATTTCAGATATAAACGGTACTGGATTAGCTGGAACTATGATTGCTGAATTTCAAGACAAAACGGTAAGGGGTTATATTCAAGTTCCGGACTTTAGTTTAGATGAAATTAAAGAAAATGAAGGAAGTCCGCTTTCTCAAACAGTTGGTAAAATTGGTTTTTTACAGGTTTCAAAAGATATTGGTTTGAAGGAACCTTATTCTTCAAAAGTTCAAATTGTTAACGGGGAAATTAATATTGATTTTATGTACTTGTTGAGTCAAAGCGATCAGGTTAACTCTCTAATTTCAAGTTTGGTTGATATTAACGAGTCTGGGCGAGTTATAAAGGCTGTTGGTATTATGATTCAACTATTACCCGGACACAGCGAAGAGGATATTGAATTTTTAGAAGGAAAACTAGGGTCTTTAGAACACCTTTTAGACACTTTGAAAAAAACAACAGTTTATGAATCATTGATTAAAGATATCGCAGAAGATTCTAAAATTTTAGAAGTTAATGAATTAAAATATAAATGTACTTGTAATAAAGAAAAAGTAATGTCATCAGTAAAGTTGATTGGTGAGGAAGAACTACAAAAAATTGTAGATAAAAAAGAAGAGGTTGAAGTAATTTGCGACTTCTGTAAATTAAAATATAATATTACGTCAGAAGAAATTAAAAAAATAATTTAAGTGTAAATATGATATTATCTTTAAAAGAATAAACAAGGAGAAAATAATGGCTAAAAAAGATGAAAAAAACCTAATTCAAGATGATGCAGTAGTTAAAGAAAATAGTTCTGAGGCTGAATTTGTTGTCGTGGAACCGTTTACGGTTACCGAAGAAGGTGTAAAAGCTGTTAAGGCTAAAAACAAATATCAAAAGCAATTAACAAACAAATATTCAAAAGAAATTTTAGAAGGTAAAATTGTTTCAACAACAGGGGTAAAGCCTGAAGTTGATAAAAACGTAATTGAGCTTGTTAATGTTAGAAAATCTTATGTAACAGGAGATGTGGAAACACCAGTACTAAAGGGTGTTGACATTAAATTTAAAAAGGGTAATTTCATTGTAATTCTTGGTCCTTCAGGTTCGGGTAAAACAACTCTCTTGAATTTAATATCTGGACTAGATAAAACTAGTGAAGGGGACGTATTTGTTCTTGGATCAAACCTTTCTTTATTAAAGGATTCTCATTTAACAAAATTTAGAAGAGATAACGTTGGGTTTATTTTCCAACAATATAATCTACTTGCTAATTTAACAGCCAAAGAAAATGCTGAAGTTGGAGAAAACTTGAGTAGAAACAAAAATAAAGATATGACAATTGAAGATATTTTTGAAACAATTGGGATGAAAGAGCAAATGAATAAATATCCTCACCAAATGTCTGGGGGTCAACAACAAAGGGTTTCAATCGCCAGAGCTCTTGCTAAAAATCCAGACATTCTTTTTGGAGACGAACCAACTGGGGCGCTTGATGAAGAAATGGGTAGAAAAGTTTTAGAAATTTTGATTCAAGTAAATCAAAAATACAAAACTACTGTAATCATTGTTACTCACAACCCTAATATTGCTGATATTGCAAATACTGTTGTTCATGTTCGTAATGGATTAATTGACGATATTAAACAAAATGCAAAACCAAAAAAACCATCAGAAATTGATTGATCATAATAATAGATAAAAAACTTAAATCTAGTAACGGATTTATTTTTTTTTGCAAATAAGACCGATTTAGGTTTATTCAAAAAAATAAAGAGATATAATAATTTAAAGGATGGATAAAAAAATGCCAATATTTAATTTTTACGGAACAAGTAAAGAACATGTTCAAAATTTTGCCAATAGAATAGATGAGATTTCAGAAGCTTTAAAAGCACCAAATTCAGCTTTTTCATTTTGAAACATTGACTCTGATTCTATAGGTCAAGAAAATTTAATTAAAATAGAAATAAAATGAAAAAAACGTAGTGAGGATATGAAGTCTTGAATTGCTAATTTTTCTCAACAATTTTTTTCAAAAATTAACAAAGATTACCAAACAATAATTCTTTTTACTGAAATTGATGACAATTACTATAAAACAGGTATTAAGTCTTAATGAAAATAGGTAATATTGAAATTCCTGGGAATCTTGTCTTAGGGCCAATGGCGGGAACAACAAATGCCGCTTTTAGAATTATTTGCAAAGAAAATGGAGCAGATTTAGTCTATGCTGAAATGGTAAGTTCTGAGGGCCTTGTCCACGGTAATAAGAAATCGTTTGAAATGATAAAAGTTGAAAATATTGAGCACCCAATTACTTTGCAAATTTTTGGTTTTGATTTGGATTCGTTTATAAAAGCGGCTAAGCTTGTTAATGAAGAATCAAATTGCGATATCATTGATATAAATATGGGTTGTCCTGCTCCAAAAGTGGCAGTAAAAAGTCAGGCTGGCGCTAATTTGCTGAAATATCCAGACAAAATTTATGAAATAGTAAAGGCTGTTGTTGAAGTTGTTGATAAACCCGTCTCTGTTAAATTAAGAATCGGATGAGATGATAATTCTAAGAATGTTGTAGAAATTGCTAAGTTATGTGAAAAGGCTGGCGCAAGCGCACTAACAATTCACGGCCGAACAAGGTCGCAATTTTTTACAGGTAAGGCGGATTGGAGTTACATTAAGAAAGTTAAAGAATCAGTAAGTATTCCAGTCATTGGCAATGGTGATGTTGTTGATGGACCCTCTGCTTTAAAAATGCTAAACGAGACAGGTTGTGATGCTGTAATGATCGCTAGAGCCGCTCAAGGTAACCCGTGAATTTTTAAACAAATTAAGGATTTTTTAGAAACCGGAAAGCAGAGCGAAGCTCCAACATTTGATGAATGAAAAAAAGTAGTTATGCGCCATACAGAGCTAATTGTTGAAATGAAGGGTGAATCTTTAGGAGTTAGAGAAATGCGTAAACAAATCCTTTGATATCTTGCCGTTTTACCTAAAAATGATAAAATAATTGAAATGAAGAAAAAATGCATAAGCGTGGAAACGGTTCAAGAAATTTTGGATTTATTTGAGTCATATTAATAAGGAGAAATTTATGAAAGAAAAATTTGAAAGAAACTTTACTGAGCAAGAACAAGTTCGTAGAGATAAGTACCAAAATCTAGTGAAAGAAAATAGAGACCCTTTTGTTATTACAAAATTTGAAAGAACTCATACAATTGGGGAAATTATTGGCAGTTTTGAAAAGTATTCAAAAGAAGAATTACAAAATTTAAAGCAAAAAGAAATTAAGGTTGCCGGGAGAATACGTTTGTTTAGAGAAGCGGGTAAAAAAGCGGTTTTTGCCAATATTCAAGACCAAGAAAACAACATTCAAATTTACGGACGCCAAGATGAACTTGGAGATGTTGATTTTGAATATTTCAGAGACCTTGATTTAGGGGATATTATTGGACTAACTGGAACAATGATGAAAACAGATCACGGTGAATTAACATTAAGAATTAAAAAATATCAATTGTTGTCAAAAAGTTTGCGACCACTTCCAGATAAGCATGCTGGTATTGCTGATATCGAAGAAAAATATCGTCGTCGTTATGTAGATTTAATTATGAATCCTGAAACTAAAAAAACTTTTCAATCAAGAACTAAAATAATTCGCAAAATTCAAGAAATTTTGGATAACAAAGGATACATGGAAGTTGAAACTCCAATACTTCACACAATTAATGGGGGAGCTGCTGCAAAACCGTTTATAACCCACTATAACGCTCTAGACCGTGACTTTTACTTGCGTATCGCAACCGAATTGCATTTAAAAAGATTAATTGTTGGAGGTTTTGAAGGAGTTTATGAAATAGGTAGAATCTTCAGAAATGAAGGAATGGATACTAGACATAATCCCGAATTTACTTCAATTGAATTGTATGTCGCATATGAGGATATGGAATTTTTAATGAATTTAACAGAAAATATTTTTAAAGAATGTTCAATGTTGATTCAAGGTAAAACTAAAATCGAATATGGTGGACATAAATTAGATTTAGGAAAATCTTGAAAACGCTGACATATGGTTGACGCGATTAAAGACTTAACAGGGGTTGATTTTTGAAAAAAAATGACTTTTGAAGACGCTAAAAAACTTGCAAATCAAAAAGGAATTAAATTGGAGAAGCACCACTCAACTGTTGGCCATATTATTAACTTGTTTTTTGAAGAATTTGTTGAGGATAAAATTATTGAACCAACATTTATCTACGGTCATCCAAAAGAAATTTCACCACTTTCAAAAGCAAACAACGAAGACCCGAGATTTACAGATCGCTTTGAGTTGTTTATAATTGGTAGAGAATATGCAAATGCGTTTGCTGAGCTAAATAACCCAATTGACCAATTTGAAAGATTTGTTGAACAGTTAAAAGAGGCTGACGCCGGAAACGATGAAGCCACCGGAATGGATATTGATTTTATTGAGGCTTTAGAATATGGATTCCCTCCTACTGCGGGAATCGGTATTGGGATTGATCGACTTGTAATGTTGTTAACAAATTCTGAATCAATTAAAGATGTTCTACTATTCCCTCAAATGAAACCGAGAGCCTAATTATGAAATTTGAAATAGCTTTAGGTTACAACTCAAAATTAGACAAGTTAGAAACTCTAAAAGCAATTAATATTATTAAAAATAACTTAAAGCAAAAAATAATGGAACGTAATCTTTTAATTGAAATTAATCCAGCATTAGTAACAAATAAAGAATTATGATTAAATGACGATTTCCAAGGGACCCAGCGAGCATTAGATTTCGACTTAGTAAATAACAACTTTTACGGAGAAATCCTACAATCTAACAATAAGTACCGCAGACATTTTTTAATGAAGAATGGTTTACAAAATGTTGGTGACGGTGTAATTTCTGATTTTTCATGTCTGAGAAGAGATGAAAAAATAGGAAATACAACTTCAAATATTTACGATGAAATAGGTTTTGAAATTGTTGTCAATAAATATGAGACCGATTATTTAAATGACTTTATAGTTGCTCTATATGGACAGTTAATTTCTGTCGATGAAATGGTTAAAGATGAATTTGATCAACTTGAGAAAGAACATCTAAGTACTCAAATAACTTTCATCAGCTTTTCTAAACTAAAAGCACTTTACCCTTTTATTTCCTTTAAGGAAAGACTGAATCGCTTTGCTAAAGAAAATGGTAGCTTTGTTCTAACAAACTTTGTTAAAAAATTGTTTAACACAAAAGATTTAAATAATTTTTCAGAGGATGTTTTTGATTTTAATTCATATTCAATAATTTATACATATAATCCAGTTACTGAGTCAGCGGTTGAAATAGCTTATTTAAGTTACTCTGTTGATAGAGAAATCTTGCAAGAACAGAATCTGTTGTTAAAGGAAAACTTTAAAACCAAAACCGGTTATGATCATCTTGTTACTACTGGAAAATTGCCACTGACAATTAGCGGGGGAGTTTATACATCAAAATTCACAATGCTGGTTTTGGAAAAAAACCATATTGCTGAGGTTCAAAATTCTATTTGATCAAAAGATTTTGAAGATTTCTGTGATAAAAACGAAATTAATATTCTTTAAAAAGCTGCAAGGCTTTTTTTATTTTAATTTTAGAAAGTGATTTGAGTATATAATAAATTAAAGGGTGATTTTATGTTTTCTGTAATTATTGTAGCGGCCGGTGATAGCACGAGGTTTTCTGGTGGTAATAAAATGGTTGTTAAATTAGAAAATCAAGAGTTGGTTATTAATGAAACCTGTAAGTTATTTTTAGAAAATAATAAAATTTCAAAAGTGATTTTAGTTTCAAAAGATCAGATAAAAGAAATTGTTTTTAAAAGATTTGTTAATAATAGCAAAATGGTTTTTACTCAAGGAGGTTCAACCCGTTTTTTATCAGTTAAGAATGGCTTGGAAATTTGTGATACAGAAAAAGTTTTAATTCATGATGGGGCAAGGCCTTTCTTGTCGCAAAAGCTTTTAGACAAAATTTTATATGAAATAGAATCTTCTGAATATGACGCTGTAATTCCTTGAATACCTGTAACAAATACTTTAAAAAAAATTAAACCTAAAATTAAAACAGTCAAAAGAGAAGAGTTTGTTCAAACCCAAACACCTCAAGCTTTTAATACAAAAATGTTGAAAAAAATTTATGAAAATTTGGATGATGGTGAATTTTATGATGATTGTCAGGTTTTGGAAGAACACAAAAAAGATGCCAAAATTAAACTAGTTGAAGGGGAAATAACTAATAAAAAAATCACTTTTATTCAAGATTTATCAATAAACACTTAAATTTTGTCTCAAAATAATATATAATTTTTAGGCGAGTTAATAAATCATTAACTCCTTGCCTTAAATTAGGCCATAGACCATAAGGAGAATAAAACATGGTAAGAAAATATGAAATCATGTATATCCTAGACCAAGATACAACTGAGGTAAAGGAAGTACAAAAGAAATTGCATGCAATTTTAGAAACTAACGGAGGGAAAATTATTGAGTCAGCAGATTGAGGTCTTAAAAATTTTGCTTATCCAATCAATCGTAAGGAAAAGGGATATTACACAGTTGTAATTTCAGATACAACATCAGAAAATATCAACGAATTCCAACGTGTTGCTAAAATTGATAAAAATGTAGTACGTGTAATGGTAATTAACACAGAATCAGAAAAAAGATATGAACAAACAACAAAATTATCAAAAACTGATATGTCAAAATTCAAGGAAGAAAAACGTGCTCCAAAACCATTTGAAAAACGTTTTAACCGTGAAGGTTTTAATAAAAATAACAATCCAGCAAATAACAATTCAGAAAACAAAACTGAAAAGCCAGCAGAATAATTGGAGGTATTAATTAATGAATCAAGTTCAACTAATTGGAAGAATCACTAAGGATTTAGAATTAAGAACCTCTTCAGCTGGTAAATCATTTGTTGCGTTTACTTTAGCTGTCAGTTCATTTGGAGGAGGTAAGGAGTATACAAACTTTATTCCTTGCTTTGCCTGAGAAAGAAGTGCAGAAAACATGGCTAAATTTTTAAAAAAAGGAAGTCTGATAGCTGTTGAAGGTTCATTGAGTGCAAGAAGCGAAAACAAAGATGGAGTTTACCAAACAATTGTTAACGTTACTGCCCAAAGAGTTGAATTTTTAGAATCAAGAGGTTCGGGGCAATCATTTGATCGCGAACCGGTTCAAGCTTTTAATACAGAGCCAAACTCAAATTTTGACTTAGACGTTGTTAACAACTTCTCTGCTAAAAATGAAGAAAAAAAATATGAAGCTCCAAAACAATCATTTTCAGATGATGACGATGATTCGATTTTATGAGATTAACAGAAGAGGAAAAAAATGAAAAAATTTAACGTAAGAAGAAAAAAAGTAAACTTTTTTGCTAAAAATGAAATAAACTACATTGATTACAAAGATGTTGATTTATTGAAAAAATTCATTTCAGGAAATGGACAAATTTTACCAAAAAGAGTTACAGGTACATCACCAAAACACCAAAGAATGCTGTCAACAGCAATTAAAAGAGCAAGAATTATGGGATTATTGCCTTTCGTAGTTCAATAAAAAATTAACCACCAAATGTAATTGGTGGTTTTTATTTTTTTGACCCCCTAATTAAATTTATATAGTATAATAGAAAAAGTGAAAGAGGTGGTTGTATGAGTCCGTTATCCAGTTTTAATGACGAAGTGCCAATAGATACCAAAAAAATAGATAAATATAGCCACAATACTAATTAGGAGTATTTTTTAATTGTGTTTGTGTGCTTATTTTAAGGAAAAGGAGGCAACATGCACAAAGTAGTTAAAAAAAGCAAACCAAGCAAAATCGTCTATAAAAATGATGCTCAGCTTGAAAAGTTTGCTAACCTAAATCAAGGCGAGCTATTGCAAGAATTAGAAATAGCTGGCTTTGGTTTGAGCAGAAATGAAGTCGAAGAAAAGACTGATAAATATGGTAAAAATAATTTAAAAGACATGAAATATAATTATTTTGCTGAGTTCATTAAAAACTATTTTGGACCTTTCAATTTAATTCTTATGGGAATATGCACATATAATTTTATTGAATATGCAAGTACAAAAAGTGTTTTTGATTTAGTTGGAGCAATAATAATTACAGTTATGGTTTTGATCAGTGGAACAGTGGGTTTCGCTCAGTCAACAAAATCATTTCTTATTTCTAAAAGGCTGAGCTCTGTTGTAACAAATACCGCAACTGTGATTAGAATGGATGAAGATAGAGAACAAATTGTTAATAAGGCAAACTATCTGAAACTAGTAAAAAAATCTCGAGAAATTGATATTCAAGACTTGCTTCCAGGGGATGTTATTTATCTTTCGAGTGGTGATATGATTCCCGCAGATGTTAGAATTTTATGAAGTAAGGATTTATTCATTAATCAGTCATCTCTGACAGGAGAATCAATTCCCGTAGAGAAAAATGCTGATAATAAAGGTGAAACAATGTTGGAGTTCAACAACATATGTTTATCTGGAACAAGTGTAGTTTCAGGAACTGCGATTGCCGTCGTAATTTTTACAGGTAGCCAAACTTACTTTTCTGCAATTCATCAAATTGTAAGAGAGAAAAAAAGTTTAAATAGTTTTGAAAAAGGGATTCGTAAAGTAACAATTATGTTGATGTGCTTTATGCTAATAATGGTACCAATTGTTATCCTAGTTATGGGTGTAAGTAAAGGTCAGTGAACCGAAGGTTCTTTATTAGCGATTGCGGTTGCGGTTGGACTAACTCCAGAAATGCTCCCGGTAATTGTAAACGCCAATCTATCTCGAGGAGCCAATCAACTAAGTAAACATAAAGTTGTTATTAAAAATACCAGTTCAGTTCAGAACTTGGGTGCGATGGATGTTTTGTGTACTGATAAGACCGGTACATTAACAAATGATAAAATTGAGTTAACAAAAATTCATACTCTGGATAACAAATCAAGTGACGATGTTTTAAAACTCTTGTACCTAAATAGTTATTTTCAAACAGGTTTAAAAAATCCAATGGACAATGCTGTTTTGGATTATGTTATGGAAGGTAACAAAATTTCGATTAAGAATAAATTTCAAAAATATGATGAAATTCCTTTTGACTTTAACCGAAGAAAATTGACAATAATTGTTAACGATGAAAAAAATAATAAAAAAATAATTTGTAAAGGTGCAGTAGAAGAAATTGTTAAAGTTTGTACTAAGGTATATTACCAAGGAAAAGTTGTCGATTTAGATGAAGAAAAATTAAGACAAATTTTAGGAACTGCAAGCAAAGCGAATAAAGAAGGATTGAGAACAATTGGTGTAGCTTATCGTGATGAACAAGATCTTCAAAAAGAAAGTTATACTGAGAAAGACGAGAAAGATTTAATCTTTTATGGATTTGCGAGTTTCTTGGATGCTCCAAAACCTTCGGCATCAAAAATGATTAAATTACTAAAAGATAACGGAGTAGATTTAAAAATTCTAACCGGAGACAATGAAGAAATTACCAAAACAATTTGTAAAAGAGTAGGTTTGAAAATCAAAGGGATTCTATCCGGAGCAGAAATGGAAAAAATGACCGAATTACAATTAAAAACAGCGGTTGAAAGAACGAATGTTTTTGTTAAATTAAACCCATTGCAAAAAGTTAAAATCATTGAGGTTTTAAAAAGCAATGATCACATTGTTGGTTTCATGGGTGATGGAATTAATGATGCACCAGTTTTAAGACAAAGTGATGTGGCAATATCAGTTCACAATGCAACTGATATTGCAAAAGAAGCTAGTGATATTATTCTTTTAGAAAAATCACTTTTAGTTTTAGAAAAAGGAATTATCCAAGGACGTAAAATTTTTGGTAATATTTTGAAATATATCAAAATTACCGCATCATCAAACTTTGGTAATGCAGCCAGTGTTGTTATTGGAGCTGCTTGACTTCCTTTTCAACCAATGATGCCAGTACAAATTTTATTCCAAAATTTAATTTACGATTTTTCACAATTTGCTCTAGCATATGACAAAGTAGATAAGGAATTCTTGCGAACGCCGCAAAGATGAAATGCCAAGGACATGGTTCCGTTTATCTTGTTTAATGGTCCTGTAAGTAGTATTTTTGACTTAATAACTTTTGCTATTTTAGCATATGGATATAACTACAATGATACTTCAAAAATGCAAATGTTTAACGCTGGATGATTCATGGTTGGATTAGCAACACAATCATTGGTAGTTCAAATTATGAGAACTGAAAAATTACCTTTTGTTCAATCAAAAGCAGTTTGACAATTGAACGCCTTCACGGTTTTCACTTGCATTACAGCGATAGCAATTCCTTACATTCCTCATGTAAATACAGGATTAGGAATGGTGCACCCAGGCTACACATTTATACCAATAGTAATTGGATTATTAATTATGTACCTAGTTGTTGCTCAGCTGGTAAAAATGCTTTATATCAAATTATTCAAAAAATGGTTATAAAAAACCGGTTTCAAACCGGTTTTTTTGTTTATAATATAAGGTAATGGAGGTGGATTATGAAAGTTATTTTACTAAAAGATGTTAAAAATTATGGTAAAAAAGATGAGATCGTTGATGTCTCGGATGGTTATGCAACCAACTATTTAATCCCGAAAAAACTAGCAATTAAAGCCAGCCAAGATAGTGTTAACTATTTAAAAGGAAAAATTGATAAAAGAAATGTAGAAACCGAATCACAACGTCAAGAGACTTTATATTTAAAATCCCAAATTGAAAAAATTACTTTGAACTTCAAGTTAGCAGTAAAAGATGGTAAAGCGTTTGGTTCTGTATCTCAGGCACAAATTGAAGAAAAAATGTTAAAAGAATATAATATTAAAATAGATAAAAGAAAATTTTTAAAACACGAGAATTTGAACCAAATTGGGCTTTTCTACATTAAAACAAAACTGGATTTTAATATTGAAGCTACAATTAATGTAAAAATAGAAAGTAAAGAATAATGAGCACTAACTTAAAAAATCAGAAAAATATAATCGAAGATGCTGAAAGAATGGTCTTAGCAATCGCAATTCATTCTGCCAAGGCGAGCTATGAAGTTGTAAGTAAACTTAGATCTGAGGACTTTTCTTTACAATCGCACCAATTAATTTATGATGTTATTTTAAAACAACAAGCAAGCGCTGCAGAAATTTCAGTAACCAAAATTGCTCATGACTTAGTTAAGGATAAAAATTTAGAGCGTGCTGGAGGTTTAGAATACTTAACTGAAATTTCGGGATATTTTTATACTGATGAAGGTGTCGAAGAATATATAGACATTGTTTTTAAAAACAGTATTGGTCGTCAGTTGGATTCTGCTTTAAAATATATAAAAGATTTAAGAGATCAAAATCACGGAATCGAAGAAATATTTGCAGAAGCTCAAAGCAAGATTTTAGAAATTAAAACTGACACAACTCATGATGATATCGTTCACATTTCTAGAACTATTCAAGATGTTGTTGAAAAAATTCACTTACTTGAGCAACAAGGTGAAGCCTTAACTGGTGTAACCACGGGTTTTCAAAAATTAGATAAAATCACCAACGGTTTACAACCAGGGGATTTTATTATTTTAGCAGCTCGTCCATCAATGGGAAAAACGGCTTTTGCTTTGAATATGGCTTTTAACGCCGCTCAGCGCCAAAAAGGGGTAGCGTTCTTTTCTTTGGAGATGCCAAAAGAACAACTAGTACAAAGAATTCTTGGGAGTACCACAAAAATTGAATCTTCTAAAATTAGATCTGGTTCGGGACTTACCACAGAATCTTGAAAATCAATTACAGCAGCATCTGATAAAATTAAGAAAATGAATATTGTAATTGACGACTCTCCAGGGATTAATATTTTACAAATTCAATCAAAATTAAGAAAAATGAAACGCGACTTTGATATTGATTTATGTGTTATTGATTACCTGCAATTGATTTCAACAATTGGTAACGGAGACAACCGCCAAAATGAAATTGCCACAATTTCTAGACAATTGAAAAAAATTGCCCGTGAAATTGAAATACCGATTGTGTGTTTATCTCAGCTTTCTCGTTCTGTTGAAAAAAGAGAAGACAGAACCCCAATTATGTCTGACTTAAGGGATTCAGGAGCTATTGAACAAGATGCTGATGTTATTATGTTTTTATATCGCGAGGCATATTATGAGAAAAAATCTGGTTATGATGAAATACTAGACAATACCGAAGAAACTGACTTAATAATTTCAAAACATCGTAATGGGGCTACAGGAGTTGTAAAACTTAATTTCCATAAAAGTTTTGGTAAATTTACTGATGTATAATTAATGTTTAAGTGTGTATAATAATAAAAGTAAAAGGGAGATATATATGAAAAAATTACTATCAATATTGGGTGCAGTAACACTGACGGCATCAACTAGCTTAAGTGTAATATCTTGTTCAATTCCTACTCAAAGAGTTGATATTTTTGTTGGTAAAAATGCGGAGTCTGATAATTTTAAAAAATTTGATGGTCCTAATCGCGCAATAAGCGCTTTAAGTGCTGACATTTTAAATGTTTTAAACTTTAAAAAGGAAATGTATCCTGACGAAGCTAAATACCAAGAACAAAAAAAATTAAGACAAAATAAAGACGGGAAATTATTTTCTTTTGAAGAACTATTTGCTAACAACGATGCAATTTTAACCGGAGAAGCTAAAGAAGATTTTTGAAGAGAATATAACGAGCCGTTTAATACTAGTTTTTCTCAAGTAACATATGATAAAAATGAAGAAGATAGCAATTTCCAACTACTGGACTTAACTGTAATTCGTTCAATTGTTCCTGAAGGAAAAACAGATGGTGAAAAAATTAAATTTTTAAGAGCCGAAACTCCAAAAGATGATAAAGAGTTAAAAGACTTTGAAAAACACAAAGCTAATACTGCTAAAATACTTAAATCAAGTGATTTGCCTACAGGAATAAATGACAAAATCGACCAAATGACAGGAATTGGAGCTGATCCAAAACCAGAATTAAAGTATGTTAAAAAAGAAAAAGACGACGAAGGTAAAGAACATGACATTCTTTTATATCGCTTGAAGGACGAAGAAGTTTTAACACCTTATGTTCGCGAAGTTGAAAGTAAGGAAATTAAATTTACAACAGTTGCTGCTGATGTTGTTTATTCATTTGATGTAGACGATTTTGATTTTGAAATTATTTTTCAAGGACATGAAAATAAATATAAAATAACTTCAAGCATTTCTGGTCTTTCAGGAGTTTTGGGTCTTACAGGGGCTCTTGCAAATAAGGAAGACAATACAGAAGGTATTAATACAAACTTCTATTGATATTTACGTCAATACCAGTTTAATAACAACAAAATTATCGGTACTGGTTCACCAGATAAAATGGAAGGTAAATTCGACAACCTAAATATTTCAAAAATAGAATTTACAAAAATATAAACTATATTGACTAACCCCCTTTAAATCTAGGGGTTTTTTTGATATAATAAATATGATTTTTATTTAGTGTTAGATGAGGAGAAAAAGATGAAAAAATTGCAATTAAGACAATTTAATAATTTATTTCAAGTATACGATCCAAGTCAAGAAAAAGTGATTGCTATTTTTGATTCTGAGCAAGCTGCTAGAAATTTCATTATTAATGAAATTGAAGATCAAAATCTAATTTTAAGCTCTTCAAACCCCCAAATGGGACCTAACAACTTTATGACTCCACCACCAATGGGACCTAACAACTTTATGACTCCACCACCAATGGGACCTAACAACTTTATGACTCCACCACCAATGATGCCTTGAAATGGTGCTCAACCATCGATAGGTCAACCATTAGGTCAAAACTGTCAACAGCATCAAGTTCAACAATGTTCAACGTGTTCGCAAAGTTCTCATGTGGTAAACAATTTGAGTCAAAACGATGGCAACTCTTTAAATATGATTTCTGGACTAAGCAACATGATGAACTCAATGATTACTGGATTTGGTTCAATGATGACAACAATGTCAAAAAATAATAGCACAGATAATAGTCCAAAAAAAGAGGAAAAAAGTCTTGACCCTGATGAGTTGATTAGAAAATTAGATGAAAGAGAAAGAATGAAAAAACTTGATATTCATCTTTATGAGGCTGAAAAAAGACGTCAATATGATGACAATTTTTATCATTCAAGAAGAGAAAACAGATATTTTGATTATGAACAACCTCAATATGAAAAACGTCGTGAAGATAAAATTAAACCTATTTTAGAAGAAATAGTTGCTGAACCAAAAATAGCTGAAAAAATACAAGAACCTCAACAACCACCTGTATATCAATCTGTACAAGTTGTCCAACCAAATCAACCAGTCCAACCAACACCAATAATTCAACAACCAATAATTCAACCAACACCAATAATTCAACAACAACCAATAGTTGAAGAAATAACACCAATAGTTGAAGAAATAACACCAATAGTTGAAGAAATAACCGATGAATTTGATGGTTTAGATGAGATTGAAGAAATTGTTGAAGAAAAGCAGAATTTAGTAAACGATTCACAACAAGATATTTTGATTGCAGAAGAAACCAGTTCGGGAGCTAGATTGAGAAATAAATCCGATCATGATAACACAAGTCATGTCGATGAAGACATTTATAAACTATCTGATATGGAAGACTCTCAAGAGGTTGACTTTAATGACTACACATCTTCATTTAACTTTGAAATTTCAGAGTTTAAAGATAATGGCGGAGCCTTCATTAAGAAAAGTGGTAAAAAGGGTAAATTGGCCAATATTGATGATAAGAGTCTTGGAGAAACCAGCGCCTATGAAAATCTTGAGATTTTAAATACTCCAAGCAAAAGAGTAATTGCAGATGATCAGTTGGTTAAAGTTGATTATACAAAAACAATTAAAAACGATAATTTCGGTAAAAACTTAAGAAAAGTTTTATCAGAACCTATAATAATTGAACCAACAGTTGAATTAGACAACACAATGGATAATTTAAATGGTGCTCTAGCTTTTGAGTTACAAAGAAGCCTGGACAAAAATAAAGCTATCGATAACAACCAAACTGTGGAAGTAACTTCTATGTTGGTTGGAGAAAAATTAAATGAATCTAATTATAAAGATGATGGTTCAGTGCTAGATTTAGGACCAGAGGCTGATTCGATTGAATTTGTTGAGGACGCAACAATTGAACAAGAAGAGGCTTCGAAAGACAAAAAAGCTGATCAACCAAAACTATCAAAAGTTGAACAAAAATTAGCAAAAAAAGAAGCGGCACAAGAAAAAAAAGATGAAAAACGTCGATTAAAATTAGAAAAAAAATGAAAATAATCATTCAAGATTATTTTTTTTATTTAAGGAGTAATTATGTATCCAATAAAATACATGGACGGATGAAGTGATTTCTTTGAAGAAATTCAGAAGAAACCATTTTTCATAGAATTAATTAAATTTTTACAAACAGAGTATGAAAATGAAACAGTTTTTCCGCCAAAAGAAGATGTCTTTAGGATTTTTACTCTTGTGCAACCTTGAGATATTAGTGTAATAATAATCGGACAAGACCCCTATCATAAAGCCGGACTTGCAAACGGAATTGCCTTTAGTTGCAAAAATAACCAAAAAATTCCTGCCAGTTTGAGAAATATTTTTAAAGAGCTAAAAAGCGATTTAGATATTGATCATTTTGCCAACCTAGATTTAGAAAATTGAGTTAAACAAGGTGTTTTTTTAATAAATTCAATAATGACGGTTAGAGAGAAAAAACCAGCCAGCCACAAAAACATTGGCTGAGAGGAATTTACTGAAGAGGTTCTTTATTTTATAAATAAAAAAAGCGAAAAAATTATTTATTGTTTATGAGGAAATTTCGCTAAAAGAATATATAATAAAATAAGGTATAATTTTACAAATAAAGCAATAGCAATTCATTCTGGTCATCCGTCACCATTTAGTTATCATTTATTCAAAAACACTAATCCCTTTAGCAAAATAAATGAAAAATTATCTGAAATTGGCAAAAATCCAATAGCTTGGGATAAGTAAAATTATGAGAGGAAAAGACAGATGAAAGAAATAAGCACTTGATTATTAACTGGTAATAACCTTGCTATCGTTGCATCGATTGGTTTGGGAATTATTTCTTCGTTATACATAATTTATAATGTTTGTTCGTTTTATATTCTAAAAGAGCGATATCACGGAATCAGATTTACTACAAAAAACATTGCTTACATTACAATGTTTACGGCAGTAAGTGTTAGTGTAACGGTTGTAATTTCGTTGACAATTCCAGTAACGGTTTTCCCACCAATTAGGATTGCGATTGAAGGGGTAATGGTAAAAATAGTTGGATTAATTTTTGGCCCAATTGTAGGATTAATTGTGGGTCTAATTACTGAAATACTAGTAATGCTAATGGTGCCATCTTTTATTCACCCGGCTTTTATTATTGTTATTTGTGCTTATGGTTTTATTTCTGGAGTTGGATTAAGCTTTAAAAGACTTTCTGAAAAAAATAATTGAGTAATTATGATGCTAATCACAGTATTTTTATCAATTTTACTTTTATTTTTTATAACAATAATTTCTTTTTATCCAGATAAAATTCCTTTCTTAAGTATGCAATTAAGCAGTTTTAGTTTTAACTTAATATTTGGAGTTGGGATCGGAATCACACTAATCGGTATATGGGCGTTTTATGTCACGCTAAGTGTAAAAAAGAAACATAAGTTGCTCAATCAAATATTACCAGTGATTTTAATTGCAATCGCATGTGAATATATTTCAACTACAATAATTTCTGCTTGAGGAGATACAGGATTTTTAATTTTAGACAAATCACCTGAATCGGGAGGTTATATTTTAAACGTAATCCTTAGATTAATTCAAGCCCCACTTAAAATAATAATTAACACAGCGATATTGTACTTCACTTATATGGCGGTGTCCCCATTAATTAAAAATGACCGCTAAAATTTAGATTTAAAGCGAGGGATAATAATGAAAATTTTTAATTCTTTATTTGATAATTATTCAATATTTGATAATAAAAAAGCTAAAGTATATTGTTGTGGACCAACTGTTTATGACAATATCCATATTGGAAACGCTCGCCCGATCATCACAACAGATGTTTTGGTGAGATTTTTAGAATTCCTAGAAGTTGAGGTTGACTATCTTCAAAACATAACAGATATTGATGATAAGATTATTTCTAAGGCAAAAGCAGAAAATAAAAAAGAAAGCGAAATAACTGATAGATATATCGATGATTATCTAAGAGATTTAAAAAATCTTAATATCAGAAAACCAAATAAAATAATTCCAATCAGTGAGAAAATGAATTCAATAATTGATTATATTGAGGAAATGGTAGATAAAGGCATTGCATATGAAAGCAACGGTGATGTTTATTTTGATGTTCAAGGAATAAAAAAATATGGAGAACTATCAAATCGTAAAATAGAAGAGTTAATTTCTGGAGCTCGAGTAGAAATTAATCAAAATAAGAAAAATCCTTTAGATTTCACTTTGTGAAAAAAAACTAGTGAAGGTCAATTCTGGGTAACAACATGAAGTTCTGGGAGACCGGGATGGCATACAGAATGTGTAGCTTTAATAAAAGAATATTTTAACAGTCAAATTGATTTTCATATCGGGGGAATTGATTTAAAATTTCCTCATCACGAAAATGAAAGAGCTCAGTTTCTGGGAACAGATCGCAAGGAACTTTCTAAAATTTGAGTACATAATGGTCACTTAGAGTTCAATAAGCAAAAAATGTCTAAATCAATTGGTAATATGATTTTGGTGAATGATTTTATCAATCAAAATGATGCCAATACTTTAAGATATTTGCTTTTGACAACACATTACAAGCAACCATTAGATTTTAGCGAGGATCTAGTTGGTCAATCTAAAAAAGCAATTTTAAAAATTGATAATTTAATTAAAAAGGTTCAGCTAAAAATTGCTTTAAAAGAAATTACAAAGACAACCGAACGTGAACTTGATGAAAATTATAATATCATAAATTATTTGAAAAAATTTACAGAGATAATGGAAGATGATTTAAACACACCAGTGGTAATCACTTTGATTGAAAGTATGGTTAAAGAAATAAATAAACAAGCTGATAGCAAAAAAGTTAATGGTGTAATTGATGATTTAATCACTATTTTACAAGTTCTAGGCTTTGACTTTGAAATGAAGGAATTTGATAATGAAACAATTAAGCAAATTCATAACTGAAAAGAACTTTTGGAACAAAAAAAATATGAAGAAGCTGATAAAATTCGTGAAGCATTAGTCAAGAAAAAGATAATCTAGGAGGTCAAGATGAACAATAACTATATTTATGGCAAAAATGCTGTTACAGAATTTGTTGAAAATTTTCCTGATCGAGTAGTTAGGGTATTTGTTACCAGTTCTGAAAATGCCAGCAATTTGAAGGGCAAGGTTAAAGAAATTAAAATTGTAGAAAAAGAGTATTTGGATAAAATTTTAAACACAAAAAATCTCACTCATCAAAATATCGTGTTAGAATACAAACAGTTTAATTACAGGCCCTTCAAAGAATTGTCTACTAAGAACAAGGACAACTCTAGAGCGTTTTATTTAATTTTGGACCAGATTCACGACCCATATAATTTCGGAGCAATAATTCGTTCCGCGGTATTAATGGGAGTTGACGCAATTATAATTTTAGACCATCGACAGGTTGAGGTCACCCCAACAGTAATAAAGGCTTCGGGGGGCACCGCCTTTTATATTGATATTTGTAGAGTAACAAATTTAGCAAATGCAATAAAACTTTTGAAGGAAGAAGGATTTTGAATTTACTCTTCAAATTTAAATGAGGAGTCTCAAGAATTCTCAAAGGTTTCTTTTGATACAAAAACCACGTTAATTTTAGGAAATGAAAATAAAGGAGTGGGTGACAAAATTACTAAAATTAGTGATGTAAATATTCATATCCCAACATTAAAGGTGATTGATTCACTTAATGTTTCGGTCGCCGCAGGAATTTTAATATTTAATATTGCAAGACAATTGCAAAAAATTTAAGTCTTTAAGAAATTGTGGAAAACCAAGAAATATTAGTAAGCAAATTATTAGCAAGTAGCAGAGGTATTAAAATAATAAAAAGCAGATATAAAAATCAAATCACAAAATTTCCCAACTCTTTTGATTGAAATGGTTATAGTGATTTAGAAAAAAAGTTGAATGAATATGAAAAAAATTCAAATGCTCAAATATTTCAAATCCTAAAGCCTGAAATTAAAATGGCCGCTAATAAGGCTCAAATGAAATTCCCTAGCATTCCTTTAGAACTAAATGACTTTTTAACTGAAGGATGGATTTCATTAAATGAGGCAATTATTAAATACGATTGCAAAAGAAGTGATAGGGGATTTTCGAAGTACTATCTTGATGTCGTTTATTGAAGATCAATGGATTATATAAGAAAATTTTTAACTAATAAACATAAGGCTGTTAATTTGGCTCTCACTAGATCGATTGTAAATGCAAGTTTTGATTTTGACACTCTGGATTTGGTTGAATCGGACCCATGAAAACACAATAATATCATGTCAATAATAAAAGATTTTGCGAAAAACGCTAATAATTTAGATCGCGAAATATTAGGCAATTATTTATATGGAGATGATTTGGACACCATAGCTCAAAAGGTTAATTGCGAAAAACGCTCAACCCAAAGAAAACTCCACATTGTCTTAGGTAATTTAAAAAGAAAACTTGCTTAAAATCTCGAATTATATATAATATTTAGAGATAGAGGGTATAGATTTTGGGAAGTAATAAGAGAAAAATTATTTTAGTTTGCGAAACTTGCTTGTCTCGAAATTATTCTTTAACTAAAAGTATGATGACTCAAAAAGACCGTTTGGAAATTAAGAAATTTTGCAAAATGTGTAATTTACATACAGTGCATAAAGAAACTAGATAAGGAAAAAAACTTATGGCTAAAGATAAAAACGAAAAATTAAAGATGTCAAAAGAGCAAAAGGCCGAATTAAAGTTTGAGAAGAAAAAACTTAAAGAAAACGCAAAGCAAGAACGCAAAAAAATATACGAACAACTAAATACACCATTGGCATCAGAGACAGATCCAACAAACATAGCTAAAAAAGCAAAAATGAAAAAAATCAAAAAGGAAAAAGAAAAAGGCGATTGAAAAACTAGCTTTAGAGAATTCCCGGTTAAAATGGTAAAAGAAGTTAACAAAATTAGATGAACATCTGGTAACACCTTAGGTAGAAAATTTGTCTACACACTAATTTTTGTATTTATATTTGCTGTATTTTTCTTTTTAGTTGATTTAGGACTGCAAAAATTGTTCGAAGCATTATTTATTATTTAAGAAAGAGGAAAAATCAATGACAGATACAGATATTTTAGAAAATTTAGAAGATGAATTAAGTTTATATAAGGGACAGTGGTTTGTTATAAACTGTAATAGCGGTCACGAAGAAAGAGTAAAGTCAGATTTGCTTCAAAAAATAGAGACAAACTCATTACAAAATTTAATTTTTGATATCAGAATTTCAAAAACTCCAGTTGCTAGCAAGACTGGTAAAAAATTGGAGAAAAATAAATTCCCTGGTTACATTTTTATTAACATGG
The DNA here is from genome assembly GCF_003363775.1 of Spiroplasma alleghenense. Lineage (NCBI taxonomy): Bacteria > Bacillati > Mycoplasmatota > Mollicutes > Entomoplasmatales > Spiroplasmataceae > Spiroplasma > Spiroplasma alleghenense. The sequence goes on from NZ_CP031376.1 coordinate 37,725, forward strand.
AAATGACAGATGCAGCTTGATTTACAGTCCGAAACACTCCCGGAGTCACAGGATTTATTGGATCATCAGGTAAGGGCGCAAAGCCGCTTCCTCTAACATTTATGGAAGTTGCAAAAATGCTTGCCCCTGAACCAGAAGAATCTAAAAAATCAGTTTCAGGAACTGGTCCTAAAAAAGAGAAAAAAGTTTATGTAGCTTCTTTCAAAGTTAAGGACATCGTTTTAATAAAAGAAGGTCCATTCAATGGACGTGAGGGTCAAGTTGTTGAAATGGATCCAGACAAAGGTGTTGCAATAGTAAACATAGAAATGTTTGGAAGACACACTCCAACAGAAGTTTCCTATGAAAATGCAGAATTAGCATACAAACTTTAGGAGAATAAAATGAGTAAAATTAATATAAAAATAATTCTAAAAGATAATCGCGAAATGAATGCTGAGCTATTTCCTGAGAAAGCTCCAGAATCAGTTAATAAATTTCTAGAGTTGGTTAAGCAAAATTACTACGAAGACATAATTTTTCACAGAGTAATTGAGGGTTTTATGATTCAAACGGGAGGTTTTAAATCAGATTTTTCAGAATCTGATGAAACAAGTCCAATTTTTGGTGAGTTCAGTTCAAACGGATTCAAGGGAAATGATATTAAGCACTCTTTAGGGGTTTTATCAATGGCTAGAACTATGGATCCAAACAGCGCTTCGTCTCAATTTTTTATTGTTACTAAGTCATCGAACTTTCTTGATGGCGAATATGCCGCTTTTGGTAAGCTCTCTGATAGAGAAAGTGAAGCTGTGGCAATCGAAATTTCTAGAGTTAAAACGGAGTCAAAAAATTATCACGATGATGTTCCGGTTGAACCTGTAATTATTAAAGAAATAAAAATTTTATAATACATATTGAAAAATCAGCTCTTATTATGATAATATTAATAAGGCTGATTTTTATTGTGGAAGAATGACATAGTCATTTGTTTGGACCACAGCGAGAAACATAAGGAGGTGTTGCCCGTGGCTAAAAAAGTTACACGTATAGCAAAATTAGAATTTATGGCAATGCAAGCAAAACCAGGTGCAGAATTAGCTTCACTTGGTATCAACATGCCTCAATTCACACAACAATTTAATGACGCTACAAAAGATCGCGCAGGAGATGTAGTTCCTGTTGTGATTACCGCATATGATGATAAATCATTTGATTTTATTTTAAAAACTACACCAGCAGCAATTTTATTAAAAAAAGCTGCTAAATTACAAAAGGGTGCAAAATTATCAGGTTCTGAAATTGTTGCAACAATTTCAGCAGAAGAGGTAAGAAAAATTGCTGAATATAAAATGGTTGATTTGAGTGCTAATTCAGTTGAAGCAGCAATGAGAACTATCGAGGGAACAGCAAGACAAATGGGTATTAAAGTAGAAGGAATGCCTAACAAGGCTTAGGTAAGATAAAATGGCAAAATTTGGTAAAAAATACAATGCTGTTGTATCGAAAATTGACAAAAATACAGCTTACCCTATTTCTGAAGCAGCAAAACTAGCTAAAGAAACTTCTACAACTAAATTTGATTCAACAGTTGAAGTTGCTTTTAATTTAAATGTTGACCCAAGACATGCTGATCAACAAATCCGAGGTGCTTTAGTTTTACCAGCAGGTACTGGAAAAACCCAAAAAGTTTTAGTTTTAACTAACACTAAAACAAAAGAAGCTGAAGAGGGCGGAGCAGATTTCGTTGGTGGAGTTGACTTGATTCAAAAAATTCAAAAAGAAAATTGATTTGATTTTGATGTAATTATTGCAACACCAGAAATGATGGCTGAACTTGGTAAAATAGGTAAAGTTCTTGGGCCAAAAGGTTTAATGCCAAACCCAAAAACTGGTACAGTAACAGTAGATGTAAAAAAAGCATTAGATGATGTTAAAAAAGGAAAAATTGAATACAGAACTGACAAAGAAGGAAATGTTCATGCAATTCTTGGTAAGGCATCATTTAAAGAAGAACAAATTGTTCAAAACTATAACGCAATCTTTGATGCAATTAAAAAAGCTAAACCAAATGCAGTTAAAGGAAATTACATAAAAAATATCGTAATTTCGACTACAATGGGGCCGGGTATTAAAGTTGCAATTGAAGTATAAAAATATTAATTTTAAAATTAAACAGAAAACCATTCAATAAAAAAGCCTCATGTTTTGAGGCTTTTTTACTTAAAGAGGAAATTAACATGATAAGAAAATTTATTAAAAATGATATAGATCAAGTGATGTCCATTTGGCTTCAAACAAATTTAAAAACCCATAGTTACATTGAAGAGAAATATTGAAATCAAAATTACGATATTGTCAAAAAATTAATTCCAAAAGCTAAGGTGTTTGTATTTATTGATAAATCTGAAATAGTCGGATTTATTGGAGTTGCTAAAAATTATGTTGCTGGAATTTTTGTAAAAAAACAATTTCAGTCAATTGGGGTTGGAAGTCAACTTTTAGATTACGTATTTAAAAAATATAATAACTTAAAACTGAAAGTCTACAATAAAAATCAGAAGGCAATCAATTTTTATTTAAGACATGGTTTTGAAATAATTGAGGAATATGTTGATGAAGAGACCTTGGAAAAGGAAATCGAGATGCAGTGAAAGAAGAAAAAATCTAAATAATTTCATTGCTAAAAGGTATAATAATTTTAAGAGGTAAAAAATATGAAATGATGATTTTCTGATTATGATGGGACAATTAATCTAAACCATGATGACTCAATTGATAAAAGAGATTTAAAGTTTATTAATGAATTTATAGACGCAGGGAACCAATTTGCTATTGCAAGTGGTCGATTACACAAAGAAATTAAAAACGTATTATCAAAATCAAACTTAAATTATGATTACATTGTAGCTTGCAACGGAGCTGCGCTTTATGACAGTGATGATAATTTAATTCAGAATTTGCCAATTAAATTAGATGAACGTAAGGAAATTTTAGAGATTCTTGAAAGTAACAAGCACTTAATAACTGGCTACTGCGACTTGGATATAAGAAAAGATTTTAACGCAGTTTACATTAAAGAAATAAATGAAAACCCCTTTTTCATCGGTACGATCCCTTTAGAAAATAATCATGAACAGGGAACTAACGAAATACTTAACTCACCAGACATAAATATTATTTATTTTTACGGTTTAGAAGCTGAACTAATAAAAATCCAAGAAGAAGTAAATGGCACAAAACACAACTTCAAGGCAATAAAAACCCACACAAATGTATTGGAAATAGTTAACAAAAATGTATCTAAGGCTTTTGGTATTGAGTATATTATGCAAAATCATAATATCAATATTAAAGATGTAATAACTTCAGGAGATGGAGAAAACGATATAGAAATGTTGAGATTTACTAATAATTCGTTTGCTATGAAAAATTCAAAACCAAATGTATTAAAAGAGGCAAATCATGTTATTTCGAACGTTTTTGAAATTGGTGACTTCATAAAAATAAAGTAAAGTTATTTTGTTAAAAATTGCTATTTAGATTTAAATTGTGTTAAAATATAAATGCTATTCGTACCAAAGAAAGCAACTGGGTTTTACCCTTAATTCGTTGCCGAGGAATGAAAACATAAATTATGTTTTATTTTGCCTCGGTTTACCGAGGTTTTTTATTTAAATATTAAGGAGGAATATACATTGGAAAAACAATCACGTCCGGCTCATGCTAAAAAGAATGAAGTAGTACAAGAAATCGTTGGAAAAATTAAAAGTCAACAAGGTATGGTAATTGCTGAATACAAAAAAATCAGCGTTGCTGAAATTACAGAACTTAGAAAAGCTGCTTTAGAAAAAAATATCTTTATTAAAGTATATAAAGACTCATTATTCACAAGAGCGGTTGAAGAGTTGAAAATCGAAGGACTTGCAACATTCTTAACAGGTCAAAATATTTATATTTTTTCAGATGAAGAATCAATTGCACCAGCAAAACTAGTTGACGAATTTAGTAAAAAATTCCCTAACTTAAAACTAAAAGCAGGAATCTATGAAGGCCAAGTTTTAGACACAGCGGCTGTAAATGAACTTGCTTCACTACCATCAAAAGAAGAATTATACTCAATGTTTGCATCTTCACTGATCTACCCATTGCGTCAATTCATGTTATTAACAAAAGAAATCGCAAAAACCAAAGCAGAATAAAACAAACCAAAAGTACAATAGCTTATTAATTAAAAGAAACAGGAGAACAAAAAAATGGCAATCACAAAAGATGATATTATTAAAGCTTTAGAAGAAATGAAGCTAGCTGAATTAAATGATTTAGTTAAAGCAATCGAAGACCACTTCGGGGTAGTAGCTGCAGCAGCAGTAGCAGCACCAGCAGCAGGAGCAGCAGGAGCAGCAGCGCCAACAGAAGTAAACGTTTTATTAACAAATGCAGGAGCACAAAAAGTTCAAGTAATTAAAGTAGTTAAAGAATTAACTGGTTTAGGACTAATGGATGCTAAAAAATTAGTTGATGGAGAATTACCAGTAACTATTAAAGAAAACGTAAAAGTTGAAGATGCAGAAAAAATGAAAGAAGAATTAATGGCCGCAGGAGCGTCTGTTGATCTAAAATAATAAAAACTCGCCTTTTTACATTGGTGAGTTTTTTAATAAAAGAGGTTATTTTATGAGTAAAAATAAAACCGGACCCGATCCGAATAAAAAATTGAACAAGTATTTAGCAACCGATTTTTTAAAGAACTATATTAGCAACCAAAATATTGAAATCGGAGATTACACCTATTATGCTTCCCTTGATGATCCCCAAGATTTAGTAGACTTTCAAAATAAAAATATTTTATACCACTTCCCATTTATTGGTGATAAATTGATAATTGGCAAATTTTGCCAGATTGGTTATAAGACTAAATTTATTATGAATGGAGCAAATCATGACACCGATAGAATCTCTACTTATCCATTCTTTATTATGTGAAATGGATGAGAAGAACAACCAGGATTTAAAACCAATAAGGGTGATACTGTTGTGGGAAATGACGTTTGATTTGGTTACAATTGCACGATTTTGCCAGGAGTTAAAATTGGAAATGGAGCTGTAATTGGAGCCGAGGCTTTGGTTACCAAAGATGTTCCTGACTACGCTGTGGTCGGAGGAAATCCCGCTAAAATAATTTCATTTAGATTTAATGAAGAAGAAATTAAACAGTTAAATCAAATTTCATGATGAGACTGGGATTCACAAAAAATTACTGATAACCTAGAAAATTTATCAAAAAGAGACTTTAGAATATTAAAGGAGAAATAAAATCTATGAAACAGTTTATAAATGATTTCAATAAAATCATTAAAACAGAGTGAAAAATATTATTAAGCAGATTTGGAATTTTTGTTCTGGGCTGATTTTTATTTACACTATCAATCGCGCTATATACCCCAACCTCGGTTGGAGCAAGCCAAATCGATTTTACCATTTTTAACTTTTTGGGAGCCTTCAGTGACGGAGGGATTCGCCCTAATGGAGAAATTGACTTAACATCTTATTCAACATATTTATTATTATTTTATGTAATAATGATGGTTATTACTGTTATTATGGGATCTATCAATGTAGCAATTGATTATAAAAAAAATCGTAACGTACAAAAAATTTATTGATATATTTTATTTGTGATTGGGGATATCATCTCGTTATTCATTATTCCATTAGGGGTTAAAATGCAGATGTTGTATATAGATGAATCTATGTTTGCTGGTTACTCAGAAAACGCAGTGAAGATATTGAGATTTGTGGTATTCATAAGTGCATTCTTAATTTACTGTCTATCAATTGCCTTAATGGTGTATTGTGGAATAATGCCAGGAGTTTATAACTCAATTGCAGAAGAATTCAGAAAGTTAACAAAAATGTCATACCAAGCTTCAAGAATTCTATGGGACTTCTTACTAATAGTTCCTGGATTAATCTTGTTAATTTTCATAAACTGAAGCAGTGATTTAAAATTAGCTTTCTTAGGGAATTATCTATACTTTGGAACCGTATTCTTTATTTTCTTAACTGGTCCTCTGGTCGGAGTTCTATTAAAACAATTTAACAAAATTTATAATATTAAGGATAAAACTGCGGCTCTTTACCAAGAACCAAAAAATTAAAAAAACGCTTTGAAAAATTCAAGTGAACTTATTCTGTCAAGTAATAGAATAAGTTTTTTTATTCTATTACACACTCCATGCTTGTCATGGAGTTTTTTATTTATTTTTTCTAAATTATTTTAAATATTTTTAACATTAGTCAATTTATAAAAAATAAATTAAAGAAAATAATCATTTTTTGAAAATCTGTGCAATAATGCTATTGAAGTGGAAAGCGAAGAACTGAGACAAAAAGTTAACTGACTTCATTATGAATTTAGATTTTTATAAATCACTAAAAATCAGGAAGGAGTTAAAATGAAAAAATTACTGATTTTACTTAGTTCATTTTTTGTAGTTTCAACCAGTGTTAGCACAGTTGTTGCTTGCCAAAAAGATGAAAAATTTTATTACAATGGTAGTTTTTATGATTCTAGAGAAGATGTCTTCAATCAGGTTTGAAAGGATACTGAGATTTATGATGACAACGAATCAAGCTTTTCAACATATAAAGATGTTTTATACAGCGACTTAGAAATTGATAAAATGTATAACGAAATTATCAAGGAATTTCCTATTACCAAAAAATTTACTTTAAAAAATTTGGATAGTGCCCAAACTCTTGAGGATAACGAAATTATCTCCCATTTACCAATTGGGGATGATGCAAGAATAGTTACAGTTTATAAAGACGCCTTAGGAAGAGCTGTTCAAGATAAGAAGCAAGCTATCGAGAGCTACTTAAGCGGGACAACGTGATTTGTTTCTGAAGACAGTATAAATAATAAGAATTATTTTAAACATGAATATGAAATAAAAAATTATTTATATAATGAAAAGATTCAAAAATTAAAGGTTGATACTAAAACCCAGTGTTATGATGGGGGACTTGGAAAATGCCTCGTCAAAGAAAGGATCATGCAAAAAATTAGAAACAATACTTTTAGACAATTTAATTTTGATGGGTTTGAGTGAGATGATGGTATTGCGTCTAATATGGAAGGGCTGCCGGACTACAAAATTCAAAAATATATTGACTCAATGATAAGACAAAGTCAAAACTCTAAAAACGCTTTTTTACTAGAAATAAATCAAGATTATGACAATTTTTATGGAGACACTTTAATTTGAAAAGATGCTTCTTTGGAAACTATGAAAGACAAGCTCAAAGAATGAAGGGTGATTGATCAACAATCAATAAGTCCTGTTTTTTGAAATACATTGGCGTTAAGCAAATTCTTCAAAACAATTATCGACGTTTTTTCAAGTAAGAAACCGGAATCTTGAAATATTAAAAATGATTTATTTCAAAATAACGAAAGTAAGTACGAAGAATTTAGAGAAGTTTTTGACTCTGTGTCTGACCTACCATTAGAATCACCGGAATTTGATGCTAACTTTAGTATTAAAAAAAATGAGGAAATGCTTTCGAAAATTAAGGGCGTTAAAAATGAATTAAAATCTTTAATCTTCTTAAAAAAAATTTTGGAAGAAGTGGCGGTTACAAGAAATTATGATAAGGAAGAAGAATTGGAAAAATTCAACAATCTTATCAACGAAATAATTGGCAACATTTTTACAAAAAATATGAACTATGATTCTGCTAAAGCATTTAAGGAAATTAGTGTTAATAATAAATTCTTTAGTTTTGATTTTATTAATTTAATTTTGCAGCCCGGAGTTTTGAGAAAGAAAGAAGATGAGTCGGAAATAGATTTTGTAAATAATTTACAAAAATCAGTTGACAGTTTTGCTGAAACCGTTGGGGGTGTTGGTTCAGTTGCCAAAATTCCTGAATTGAGTTTCTTAAGTGATGTATGGAAATTGACAAGCGTATTGTCGCCTGTAGAAAATAAATTATTACAATTAGATTTTGGTGACAATCAAATACTTTATTACAAAGCAACGGGATTTAAAATTCCTATAATAAATATCTCCCTTGGTAACCAGGTTGCTTCAAATTTTATTAATCCAATAAAAGTAATTGACAGTAATGAAATTAGAGGACCTCAAGGAGGCTGATTATTTTTAAACACAATTTACGATACAAAGCAAAGAGCAATTGAGGCGCTAAAAATATATATGGTAAAATATCCTGAAAAATTTAAGGAGATAAAAGTTAAATTGGTTAACGGGCAGTCAGACTTTCCTAGCAGGGATATAGAAAATAAGGGTAAGGACTATTCAGATAAACAAATTGAGAGTTACATTAACGATACTTTTGATTATAAATATAAAAATAACCCGATGGAAACCTTTACTGATGGATTTGGTCGCTATTTTAATACAAAAAAATCAGCTCTTGAAAGTTTAAATAATAATCTTGAAAAGTCGAATTTCGAAACCGTTTATGTTCCTTATAATGAAAATCTTAAAAAAATACCCTTGGGCGAAAAGCGGGATCTTTTAGAAGCCAACAAATATTATATTGAAAAAATACTTTGTGAATCAAAAGAAGTTTTATCAACAGACCTGATAGCTAATCCTGTTTATGATGAATCAGAAAACAACATCAGTGTCAGTTCGGATTTTTATCAAGTTTTCTTTAAGGGCAAACTGAGAAACTTTAGAACCTATGAAGATGCTAAATACTTTATAATTAGGAATTCAAAAATAGATTCAGGAATTTATAACTCTGAAAAAAATTTTGTCACATACAAAGGTAATATTTTTAAAGATATTAGTAATTTAGAAAGCTATATTTCAAAACAAATAATCAAAGTTTAAAGGAGGTAAGTATGAAAAATATATTATTAAGAATGGTGATTTCTTCTTTGCCTATTTTGGTCGTAAGTGCTCCGATAGTTAGAACAATTCCTGCCCCAAAAATCCAAGCCGAGGACATATTTAACAAATCTCACCTAGTGGATTCTCGCGAAGCAATTGAATTTAATGGCATGAAGTTTGACTCAGAACCCGCTTTTGATAATTATCTAATTGAAAATAATTATATATTTCAAATGCAAGCTACAGATAAGTACAAGTATTCACATGGGGGACCAATCAACAATGACAGTTTGAAAAATGCAGACGGTAAAATCGAAAATTACAAAGAGCTATATAAAAATATTGATGGAAGTTATGACGCTAAGTACAGGGAGGCCATGAAAAGTTACACATCCAATTTAACTTGAAAAGAAAACTATAGTATTGATTCTAAAAAGTGGCATAAAACAAGGGAGTTGGCATTAGAAGATTTTTTCAATGAAAACATCCACCCGCATGAAGTTAAATTTTATAAATATAAGGACAGATATTATAATGCTAATAGCGCTACTGACAATAAATTATTAAAATCTTTGGGTATGGAAGGTTATGTCATATTTAATTCTCCTTTAATCGAGTTGGACCAACCTTATATTTGGGGTACCAAAGATAGTTTAAAACCAGCAATTAAAGAGGCTGTTAAAAAAAATTTTCTTGTAAAAAAAGAAAATCTACCAGAGTGAATGAAAAAATTTGAGCTAAACTATTTTAATTGTATTTTAAATGGCGAGAAGAACAGATTTGTTTATTTGTTCAATCAAGACAAAAGAAATAATTCGTCGTTTGCAAGTTACGAAAATAGTGAATTAGAGGGTAAATCTATATTTAAGTGAACTTCGGATGTAGAAAGCGACTTTGATAAAATTTTTGAAGACTTTTATAACAATTTCCTATTTCAAAAACTTAAGACATCGTGATATAAACCAGATTGAGATATTGTCGGAATAAAGACAAAACTTTTACCTAAAAATGATAATAATGAAAATGATGAATTTCATTATTACAACTACCTACCATTATTGGAAAAAAAGTACATAGAAAAAAATGGTTTAGATGTTTCTTTAAAATCAGCTTCATTTAGAAATTCGCAAGAACAAGAGGATTTTTCTTCAAATATGTTAATTGCCATTCTGCTTCTTCAAATTTCTGAATTTTTATCATCAGAGCAAAAAAATGTAATACAAAACAACTCAATTGATGATTTTGAAATTTATGACGGTCTACTAGCTTTGAGTAAAAATAATTATAAATATTTAGATAAATATTTTGAAATCTTAGGACCAGAGAACCCATTATTTGACTATGTCGGATTTGATGATTTCAAAAAATACTATTTCGCAAGTGATAATCCAATTGCCTCTGATTTTAAGGGCGAGCTACTATCTGAAAGTGAAATTGAATTAAAAAATAAATACTTTGAACAAAATCCACCTCTTGTTTTAAATTACCAAAATATAAATATTTACGGCTATGATAACCTTGTAAAAGAATCTAATGATCTTTTAGTTGATAGACTTTTTGGTTATCTGAATCCTGAGTTTGGTTACTACAGTAAAAATGAAATTCAAGAAAATGCACATGCCAGATTTATTCAATCCAAACCCACAAAGCAAGTTAGCTTCGGTTATGTTTATGGGTTTAAAAATCCAAATGATAATAAAGATGTCTACTATGGCGATATCAAAGATGCACTAGATGCTATAAAGACTAGTCTTTTTGCTACAAATCAAGCAACAAAGAAAACCGAGTACAGTAGAGTATATTTTTATAAAGTGAATGACAAGATTAAATCATTTGTATTTAGCAGTGAGGATGAAATTTTAGATTTCCTAGAAAGCAAAAGAATATAGTTTAATAATTATTTCAAATTATCAAATCAATCATAAAACCGCTAAAAGCAATTAAGCCGCTAGCGGTTTTTGTTATTGAATAAATTAAAAAATAAAAAATAACTTAGTTATTATTTGTTTAATTTCACATAAAAATTATATTGAATATTTTACAAAAAAGACTTTTTACTATTGACTTTTGACTGAATATAACTTAAAATTGTTATTGCGTAGATTTTGCTTTAAATTGGAGGAATATTGAATGAGCTATACTGTTAAAAAAATAAATCAAGCCGTTAAGAGAAGGGATTACACAAAAGTTTCAGGTGATTTACCACTACCAAACCTAATTGAATTACAAATTGATACTTTTGATTGATTCCAAAAGAAGGGAATTGATGAAGTTTTTCAAGAAGTTTTCCCCGTTGTTTCAAATGATGGTGAAATTGTATTAAGTTTAAAGGACTGGGAATTTAAGGCACCCAGAATTCCTGTTGCAAGAGCGAAAGAAGAATCAAAGATATTTGAAGCGCCAATATATGCTAACTTGTCTCTGACAGTTCGCATGGAAAGTGTTGAAATAGAAAAAGAAAACATTTCGGGTAAAACTGAAACCTTTTTGAAAGGTTGACTACAAGAAAAAACTGAAAACAATAGTGTAAATTTTGTAAAAAAAGTTGATAATCTATATTTTTATGATGTTAAAAACAAAACTGGGGATAGTGAAACTATCCAAATCGAAGTAGTAGATGATAATAGTGAAATTTTAACTGCAAATGTGGATATTTACAAGGTAGGAGAAGTTTTCTTTGGTGATTTCCCACTTATGACAGATAGAGGTACTTTCGTAGTTAATGGAAGTGAAAAAGTTGTGGTTTCACAATTGGTTCGTTCTCCGGGAAGTTACTTTAAAACTGAATTAAACCGTAAAAATGGAGAAACAATTTATTCAGCTGATATAATTCCAAGTCGTGGAACATGATTGGAATTTGAAACAGATGTTAAAAAACAAATTGATAATAAATTGGCAAATGCTTTATTTGTTAAAATAGATAAATCACGTAAAACAACTGCAACAAGTTTACTGACATCTTTAGGAATGCAAAAAGATGAAATTTTGAGCATTTTCGACAACAACACTGTGGTTGAAACCACTTTAGAGCAAGATAATTTAACTGGGGAAATTAGCATTGACTGAGAAAACCAAATTCAAGAAATTTATAAAAAAATTCGTCAAGGGGAAACTGCTACTGCTGATGGAGCATGTAAATATATTTTTGGGCTATTATTTGATAAAAGAAAATATGATTTAACTAAGGCTGGTCGTTTTAAATTACAACAAAAACTAGCAGTTAAAAATCGTTTATTAGGAAAAATTTTAGCAGAAGATCTAATTGATGCTAAAGGTAATGTTGCCTTCAAAATGGGTACAGAAGTAACCAAGGATGTCTTAAAACAAGTTTCAAAAGTTCTTGAAGAAGGAGCGATGATTTCAAAAATTAATTTCCACGAGGCTATTGAATCGGGAAATGAAATCCAAAAAATTAGAGTTTTCAAAGACAACGATTTAAGAACAGAAACAACTGCAATTATTGGAGTTACTAAATCAAGAAGTGATGAATTCCTTAACGTGCCAGATATTATTGCAACTCTTTCATTTGCGTTAAATTTAATTGACGGAATCGGTGAAGTTGATGATATTGATCACTTAGGTAACCGTCGCGTAAGAACTGTTGGTGAATTATTACAAAATCAATTCAGAATCGGAATGATGCGTATTGAAAAAAATGTTAAAGAAAAAATTTCAACATCAAACCCTTTCAAAATGAAACCATCAAGTATCATTAACAATAAACCACTGACTGCGATTATCGGTGAATTTTTCAATTTATCACAATTATCACAGTTCATGGACCAAACCAACCCGCTTGCTGAATTAACAAACAAGCGTCGTTTAACTGCTTTAGGACCAGGTGGTCTAAGCCGTGAACGTGCAGGACTAGAAGTTCGAGATGTTCACCCTAGTCACTATGGTAGAATTTGTCCAATTGAAACTCCTGAGGGACCAAATATTGGTTTGATTAATAACCTTTCAACTTATGCAAGAATTAACGAATATGGATTTATTGAAACTCCATATAGAAAAGTTGAAAATAAAAAAGTTGTTGCCGGAAAATATGAATACTTAACAGCTGATCAAGAAAGAGATTTCATTGTTGCTCAAGCAAATATTAAAATTGACAAAGATGGAACTATTTTAGATTCAAACGTTGTTGCTCGTTATCGTGGAGATGATATCATGGCTAATGCTGAGGATGTTGATTACGTTGACGTTTCACCAAAACAAATTGTTTCAATCGCAACAAGCTTAATTCCGTTCTTAGAAAACGATGATGCTAACCGTGCCTTAATGGGTGCCAACATGCAACGTCAAGCTGTGCCATTAATTAATCCTCAATCACCAGTTGTTGGAACAGGGGTTGAATTTGAAGCGGCTCGAGATTCAGGAGATGCAATTGTAGCTCGTGAAGACGGAATTGTAAAATACGTGGATTCAAAACAAATTGTTTTAGAAACAAAAGATGGTTCTAAATCTTATGTATTAAGTGATTTTATTCGTTCAAACAACGGAACTGCTATTACTCACTCACCAATAATTAAAATTAATGACAAAGTAAAAAAAGGTGATATTTTAGCTGATGGTCCTTCAATGGACAAAGGTGAACTTGCCTTAGGACAAAACGTTGTTGTGGCATTTACAACTTGAAATGGATACAACTATGAGGATGCCGTTATTGTTTCAGAACGTATTGTAATTGATGACCGTTTTACATCAATTCACATCGATGAATATACAATTGAAAGACGTCAAACTAAACAAGGTGCTGAAGAAGTTACTAGAGAAATTCCAAACATTTCTGAAGCAAGTAAAAAATACTTGGATGAACAAGGAATTATTGCAATCGGTTCAGAAGTTAAGGTTGGAGATATTTTAGTTGGTAAAGTTACTCCAAAATCTCAAACTCAATTATCACCAGAAGATAAATTGCTACACGCAATTTTTGGTGAAAAATCAAGAAACGTAAAAGATAATTCATTAAGAGTTCCCAACGGTGGAGAAGGAATTGTTCAATCAATTCGCCGCTTCTCTCGTGCTGATGGTTATGACTTACCAGCTGATATTCTTGAAGTAATTAAAGTTTTTGTTGTTCAAAAACGTAAAATTCAAGAAGGAGATAAAATGGCGGGACGACACGGTAATAAAGGTGTTATCTCAAAAATTTTACCAGTAGAAGATATGCCTCATATGGAAGATGGAACTCCAGTAGATATTATGTTAAACCCACAAGGGGTTCCTTCTCGTATGAACATTGGACAAGTTTTAGAAATCCACTTAGGTATGGCTGCTGAAAAACTTGGAATAAAAGTTTCAACACCTGTTTTTGAAGGACTAAATGATGAAGAACTACAAGATATCATGGCTGAAGCTGGAATGCAAAATTACGGTAAGGTTAAATTAATTGATGGTAGAACTGGTGAAGCCTTTGATAAACCAATCGCGGTTGGGGTTATGTACATGCTTAAACTATCACACATGGTTGATGATAAACTACATGCTCGTAACGTTGGACCATACTCTTTAATTACTCAACAACCATTAGGAGGTAAAGCTCAAAATGGGGGTCAAAGATTTGGTGAGATGGAAGTTTGAGCCTTGGAAGCCTATGGGGCCGCTTACACATTAAGAGAAATCTTAACAATTAAATCAGATGATATCCGAGGAAGAATTAAAACTTATGAAGCAATCGTTAGAAGTAAAGATATTCCAAACCCAGGAATTCCTGAATCATTTAACGTTTTAACAAAAGAAATAATGGGACTTGGTTTTGATATGCACATGATTGATGAGCAAGGAAACAAAGTACTAATTAATGCTTATGAAGATGACATGATCGACGAAGTCGAATTTGAATTCTTAGAAAAAAATAAAAACCGTAGTATTTCAAGATTAGAAGAAGACTTATCAGACAATATGAATCTAGAAGATTTAAGTTTAGATGTTGAGGATGAAGAAATTGATCCTGAGTCACTATTTGATTAGTAAGGAGAAGTTAATAAATGATAAATTCAAAAAATGAAAAAAGAATGATTAAAATCGACTTGGCTAGTCCTGATGTGATTCGCTCTTGATCTCGTGGAGAGGTTACCAAAGCCGAAACTATTAATTACAAAACTTTAAAAACAGAAAAAGATGGTTTATTCGATGAAAGAATTTTTGGACCAACTAAAAATTACGAATGTGCCTGTGGTAAATATAAAAAAGTAAAAAACAAAGGTAAAGTTTGTGAACGTTGTTTAGTTGAAATTACTGAATCAATCGTTCGTCGTGAACGTATGGGTCATATTGAACTAGAAGAACCAGTGACTCATATTTGAATGTTGAAAGTTGCTCCAAGTCGTATTGCAGCAATTTTGGATTTAAAAACTAAAGAACTGGAAGAAGTTGTTTACTTTGTTTCACACATTGTATTAGATCCAGGAACTTCAAAACACCTTAAAAAAGCTCAAGTTTTAGATTTAGGAAATACTAAAATTAGTATTAAAACTAGAGAAAAATTAACTAAAACTTTAGAGGAAATCAAAGATGGTTTTGACTTAAGTGATCCAAAACAAGAAATCGGTTTCCGTCGTGCTGAAAAAATGATTGAAGAACTTCGTAATGCTTCGATTCCATTTTCTATGGATGAGGCAGCTGGATTTATCGGAAAATACACAAATGCTAAATTCGGTATTGGAGCAAGCGCAATTGAAGAATTATTAAAAAATATCGATTTAGATGAAGCGATTGTTAAAATTCGTGAAGAACTAAAAGAAAAACGTGGTACTGTTGAACAAAACAAAATGATGAAACGTCTTGAAGTTTTAGACTCATTAAAAAAATCAAACTCAAGACCAGAATGAATGATTTTACATGTTATTCCAGTAATCCCACCAGACATCCGTCCAATTATTCAATTAGATGGTGGTCGTTTTACAACTTCAGAAATTAATGATTTATACCGTCGTATTATCATTAGAAATGAACGTCTAAAAAAAGTTAAATCAATGGGAGCGCCAAGCATTATTGTAAATAACGAAAAACGTATGTTACAAGAAGCGGTTGACGCCTTATTAGATAACGAACGTAAAGCGCGTCCAGTAACTGGTAAAGATAAAAGAGCTTTAAAATCTCTAACATCAATTTTAAAAGGAAAACAAGGTCGTTTCCGTCAAAACTTATTAGGAAAACGTGTTGACTACTCAGGTCGTTCAGTTATTGCGATTGGACCAGACTTAAAAATGTACCAAGCGGGAATTCCTCGTGATATGGCAATTATTTTATTTAAACCATTTGTAATTAAGTGACTACAAGAAAATAATTTTGCAGAAAACGTTAAAGTTGCTGAGAAAATGATTCAATCAGGTGATGTTAAAATCTGAGAAGCTTTAGAAAATGTAACCAAAGACCGTCCGGTTCTTTTAAACCGTGCCCCAACTTTACACCGTTTAGGAATTCAAGCTTTTGAACCTAAACTTGTTAAAGGAAAAGCGATCCGTTTACACCCCTTAGTTACAACTGCATTTAATGCCGACTTTGATGGGGACCAAATGGCGGTCCACTTACCAATTTCTCCAGAAGCTGTGGCTGAAGCTAGAGTTTTAATGTTAGGAAGTAAAGCAATTTTAGGACCAAAAGATGGTAAACCAATTGTAACCCCAACTCAAGATATGATTTTAGGAAACTACTATGTAACTTTTGAGGAAAAAGGTCAAAAAGGTCAAGGAATGTTATTTTCAAATCCCGCCGAAGCATGTAGTGCTTATGAGGCTGGAGTTATCTCATTAAATTCAATTATTGCAATTGATGTTAACTCATTGGATGAAAAGCATTTTGAAACTAAAAAATCAGGATACTTAATAACAACTGTAGGTAAAATCTTATTTAACGCAATCTTTACAGAAAAATTCCCTTGATTGAACAATAATGATATTTATGGAGCAGAAACTACAGTTGATAAATTCATTGTTTCAGATTCAACTAATGTAGCAGAATATATCGAAAACGTTTATGAAACAGAACAACCAATTAAGAAAAAAGATTTATCAGCAATCATTGACCGTTACTTTAGAACTTATGGTTCACAAAAAACAGCGCAAATGCTAGATAATATGAAAGATTTAGGATTTAAATATTCATCTAAATCAGGAACAACAATTTCGGCAGGAGACGTTGTTGCTTATAAAAACAAATATGAAGACTTTAAAGTTGCTGACGAAAAAGTTGCTAAAATTACAGAATTCTACAACATGGGAATGCTAACTTTCTCTGAGAAAAAACGTCGTGTAATTAACGTTTGATCAGCAGTAAAAGATGAGATTCAAGTACAATTAGAATCTGTTCTAAAACAAGATCCAAAAAACCCAGTATTCGTCATGGCAGATTCTGGAGCAAGGGGTAATGTTTCTAACTTTACTCAACTTGTAGGTATGCGTGGTCTTATGAATGACCCCAAAGGGGATATTAAAGAAATTCCAATTAAATCATCATTCCGTGAAGGTTTAACAGTGTCAGAATACTTTATTTCAACCCATGGGGCTCGTAAAGGGATGGCTGATATTGCCTTGAAAACCGCCGATTCAGGTTACTTAACTCGTCGTTTAGTTGACGTTTCTCAAGAAATCATTATTACAGCAGTTGATTGTAATCCTTCAAAAGGATTTGAAATCAGCGACGTTGTTGAAACAAAACATGACAACATCATTGTGCCGCTAAGAGACCGTTTAATTGGACGTTTTGTTTTCGCTGATGTTGAAGATAAAAATGGTAATGTAATTGTTGAAAAAGATACTCTTGTTGATGAAATTATGGCAAACAACATCATTGAAGCTGGTGTTAAAAACGTTCAAATCCGTTCTGTGTTAACTTGTGATATGGAAAAAGGTGTATGTAAGAAATGTTATGGAATTAACCTAGCAACTGGTGAGTTGGTTGAAATTGGTGAACCAGTTGGGGTAATCGCTGCCCAATCAATTGGGGAACCGGGAACCCAACTTACAATGCGTACCTTCCATACTGGAGGGGTTGCCGGAGGGGATGATATTACCCAAGGACTACCTCGTATTAAAGAACTTCTTGACGTTACTACTCCAAAAGGTAGTGTGGCGATCATTTCACAAATTGATGGAGTTGTATCAGATGTAATTGAAGAAGATGGAATTTTCACAGTAATTATTAAATCAAACAACGATGAAAGAAAATACAAATCTCAATACGGAGCTATCATTCGTGTAAAAGTTGGTGAAGCTGTGTCGCGTGGTCAAAAACTTACTGAAGGAGCAATCAATATTAAGGATTTACTTGAAGTCGCTCGAATTGAGGATGTTGAAAACTACATCCTAAAAGAGGTTCAAAAAGTTTACCGATTACAAGGGATTGAGATTTCAGATAAGTATATCGAAATTATTGTTAAACAAATGTTGAACAAAGTTAAAATTATTGACTCAGGGGATACTGAATTATTACCTGGAGAAATTGTGACAGTGAAACATTACAAAGCTGTTATCACTTCAGCTATTATGGCTGGTAAAAAACCACCATTGGCAAAATACACAATCTTTGGTATTAAAAAAGCGCCGCTTGAATCAGAATCATGATTATCTTCTGCTTCATTCCAAGACACTGCTCGTGTATTGGTTAAAGCAATTATCAAAGGTAAGATTGATAAACTTGAAGGACTAAAAGAAAATATCATGTTAGGAAACTTAATTCCTGCAGGTACTGGATTAACAGGAAGCGCAGAAATTATCAAACGTGGTAAAGATAGTTTAGCAAACGAATATTAAAATAATAAATAAAAATACTCAACCAGTTTGGTTGAGTATTTTTATTTACTGCTT
Organism: Spiroplasma alleghenense; assembly: GCF_003363775.1. Taxonomy (NCBI): domain Bacteria; kingdom Bacillati; phylum Mycoplasmatota; class Mollicutes; order Entomoplasmatales; family Spiroplasmataceae; genus Spiroplasma; species Spiroplasma alleghenense. The sequence continues at coordinate 56,377 of NZ_CP031376.1, forward strand.
ACTTTGATACTACATTTCAAAAATAATTTATATTTTAAAAATCAGTTGCAAAAAAATAATTTGAAAATATAATAAGAGCGATACTAACTTTATAAAAATTTTAGAGGGGTTTTGCAAGTGAAAAATAAGTTAGTGCCAAGTATCATTGTATCAGCAGAAATTACGGTTTTAATTATGGTCATATTAGTACCATTTACGAGCTTAAGTGATGATTATGATTTTACCAATTATTTATTACTAGCTTTTGATATATCAACTCTTTGCTTACTTATTGCTATTTATTTTTTTAGAAATTATTTAGATTCACCACCTGAAATGCTTGAAAATATTTTTAAAATTTTCTTTTTAAATTTTGGCAGTTTTAAAATTAACAAAAAAATATACTTCTACATAATTTTACTTTTGTTTGCCGCAATAGTTTTGGTAGGCAGTATTTTTTCAATCCCATTAATGAATTTAATGATTAACAAAGGTGAGACAGTTGAAAATACAGCTATAAATTTTTTAGTTATAATAAACATAATTAATTTACTATGCCTTATTTTAGTTTTATTAATATTGTCTTTGCTTGCAATTTTTTCCAAAAATTTTTATAATCAATCAAGATTCGTCTTATTGTTGCTACCATTTTTTGGTTGAGTTTATTTTTTTACAATTCAGAAAAATAAAAGAATAAATGAAATGTAGATTTAAAATAAAAACTAGTTCTCAAAGTTAAAACCTTAAGAACTAGTTTTGTTTTTTCTAAGAATTAATCTGAGTTTTATTTTCTGATTGAGTTTCTTTCTTAATATTTCTTGAGTAAAAATCTCAGAAAAATAAGGCTAAAACGATAGAACCTAAACCATAAAATAATACAGTTGCTGACCCAATAACCATCAAGATTGTGCTAATCGAACCCTTAAGTTTTGGAAATCTTAATGAAAGTAATAGAAGTATAAATAAAGCCAGCGCAGAAACTATTAGTAAAATAAGTAATAGCAATCAAGAAAGATAATTTATCGCATTATATTTAAAATCATCTGGGGTTACTGACTGATAAAATTTTTTAACAGTTGTAATAAAGTAAATTGATAAACCTAATGTTACAAGGCTTGTGATTATTGACATTCCTCACCACACTCACGAAGCCTGCTTATTAGTTTTAATGGTTGGAATCACAAAATTTAACTTAATTAATTCTGTAACCTGTTTCTTATTTGCTATAGCGTTGTTTATTTTGAAATAACCAGCTAATATTAGTATCACAACCAAAACAATCGTTGTAATGCTTATTGATAGCATTGAGAATCCTTTTTCAATAGTTATAGCAAAGAAGAAATAGGGAAACGAGGTATAAATATCTTTGTCGTTATTAGTTCTTATAATTCCTCTTGTTAATACAAATATCATATAAATAACTAAAAATGCTATTGCTGCAAAGAGATAAAATCTCTGAAATTCATATTTATCAAGTTTTTGATGACCACACTTAGTAATTCAAATTCCTATAATAACTCCCGGTGAAACCAAGTGTAGAATAAGCGTATAGATTAATCTGGTTGGATCGGAATAATCATTGACAAATTTTGTTTGAAATCCCTCACCAACCGCTTTGATCCCTGCTAGACCCATTCAAAATAGTATCATTGTTAATGTCATAAACCCAGTCATTACTGTTCATCAATTAAAATTTATTACTTTGTTTGGTTTTGACAAGACAATGGTAAAGAAAATCGCTAATAAATAGTTACTTCAAATAGTTCAAAAACTAAAGCTGGCTAGAATTCTTTCCCCGTAATTCATCACTTCAAAAATTCCGCTTTCAGTCGCAGCAAATCTTGGTGCTGGCCGTAATGCTGATAAAACTGTGTCTGAAATTAAAAATAGTCAAAAACAAATCAAAAAAAATCAACTTATATAATATGTGTATTTTTTCATAAGGCACCTACTTAATTTGTAATTTGATTAATTTTATCACATCTATATGGTGTATTATAAAAAAGAGGAGGAATTGTTTATGAAAATATTTATAGGAAGCGATCATACAGCTTTAGAAATGAAATCAGCCATTAATGATTTTTTGAAAAATTTAGGCCACGAGGTGGTGGACTTGGGACCGGAAAACGAAACTGCAGTGGACTATCCAGATTTTGGTTTTATGGTTGGTGAGGCTGTTGATAAAAATAAAGACAGTTTAGGAATTGTAATTTGTGGGAGCGGTATAGGAATCTCTATAGCAGCTAACAAAGTAAAAAATATCCGTGCTGCCTTGTGCTATGAGAAAGAAGCGGCTGAACTTGCTAGAAAACATAATAATGCCAATGTTTTAGCATTGGGAGCAAGATTTATAGCTGTTCATAAAGCCTTAACCTTGGTTGATACTTTTATCAACACCGAATTTGAGGGCGACAGACATGAAGAAAGAGTAAGAAAGTTGTGTGACTATAGTGGATAAAAATTTAAGAGAGTTTTTAAACGAGGAATTAAAGCGTCAACAAACTCATATAGAGTTAATTGCTTCAGAAAACTATGTTTCTGAAGCTGTTTTAGAAGTAATGGGAAGTATTGCAACAAACAAGTATGCTGAAGGGTATCCCGGTAAGCGTTATTATGGGGGTTGTGAATCAATTGATAAAATTGAAAATTTAGCTATTGAAAGCGCTAAAAAACTTTTTAATTCAAAGTTTGCTAATGTTCAACCACATTCAGGTAGCCAAGCAAATGCGGCTGCCTACATGGCTTTGCTAGAACATGGAGACAATGTTTTGGGTATGAGCCTTGATGCTGGAGGGCACTTGACCCACGGTTACCCTTTAAACTTTTCTGGCCAAACTTATAATTTTAATTTTTATGGAGTTGATAAAAAAACTGAAAGACTTGATTATGATGAAATTGAAAAATTAGCAATAAAATATAAGCCTAAATTAATTGTGGCAGGAGCTAGTGCCTATTCTAGGGAAATAGATTTTTCAAAATTTAGAGAAATCGCAGACAAAGTTGGAGCTAAATTAATGGTTGACATGGCTCATATTGCCGGTTTGGTTGCCGCAGGTGTTCATCAAAGCCCAATTCCTTATTCTGATGTAGTAACTTCAACCACTCACAAAACTTTGAGAGGGGCTCGAGGTGGACTAATTTTAACAAATGATCAAGAAATAGCTAAAAAAGTTAACTCGGCCTTATTTCCTGGAATTCAGGGTGGGCCTTTAGAAAACATGATTGCTGGAAAAGCCCAAGCTTTTATTGAAGCTGATAGTTCAGATTTTAAAAACTACGCAAAGGCGGTCGTGCAAAATTCTATCACTCTTGGAGAAGAGTTAAAAAAGGGCGGAGTTAGGCTTGTAGCAGGAGGAACTGATAACCACCTGATAAATATTGATGTAATAAGTCAATTCCAGCTAACAGGAAAACAAGCTGAAGATATTTTGGGTAAAATTGGTATCATTGTAAATAAAAATATGATTCCGTTTGACACTCAAAAAGCTTTCCATACTAGTGGAATAAGAATTGGAACTGCAGCTATGACTACAAGGGGTTTTATGGGTGAAGAATTTAAAGAAGTTGGTCAAATTATGATTTCAGCACTTAATGACCATTCTGAAGCAAATTTAGATAATTTAAAAACAAAAGTGCAAAAACTATGTGAAAAGTACCCAATTTATAATAAAATTAAATATTAGGGGGTAATTAAAATGTCATTTACAGTAATTAAACATCCGTTAATTTTAGATAAGTTAACTAGAATGAGAAGAGAAGAAACAAGTTCGAAAGATTTTCGCGAAAATCTGAACGAAATTGCCCAACTAATGGTTTATGAAATTTTTAGAGATATTCCAGTTAAGGAGTTGGAAATTAAGACACCAGTTAAAAAAGCTGTCGGATATACAGTTGATATTCCAGTTGTTTTAGTTCCGATTATTAGAGCTGGTTTGGGTATGACCGAAGGAATTCAAAAATTAATTCCAACAGCGAGAATAGCTCATGTTGGTTTATATCGTGATGAGGAAACTTTAGAACCGGTTCAATATTACGCAAAAACAACCGAAAACATCGCCGAGAGTTATGTAATAGTTGTTGATCCAATGCTGGCAACCGGGGGAAGTGCTTGCAAGGCTATTGAAATTGCAAAGGAATGAGGAGCTAAAAACGTAAAGTTCGTCTGTTTGGTTTCGGTTCCCGAAGGAGTTAAAAAACTCCAAGAGGCTCACCCAGATGTTGAAATTTATGCAGCTTCTTTGGATGATAAATTGAATAAACAAGGATACATTGAACCAGGACTTGGAGATGCTGGGGATAGAATTTTCGGTACAAAATAGGTTTTATATCGATTGGAAAAAAATATATATTAATTCTCAAATAAATGGAATAGGATTATTTTCGTAAAAAAATAGTTAAATTTCATTTTTTTTATTTTCAAAGTGCTAATATTAATAGGATGGAATATAAATTCCACCATGAGGTGAGTTTTGCAAACTTTTAAAAAATGATTTATTAAAAACAAATTATTACTAATTGTTTTTACTAGTTTCTTTATATTCACTATGACAACATTAATTACTTTAGTATCTCTAAGTATTATAAATTGAAACTGAATAACAGGTTTTTTAATTGGATCATTCACCTCTTACTTATCCATTTATTTTATAAAAATATCAGCAGACTTATTAGTAAAGACTGAAAATCACTACTTTTTCGTTTTCTTATTTTTATCAAGAGTTGGATTTTATATGCTAGTAACCTTATTGGTTCTCATACTCCCAGACTTATTTTCGATTGAAGCTTTTTTAATCGGAATAGTTAATAGCATTTTTTATCCATTTTTTAATCATAAGAATGTTTAAAAAATTTAATTAACACTAGGTCACAGAAAGGAAGTGAGTTAGATGTTGCTTGCTGGAGATAGTTCTAAGAGTCCACTTCAAGACTCCTTATATGCTTTTACACCACAGCTAGTTTCCATTTTATTAACTTTTATAGTAATATCAATATTCTGCATTGTTTACAATGTAAAGATTAGAAACCATCAGAACCGGGAGAAGATGAGTGGATTTCTAGTTATCACCGAAATGTTTATCACAGGAGTGGAAGATTTGGTTGTCAGCATTATGGGTAAAAAATACCGTAAACTGACACCATATGCAATGTATATAATTTTATACATCTTTGTTGGTTGTTTGCTTTCATTACTTGGATTCGAATCAGCAATGACCTCACTGACAGTAACGTTTTCAATGGCGTTTGTTACATTTATAGGAATATACTATTTTGGAATAAAATATCAAAAACTAAGTTTTTTTAAAAAATACTTAAACCCTTTAGAGTTAATTACTCAATTTGTACCGCTACTTTCTATGGCTTTCCGTTTATTTGGGAACCTACTAGCGGGAAGTATTATTTTGGGGCTTTTCTACTCTTTCTTTATCGGTTTACAAGCTGGATTTAGTGGAGATAAATCAGCCTTATTAGGAATTACCAATGGAGTTAAACACGGTTGACTTAATAATGATATTTGGAACACAGATCCAGAACATTACGATTTAACTTGAAATGCTCAATACACATATTTTTGGGCTGGGATAAATATATTTACCACAGCTTTCGGGCCATTCTTACATATGTATTTTGACCTTTTTGATGGTATGATTCAATCAGCGGTTTTCGTTATCCTTACCTTATCTTATTGAGGTGAAGCTATGGGAGAAGAACACGAAGAACCTGAACCAGAACGAAGAAATTCTGTAAGAACAGAAAATCAAAAAAATAACAACAAACAAAAATTAATTAAAATTTAATTTAGATTAGGAGAATAAAAAAATGCATACAGAATTTATGACTATTTTTACAAATTACGCACTAACACTTTCAGTAATTTTGCCAAATTTCTTTTTGGCTGATGCAGATAGCATTGGGGCTGGATTAAAATCTTTAGGAGCCGGAGTCGCTGCTGTGGGAGTTCTAGGAGCCGGAATCGGGCAAGGAATTACAGGTCAAGGTGCTTGTTTAGCAATCGGTAGAAATCCAGAGATGTCTGGTCAGATAACAAAAACAATGATTCTTGCAGCAGGTATTGCAGAGTCGGGAGCTATTTATGCTCTAATTATTTCACTTCTATTAATCTTTGTTTAGAAAATGATGATTAATTTATTAGCAACACCAGGGATTCCAGAAATTACCCACGGGCTATTTCCGAATCTTCCAAATTTTATTGCCCACGTCTTATCAACAATAGTTTTAATTTTATTACTAGCAAAACTGGTTTACAAACCTTTTCGTAATTCTATTGATGAACGTCGTAAAAAAATTAATTCATTATTAGATGAAGCGGCCGATAAGACAACTAAGGCAAACAGAGACAAAAAAGAAGCTGAAATATTATTAAAAAATGCTAAAAATGATTCTTTAAATATTATTAAATCAGCATATACAGAAGCTGATACAAATAAAATGGCAATTTTAGATCGTGCTCGAAGAGAGGCGAATAACATTCAAAACCATGCGAAAATTTCAATCGAACATGAACGCGATGCTTTAAAAGAAGAAATTCGACAAAACGTTATTGGAGTTGCTTTTTCAGCTGCCGAAAAAGTTTTAGAGAAAAATATTACAAAAGAAGATAACCAAAAAATTATTGAAAGTTTTATTGACGACTTAGATAGGGTTGATTAATCATGATTTTAAATGAGTCAATTATAAGTAACTGAGGCCACGCACTTTTTAGCATAGCCAAAAAAGAAAATAAAATTGAATCTTATATGGAGCAATCAAATATTATTATTGAAATTTTGAAAAAAAATCAAGGAATTACTAAAATCCTAACAACTCCAAATATTGATTTAGATAAAAAATTAGTTATCGTAGATGAAGTTTTTTCAAAATTTAAGTTTGAAAATTACATTATTAATGCCATAAAAATTTTAGTTAGACAAAAATCTTTTATTTACTGTCGGGCTATTTTTAAAAAACTCCGTAAAAATTTATTGGAGGAAAAACATATTTTATATGGAACAATTTGATCAACTGTTGAATTAAGTGATGATCAAATTAAAAAAATTGAAGAAAAAATAAGTAAAAAATTGCAAGAGAATGTGATTTTAATAAATAAAATTGATCCCAAATTAATTGGTGGTTTACAAGTTATTGTCAAAGGAAACACTTTTGACGGTTCTTTGCGAGGAAAATTAGAAGCGATCAAGAAATCTTCAATAAGCAATAGAGAGTAAGGTGATTATTTTGGCGATTAACATTAAAGATATTTTCGAAGTAATCGAACAACAAATAAAAAATTACGGTAAAGATATTGTTCATACCGAAGACGGAACTGTTGTAACTGTTGGGGATGGAGTTGCAATGCTTTATGGTTTGGAAAATGCCATGATGGGGGAACTGCTTATTTTCCCAAACAATGTTTATGGAATGGTTTTAAATCTTGAAGAAGGAGCAATTGGTGCTGTTTTAATGGGAGATGACTCGCTTGTAAAAGAAGGAGACATTGTTAAGCGTTCGGGTAAGGTTGTTGAAACTCCAGTTGGGGATGCTTTATTGGGAAGAGTTGTAAATGCAATCGGTGTACCAATTGATGGTAAAGGACCAATTGATTCAAAACAATTTCGCCCAGTAGAAAAAATGGCTTCAGGAGTAATGGCTAGAAAGTCAGTAAACGAACCTTTGGAAACAGGAATATTAGGAATTGATGCAATTATTCCGATTGGAAAAGGTCAAAGAGAATTAATAATTGGGGATCGCCAAACTGGTAAAACCGCAATTGCAATTGATGCTATTATTAACCAAATTGGTAAAAATGTTAAGTGTGTTTATGTTGCAATTGGTCAAAAAGAATCAACAGTTGTTCAGATAGTTGAAAAATTAAAACAGGCTGGAGCAATGGAATTTACAACAGTAGTTTCAGCTTCCGCAAGTGAGCTTGCACCGCTACAATACATTTCTCCTTATACAGGAGTAACAATAGCTGAGGAATGAATGGCTCAAGGCGATGATGTTCTTGTGGTATATGATGACCTATCAAAACATGCTGTGGCTTATCGAACAATGGCGTTACTATTGCGTAGAGCACCAGGCCGTGAAGCTTATCCAGGAGATGTATTTTACTTACATTCAAGATTGTTAGAAAGAGCTGCAAAGGTGACAAGCGAATTTGGTGGGGGAAGTATTACAGCCTTGCCAATTATTGAAACCCAGGCAGGAGACATTTCTGCATATATCCCAACTAACGTTATTTCAATTACCGATGGTCAAATATTTTTAAGCGAATCTTCATTTAAATCTGGGGTTAGACCTGCTGTGGATACTGGATTATCAGTTTCTCGTGTTGGTTCTTCTGCGCAAATTAAAGCGGTTCGCCAAATGGGGGGGACTTTAAAACTGGAATTAGCTCAATATTATGAACTAGCAGCTTTTGCAAAATTTGGTAGTGATTTAGATGAATCAACTCAACAAACACTTGAACATGGTAAAAGAATTATTGAAATACTAAAACAACGCCAGTATCGTCCAATTTCTCAAATTGACCAAGCTATTATTTTATTAGCAATTAAATCTCGACTAATAAAATGATTACCAGTTGAATTCATGAGTTACTTCAAAGATTCTCTAATACATCATTTCAATAAATCTCCTGAAGGAAAAAAATTATGAAAACGACTTGACGATGCTAAAGCATTTGATGAAAAGCTTGAAAAAGACATAGAAGCAGAAATAAAAATAATGCTGAAGCGTGCAATTAAAATGATAGATAAATATGACCCAAATCAATATGGCAAAATTGAAGAATATAAAAAGCTATAGATATTTATGCCTAATTTAAGTAATTTAAAAAGCGAAATTGCCAATGTTAAAGATATTGGAAAAATAACTAGTGCAATGGAACTTGTTGCAACCGCAAAACTGAAACGTGTTGCCAAACGAATCGGTGAGGTTAAAATTTATGTTGCTGAAGTTTATCAAGTTTTTAATGAGATAATTTCTTCCTCACAAAAATCAATATTTTTAGCGGATGCAAATAAAAAATTTAGCAAAACTTTATGGGTAGTAATTAATTCAAATTTAGGTTTAGCTGGTGGATACAATTCAAATATAAACAAAAAAGTCTTACAAGAAATGAAAGACAAAGACGAAATTCTAGCAATAGGTCAAAAAGCGGTAAACTATTTTAAAGAGCACAAGAAAACAATTCATGATCAAATTTTAGATGTTGATGTTAATTTTACAAACAGTAGAGCAAGGGAGATAAGCACTGAAATTCTTGCTAAATACAACAATGAAGTATTTGATGAGATTCAAATTTGCTACACTAAGTTTATAAATAACGTTACATTTGAACCAACATTACTGAGACTATTTCCGATAATCAAAAAGCCTGAGTTAAAAGATCAAAGCCCAAAAATTTTGACAACTTTTGAACCTAGTGCAGAAGAAGTCTTGGATGCTTCGGTTATGATGTATATTAATACAATTGTGTTTGGAACAATTGTTGAATCTCAGGTTTCCGAACAGGCAAGTCGACGTACTGCCATGGAAAATGCTACTAAAAATGGTAGTGAGCTATGCGAAGAATTAAGTATTTTGTATAATCGAAAACGTCAAGATGCAATTACACAAGAAATTACAGAAATCGTTGGTGGCGCAAATGCCCAGAACGAAAAGTAGGAGGTAATAAAATGATAAAAATTGGTGAGATAGTTCAGGTTTTAGGTCCTGTAGTAGACGTAAAATTTGAAGAAGGTCAGGTTCCAAGTCTTTATAATGCTTTGAAATTGGAAAACAACGAAAATTCATTGACTCTTGAAGTAATGCAACATATCGGGGATGAAATTGTTAGAACCATCGCTATGGGGCCAACTGAAGGACTTGTTCGAGGAATAAAAGTTACAGATACTGGTTCTGCAATTTCAGTTCCGGTTGGTAATGAAGTTCTTGGACGAATGTTTAACGTCTTGGGAGAACCGATCGATAATTTACCAGCAATAATCAAAGGTAAAGTTATGCCAATTCATCGCCAAGCACCAACTTACGAAGAACTAACAACATCAGCGGAAATACTTGAAACTGGTATTAAGGTTGTCGACTTAATGACTCCTTTTGCTAAAGGTGGAAAAATTGGTTTATTTGGAGGAGCTGGAGTAGGTAAGACTGTTTTGGTTCAAGAATTAATTAATAACATTGCTAAGGCTCATGGTGGAATTTCAGTATTTGCAGGAGTCGGTGAAAGAACTCGTGAAGGAAACGACTTATATTTTGAAATGAAGGAAGCTGGAGTTTTAGATAAAACCAGTTTAGTTTTTGGTCAAATGAATGAACCACCGGGAGCACGTATGCGAGTTGCTCTTACCGGATTGACAATTGCTGAGTATTTTAGAGATGTCAAAAATCAAGATGTGTTACTTTTCATTGATAATATTTTTAGATTTACTCAAGCGGGTAGTGAGGTTTCGGCTCTTTTGGGTAGAATGCCAAGTGCGGTTGGTTATCAACCAACACTGTCAACAGAAATGGGTGCTTTACAAGAAAGAATTACCTCAACCATAAATGGATCGATTACTTCTGTACAAGCTGTTTATGTTCCTGCAGATGATTTAACAGATCCAGCGCCGGCAACTACTTTCTCACACTTAGATGCCAGAATTGTTTTAGATCGCTCAATTGCAGCCTTGGGGATTTATCCAGCAATTGATCCATTGGCTTCAAGTTCAAGAATGCTTGACCCAGAAATAGTTGGAGAAAAACATTATCAAGTGGCACTTGAAGTTCAACAAATTTTGCAAAAATACAAAGATTTACAATCTATTATTGCAATTTTAGGTTTAGAGGAATTATCAGAAGAAGATAAAATTACTGTAAATCGTGCTCGTAAAATACGTAACTTCCTTAGTCAGCCATTTACAGTCGGAGAAAAATTTACAGGACGTCCTGGTAAATACGTTCCAATTTCTGAAACTGTTAAATCTTTTGAAACTATCATTTCAGGAGCAGTAGATAACATACCAGAATTATTTTTTATGTATGCAGGAAGCATTCATGAAGTAATGGAAAAATATAACGAAGCTTCAAATAAAAACAAAAGTTTGAAAAAAAATAAATAGTTTAAGGGTGATTTAGTTGAAAACAAAATTAAAAATTATCACTCCTGAGGGTATTTTTATTGACGATATCTTGGTTGATATCGTTAACGTTCAAACCACTGATGGAGATATGGGTTTTCTTGTAAACCATAGCCCTGTTGTTGCGACTTTAAAAATTGGGACTTTAAGCTATCGCCAAGGTGGTAAGGTATTCTATGTTCATGTTCACCGCGGTATTGTAAAAGCTGGTAAAGATCAAGTTAAAGTAATCACCGAGAGAGTGTATCTTGTTGATAAAAATGGTAACAGACTTAAATAAATTTCATAATTAAAAAAGCAGCTTTTTAAAGCTGCTTTTAGTTTTATTAAACTTTATGGAAAGTTTCAAACTTTCAAATTCTTAATTAAATAAAAATTGAAGACAACTAAAATTATTGCGAATTTTGATTATCATTAATTTTATTTTCAATGCGACTTACAAACGCTCACATGCGTTCTCTTTTTAAAAAATAAATATAACTTTTGTAATTAATTTTTAAAGGTCTAAAATCAATATGGCCTAATTTCAAATTTTTTTGAATTGTGGCAATTTTTTTATTTAAAAATATCTGATCTCTATTACGGATAAGACGCTCGGTTTGCCTCTGGTCGATGTTCTCGATATTTTTAAAAATGTTTTCTATATTTTGATACTCGCTTAATAATTCAATAGCTGTAGTATAATGCATTCCGCGGACACCTTTAATATTGTCGCTTGGGTCACCCATTAAGCTTTTCAGATCTGGAATCTGATTGGGGGTACAACCATATTTTTCAAAAACAGATTCTTTATGAATAATTTGATCATCTTCATCTTTGTTGCCTTTCAAAATTACTGAAGTTTTTTCGTTTATTAATTGAAAGGTGTCGCGATCATTGGAAAGGATATGGACATTATAACCAAGACTATTGGAAATTTTAGCAATTGTTCCCATTACATCATCGCCTTCAAAGTTTTCCTTCTCATATCAAGGAATATTTATGAAAGTCAGAAATTCCCTTACTAATTGCATTTGAGGAATTAGGTCCTCGGGAGTGTCTTTTCTTTTGGCTTTGTACTCGGGATATAATTCCTTTCGTCAGCAACCTTTTCCAACATCAAATGTTACAATAATTGTATGATATTTATTCGAGTTAATATAGTCGTTAATATTAGCGACAAATGTATAAACCGCGTTAATTAAAATCCCATCTCTGTTTCTTGGCAACTTGGTTCTTTTTAAAGAACCATAGTAGCCTTTATGTAGTAAATGATAACCATCTACTACAAGTATGGGATTTTGGTTCACGACCGCTCCCTTTTCCATTATTAATGCACTTCCTTACAAATATATTCTACACTAAACTTGACTAACAAATTTGTTTATAATATAGTTTATTTCCACCAATGGTTTCAATTCCATTATCAAGCCCTCATTTATGGTTTCAAAAATATAATTAACATTTTCTGTAAATTGCTTTTTGGAAATTACCCCATATTTTACTAAAATTGAATCAACTAGTTTAATTTGTTCCAATTTAAAATTAATACCAACTTCAAAACCAGCAACCAAATTGATAAACTGACATTTTTTTAATAAATCATTTGCACTTGAGTTATAAGCCCTCATAAGCGGCCCGGCTCCAAGTTTTATACCACCAAAAAATCTGGTGACTAAAATAACGATGTTACTTAAATTATTTTTTTTAATTAAATTAATTAAAGGCTCTCCAGCCGTTCCTGAAGGTTCACCATCATTGTGGAATTGTTCAATATTAACATCCCCGTTAATCACATAAGCAAAACAGTTGTGACTAGCTTTGGGGTCGCTATTTTCTTTTAAAAATTTTTCAACAGCAGCTTTGCTGTCTACTCGAGATATTGTTACTTTGAATTTTGATTTTTTTATTTCATAATCTTCTCTAAAAATAGTATTAGCGATAGTCTTCATAAATACCTCATAATTATTTTACTCTTTTTATAGAGAAAACATAATATTTTAAACAACTTATAATCTAATTATAATATGAGTGAATTTTATACTATAATATGTGTATGAAACAAATGATATAAATTATATGAAGGGATAGAAAAATGAAGCCAACCAAAGCCAAAAACAATAACAAAAATAAAGAAGTTTCTATCCAAGAAAAAGGTTGATATCAAAAATCAATTAACGAGATCGAAATCGAATTAAAAACCGAAACCACAACGGGGTTATCAAACGATGAAGCTGAAGAGCGTCTTCGTAAATTAGGACCTAACAAACTTCCAGAACCAAAACAAGTACCTTGGTATTTGTTATTTTTGAAGGGTCTTCTTGAACCTTTATCAATCGTATTACTTGTAACAGCCATAATAGTTGTGGTCGCGCCTTACTTTGCTGGGGGTCATCCAGAATGGGTTGAATTTGGAGTAATTCTGGGAATGATTATTATTAATACATTACTAGGAATGACTCAAGAATTAAAAGCTCGAAGTTCGGTTAAAGCACTGCAGAGTTTATCCAACCCAAATGCTACAGTAATTAGATCAGGAAAACAAATTCAAATTTCTGCCCATGACTTAGTACCGGGAGATATTGTAATTTTGCAAACCGGAGAATTTATTCCCGCAGATATTAGATTAATTTCTTCTTCACATTTAACAGTTGATGAATCTGCTTTAACTGGAGAATCAATGCCAGTTGTTAAAAATATTGAATTACTTGATTCAAAAACCACAATTCTAGCAGAACAAAAAAACATGGTTTTCATGTCAACATTCGTACAATCAGGAAGAGCTACAGGAATTGTGGTTGCTCAAGCACCTTTATCAACTATGGGTAAAATTGCTTCATCAATTGCTGAAACCAAAGCCCAAAAAACTCCATTGCAATTAAAGCTGAATCGTTTAACAAAATGAGTTTCAGTAATTGCTACAGTTACAGCTCTAGTATTATTTGGAGTTCTGATAATGATTGATGTTTTCAGAGCTGACCATACTGGAATTTCATGATCGGAAAACTTATTGTTATCAGTTTCATCGGCCATAGCAATTATTCCAGCATCACTGACAGTAATTGTGTCGATTATTCTATCGGTTTCAACAAACCAGATGAGTAAACAAAATGTAATTGTTAAACAACTTCAAGCTGTTGAAACTTTAGGAAAAGTAAATGTTATTTGTTCTGATAAAACCGGAACTTTGACAATTAATAAAATGACTGTAACAAAATATAACCAAGTTGGAGTTACCAGAGCCGCTTCTAGTTTTACTTATGTATCAGATGACATTGGTGACATTCATTTTGTTAATGCACTTACTTTATGTAACGATTCAATTGTCTCAGAAAAAGATCGTATGGGATTGCCAACTGAATTGGCGATGTACGACTGAATGACTAAAATGGGATTTGATCCTTTAACATTGCGCCATAAATATATGAGAATTGATGACTTGCCTTTCTCATCAGATAATAAGTACATGGTAACAGTTAACCAAGTTGATGACAAAAAAGTTGTTTACATAAAAGGTGCTATTGATAGAATTTTAGATAAATGTACTCACACAGTAATTGACAACCAAATTGTTAAACTAACTTCAAAAATGAAAGAACAAGTTTTAGAAAACGCTGAAAAAATGTCTGCAGAAGCTCTAAGGGTTATTACAACTGCTTTCAAGGTTTTATCAGAGGATGAATTCAAAAATAAAGACTATGTTTCTAAATTGGTTTTAACAGGAATTATTGGAATGATTGATCCACCAAGAGAAGAAGCTATTTCAGCCATAAAAATTGCACACCGCGCCGGAATTAGAGTTGTTATGATTACTGGTGACCACTTAGCAACTGCGATGGCCATTGGCGAAAAACTTGGCTTAGTTCGTGAAGGGTTTGTTGGCTTAACTGGAGAAGAGTTAGATTTACTAACTGATGAAGAGTTAACTAAGAAAATTGATCGAATCTCAGTTTTTGCCAGAGTTAATCCAGATCATAAAACTCGAATCGTAACCATTTTACAAGAAAAAGGTTTAATAGTTGCGATGACTGGAGATGGAATTAACGATGCTCCAAGTTTAAGAAAAGCCAATGTTGGAATTGCTATGGGAATGAACGGAACAGAAGCTGCCAAAGATGCTGCCAACGTAATCTTAGCAGACGACAACTTTAGTACTATTGTTTCTGGGGTAAGTGAAGGAAGAAATTCATACCGTAAAATTAAAACTTCAGTTGCCTTTGTTTTAGGGGCCAACCCTCAAATTATTGCAATGTTTTTAATTATTTTAATCACAGGAATTTCACCACTAAACTCAATTAACATTTTATGATTTAACTTAATTGTGGAAACCATTTTAGCAATTCCAATTGGAATGTCAAAATCAGACCCAAATGTAATGAGTTTAAAACCAATCAAAAATAATGAGTCCATATTTAGCCGCATTTGGTTGTTAATTATTTTTACAATCACCTCAACCGCGATTGCAGTAATTCTAGCATTTATCATGGGATTCTATGTTTTCCCGGGACCAAACGCAGCCTTAACCGGACAAACAGCAGCATTCATTACAATTGCCTTTTCACCAATCTTCTTTGTATGAATGATGAAATTTAGACCAGACCGCAAGGAACGTCACAAAAACTTTAAAGAAAAAGTTAAAGATGCTAACTGAGCTTTATTTGGAGCCATGATTGGAGCATTCCTATTAAATGTAATTGTAGTTTTTGTTCCTGGAGTAAGAGATGTCTTTAAAATTGCTGAGCTGAAGTGAGAATTATGACTAGTTGTTGTATTCTTAACAATTTCTCCAGCAATAGTTATCTTTGTCTCTATTAATCTGGCAGGAAACCAAATTCGTCGTCACAACGATCCAAGTTATGAAAATAAATTGCGAAAACGCTTCAAAAAATATCGCCGTCCAAAAATTGCCAATAACTATAAACTATTGCGTGATTCAACCGTTGATATTAGACATACTAAAAAAGTAAAAGATAAAAAACAAAAAACAGCTACCCCAGCGTAGATAATGATATTTAAAAGGCCGACACAGTACTGTGTCGGCTTTCTAGATTTTATAGATGGAATTAACAATCAGGTGAGAGAACATTTTTAAGTATAAAAGTGCGATAAACAAATATTGATTATATATCAAATTAATAAAAAACAATTCATAAAACCCTGATTTGGTTTTATAACCAAATCAGGGTTTTATAATTACCTTTTCTGTAATATGATTGTCTTTAGCAATTAATGAAAGAGGAAAAAAATGAAAAAAATTTATAACGCTGGGAGCATGTTCAATGAAGCCCAAATTAATCAAAGAAAAATAGAAGGAGTTAACTTACGTAAGGAACTAAAAGGCTTTGACATTGCAAACCCAATTGATTTTGACTCTAACTTAGGTTTGGGGGTTTGTCCAACACCTAAGGTAATTTGGGAAGCTGATTATGAACAATTACAAAAGGCTGAGTATGTAATTTTTGAATTAGACAGCTTAGATCACGGGATGATTTCTGAATTTGGTATCGCAGTGGAAATGGCTAAATCAAGTCACCCAAACAAATATTTGATAGTTGTGATTTCGGATTTTCGTTATTACCAAAAAGGCTCAACAACCCAAATAAGTGAGTTTGCCATCAATCACTTTGTATTTGGACAATTATTTGATCAGCAACTAAACGATGAAAATAGAATTATCCAAGTAGCCTCTCATAATGAGGCAATTCAAGCAATTAAGAATAGAGAACTATACTTAGAAAATCGTGATGATAAATATCTTAAATTAAACCAAGATTTAGACAAAAAATACCTCTATGAGACCGGAAAGATGTTCGGTTAATAAATTTAAAAAAATCCGAGATTAAGCAAGTTTTTGCTTTTTTTTTGTTAAAATATTACTATTGATTTTAATAAATAAGGCAGGGATTAAACATGGCAAGAGATAAATCGATTATAAAGAAAATGGGGATAATCGCCGATAGGATTATTGCTTTAGAACCTGAATATGAAAAATTTTCAGATGAGCAATTATTGGCTAAAACCGCAGAATTTAAGGAAAGAATTCAAGAAAAGGGCGAAGAACTAGATGATATTTTAGTTGAAGCTTATGCGGTTGTTCGTGAAGCAGCATGAAGGGTTTTAAAACTTAAAGCTTATCGAGTGCAATTAATTGGAAGTATTATTTTAAACAGTGGTGATATTGCGGAAATGAGAACTGGTGAGGGTAAAACCTTAACAGGTCTTTTTCCTGCATATTTAAATGCACTTTCAGGAAAAGGTGTCCACATTGTTACAGTTAACGAATACTTATCAAAACGTGATAGCGAAATAAATGGTCAAGTATATAATTTTTTAGGAATTACTGTGGGATTAAACGGTAGAAACCTTACAAAAGACCAAAAAAGAAACGCTTATTCTCAAGATGTTACCTATACAACAAACTCAGAAATTGGATTTGACTACCTAAGAGATAATATGGTATATAATTTTGGTTTAAAAGTTCAAAGAGGGCTAAACTATGCCATTATCGATGAGGCCGACTCAGTTCTAATCGATGAGGCCCGAACTCCTTTAATTATTTCTGGGGGTAGTTCAAACCGAACAAACATGTATCAAGCGGCAGATCAATTTGCTAAAACCTTGAAAAAAACCGATGATTTTGAAATTGACTTGGAAACTAAACAAGTATATTTAAACGACCAAGGAATTTCAAAGGCAAATGCTTTTTTCTCAATTAAAAACTTATTTGATGTTAAAAATACAGAGCTATTTCACTTAATTATGAATGCCTTGAAAGCTAACTTTACCTTTAAAGAAGGTGTTGAATATGCTTCTCAAAATAATGAAATAGTTTTAATTGACCAATTTACTGGTCGTATTATGGAAGGTCGTTCATATAGTGACGGTTTACAACAAGCATTACAAGCAAAAGAAGGGGTTTATATTGAAGAAGAAACAACAACTTTAGCAACAATTACCTACCAAAACTTCTACAGACTTTATAGTAAGCTTTCAGGAATGACGGGAACTGCCAAAACCGAAGAAGAAGAATTCATTAAAATATATAATACCCGTGTTATTGTTACACCAACAAACAAACCCGTAATTAGAAAAGACGAAATTGACTTAACTTTCGCGACTAAAAATGCTGCTTTAAAAACAATGGTTGCAGATTTAAAAGAGCTAAACGATTTGGGTCGTCCGGTTTTAATTGGAACAACAAGTGTTGAATCATCAGAACAAATTGAAAGATATTTAGAAAAAGCTGGTATCAAATTTGAAATGATTAATGCCAAAAACCATGATCGTGAATCAGAAATCGTTGAAAAAGCCGGTCAAAAAGGAGCTATAACTCTTGCGACTAACATGGCTGGTCGTGGAACTGATATTAAATTAACAGACGAGACTAAAGCTTTAGGTGGATTGTTTGTATTCGGAGTTGAACGAAATGAAGCTCGAAGAATTGATAACCAATTACGTGGTCGTAGTGGTCGTCAAGGAGATCCGGGTAATTCAAGATTCTATATTTCAATGGAAGATGAATTGATGGTGCGATTTACAGCCCCTAAAGTTCGCCAAATGTTTTTACGTTTAGGTGATGAAGCAATTAAATCCAAAATGTTTACTAGAGCGATAACAAATGCTCAAAAAAAATTAGAAGGATTAAACTTTGATCAAAGAAAAAATGTTTTAGATTATGATAATGTTTTAGCTCAACACCGTGAAGCGATTTACTCTCAAAGAGATGAAATTCTAAAACAAGAAGATATCAAAGTTGTTATCGAGCGTTTCCAATTTACAACCGCTTTTGAATTGGTATTAAAAAATTCAGAACTTGTTCGTGGAGAGAGCACTATCAATGCAGAACAATTAATTAGTTCAATTGATGGAGAATATGTAAAAGCTGGAACATTTAAAAAATCAGATTTTGCTCACCAAGAAAAATTTAAGGTCGCTAAAATGATTAGTGAAGCAATGATGGAATTCTACTTAGATAGAATTAGTCATGTGCCAAACGAAGTGGCCCAAGAAATGGAACGTCGTACTGTGCTTCAATCTCTTGATAAATTCTGAACTAGACATATTAATTTAGCAAATAAATTAAGATCGGGAATTTATTTACAACAGTATGCTCAAAACAATCCACTTCACGAGTATATCGAAGAGGCTGCAAAACTATTTAATAAAATGAAAATTGATATTGCTGAAGAGGTTATAAATAATCTTTCTCAAGTAGTTATTAAAGAATCGGAAAGAAATAGTGATGCACCAAAAGTGGCCCGCGCTAAACCAGCAAACGACACAATTCAAATTAGTGAAAATGATATTGAAGATATTTTAAAAGAAATTGGCCTTAAAAAAGAGGACTTCACACGCGAAGGTGTAAAAAATCGTTTTACAGAATTAAGAATAAAAGCCGAAGAAGACAAGTCAGAAGAAGCTTTAAAAAAATTAAGTTTCCAAGAAATGGTTTTAAATGGACTAATGGATGAAATTGACAAAATCAAAGCCGGTCAAGGTTCAAAATCTGTTAATGTTAAATTAACTCAAGAAGACATGGAAGCAATCTTTAAAAAATTTGGTTTAAAAATTGGAGATAAAATTGACGAGAAAAAAATCTCTACGAAATTTGAGAAATTATTAAACTCAGAAAAAATTAAAGATAACCCAGCGGAAGTACAAAAACTTCACTTTGAAAAAGAAGTCATTTTAAGAATTGGACCGAACCTTGTTAAAGACGACAAAGAAGAAAAAGAATTTGTTGTTGAGGATAAATCAGGAAACGTTAAAAAGAAAATTAAAACCAAGGGAATTGATGTGGACGATGTTGATGATAGTGAACAAGTTCAATCAAAAGTTAAGATTGGTTAATACATAGTGTAGTAAAAACTAGAAGCAATTTCTAGTTTTTTTCCACGTAGAACGGAAAATTAAAATGAGAAAAGAAGACTTAAAATTTAAATTAGTAACAGACTACCAACCCGCAGGTGATCAACCCGAAGCTATCAAACAACTTATTAAAGGTTTGGAAAATAAGGAAAAGCATCAAGTTCTACTTGGGGCAACTGGAACAGGAAAAACTTTTACAATAGCTAATATAATTAATCAAACTAATCGCCAAACTTTGGTATTAGCTCATAATAAAACTTTAGCAATGCAACTTTATATTGAATTAAAAGAATTCTTTCCTGAAAATCGTGTTGAGTATTTTGTTTCTAACTTCGACTTTTTTCAACCAGAAGCCTATTTGCCATCAAGGGATTTGTACATTGATAAAGATGCAAAAATAAATCAAGAACTAGATATGATGCGATTAAGCGCCATGAACGGATTAATGTTAAGAAAGGATACTATTGTTGTGGCTTCGGTTGCAGCTATTTATGCTTCTCAAAATCCCGAAGAGTATGGAGCGGTTTTCTTTGAACTAAAAGTTGGAGAAGTTTTAAGTAAAAAAGAATTACTAGGATTTTTAATTAAAACTGGTTATGTAAGGAATGAAATTGAAACTGTTCGTGGTACTTTTTCAGCTAATGGAGATGTAATAAAAATAGTTCCAAGTTGAACCGACCAAATAGTTTATCGAATCTCAATGTTTGGAAATGAAATTGAATCAATTGAAACTCTAGAACCTTATAACAATAAAGTTGTTCAAAGAATGAGTTTAGCAACAATTTTTCCAGCAACAAGTTATGTAACCCCAGAAGATAAAATGAAAACAGTTATTGAAAATATTCGTGAAGAATTAAAAAATCGTTTAACTGAACTAAGAACTGAAGGAAAAATGCTAGAGGCTCAGCGTTTAGAGCAAAGAACCAATTATGATTTAGAATCTCTTTCAGAATTTGGAACTGTTAGTGGAATCGAAAACTACTCAGCACATTTAGATTTTAGACCTGCTGGAGTACCCCCATACACCTTGTTAGATTATTTTGAAAAAGATTTTTTAACTATAATCGATGAATCTCATATGATGATTCCTCAGACTCGTGGAATGTCAAACACAGATTACAGTCGTAAGAAAAATTTAGTTGACTACGGATTTAGATTACCAAGCGCCATGGATAATCGTCCTTTAAATTTTGAAGAGTTTTCAAATAAATTAAAGCAAGTTATTTACACTTCAGCCACTCCTGGTGATTATGAAATGGAATTAACGAATAATAAATTTGTTCAACAAATTATTAGACCAACCGGATTGCTAGATCCTATTATTGAAGTTCGCCCAACAGAAAATCAAATTGAAAATATTATCGAAGAGATTCTGAAACGTCGAGAAAAAAATGAAAGAGTTTTTATTACAACTTTAACAATCAGAATGTCAGAAGACCTAACCAGTTATTTGCAAGAACGAAATATTAAGGTGGCTTACTTACACTCAGAATTAAAAACTATTGAGAGAACAACTGTTCTAAATGATTTACGTAAAGGTGTTTATGAAGCAGTGGTTGGTGTTAACTTACTAAGAGAGGGATTAGATTTACCCGAGGTTAGTTTAGTTTGTATTTTAGATGCTGATAAGCAAGGGTTTTTGCGAAACACAAGAAGTTTAATTCAAACAACAGGTCGAGCTGCTCGAAACGCTTCGGGATTAGTAATTTTTTACGCCGACCAAGTTTCAAAAGCGATGGCTGAAACAATTGATGAAACCACTCGACGTCGAGAAATTCAACAAGCTTATAATTTAAAACACAATATAACTCCAAAAACTATTTTGAAAAAAATATCTGATTTTGGAATTGATGACGCAACTAGAAAACAAATAATTGATATTACCAAACGCAAAGCGAATGCTGCAAAAGATAAAAAAGATAAAATTATTAAACAGTTACGAGCTGACATGATTGCCGCTGCAAAAGAATTAAATTTTGAAAAAGCTGCACAAATCCGTGATGTAATAATAGAATTAGAAGGACAATAAAATGAATAAAGATGTTATTAAAGTAAAAGGTGCTCGTGAGCATAACTTAAAAAATGTTGAAATTGAAATTCCAAAAAATAAATTAGTTATTTTTACAGGACTTTCTGGAAGTGGTAAATCTTCGTTAGCGTTTAATACAATTTATGCTGAAGGGCGTCGCCGATATATTGAATCGCTTTCTGCTTATGCGCGTCAATTTTTAGGGGGTAATGAAAAACCTGATGTTGATTCAATTGAGGGACTAAGTCCAGCGATCTCAATTGATCAAAAAACTACTTCACATAATCCTCGTTCAACTGTAGGAACAGTAACAGAAGTTTATGATTACCTTCGTTTGCTTTATGCAAGAGTGGGGACTCCATTTTGTATAAATGGTCATGGTGAAATTAAAGCGTCTTCCATAAAAGAAGTTGTTGAATCAATTCAAAAGGAAACCGCTATTGATGAGCAAGTATTTATTTTAGCACCAATTGTGGTCGATAAAAAAGGAAGCTTTAAGGATCGCTTAGAAAAATTAAGAGCCGAAGGATTTATTCGAGTTCAGATTGATGGAGCAATAATTAATTTAGATGAAGAAATTGATTTAGATAAAAATACCCGTCACAACATTGATATAGTTGTAGATAGATTAATTTTTCAAGACGACGAAGAAATCAAGTCAAGGATTTATTCTGCAATTGAAGTTGGTTTAAAATACGCAAACGGACTAATTAAAGTTCACTATCCCAATAAAGACAAGCTAGAAAAATTGTTTTCAACAATTTATTCATGTAAAGTTTGTGGCTTTAGTATTGCTGATATGGAACCAAGACTATTCTCATTTAATGCCCCACAAGGAGCTTGTTCTGATTGTACTGGTTTAGGAATTAATTTAGAACCCGACCAGGATTTAATAATTCCTGATAAGACTGTTTCAATTTCAGATGGAGGAATTGTTTATTATAAAAATATTATTGCCAAAGACAATATTGAATGACAACGCTTTAAAATTTTATGTGATCACTACTACATTGATTTAGAAGCTCCAATTCAACAGTTAACCCCAAAGCAAAAAGAAATGATTCTTTGAGGAAGTGATGAACCAATTGAATCAAAAATTAAATCTTCGGGAGGAAATACTTTTGAGTCGTTTGATTATATTGAAGGGGTTGCAAGCTTAATTCAAAGAAGATATATGGAAACCAAGTCTGAGGAGAGCCGTAAGTGATATGCTAAATTCATGGCTTCAAAAACTTGCAAAACTTGTAAGGGGGCTCGTCTTAATTCAACTGCTTTAGCTATAAAAATAAATAATCTTTCAATAAATGATTTCACTAACTTAGCAATCGATGAAGAATTGGATTTCTTGTTGAATATTAAATTAAATCCAAATCAAGAAAAAATTGCTAACCTAGTTTTGAAAGAAATTGTTTCAAGAATTAGTTTTTTAAATGAAGTTGGTCTAAGTTACTTGAACTTATCACGAACTGCCACCACTCTTTCTGGGGGAGAAGCTCAAAGGATTCGTCTAGCCAAACAAATCGGTTCGCAGTTAACAGGAATTTTATACGTTTTAGATGAACCATCAATTGGTTTACACCAAAGAGATAATGATAAATTGATTGCTACCTTAAAGCACTTGCGTGATTTGGGTAACACTTTAATTGTGGTTGAACATGATGAAGATACAATGCGCGCTAGTGATTGAATTGTTGACATTGGTCCGGGTGCTGGAATTCATGGAGGAGAAATTGTTTTTCAAGGAACTGTAGAAGACATTGTCAGAGATGAAAAATCTTTAACAGGAAGATACTTAAGTGGTCGTGACTCAATTCCATTACCAAAAAATACTCGCGGAGGTAATGGGAAAAAAATTGAAATTATTGGAGCTAGTGAAAATAATTTACAAAATATTGATGTAACGATTCCGCTAAATAAATTTATTACTATCACGGGAGTTAGTGGAAGTGGTAAGTCTACCTTAATGGAAGACATTATTTATAAAAGTTTAAAGAAAACTTTACACAATGAGCAAATCAAACCAGGAGCTCATAAATCAATTAAAGGGTTAGAAAATATTGATAAAGTAATTTATGTTTCTCAAGAACCAATTGGTAAAACTCCAAAATCAAACCCAGCAACTTATACTTCTGTATTTGATGATATTAGAGACTTGTATACAGAAACCACTGAAGCTAAAATTCGTGGTTATAAAAAAGGACGATTTAGTTTTAATGTTCCTGGGGGACGATGTGAAAATTGTCAAGGAGATGGAATTATAACAATCTCGATGCAATTTATGCCAAGTGTAGAAGTTGTTTGTGAGGTTTGTGATGGAAAACGTTACAACGAGCAAACTCTTCAAGTTCTATTTAAAGGTAAAAATATCTTTGATGTTCTAAGCATGAGTGTTGAAGAGGCTGCAGTATTTTTTGAAAATATTCCTCAGATTAAAAATAAGCTTGATACAATTTTAGAAGTAGGTTTAGGATATATTAAACTAGGACAAAATGCAAAAACTTTATCTGGGGGAGAAGCACAACGAATCAAACTCTCAACATTTTTACTAAAAAAACAAACAGGTAAAACATTATTTCTATTAGATGAACCAACTACGGGTTTACATATCGATGATGTTAAAAGATTGTTAGCGGTTTTAAATCGATTAGTTGATTTGGGAAATACTGTCTTAACAATTGAACATAATTTAGATTTTATTAAAGTTTCAGACTATATAATTGACTTGGGACCTGGAGGAGGAACTGGAGGTGGCCGTGTTGTTGTAACCGGAACACCAGAACAAGTAATAAAAAGTGAGACTAGTTACACTGCGCAATATTTGAGAAAGTATTTAGAACGTGATTAGTGTTAGTGAAAATTTTATTCCTAAGTTTCAAGAAGCAAGTAAAAAAAATTTAAGAGAAATTTTAGAAAAACATAAAAATTTTCAAAACCAATATCCAGTTATTAATGTTGTTGGCACAAACGGGAAGGGCTCGACAAGTTATTTTACTTCTCAGGGTTTAAAACCTTATTATTCAAAAATTGGTTTGTTCATTTCTCCTGCCTTTCTTTATCAAAATGAAAGAATTCAAATAAATAACGAATGCATCAGTGATTCTAATTTTAAAAAAATTTTAAAAAAATTTGAAAAAGATATTAACGATAACAAACTTAATTTTTTTGAAATTTATACTTTGATTGCAATGTGATATTTTTTTGAAAATAAAGTCGACATTGCTGTGATTGAAGCTGGAATCGGGGGCGTGCTTGATACAACAAATTTATTTGAAAACCAAATTGCAACGGTTTTAACCACTGTAGGATTAGACCATGAAGAAATTTTAGGTTATAACGTCAAAGAAATTATTAATCAAAAAATTGGTATTGCTAAAAAGGGTTTTGTAGTCATCAGTCCTGATAATAAAAAATATTTTAAACTTATTAAATATAAATTGCAAAAAGTTGATTTGCCATTGTTCCAATCAAAGATTTATTACGAAGATAAAACTTATCAAAAAAATAATAAAGGATTAGTTTTAAAACTGTTTGAAGTGTTAAAATTAGATTTTGATTTAACGATTTTTAATAATCAAGGATTATTTGGAAGATTAACAGTACTGAACAAATCTCCAAAATTAATTATTGATGGGGCTCACAATGTCAAAGGTATCCAAGCCTTAATAAAAACAAGTAAAATAATATCTAAAAACTTTGAAGTTATTTTTGCTAGTTCTTGGAAAAAAAATTTTCATAAGGAAATAAAAATCTTACGAAAAAATTTTAAAAATATTTATTTTGCCGAGTTTAACGAAATTGAAAACTGAAATTTTGAAAAAAAATATCAAGTGATTGACTGAAAAGAAAAAATAAAAAATAATATAAAAAATAATCAAGACACATTAGTATGTGGTAGCCTCTACTTTGTACCAATTGTTTATCAATGATTTATTACGGAGGGATAGTTTGTTTTACATATTCACTACTTTGGGAGCTGCTATGGGAATTTTAATTTTTTTTCTGCTTGCGCTTTGAATTGAAAAATGAAATTTTAGACGTCTAACAATCAAAGTGATTGCTATCCTCTCTTTATTAACAGCAATGTCAGTAGTTTTAACAAATTTTATCAGTTATAGTTTTCCTTTTTTTGGTGGAGCTATAATTTTAGCATTAGGAGACTGAATTATTTTTCTAACAGGAATGACATTTGGTCCACTTTCGGGAGTAATTGTGGGAATTTGCACTGATTTAACCGGAACAATGATTAATTTGTCTGGACAATTTCATCTTGGCTTCATGATGATTAAAGTTTTGTTGGGTTTTTCAGGATCATTAGTATTTTTGTTTCGAAAGAATAATTTTATATACTTAAAAGTTTTGTTAATTTATTCAATATGTTACACATTAACATCTTTAGTATTAAATCCAATATGGCTATATGCAATTGGTTGAGGTAATGCTGTATTTGTTCATTTTGTTGCGAAGTTAATAAAATTGCCTTTTGGAATTGCTGTCTACCCCCTAATTGCATTTTTGTCATTTACTGTAATAGTCAAAATTATTAAGGATTGAAGCGAAAATGAAGTTTGATGTTTTCGTCGTGGAAAGATTAATTTTTTTGGTAAAATAATGTTAAAGAGAAAATTGTCTTTGAAAAAAGGAGAAGTAAAAATGAATAAACTAAAAATAAAAAATCTTGTAGACCATTTTGAATTAGAAGTAATTTCGGGGAAAGAACATTTAGATAATGTAATTGAGGTTTACGGTTTAAATCGTGCAGGTCTTGAATTAGCAGGTTATGTTGAAAAAGATGTTCAAAAACGTCGTGTTGTCCTATTTTCAAATAAAGAAAATAATTATATTCACGGTTTTACAGAGGCTGAAAGAGAAAAAAAATATTTAGAAATGCTGAAAGATAAAATCCCAGCAGTTATAATAACTGAAAAGTTTGATGATAATATTCTTGTCAAAACTACCAACAAACTTGGGATTCCCTTATTAAAGGTTAGTGGTCAAACAACAAGTGAGTTTACCCAACAAATTTTAGGTTTTTATGATGATTACTTTGCTCCAAGCGAAGAATTTCACGGTTCTTTAGTCAACATTTACGGTAAGGGCGTAATGATTATGGGAAAATCAGGAATTGGAAAATCAGAAATAACAATTGAATTGGTTAAGAAAAATCATTTATTTGTTGGAGATGATCGTATTGTGGCCATCAGAAAATCAAGTAAAATTTATGGTAAAAGTCATGAAATTTTAAATAATCTTGTTGAAGTTCGCGGAATTGGGATTGTTGACATTGCTCAGACTAACGGCTATCAAGTTATTTTAGATGAAACTGAAATTGAACTAGTGATTGACTTAATAAAATTTGGGGAAAATGGTGTTGATGACACTGATAGACTAGGAAATGAATACGATACCAAAAACATTCTAGGTGTTAAAATTCCTCATATCAGAATCCCTGTTTCATCAGGTAGAAATATTGCCAATATTATTGAAACCGCTGTTGCCCAACTAAAAATTAAAGAAAGCGGCAATTGAGTGAGTCCAACCAAAATAATTGCTAATCGAATTGAAAAAACCAATCAAAATGATTAATTTTTTAAGTAATATTCCAAATCCTGGAGACCAAGTTGATAAATGACTAGAACAAGGACAAAACGATCCCTATTTATGAGGATGAATGCCAATTTATCCAATTTTCATTTTTTTAGGAGTAATGGCTGTTTTAATTGCTTCGGTGATAAAATTTCGTATGCGCAAAATTCCTCTTTATGATTTGGGAATTGGAATTTTTGTTGTTATTCCAGCAGGAATAATTGGAGCTAGTGTTTTAGGTAAATTTAATATCATATATAATAACTGAAAAGTTTGGGAGTTATTTTATTTTTGACAACCAGGAATGTCAATTTTTGGTGGTTTAATTTTTGGAGGAGCCGCGGGTTTTGCCTGATTTCATAAAAGAGCTCAGCATTATCAAATATCAACTTGAGTTTACTCTGATTGTATCTTACCAAATGTTTTACTCGGACAAGCAATAGGGCGATGAGGTAACCTATATAATCATGAAATATTAGGAAAACCAACAAGTTTGGAAAGTCTTCAAAAATGATTGCCTGATTGAATTGTCAATAAATTGTGATATGTTCAAAATCCAAATCCTGGAGCATTAGAAACAGATCCTTGATTTATTGAATATCGCGAACCACTATTCTTATATGAATCCATCGCTTGTCTATTATTGTTCGTCTTGATCACATTTTTAATTGCCAACTTGGGTAGATTATTTTCAAAAAAACCTTGAAAAATTTATCCTCAGGAATTTCCGAATAATTTTAATAAGCAATTAAAGTGAGCTAAAAAAGAAGAACTACAACTTTGAGAAACCCAAAGAGCCATTGTTTATAAAGAAAGAATAAATAATGAAGTTAGCGAACTTAAATTGAGTTGATGGGAAAGTTGGAATAAAGCTTATTATTTGAAAGTTTTAGACAATGAGAGAATCGCTTACTTTTCAGAATTGGAAAATATCGAACAATCTAATTTGAAGCGTAAAGAGTTAAAGCTTGAAAAATCTCTACAATTACAAAAAAATGAGTTAGATTCAAATAAACAAAGTTACTTAAAAAAACTCAAAAAAGTTAAAACTAGTACTGAAAAAAAAGAGTTAGAAAAAAAATATAAATTAAAGGTCAGAGAAATCAAACAAAGTTATCGACAACAAATTAAAGAGCTTAAACGAGAAACGAACTGATTTAGAAATACTTGAAATCAAGATTGCAAGGATCTTTATCAAGCCAATAACCCGGATAACTACTTTGTTATCCATTGTGGAGTGGTGAGTTCATCTTATTTAGTGGGCTATATGATTATAAGATGGGTTCTAGAAACCAGAAGAACGGATGCTGAACTTGTTTTAAAACACCTTTTTGCTATGGATATGGTATTATTTGCTATTTTAACTACATTTTCGCTTGTGCTGCTGGTATTTGCTCAATTCATTTCGCCTTATAAGTGGAGAAAAATTAATTGACTTTATGAAAAATCATATTAATAGTCAAAAATATGCTAAAATTTTAGATATGGAGGATTTTTAAATGGTCGATTGAGTATTTAATGAAAGAGATTGAAAAATATGAAATGACGGTTGAATCCAAGAAGTTTATGGTGGTTGGTTTAGGGTTTATGCATTCACTATGACTCTTGGAGTAATCGCTGCAATTCTTTTTTCAGCTTACAAATTTTGAAGAAAAGATCTTCAATTGACTCAATTGGCAATTGGAGCCGTTCCGATTGTTATTTGTTCGCTATTTGGGGCAAGTTTCTTTGGTAAGCTAAATTCCGGAGGGAAAACTGATTTCTCCAATCCATCAGAAGTATGAAGGTTATTTCAATTTTGACAGGGTGGTATGGCAATTCACGGAGGTGTTTTTGTCGGAGCATTTGTAGGAATAATAATATTTTATTTTATGGGTCGAAGAACTCATGTTTCTGTATGAACCTATATGGATGCGATTATTCCAAATATTTTAATAGGTCAAGGAATTGGTAGATGAGGTAACTTCTTTAATCATGAAATTACGGGTCCGCCAATTGGCCTGGCTTCAGAAACTAATTTGTGATGGTTACCGAACTTTATAACAAGAAATACACAAGCAGTTTATATAGGCTTAAATAATAAGCCGCCAATAAATGGAATACATCTTGAAAACGGACAACTTTACCAATTAAATCCAATATTCATTTATGAAGCTTTTTGATTAATTGTTGCTTGAGCTGTCATTACTTTTGTGATTCCCCACTTCTTAAAGTGATTTCAAAAAAGACCAGAAAATATTTCAATGTCTAAACTAAATGTTGAATTAAAAAACGAATACTTCAATACATTTGCTAATGCATTGGGTGAATTTCAATTTACAAATTTTGGTGGTTGAAAATACGATCGTCTATTTTACTTTAATATTTCAAGCTACGGAATGAAAAATTATGATTCAGTTAAGTCGAGATTAGACAAATCTCGAAGTAATAAAGAAATTGGTTACTTGTCTTATAGATGAAAGATGGGACAAGCTCTAGAAGAAGCCAACAATCCATACAGAATAAAAGTTATAAGATCAGGAGTTGAAGCCGGAGCCTATTTCTTTTCTTGGAACCTAGTTAGATTTATTTTGGAACTACAAAGACCATCAAACCACTTATTTATCCAAAATGATAAAACTTTATCTCTTATTGTTATTGGGATCACTGGTTTAATTGGATTAATAGTAATGGCTTTATGTCAGTTTGTTGTGCCATATTTATTTAGAAAAACAGGATATTCTTATGAAAAAGACTACTTTAAAGTAATTAATTTAAAAAATGTTGAGTCAATCAATCCTGAAGTTGCTAATAAAAAAAATAATGTCCGTAAATCAAAAGAAATCAAAGCTCAAGAAAAACTTGAAAAATTAAAACAAAAAGCTAAGTAGGTGATTTTGTGTCTTTTGCTCTAGAAGTTAAAGAAGAAATTGTGACCCATACGTTCACAGAACAACAAAAAAAGGCGTTTCTGTGCGGCTTTATAAAATATAATGGCGAGATTATTATTTCAGATAATAAATCTCGTTTAATTTTAACAACCATTAGTAACAGAATTGCTCGAACAATAATTAGTTTTATAAAAAATTTCTATGAAGGCGAAATTTTGATATCAATTATACAGTCTCAAAAACTTAAAAAAAGCAAAACTTTTCAAATTACACTAAAAGATAAAGTTTTTGAATTTTTATTTAATTTTAATATTTACAACACTAATAAAAGTGGTAAAATAATTGAGGTGGAAGAAACCTTTAGAAATAACACAAGTTTATTAAGGGCTTATATTTCGGGGGTCTTCATTGCAGTAGGAAGTGTTAATTCCCCGGAAACTAGCAATTACCATTTAGAATTGCAGTTTGGAGAAGAAGTTTCAACAAGCGTTTTTAACGAACTACTAAAGCCACTGGGTTTTGATTTCAAGACTATAAAAAGAAAGTCAAAATTCGTTAGCTATATTAAAAAATCAACAGTTGTTTCAGACTTTCTTAAGTTAATAGATGCTCCTAATTCGGTAATGAAGTTTGAAAATCAGAGAATTTCAAGAGATATGTTGAACAATATCAATCGTATGATAAATATAGATATTTCTAACCAGGCAAAAACTCTCGATGCCGGTCAAAGACAGGCAATGCAGATAAAAAATTTGAAAGAGAAAGGTTATTTTAGATTTTTATCCGATAAAGCTAAGTTTTTAGCAAATGTCAGATTAGAGAGACCCGAGGCAACATTTTCTGAGCTAGAGGAAATACTAAATAATAACAATATCCCCATTTCTAAATCAGGGGTAAGTAATTTATTTAGAAACATAGAAAAAATTTATAAAAATAGTCAAGAGGGAAAAAATGAAAAAGGATAACGTTATTTCAATTTTAAGTGAAAACATGAAAGAATTGAGAATGAAAGCCAATATAACTCAAGAAGAATTGAGTTTCCGTTCAGGTTTACACAGAAACTATATTTCAGATACTGAAAGAGGTACCCGTAATATATCAATTAAAGCAGTTGAAAAAATTGCTCAAGGACTAGAAGTTCCAGTAGAGGATCTATTCGTTAATAAAAACAAATAGTAAAATTAAAAAAATTATTTCGTATTGCGAAATAATTTTTTTTATGATGTTTTGAATGTTGTGTATTTGTCTAAGAATCCGGTTACTCTGACTTCTTTGTAACCTCCAACCAGAATATAAGATTTAATTCGGCGCTTATCTAAAGTTTGATAAATTTCTAGATGGCTTCTATAATCCTCGTTTATTAATAAAATTTTTTTATTTCTATCAAGCTTCTTAAAATACCTCAATTTAAATGTCAGATGATCAATATTAATACTATCTATTAAGTGACTAGTTTCAAAGCTTGCTCCAGGCCGAATATCAATAACTTGCCATTTATCTGATTTTAAAATTTTAGGTAAGTGCTTAATTTTTTTAACTCTGTATTTGCTTCTGAATGAATTACCAGTAAATATTCTTCCAAAAAACTTCAAAATTGCTTCAATAAATTGCATAAATATACCTCAAAATAATTATACATAATTTAAAAATTTATAGTAAAATAATTAAAGGAATAGGTGATTTTAATGCAAGCGCACGAATGACAGAATACATTAATAATGGTTTTTGAAATTTTTGCTATGATAATAGCTTTAATTATGATAGCTGTAGGATTAATTCAAAATAAAAAATCTCAAACAGGATTGAGCGCACTTAATGGGGGAAATGATGAATTGTTCTCTAACTCAAAAGAGCGCGGTTTAGATAAAACTATGTCAATATGAATGTTTTCTCTTGGAATTGCCTTGTTTGTAATAACCATTATTATTTGTATACTTACGAACACTATTCTTAAATAATAGTGTTTTTTATTAGAAAATGAGGATTTAGAAATGATTAAAATTATCTTGGAGAGCTTAGTACAAAAAAGCCTGCAAAAAGTTTCTGATTTATCCAATAAACTAAAAGTTTCTGATTTTGAACAATTTCAATTCTCTTTAAATCAATTAGAAGAAGAACATAAAATTGCTACGACCATTAACGGTGATGTTTATCTGATTGGAAAAGACTTTAAAGTAGGAACAATAAAAATAAATGATAAAGGTTTTGGATTCGTCAAGGATTTTAACGACCCTGATAATGACTATTTTGTTCCAGCAATTTTTTTAGCTGGTTCAATAACAAATGACGAAGTTGTTTATAAATTAGAAAAAGAAAATGATGGTCGCTTAAAAGGGATAGTTTTAGCAATTTCAAAAAGAACTAAAAAGTTTTTAATTGGGGAAATCAATAAATCATGAGATGGCAAATATTTAGATTTTATACCAGCAGAAAACGGATTTAAAAACTACCGCATTGTCATGGTAAACAAGGCGGCTTTTAAAATTGAACCTGATCAATTGATTAAAGTTAAAATACTTGAAGTAAAAGAGAAAAAAATGTTTACAAAAATAGTAGAAATAATCGGTAATTCTAATAAAGCCGTAGATCGAATTATTTCAATTGCTTATGAGTTTGATGTTCCAACCGAGTTTAAAAAAGAAACTTTGAAAAATGCTGAATCGGTTGCAAAGCCAATCAACTACAATGATGCTCAGGTAACGAGACGTACAAATTTAATAGTTGATAAAAATTTAGTAACAATTGATGGTGAGGATTCGAAAGATTTAGATGATGCTATTTATGTAGAAAAATTAGCAAATGGAAATTATAAACTTTTAGTTGCAATTGCAGATGTTAGTTACTATGTAGAACCTAGATCTGCATTAGATTCTGAAGCTCTATACAGAGGAAACTCAGTTTACCTAGCAAACAAGGTTTTGCCAATGCTGCCCAAAACTTTATCAAACGGAGTATGTTCTTTGAATCCTAATGAAGATAAATTATGTTTAGTTTGTGAAATGGAATTCGACAGCAAGGGGAATATTGTAAGTAAAAAAGTTTATGAATCTATCATGAATTCTAAAGCTCGATTAACATATAAGGAAGTAAACAAATTTTTTGAAACCAAAGAAACTGACAGACCCAAAGAAATTGCAGAAATGTTGATGGTTGCAAGAGAGCTACACGAAATTATTGAAAAAGAGCGCGATATTCGTGGTTCAATAGACTTTGATGTTAAAGAGGCTAAAGTAATTTTGGATAGCGACTCTAATGTAATTGATATTGTAGCTAGAACTGTTGGAATTAGTGAAAAATTAATTGAAAACTTTATGGTTAGTGCCAACGAAAGCGTTGCTGAAATTGTATTCAAAAAAGAACTTCCATTTATTTATCGAGATCACGGCAAACCAAAAGATGAAAATTTAATAGAGTGATATGGAATGCTTTCTAACTTTGGTATAAACCCAAAACTGACAGATTCAGATAAGTTGAATCCAAGAAATATCCGTCATACACTTCAAGAAATATCTAAACAAATTCCTGACCGCGATGAACGAGAATTAATAAATATCACCTTATTAAGATTTATGGAAAAAGCTGAATACAATCTTGATAATATCGGACATTTCGGATTAGCTAGCGAATGCTATACTCACTTCACTTCTCCTATTAGACGTTATTCAGATTTAATTGTTCATCGATACTTAAAACAGTACTTAATTGATAAGGATTTAAATCCAAAAAGTTTAACTAGAAATGAAAACTTCATTAATCGCGCTTGCACAATAATTAATGATACTGAAAAAAAAGGCGTTAACACCGAAAGAGAAGTTAACAAAGTTTGTATGGCGGAATATATGACAAAATTTATTGGGCAAGAATTTGATGGAATTGTTTCGGCTGTTTTAAAATTTGGAGTTTTTGTTCAACTTCCAAATTGCGTCGAAGGTCTAGTTCATATTACTGAATTGGGTTCAGATTTCAGTTACGATGAAAAAATGCAAACGATGGTAAGTAAACAAAACTTAGTATATAAATTAGGTCAAAAAGTTAGAATAAAAGTTAAAAATGCTGATGTTAAAAAAAGGATAATTGACTTTATGTTTATTAAAAAATAAGGGGAGATTTCAATGGGAGAACATGTTATTGTAAAAAATAAAAAGGCTTATTTTAATTACGAAATTCTAGAAACCTTTGAAGCAGGATTGGTTTTAAATGGACCAGAAATAAAATCTATTCGTAGCAAAGATGTTTCAATCAATGAAGCCTTTATTTTAATTCGCCGCGGAAGAGCAGAAGTCCTTAACATGTCCATTAAAAAATACGAATTCGCAACAAATATTAAATTAGAACCAGAACGAAATCGTTATTTATTACTCCATAAAAAAGAACAACAAAAAATTTTAAAAAGAATTCAATTGGAAAATTTAACTTTAGTACCTCTTCGACTTTACCTAAAAGACAATTTAGCAAAACTTGAAATTGGTTTGGGTAAAGGTAAAAAAAATTATGATAAGAGGGAAACTATAAAACAAAGAGATGTTGAAAGAAGAATTTCAAAATTGAACAAATACTAATTATTTATTTCGTGTCTAATTTTATCGCTATTAAATACCGAAATAAAAGTATATAATTAGTTTATGGGGATGTCCCGGTTTCGACAGGATATCTCTGGTGAAGAGTTGCAGTGGTGTGGTAGACCATAAGACTTCTAGGTTTGAAAAAATGCAAACAAAAAACGCGAAAGCGAAAACTTTGAAATGCCAGCATTTATGATCAATAACGCATCAGCTGGAGTTGCTTTAGCAGCTTAATAATTCTTAAGAATTATAGTATTTCCGCAGTTTGATAATTTGTACATTATTAATTCTGTGTAAGCCTTGTACAATAGATTTGCCAACCGACAGTAAGGTGAGTCGAAATTATACTGTCAACGTTTTAATTAATTTTTGATAACTTCATTATTTGAAACGCATCCAAAGTTATCTAAACTGTAGAAACTTTTCACCGGACTATTTTGGACGCGGGTTCGATTCCCGCCATCTCCACCATTTTTTTGAAATTTAAAAAAGGCAATTAATTTGATTATTGATTTTCTTTTTTAAATTTTAATTTTATTTAAAAGCGAGGTATAAAATGTCTGGATCAATATGAACAATTGTAGCGGTTTGCTCGGCTTTTACAGGCCTATTTACTTTTATATATGCTTTAATTTATGGACTAACTCGTCATTTGTTTGAGAAAATAAAAATTTATTATTTATTAATAATAGGAATAATATTTGGTGGACTTGCTTTGCTTGTCGGGGTACTTGTAAAAGTTATGATTCCAATACAAGAAATCCAATATTTGGCATTGTTTTTTCCGGTTTTAGTATTGGGTCTGATCATAATTTTCGTTGGTTTCATAGCTGCAATAGGAGCTGCTATTATTGAAACAATCACAATATTGGTGATGCCAAATTGAATGCCAAATTTATTTCAAGCAGTTAATAATAATTATGTTTTAGCTATCTTGGTTGTCAGCTATGTAGTAATTATTATTATGGCGATATTCAAAAAATACTTCCAAAAGGTAAATAATTGATGAGTTTGATCTGTGTTTTCCCTATCAGTATTAAGTTCGGGAATGTTGTTTATATTTGTTGATAATTTTACAATTGAAAGAATCACCAGAATCCTGGTTTTATCATCTTGGATTTTAACGGGATATTTATGTTTTGCAATTTTCAGCGTTATTGAGGCTGTATATCGTCATGCCTTAAAGTTAAGAAACATTATTTCATATGACCAAAACCGTTACATTCTTGAATCGGGAGCTAATATGGCAATTACAGATTTTGTAACTAAAAACAAAATCAAGTATGGTCTTTTTGTAAATTATTACATTGCCAATTTTGATAAATTTGAAAAAAAATTAAATAATCGAGTTAAGGATTACATTATTCAAAATATCGCCGGACAAGCTTATAAAAGTTTTCAAGACTACGATGGAAGAACAGTTTTTTTTAAATCTTCATACAAATTATTTGGTGCTTTTGTACCATTAGAGGAAATTGATTTTGATAAAGTTAATAATGCATATGAAAATAATAATAAGCCAATTCGAGATGAAAACGACTTGCTTCATGCCGTTCAAATTACTTTAAATAAAATTAAGACTAAATTTAAAATTGATAACTATTTTATTTCAATTAAGTTGCTTGGCTCAGTTTCTATTTACGGAATTCATAGCAATGATGTAGAACAATTGCAAGCTTTCAATCGATACTCGGAAACAGAAAAAGTTAGAAGAAAAAATGAAAATAATATAATCATTGTTAAACCAACAGATTTCAATTCGCAATTGAATCAAAATAGAAAGATGTTGGCTCTAAACGAAATCATCGACTTGAACCATTTTGGAACAATTTTTGAGCCAATTTTTTCTATGAGTAGAAATGAAATAGAGGGCTTCTATTTGAGCCCTACAGTTGGGGGATTAAAATTAACAGATTCGGTAATGAAAAAACCGTTAGTAACAATTAGTGAATCGGGGCTAGAATCGCTTTTTAACCGCTTCAAAAGTTTAGAAAACCTTAAGGACGCTAAGGAATTTCGTAAGCTGCTAAAAAATAAAAAAATATTTTTTAACTATGATCAGTGGGTTGTCTCAAGTGAGGATTTTTCAATTAATGATTTACTTGAAAAATTATCAAGTTTAAATTTAAGTAAGCATGATCTGTGTTTTTTATTTGATATTACCAAAGAAGTAACATCAATTGAATTTTTGAAAAAAAATATCAAACTTATTAAAAAAGCCGGAATTAAAATAGGATTAACTTATTTTGGAGCAAAAGACACTGCCTATCAATTAATTGGTTCATACCGACCAGACTACCTTTTTATTGATGAAGAAATAATCAATAAATTAGGAAAAGTTAAAGAGTATCAGGAAATATTTGTAAAATGTCAAGAAATTGGGGCCAAAATTGATGCTAAAATAATTCTTAAAGGTATTGATAATTACTTAACTTTTAAAAAATTAGAAAAATATCAATGTGACTTAATTGCGGGTAAATTAATTGGATCAAGCAAAAGTCCCAAGCCGCAACTAGCAGATGAAACAATTTTTTTGCTTAATAAAAAAGATTAATAAAACTAGAATGGAATAAAAAAATGGAAATGACAGAAGTAAAACAGATTGAAAAACAGATTATCGATTTGTCGAAACAAAACAAAACAAAAGAATTAAAGGAGGTTTGTGAATCATATCCACTTGTGGATGTGGCTGAAGCTCTGGCAGAAATTGATAACGAGGTTGTTCTAAAAATAATTCGCCTCCTCTCAACTGAGGACGCATCACATGTTTTTATTTATCTTTCTCGAAAAACTCAAGAATTTCTTGTTGAAAAATTAACTAATATTGAATTGAAAGAATTAATTAATGATTTATACATTGATGATGTAATTGATACAATCGATGAGTTATCAACTGAAGCGGTGCGCAAGGTTTTAAAGGTGGCCTCCAAAGAAGTTCGTCTAAAAGTAAACCAAATTCTTGAATATGACGAAATGACAGCGGGAGCAATAATGTCAGTTGAATATATTAAATTACTAGAAAGTGATACGGTTTCTTCGGCGATTAAAAAAATTCGTGAGCTTTACGAAATAAACGAGGAGAACGAAGATTTCTTTGTTGTTGATAAATTTGATAACTTGGTTGGTTACTTACAATTAAAAGACTTAGTTTTCAATAAGGAAAAAGCCTTAATCAGCTCCATAATGGACAAGCGTTTGATTTATGCGCAAACAACAACAGATCAAGAGGATGTTGCTGATATTTTTAAAAAATATGATATCCAAACGTTACCGGTTTTAGATTCAGAAAATAAATTTGTAGGAATAATCACTGTGGACGATGTTATAGATGTTATTGAAGATGAAAATACAGAAGACATTCACAAAATGGGGGGGATGAAACCATTAGAAGATAGCTATTTTGATACTGGTTTTTGAAAAATGATGTGATCGCGAGCAGGTTGACTAACTTTTTTAATGCTCTCAGCCACTTTTATGCAATTAATAATAATCGGTTCAATGATGTTATTTAAGGTTAATGGCTCTCAAATATCACTAAATAGTAGTGTGTTTGTAAT
This sequence comes from Spiroplasma alleghenense, assembly GCF_003363775.1. NCBI lineage: Bacteria > Bacillati > Mycoplasmatota > Mollicutes > Entomoplasmatales > Spiroplasmataceae > Spiroplasma > Spiroplasma alleghenense. The sequence goes on from NZ_CP031376.1 coordinate 94,921, forward strand.
GACAATGATTATCTTGCCTGTTCTGCTTGTGGTAATAACAACTTCTAGTAATGCAGCCAACCAGTCATCAACTATGATAGTTAGAGCTATTGCCTTAAAAGAAATTAAAAAGGGAGATTACTGAAAAGTTGTTTGAAAAGAATTTCGTGTTGCTTCAATGGTTGGTGCTTTTGTAGTTTTCTTCAATTTCATTAGAATGATAATTATTTTTGCAATTCAGTTCAATGGGGATATTAATCAAACTGAACTTTGAACTGCTATTCTAGTCACTTCGCTTGTAATGTTCATCTCAATAGTAACTTCTAAGCTAATTGGAGCTAGTCTTCCAATGTTGGCTAAGTACTTCAAATTGGATGCGGCCATTTTTGCCTCACCAATTATTACAACCATAGTTGATACTTTAACTACTTTATTATTTATGGGAGTGGCTTTTGGATTTTACAGTCCAATCCTTGGGGTTTAAAATGAGATTAAGAAATAAGCCCTGAACAGAATCTTTTTTAAAGGAAAACCAATGGTGACTTTTGCCTGTAATAGTTAAAGAACCATTAAATTTAGAGAAAATTTATGCAAATAAAAACCCAATCCACTTAGAAATTGGATGCGGCAAGGGTGGATTTATTACAAATCTTGCCAGTCAAAATAAAAATATTAATTTTGTAGCAATGGAGAAAGAAACCACGGTAATTGGGGTTGCTGTTAAGAAATCTTTGACCACAAATCCGGATTTAAAAAATTTGCGATTCTTAAATTCTTATGCAGAAAAATTAGAAGAATATTTTTCAACTAATTCAGTTGAAAGAATTTACCTTAATTTTTCTGACCCTTGACCAAAATCACGACATGCTAAAAAACGCCTCACTTTTACAACTTTTTTAAATATTTATAAAAATATTTTAGTTGATGGGGGTGAAATTCATATTAAAACAGACAATGATAAACTATATGAATTTACTTTAGAAATGGTGGAGTTAAACCAATGGAAGTTGGTATCGAACACAAACGATCTTTATAATGATAAAAATTTGCTTAAAAACAATATTCCTACTGAGTATGAAACAAAATTTCATAATTTAGGTAAAAATATTAACAAAATTATTATTAAAAAATAAAATTGCCCCTTTATTACGGGCAATTTTATTTTTTATCTTATTCAACATCTTCAACATCTTCAATTGTTTCGAATTCTGTAGTTATTTCTTTGGATTCTTTAATCATTTCTTCTTTGAATTTTTTCCTTCAACTTAGAGTTGTTTTTATTATTTCTTCGTTGGTATTTAGCAAATAAACAGTTAAACTAAAATTTAATAAAAGTAAAGTGAAATTAATTAGAGCCAAAATTAATGCTGGTCCTCAAGCAACTTTAAATCCTTCTCCAAAATTTATATTGTTAGCCATTGTTGTACTTGAAACTATTATAAAAAAAGTTACTATTGGTAAAATGCTTGTGATTCAGTAACAATATCTAGATTTCTTAAACTCAACGCTTTTTGCAGAATCGGTATCTACTTCAACATCGAAGTGAGTTTCATATAGCAAAGCAATTGGAGTTTTACCAAAATTCAAAACCCCAATTACTGAGTTAATCAAAACTAAGTCAAGAATAAACTGGCTAGTTATAGTTATTTTCATAATTAAACTTAATTCGATTGTCAAAATAACCGGTAAAGCAATCAGCAAAATTATGACATTTATTGCCCCAATTCAAAGAACCGGCTTTTTTGTTATTTTTCTAAATTTACCTATATCCATAATTTGCCCTCTTTTTAAATTATATCAATAAATCCAAGGTTTATAGAGTTTGGTTGAAAAAAACGATTTTAATACCACAAAACGATTTTAAATTCAGAGACTTTTTCCTTTGAATATGCGATATTTAGATTGTAGGGGGAAAGAGAAATATGAAAAAATTATTATCAATAATAGGAGCAGGAGCTTTGATTACAACTTCTGCAACAAGCGTTGTCGCTTGTGGAGTAAAAAAATATACAGATATTTTTCTAGTGTCTGATGTTGGGAAGATAAATGATAAATCATTTAATGAATCAGCATATAATGGTTCAAACAAGTTTATAAAAGAGCAACTAAACATTGAAGATATGGTTATATCTCATTTAACTCCACAAAATACTTCAGAAATTGAAAGAAATTATGATTCTGCTAGAAAAAACGGAGCCAAGGCTTTGGTTCTACCTGGTTTTGCGCACCAAGAACACATAAACCACGCTTCTGAAGTTATGGCAGATTCAGGAGAGGGAAGTGTCGTATTTCTAGACGGGGACAATAAGGGTAATAAAAATGTTATTGGAATACAGTTTAAATCTGAAATGTCTGGCTTCTACTCTGGAGTTGCATCAATTTTATATAAAGTTAGCGTAAGCGATAAACCTGCCGAAGTGAAATTAAGTGCCTTCGGAGGTCTTCACAATGCAACCGGGGTAACTAATTTTATAAGTGGGTTTATGGCTTCAATAGACTTCATGAACAGTCTAAAAAAAGAAAGTCCGGATGTTTTAACAAGTTTAATAAAAGTTTTAAATAAAGATAAAAGCGAATCTGATTTTATTGGCGCTTCTAGAGTAGCAACTCAAATGAATGCACCAGCAAGCGACAAAGATCAAAATTGATTTTCGGGTTCTTTTGAAGTAGGCGGTGGAACAACAACTGCGGAAAAACTTATTTCTGAAAATGCAGACGTAATATTCCCTGTAGCTGGGCCTCAAACCGAGGACACCCTGGCCGCTATTAAAAAAAGCAATAGAAAAGATAGTATTCATATAGTTGGTGTAGATACAGATCAAGTTCAATTATACAAAAATTACAGTGATTACTTCATTACTTCGGCTACTAAAAAATTAGAGGAATCAACACAATCTGCATTAGTAAATAGTAAAGTTTACGCAGACAAAGTTACTAAAGAACAGAAAGATGAATTTATCGGAAAGGACAAATCTGGTAATAAAATTGAGGGTTCTTGAGACGGGCAAAATGTATGATTCGATGGTGACTTTAGTAGTGGGGGAAGCAATAAAATAAGCGATCAAAATTACAAAGATTTAATTGCAATTTTGTCTCCAGCAGGATTAGCACTAAGTGTTTATTATCAAGAAAATATTTCTACCAAAGTCGGAGCTAAAGAAATCTTAAACACTGAAGCAATTAAATCAATGGGTGAAATAGCTGCAAAAGAACTAAAATCAAATAATTCTTAAAAACTATAATATTGGAAAAATCACCATTGGAAATTTTTTGGAAAAAAATATCTCCGATTTTTTCAATATTTTTTAAAATTTATGTATAATAATTACGAGGGTTAATATAATTCTCTTAATTGTAACAATGGAGGTAAATATGAAAAAATTATTAAGTGTTTTCGCCGTTGCGGCGCTATCCACTACTTCGGCAATGAGTGTCGTTGCATGTGGAGTAAAAAAAGATTCAGATGTCTGAGTCGTTACTGATACAGGAAAAGTTAAAGATAAGTCATTTAACGAATCTGCATTTAATGCAGCAAACAAATTCTTATCACAGGATTTAAAAAGAGAGGGACAAAGTTCTTATTTGGAACCGAAGTCTCCAACAGATCTTGAGCCTGCGTATCAAACTTCGCGTAAAAATGGAGGTAAAGGCTTAATTTTGCCTGGTTATCAACATGCAAATCATATTGCTAAGGCTTCAGAAGTTTATTCAGAGGGTGACGCCCCCGGAACTGTTGTTTTCCTTGACGGAAGCTCAGTTAAGAGCGGTGAAGAACATTACGAAAATGTAGTCGGTGTTCTATTTAAGGCTGAAATTTCGGGATTTTACGCTGGAGTCGCTTCGATTTTATACAATTTTGAAAAAAATAATTTAAAACCGGTTATCACAGCTTATGGCGGTGGGGAACATTCTCCGTTTGCTACATCAAATGCATTGGCAGGATACTTTTCTTCTGTTATGTTTATGAATGACTTAATTGAGGATTCTAAGACAAATGAAAATGAGTTGCTAAATAGTTTGCTAGACATTATAGGTAAAAAACCAACGGATGTTAAAGATGCAAAGGTTGAATTTGCTCCAACACAAAATTTTTATGGAACAACCGCTATGTCTGCAAACAACTTCTTCAGTGGGACTTTTGCTCAGGGTGATGGAACACCTCTTTCTACAAAACTAATAGTTGACGGTAAAGCGGATGTAATATTTCCATTTGCTGGTCCCCAAACCGAAGACACATTAAAAGTAATTAAGGATAGAAAATCAAATGCATTGGTTGTTGGAGCTGATGTAGATCAGACAAATTTATACGGAAATTATAAAGATAAATTTATTACTAGTGCACTAAAAAACTTAGAAGGTGCAGGAAGGGCTGCTCTAGTTCATAGTAAAGCCTTTAAATCTGAGAATATTGAAATCGATAAAGATATTATAGAGGGAACTGACCAACATGGAAATCCAATTGAAGGTGACTGAGATGGAAAAGATGTTTGATTTGGTGGTCAAATTGCAACCGGAAAAGATAATAAATTTTCAGCTGATAAAGCAGAAAAATTAATGGAATTATTAAAAGCGCCGGGAGAAAAATTGAGTGAAACTTACCAAGATGGTACAAATCTTACACAGTTTAGCTACGTTTTTTCTAAAGAATTTATTGCTAGTTTGGCAAAATCAGCTACAGGTCTTTAAAAATAAATTTAAATATCATATAATAAAAGCATAGTAGAATCAATGAGGACACAATAATGAAAAATGACAATCAATATGCGGTTGAAATGGATTCTATTACTATGATTTTTAATAAAACCTTAATAGCAAATGATAAAATCGACTTTAGAGTAAAGACTGGAGAAATTCATGCCCTAGTTGGTGAGAATGGAGCTGGAAAATCAACTTTAATGTCGATTTTATTTGGTTTATATGAACCCACTCAAGGCGAAATAAAAATTAATGGTAAAATTGAAGCTATTACAAATCCTGTTAAAGCAAACCAGTTGGGAATTGGTATGGTCCATCAACACTTTAAACTGGTGGGTATTTACCCCGTTTGAATGAATATTGCAATGGGTGATGAAATAACAAAAGGCAAATTGTTTTTGGACAAAAATAAAATTAAAGAGAAAATAAGAGACATCATGATCAAATACAACTTGGAAGTGGATTTAGATGCAAAGGTAGAAAATATAACAGTAGGTATGCAACAACGTACAGAAATTCTAAAAATCTTATATAGAAATGCTGATATTCTTGTTTTTGATGAACCTACAGCAGTTCTTACTCCACAGGAAATAAGCGGATTATTAAAAGTTATGCAAAAATTGCAGAAAGATGGTAAGACAATAATTTTCATCACCCATAAAATGGCTGAAATTCAAGCAGTTGCAAATAGTGCAACAGTAATTCGTCGTGGTAAAAAAATAGAAACTTTTGATATGAGTAAAACCACTATTGAAAAGTTAGCAGAAGCAATGGTTGGTAGAAAACTTGCAGAAATAAAGAATAAATATATTCCATGTCAAGATAAAATTGTCTTGGACGTTCAGTCGCTAACTATGAAAAAAATATCAAATCATAAAGTAATAGGTTTAGAAAATTTTGATCTTAAAATTAATGCCGGTGAGATTGTTGCAATCGCTGGTGTCGAAGGTAACGGACAACAAGAATTAGTGGGAGCAATTTCTGGGTTGGAAAAAGTAAGTTTCGGAAAAATATTAGTTAACGGAAATGATATTACCAAAGCTTCCATTAAAAAAAGATACCAAAAGTATAAAATTAATCATATTCCAGAAGATAGACACAAACACGGTTTGGTCTTAGATAATGATATTATTCAGAATATGGTATTACAAAACATTGATGATCCAGAATTTAGCAAATTTGGTTTAATCAAAAGAAATTCAATTCAAAGTTATGCTCAAAAAATAGTTTCTAAATTTGATGTAAGAGGCGCTCAAAATGGTTTTGCAATCTCAAGACAACTTTCAGGTGGTAATCAGCAAAAGGCCATTGTCGGCAGAGAGTTAACTAGAGAACATGATCTAATTATTATTTTTCAACCAACTCGTGGTCTGGATGTAGGATCAATTGAGTTTATACATAATGAGATTTTATTAGAGAAAGAAAAGGGTAAAGCCGTTTTGCTCGTAAGTTATGAGTTGGGAGAAGTAATGGCTCTGGCTGATAGAATAGTTATTCTCAATGGTGGTAAAAAAATTGGTGAAATACCAGGTAAAGGTGCCAAAAGAGAAGAAATTGGTCTAATGATGACTGGAAAGGGGGCTAATTAAATGGATTTTAAGTTGGATAGTTGGTTAACTAGGGAAAAAATTAGAATTTCTTTAAAATCGGAAAAGACAAAATCAAAACTAAGTTATATTAAGGCTTCTATATTAGCTCTTCTTTTCGGGATTACATTGGGAATAATAATTATTTTTGCAAATGGTTACAACGGTATTGGATACTTTTTTGAACTATTTAAAGTATCTTTTAGTACATGAAAGGTTGGTTCTGGTCAGTCCGACTTGGACCGAATGATGAATCACTTTTCATCTTATATAATTTTAGCCTTAGGTTTAGCAATGGCCTTCAAGTTGGGTTTGTTTAATATAGGGGGATCGGGTCAAGCTGTTCTTGGGGCCGGACTTTCAATAATATTAGTTGCAGAAATGGAACAATCGACAGGCATTTCTTTTGAAACTGTTGGAGGTACCTATATTTTGGTGATATTTATTATTTTTGTTTTTTCAGCCGCGTTAACTTCCGCCCTTGCTGGTGTGCTAAAAGTTTTCTTTAATATTCACGAGGTTGTTACAACTGTTATGATGAACTGGACAATCTGATATTTTGTTCGTTGAATTCTTACAACAAGTCCTAAATTCATGAATATGAATCAAGAAACTAAAGCTTTTAACCATCAATGACTTACAATTGGTGGTAACCAATGAATATTGGGTATTATCTTGGCAACCATTTGCGTTGGAGTTGTATTCTTTGCTTTAAGCTTTACAACATTTGGATATAAATATAATGTAGTTGGTAAGCAGCAGGATGCAGCGAAGTATGCTGGTATAAATAACAAGAGTTTTGTAATTATTGCCACAGCAATTTCTGGGGCTTTAATTGGTATAGCTGCATTTATATACTATATTTCTATAGAAAAAAAATTAAGTTATGCTCAAAATGATATTCCAACATTTGGTTTCGACGGTATTTCTATTGCTCTTGTTGCATTCAATAATATTTTTGGAATTATACCTATCTCATTTTTATGGGCTGTAATTAAAAGTTCTGCAACAGCGGCCACAGGAAACTCGGATTTTAATGGACTTTCAAATGAGGCTGCCTCACTAATGTTCGGTGCTGTAATCTACGGAGCAGCGATATATTCTGTATTTTATAGATTTGTTCCTATTCAGAAATTGAAATTTAAACTATATCAAAATATCGATTTTAAAACTCGAATTGAAATAGATAAAAATATTGCTATTATTAACGATTATAAAAATCAAATCAGTTTAATAAAATTAGAAAAGCGTGAAGCTATTAAAAATTATAAAAAAAATCCTGATATTGAAATTCAAAGTAAAGCATCAAAAAATGATTTTCTTGGATGGAAGGAGATTTTGTGTCTCCCATACAACGATAAAATATCAATCTTAAAAGGAAAAATAAATTCTTCTAAAATTTTAAATAAAATTCTTTGAGATGAGGGTTATAAAACATATTTACAAAACGGACTTAAAGGTGTTAAAAATTGAAAAGTTAAAAATGACAACCTAATTTTAGGAACTACACTAGATGAGCTAACTGAGTATGTAATTGAAAGAGATCATAAGATTTCACAAAGTAAAAAAGATTTCAAGAAATTCCTGAAAGTTTCTGAAAAAATGAACGATTCCAAATTGGATGATGCAATTTTAAAACAAAATGCGAAACAAAAATTTGGGATTGAAGATGCAGAGAAAGACTTGGCTGATCAAACAAAATTAATTAATACTGATTATAAGGATTTACTTTTAACCGCAAAAGAGCGAAGAAATGAAGAAATAAAATCGGCTAGACAAGAAGCTTCTATTGCTGGTGAAAAATCTGTAATTGCATACAAAAAAGTGATAAAGGTTAACAATGAAAATTATAGAGCACTACTTGATTCTGTTAAAAAAGAATACGAAATTATAGAATCCTGAGAAAAACAGAAACTAGAAGAAATTAAAATTAAGTTTGATAGCAAAATCAGCGAATCAAAAGATAGTTCAGATGAGATTAAAATTTTAAAATCACAATATAAAGATTCAGTAATAAAAATTAAAGCCGAAAGCTTTAACAAAAAAATGGAGGTGAAATACTAAATGTTAGTTGCAATGATAGCATTTATTTCAGGAGTTTTTGCAATTTTCCTAATTGCTTCAATTTCGGGAACACTTTCAGAAAGAGCCGGGGTTGTAAATATTTCAATTGAAGGTTTCATGACAATGGGGGCGCTTTCATTTGCCATAGCCGGAAGTTTTATGAACTCAACAGGGAATAGTAATTGAACTCAAATTATAGCATTAGTTATTGCTATGGGTGTTTCTGGTTTATTCGCTCTTCTTCATGGTTATGCTTCAATTAAATTGAAGTCCAATCAAGTAGTTGTAGGTACCGCAATTAATATTCTTGCACAAGGTATTGCACTATATTTAGCAACATCTGGAGCCTTGGGTTCTGATGGAACAAGAATTCCAACAAATTACGCAATGATTAGTTTTGATAATAATGCAAATATATTTAACTTATATTTAATTATTGCCATATTAATCGCATCAATTACAGGAGTGTTTTTTACCTTTACAAAAATAGGTAAGAGATATGCTGCGTGTGGTGAAAACCCACATGCAGTAGATGCGGCAGGAATTAATGTTATTAAATATCGCTACATCGCTATTATTATTTCAGGAATGTTGGCCGGTCTTGCTGGAGCAATGTTTGTTGTAGTGGAAATATCTGGTTCATTTAGAGGTAGCACCGCGGGATGAGGTTTTCTAGCTTTAGCAATTATGATTGTTGGGCAATGAAGGGTGAAATATATAGTTCCTTCAGCGCTGCTATTTTCAATTATGTTTGGGCTAGGAAAATACTTATGAGCCATTAATGGGGTTCCAGAATCTTTCGCAACAAACCAAGATTTATTTAAAGTTTTACCATTTGTTGGTTCTCTAATTGTTATGGTTATATTTAGTAAGTGATCTAAAGCGCCAAAAGCTTCGGGGATACCATTTGATAAATCCCAAAGATAAAAAAATTTTGACGAATTCTTTGAGTTAATATAATCCCCAATATAGTAGATTATGGAAAATTTGATTTTCCCCTGCTATATTAGGGATTTTTAATTTGAATTATATTGGTTAAGAAAATTAAATTAAAAATATTTTGTTTATATAATTGCTTTATTAGATGTTTATTTGCAATTAATTTAACATTTTTAATAGAAATGACAACTTTTTTTAAATTGAAAATATCTAATTTAAATAGTATAATTATTTGTATTTCTTTTTATTTTAAAAGCATTTACAGAGAGAAGGTATTTAATGATAGACCAAATTAAAAAAAGTAGCTTTGAGTTATTAAACGAATTTGAAAGTCAGGTTTTCACTGATGTAGAACTTGAAAAAAATAAAAAATTTGAAATAAAATTCAAAGCTTTTAAGGGCGAAGATTTTAATGTTGATAAAAATCATATTGAAAAAACTTGTGACAGTAATAGGGGTTTATATCAATTACATAGACTGTATGTTAATTCTTCAAATAATCCTACTTTACCTAATAGAGATGAATATTGGGATGATGTTTATTTTAAAGCTAAGAAAAATAAAGTATACCATAAAACAATAAATATTATATATAAGCATAATGTTCTTGAGGACTCTTCAAGCAAAAAAGAATTTTTAAAAAATAATAAATATTTCGGAATTGAGTTTGAAATGGGATATAATTTTCGATATGGTAAAAAACATTGAACATCTCCGGAAGGATTGGATATAAGATTAGAAAAATATGAAGAATTTGTTGAGTTAACCAGTTTTGATAAGGTGGAAGAGATTGCTACTTTTTCAGACCCCAAACACGACAACAAAGAAAGGGTAACCGTTGGCATAGAACTTTTTTGAGTTGGTAACGAACTTAATATTTTTCTTAAATTGTACGCTTCGGTTAATTGGACAGGAGGTAGTGTCTACAATCATTTAGCTATAATAGGAACTCAAAATGAAAGGATTCTATTTTATAGTAAACTAAAAACTAGAAAAAAATTTGACCAGTTGATAAAATTTGGCAATGTTGCAACACCAATTAAAGACAAATTAAAGGTTGACCTAGCCAGCGACTCAGTTCATTCGCTTATTAATTCAATTAAAAGCAATACTAAAGAAGGGGGATTTGACACCGGAAAAATGGTGTCGCTAGAAGCGCACTTTAGCGGACCATTAATGAATGAAAAAAATAAAATTATTGGTTTGTCTGGAATAAATATCGGACCAGGTCACTTTGTAAATGTTGTAAGAGCGGTAAATAAAAAAATAAAATCTGGCAAAGAATTTGATTTTAAACTAGAATTAAAATTTTCTGTTTGACTTAATAATTTTCAGGGGATATTGTATCTAAAACTGGATGACAATTCTTATAAAATTGGAGCAAGTAATGTAGAAAAATGAAAAAATGGCTATTGAGTTTCTTACCAATCTAGTTACATTTCGCATAATCTATATGTAGGTAAAGTCAAATAAGTCTTCCAATAACTTTATTTGTAAGATTCAAGGAATTATCTATATATATTTCAAACGAAGTAAATAATCATATATTCACTAATAACTTACCACTTTATTTAAATAAAAGCATTTGTTAAAATTTAAAAATTAAAATTTAATTTCTTTAGCTGTCCTGTAAATTAAATGAAGATAGCATATAGATATATTTATTAACAAAAATATAAAAAACAAACTGCCACATTGCGCTTTCCCATCTTTGAATATTTCAATTGAAAAAAATGAAAACGAGGCTTTTTCATAATTTTCTAAAAAATCGAAAATCAATTTATAAAAAATCCTTAACCAATTGGTTAAGGATTTTTTATTGTTCGGTTTTTACATTATTTTCTTTTTTATAATAATCTATCAGTGCTAAAATAGAGCCAGCACCCATCCCAACACAACCAATTAGTCCACAAATTCATATTGTGATAAAAATCGGGTTATATCCCCAAAATAGGAATGGTGATGTAAAGCAAATCCAAAAAATTCAGAAACTAATACCAACTAAACCAAGTCATGCGCCAACAACTCTAAGCTTTTTAATTTCAGATGACAAAAAAGTCAAGCAAGTAATCGGAAGCGTGAAAATAGCAATACCAATTCAGCCAGCAATAAGGCATCCAAAAACTTGCCCCTCATCCACATAAATTCCGTCTTCAATAGGGTACTCTAATATTTCAGGGAATCCAAGAATTCATGTTCCAAACTGCACTATAAAAAACGCAAATAAGCATAATGAAATAAGGATAATAATTTTTGATCATTTAAGCATAATTCATTACCTCTTATAATATATTATATCAAATTTAAAAGTGCTAAATTGATTTCTTTTTGTTTTCGCTATTCAAAATAAATATAACTGCTATTACCAAACTGGCGCTTGTAGCGTCCAGTATTACTGAAATTATGGTTGCTACTTCAGATGCGAAGTCATCTTTCATAAAATCAAATAGAAAAAGTAAACTTAAAATGCTCAAAATTCACCCAACAAGTCCGAAGAAAAAACTTGTAAGATCCATCTTATTTGCCATTTTTTCTTTTTTGCTTATTGTGATTTTATCTTTAATTTTTTGATTTACAATTTTTGTCCCAATTATCCAGGCAAATCCTGCAAAAAATGTACTCAAAAAGTCAAACAAAACTGTAATACTAGTAAAGATAAAAGAGTCTGTTTCCCCCTCAATAAGAGGTCTAATTCAGATATGGGGTTTTAAAGCAAGTATACTTAATATTCCAGTTGTGATACCAATTATACCGAAGATAGCGCTTAAGGATTCAACAAGCATTAGTTGTTGTCCGCTATTGATGCTTTTATTTTTCATACTATGTTTTTAACAAATTAATTGTATTATTGCAAGCAAAAATAAAAATATTATTTTTTAAACTTTATTATATGTATTTATATAATACATTATCTTGGTTTTGCTTTCAACTTTAAATTATAAAAATCGTTTTATTTATCAAAAAATACTTTCTTTTGCGATAAAATTATTTTACCAAGATTGAAAGAGGATAAAAAATGTATTCAGAAAAATTAATTGATTCACTTAACAAAGATTTAACAAGCGAGTTTAAAAACCTAAAACAAATTGACAAAAAATTTAACAAAACTTTTGATGGAGTTTCTAGAATGGTAATGTTAGATCGTTATTCGCAAAAAGATCTAAACTTAAAAACCTTAAAGGTTGGAGACCTGGTTATCACAACCATTAAACCCGATCCAGTCTTTCCTTCTAGAGGAATTGGAAACATTACCAAATTGCTAAAAGATGGTAGATATGAAATTCAAATTGAGCCAGCTTATGTTGGAACTATTGATTCTGAATTTATTTTAGAAAGTCAAAAAGAGGATATTATTTACAAAAATAAAATTGAAATTGATAAACCGCTTGAACTATTTTGAGAACAAATTGCTTATCGCGTTGGTCATGCCTTGGGTAAAATTGAAAAAAATTGTCAAAAAGAAATCAGTGAAAAATTTACTCAAGAATTAGAAAACTTAAACGTAATTCCGGCAGGAAGAGTTTTATTTGGAGCTGGAAGTGATAGTGCTGTAACTTTCTTTAATTGTTATGTAATGCCTTTTATTAAAGATGACCGTGTGGGAATTGCTGAACACCGCCAACAAGTGGCTGAAATCATGAGTCGTGGAGGAGGAGTTGGAACTAACGGTTCAACTCTAAGACCACGCGGAGCAATCGCTAAATCAGTGGGAGGTAAATCTTCAGGTTCAGTAAGCTGATTAAACGACCTTTCTGGGCTAACTCACTTAATCGAACAAGGTGGTTCTCGAAGAGGGGCACAAATGATTATGATGGCCGATTGGCATCCTGATATTATTGAATTTATAATTTCAAAAATGCAAAACACTAACATCTTGTTATGATTGCGCGAACACTCTCAATCACACCTAATCAGAGAACAAGCTAATAATAAATTAAGATTTAAAACTTTGACAGCAAGTGAAAGAAAAACTTACGAAGCAATTGTAGCAAATAAAAAAAATATTGAAAAAGATGTTGTTGGAGAAGCTCAAAGAAATTTAGATGCTGGTGGCACTTGAGCCGTTGCTAATGCTGATTTCTTATCAGGGGCAAATATTTCAGTAACTTTAACTGACAAATTTATGGCTGCGGTTGAAAGGGATTTAAATTGAGAATTGAAATTCCCAGATTTAGACGCCTTTGATGCAAAACAAAAAAACTTCTATGATACTAATTGAGATAAAATCGGAGATGTCTTTGAATGAGAAGCAAAGGGATATCCTGTAAAAGTTTATGAAAAAATACCAGCACGAGATTTGTGAGATTTAATTAACTTCTGTGCTACTTATTCTGCTGAACCAGGAATATTCTTTATTGATAAAGCAAATAAAATGACTAACGCACAAGGTTATGGAATGAAAGTTGTTGCAACAAACCCATGTGGAGAGCAACCGCTCGCGCCATATTCGGTATGTAATCTAGCAGCAATTAACCTAGAAAATTTTGTTGATAAAAAAACCAAAGAAGTTTTATATGAAAAACTTAGTGAAACAGTTGCTAACTGTGTTCAAATGCAAGATAACGTAATTGATGCTACTCCATATTTCTTGCAAGCTAATAAAACTCAAGCGTTAGGAGAGCGAAGAGTAGGTCTGGGAGTAATGGGTCTTCATGATATGCTAATCTGAGCTGGTCTAAGATATGGTTCAAAAGATGCAAACAAGGTTGTTGATAAAGTTTTTGAAACTATCTGTTTAAGTGCTTATCGCAAATCAATTGAGTTAGCAAAATTAAAGGGTTCATTCCCATTCTTAACCGATAAGAAAAAATTCATCCAATCTGGATTCATCCAATCTCTACCAAAAGACATTCAAGATGACATTTTAAAATATGGACTTAGAAATTCTCACTTACTAACAGTTGCCCCAACAGGTTCAACTGGAACAATGGTTGGAGCTTCAACAGGATTAGAACCGTACTTTGCCTTCTCTTACTTTAGATCTGGAAGATTGGGTAAATTTATGGAAGTTAAAGCTAGAATCGTTGAAGAATGATTAACTTACTACCCAGAATTTATTGATAAGCCATTACCCGATATTTTTGTGGCAGCAATGGAGTTGTCACCAGAAGAGCACGCAGATGTTCAATGTATAATTCAACGTTGAGTTGACTCATCAATCTCAAAAACTGTTAATGCTCCGAAAGGATACACAGTTAAACAAGTAGAACAAATTTATTCACGTCTTTATAAAGGTGGAGCTAAAGGAGGAACGGTTTATGTTGATGGAAGCCGTGACACCCAGGTACTTTCTTTAAATGATGATGATCAAACTATTGATGATGGATTGGAAGTAATTACAAATCCAAAAGTAGCAAAACCAATTGAGGGAGAACAAAAAATTGGAAACGAAATCGGAGATTTATGTCCAGTTTGTTCAATCGGAACTTTAATCGATTCAGCAGGTTGTGTAACTTGCAATAATTGTGGAGCACAATTGAAGTGTGGGCTATAAAATAATTTAAAGGAAAATTCAAAATGAATCAGAGAGTCCAATTACTTTTTAAAATTGCCATTGTTCCAGTTTATGCTGCAATGGTAGTGGGAGCCAAAGAAGCTTTAGCTTTGGTACCCAATATTGAATTGGTCTCTTTTCTTTTGTCCTTTGCGGCTTTAGTATTTCCGATTCTAATGGTCTTGGGAATAATTACGGTGTTTACGTTTATTGAGGTATTTATCTACTCTTATGGTGTGGCACAATGAATGCTTTTGTATTTAATTGCTTGACCAATTCTAGTTTTATTGACTTTGCTGTTTAGACCAGCCATTAAGCGTCACTGATTTATTTTTGTAATAATAAATGCTATTTTTGGATTATGTTTTGGTTTAATCGATGCTGTTTTAAACTACTTTGTGTGGTTTCAATTTAATCTACCAGTAACGATTGCCTATTATCTACGCGGAATTACTTTTGATATTATTCATGGCTCGGGTAATTTTGTAGTAGCAATTATTTTGTACAAACCAGTAATGGCTTTATGAAATAGTCATTTGAAAAAATACTTAGGAGGTAATTATTTCGTGAAACAAGAAAAAGGATATGTTCATATAATTATGGGTGAGGGAAAAGGAAAAACCTCAGCTTTAAACGGGATGGCTTTAAGGGCTGCTGGAGATGGATGAACCGTTAAGTATGTGCGTTTTTTAAAGAATCGCCCAACTAGTGAAAACAAAATGCTTAAAAAAGCTAAAATTAAAGTTGAAAACTTTTATCATTTTTCAAAAAAATTTATCTGAGAAATGAACGAAACTGAAGTTGAAGAGTTCAAAACAGAAACTCGAAAAGGTTTTGAACATCTGAAAAATTTGTTACAAGATAGCAATAATAATATGATTTTAATTGATGAACTTCTTGGGGCCATAGAAAATAAATTTATTGATGAGGATGAATTAATTACAGCCTTAAAAAATCGTCGCCCGGGAATTGAAATAGGAATATCAGGAAGATATGCCTCAGATAAATTAATAGAATTTGCAGATCTGGTAAGTAAAATCGAGCCAGTCAAACATTATTTTGAAAAAGGGGTTGAAGCCAGAAAGGGGATTGAATATTAATGAATTCAAGTACAAAAATTTGATTAGCCAGTTCAGCTGCCGCGGTTGTTTTAGCAGGTTCAGTTATTTTAAATACCGTCTATATTTCAAAGTATATTAATTTAAAAAGTAATTTAGAGGTCGATAATTCTTTACGACTAACTACGGAAGTTTATGATAGGGATAAAAAACAAATTTACTATAAGGAGTTTAATGATCTGGCTCCAACTAGTTTTTATGAAATCACCAAAACTGATCCTTCATTTAAATACACAGTTAGTCCAGAATTTGGTGCCTTTTTAAGTGGATTCCAGGACTATAAGTTAATAGGAAATGAATATTTTTCAATTAGTTCTCCGACCCACAAAGAATGTGCTGGAAAAGGTGGGCAATTTACACCAAATACTCCAAATGCGTGTCAAGTTGGAGCCTCAAGTTTAATAATTTCTCGACCAGAAAGTTTTGTTATAAGCGTTGAAAGTTATTAATAATTTTAATTAATATTTTAAAAAACCAAACAATGAACATCATTGTTTGGTTTTTTTATAACTAATATATCATTTTAGTATTTAATAAAAACTTAATAAATAAAAAGCGCTCTTTATGTTAATATAATTGTGTAAAGGCAGGTAGAGAAAAGATGACACCACACATAGAAGCTAAAAAAGACGAAATAGCAAAAGTAGTAATCATGCCAGGAGACCCCTTGAGAGCCGAGGTAATCGCAAAGAAATTTTTAACCGACTATAAATTAGTTAACAAAGTTAGAAATATGTTTATGTTTACAGGATTTTACAAAGGAACAAAAGTAACCATTGCAGGAAGCGGGATGGGATGCGCAAGCATTGGAATTTATTCATACGAATTATATAAATTTTATGATGTTGATCACATTATTCGAGTTGGATCAGCGGGAGCTTATAACGAGAAACTAAAGGTTTATGATATTGTTAATACTAAAGAAGCTTTTGGAGAATCACCATACCCAAAACTAGCAGCAGGATTGGATACAAACTTAGTTCCATCAACAACAAAATTGTATGACTTAATCAATAAAACCGCAGCTGAAAATAATCTTTCAGTGCACGAAGGAAAAGTTCACTCAAGTGACGTATTTTATCGCAAAACTGATTCAATGGCCTTTGCCAAAGAAAACAACCTTGATTGTGTTGAAATGGAATCGTTAGCATTATTTGCAAATGCAGTTGAAACTAAAAAAAGTGCCGCTTGTTTATTAACAATCTCAGATAGTTTTGTTACTAAAGAAGTTACAACAGCCGAAGAGCGTCAAAACAACTTTATGGACATGATTAAGATCGCCCTAGAAACTGCAACTAAATTATAAGATGAAAATTCTAGCGATTGAATCTAGTTGTGACGAGCTAAGTTTAGCAATTCTTGATGACGGCAAAGTTTTAACAAACATTATTTCAAGTCAAATAAAAGACCACCAAAAATTTGGAGGAGTTGTTCCTGAATTAGCAGCAAGACTTCACCTAGAGAACATCGAATGAGTTATTAAATCAGCTTTGAAAGAAGCTGATTTATCAATTAATGAGATAGAATTAGTTGCATACACTAAAAATCCAGGTTTAATAGGGAGTTTGATTGTTGGTAAAATAATTGCTGAAACTATTGGCGCTTATTTAGAAGTTCCAATTATGGGTTGCCATCATATTTTAGGGCATATTTATGGGGCTAGTATTGAAGAGGATTTTGTTTATCCTGTTTTAGCTATGGTTGTTAGTGGTGGACATACCCAAATCCAACTTCTTCGTTCAGTTGATGATTATGAAATAATCGGACAAACCCAAGATGATGCAATTGGGGAGTGTTATGACAAGGTTGCTCGTTATTTAAAATTAGAATATCCAGGTGGTCCTATAATTGATAAGTTAGCGCAAACCGGAAATCCTGATGAATTTAAACTTCCAATACCCAAAACTGAGAATGAATTTGATTTTTCATATTCGGGACTTAAAACTGCATGCACTAATCTAATAAATAAATATAATCAAAATAATGAGGAAATAAATAAAGCAGATTTTGCTGCTTCTTTTCAAAAAACAGCTGTTCAAACAATTTGTGAAAAGTTCGAAAAAGCCGTAATCAAATACCAGCCAAAAACCATTACAGTAGCTGGAGGGGTAAGTGCCAACTCTCTAATTCGCCAAAAAGTCGTTGAAATTGGAAAAAACAACAAAATTGAGCACATTATCATTCCAAAATTGGAATATTGTACCGATAATGGCGCAATGATTGGAAAATTCGCACAAGAAAAGATAAATATTTCCAAAAAATTGATATAATAATACTATAAATATCGAGAAAAGGAGGTAATTATATGAGATCATTTTTAGTAAAGTTGGCAACAATTGATGAAAACATTCTTACAAGTAGGGAAACTCAAATTGTCGAATATATTAAAGCTAATTTACACGAAATAGTAAATAGCAACATGAAAATTGAAAGACTTGCCCAAGAGGTTGGAACAGGATATAGTGCAATCTACGGATTATTAAACAAACTAAATATCAGGGGTTACCGCGACTTCTCCATTTCTCTTTCAAACGATGCAGATTCACAAGAAATCGAAGTGGCTAAAAACGATGAAAATGTTGCAGCAAGTTACATTAACTTAATAAAACAAAACTATTCTTTAATAGAAAAACGTGCAATTTTTGAATCATTAAAACTAATTAGAAAATCAACAAGAATTTTTATTTGTTACTGAGAAAACTCGCTTATGGGCCCAGCACAAGTTTTAGAAAACTTCTTGTATAAAGAAAAATTGAATTGCTATCTTTTAGATAACGACTGAGATACTTTATTAGATCGTGTCGAAAACTTAAGAGAAGATGATTTATTTATTTTTTATACAAAATATGGTCAATCAAAGCACCTTGAAAGAATTATGAACAGAATTAAGAATAAAAATGGAGATATTATTTATATCTCTGGAAGAGTTTCAAATCCCGAAATTGCTAGATTAGCAAATTCATCACATACACTAATAATTGAAAATTATGAATCAACTCAATTTAATAGCTATGTTTCACAATCAGTTCCCTTTCATTATTTTAATGATTTATTTATTTATCATTTTGTAAATACGTCAAATCAAGAAAGAGCTGAATAGGCTCTTTTTATTTTTAGAAAAGGAAATCAAATATGGAAATTTTAAAATTAGCACCCTTTTTTAGCGAACGTCTATGGGGTGGTCAAAAACTTAAAGAAATGGGATTTAAAACTCCAATTAATAAAAAAATTGGAGAAGCCTGAGTTATTTCAGCTCATGAAAACGGGATGTCATATATTGATTCACCTGGTACTTATGAGGGAATGGCTTTAAAAGATTTATTCGAAAAACATCACGAACTATTCGGAGGAAACTATAAAGAATACCCATTACTAGTTAAAGTAATTACAGCAAGAGATTATTTATCAGTGCAAGTTCACCCAGATGATGAATACGCCAAAGAGCATCATAATTCATTTGGTAAACCAGAAAGTTGATATGTTTTGGAAGCTCCAAAAGATAGTGAATTAATTTATGGTCATAATGCCAAAACCGCCGATGAATTTAAGAAAATGGTGGATGAGGGAAATTGAGATAAATTACTTAAAAAAGAACCAATTGAAGAAGGTGACTTCTTATATGTACCTCCAGGAAAAGTGCATGCCATTACTCCTGAAGTTGTAATTTATGAACTTCAAAGATCAAGTGATATTACTTATCGTTTATACGATTATGATAGACTTGATGATAAGGGTAATCCTCGCGAACTACACATTCAAGAATCTTTGGATAATACTAAAATTCCTGACACAGACCACTTTGTTACTAAAAAAGCCAAGGGTAAAGTGTTTTCTTCTGAATTCTTTTCTTTAGAAATTGTTGAAGGGGCTCATCAAAAGGAATACATTTGTCCAGAACCAGCTGACTGACTGCAAATTACAGCTATTAAGGGTTCGGGAACAATTAATGGGGTTAAATTCTCAAAAGCACAATCAGCAATTACCATCAAAGGTATTGATAAAATGACAATTACAGGTAATTTAAAATTCTTAGTATCTTGAATTAAAAAATAGTCAAAAAATCTCTTTATATTAGTTGTTAATTACAACAATAAGAAAGGAGATTTTTTATTTTAAAGAATTACAAAAAGTTAGTTTTTAAAA
Source organism: Spiroplasma alleghenense (assembly GCF_003363775.1). Classification (NCBI taxonomy): domain Bacteria; kingdom Bacillati; phylum Mycoplasmatota; class Mollicutes; order Entomoplasmatales; family Spiroplasmataceae; genus Spiroplasma; species Spiroplasma alleghenense. The sequence continues at coordinate 114,939 of NZ_CP031376.1, forward strand.
AACTAAATGAAAATATATTGTATAATTTACTTAACGAAAAAGAGGAAAAAATATGGACTTAAAAGAGTTATTTTCTAGTTTTAAAAAATTAGATAAAAAGAAAATATCATTAATTGCGCGAGTTCGTAGTAATCGCCAAGGGAAAGTAGTTTCTTTTATGGTGGTGAACGACGGGACAACTTTAAATGATTTGCAAGTTGTTTATAAACCCGAAACTAAAGGTTTTGATTCAGCTGTGCAATCAAGAGTTAGCTCAATTGTTGAAGTTATTGGAACTTTAATTTTAACTCCAGGAAAACCGCAACCGTTTGAATTACAAGCTGAAGAAATAAACTTGCTTGATCAAGCGATTGAAGAATATCCACTACAAAAAAAAGAACACTCACCAGAGTTTTTAAGAGAAATCGCTCAGTTACGCGCCAGAACTAAAACTTACAATGCGGTTTTTAGAATTCGTTCTAGTTTGTCATTTGCAATTCACAAGTTCTTTCAAGAAAATGGTTTTGTTTATGTTCAAACCCCAATTATAACAGGAAACGATGCAGAAGGTGCTGGTGAAGCTTTTACAGTCACAACCCGAAGTGATGATAAATATGATCAGGACTTCTTTGGTAGAAAAGCATCTCTAACAGTTTCGGGACAATTAAATGCAGAAGCTTATGCTCAGGCCTTTAAAAATGTTTATACTTTTGGACCAACTTTTAGAGCTGAAAATTCTTTTACCTCAAGGCATGCATCAGAATTTTGAATGATAGAACCCGAAGTTGCGTTTGCAGATTTAAATCAAAATATTAAATTGGTTGAAGCGATGCTAAAAAGTGTTATTGAATATATTTTTGCTCACAACTTAGAGGAGTTGGAATTCTTAGAAGCGAACCAAGAGGAAGGTTTAATTAATAAACTTAAAGGAATAGTGGATTCACAATTTTCAGTTATGAAATATGAAGAAGTTCTAGAAGTTCTTAAAACAGCTATTAAAAATGGTCATAAATTTGAGGAAAATAACATTGTATTTGGTCTTGATTTAGGAACAGAACACGAAAGATATATTTGTGAAGTTCATAACAAAAAACCAACATTTGTAACAGATTATCCCAAAGAAATTAAGTCTTTTTATATGAAGTTAAATGATGATAACAAAACTGTTGCAGCGGTTGATTTATTAGTTCCTGGAATTGGGGAATTAGTTGGGGGAAGTCAAAGAGAAGATGACTACTCAAAATTAATGAATCGAATTAAAGAGTTAAAAATGAGTGAAGAAGAAATCGCTTGATATACAGATTTACGTCAATATGGTTATTATAAATCAGCAGGATTTGGAATCGGATTTGAAAGATTAATTATGTACGTGACAGGAATGAGTAACATTAGAGATGTTATTCCATTTCCAAGAACACCTAAAAACTTATTATTTTAATAAACAGCCTAGATTTAGTTCTAGGTTTTTTAATTAGTAAATCACTTTAAAGCATAAATATCTAAAAAAACTTTTTAAACTTTATAAAGCATAAATAGTGTAAAATTATTATATGAAATGAGAGTGATGTCATGTTAGTTTCAATTATTATTGCCACCCAAGGTAAAAAAACCCGACTAGTGGAATCATTTTACAGCATTCAACAACAAATAAATAAGAATTATGAAATTATTGTTATAAATGAAGGTAATGATGCAGATTGTGAACAGCTATTAAGACAAGATTTTAAAAGAAATCCAAATTTAAAAGTAGTCTTTAATACAAAAAATCAAGGAACAGCTTATGCTTGAAATATGGGAATTGAGTTGGCGACAGGTCAATATTTCATTTTCTTAAAAGAGGGTAATACTATCGATCCTAACTTTATTCAAAGGATTGAAGATATTGTTACTAAGTCTCCAGATAAAATTGACTTAATTGAATTTTCAATTCAGTATACAAAATTAAGTGATTCTCACTCAGATTCAGTTTTAGAGTCAGATAAACTTTATGATTTAAAAGTCGAACACGAGCCATTTGCTTATACTAATCCAATAATTTACAATAAGTTATTTAGAACTGAATTTGTAAAAGATCATAATTTTTCTTTTAGAAGATTCACTAGATTTGACGCTTTGTTTGTTTACAAAATTTTGGGACAAGCAAATAACTTTATGTATATAAGTGATATTTTAATGAATCACCGTTTGAGCGTTGTGAAATATTCAGCCTTTGACTTGGTAAACCAATGACCCCATGTTATGAACTACTATCGTCGTGTTGGAAAATTTAAAAATTTAAAAGAAGAAATTTATTATGCTTATTACAAGGATATTATTTATCGCTTTTTATGAATGATAACTAAATTTGAAAATAAAGTTTTAGTAAAAAAAGGTGTGGCTTTTGTTGAGAGAAAAGTTGGAAATAAACTAGAGGAAATCAAGGAAAATGAAGTTTTCAAAAAAAACTTAGAACCCGAATTTAATGACACCATTAATAATTTAAAAGATTATTTTAAAGAGATTTTAAAGAGTTCTTAATTTATGAAACAAGTTACAAATAAAGAAGCAGCAACATGAGAAGTCGCTTCTTTAACGAGAATTACTTTCGCAAGAACTTTTGATTTAGTAATTTCCGCCTTGCCGATGCTTATATTGCAATTATTTTTAAAAATAGACGGATGAATTGGCATTTTAATCAATGCTTTTTTTGCATTATCATTACTAATAATTTATTTTATAATAATCCCTTGCTTTATTTCGGGGAACACAATTGGTAAAAAAGTTTTTCAAATAAGCATTAAGAGTCGCGAAAAAGTGGGGTTCAAAAAAATATTTTTTCGTGAAGGTTTTTTTGTCCTGTTGCCGTGATTAATATCTTTTTTGATTAAAGTTATTGCTTTAGGTATTTTTTACTTGGGCGATCACAACAACGATGATATAATGACAAATGGATTTTGAATTGCCTTTGGAATTGCTAGATTTGGTGATTTGTTCTATTTAGCTTGGGCAGCATTCATGTTTATCACAATCAAAGTTCAAGAAAATAATCAAAGCGGTATTGATTTGAAATATAATATTTTTGTGGTCAAGAAGAACCCAATAATCGAAAAAGCAAAAGACGATGGCAATGATACCAAAACTAATAGCCGACATATTCATTTAGATGAAAACCGTCCAGGAGAAATTAGTGATGATATTATTCGCGAAATCGAAGAAATAGACTAGGAGAATTTATGAACGAAAATATTATAAGGGATTTAAACCCAGACCAATTAGAAGCTGTAACAATTACCCAAGTTCCTTTAAGGGTAATTGCTGGTGCTGGAAGTGGTAAAACCAAAGTTATTACAACAAAAATTGCGTACCTAATTAATGAACTTAAAATTCCGGCTTGAAGAATCTTAGCAGTAACATTTACTAACAAGGCTACTAAGGAAATGAAAAGCAGAGTTAGTTCTTTGATTTCAGATACTAGAGGTAATCCCTTTATTAGTACATTCCATGCTTTTTGTGTTAGGGTTCTAAGAGAAGAGTATGCAAATGTAAATCTTGAAAAAAACTTTTTAATAATTGACAATTCAGACCAAAGAATAATTGTAAGCAAAATTTTAAAATCAATTAATGTAGGTCCTGATTTGGTGAGAAAATATGAAAAAATTGCTTTAAGCAAAATTTCATCTTGAAAGAATCAGTTTTTAACCCCTGATGATGTTTCTGGTTTTGCTACTAGTGAAATGGATTTTCAAATGGCTAAAACATACAAAAACTATATAAAAGAATTACAAAAAACAAACTCAGTGGATTTTGATGACTTAATACTGTTAACTCATCAGTTATTTAAAAATAATCTTGAAGTTCAAAAAAAATGACGAGACAAGTTTGATTACGTCTTGGTTGACGAGTTTCAAGATACCAATGATGTTCAATTCGATTTGATAAACTGACTAACAAAAGATAAAAATAATTTAACTGTTGTTGGTGATCCAGACCAAACCATATATTCTTGAAGAGGTGCTAAAGTAAATATTATTTTAAACTTTAAGCAAGCTTACAAAAACGCTCAAACTGTTGTTTTAAAAGAAAATTACCGTTCAACACAAAATATTCTAAATCTTGCTAGCGATTTTATCACTAATAATAAAAATCGTGAATCAAAGGCGGTTTTCTCAAATAACCCGGTGGGGGAGAAGATCTCATTAAAAGAGACTGCTTCAAAAGCATTTGAAGCTAAATTTGTAACTCAAAAAATTAAGGAATTAGTTGATTCAGGTAATTACAAATATTCAGATTTTTACATTCTTTATAGAATCAATGCTTGATCGCTTGAGTTTGAAAAGAGTTTAGGAATAGCTAAAATACCTTTCCAATTAGTTGGAGGTTTAAAATTTAGAGACCGAAAGGTTATCAAAGATATTTTGGCACTTCTTAAACTAGCGGCTTTTGGAGATAATCTGGCTGCTTTAAGAGTTTTAAACTTTATTCCAAAAGTAGGTGCGGTTACAATTGAAAAAATTGAGCAAAAGGCTGTTGAACAAGGAATTTCGATCTACAGTCTCTTAACAGAACATAAAATTGATGCCTTGAACATATCCAAACACTTGGAATATTTATGCGATGCATTAGGTGAAGCTAAGGAAATGCTCCTGGAAATGCCGAGAATCGATGAATTCACAAAATTCTTACTTCAAAAAACCGGTTATGAAGAGCGTCTTAAATTTTTGAATAAAGATGACGATGACTTGCAAAATCTACAAGCTTTTTTAGACCAAGTTAAGTCATATGATGATGAATTTAATGTTGAACAAGCGGGAGAAGAAAATCATGTCTTAGCATTTCTACAAAACGAAGCATTAGAAAGTTCAGAATTAGATAATTTTACTGCTAATAAGGTCACATTATTAACTGTTCATGCTGCAAAAGGTTTAGAAAATAAAGTTGTTTTTATCACTGGATTAAACAATGCTGTATTTCCGCTAAAATCAGCTTTTAGTTCAGTTGAAGCAATTGAGGAAGAGCGTCGCGCGCTATATGTTGCAATTACTAGGGCTGAAGAAAGATTGTTTATATCATATGTTTCGGGAGAACGCTCTTATATTTCTGATGGAGAACTTTCTGCAAGTATGTTTATTAAAGAATTAAATCAGGAATTATGCGATTTTGAAAAAAATATTTTCTTCCACTCTGATGGAGCAATGAGTTCTAATCAATATAATAACTTTAGTGAAAGTTTGCCTAAAGCTCAGAAAATCGATTCAGAATATAAAAAAGGTATTCTGGTTGAACATTTAGCCTTCGGTAAAGGTGTTGTTACTAAGGTATTGGACCGTCAAGTAATGGTGGCTTTTGATAACCCGCAATTTGGTGCTATTTCTGTTGCAATAAATAGCCCAGCACTAAAAGTAATAAAACACTAAAATAAAAGGTATTTACAAATTATATAAAAAGTTTATAATTATTAAAGTAGCGATAGGAGGATTATAAAATGGCACAATTTACTGCAAAAGTAATTGACAAAGTAGGTTTGCATGCAAGACCTGCGTCAGTTTTAGCTAAAGAAGCTTCAAAATTCCAATCAGATATCAAAATTAAATCTGATGGAAAAGAAGGTAATCTAAAATCAATCATGAACGTAATGGCATTAGCGATTAAATCAGGAGCTGAAATTACCATTGAAGCTAAAGGAGCAGACGAAGCTGACGCGATAGCTGCAATTGAAAAAGCAATGAAAGAAAACGAAATTATCTAATATTTCACTTTGAAAATCACCTTGGTGATTTTTTTTATTTTTGGAAAATAGCTTCTAAAATTAATAATTTTTTCTATGAAAAAAAATGAGTTTTAGAAAAATTAAAATGTATAATTAGTATTGAACATAAAAGGGAGATATATATGAGTAAAAAATTAACCGGAATCGGAGCTAGTGATGGAATCGCGATTGCTAAAACTTATCTTTTAGTTGAAGACCACATTAAAGTTACTGATTCAAAAGCAAAAGATGTTGAAAAGGAATTAAAATTAATTGAATCATCTCTTGCTAAAGCAAAAGCAGACTTGAGTAATTTACAAAAGATTGCTATGGAAAAATTAGGACCTGAAAAGGCAGCTATTTTTGAGGCTCACGAGCAAATCCTAGAAGATCCAGCAATGAGTGATGAATGAAACCAAATCGTTAAAAATGAAGGTTTAAATGCTGCTTTTGCAGTTAAATCAGTCGCTGATAAATATTCAGCAATGTTTTTAGCAATGGATGATGATTACTTTAAAGAAAGAGCAGCAGATGTAAAAGATGTAACCGAAAGATTAATTCGCTACATTTTAGGAATGCCAGTTTTAGACTTAGCAACAATCAACGAAGAAGTTATTATTGTTGCTGATGATTTAACTCCAAGTCAAACTGCTCAACTAAACCCAAAATTTGTTAAAGGTTTTGCTACAAACATCGGGGGAAGAACTAGCCATGCTGCTATTATGGCGCGAAGCTTAGAAATTCCAGCAGTATTGGGTTTAAAAAATATTACCTCAACTGTTAAAAGTGGTGAAATCATTGCTATTGATGGAGAATCAGGAGAACTTGAAATTGCTCCAGCAAAAGTAGCTGAGTGAAAAGAAAAATCAGAAAATTTCTTAAAATTTAAAAAAGAATTAGAATCGTTTAAAGATAAAAAAACTGTTACAAAAGACGGTTATGATAAGTTCATCCTTGAAGGGAACATTGGTTCTCCAAAAGATGTTGAAGGTGTCTTAAATAATGGTGGGGAAGGAATCGGTTTATTCCGTTCAGAATTCTTATACATGGATAACGACCACTTCCCAACTGAAGAAGAACAATTTGTTGCTTATAAAAAAGTAGTTGAAGACATGAAAGGTCATGTAACAATAATCAGAACTCTGGATATTGGAGGAGATAAAAAACTTTCTTACTTTAAATTTCCAGAAGAAATGAACCCATTTTTAGGATATCGTGCAATTAGATTTACATTAGACCGTAAAGATATTTTTAGAGAACAAATTAGAGCTTTATTAAGAGCTAGTGCATTTGGTCCTTTAGGAATTATGTTCCCGATGATTGCCACAATCGATGAATTTAAGGCAGCAAAACAATTTACTCTCGACTGTAAAAAAGAACTTGAAAAAGAAGGGGTAAAAGTAGGAAAAGATTTACAAATCGGAATGATGGTGGAAATTCCTGCTGCTGCTGTAAACGCTGAAAAATTTGCAAAACACGCAGATTTCTTCTCTGTGGGAACAAATGATTTAGTTCAATATTCAATGGCTGCTGACAGAATGAGTGAAAATGTTACCTACCTATACCAACCATACAATCCTTCAATTTTGAGATTATTAAAAATGACAATTGATGGAGCTCACAAACATGGTAAATGAGCTGGAATGTGTGGGGAAATGGCTGGAGAACCCAAAGCGTTGCCATTACTAATGGGTTTAGGATTAGATGCATTTAGTATGTCTGCAACAAGTATTTTAAGAGCAAGAAGCATTATGTCAAAACTTGACTTAAAAGACACACAAAAACTAGCAGAACAAGCGTTAGATTGTGAAACAACTGATGATGTAATTAAACTAGTTGACGAATTGCTAAAAAAAGCTAAAGTTTAAAAACAATCATTTCTAAAAACTACTTTTATAAGTAGTTTTTTTATTTTCCAATCCACAATGCTTTATTTACTTGCGAAATAAAGTTGGAGGATAAAATATGAACGAAAAAATAGAAATTGATTTTAGAAAAATAAAAATAATAATTGGTCAGGAAAAAGGTAAACCGTGTGTCTGGGTTGCGGACGGAAGCGCAACACCCGTTGATGTCAAATCATTTATTAATAAAATGCAACCAACAACTTTTGATAAAACCAGATACAATAAAGACATAAGAAAATGTTTAAGGGAGTATGAAATCAAAATGTCAAAATGTTCACAAGAAATTGAGCAAGAGTTAATCAAGGCTCATAAAATTTGAGAAGAAAGATTGCAAAAAGATCGCGAATTTTACCAAGCAAGAATTGATAAATTAGAAAAAATATTAATTCAAAATAATTTGATAAAAGAATTAGATTAAATAATTGTCTGAATTTAATTATATTAAATTCTTTTCATAACATAACTATGTAAAATAATTTATAAAATATCGTTTATAAATGGTATTATATTAATGTAATCGGAGGATGAATATGAGTTTATTTAGTAAAAATAAAGATGTACAAATATTTGCACCATGTGATGGTGAAATAATTGGTCTTGAAAAAGTAGAAGACGAAGTTTTCTCGGAAAAAATGCTTGGAGATGGTTTTGCAATCGATCCAGCAAATGGTGATTTTGTAGCACCAATGGAAGGAAAACTAGTTACAGTTTTTCCTTCAGGACATGCATATGGAATTAAGCATAAATCAGGTCTTGAAGCTTTATTACACATCGGTTTAGATACTGTAAGCCTTGATGGTGTTGGTTTTGATATCAAAGTGAAACAAGGAGAATCAGTTAAAGTTGGAGCTCCTCTTGTAATGGTTGATTTGGAAGGAATTAGAAGTAAAGTTCCTTCTTTAAAAACTCCATTAGTTTTCACTCAAGATTCACTTGAAGGTAAAACTATCGAAGTACTTGCAAAAGGAAAAGTAAAAAAAGGCGATTTAATAGCAGTCATAAAATAAAAAAACGGAATTTAATTTCCGTTTTTTGCTTATTATATAATCTCTTCTAATCTCTTATTTTAAAGCATTTGCATAAATTTCTTGAACATAATCTCAATCAATGATTGTAAGTAGGTTTTCGACATATTTTTCGCGATCATTGGCATAATCAACAATGTATGCGTGTTCTCAAAGGCATAATCCAATTAATGGAGTCATGCCCAAAAATCATGGATTATCCTGATTGAAAGTGTTGTAAACACGCATATTCTTATTTCTGTCTAAAACTAGTCACGTTCATCCACTTCCGAAGATTGACAATGCATTTCTAATCATCTCTTTGCAAAATTCATCTAGAGTGCTAAAGTTTTTAAAGATGGCATCTTTTAGAATACCTTCTTTTAAAGTTACATCTTTTTTGAAGTTCTTAAAGAAAAAGTTTAAATTCATTAAACCCCCGCCGTATTGGCGAACAAGAATATGGAGTTCTTTTGGCAGGCTTAAGTAGCTTTTAACCAAATCATTTAGATCCTCCACGAATCTTGGTAATGGGTAGGAACCCAATCCTTTGTTAAGTTTGTCTTCATATTCAAGATGAAACTTGTTGTAGTGTAAATCGATTTGTTCTTTTGAAAGTACTGGTTCAAGGAAACTGGTTCCCTGGTCTAGTTCTATTCTTTTAAACATTTATTTCCTTCTCTCTATTTAACACATAAGATAATATTATATTAATAATTAAAAATTGCATTATTAAAGTAAAATTAATTTATATGGAGGTCATTATTTATGCAAAAACAAGACAAAAAATCTGATTTTAATGAAGACGCAAGACAAAAAATCAAAGAAAACAAAAAAGGATGGGAAAAGGTTCAAATACCCAGCCGGTGAGTTGACGGTAACTTTCCTTTTAATTTCAGTACCTATATTGATAAAAATATAGGAATAATATTTTTTATAACTGGATTAATTGTACCGTTTTTTTCAGGACTTGTTTTAAGATTGGCTTTCTCCCTTGATGGTGGTTTTTCAGATGGATTAGGTTTAATCAATTTGGCTATCAGCATTGTTTCAAACGGGATTGGATTCTTTATTATTTGAGACAAGCGACGCTCGCTTATGTTTAAAACAACCTTATTTATGTACTATGCTTATGTTGTTTTGCCAATAGTGTTATCGCTATTACTGTCTCCAATTGGTTTCTTAGGTATTCCTGATTATTGAACAAGTTCAATTTTATTGTTGATTCAAGCGATTGTATTATTAACTTTAATTTACTGAGTTTTTAGTCGTGTTGATGAACTAAAATCAAGGGTTTATAAGACTTTAAAACAAAACTTTAAAATGCTACTTTTAGTGGCGGCAATTGGTGCAGCATCGATATTCATTCTCTCATTAATTTATGGAACAATTAGTAGTGCTCTTGGATTTTCTCAAAATAACTCAGAAAATCAAGAAAGTTTAGTTCGACCTTTAACACAAGGGAATCTTGGTTCACAAATTTTATACATTATTTCACTATTTGTATTTACCGTAATTGTCGCTCCATTAATGGAGGAGATAGTATTTAGGGACGGAGTCTTTACTGGTGCTTCAAACCGTTGAATTGGCTGAATAATGTCTGCAGTTCTATTTGCCTACATTCATATATCTGCTACCGGGGACTTTGAGCACTTATTAGAGTATTTAATTGCAGGAATTGTTTTAGCAACTGCCTTTAATATATGCCGTGGTAATGTGACTTATACTTGATTTATTCATGCGACAAGCAACTTAATTTCATTTATAATGATATTGGTGAGTGTTTATGCAATTAATTAAAGTTCAAAGCAATGATACGGGTCAGTCGCTTTTTAAGTTCATTAAAAAACGCTATTCAGATACTCCGCTTTCAGTAATTTATAAGTGATTTAGAACCGGTAAAATTAAGGTTAATGGTAAAAAAATCAGGGATCAAAAATTTTTAATTAATCTTGGTGATGAAATAATGGTTTTTGATACTAATAGAACTCTTGTAAGAGATAATTTTAAAGAGGCTGATTTCTCAGATTTAGAAATTGTTTATGAGGATAACAATATTTTGATTGTAGATAAACCTCATAATTTAGAGATTCATTCTCCGATTAACATTGCCCTAGATGATCAGGTTAAATCTTATTTGGTTTCTAAAGGTGAATATGCACCAGAAGAAGAAAATAGCTTTGTTGTTAGTCACGTTCATCGAATTGACAAACTAACTAGAGGATTGGTAATATATGCTAAAAATCGTCAAGCTCTAGAAAGTCTAAGTGAGGCTATTAATGACAAAAATAAAATAAAAAAAACTTATTGAGCTAATCTTGAAAGAAAAGTTAATAATAATTTGGAGGCTGTGGGTTGAATTAAGTATGACTCGGATTTACAAAAAGCGATTTTTCAAGAAGACGAGGATGAGGGATATAAAAAAGTTCAAACCAGCTTTTATCCTTTCGCTACTGAAAATGGTAACTGGGTTGAAATAATTTTACAAACCGGACGGAAGCACCAAATTAGAGCTACCTTAGAATATTTTGATAATCCCGTGGTTAATGATTTTCGTTACGGATATCAAAATCGTACAGGCCAAAAATCTATTATGCTTTTTGCGATAGAAATAAGCTTCCACAATCTAAACTCTCCTTTAGAATATCTTAATGATCAAAAATTTGACATTAAAGGTAAAATAAAAGAATTGCATAAATTTTAAACAAATAACATATCAAATAATTTGATATGTTAAAATTATATAATAGAGTTTAAAGGGGTAAAATATGGTTTCAACAAAATATGGAATTACAAGTACAATCGTTGGAACAATAATTTCTTTGTTCGGCGCATTGATTCAATTTTTAACCCTTTACTTCGTTTTACAAAATTTTGGAGCCACATTTAACGGGTTTGTCAAAATCGCTACAGCAATTGGGGCTATCATCGGAACAGCTGATGGGGCCTTGGGAATTGCTACCACAATTCTACTTGTAAAGCCAATTGCTCAAAGAGACTGAATTACTGCAAATGAAGTATTTTCTACTGCAAAGAAAAACTATCGTCGTGGTGCTAAATTATCAATAACTTTATTAATACTATCAGCAGTGTTTTACCCATTGTGAGTAATTATCAGTAGTTCAACTACAGATTTTTCAAACTTTTTTGAGCATTTTGGAATCGCCTTAAATGGGAAATCAGAGGTGACATTCGCTCCTTACTGACAAATGCTTTTAATTATCTTACTATTTGGATGTAAAAATCTTGGAGCTGGAGTAATATTTGGAGTTTATGAAAATGTTATTGCCGCTGATAGTGAAAACACCGTTAGAAAAATTGTTATTCTTTTCACTGATGTTATTGTATATTCGTTATTCTTTTACCTTTTAACCTTGCGGACTGTTGATCCAATTATTCCTTTTTTATCAATGCTACTTTATTCTCCAATTCGGGGTCTTATGATTATGCTCTATGTCAAGCGGAATTACTTGTGGATTAAGTTTAATCCGGATTTAAATAGTTATCAATTGAAAACATCAGCTACAAAGATTTCAAGAAGTAGTTTAGGAACATCCGTTTTAATGAACACCGACATCCTAATAGCAGCGGTTCTTTTAGGACTAAATGCTTCTTCAGTGCTTTCGCTTTATTTTGTTATCGCCGTTAATATTCGTCTAATTATGACAAATTTCATCACGTCATTTAGAGAATTCTTCGTAGTCCTTGTAATGAAAAACGGAAGAATCTATTGAAATAGTTACGCCAAATATGAGATTTATACTTATATAGTTGCTGGTTTTACTTTTATTAATATGTCAATTTTATCTCCATACTTAGTAAGTGCCTTATATGGTAATCTAATGGAATCTCAAATAGCCAATCCGTCAGTAGATAATATCTGAACAGCTTCGCAATTAATAATGTATAGATATGTTTTTTATAATCCAACTTTTTCTGTAATATTCGCTGGAATTACCAGTTTATCAATTTTGTGTGAAGCTCAAATTAATATAATCCAAGCTAAAAGTCGCTATGCTGAAGTTACTAAGGTTCAAAACTACTTAGGTTTTAGTTATATAGTCATTGCCTTTATTTCAACGGGAGCAATAACCTTTACTAGTTTTGGTGGCGACATGTACTTGGTTTATGCTTTGATGTCTTTTATGATTTTAAAACTATCGTTTTTATTAGCCCGCTATTCATATTTATGGTTTTACGTTTATCGGTACGCAACTTATAACTCAAATATTAAAAACGTTTTTCAAAACGCCTTGATATTAATGATACCAGCAGCCATTTCTCCAATTATTCAGTTTACAGTAATTGATAAAATGGTACCACTTAATTTAGCAACGCTATCTTTCATTCCTCTTGTTGGATTATTTTTTGCAACAGTTTTTGCATCAATTGGATTAATTTTCACAGTTGCATTAATATTGTCACCAGGAATGGTTATGGGGATCGTTCGAAGATTTCCAATTCTCGGAGAAAGGTACAGGCGACGAAAAGAAGCTGAACGCCAAGAGAGATTAAAGAAAAATAATATTTCTTTAGCAGATTTAAATTCCAAAGGGAATATAATTGTTCAAGAATATTTAAGTATTAATGAAGAAGAAATTGCTAAAAGTCTAAGCAATAAAGAAAATTTAGACTCCAATATTTCGGAATTAAAAAAAGTTTATAAAATGAAAGGTTAAAAAAATGAAAAAACAAGAAGTAAAATCCGAAAATACGATAACGTTTCAAAGTGAAAATTTAGTTGAAAAAAATCATCGTGTCGTTTTGATCGGGATTTTTGTTGGTCTTTGTAGTGCGGTTATTTATTCGTTAATGCCGCTGCTAAGTAATATCGAAACCGCAATTGAAAATCCAGTTTCGGGATTAGGTCGTTATGGGACCTATACAATATCAACCCTATATGTAACGTGGCAAGAAATTGCTGCAGCTGTAACAATGCTATTTATCTTTGGCCCAATGAGAGCTTTTAGATCATTTAAATTATTAAAGCACCGTAAAGCGTGATTTATTGTCTTGCTAGGATTCCTTGGTGGTCCTATCGCGATGGTATTTATCACTCTTGCAGCATTGTTTGTAATGACTGGTGCAGGATTGAGTGATGGAACTATTGGTTCAATGTTGTTGAACTTGCAACCAGTATTTTGTGCAATTGCTGCAATGGTATTTTTAAAACAAAAACAATCAAATTATACAATCGTAGCATTAATAATTACTGCCATCTTGATGGTGGGTTTTGTAACAACTTTTGGAGTAGCTGAAAAAATTCAAGTACAATCAATTTTGGGAATTGTTTTTGCTCTAATTGCAGCTGGTTTGTATACCTTAGAAGCAATTGGTATGGAAAAACTAATGAAATATTCAGAATTTAATTTCCCATTTCAAGAAACAAGTTTTATTAAAACAACTTTTTCAGCATTATTTATGATTATCTTAATGCCATTAGCAAGTTCAATTGATTTTTGAAGTTCTAGTGATATAACTGCTGAAAGTTATGGACATGCTTTTCTTAATGGTTGAGCTTCATTTGAAATAATGCAGTCTTGGGTTGTGGCATTGAAATTTATTGGCTGTGGTATTCTATTGGCTTTTGGTCGAACAATGTACTATTATGCTATTAAACATGCTAGTGGAACATATGCTGCATCAACACAATTGTTAATGTTAATTTGAACCCCAATAATTCAATATGTAATGAATGGGATTGCGCGAGGTAATAACCTTGTGGCAATACAAGATGGATGATTAACAAGTGGTCCACCAGGGTCAATTAATAGTATTAGAATCCTGACTTCTGAGCCACAATCTTATTATTGATTCTTTGTAATACCAATTATTTTATGTTTGTTTGTAATTACCTTCAATCAGTTCTTTGTTGATTTACAAACAAAGGGTTGGCAACAAGCCAAAGCAATTTGATTTACAAAGAAGAATAAAAATTTGGAAGAAGAAATTCAACAAAAAGAAGTTAAAATTAAAAAAGAAAAAAAATAATATTTTAAAATCAACCCAATTTCAGAGGACGATCTCTGTTAAGGGTTGTTTTTTTGTTATATTATAATATTCAAGAAATTGTTGTTAATTATGTATAATATAATTGTAAAGAAAAGAGATTTAAAATGAAAAAGACTAGCAAGATTATTACAATGATTGGCTCAATTATAACGATATTTCTAATGTTTATTATTATGCTGGGTATGTGGATGATAATTTTAGATATGCAAGGCATTGGTGATTATAACAAATTTTTTGGAGTGGTAATTACCGCGATTGTATTAGTTATCGCAATGATTCTACCATTATTGGCGGGAATTTTTGTCTTATTAAAAAATAAAAAATTCAGGTTAACTGGTTATATATTAGCGATGTTATCTGGATTACTAACTTTGATAATAGTAGGAATAGTTTCTACTTTTGGTTTTATAACAGTTTTTGTAATTTTGACAATAGTCGTGGGAATTACAACAGCGACTGGAGGAATCCTTGGTATTGTTTTTGATAGAAAATAATTTTAAAATTAATTTTTAATTTGATAGCTTAAAATAGACAAAATACTATTTTTATTTAGGCCATTTAATTTTATGAAAATTTTTCAAAATCAGAATTCATAATTATTAATATTTATATCTTAGCAGTTCCATTTAATTATGTATAATGTATTTGTAAAGAAAAGGGATTTTAAATGAAAAAGGCAAGCAAAATTACAACGTTGGTTGGTACAAGTGTTACTATATTACAAATATTTATTGCAATGATTTGAGTTACTATTGTAATTTCAAATATGGGAGAAATCAGTTCTAGTACCATAGCTTTTGGGGTTGGAATTACGTTGCTGATTTCAATTACCGAAATAGTATTATCGTTATTAGCTTTAATTTTTATTTTATTAAAAAGTAAGAAAATTAACCTAGTTGGTTATATTCTATCGATTTTAGCCGGGGTACTTGCGATATTAATTGTCCCGGTGCCGTCAAATTTTGGAACAACCAGAGCTTGAGAAATTATTACAATACTAGCAGCAATCACAACAGTAGTTGGGGGAATCCTTGGTATTGTTTTTGACAGGAAATAATCTGAAAAACTGGCTTTTATTTATTTAGCTTAAATTATTAAAATTATTAAGTCTATATTTCAATAGACTGTATTAATTGTGTATAATAAAAAAGTAAGAAAGGTATTTTATATGAAAAAAGCAAGTAAAATTTTAACAATCGTTGGTACTAGTATCTCGGTTGTGTTAGCACTTATCGGAATGATCTTAGGTATTGTCGGTATAACAGTAGCATCGGATGAATCAGTTGCTGTTAAGGGTATAGCCATGGTTTTATTCATCGGTTTATCAATTGCGGGAATGATATTGCCACTATTAGCATTAATTTTTGTTTTAATGAAAAGCACTAAATTAAACTTTGTTGGTTATATTCTAGCAATCGTTACTGGAGGATTTGCTGTATTAGGAATGTTATTATCAGGAGTTGGAGTAATAACTTTACTATCACTAGCATCAGGGGTTGCCACTTTAGTCGGGGGAATTCTTGGGGTTGTTTCAGCAAAGAAATAATTACAATAAAAAAATCTTGAAAACAAATGTTTTCAAGATTTTTTTGTAAATTTTTGAGTACTATCGCAAATCTAACTTATCTGCAATCTTTTTGTAAACCATGATATTGCATTGGTCATCTTCAAATGAATCAAAAACAAAAACTCCTAAAAAATGATAGCCAATAACCATTTCTTTTTCGAAGAACTTACCAAAAACTGCTAATTTTAAATCCTTTTGTTTAGCGGCTTGTTTTTTCTTAAAATCTAAGGTTCTCTCTGATTCGAATTTATAAATAGTATCCAAGGCCTTATTGGGATAAATTGCATAACCTTTTTCGATTTCTAATTCTTTCTTTTTCTCTGTTACAAAATTAGGAAATCAAACTTGCTCATTTTCGCTAATTTTATAATTTCCTGTAATATATGATATTTTGTTTTCGTCAGTAAAAACACTTGAAACAACATCAAGAATTGTTCTAAAAACAATATTATCCTGAGTTGTAATGTATTTTCTGTTTTTAATCTCATGAATTAGGCTATTTGACATAAAATGTTCTCCTTTTGTTAACACTTAAAGTATACATTTTTTTTGTTTTAATTTCATTACCTAAATCTTAAAATAGAAATTTGCAATAAAACTCTATGATATAATTAAAAAAAGGAGTATTGTCATGCAGTTATCTTTATATGCTCTTGGTTTTGCAACTTTTATACTTTTTATTAGTTATACTTCAGGATCAATAATAGCAGAAATTATGAAATTAAGAACTAAAAACCCATTTGCAAATATTGCTTTGGGATTTTTTTCGTACTTCGCAACTTTAACTATTTTAACGTTCCCTTTGCAACTGTTTAGTGCTCTTCCGTATGTTTTCTTTATCTATTACACAATAGTATTATCACAGTTGTATTTAATAGTTTGTGTACTATTATTTAGGTATTGAATTACTTCTACTTTCTTATCAATTTCTTCTCTTATATTTGTAATTGTTGTTGTATTAATAATGTCTGTTAATCTCTTCAGTGGTAAAATATTTGGAACAGGTGATTTTACAAGTCACAAAGGAACACTTTTAATTTTAGATACTTTCAAAAACAAACCAATCTCATTTTTCAATGGTAAAAACCCAGTTAACAATCTAGGATATAAAGTTTTACAATCTTGATATGCATTACAAATGGGAATGATCATAATTACTAAAGCCACCCCAAATGATTACTTCCAACTGATTAATAGTTTCAATTTTATTATTGACGCTTTTATAGTTGCCTCAATTTTTATGGTCGTAATTACTAGATTTAACGATGTTGAACATCAAGGATATCGCCAATTTGGAGTATTCATGACAATCTTTTATATAATAGGTTTAAAATTTTTCTTGGGCTATGTTGGTCTGAAATTATTTAATGAGATGACTTATTTTGTCTACCTAATTTTTTATGCACTAACTTTATTAATAAGTTACTCTAATCACAAATTCCGCGAGCATAACCTTCCTTTAGTAATTGGTTTTATCCTAGGAAGTTATATTTCATTTTCTTGAGAGAATTCATACCCGATAATATTTTTACTATATGCCATTGTCTTTGCTTTGCAAAGAATTTCGCAAAACAATTACACCAAAGATATTATAAAAATATCTTTATTCCCATTAATTAATTTAGTATTTTTTAACTTCTTTGAAAAATTATACTTCCAATCCGCTTTCTTTGGTGCAATTGTATTACTATTTTTCATCGTAATTTACTTTATGGCAAAAAAATATTCTAGAATAATTAAGTTTGAAACTTCGTTTGATAAGAATAATAACTTCTTTGTTCTCTTCTTACCTTTGCTATTTGCTGGTTTATCAGTAATGTTTATTCTAGCAGCACACGAAGATTTAATTTTAATGTTTATGAATTACTTGAGTTTTATTTATAACTGAACAATTTTCATAGAGATTCCCAAAGCTCGTCAATGAATTGCCTTAGTATTAACAATAATATTGCTGGCGTTTTCTCTTTCTTGAGTATTTATTCGCAAGAATATATCTACATCAAAGTTGTCAACAATTTCAGACTTAACTGCAATTAGTTTCATAACATTTTACAACCCATTAGTAATTAAATTTGTTTCAATCATTTACAAAGATTTTGTAAAATTAAATGGAACAATTATGGCGGTACTTTTTGTTCATCTTGCCTGTGTAGGAATTTATACTCTCACAAATATGTTGGGTAATTATCTGAGCAAGAAAACTATTGCTCCAAGTCCAAAAGTTAGACACAAAAGAAATATATATGAAATAAATTAAGGAGTCTTATGAAAATAAATGAAGCTAAATTAAAAATAACAGAGCTTACTGAAAAGTTAAACCAATGAAACTTAGAATATTATGAAGATGATAATCCAAGTGTTGATGATGTTGAATATGATCTTGCATTGAAGGAACTAAAATCACTTGAAACACAGTTTCCTGAACTAATTTCGAGTGAATCTCCAACTCAAAAAGTTGGTGGATTTATTGCAAGTAAATTTGAAAAATATGAGCACAGCCAACCAATGTTAAGTTTGGGTAATGCCTTTAATAAGGAAGATTTAATTGAATTTGATCAACAAATTTTAAAAGTAACAAATTCAGATAAACATAATTATTTTGCTGAATTGAAAATAGATGGACTATCAATATCACTAATATATAAAAATAAAAAACTTTTCAAAGCTGTTACTCGTGGTGATGGTTTAGTTGGAGAAGATGTTACTGCCAATGTTAAAATGATTAAAGAAATACCCCATGAGATTGAAACTGATGAAGAAATTGTTGAAGTTCGCGGGGAAATATATTTATCCAAGGATGAGTTTGCTAAAATAAACCAAAAAAGATTGGCTGCAAATGAACCGATATTTGCCAACCCTAGAAATGCTGCGGCAGGAACTTTACGCCAACTTGATTCTAGAGTCGTTAAGGAAAGAAATTTAAAAGCTTTTTTATATTTTTATATGAACCGTGAATCGGATTCTATTAAAACACATGAAGAATCTTTAGAATTAATTAAGCGCTTGGGACTACCAACAAACAATGAGGGTAAGCTTTGCCAAAGCATTGAAGAAGTTTGAAATTACATCGAAAAATATACTCAAATAAGAAATGACCTTCCATATGAAATAGATGGAATAGTAATTAAAATTAATAATTTTGAACTTTATGAAAAAATTGGTTACACAAGTAAAACTCCAAAGTGAGCAATTGCATTTAAGTTTCCAGCAGAGATAAAGTCAACTAAATTAATTGATATCTTTCCAACAATTGGAAGAACGGGTAGAGTAACTTACAATGCTCAACTAGAACCAGTGCAGATTGCCGGTACAACAGTAAGGGCTGCAACCCTACATAACGCAGACTTTATTATTTCAAGAGACATTAGAATAGGTTCGATGGTGAAAATAAAAAAAGCAGGAGACATTATTCCTGAGGTTATTTCAAGCATTAATGATAATGAATTTGAAAAATTGGCTATTTGAAAACCGGCCACAAACTGTCCAGATTGTGAAAGTTTTCTAGAAAAAACACCCGGTGAAGTTGATCAGTACTGTATAAATAATAACTGTCCAAAAAAAATTATTAAGAGTTTGGAACATTTTGTCAGTCGCGATGCTATGAACATCGAAGGTTTAAGTATCAAAATATTAGAAAAACTTTATGGAGAGAAAATAATTAACGATGTTGCTGATATTTTTAAGATTGAAAAATTTGAAAAACAAATAGTTGAGCTAGAAAATTTTGGAGAAAAGAGTTTTAAAAATTTGATCACAGCAATTCAGAAAAGTAAAAATAATTCTAGTGAAAGATTATTATTTGGTTTAGGGATTCGTCACGTTGGTAAAAAAACTGCTAAGGTGCTAATCAAGAATTATAAATCAATTGTAAATTTAATGAAAATTGATTTTCAAGAGTTGTCACAAATTTATGATATTGGAGTCGTAGTTGCTCAATCTTTAGTTGATTGATTTCTAGTTGAAGAAAATAAAAAGTTAATTGAGAAAATAAAAAACCTTGGAGTAAATTTGGATTATAAAAATGAAGCAGAATCAGTTAGTGAATTATTTTTAAATCAAATATTTGTTATTACAGGGACATTATCAAAATCTAGAAATCATTTTAGAGATTTATTAGAAAATAATGGTGCTAAAGTTACAGAAAGCATTAGCAAAAATGCCAACTATTTACTCGCTGGAGAAGATGGTGGAAGTAAGCTTGCAAAGGCCAAAAACTTAGGAGTTAAAATAATTTCAGAAAAAGACTTAATAAATATGATGGAGGAAAAATAATGGAAAAGAAAATAATATCTCCTGAACTAATTCAGGAATTAGCTAATGATATAATGTTGAAAATAGATGACAAAGAAGCTGTTGAAATTTTTAATACTGAACAAAGCTTGCGTAAAAAATTTGAAAAGGTTGTAAAAATAAATACCGACAATGTTGAACCAATGTATTATCCGTTTGAAATTAATGAAGTTGGATTAAGAGAAGATGAGGTAATGTGAACTAATGACCAAAAGGAAGTTTTAAAAAATGCTCCCTCAACAGAAGGGGATTACATTACAATTGTTAAGGTGGTGAAATAATGAAATACGAAAATCTTTCAATAGTAGAACTGAACAAACTTATCGTTGATAAAAAAATAACTATCACTGATCTTACAAAAGCTGTATTAGAAAATGTAAAAAAATATGAAAAAGAAAACTTTATGGCAAACACCTGTTCACAATTAGCCTTACAACATGCTCAAACTTTAGATAAAAATTTAGTAAAAGATAATTTCCTTTATGGAATCCCTTATTTAATGAAAGATAACTTTGCCACAAAAGGAATAAAGACAACTTCTTCATCAAAAATTCTAGCAAACTTTGTACCAACTTATGATTCTGGGCTTTATGATTGTTTGAATGATTCAAAATCATTATTGATTGGTAAATCTGCTTTGGATGAATTGGGAATGGGAGGAAGTGGACTTTATGCTGCTACAGGGATTATTACTAACCCAAGAAATTCTAAACATCAAGTTGGAGGAAGTTCTAGTGGAAGTGCTTGGGCTGTTGCCAAAGGGATAGTTCCATTTGCTACAGGGACAGACACTGGAGATTCCATTAGAAAGCCTGCAAGCTATAATGGCATTGTTGGATTCAAACCTACATACGGAGCAATTTCTCGTTTTGGCCTTTTCCCATATTCACCAAGTTTAGATCACGCAGGTTTTTTTACTCGTAACGTTGAGGATATGGCAATTCTGGCAGACGCCTCATTTAAAAAAGATAAAAGAGATTTAACTTCAATCGAAATATTGGATAAAAATTTTCAAAAAAATATAAACAATTTTGATAAAAAAATAAAATTTGCTTACTTAAAAGAAGTTCACGAGGCCCTGCCCAAAGAATTACAGAATCAATATCAAAATTTTTATGATAAATTAAAAAAAGATAAAATTGAAGTCAAGGAAATTACATTTGGACAAGAACTGTTAGACGCAATTCCTCCAGTATATATGATGATTTCGTTTTCTGAAGCTGTTAGTCAAAACTCAAATTTAAATGGAATCAATTTTACTGATCGAGTTAATGGTTCAGACTTTCAAGAAATAATGACCAACACAAGAACAGAGCTTTTTGGTAAAATTGTAAAGCGTCGTTTTATTATTGGCAGCTACCAACTCAAAAGAGAAAACCAGGAAATATTATTGGAAAAGGCTAAAAAAGTTAGAAGACTAATTGCTAACCGAATTGAAGAAATTTATAAATTAGTTGATATCTTAATATTACCTCCTTCAATTGAGGTTGCCCCTCTAGTTGATACCAAAAAAATAGTTGACCTGGAAGACAATGAAGATGAGAAATTAGAATTCTTGAATGACATTTTAATTATGGCAAACTTCAATGGGATGCCATCGATTACTTTACCGTTTGTAAATAAAAATGACTTGCCAATCGGAATTAATTTAAATGCAGCACCAAAAAAAGATTTACAACTTTTACAAACTGCTCAATTTGTTGAAAACTTAATAGGAATTAAAAATAAAATTGCAGGTGATAAATATGAATAATTTTGAAGTAGTTATTGGAATAGAGAACCATGTGGAATTAAAAACCAAGTCAAAAATGTTTTGTACTGGTCCAGTGGAATATGGTGCAACCCCAAACACTAAAGTTAGTGAAACTGATTTGGGTTATCCAGGTGCGTTGCCAACCGTAAATAAAAAAGGGGTTGAATTAGCAATTTTAGCAGTCAATGCTTTGGGAATGAAACTGGATTCTAAATTAAGATTTGATCGCAAGAGTTATTTTTATCCAGATTTAGCTAAAGGTTTTCAAATTACTCAACAATTTTATCCAATCGGTAAAAGGGGAAAAATTGAAATTGAATTAAGCAATGGAGAAAAGAAAACTATAACAGTAGAAAGAATTCACATCGAAGAGGATACAGCAAAGCAAACTCATAAAGACGAGCTAACATTTTTAGATTACAACCGTAGTGGAGTTGGTCTTATTGAAATTGTTAGTGACCCAGTAATTCGAAGCGCCGAAGAAGCGGTGGCTTATGTTGAAAAATTGCGTGAAATTTTATTGTTCTCAGAGATAAGTGATGTAAAAATGAATGAGGGATCTCTGCGTTGTGATATTAATATTTCACTGCGACCTATTGGTTACCAAGGATTTGGGACAAAGGTTGAAATAAAAAACTTGAATTCATTAAGTAACATAAAAAAATCAATTGAATTTGAAATTAAGCGACAAACAGAATTATTATTAAATAATGAACCAATTGCAATGGAAACTCGTAGATTTGACGAAGGTAAACAAGAAACTATTTTAATGAGAACTAAAACTGATGCGGTTGATTATCGTTATTTTAGAGAACCAAATATTCCTCCAATTCAACTAGATGTTAATTGAATTAAAGAAGTTATTAAATCAGCTCCAGAACTAGCGGATGTTAAAAGAACCCGTTATGCAAAAGAGTTTAATATAAAACCTGATGAAATAAATCAAATTTTAAGTTCTTTGGAAATTAATCAATTTTTTGAAGCAACTTTAAAATATACAAAGAACTATTCTAAAGTGGCAAACTTATTATTGGGTGACATTCAATCGCTTCTAAATAAGGATGAAATTGAAATTCAAAATGCTAAAATAAAACCTAAGCATATTGGGGAATTACTATCACTAATTGATGAGGGTGTAATTTCCTCAAAACATGTAAAAACAATTCTGCCAATTTTAATTCAAAATGGAGGTGAAGTTAATAAAATTATTGATGATAATAATTTAAAACAAATTTCAGATCCTTTTAAAATCGAAGAATATTTGAAACCAATATTTGATGAAAATATTGAACTATTAAATCAATTCGAAAAAAGACCTGAAAGAGTTACTAAAACTTTAATGGGACAGTTAATGAAAGAAACCGGGGGTAATGTTAATCCTGATGTTGCTCAAAGTATTATTTTACAAATGATTGAAAAATATATCAAGAAATAAGTATATAAAAAAGCCCAATTATCCTTTAAAAGATAGTTGGGCTTTTGTAATGAAAATAACATATTTATTTTTTCTTAAAAATTTTAAATCAATTTACTTAAATAATTAAGTAGTCATATACTATCATTTTCTGCTAAATTTTTACCTTAAGATAACTTTCACATTATAAACACTGATAAGTTGTATTAAAAATAAGTATAGTGTATACTTAACATAAGCAATAAGAATATATTTCTACAATATATATGCTAAAGGAGAAACAAAAAATGAGAAAATTACTTAGTGTATTTGCTTCAGCCACCATAGCCGTTTCAGCACCACTATCGGTTGTTGCGTGTAAACAAACAAATAGAGAGGATAGTGAATATGATTTTCAGGTTAGACGTAATAGTTTTATTGCCTTGATAACTCAGATTTTTCAAAGTAAAATGCAGTCATTTTTTGATCCACTTAGATTCGTTGCGCAAGAGAATTCCCCTTTTACAGATGAATTAACCATAAATTATTTAAGGGACAAGGCAGAAGAAATCAATCAGGGAAACGGTTTTGCTTTTGATTTTATTAAATCAGAGTTAATAAAATTTGTGAACTGAAATTCGGTTTTATCAGAAACATCTGAAAAAGTGTCTGAAAACGTTAACTTTAGAAGTTTTCTGGTTGATGGCAAAAATCCTCTAAGTGAAGGAGTAGATATTACTTCAATAAAAGTTGAAAGCGGCGGTAAAGAAATAGCGACCATGAAAATCAATTTCAGAACTCAAATTTTACTACTAGATCACAATAAGGAAAGAGAGTATCTTCCAATCAACTACAACACTCAAGTAAATATAATAAATGAAACAGGATCTGCAGATGAACTAAACCGTATCAATAATGAGTATTTAAATTTATTTAATAGTAACAACCTTGCTAATTATTTTAAAATTGAAAGTAACAAGGGAAATTTTGAAACTGTTGGGAAATTAATCAACGCCGAAGATGGTGCAATCAAAAAAACTATTAGATCTCTTATTAATACTATTAAAGTCGAAAATGGCAGTTTTGTAATTAACACCGATAAAATTTCTATAACGATTGATGAAGACTATTTATCAACTGGATCAACAACATTAACAAGCCCTACATTTGAATGGTCGCGCAACGGGGGGTCTTCGGCAGAAACTATTAAATTTAATGATGATATGAGAAATTCTTATTTTGGGGATGAAAAAGCCAAAGATGCCGTAGTTGAAGCATTATCAAGCAACGAACAAAATTTAGTGCATTCTTGACCGCATTCAGAATTCACTCAATCAAAAGTTAAAAGTTATGAGGATATGTCAATTGCAATCAATCTTTTCAATATTCAAGAAAATTTATGAAATAAAAGAGCTTTTGAAAATAAAATAAAAACAAGTCAACCACTTTTTGCAATTGATGAGCTAAATGATCAAAAACTAATTTCACTTTTTGGTACCGAAATTAAAAACACAGTGGTTGAATTCAGAGAACAGTCATTTGAATTGTCAACGCCTTTTATAATAGTTCGTCAAAACACAGAAGAAACAGGAACGCTAACGCTATATAAAAAATTCTTAAAAGA
Organism: Spiroplasma alleghenense; assembly: GCF_003363775.1. Taxonomy (NCBI): domain Bacteria; kingdom Bacillati; phylum Mycoplasmatota; class Mollicutes; order Entomoplasmatales; family Spiroplasmataceae; genus Spiroplasma; species Spiroplasma alleghenense. The sequence continues at coordinate 140,193 of NZ_CP031376.1, forward strand.
CGCCTTGAACTATCAAATCTTATTTAATGGGCTAGGTGAAGAGTATATGAGAATAACTAATCCCGAACAGATATTTTACTCAAATAAGCCAGAAAGTTGAAATAATCAGGAAATTTATAACCAACCTCTTGATTACTTGGAATATAAAAATGAATTCTTCTCCGCAGCCAGTGAGGAAGCGAAAGAATTTCAAAAAACATTTGATTTCACAGTTGACTTAATATCGATGAAAACATCGTTAAAGTTTAATGTCGGTTATGAAATGGCTAGATATTTTTGAATAAAAGAAGATAATTCAATTTATATATGAGTTGATTGAGACAATAACCCACCAGTAGCTCGAAACTACCCTTGAGATTCACAACTTGCAACTTTCTTCTTTTCATCTGGGGTGGAGGGTAAGACATTGATGACAACTGGTTTAGCTACAGGAACTAGAGGTGATGTACTACTAGATTTAAATTATGGTAGCACGAACTGGAAATTTAAAAGTTAATTTTAGTAACAATAAATATATTTATTAGCATAAATATCTAATTTAAAATATAGCTATCCTGATTAAAACAAATATTAATTACAATATTTCGTTAAGCATTCATGAAGATGATAAAAATTGAATTTCTGGAACAATATTAATTAACCCGCAATCTAGTTGAAAACCAGGTGGCGGGTTTTTTGTGGTTTGCCCCCTAGTTGACTTTATATATACTAGGTATAGATATATAACACTATAATAGAATGAACCCATTTTAGGTCTCCTTAAGGTTGATGTTTCTAGTAAATTTCAAGCAGTAGCAGTATTTACTGATTTTACATTTTTATTAGTATATTTTTTTTAATTGTATGGCGTTTTCCGATTTAAAGGTAATAGTTTCATCATTTTATGTCTGAAATAACCGTTCTTCTTCGAATTTTTAAGATGGCCGCAATTGATCTATGAGCCAACAATTTATTGGTTCCCTAAATTCTATCACAATAATTGAAAATCATTTCAATATCTAAATCATAACTTTCATCCCGCTTAGTTTTATAAATATTTCTATCTCTTTTTATTCAATTATTAAAGCCGCTATAGTTAACTTTAGCAACTTCGCAAAGTCAAAGCGAATCAAATCCTTCATTTTTGAAAGAATCAATAATTTTAAATAATTCTTAGTTTAATCTTTGTTTTTATATTTCTGAAGTATGCACGAGTAAACTTTTCCATCACAATAGCTCTAGCCCGATTTATTTAAACCTTTTCTCGGTTAACTAACTTTTCTTTTAAAAATTGAGTTTTCAGTGCTCTCATTAGTTAATTGTACTTTAAAACTTCCTAATTTTCATTCTCTTGTTTCTGCTTTCAAACTTTAACCACTTTAGCTAAAAATTTTTGATCACATATATTAATAATTCTTCCATTTTTAGTAATACCGTATTTTCTCCCAGTTTTTTACTGAAATATTTGACCTTATAAAATCTGCTATAATTGTTAATTTATCTTTAAAAGTAAATTGTTTTATCATTTAAAAATGTCACCCATATATAAATATTTTAATACATAAATTTAATAATGCATGAAACGCTTCAGTTAGGTGTGACATTATCTCTTAAAAATTTTGAATCAATTTATTTCACTAAATAAGTAGTCGGTAGTGTTAGTTCCGTGAAGTTTTTTAAATAAAGAGTTATTTGCCAAAATTGATAGGTAAAGGAGCATACCAATTAAAATTAAAATATAAAATCCGAATAGCACATTTTCATAATTGGGATCTTCACTTAAGACTATCTTGCTTCCTTTATATGAAAAACTTATTTTTGAATATGGTAATGACTTTGTGATCGTTTCGTTATTTATTGTTGAGTTTATAGGTAAAATTTTATCTCGGTTATTTTTATTTCACATTATTTTTTTAAAAACTCTATTAGGAATTTGCAAAAAATTAAGATATTCATTTGCAGTTCTTATTTGATTATATTTTTCAACCTGATTTACAAAATCTTTGCTAAAACCAGAACTATTAATAATTTGAAAATAAGATGCAGGAACTAAAAGTTGATCAATAATTTTTGACTGATTTCAGCCTTTATTAAAATCGCTTTTATAATCTGGTATTTTAATTTGATCGGGTGAAATTAATAAAAATTCATTTCATAAATTTTTGTATTGAATATTAATTTTGTTCTCCCTTGTAAAAAATGAATCTAATAATTGAAAATTAGTGATATCAACAATACTTTTAGCGCTGGGATTTTTAAAATAATCAATAAGAGTATCATAGAAAAAATACTGGTAAAATAACGCGAATTCTTCTTTATGTTCCTTGGTGGGGTTATAGTCTTCAAAAATTACACCACTCTTAGTTATTCTGACGGATTTAAACAAATCTACCCCTAGCAATTCTTCTCTTAATTCATAGGAATCTCCAAAATCTTTTGACAGTTTTGAAAAATAAATTTTAGCAAAATCCTCATCTGTCATGCTTTGCAGTAGTTGTAATATAAAAGAATTGTCGTAATTAATTGCAAAAAACTTTTCTGCAATTAAATTTAAGTTTGAAGGTTTGGTTTTATTCAAGCTGTTAATAATCTCGTCTTCCTTATGAAAACAATAGAAGTGGGGGAAGTAATCATTAAATAATATTTGAGTTTTTTTTGTTTCGCAAAAATTATTTAAAAATTTATTTTCCTTTTCTAAATCAACAAATTGATTGTTAGGATTTCAGCTGACTCTATAAAAATATTTTCTATATAGGGCATCTTCTCTCATATTATAAATTGAAGATATTTTTTTGTTATCAGTTTTGAATTTTAAATTAGTATTTGAACTTATTTTTACATTCATTTCAGTTTCAAATATTTTATGATCTTTTATATTTAATGCAAAAGATGAAATCTTCATAAATATAATTAGGAAAATAAATAGAATGCTCTTGCAAATGTTTGACCGTATTGTGAAAATTGTATTAATAACTAACGAAAATAAAATTGTGGAGATGGATAGAATTAATAAATTTACAAGAAAATTAACAAATAAAATAAGGTAAAAATCTCAAACAATAATGGCCACCAAAAAATGAATAAATAAAATTGCAAAAATAGCTGCTATCAAGATAGCAATTTCTTTTACCAGTCAAATCATGTAAAAAACAATTCGATTGTTATTTGAGTAAAATTCCGATCTAACATTATATGAAAATGTTTCTCTACTATAAAAATGTTTTGAAATCATAAATATTACTGGTAGTAGCACGACGATATTTATTACAGAAATAAATATCTTGCTATGAAAATTAATCAACCCAAGCGTAAAAGAAATCTCGCTAGAGCTTAATTTGCTATTAAAATGGTTTACATTTAAGAATATCCCTACAGTGTTAAAAACCAAGGTTATTAACATAATAAATCCAAATAAAAACAACAGTAATTTATTCCGAATAATAACATTAAATTTCATTTTTCTTCCAATTTTCCTTGCTTTTTTAATATTACATTATTATAATTAAAAAGCAATAATAAAGGGAGAACAAATTTGTGGGTATAAAAAAAACATTTTTATCGTTAGCTTCGGCTTTTTTTCTAATTACCTCATCGATTCTTACAGTATCGTGTTCGGCTAACCAAAGCGGTACTGGTTTTGATGAAAAGGAGCAGAAATACAAATACTATGAATTAGATGGCATGAAGTTTGCATCAAAAGAGGATGCGATCAGTTATGCTTTAACCGAGGGCTCTGAGAAAGAAGATTTTAAGATCCAAAAAAATCAGGTTTATTTTGGTGAAAATCAATACGGAACTGTTGAGGAAGTTTATTCCAAGATAGAAAAAGATTACAATATTAAAACTAAGGTGATTAATAAAAATCCCAATGACTATATAATTGATGCAAACGGAGAAGTTGATTCTCTTATTACAAATTCCCAAGAGCGTGGCACCAAAATATATAGAAACGCAGATGGAACAATTAGCTCAGATTTAAATGAGCAAAATGCTTATCAAAACGCCTTGCAAAGCCACTATAATTTGATTAAAAAAAATTATTTAGCTGATGGTCAAAAGTTTGCAACAAAAGACGCAACTTTAAATTACTATAATTCTAAATATAAATCATCTAATGATTTTCAAATAGGTTCTTGCTACCAATTTTCGCAAAAGTGTTTAAGCGAGAATGAGTTAAAAAATGAGCTAGCAAATTCTGCTGAAGCCAATTATGAATATAATGGAGAAGTTATTAGCGGATTTGATCTATATAATCCAAATAAAATAAATCCAACATTAGAAGATAGTTCAGCAATTTCTAGAGTAGATAGCAGACCTGGGCTTTACTATGTGGAACAGATACCCGGTACAGAGGGAAGGGTTACGGGACAGTCTATGGTTGAGTATACATCTGATTTAAAAACACTAATAAGCAATTCTAAAAATTGGGATTTAGTAAGTAAAAGTAATACCGGGTTAGCAGACAAAGCTATGTCATGAGTTTTTGAAAAGCAATTATTATTGTCAATGCATGCCATCTCATCTATAATAGATATAGCTAAAATGGCTATGGGGATTATACCGGTGTACGAACCACCAGCAGGTTTTATGGAGACTCCTACTCACAAATTTGATCTAAAGGAAACTGTTATTAAATTTGTAAATCCTCATGATAAAATTGAGGGATACAATGACTATCTATTGCTTCAAGATATTATTGATAAGTATCAAATAAGTGGTCACTGACAAAGTCAGGTAAATCAATTAAATAGCTTAGATACAATGGAGTTTGATATAAAAGAAAAAATTGCACTTATGAAATTGAGGGATCTTATTAGAGAAACTGATATTACAAGAGAAGATAGCGAAACCTTTAATAGAGTTTATTGGAAAATGCTTTACAATTTCGATGTTTTGGATGAATGGTACGATTTAGTTTACGAAATACCCGAAAGTATGGCCCCTGATTTTATTGATTGTATAGTTAATCCTTCTGAAGAAAATCTTATAATTTTTAATGAAACTTTTAATAAAAATTCATTTAAAACCAAAGCTGAAAGATACTTTGAAGCTTGAAATCATACAATTGAAACAATTTTAAAAAATTTAACACAACTAATTCCATTAGTAAATAAACTATTTCCTGAATCTAGAATAGTTACTGGTTTTCTTGCTGGAGTCGGTAAAGCCGTGCCGGTAATTCAACTAGTTCTAATTTCTATTCAGGTGCTAAACATGATTCCTGTTCAAACAACATTTACCTATCAACTAATTATTCCAACTAATAGAGATAAAATTACTTACGAAGTTACAAAAGCTTTTTGAAAAAAACACACTTTTAAACCTGAAAATATATTTAATGTTTTTGAAATTAGAAAACCTCAAACAGTCGATAGATTCTTAATTTTCAACAGATATTATAATTCTTATGATTCTGCTGAAAAATATCTTAAAGAAACAATTTTAGAAGATTTAAGAAGAAAAGATGCAGATTTTTACACAACAAAATTTAATCAAAATAAAAAATACAGTTCAAAAGACGAACTAGTTGAAAATAATTTTAAAGAATATGAGAAAAATGAATTGAAACTTTATTCAGATAAATTCGGAAAAAATTTTAATAGTCAAGAAGAGGCCTTCAATAGCTATATAAATAATTTGAACAATAACAAATTTATCGAAGAATATTATTATCAAAATGGAAGTAAGTCAGAAGTTTACTATGCCGATAACGAAGAAGATGTTAAAAATTATATTAGAGATAACATCGAAATTGAAAGTAAATTTGTGGATTGAACTGATATGTTTTTTGAAAACAGCTATGACAGCATAATTGACATTAATGAAGCTAAATATTTAGCTTATAGTGTAAAAGTAAAGGGAGTAACTCATTACTTTGCTGACTTAAATGATCTTTATAATTTCGTTATGATTGAGGAGAATTATCAAAACAGATTTTATTATGAAATTGAAACATCATATACATACAAAGATATGGAATTTGCAAGTCAAGAAGAATTTTTAAATTATCTACTTGATGAAATTAAGGTTGTATATACAAATGATACATTTGATAGAAAAATGGAGAATAAAAATTATGCTATTTAAAAAATCACTTTTAGCTCTAATGAGTGTGACTCTGTCATCTAATACTTTTGTATTGGCATCAAGTTCTCAAGCAAACTATTTAGATTTGGATGATGAAACCTTTATTAAAGAAACCATGAATAGAATTGAAAATTATTCTCAGTTTTATAGCAATGATAGAGTTTATCAATATCAAAACGAAAATTATCGTAATGAAAATTCAATTTATGAAAAAATATTAGCAGAAAATCCTATTGAACAAATCCAAACCACAAGTAATCCAAATAAGATTATAAGTAATTACGAATACGGTCTTTTAAATCAAGATAAAATATATAGTACTAATATGGCTGATTATGTAAAAGTATACAAAAACGCTCTAGGAAAAGTTGTTTTACCAACATGCGGAGTTGGCCAAACTCCCGAAGGCTGTGTTGTTAGCTCTAAGTCAGCTCCAGACAGAGCCTTGGATAGTTATGTAAACCCAGGTCTTACTAAGAAAAAGTATAGTTACTTAATGGGAGATGAAGTTAATTGATTTGATACTTTAGAGGAAGCAGAGAGAGATTATTTAAATAAATCATTCTATGTAAAAGAAGGGTTATTTTACGAATATAATGGAAAATATTTCAACGCTTTTAACCAAAATGATTTTGAAAAATTAAAAAACACCCTACCGAATAAAGGACTTTATATTGATGGGGAAAATTTACCATCAAACTCACAAAATGAAATTAAAAAACCCCTATATGGAACTGTAACCGACTTTAAAAATCAATTTAAAGAAGAGGTGAGAACTGCTTTTTATAATAATATTGATGAAATATTTGGTGACTATAAACCAGAAATAAAGGTTACTGTTGATGCCGGTAAGGAAAAAAATTTACAACAATATTTTACAAGTGTAAATGGAACCGGTAAAATACAAATCGATAATCAATCTTCGTGAAAAAGTTTGACAATTAATATTGGAGATGATTTAAGGAAAAAAGGAATTGATATCGGCGGTTTTATAGAAAGTCTTAAAGACAGAAGTAAATATAAGGGTCCCTGAATCACATTTAATAAGAAAGTTTGTTTTTTAGGAACAGTTGACGATAACAAACACGACAATTATGATTATGAATTTGATTTTGGACAAGGTAGTAAAGTTTCTTTCACAGTTGCTACCCAAGATGACGGATGATGTGATCCCGGTTATAATCATGTAAATCTTGGGGCAATGAAAGTTGACTATAGTTATGAACGCAAGATTAAACCTAACTACAAAGTTAACGACCCTTTTTTAAAAACTATTACAGAAAATAATAAATACCTTGATTCAATTAAAACTATTGAAATAGATCAAATGATCAGAGAAATATCTTCAAAAAATAGAGTAAGCGATAAGATTCTACTGGAAAGTATCTTAAATAAAAAAAATCCATCAAATTGGGCCAGAGAAGTAAAGGATTATCTTTTTGAAGCCTTTTACGAAAAATGTAGTTCTTATGTTTATGGTTATGATAGCATTGATAGTCCAATTGAAAATGATTGACTTTATGGTAGTTATTCTCAATTTTCCGTTGTTGAAAGTCAAAAGCATTATAAAGAAAATGTTCTTTACTCTGAAATAAAACCAGATCCAAACATTGATGAAAGTCAAAAAATTAATTATTTGACTTCGGCTGGATTCTTTAACACTTCTTGAAAAAATTGAAGAGATAACTTCTTCTACTTAAGAAACGAAATAAATAACCCCGATTTAAATCTTCAAAAGATGTACTATTTATCAAACGATAATGAAGAAGACTTATCGAATTACACCGATTTAAAGGGGGATAATTTGGGTTCTACTATTCAAGAGGCTAGAAAAAAACAAGCAAGCCGCGAAGAAAAGCATATAAGAACACGTTTGTTTATTTATGATATTAATGGGGAACTTGTTATATCAGATGATGATGAAGAAAATGCATATTTGGATTTAAGAAAAAAAATTAATTTAGAATCGAGATTAATTTCATATCAAGAGTCTAAAAAAATAAGTAATTTAAATACAGGATGAAATGATATAATATCAGATGGTATATATAATGTATACAGATTCAAAACAAAAGATAACATCTACTTATATTTTTCGTCATTTTCAAATGCATTTAGCTATTATGAAAAACAATTTTCAATATCAAGTAGCATCTCATATAGAGATGAAATAAAATACCGCTATGTTTTTACAATGCATAACCACAAGTATACTTATGATTGAACCAATAAATCAGAAATTTATGATATTGCATTAGAAATAAATCAATTAAGAAAAATGAATTAAGGAGACAAAAAAATGAAAAAATTATTAATAACATTAGCCTCAATTGGCTTAATAGCAACCCCAGTTACAACTGTAGTGTCGTGTTTTGGAACAAACGATAAAAAAACAGATAGGGATTATTTGGATTTATGAGATGCAGATAGATACGCTAAGGAATTAAGTGACTTAAAGTATGAAATCTTAGATGATAATAATTATAGATTAATTTCAGAAAAATTTGGTCTGGATTTTATAATTCAAAAAAACGAAAAATCTGGAATGAAATATGAAGTTGCAAATAAGAGTATTAGAATTAAAGATTTAGATATAAACAATTACGATAAGACAAATGCAATTGATACTTATGTAGCTTTTGCTGCAACAGAAGATCAATTGCCAAATTACAAGCAGTATCGGGAAGACGAAAAGGGTAAGTCTCTTAACGATTCAAATCTTATTAGAGGTGAAGTTGAGGCACAGAACATAGAAATAAGCGATGTTACAGATCCTCTCTTTAAAAAAGTATTTTATTTTGATATTTGTGAAGATTCTGTTAATAATTTCTGGTTCGAAAGAATGACTTATGCCCACTGAATTTCAGAAATTAATTTGAAATATGATGAAGTTTTTTCAGCTGAACAACTAAGAGAATATTGATGAGTCAAACTTGTTGAAGAAGTTACTGAAAAAGCGGCTGTAAATTCAAAACAAAATCAAGATTTTAACGATCATTTTAAAAAATATGCCAAAATAACAATGGATAGCAATTATGATCCTAAAGAATTTGACGAACAATTTCTCGTTAATAAATTTGAATATGTTTTCAATGACTCAAAATTTGATTTTGACTTTAACGTTAATGTCTTAACAAATCAAGAAGTAATAATTAGACCTTAAAAATTACAGCAAAAAACAGACTTTAAATTTATAACTCGTCATTTTTCAAAACAAAAGATAATATCTACTTATATTTCTCATCTTTTTCAAATGCTTTTAGTTATTATGAAAAACAATTCTCAATATCAAGTAGCATTGCATATAGAGATGAAATAAAATACCGCTATGTTTTTACGATGAACAATCATAAATACATTTATGATTGAACCAATAGATCAGAAATTTATGATATTGCATTAGAAATAAATCAGTTAAGAAAAATGAATTAAGGAGACAAAAAAATGAAAAAATTATTAATAGCATTGGCCTCAATAGGCTTAATGGCAACACCGGTTACAACTGTAGTATCTTGCTTTGGTGATACCAAAAACCAAAGAGATTATTTAGACTTGTGAACTGCAGATAAATATGCTCAGGAATTAAGCGACTTAAAATATGAAGTTTTAGAAAATAATGATTACAGATTAACTTCAGAAAAATTTGGCTTGGATTTTGTTATCCAAGAAAACGAAGGGTCTGGAATGAAATATGAAATTACAAATAGGAGTATGAGAATTGATAAATTAGATATCAATAATTATGATAAAACGACCACCATTGATGGTTATGCTGCCTTTGCTGCAACCCAAGATCAGCTACCAGAAGAAGAAGAATTAGACAAAATAAATAGTGATTTTTCAATAAAATCAACTATAAAAGAAGCGTTTTGTTCAATCCAAATCAAATAATCAAGGGAGAGGTCATAGCACAAAATGTAGATGAGAATGAACAAATAGAAGAACTAAAAAATAAAACATTTTATTTTGATATATGCGAGTTTTCGGTTTTAGATTTCTGGCACTACAATTTCTTATATGCTTTTTATGGTTCTAGTGATAAATTTACACAAGAATCAAATGAGAAGATTCCCTTGTCTAAATTGGAGGAGGATTCTTGAAACATAATAGTTAAGCAGACATTAAAAAAAGCTGCAATAAATGAATCGCAAGAGAAAGAATTTAATGAGCATTTTGAAAAATATGCAAAAATAACAATGGATGAAAACTACGACCCTGATAATTTTATGGAAAAACAGCGTCTTGATAATAAATTTGAGTACGAATTTGAAAAAGCAAAATTTGATTTTGACTTTCAAATGTTTATTTTAACAAATCAAGAAGGAATAAACAGACCTTAAAAATCAATATATAAAAAACTGGCTTTAAGCCAGTTTTTTATATATTGATTAATTTTCAAATAAAGACTCATCGCCTTGAATTTTCAAGATTAAATCATTAATGGCGGTTATTTTAGCAAACAGCACAATTTGATCATCTTTTTTAAGAATTGTTTTTTCATCAGGCAAGATTACTTTTCCATTACGTTTAATTTGAATTATATTTCATTCCTTATTCGCAGTTAAACGTGATTCTTGAATACTTTTATCAATTACGCCAGGATCGCTAACTATCATTGTTGTTGAAATAAAATCATCATCAACAGATTGGACGTCAATATCAATATCAAACATGCTTCTAGTGGCAACCATTTTACCCGAAATAATATCAGGGATAATTACTTGGTTTTCATCCAATCCCAAAGCTAATAAGATTCTTTTATGACGTAAATCCTTGGCTTTAGCCATGATATTTTCAATTCCCAAATCTAATAAATTCAGAACGGTGATGATAGAAACCTCCATATTTGACCCAAATGCCACAATAATGCCGTCAAATTGCTTAATTCCAGCCTTTTCCATTGAAGTTTTATTGGTAGCATCAAGTACTATTCCAACAACCCCAGGCATTGCTGCAAGATGGCTGTTTAGTCGGTGTTCATCAAAATCAAAGACCACAACTGACTGTTTTTTGTCCTCCAAGGTTTTAGCAACCGCAATTCCGAAGTTATTTGCCCCAATTACTGCAAAACTTTTTTTTCTTGCCATAATTTACCGCCTTTCGCTATAAGTTATTATACAACTAAACCATTATATTGTATAATAATAGTTGACTTAAATAAAGAGGTGATTTTGTGTTTTATTTAATAAAAAAAAGTGAAGATAAAAATGATAAATTAATTGAATCAGAAAATTACCCTACCGATAATCTACCCAAGAAAAAGCTTAGTATCAAAGAAAAGCGCCATGAACGAATTCAAAAGCGTCGTAAGAGTTTTACCGGGGATGAAGATGACAATAAAAAGAACTTTTTTGCTAAACTAAAAAATTGATGGCCTCTAAGTAAGGTTTCGGGAAAGATCCTTTTAATTTACCTTTTAACTGTTTTAATTGGAGGAATTCTGCTAATAATTCCAGGAGTTGTGACAAATTCAGGATTTCACTGAGATTTTCTAACTGGTATTTTTACAGCCTCTTCAGCATTTTCAGACACTGGAATTACAATATCAAATGCTGCACAAGATTATTCATTTTGAGGCCAATTACTTATTTTAATTATGATTCAAATTGGAGGAATTGGAATTCTAACCTTTAAGATAGTTTTACTAATATCTTTGGGTAAAAAGATTTCAATAAACGATCAATCGGTTGCTCAAAGTGAACGTGGTAGTTCACAACTTTCAAATACAGTAGAAATGATTAAGGACGGATTTATCTTTCTAACTTTTGTAGAAATTATCGGGGTTGTTTTTCTATTTTTTGGATTTTATTTCACCCCTTTGGAGTTTAATGAATATTCTCAAATTTATGGTGATAATAATATACCAGATTTTCAAAATCCCTATCATAGTTTTGAAAAATCAATCTGGTTTGCATTATTTCACTCTGTAAGTGCAGTTAATAATGCTGGATTTGATATTATTTCAGGAAGCTCGTTACAACCTTATAACTTATCTGATAGTCATGGCTATCTAATTCAATCAGTAATTTTGGTTCAATGAGTAATTGGGGGATTAGGATATCCAACTTTCCATGATATTAAACAAAAAATTAAGGGGCGTCGCGAAGGGCGAGTAGTAAAATGGTCACTATTTACTAAATTAAACTTTACTGTTTATTTATCTTTATTCATCCTGGGTCCACTTCTAGTTTTTATTTCTGAACTTTCACAAGGACAAAGTAGTTATATTCTAAATTACTACCGAGTCACTATTGATGAGGACTTCTTTGGCGTAATTAGCTCATATGAGTACATTGGACCCAAACCTACAGGACAAGCCATTATGGATATCTTTTTTAATGTCACAAGTTCACGTAATGCCGGTTTTTCATCTGTTGATATTAACCAATTTAATGCTGGTTCTAAACTAATAATGTCGGTTTGAATGTTTATTGGTTCAGCTCCATCATCTACTGCTGGGGGAATTCGAACTACCACATTTGCAATTGTAACTCTAGCAATCATAGGAATTATCAGAAATAGAAAATCAGTATTTGCTTACCGTAAAAAAATTCCTGAAGAAACTGTCAGAAGGAGTTTTGCAGTTTTCATTGTTGGGGTAATGATAATTGTTACTTCAACCGCTATAATATATATAGATAGTAACAAGGTTCTATCAAATCAACATGATGGAGATAAAACTATCATTGAATTAATCACGTTAATTTGTTCTGCCTTTGGAACGGTGGGATTAAATCCATTTACTAGCGGGCAAATGATTAATTTAGGAGCGATTTCCAAGATTACATTAGTACTGATAATGTTTACAGGACAATTGGGGATTTCAAATACCTTATTGGCATTTATCAAACAAAATAAAAATAAAAGCTACGATTTCCTTGAAGAAGAGGTTGTTATTGGTTAGGAGAAAAATATGAAACTATTAGATGGTAAAAAATTAGCCCAAAAAAGGTCCGCTATTGTTAAGTCAAAATTGCTAGAAACTAAAAAAACTCGCCAACCCAAACTTGTAGTTATTTTGGTTGGTCAAGATGAAGCAAGCCAAGTTTATGTAAAGCATAAAAAAAACGCTTGCGAAAGGGTGGGAATAGATTTTGAATTGGTAAATTTTAAAAACTCAGTAAAACCAAAAGAGGTTTTAGATAAAATTGCCGCGTTAAATAAGGATACTAAAGTTGATGGAATTTTAATTCAACTGCCCTTACCAAGTGACTGAAATGAGGAAGAATTTCTTCAAGCAGTTGATTTTAGCAAAGATGTTGATGGTTTTCACTATATAAACCAAGGTAAACTTTATCAAGGCAACGAAACTTTTGTCCCATGCACTCCTTTGGGAATTATTAAATTATTAGAGGAGTACGAAATTGATTTAAAAGGTAAAAATATTACAATTGTTGGAACTTCTAATATTGTGGGAAAACCATTAATTGGTATGATGATCAATCGCGGCGCTACAGTCACTGCTTGTAATAAAAATACTTTAGACATAAAATTACATACTAAAAAGGCAGATATTTTGGTTTCAGCCACAGGCTCTAAGTTTTTAATCACTAAGAAAATGGTTAAAAAAGGCGCTGTGATCATCGATGTTGGGATTATTAGGGATTTAAAAAATAAACGCTTAGTTGGAGATGTTGATTTTGAAAACGTAAAGAAAAAGGTTGATTATATTACCCCGGTTCCTGGTGGAGTTGGACCCATGACTGTCCAAATTTTAATAGAAAATACAATTAAAGCATACAATAACAACAAAAAGTAGTTATTTTGTGAAAAAAAATTGATAAAAAACTTGTTTTTGCATATTTCATTTGATATTATAAATAAGGTTCTTTATGGCTTTTTAGCTCAGTTGGTAGAGCAACCGGCTGTTAACCGGTTTGTCACAGGTTCGAGTCCTGTAAAAGCCGCCATTATCAATTTTATTTATGGCCCGTTGGTGAAGCGGTAAACACACACGGTTTTCATCCGTGGATACACGAGTTCGAACCTCGTACGGGCTACCATTTATTATTTTTCGTGGAGTGCTAGCTCAGTTGGGAGAGCTCCTGCCTTACAAGCAGGCGGTCGGCGGTTCGAGCCCGTCGCACTCCACCATTTTTTTTACTTATTTTCGCTGATGTGGCTCAATTGGCAGAGCAACTGACTTGTAATCAGTAGGTTGTAGGTTCAAGTCCTATCATCAGCACCATTAAAAAGATTTAAAACACATTTACATTTCTGTAAATGTGTTTTTTTTGATAAAATACAAGCATAGAAATGAAGTGATCCTGATGTCTTATCCACAATTAGAAATAAACCTTAGTAAAATAAAAATCAATGTTGACATTATGAAGCAGAAATGTAAAGAAAAGGGACTGGAACTAGTTGTTGTTCAAAAGTTACTTTCAGGTAGCAAAGAAATGGCACAATTTTTAGTAGAAAACGGGATTAAAACTATTGCAGATTCTCGCATGAGTAATTTAATTAATTTTAAAGATTTAAAAGTTCAAAAAATGTTGTTAAGAATCCCAATGATTAGCGAAATAGATCAAGTAGCTCAGTTTTGCGATTTTGTTTTAATAAGTGAAATTTCAACAATTCAAAGACTAGAAAAAAGTTTACAAAGTTTGAATAAAAAAATTGGTTTAATTTTGATGATTGAAACCGGAGATATCCGCGAGGGTCTTTGGGATGAAGAAAAAATAATTTCTACATCAAGAGAAATTGGTAAAATGAAAAATGTATTTCTTCAAGGAATTGGGACTAATTTTGCTTGTTATGGTGCGACTTGCCCAACAATCGAAAAACTAGAAAAACTTGTGGCGTTGAAACAAAAAATTGAAAATGAGTGTCAAATTAAAATCCCAACAATTAGTGGGGGTAGTTCTACACACTTGACCATTTGAGAAGGTGATATTCCAAAAGAAATTAACCAAATTAGAGTTGGTTCGGCTGTTCTAATGGGAATAGGCTTAAATGATGAGAGAATTCCTTGATTGCAAGGAGAAACCTTTAAACTAAAAACAGAAGTGATTGAAGTTCAAGATAAGCCTAGTGCTTCGTGAGGTCCTAGAGCACTGGATGCCTTTGCGAGAGAAGTTAATTTTGAAGACATCGGAGTAAGAAAAAAAGCTATTATTGCATTGGGTCGCCAAGATTGTCCAAGTGATGAAATCATTCCTATCGATAGTGATATTAAGGTCTTGGGTTCAAGTAGTGATCATACAATTTTGGATGTCACTGATTCTAAAAATAAATACCAGGTTGGTGATATTATTGAGTTTATTCCAACATATTTGGGTAATCTTAGTCTAACTACAAGTAATTATGTAGAGAAAAAATTCATTAAAAAATAAAAATAAAATCTCTTGAATATTTTCTTTTAAAATGATAATATTTTATTGTTTGCTTTTAGCAACAATACGTCTCGTTAGCTCAGCCGGTAGAGCAACTGGCTTTTAACCAGTGGGTCGCAAGTTCGAATCTTGCACGGGACACCATCATCCGGAATTGGCGGAATTGGCAGACGCACCAGACTTAGGATCTGGCGTGGTAACACGTGGGGGTTCAAGTCCCTTATTCCGGACCAATTTGAAAAAAATCTCACCTTTTGGTGAGTTTTTATTTTTTTCATTGCTTTTTAAGTGTATAATTTTTTTAAAAGGAGAATTTTTATGAAAGCATCATATTACAGAAGTGCATGGGTATTAAACTTGATTTCCTTAATTTTGACACTTTGCTCAGTTGGATTTTTTGGATTATTTGGTATTTTTTACCTGATAACAATGTCGACTAATGGAGAAATAAGAGTTGCAGGAATAGTAATACTTTTAATGTTTACAATATTTTTGATTTTAGGTTGTTTAACTATGCCAATCATAGCAATGGTTATTATTTCTAAAGCTAAAAAGAACGGTTATAAAGATAGACATACAGCTTTGGGGATTTGTTTGCTTATTTTCGGAGGTCTTTTTGGATTAATTGCAGGGATACTAATATTAATCGCAGATAGTGATAGTAATCAAGCTAATAGTATTTATAACGATGCTCCCCCAATTGAAAGATCAATGAACCCATCAGAACCAGAATCGATTATTTAAAATAATTGAAAATATATATGAAAAACACTTGTAATACAAGTGTTTTTCATATATATTATATCGTTGTGAATTTTGTTGTTTTTTGTGATATAATATAAAGGAATTAAAGGGGAATATATTAATGAGTAGATGGTATTTAGGATTA
Organism: Spiroplasma alleghenense; assembly: GCF_003363775.1. NCBI lineage: Bacteria > Bacillati > Mycoplasmatota > Mollicutes > Entomoplasmatales > Spiroplasmataceae > Spiroplasma > Spiroplasma alleghenense. Next base: position 156,483 of record NZ_CP031376.1, read on the forward strand.
ACAATAGCTATAATGGCTCTAGCGGGTTTCTCTTTTTATTGAGTATGAGATTTAAATGCTTGATTTACAGACCCGAACAACTTTATCACGTACATACAAGATAATTTTATTCTGAACTTAGAAGACACTTCGGTATTGCCGGTATTTAGCGGTAAAGGGATGTTTTCATTTTACATATTATTTGCATTCGATGCAGTGATTTTAGCATTAAGTGTTTATTTAATTGGATATGCAATTTACTTAGGTTTAGATGGTTTTGGAAGAGTGTCTTCATTTATTTGAGCCCTAATTCCAGGAATTATCGCTTTAGCATTGGCGTCAACACAAATTGCCTTATTAGCAAAACTGTATCATGAATTTTCGACCGCACCATTAGAATTTGGAACATTTTTAGATTTCAAAAAGGAACAATGATACATGGTTGGTAAATTTGAAAACTTATTTATTTTTAATGGAGTAACAGAAACTTACGTTCCAAATCCACAAAATGAAATTGTTAAATTAATAACAAATACTTCATATGTTGGTTATGTAACAGCAGGAATTGGTGTTCTATCTCCATTGCTATACTTAGGAATTCGTAGATAAAAAAATAACTCTTTATAAACCGATTGGTTTTAAATTGAGTGAACTTATTCTGTCAAGTATAGAATAAGTTTTTTTATTCTATAAGGTACTCCATGCTTGTCATGGAGTTTTTTCGTGCTTAATCATGACTCTATTAAAGTTATAAAAATTAATGTAGTCTATGAAATTATTATACACCTCTGAGTAGGTTTTAAAATTTTTCCTAAACCACTCTGTTTTATAGCAAGCGAAAAAGGACTCAGCAACAGCGTTATCAACGGAATTACCGGGCCTGCTCAGCGAAATTTTTATATTATTTTTACTACAATATATTTCAACAGCGTCACTGGTATATTGAAATCCGTTATCAGAATGGATTATTATATTTTTATCAAAATCAAAATAACTCTCAGCCATTTTCAATGTTTTTAAATAGATTTTGTTGTCATTCCTTAAAGAAACATCATATCCAACAATAAACCCAGTGCTCACGTCTTTCAAAATACTAAGATAGGCAAATCTGTTATTTGAAAATGGCAAAAAAGAAACATCGGTTACAAAAAGTTCGCCCTTACTATATTTATTTCATTTTCGATTTACAATATTTTCGTGTTTTCTGTTTTTTAAAATTTTTACTTCTTTTGGTTTGCGTTTCTTTTTGATTCTTGTCTTGGATTTTATCCCTAATTCTTGCATATAACGATATACTTTTTTGCCTGAAACAGAAATATTATATTGGTTTTTTAAAACAATTCTTATCCTTGGATATCCATAAATTTCTTTGTATTGTTGAAAAATACTTTCAATTAAATCTAAAAGTTCTTGATCAATTTTGTAATTAAAGTTTGGTCGATTATTTTTAACTCAGCGATAATAGCTTGATTGAGTTGTTTTTAAAATTTTGCAGATAAAAGATACCGGTCATAATTTTCTCTGAGTGTCAATTGACTGATATTTTATTTGTTGTTTTTTTCTAAATCCTCCAGGTATTGATTGAACTTCTTTAGAAATTCGTTTTCCATTTCAAGTTCCTTATTTTTCTTTTTCAAACGATGTAATTCATAACTTAATTTATCTCGCTTAGACGGCGCTCCAATTCTACTAATACCTGCAGTTTGTCCTTTTCTAGATGATATTCTCTTTAAATACTCTTCCCCAAACTGCTCGTATCCCAAAGCTCATTTTCGAGCTGCCGAGTATGAGACATTGTATTTAGCTGCTAATTTTTTTCAACTTTGTTGATTTTGCAATCAATCATGCGCGATTTCTAACTTTTTATCAAAAGAAGTCATGTGACTTTTATTTCCTTTTAAATTGGCCATTTAAAAAACCTCCTATGCAAAGAGTTTACTAGAATAATTTTTTTATTCTACCTCTATACATAAGAGATTATATTCAGGTTTTAAATTGAGTTATTTTTTTTATCTTAAATTAAAATTTTAATTAAATATTGTGTTCAAAATTACTTTTCTGAAAAATATTTTTTAGCAAAGTAATCAAAACAATTTAGTTGATTGGCATCGTCTATTTTTTTATGAATAAAAATTTCGATCTTTACCATATCACATGAAAAGTAGGTTAATGTTTTTCACTTGGTTTCATACTTTTTAAAAACAGATATGTTTCTTGATTTGAAATCCTGGAATTGTAATTCAAATTCTCTGTCTAAGTTGTGAATTGGTAAAACTAATTTATTATAATAGTCTTTCATTTCAGAATATTTTTCGAAGTCAAGCGATTTTGGTGCTCTAGAACGCAATACCGAAGGTATTTTAATGAATGAAAAGAATCATAAAAATTCTGTAGCTAATGCATAAATAAGTCATTCCGTAATTTTATAATCGTATTCTAACCATGCAAAAATTACAAAAGTAAACAAAGAACTAAAAAATATAAAGTAAAATATTAAAAATGAAGTTATATACTTTTTCATTTTAAAAATCCCGTCCCCCAGAGATACTCTAATTTTAAATTTTTCAAATTTAACCTCAAAATTTTCTGAACACGAAATAATAGAATTGGTAATTCTATTTGAAATTCAGAAAAAAATAAAAAATAAAAGAAATGTTAGAAATAGTCAAATAATTTTAATTAACAAAGTCATTATTAAGCATTCCTTTCGATAAAATATTTATATAAATTTACCAATTAAATATCCTAAGCTCTTCATTATCACTAAGCCTGCAGTTGCTGGATTATATAAAATTGATGCAGCTCCTAGAACCGTTGTAACTGTGTTTATCGCTCCATTGATAATTATTAAGGCACCTTCCTTTTTTGTCATTTCTCCATTTTCCAAAAGATTTATTGACTTATCAAGATCAACTAAAAATTTTCCCATTCCAATGGCGGTCGCAGCTGCAGCCCCCGCATAGTGAAGCGTGGCCCCAAAACTTCATATTCCCGCAATACCTAGTCCGGCTCCAACTACCGAAGCTGCAGCAATCATTCCCACAATTACTGGTCTATTATTCTTTAAAGTTTCTAGTAACTCATCGTAATCTGAACTACTTCTCAAATATTTGATATTTTCATAATTTTGTTTCGGCAGTTTTTCTATATTATTAAAAATTTCTGTGTAATTATTGCGAAAATCTTCGTTTGATTCTAAAAGGTATTTAGGAATTTCTTCAATATCTAAATTTAAACCTTTTATATTATCGTAAACTTGATTAATTGAATCTTTTGCAATTTTTGCAATTTTTTCATTTTGGAATTTGACATCATTTTCCACAATTTGTTGAAAAATTAAATCTATTGCATCTTTTAATTCCCCATACCCCTTATTTAATAAAATGGTATCTTGTTTATTTTCTAATCTGAATTTTGATAAGTTAATAGCTGGTGTAGCACACAATAAGAATGAGGTTAATAAAATAATTTTTTTCATAAAATCTCCTTTAAGCAACCTGCTTTAAAATTATTTTTACGATTATTATTTTACTCGGTCAAATAAATAAACTCTGTAGGTATTTATTTTCTGATTTTATATTTCTATCATACATAATGTCTGATTTTCATTATTTAAATTCGCTCCACCTAACCTTAGGTAAATCATAGTACTTATATTTTAGAAGGCAAGAGTAAATAAAAATATATTTAAAAATATTTGCTATTTTTAAATAATGATTTAAGCAAATTAAATAATCTCTTTTTTCGGAATTTTATTCTTAATTTCTCGATTTTAATTGTTGTAGAATTTATGAAGCGTACAATTGTTTTGAGGTGAATATATGAATTATGTATTTGATATTGGGGGCATGTCTACCAAGTATGAGATTTATGATAAAAAAACAAAAGTAAAAGAAGGTAATGTTGTTTATAAAAAATTTATAGATGAAAAGGAAATTCAAGCAATAATCAATCAGATTATTGTTGAAAATAAAACCGACTTTAAAGTCGGTGCAATAGCAATTTCTTCACCAGGAATAATAAATCCTGAAACGGGGGAAATTTCGGGACTTGCGGCAATTGAAAATTACCACTTAGTCAACTGAAAAAAAGAACTTTCAAAATGAACAGACAAAGTTTATGTAGAAAATGATGCAAATTGTGCAGCACTGGCTGAATTATTTAGCGGTAATGCTCAAAAAGTTAATAATGCAATATTTTTAATTGTGGGTACCGGAATCGGTGGGAGTGTGATAATAAATAAAAAATTATTTCGAGGCAGCCATTTGCAAGCGGGAGAAATTGGGTGTAATTTAGAATTTATTGAAAATAAAGAATTTAAAAACAGTTCAACCCAATGTTCTACTAATGCCTTAATTAATTTTTATGAAAAACTAACTAAAAATAAAATTACTGGTGAGGAAATTTTGGAAAAATATCATGAAGATGGTAATGCTAAAAAAGCAGTAGATCAAATGGTTTTTAACTTGTCAAAATTAATTATGAATTCTAGTTTTTTAATAGACCCACAGCTAGTATTGATTGGTGGGGGAATAAGTAAAAATAATTTATTTATTGCATTGCTTATAAAGCAAATTGATGAGCTATATAAACTCACTGAGCTAAAACGTCAGTTTGAGATAAAATCGTGTTATTATTATAATGAAGCCAATTTAATTGGGGCACTTTCGTTAATAGAGGAGAAATAAAATGAAACTAAAATTTCCAAAAAATTTTTTATGAGGAACGGCTACATCCGGACCACAATCGGAGGGAACAAAGGATAAACCTCATTTAAATGTAATGGATAAATGGTTTGAACTAAAGCCAGAAGATTTCCACAACCAAGTTGGACCAACAATTGCTTGTGATACTTACCAAAGATATGAAGAAGACATTGAAATTATGAAGTCATTAAATTTAAACAGTTTTAGAACTTCGATCCAATGATCGCGATTTATTGACAATTTAGAAACTGGGTCAATAAACCAAAAGGCTTTGAGTTACTACCGTGACTACTTTTCAAAACTAAAACAAGCAGGAATAAAATTGATGGTAAACTTATACCATTTTGATATGCCTTGAGAATTACAAGAAATTGGGGGATTTGGAAATAAAAAAGTCACTGACTTATTTGCTTTGTATGCTAAAAAATGTTTTGAGTCATTTGGTGACTTAGTTGATATGTGATCGACTATGAATGAGCCTATTGTTCCAGTTGAAGCGCAATACCTTTATAAATGATGATATCCTTACATCAGCGATTATAAACTTGCAGCCCAAGTAGGTTACAATACAATCTTAGCTCATGCTAAGGCAGTTAATGAATTTAAAAAAATTTTTAACGCTGATAAGAAAAAAGAAATAACTGTGGTTTTAAATTTAACACCAAGTTATTCAAAAGATAATCAAGTTGAAAATATAAAAGCAGCTAAAATAAGTGATGCTTTCTTCAACAAATCAATGTTAGATGCCGCAGTTAATGGAGAGTTCAACATGGAATTTGTTGAGCTTTTAAAAGCTGATAATGTTTTACCAGAATATTCTTTTGAAGAACTAAAAATTATTAGTGAGAATAAAATTGACTTTTTAGCTGTTAATTATTACCAACCTAGAAGAATTCAAGCTTTGTCAAAACCTTATACTGGTGAAAATATGCCAGACAAATATTTTGAAACTTATGATTGAAAAGAAAAACGCATCAATCCACATCGTGGATGAGAAATTCACCCAGAAACAATCTACAACATCGCTATGGACATTAAAAATAATTACAACAACATTAAATGATTTATTTCAGAAAACGGAATGGGTGTTGAAGGTGAAGAAAAATTCTTAAATGCTAGTGGGGAAATTCAAGATGATTATCGAATTGAATTTATTCAAGAACATTTATACTGATTGCACAAAGCTATTAACGAAGGGTCAAACTGTTTTGGTTATCAAATGTGAACATTTATAGATTGTTGAAGTTGAGCCAATTCATTTAAGAATCGTTACGGATTTGTAGCACTGGATTTAAAAAATCAAAATCGAACAATTAAAAAATCAGGGCACTGAATCAAAGAATGCATTGCCAAAAATGAATTTGAAATTGATGAAAACTTAGTAGCAAAATACTAAGTTTTTTCTTTTTTTAATTCATAAAATAATATATAATCTTTTAAAAGGTAAGAGAAATGAAAAAAAATATTTTTAAAAAAATAAATATCAATAAAATTTTTTATATTTTTTTTGCACTTTTACATTTAATTATTTTTTTAACAACAATTTTTAATGTATTGAACCCTAACCAAGAAACAATTTTTATTGTTCAAGTATCCTTTAGCATATCTCTTATTCAGCTTTTGTTATTATTCTTGGTTTTTCAATCACTTAAATTAGTAAATAATAGAAAAAGCTTTTTAGCAAAAATTGACTCTCATAATTGATATAAAAAACACAAACCAGAAGAAGTCCAAAATATTATTAAAATAATTTTGCCATCACTTTTTATCCTACAAGGTGAGACCGCTGCCATCATTAACGAAATCATTAAGGATACATTTTTTGCTGCCGTTTACTCTCTTCTTATGATAGTTTTTATTCTGATGTTTTTTTTCACATCTATGATTATTTTGGTTTCATTTAAGGACTTGAAAAAAAATTATATAATTAAACGTATCATTAAAGTAATAAGAAGAGTTAAAAATAATTTAGTATCTCAATTTAAAGTTACTAATTTAAAAATTATTGAATTGGAAAATGAAAATTTGTACAATCAAGAAATTAAAAATATATTTTTTGAAAATAAAAATTTTGATTTAATCATAATAAACGATAAGAAAAGTGAAATACTTAATTTAGAAAAGAAGTATTTGGACTTTAGAACATTTAATTAATAACAAATTTTAGTAATATAATCGCTAAAACTTTTTAGTTTGCGTTAAAAACTAGAGTGTGTTATTAATGTGTAATTATAAAATTTTAATTTTATTAATATATTTTTAGCATGCTCAATTAAGGAGCATAATGAAAGAAAAAATAAAAAATACTCAAGAAATTTTAAACAGTCTTGACACAATTATAGAATTAAAAAATGTAGAAAAAAAATATGGAAGTAAAACTATATTTGAGTCTATAAATTTAAAAATTAATGCCAGTGATCGCATTGGAGTAATTGGACCCAATGGTGCTGGTAAGTCCACAATTAGTGAAATAATTGGAGGGACTAAAAAACCAACATCAGGAAAAGTTGAAAGAAAATCTGATTTGATAATGGGTTTTCAATTTCAAACTACAGCATATCCGGTTGGAATAACAGTTTTGGATATGATTAAATATTATTTAGAAGTATTTAATGTTCCGATGACCGAAGAACAACTAGATGTAACTTTAAAAAGGTATCAAATCTTTAAATTTAAAAATCGTACTTTAGAAAGGCTTTCGGGGGGACAACAGCAATTAGTAAATATATTACTTTGCCTAATTCATAACCCAGACTTTGTAATTCTTGATGAGATTTCTACAGGATTGGATATTGAAGTTCGTAGTGAAATATTCAATATCATTGAAGAAAATATTATCAAACCTGACAAGGGAATGCTTTTAGTAACTCACTTAATGAAGGAAATTGAAGATTTATGTAATAAATTTATTTATATAGATGATGGAAAAATTCAAGAGTCAGGATTAGTAAGTGACTTAATAAAAGAGTATGGCTCAGTTGAGAACTATACAATGAAAAAATTTATTGATTCAAAAAATAAAAATATTAAAAATGAAAAATTACCACTTAGAAAATTGGATGAAAAAAATCGCTTTAACAAAATAATAAATAGCGAAACCAAAAAAGGTAAAAACATTCCTTTAATTAAATTAATCTTAAAATATTATTATAAAGGGATGGCGGTGCCGTTTTTCTTGTTGGCATTCCCAATCATATTAATGTTCTTGGAGGGTTTTGCATTTAAGGAAATTTATGCGGATGCCAATAGTTTCGCCGCCGCTAATATAATAAAACAATTAACCACATCGGTTGCAACAGTTTGCATAATTATAGTTGGTATTTCTGTTCTGCCTCAAACTTTAATTGAGTTCAAAAATAGTGGGCTTATGAAACGAATTGGAGCGACTAATACTAGAGTTTTCAATTTCATGTTGTCAACAATTAGTATTTGTGTAATTTTTATGATTCTGACATTTTTTTGAACCATGCTTTGAAGTGGATTAATGTTTGGTTGAGAATTTGGGTGAGGTGAAATTTTAGAACCAAAAGATTGGTGATCATCATTTGGTTACTTAGTAATTATAATTTTGTCTTCAACTACTTTAGGAATTATGATTGCTAGCTTATTTAAATCAAGTTCCCCGACTTCTTATATTACAATTTCAAACATTATTTTCATACCAATAGCCTTTTTAAGCGGGTCATTTATTCCAATTAGTTTAATTGAAAAAAGTGATATCTTGAATCCAATTTCATATATAAATCCTTTTAAATATAGTATTACACCCTTGAATAAAGCGTGAATGGAAGGTGGAGAATTTAATTTAGAAAATCTTTACCAAATTTTTACTTCAATGTTGTTAATACTAATGTATTCATTAATAAGTTTCAAAAAAATGAATTGAGATAAATAATTTTACAAAAAATAGTCCTATACCAAATTATAGTTAATTACAATAATTTGGTATAATTAACTTATAGTCAGGACTAAAAAGATGAACGAAATTATACATACAATTATTGATCGTGCCTACATGATCAAATCAACAGCGGGAGCGCAAAAGCTAGTTGATGAGGCCAAAATTTATTGCTCAAGTTTAGGGTTAACTCATTTGAAGGAATTAAGTGATGATGAACAAAATACTACTCTAGAACTTATTTGAGTTTGAAACTTAGTTTATTCATTCTCAAGTTGATATTTGAAATTTATGACTGCTAAGGAAATGGAAGTTATTGATGATAATTTAAAAGATAAATTTTCAAAATCATTTGAAGTATTTACTTCAGGTGAAAACATTTTTGAAGCAAATCAAATCAAATTTAAACCTAACCCAGAAATGATTGAAGCGGCTAATAAGTTTGAATTAAAACTTATTACAATGAATTAATTAAAAGGACATAAAAATGAAAAAAATTATAGTTGAAAATCAGTTTTGAAACATATTTCCAGAAGCTAAAATAGCTATTATAACAATTCAAAACGTCGATAATTCAACGCAAACCGATACTGAATACTTTGTAAAAATGTTAGAAAAAGCAGTGAAAGAGTCTTTAAAGTTTACTCAAAATGAAAATTTTTCAGAAAATGAAGTTATCCAAAAATGAAGAAACGCTTATCAAAAATTTAAAACTAAAAAAGGGGCTCGCTCCTCAATAGAGGCATTGCTAAAAAGAGCTAAAAACAACAATCAAGTACATTCAATCAATCCTATGGTGGATTTTTACAACTGTATTTCAATGACCTATGGGGTTCCTTGTGGTGGTGAAGACGTTGATAAAATTAAGGGAGACCTTCTCTTAACAACCGCTGTAGGTACTGAAGAATTTAAACCCCTAGGGTCATCAGAAAATGAGAGTCCATTTCTTGATGAAATAATTTACAAAGATGAAGCCGGGGCAATCTGTAGATGTCTCAATTGAAGAGAAGCGCAAAGAACAATGCTAACTGAAGATACCAAAAATGCAATTTTTGTGATCGAGGAAATTGATGCAAGTAAATCTAATATTGAAGTTGCAGCCAACGAACTTGGGAAATTGTTTCAAGAGTTTTTTAAAGTTATACCAAAAGTCGCCTTTTTAGATAAAAATAATCCTGAGACCGATTGAACTTATTCTGTCAAGTATAGAATAAGTTTTTTTATTCTATAAGGTACTCCATGCTTGTCATGGAGTTTTTTCGTGCTTAATCATGACTCTATTAAAGTTATAAAAATTAATGTAGTCTATGAAATTATTATACACCTCTGAGTAGGTTTTAAAATTTTTCCTAAACCACTCTGTTTTATAGCAAGCGAAAAAGGACTCAGCAACAGCGTTATCAACGGAATTACCGGGCCTGCTCAGCGAAATTTTTATATTATTTTTACTACAATATATTTCAACAGCGTCACTGGTATATTGAAATCCGTTATCAGAATGGATTATTATATTTTTATCAAAATCAAAATAACTCTCAGCCATTTTCAATGTTTTTAAATAGATTTTGTTGTCATTCCTTAAAGAAACATCATATCCAACAATAAACCCAGTGCTCACGTCTTTCAAAATACTAAGATAGGCAAATCTGTTATTTGAAAATGGCAAAAAAGAAACATCGGTTACAAAAAGTTCGCCCTTACTATATTTATTTCATTTTCGATTTACAATATTTTCGTGTTTTCTGTTTTTTAAAATTTTTACTTCTTTTGGTTTGCGTTTCTTTTTGATTCTTGTCTTGGATTTTATCCCTAATTCTTGCATATAACGATATACTTTTTTGCCTGAAACAGAAATATTATATTGGTTTTTTAAAACAATTCTTATCCTTGGATATCCATAAATTTCTTTGTATTGTTGAAAAATACTTTCAATTAAATCTAAAAGTTCTTGATCAATTTTGTAATTAAAGTTTGGTCGATTATTTTTAACTCAGCGATAATAGCTTGATTGAGTTGTTTTTAAAATTTTGCAGATAAAAGATACCGGTCATAATTTTCTCTGAGTGTCAATTGACTGATATTTTATTTGTTGTTTTTTTCTAAATCCTCCAGGTATTGATTGAACTTCTTTAGAAATTCGTTTTCCATTTCAAGTTCCTTATTTTTCTTTTTCAAACGATGTAATTCATAACTTAATTTATCTCGCTTAGACGGCGCTCCAATTCTACTAATACCTGCAGTTTGTCCTTTTCTAGATGATATTCTCTTTAAATACTCTTCCCCAAACTGCTCGTATCCCAAAGCTCATTTTCGAGCTGCCGAGTATGAGACATTGTATTTAGCTGCTAATTTTTTTCAACTTTGTTGATTTTGCAATCAATCATGCGCGATTTCTAACTTTTTATCAAAAGAAGTCATGTGACTTTTATTTCCTTTTAAATTGGCCATTTAAAAAACCTCCTATGCAAAGAGTTTACTAGAATAATTTTTTTATTCTACCTCTATACATAAGAGATTATATTCAATCCTGAGACCGATATTTTTTAATTTAATAAAAAATAATAAACCTTAAAATTAGGAATAATTTTCCCAATATATAACAGGAAAACCAACCTTAAGTTTAATAAACCAAAATAGTATTGTACAATTTTATATTTGTACAATACTATTTTTGGTTTTGTTTAATTTTCCTCTATTTTTTACTTAAATTTCTAATTATTTGAATCAACGATTTTCAACCCTAGTTGACTTTATATATATATATATATACTAGGTATAGATATATAAAATTATAAGGAGAAATAAAAATGAAGAAATTATTGAGTATATTAGCATCAACAGCAATGGTAATTACGATCCCAACAAGCGTAGTTTCTTGTAAAAAAAATAGAATAAATCCTGAAAACGAATTTGACTATAGAGCTTTACAACTAGAATTAAAAAATTCAGTTCAACAAATCTTTGAATCTAATTTAAAAAGTGATTTTGATAATTATTTTTTCGTATCAGAATCTAATGGTGGAGACAATGGTGTTGATTATCCATTTGATAATAGCAAACTTTGAATTATAGAAAACAAAGAGGCTATTGAAAAACTTGAAACCCCTGAATCAAAGGAAATTCAAAATAATATTAATCAAATTATTAGTTGAGAAAATGTTGAAGCTGAAATTAATAGTAAGATCATGACTGATGTTAATTTTAAGCCTGTATTAGTTAATGGAAAGTCACCGCTAGCTGACGGCTATTTTATTGACGCAATTGAAATTAAAGAACAGGGTGAAGACGGACCGATTTCGCTTTATATTAACATCGGAGCCAATTTTTATTTTTTAAATTCAAACGGTGAAGTCGAAGTCGAAACTTTGAACAATTTTAAAACCTCAATTACCATTACATGTGACGAAACGGATGCAGACTCGTTAAACAAAGTAAAAAATATCTACACAGACACCTTAAATACACAAGAAAATGCAAATAGCTTTATATACAGAAGTGACAAAGGTAACTTACAAAACACCGCTGATGCAATTAGGGAAAAAGCTCCCGATAACAGCGTCTACAATCAATTTGAATCTATTTTAAATTTCATTGATTTTGAGGATAAAGAAATCACCTTTAATAAAGAATATATAATAAGCCCAGTATATGAAAATATAATTGATTCTTCAGTAGATTCTGGAAATAGTAAATTCCGATTGCAAGGGGGTAACGTATCCTATGGTGTTGGTACGCCCACTTTAAAAAAAGCTGTGAGAGGTGACAAAGAAGCGGAAGAAAAATTCATTTCTGAAGTTAGCAAAAACGGTTCAACATTTTATATTAATAATGTTAAATATAAGGTTGAAAATATTGAGGAAATGTCAGCAAAATATGAAGACTTTTCTGAAGTGATTAACTCATTTAATTTAGAATATAATTTAAAGAATAATTCTGCTTTTAAAAATAGCATAGAAAATTCTAATTTTAAACTTAACCCAGAAGAAGAGAGAAATTACATTGCGCTGTTTAGGGCCTCAATAAAAGGTATAACCTTTTCTCTTAATGGCTTTGAATATGATTTACCCGAAGAACAAATCATTATTAAACAACTTCCAGAAAGTGAAAACACTAAAGTTTTATACAAAAAATTTGTTCAAGATGCATTTGATTTTATCAAAACATTTTTTGGTTTTAGTCAAGAATGATCTATTGAAGATAACTGAGACTATTTTTACTATCTTAAAAAACCTGAATCTTGAAAAGATATTGAACCAACCACGCCAATTTCAACCTCTTACGGATTAGATCAATTGTTTGAGGCGAACCCAGAAGCAACTAAATATCTTGAAACACTGGACTTAACCATTGGTGTTAGTTTTGCGGAGAAGCAATTCTATAGACCTTTGAAGTGAATTTCTTTTAATGAAAATAATGATATATATTTTTATAATAATTTAACCGACAATATTTGACCTGCTAAATTAAGAGTTTGATACTTTTCATCAGCACTAACAAGCAATGACTTAAATAATAAAAATGATTTTTATTTTGGTGAGAGATATGATTATAGGATGATTAAAGTTAATGAATCTATATCTCCATATAAATTTAAAAATTAATCATGACTAATTAATAAATTTAAGTTTCATTACTAGAGTGTTACACCAAAAGTTGCATTTTTAGATAAAAATAATCCTGAAGCTGATATTTTTTAATTTAATAGAAAATAATGAACTATCAAATAAAAACTAATTCTCCAATATACAACTACGATAGAAGCAATTTTATCGTTCAGAATTGTATGTGAGGAGAATTTTTTATTTAAAATTAAATTACTAAAATCATTGTATTATTTTAAATAATTAATTAAAATAAACATAATGTGAAAGGCGGATGTCAAAATGTTTAAAAAATCATTAATTAATCTACAAGAACAGTACTTAATCACTCAATGATTATTTGTTTTTGCGTCTCGCTCAGAAGCTTTTGAGAAAGTGTTAGAAAACGAATCGCTCTCCGTATTAGCTAATTTAGCTTAATTAAAATACAAACTTAGTTTGTATAATTTTTTATTGTTTAATTAGTAAAGGAGAAATACGATGGAAAAAAACAGTATTCTTCAAATCCGAAATATAACAAAAGACTACGACGGAAAAGTCGTTTTAAAAGGGATTAGTTTAAATATTCACGAAGGAGAGTTCATAACCCTTCTGGGTCCAAGTGGATGTGGTAAAACTACAACTTTAAATATTATTGGAGGATTTGAAAAACCAAACTCGGGGGAAATTTTATTTGAAAATAAAAACCTTCTGGCTCTACCAATTAATAAAAGACAAATGAACACTATTTTTCAAGGTTACGCTTTGTTTCCTCATCTAGATGTTTTTGATAATGTGGCATATGGATTAAGAAATAAAAAAACTAAACCAGACATTATTGAAAAAGAAGTAATGGCGCACTTAAAACAAGTAGGATTGCTTGGTAGTGAAAATAAGAGAGTGGATGAACTTTCTGGAGGTCAAAAGCAACGTGTTGCGATTGCGCGTGCTTTGGTAATGAAACCAAAAATTTTGCTACTTGATGAACCAATGTCTGCTTTGGATGTTCACTTAAAGAAAATCATGCAAGCAGAATTAAAAAGATTGCAATTAGAGGTAGGAATTACTTTTATTTTAGTAACCCATGATCAAGAAGAGGCTCTAACCCTAAGTGATCGAGTTGTTGTAATGAATCAAGGAACAATTCAACAAGTTGGAACTCCAGAAGACATTTATAATGAACCAGAAAATAAATGAGTTGCTAAATTTATTGGAACTAGTAATGTCATTGAAAACGGAATTTTCATTAAAGACCGTAAAGTTAAAATTGATGGACAAGAATTTAGTTGTCAAGATAAAGGTTTTGGGGAAAACGATGAAAATATTGATATTGTCATCAGACCCGAAGATATTGATATTGAAACTCCAGAAAAAGGATTCTTTCAAGGCAAAGTTGAAAGCGTTATTTTTAAAGGGGTTTATTATGAGGTAATAGTTGCAACCAAATTTAGAAATTGGTTGATACACACAACAGACTTGATTGAAGATGGTTCAAAAGTTGGGATTCGTTGAAATGTTGAAGATATTCATGTTATGTGAAAAGAAATTGATAACTAATGGCAGATTTGAAAAATAAAAAATTAACTGAAGATACAATTCAAAAAGAAAATATTTTTGAAGAAATTGAAGCAGTTCATGATGAATTAAATTCAACCGATGATCCCAAATCAAGCAAACCTCCTGGAGTTTTTTACAAGTTAAAAAATTCTAACTTTATCGCAAAGACAAGTCAAAAAACTTGACCAATTTTATTACCGTTCATTATTGTTATGGTATTTTTAATTATATTACCTTTAATCGGAATAGTTGTTTATTCAATTATCCAACCCACAAACAATAGTTTAGTCTTTAAACTAAGTTTAGAAAATTTTGTAAAACTATTTAGTGATTCAAATATTATGATTGCGATGCTACTTTCGATTGCCTACGCTTTTGTAGCTGCTTTTTTCTGTGTTCTAATTGGTTATCCAATTGCCTATATTATGGCTCAACTGAAAAATAAAATGCTGGCAAAAAATGTCTGAGTTTTAGTAACGATGCCGATATGAATTAGTATGTTAATGAAGGTAATTGGTCTGCAAACAGTATTTTACATGTTGGCACCAACCGCGCTAGGAACTCCAATTGCAATTATAGTCGGAATGGTCTACATGTTTTTACCATTCTGTATTACCCCGATTTATAATTCTTTAGAAAGTATGGATCGCAGCCAATTGCTGGCAGCTAAGGATTTGGGAGCTAGTGATTCAAAAGCCTTTTTCCAATTCACTTTGCGCCAATCAATTCCAGGCGTTCTAGCCGGATTCACCTTAGTAATTATTCAAGCAGCAACTTCTTTGATTGTTGTAAGATACCTTGGAGATGGAAAAATTAATTTAATTTCTTCAATTATTGAATCATACTTTTTCAAGGGAAGTAATTTTGGATATGGAGCAGCTATCTCTGTTGTACTTGCAGCTTTAATAGGACTACTAATGCTTGTAATAAAATTAATTACTAATAAATTTGAGGGAGGAGGTTCTAATAAAAAATGAAAAAATTCTTTAAATCAAGTTATTTCGCAATAATAATGGCTTTTATTTATATTCCTATTATCGTCATGATTATTTATTCATTCAATTCAGGGAAAACTATTTCTCAATTTGATGGATGAAGTTTAAAATGATACGGGGAATTTTTTAAGAATAGCCCCTTCATAAAATCAATTATCACCTCATTGTTTGTCGCTATCGTCTCAACAACCATTTCAGTAATTATTGGAACACTAGCAGCAATTGGATTAAGTCGAGTTAATCGAACTACTCGTAATACTTGATTTTCGATAGCAAATATCCCTTTAGTGAATGCCGATGTTATTACAGCCGTTAGTTTAATGGTAGTTTTCATAATTGCTGGTTTAAAATTTGGAATAATGACGCTAATTGCTGCACATATTTCGTTTAACGTACCCTACGTTTTAATTACTGTAATGCCGCGCCTCAGAAAAATCGATCCCAAAGTTATTGATGCAAGTTATGACTTGGGAAGTAGTTCTCGTCAAACAATGTTTAAAATTGTTTTACCAATTCTAAGACCAGCCATAATTGCGGCGACTGCAATTGCTTTTGCAATGAGTTTTGATGATTTTATTATTTCTTACTTTACTGGGGGAGATCAAACTAACGTTTCAACTTTTATTTATACCGCCAAAAAAATTCAGCCGTACATAAATGCTTTTGGAACAATTCTGGTCGGAGTTATTGTTTTATCAATTTTGATTTGAAATACAATCACTTTTACTAAATCTCGCAATGATGAAATAAAAAAACAAATTAAAGAGGGTTATTACAAATCAAAACAAATTGATGACTTAAACCGTCAACTAACAATTTTGTACCAAGAATTAATTACAAATAAAACAATTAAAAAAAGCTGAAAACCAAGTTTGCGAATGAAAGCAATGCTCTTGAGAATTCAAATTAGGATTTTGGAAAACAAAAACTATAATGCCAAAATCTCAAAACTGGAATGAAAAAAAGAACTTGTAAATAATGAAATCAAATATGAGAAAAAACTTTTTGTAGCTTATGCAAAGTCTCAGGCCAAAATGAAATTATTAGAACAACAACTTTTAAAAAATTATAAAAGTCACCGTAAGGTTCGCTTTCAAAGTGCTATCATAAAGTTATCGAAACGTATTAAAAAATATGAAGCCGAAATTGAAGCTATCAACGAAAGAAACCAAAGTGATTTAGAGTGAATTAAAGAAATTGATGAAGAGATTTTGGAAATTCAAGCCGAATGAAATGCAACAAGTATGTTGTCTAAAAAAGAGAATTTGCAATATCGTAAAAAAATAAAAAAATTAGAAATAAAACGTGACGAACTAAGAGAAGGGCGTAACCAATTAAAATTACGTTTAATTTTAGAAAAACTAAAAGACTTGCAACTGCGTTCTCAAGAGCAAATTCAAGATTTAGTTGAAAAGCAAAAAGATTTAAGTAAATTATTGTTCTTACAAATCTCGTTAACAAAAAACATTGATGATAAAATTCAAAAAATTAACTCTAAGTCAGAAATTACAGAAGATGAACAAAAAAATCTGGATAATCTTTTAATTGAGAAAAACGAATTACTAGAACATCGTCGCGATATCATCAAAGATAAAATAATTGACATAGAAAATAAAATCGAAACAATTCAAATTAAAACCGATCAAAAAAGAGAGAAACTTTTCCCGGCTTTAAGTGATGGGGATATTATCGCTAGCCATAACAAGGGGTTCTTACAACGTTCTTGAAAAAGTTTGTTAGTATTTATTCTATTTGCTTCATCTTTTACATTATTAACAGTTGCTTATGTAAGAAATAATATTTACGACCTAGTTATTGGAAATTGAGGATCTTACATTAATCCGGAATTGATTTCTGAATTTGAGAAAAAACATAACGTAACAGTTAATTACCAGCAATTTGACTCAAATGAATCTTTATACAACAAACTTTATACTTTTAACTATGATATTATGGTTCCAAGTGATTACATGGTGCAAAGATTAGTAACTGAAGATAAACTTTTAGAACTTGACTACAATAGAATTAATCTTTTTGGAAGTTTTGAGGATCAAAATCAAGTTAAACACTATTTCAAAGATGTTGAGGGAAATGATATTACCGAAAACCCTAATGGTAAATATAATGTTAATTCAGAATTAATGAAATTGATGTTCGAATCAACAACTGAGGAAAATGATCCAAAAGAACATTTAAATGGTAATATTACCGATTATGCCATCCCGTACTTTTGGGGAGATTTAGTTGTTGTTGCTAATCCTAATGAAAAAGTTTTAAAATTCTTGGAGTCTCAAAATGTTAAGTATGAAAATCAACAAATTGATTCATCAAGTTTAAGTTGGGATATTTTTTGGCAGGCGGCTAATGCTGGTTTAAATGTTCGTCTTAATGAAGATGCTAAAAATATTTTTGCAATTGCTTCTGAAAAAATGTATGGAACTATTCAACCAAAACTAAATCAAATTGATGAAACTGTTAAAGAACTGAAAAAACTTATTTTAAAATCTAATGTTTCTTTACTTGGGGATAACTTAATTGAAAAAGTTGCCCTTGGAGATTTTGATTTAGCATTAATGTACAATGGGGACGCAATATATGCAAACCAAATTTACAACGGTGAAGCTGAATTAGAAGACGAAGATGAAATGTTTAGTTCTAGACCAAAAGTGGATGAAAAATTCTTCATTTACGGAAGACCCGGAATGACTCATGAAGAAGGTCATACCGAAGGAACTAACGTTTTCTCTGATAATATGGTTATTAATAAAGTAAACCGTAATATTGATTTATCATATGAATGAGTTAACTTTATGCTTGAAAAATCAGCTGATTTAACTGAATATGTAGGAATTACATCTCCAGTTCAAGAATCAATGGATGAAATGACCAATCCCGGAGGACCTTTTGAAAGCTATGAATTCCTTTATAAACCTCAAATTACTTTTGACCCAAATGCCAAAGGAACTGCCTTTAAATTCACAAAACAGGACGAAGCTTTAAGTAATAAAATTATTGATGCTTTTAATTCGCTAGTGGCGGGTAAAAATTAACTATTTTTTTAAACATCTTAAAAATATTTTTGGTAACTTTACTTGTTTCAAAATATTTTGGGATGTTTTTATTTTATTTAATAAAAAAGTAAAATAGTTTAAATTATTATTATAATAATATAAACACATATAAGTTTATGCTATAATTATCTAAATCTAAATGAGAAGCGTCTGCTGGGAGTTTTGATTTAAAAAAGGAGAAACAAATATGAAAAAATTATTGAGTATTTTAGCGGCAGCAACTATGACAGTATCTGCCCCACTAAGCGTAGTAGCTTGTAAAAAAACAGATAAAAATTTAGAGGAAACTGAATTTGATTACCAATTTTGAACAAATAAATTGATAAATGAGTTGAATCAAGTTGTTAATTCTGGTCTGCAAAAACAACTAGGTGATTTGTATTTTCAGCCCCAAAAGTTTTTTGAAAATAATAAATATATAAACTATGAAAATATTATGAAAATTCTAGATGGGGAAAGTAGCATGGATTTAAAATCCGAATCCATAGAATTTAAACAAATTGATTCTGAAATTAGGGAGTTTATTGATTGAAATGAAATTTTGAAATCTGTCAATGATAGAATTATTGGTGAAGTTAATTACAAAAACATTTTAGTAAATGGTCAAAATCCCCTAAAAAACGGTTTTGAAATAAGCGAGATAACTTTAACAGAAAAAGCTGCCGGAATTGTTATGATTAATTTTAAACTGGATGTCTCTGTACAATTAAGAGATGAATCTGGAAGTGCTTTTTTTCAAAAGATTGAATATAAGTCTACCATAGGAATTTTTACTGATGAGGCTTTAGTTGAAGAAATTAATAATGCAATCAGCGACTTTAATGAACAATTAAAATTGTCAGAAAATGCCAATAATTTTAGATTCACAAGTTCATCGGGAAACTTTGATGAGAATGCTGCACAATTTTCTCAAAGCGACCACGGAGTTCAAAAATCATTTTCTGAATTTCTAGAAAAATTTAATAACCAGCAATCTGGAAGTAGTTTTGGAAATCTACAAATTAATCAAAATCAAAATAAATACAATTTCCAAAAGAGTGCCTTTTTAAGTGCTTCGGTTGTTGAAAGTAGCGTAAGATCAAAATGATACTTAGAAGATAATTTAAACACAACTCTTAAAAAAGGCTTGGTCGAAGGAGGGGGCGCTCTATTAAATACAATTGACTTAACTTTGGACACAAATGATCGCTCTGATGCTGTTATGGGTTCTAGAGATACAATTCCTGAAAATGTGAAAAAAAACCTAACCTCAAATGATGCTTGAATGTTTAACCATTTATATATTAAAGAAAAAATTGATAAAAAAACTAATTTGAGCTTTGATCAAATTCTTACTGATTCAGACTCAGAATTTGATATTTCAACAAATGATCGAAGCGATAGTAAAGTAATAGCAATTTTCCCAACTGAAGTTCAAAGTTTGTCAATTAGTTTAAATCAAGAAGGTTCTGAACTGAAATTTGACATCCCTAACGTTAATGTTTTTATCAAACAAGAGATGAGAGAAGAAAATTCAAAAAAATTGATGACTCAATGACTAACATTAGCTTTAGAACTATTCAGAGAGATGTTTGGTTTTGAAAGTGGTGAAAATAACGGTAATAACAATGTTGCAATGAAACTTCCAGAATCTTTTAAAAATGAATTTGAGTTTAACAAAACTTATAGCTACCATGAATTGATTGAAGGTGTATACAACGAGGCTGTTGAAAGAATTAAAACTAGATTTCCTGAGGCAAATTATGAATTAATCAGCGGATTCTACCAAAGTCTAAATCTAGATACAGGTAATGCTGACAAATTTCGAGTTGCTGATACAAATAATAACCTTTATTATATGAACACAAGTGGTGACACAGTTGCCTATCGCCAGGGTTTATCACCTAATTTAAAGTCTGTTTTTTGGCAAAAAAAACACAAGCACAATAGAAAAAAATGAATTGACATTTTTATTTATTGGCGGAGTAGCAGATACAATTCAGCCTGAATTTGGCATTGATAAAACTAATATAGTTATTTATAATACAGGGAAATAATTCTCTAAATTGTTCCGAAAACATTTTAAAACACATCTTTGATTGCGAAATGTAATGATTTTTGAGAAATTAACGATTATTTTAGTATAATAATATTTGGTAATGGTGGTATAGCCAAGAGGCTAAGGCGTGGGACTGCAACTCCCTGATCACCGGTTCGACTCCGGTTACCACCTCCAAATGAAAATTAAGAAGCACGAAAGTGCTTTTTTTAATAAATTGATAAAATTTTCAAAAAAATATAGATATTTTGTTATAATAAATAAGTCGCCATAATTGCAAAAAATTAAAAATTTCTTGTAATTATGCGTTGACTTGTAATATAATATCATAGGTATGTTTAATGCGCCCGTAGATCAATTGGATAGATCGTTTGACTACGGATCAAAAGGTTAGGGGTTCGAGTCCCTTCGGGCGCGCCATTTTAAACCCAAAACATGTGATTTCTAATGGACGGATCATGTGTTAAATACCGGGAAGTGGCTCAGTTTGGTAGAGCATTCGGTTTGGGACCGAAGGGTCGCAGGTTCAAATCCTGTCTTCCCGACCATTTATTATTTTATTTTTGGGCCCTTAGCTCAGCTGGGAGAGCACCTGCCTTGCACGCAGGGGGTCGACGGTTCGATCCCGTTAGGGTCCACCATTTTTATTTTTTTTACGGCGGGGTAGCTCAGTTGGTTAGAGCGTTCGGCTCATACCCGAAAGGTCAGGAGTTCAAGTCTCCTCCCCGCTACCATATTTAATTTTGGACCTTTAGCTCAGTTGGTTAGAGCATCCGGCTCATAACCGGACGGTCATTGGTTCAAGTCCAATAAGGTCCACCATGATTAGCTTAAAAAGGCGGATTGTGAAGGACCCAAAATACAACTTTTTGTGGAAGATTACCCAAGCCTGGCTGAAGGGGTCGGTCTTGAAAACCGAGAGTCGGGGAAACCCGAGCGGGGGTTCGAATCCCTCATCTTCCGCCATTTTTATATTATTATCGCGGGGTGGAGCAGTTGGTAGCTCGTCGGGCTCATAACCCGAAGGTCGCAGGTTCAAGTCCTGCCCCCGCAACCAATGGCCCCATAGCGAAGTTGGTTATCGCGCCTCCCTGTCACGGAGGAGATCACGAGTTCGAGTCTCGTTGGGGTCGCCATCATATGGTTTTGTAGCTCAGTCGGTAGAGCAATTGATTGAAGCTCAATGTGTCGGCGGTTCAATTCCGTCCAAAACCACCATTTAAGTAACTTAGAGATGCGCAGCATCTTTTTTTTGTTTAAAAGTAGTTTATAATTATATTTAAGTGATAAAGCGGGGGCATTATGTTTTTAAAAAAATCATTAAATTCTAATTTTATTTTAAACCGCGGTGAGTGACTGGCTTATTTTGACGAAAATAACGTTTTAAACAAGTCAAAGTTATCAATCCGCAGAAGTGGAAGAAAAATTAAAAATTACGAAAATTTCATTCTTTTTAAAAGATGAATATTATGAAGATGAATTACGAAAAACTTCACTTTCGATGAAAAATTTATTAATGGTTTTTTTAAACTCGTAAGGAAAATGGACATCTCGTTGACATCTGAAGAAAATAGATTTATTTTTAATGTACAAGAAATTTATTTCAACAGTTGAAGACCACTAAAAGAACTTCCGGTTCGTTTCCAAATAGAACCAAAGGAATTAATTAATTTTAAAGAGAGTTCTGTTAATGTCCATAAGCTTGTTAACAAGGACGGAAAGGTAAAAGCGGAATTTGAAAATAATTATGATTTATACTTTTCTTTTAAAAATATTTATTTTTGCGATTCAGAACAAAAATTTATCAAAAAAGTAGATTTAAAAAAAATTAGTAAAATTGAGCTTAAACATTTTGGAGTAATAATTACAATTTCTGGTCAAGAATATTTATTTAGGGGAGCAAATAAACTTTTGGTTTATTCAATTCTTCAAAGGGTGATGCCAACATATGTTGAGCCATTAAATAAGTTTCCTGACTTATATGGTTACTTTGACTTCTGGTCAAAAATTCAACAAAATATACTATAATAATTTTCTATACCTCTCTTTAAGAAGTTGTTTAGAAGTGTTATAATTTTTTGGTAATAGAAAAAAGGAGAAACTCATTATGAGAAAAAAAATTATTATTGGTAACTGAAAAATGTATAAAACTAATTCAGAAGCCCTAGAATTTATTAAGGCGGTTGACAGCAAAATTGTTAAAAACCCAGACTTAATTGCAGGAATTGGTGTGCCATTTACTGCTTTAAGTGATGCGGCAAAAGTGGCTAAAAATTTAGTTATTGCAGCTGAAAATGTTCACTTCGAAAAAGAAGGTGCATTTACGGGGGAAATTTCAATTCCAATGCTAAAAGACATCAATGTTAAATATGTAATTATTGGTCACTCAGAACGTCGTGAAATGTTCAATGAAACTGATGAAACTGTAAACAAAAAAGCAAAAGCTTTGTTAGAAAATAATATGGTCCCAGTTTTATGTTGTGGAGAATCACTAGAAATTTTTGAAGCTAAAAAAACTAAATCATGAGTTGAAAACCAAATTACAAAAGGTTTTGCAAACATTAGTGCTGAAGATGCTAAAAAAGTTGTTATTGCTTATGAACCAATCTGAGCAATTGGAACAGGAAAAGTTGCAACTCCAGAAATTGCTCAAGAAGTATGTAAAGTAGTTCGTGAAAAAATTGCAAGTCTATATAATCAAGATGTTGCAAACGAAATTTTAATTCAATATGGTGGAAGTGTAAAGCCTGAAAATATTAAAGAAATTTTAAGTCAAGCAGATATAGATGGAGCGCTAGTTGGAGGGGCTTCTCTAATTCCTGATTCATATTTAGGATTAGTAAACTATAAATAATGCCAGAAATTAAATTATTAGCTTTGGACATGGATGGCACAAGTTATGAGCCAATGGGTGAAATTGTTTTAGAAAATAAAGAAGCAATTATAAATGTTATTGAAAAAGAGATTCCTGTTGTATTTATAACTGGTCGTCCGATTAATAGTCCCAAAAATAAACTATTAGAAAATGGCTTTTTATCTAAAAATACTATAATGGCTGGATTTAACGGTGCCTGCATCTTTGATGTAAAAACTCAAAAAGTAATTGCTTCAAATCCCATTTCAAAAGACATCGTAAACCAAGCATTTAAGTTAACATTAAAAGATGAATATCGCGATGTAATCATTTGAGGTTATAGTACTGATTTTGACGAGTCGGTGATAAATAATTTAAAAACAAATAGTAAAGAAATTATTAAAGAACAAAACTTCTTTACGGGCAATTTTGTTAATTTTGAAGACCTTTCAAAACCTTATGATAAAGACTGTTACAAGTTTTTAATTTTCAATTTTGAAGATTCTTTTATTGAAGAACTTAAAAAGATGGGACTAGAAACCGCTATTAATGCAACTCATACAGCTTGTGAAGTCACTGCTTCAAAAATAAATAAAAAATATGCAATTCAAGAAATTGAAAAATTATTAAAAATTGATGCTAAAGATATTATGGCAATGGGAGATGGAACTAATGATATTCCGATGATGGAATATGTTGGATTTCCGGTTTCTTTTACAAACTGTGTTGATGAGGTTAAGAAAATTTCAAAAGCTCATATCGACTTAGATTGATCACAAGGTGCCGTGGCAAAAGCAATTAATAAATTTATATTAAACAAATAATTAGGAGAACAAGATGAAAACAAAACAACCAATTTTACTAGCAATTTTAGATGGGTGAGGAATCGCTCCAGATAATAAAGGAAATGCTGTTAGTTTGGCTAAAATGGACTTTGTGGAGTCTTTGAAAAAAGATTATCCATGAGTTCAAGCGAATGCAAGTGGAGAATGAGTTGGACTACCAGATGGACAAATGGGTAACTCTGAAGTTGGTCATATTCACTTGGGTTCAGGAAGAATTAAGTATGAATCACTAACTTTAATTAATCAAGCAATTAAAAATGCGACATTTAGCAAAAATGAGGAAATTATTAAAGCTGTTGAATTTGCTAAAAAAAATAACAAGGCTTTCCATATTATGGGTCTTTACTCTGATGGAGGAGTTCATGCGCATATGAATCATATTCTAGCTGCATTTGAAACTGCTGCCAACCTTGGAGCTAAAGAAATCTATGTTCATCTATTTGCTGATGGTCGTGATACAAAACCAACAGTATTAGAAACATACCTAGAACCTTTAGAAAAACTATTTAACCAATATAAAGTTGGGGCCATTGGTTCAATTAGTGGAAGATTTTATGCAATGGATCGTGATAAAAGATTTGAAAGAACCGCTCAAGCTTATGAAACATTATTCACTCGCAATGGTAAAACTTCATTTTCAAATCCAAGAGAGTACATTAAAAACCAATATGCTGCTGGAAAAGATGATGAAGGAATTATTCCTGCATTTAATAGTGAAGCACCAAATGGGTTTATCAAACCAGGAGATGGAGTTTTATTTGCAAACTTTAGACCAGATCGCGCCATTCAAATGGCAGCAACAATCACAAACAATAAATATTTAGCATGAGAAGATAAAGCATTCAAAGACTTGAAATTTATCGGAGATGATATTTATTTTGTTTCAATGATGGAATACTCACAAGTAGTGGGTTCACCAAAAGTTGCCTTCAAATCAATTGAAGTTGTAAATGGACTTGGGGAGTGATTAAGCAAAAAAGATTATCGTCAATTAAGAATTGCTGAGACTGAAAAAATTGCTCACGTAACTTTCTTCTTTGATGGAGGTAAGGACTACTTCAAAAATGGTTTAGCTACTCAATCAGAAATTACTTTAAAAGGGGCTAGTGCTGACTTAATTGCTTCACCAAAAGTTGCTACATATGATTTAAAACCAGAAATGAGCGCAAAAGAAATTACTGACAAATTAATTGAAGAAATTAACCGTAATGAATTTGACGTAATAATTTTAAATTATGCTAACTGTGATATGGTTGGTCATACTGGAATTTTAGAATCAACAATTAAAGCTGTGAAAACTTTAGATGATCAATTAAAAAGAGTTCATGAAGCAATGCAAAAAGTTAACGGGGTAATGATTATTACAGCAGATCATGGAAATGCAGAAATCATGATTGACCAAGAGGGTGGACCAAATAAAAAGCACACCAGTCAATTAGTACCGATAATTATTACTAAAAAAGATTTAAAATTGCGACAAAAGGATGCAGCAATTGCTGATATTGCTCCAACAATTTTAGATTTATTGGGAGAAGAAATTCCTAGCGAAATGACTCAACCAAGTTTAATTGAGGAAAAATAATTACTAATTTAAAATTAAATTTTAAAAAGTCCAAATTAATTTGGACTTTTTTTTATTATCATAATTTCGTACTTATTGAACCATTAAGTCTAATCATATATACTTAATATATAAAAAGTAACGGAGAAACAATTATGAAAAAATTATTATGTATTTTAGGAGCCTCAACAATGGTTGTTTCTGCTCCTTTAAGTGTTATTTCTTGCAAAAAAACAAAAAGTAGAGTGGATGATGAATTTGACTATAATCGAATAATAAAAGAATTTATTGATGAGGTCGCCTCAATTTTTAAAACTGAAATTTCAACTAGATTTAATGAATATCAATTTATAAGCGATCAACAATTACCAGATGAATTGGACTACAAAACAATTAAAGACAGTGATCAACAGTTTAAAGAACGCAAGGGTGAGGTTTACGACAATGTGGTAACTTGAATTTCTGATTTAATTCCTCGTGACAATATTAATAATGTAATCAAAGAAGAAGTTTTAACAAATGTTAACTACAACCCAGTTTTAATTGATAGAAATACCCCACTAAAGGATGGCATTTGGATTGATGAAGTTAATTTAAAAAGCCAAGAAGTTGCTTTAACTTTTACAGTAAAAATTTCTTCAACTATTCATTTAAAGGGCGGAAATGATGAAAAATATTTTGAGTCGATTGATTCATATGTTATTATAAATGTTTTTGATCAAGAGGCTATTTTAGAGCAGGCTAAAAAAATCGAAGCCGAATATGTGGATCTGATTAATAATAAAATCGCCAACAGTATTTTGTTTTTATCTGATTCAGGTAATTTAGATAAAACAACTCTTGAAATCCCGGAAAATGAAATTCTTAAAAAATACTTGAAAGATGAAATTAATAATTTAAAAATAGATGATGGTCAAATGAATGATAAAAATTTGAGTCTGAAAGTAGTAGATGGTGGAATTGTAGATGCAGGAACCGGAATGCATACAAATGAATTTGAGGCAAACGCCGTACCTTATCAAACTTTTTTAAAGGCACTCCAAGATGATCAAGAAGCTGAACAAACTTTATTGGAAAATATTAAGGGAAACGATGGTAAGTGAAAAAGAATTGAAAGTTTTACCTCAAGTGATTATGTTGAAATTGATAAAGCAATTGCTAGAGGAGAAAAAATTTCAAGAGCTCTAAACCAGTATGGACTATCAAGTCATGTTAAAGAGGAATCTATTTTCAAAAGACTTCTCTTAAGTTCGAAATCATCATTTAAAATTGATTTTGAAAAAGACGCGAATATAATTGCTGTTTTTGCAACCGAATTAAAAGGTTTGAGTTTCACTCTAGCAAAATCAGATTTTGAATTAAATAGCAGAACTATTTTTATTAGACAAAAAATAACCAGGGAAAATACTTTAGAATACTATGATGATTTTATTCAATCAGCCTGAGAGTTTCAAAAAACTTTTTTACAAGCTGAACGTGATAGAAACGGAGATGTTATTTTTAACCTACGTGCTCCTCAATTCTGACAGAAATCAAATTTTGCTGAAAAATTTTTCACTGGAGATGATTTTCCTATTCAAGAACTATTTTTAGCAAATGAACAAGCTAATGAGAAAAATTTGGTTTTCAATTTTAGCCAAGATATGCTTCGTTCAAATCAATATTTAGGATTTGCAAGGCCTAAATACATTTATGTCAACAAAGATTTTAATATTTTCTATTATGATTTACACCAAACCACAGGAAGAGTTGTAGCGCTAAATAACATAGCAATTACCACATCTTTATTTCCTGATGTATTAAAAAATTATGGCCAACCTCAGTTAACTTTCGAAACATATAATAAGTCGAATCCTAACTATAATCCTGACGATATTAAAGAGATTTTGGATTATATGAAATCTCCATTGAGTCTAAAGTTTTAAAATTTAAATATAGGATAAAAATTAACTTCGGTTAATTTTTTATTTTAGGAGTTAAAAAAAATTTAAACTTTAAGGTATAATATAAAAATAAGAATTTAAGGAGAAAAATATGAAAACAGATTTTGATTTAATAATTATTGGCGCAGGACCAGGAGGTATTACGGCTGGAATATATGCTGCTCGCTCAGGGCTCAAAACCGCTATTATTGAAAGAGAAGTTCCCGGAGGGAAGGTTAATAAAACTGCTGAAATTGAAAACTATCCTGGATTCACCTCAATTATGGGACCTGATTTAGCTGTTAGTCTTTTCTCGCAAGCCCAAGCGGTTGGTGCAGAATTTGTCTTTGACGAAGTTTTAAAAATACATAAAAATCCACAAAATATTTTTGAATTAAATTTAACAAATCAAGTTCTAAAATCTAAGTCTGTCATTATTGCTACAGGTACAAAGGAACGCAAACTAGGAGTCCCTGGAGAAGAACGCCTTTATGGAAAAGGGGTTTCTTATTGCGCTGTATGTGATGGAGCTTTCTTCAAAGAAAAACCTTTAATAGTTGTTGGAGGAGGATTAGCGGCAGTCGAAGAGTCGCTCTATTTAACTAAATTTGCTAGCAAAGTTACTTTAGTTCACAGAAGAGAGGAGTTCCGCGCGGCTGAATCGGTTGTTGATAAAACCCGTCGTCATGAAAAAGTTGAGTTTATGCTAAATTGTGTTGTTGAAGAAATTATCGGAGACAAGGTTGTTGAAGCCGTTATAGTCAAGGATTTAAAAAATAACACAACTAAAAAAATCGAGGTTGCTGGAATATTCCCGTTAATTGGTAGTGATCCTATTACTGATTTTGTTAAGGATTTGAAAATTCTAAATGAAACAAATAGTATCATCACTGATATTGAAATGAAAACATCAATACCAGGTCTTTTTGCGGTAGGTGATGTTAGAAACACTCCGTTAAAACAAATTGCAACTGCAGTTGGAGATGGTGCTATTGCGGCTCAAAAAGCAATTGAATACTGCGATAATTTTGAATAAAAAAACCCTTTATAAAAAAGGGTAAAATATTTGAATCACAACTAGGTTGTGATTTTTATTTTTCAACACCAAGCATTCCGCCGGCTAAATTAATAACATTACTAAATCCTTCGCTCTTTAGCTGTTCAAAAGCAATTTGCGAACGCATCCCGCTTCGACATATTAGGGCGAATTTTGAATCAAGTTTAAAGTTTTCTTGACAATGCTTAATTAATTCTCCTAATGCGATATTTTCAGCAATTTCAAGCTTGGGTAGCAATTCAAGTTCACTTGAATCACGCACATCAATAATCTTGTATCCTTCTTGAAAAAGTTTTTCGATTTCTTGATATTTCAAATCTATCACCCCTTGTTCGCTATTTTTTTGTGATTAATCATCATTTCGATTTTGCTTAAAGCAGTAACGGCTTCCTGAAAACCAAAGATTAAGTTTCTTTTTTTAGTTGGATAAATAACAGCATCTCCTGCTGCAAAAACCCCTGGAACACTTGTGCTCATTTCTAAGTCAACAATAATTTTATTCAAATCATTTCGATCCAAATTAAGCCCTTTTAATGGATGGGGTTTTATCACGGCCCCAAACTGTACTAAACATTCGTCAAACTTAACTTCTTTTTCCAGTCCATTATTTGCTACTACAATACTTTTAACTTTTTTGCCATCCGTTTTTCTAATTTCTTTAAATTCAAAAGGCGTTAAAATTTCAACATCATCTTTTATGCTATCTATTGGACCTCTAAACTCTTCTCTGCGATGAATTAAAGTTACATTTGCATTAGGTGAGAGATTTTTTGCTCAATCAATGGCAGAATCCCCACCTCCAAAAATAACAACTTTTTTATTATTAAAATCTTCTTTATTTTTTACAACATAATGAATATTTTCTCAATCATCGTCCACCAAACGGATTGACTGGTATTGTCCCAATCCTTCGCAAACCAAAATAGACTTGTAAGTGGCTTGACAATGGTCGCTAAATTTAACTAAAAAATGAAATTTGAAATCATCGGGAGTTTTAACCTTAATAACTTCAACCACAGAAGTGTTAGTTTTTAGTTCAATTTTTGAATTATCATTATTGGCATCATCAAGCATGTTGCGTACAAAGTCTTTGGCTTTAATTTCACTAATTCCAGGAAGGTTATGAATTGTTTTTTCTGGATAAGCTAAGTTTGCTTGTCCTCCAACTTCGTAATTAGCCTCAATTATAGTTCCGCTCAAAGATAAATTATTCGCGAACTTTCACGCATAAAGTCCGGTCGGTCCTGAGCCTATAATTAATAAATCTTTCACCATTTTTTATCATTCCTTCCCAAAAATTATAGCATATTGTTATAATAAGATTAGGTGAAATGATGGAAATAAAAAAAATCACAGATTGAGACCCCATTATAGAGGAATTGGATAATTTTAAAAATCAAGAATTTTTTTTATTGTTAACCGGTGACTTAGGAGCTGGGAAGACTACTTTTACTAAGGCACTTTTAAAAAAATTTGGAATTACCCAAGTTGTTAATTCCCCAACATTTGTAATTTTAAATCAGTATGAAATTAAAAATGGCTTGCTAAATCATATGGACGCCTATCGTCTGGATAAGACTGACGATTTCGAACTTTATGAAGAGCAATTTGAGAATTCTTTTAATGTAATAGAATGGCCTGAAAATTTAAATTTAGATTTCAAAAATAAATTAGGTTGACATTTAGATATAAAATTTAACCAACAGGGTAATCGAGAAGTCAGGGTTATAAAAAATTTGAAGGATTTTAGAGGAGAATAGTAATGGAACTTTTTATAGACACTTGTAACAACAATTTGGTTTTCTTACTAATACAAAATAATAAAATCATTGATGAAATTATTTTGAAAGACAATAAACGTATTTCAGATATTTTTCAATCAAATCTTGATGATCTTTTAAAGCGCAATTCAGTTAAATTGAAGGAAATTAAGTCGATTTATATAACAAAGGGTCCGGGAAGTTACACTGGTGTCAGAATTGGTTTAACAATGGGTAAAACTCTTTTTTGTATTAATCCAGTAGTTAAAATATTCACTATCTCTAGCTTGTTATTTCAAGCAGGATTGAAAAATGTAATCTCTATTTTGGATGCTCGATCACAAAAATCTTATTTTGGTGTTTATGAAAATGGAGTCTCAATTATAGAGGACCAAATCTTGCCAAATGAAACTGTTGAAGACATTAGCAAGAGTTTTGAAGGCTTTTTAATAGTCCAAGATCAAATCGATTTAGATTACGCTAGTAATTTTCTTGAATTAAAAACAAAATTTAAATTGGTAACAAAAGCTGAAGAATTAAATCCAAACTATATCAAAAACTTTATTTAATTTCAAAAAAACAATGTATAATAGTATTTGTATGGATTGATACTCAAGTTGGTGAAGAGGGCACCCTGCTAAGGTGTTAGGCCGGGCAACTGGCGCGAGAGTTCGAGTCTCTCTCAATCCGCCATTTAAAAAATATTAGGTCACTGCGGTGGCTTTTTTATTTTTTGGGGCATTAATTAATGGGTAATTTGAAAAATTTGTTATAATTAAATAATACTAAATATTTCAATAAAGAACGGATGGTGCAAGATGGCCAAAACACCAAAAAAAGAAATAAATTTATCAGAGGTTGCTCCAAAAAAAGGAATAATTCAAAAATTATTTAATAAACACTCAGAGCGAAAAACTATCTTGTCAAAAATTCGTGAACATAATGTCAAAAACTTTTTATTCTATACAAATGTTGATAATATCTACTTAATTTTAGAGAATGGCATCAGATTGCTTTCACAAAAGAATTTAAAAAAAGGTGAAGAATATACCGTCTGAACTTATTTGGAAAATGATAATTCAATTGGTTTAGAATTTGATTCTTCAACAAGAGCGTCTTTTTGAAAATGGGCATTGGAAGCCGGATTAAGTGTTGAAGAAGTTGGGGTTATTGGTATTAATCCAGCTAAACTTGCTGAAAATACAATTAAAGATTGATCGATTGATGAAAATAGTAATATAGTTTATGTTTATGAAAATATTCCAGTTAAAACAATTGAATGAATCATGGTAAAAGACAGAAAGAATTTAGATAAAATAAAAGTAATTGTGGAAAGTAATGATTTAGACATAGCAGTTTATTTTGGAGAAAAAGGAAATATTAAAGAGGTAGGAAAAAAATAATTATGGCACAACAATTAAAAAATATAACAAAACGATCAGAGGATTTTGCAAAGTGATATACTGACGTTGTTAAAAATTCAGGATTAATTGATTATGGTCCAGCCAAAGGGACGATGATCATCAAACCATATGGTTTTGCAATCTGAGAACTTATTCAAAAATATTTTGACTCAGAGTTTAAAAAATATGAAGTGGAGAACGTTTATTTTCCATTACTAATTCCTGCTTCGCTTTTTAATAAGGAAAAAGATCACATTGAGGGTTTTGCCCCCGAAACTTTTACCGTAACTAAAATTGGTGATAAGCAATTAGAAGAAGACTTATATATTCGACCAACTAGTGAGGTGTTGTTAGCGACTTATTTCTCTAAAGTTGTAAAATCTTATCGTGATTTACCTTTAATTTATAATCAATGAGTTAATGTTTTGCGAGGAGAAAAAACTACTAGACCATTTTTGAGAACAAGTGAATTCCTCTGACAAGAGGGACACACTGTTCATGAAACCAAAGATGAAGCTTTTTTAATGACTAAAAATATTTTAGAAGTGTATAGAAAAGTTGTTAGTGAAAAATTGCTACTCCCAGTAATTACAGGAGAAAAAACTGTTCATGAAAGATTTGCGGGAGCAGAAGCGACATTCACAATTGAAAGTTTAATGCATGATGGTCAAGCATTACAATGTGGAACTAGTCATTATTTGGGTAATAATTTTGCCAAGGCTTTTGAAATAAAATATCAAGGTCGTGATTCAAATTGACATGAAGCCTTTTCAACAAGTTGAGGAGTTTCAACAAGATTGATGGGGGCTATAATCATGACTCACTCTGATGATTCAGGATTAGTTCTTCCAAGTTCAATTGCACCAATAGAGGTGCAAATTATAATTGTTAAAGAAACTGATGAAGTAAACAAAGCGGCTGAGGAGATAAGAAAACAACTGAGTCATACATATCGCGTTAAGATTGATAAGTCTGATAAATCATTTGGATTCAAAATGTCTGAAGCGGAAATTAAAGGTATCCCAGTTCGAATCGAAGTGGGACCAAGAGATTTAGAGTCTAAAATTGTAGTAATTTCAAGAAGAGATACTAAAGAAAAAACCCAAGTTGAATTGAAAAATGTCGAAAAGCAAGTCAGAGAAATGATTTCCGAGTACGATAAAAATATTTATAACATGGCTTTACAAAATCGTCAAATGAGAACTTTTGAAGCTAGTTCTTTAAAAGAATATATTGACGTTCTAAATGAGAAGCAAGGTTTTGTGCTTGTGCCATTCTGTGGAGAAATGTCTTGTGAGGCTGATATCAAAGCAAAAACCCAAACAACATCAAGGTGTATACCAGATGGTGTAGACCAGTCAAAGGGTAAATGTTTTAACTGCGGAAAAGAATCAAATTTAAAAGTTTACTTTGCTAGATCTTATTAGGAGGAAAATTATGAAAGAATTTAAATTAACAATGCGCGACAAACAAGTGTTGCATATGACTGTTTGAGATGATGTTAAAAAGCCAATTGGTGTTATGCAATTGGTTCATGGTTCTTGTGAAGAGGCTTCTCGTTATGATGAGTTTGCCAAGTATTTGAACCAAAATGGCTATATAGTTGTAGCAGATGATCACCGTGGCCATGGTCACACAGCCAACTTGAAGGAAAATGAGTTAGGTTGATTTGCTGATGAAGATGGTTGACAGAAAATAATTGATGACTTAAAAGAAGTTAATGATTATATTAAGTCAAACTTTAAAGATTTGCCAATTACAATTTTTGGACATTCAATGGGAAGTTTTATGGTTCGTCACTATTTAACTTTATATGGAAACACAGTTACTAAAGCGATTATTTGTGGAACAGCTGAGCATAGTGCTTTATCATTAAAACTAGGTATCATGCTTTCAAAAAAATATCAAAAAAAACACGGGGCAAAAGAAGTTCCGGAAAAAATTTGAGAGTTAAGCTATAAAAATTTGAATAAGCGTTTTAAAGACATTCCTAACGCAACTGGTTTTGAATGAATGAATAGTTCACCAGAAGAAATCCAGGCTTTCATCGATAATCCTCGAGTTGGTCAAAAATTTAGTGCCAGCGCATTCAAGGATATGTTCACAGGATTGGCGTACATTCGCAAAAAAAGCAACTACAAACAAACTCCTATTAACCTACCATTATTTTTCATAGCTGGTTTGGCAGATCCGGTTGGAAATTATGGTAAAAGTGTTTATAAGGTAAGAAAAAAATATCTTCGCGCCGGTTATAATACTAAATTGAAATTATACCCACAATTGAGACATGAAATTCTTTTAGAACCCAAGCAATTTAGCGACATTGTTAAGAATGACATTCTAAATTTTCTTAACTCAGAAACAAGCAAATAAAATTTAATATTTCTTAAAACCAACTTTTTAGTTGGTTTTATTTTTCATAATTACTACTTATAAGATAATAAATAAGTTATAATTAAAGAGTATTCGATTAAACGATAATTGGTAAAAATATATTGCATTAAATACAGAATAGTCACGGAGGTCTTTTTATGGAAAGTCTTAAAAAAGGTGATTTAGTCCTAGTTCATGCATACAAACACAATGGAACTCTATATCGTTCCTGAGAACACTCAATAGTTCTAGAAAATGATGAAGATAATTTGATTTTGGTCAACGAAGAGGTAATTGTCACAGAATTAAATGGTAGAAAGTGAAAAACTAGCGAACCAGCAATTTGATTTTTTTCTAAAAAGGACTGATATAATGTTATTTGTATGTTCAAACAGTGAGGCATAAATTACTATTGTAATATGGCTTCCCCCCATATTGTTGAAGAAAATACTATTAAATATATCGATTACGATTTAGATGTCAAAGTGTTTAACGATAATAGTTTTCGCATTCTTGATTTAAAGGATTTTAACCGCAATCGTATTGCTTGGAGTTATTCTTCAGAAATCATTGAAAAAATTTGATCACAAATTGAAGTACTAAAAGAACGTATCAAAGAACAAGATGGAATTTTTAGTCATAGTAAAGTAAAAGAATATTGAAATCAATATGAAAAAGAATTAAAACCGGCTTCTAAAAAAGTCGACAAAGAATAGAGGGTTGTTTATGGACAAGTCAAAAATTAGAAATTTTAGTATTATCGCCCATATCGATCACGGTAAGTCAACTTTGGCAGACCGAATTTTAGAGTTGACTCACACCGTTGAAAAACGTGATATGCAAGCCCAACTACTTGATTCAATGGATATCGAAAGAGAGCGTGGAATTACAATTAAATTGAACTCGGTTCAATTAAAGTACAAAGCCAAAGATAACCAAGAATATATTTTTCACTTAATTGATACTCCTGGTCACGTAGATTTCACCTATGAGGTTTCTCGTAGTTTAGCTGCTTGTGAGGGGGCTGTTTTAGTGGTTGACGCTTCTCAAGGTGTTGAGGCCCAAACTTTGGCTAATGTTTACTTGGCCTTAGATAATAATTTGGAAATCATCCCGGTTATTAATAAAGTTGATTTACCAGCAGCTGATGTTGAAAGAGTTAAAAACGAAATTGAAAATGTTATTGGAATTGATACATCTGATGCCCCATTAATTTCCGCTAAAACGGGCTTAAATGTAGAAGATGTTTTAGAAGCGATTGTGGCTAAAATTCCTGCCCCAGCTAATGCTGATGATAGCGCTCCATTACGAGCTTTAGTTTTTGATTCTTACTACGATAAATATCGTGGAGTAATGGTTTCAGTTAGAATTAAAGAAGGAACTGTTAAGGTTGGTCAAAAAATCAAGATGATGGCGTCCAAGGCAATTTATGAAGTAACTGAATTGGGAATTAAAAATCCTTATGAAGTTAAAAGAGAATCTCTTGAAGCTGGAGAAGTTGGTTGAATTGCCGCTAGTATTAAAAATATCAAAGATATTCACGTTGGAGATACAATTACCACAGAAAAAAATGGAGCCACTGAATCGCTTCCTGGATACAAACAAATGAACCCAACTGTTTATTGTGGAATTTATACCGTTGATAATGCTCGTTACAAGGATTTAAAAGATGCTTTAGAAAAAGTTAACTTAAGTGATGCGGCTTTGGTTTATGAACCTGAATCTTCTCAATCGTTAGGATTTGGTTTTCGTTGTGGGTTTTTAGGATTATTGCATATGGATGTAATTCAAGAACGCTTGGAGCGAGAATATGATTTAACCTTAATTGCCACAGCTCCATCAGTAATTTATCATGTTTATCTGACTAATGGCACAAAAATTGAAATTGATAATCCTGCTAATTTACCAGATGTACAAAAAATATCACACATTGATGAGCCATTTGTTAATGTTAAAATAATGACCCCAGATAGATTCTTGGGAGACCTAATGGAATTATGTCAAAACAAGCGAGGGGTTTATAAAAATTTAGAATACATCGATGAAACTCGAAGAACTCTAACTTATGATATGCCGTTAAATGAAATAATTTTTGATTTTTTCAATAAATTAAAATCAATTTCAAAGGGTTATGCTTCATTTGACTATGAGCTAATTGGATATCAAACTAGCAAATTAGTTAAAATGGATATTCTACTAAATGGTGAAATTGTGGATGCTTTAAGTTTAATTGTTCATAAGGACTTTGCTTATGCTCGAGGAAAAGTTTTGACAGAAAAGTTAAAAGAAATTATCCCACGCCAAAACTTTGAAGTACCAATTCAAGCAGCCATCGGAAGCAAAATAATTTCTCGTGAAACAATTAAAGCGATGAGAAAAAACGTTTTAGCAAAATGTTACGGAGGAGATATTTCTCGTAAGAAAAAATTGCTTGAAAAACAAAAAGAAGGTAAGAAACGAATGAAGTCAATCGGATCGGTTGAAGTTCCCCAAGAGGCTTTTATTGCAGTTTTAAAACTAGACGATTAAAAACTTGATGAAATCAAGTTTTTTTTAAATTTTGTGGTAATATCAATTCTCTGCTAAAATTTTAATCTCAATTAATTGGTATTATTAGGCAGATTTTATTATAATAGAGTTATCTTAAAGGAGGTCTTATTATGAAAGCTTTAAAAATCGTCAATCAATTTATTCTGGCCTTGACAGTTTTTTTAATTGTTTTTGTCTCTCCTTTCGTTGATTTCTCGGCGACAAAGCCTGAAGAAATCATAAATTTTGACTGAGCTAAATACTTTATTCCTCAAATTGTTTTGGGAGTTATTTTTGGAATAGTCGGAGTTATGGTTATTTTAATCAATCATAAAATTTTTAAAAATATTTTATTATTTACAAATATAATAATTGCTTTGGTAATTTCTGGATTATTAGGAAGTAAATTTTTTCTAATTTGAAACATTGCTGTATTACGAGGAATCTTGCCATTGGTCTTTATGGTAATATTTTTATTTATCGAATCTTTGGTGATTGTCAGAAGTTTACCAAGTAAAAGTTTTGATAAAGTGAAAGTAAATAATTCTGTAAATGATGATTTTATTGAAACTTTGGTTCAAGATGATTTAAAAACTAAAATTTCAAACTTAAAAACAAATTTATCAAAACCTTCATTTGAGATTCTGGAAGAAATTGATTCTACTGGTAGTTTTTCAGGAATTAGCATTGAAAATATAATCAAAAAAGAGGATGAAAATCAAAATACGGCACCTGAAAAAAAAGAAATTAAAATTGATTTAATTAAGCCTGATTTACCAGAAACCAAATCAATTAATCCAGAAAACTCAGAAATTGTTTCAAGACCAGAATATGACTACAATGACTTAACAGAACTTTCTTTTGAACAAAATAAGACAAAGGAAGACTTTGAAATAATAAAATCAAGAAGAAATGACTCAAAAAATAAAAAAATAACTCCAGTTGAGGTTGATGATGAGTAAAAAAGAGGTTATTAAAGTTCAAACCGAAAGTAAATTAAAAGCCCCAGCGGTTTTATTTAGTTATATTACAAGATTCTTTGCATTGTTTTTATTCGTTTCATACATTATTACAATATTAATTCTATTAATTGGAGATAATTTAACTAGGAATTTTATAGGCTACATATTTTTTGCAATCGTTACAGCTTCAAATAAATTTGTAGATTCTAAAAATATGTTTGAGGCTTATGAAATTTTTGCAATAAGCATTAAAGTTGTTGTGCCATTATTTTTAACCCTAATATTATCGCTTCTTTATGTCTTACCGATTCTAATTTCAAAGTCGCGAGGATATCGTATCTTCACTGCGGTTATGGTTTTAATAGGATCCATTGTTACAATTGTTGGAGCGGTATTGCTTGTGGAATTGAAAAAATTATTCCCACACAGTGAATCTGGGGGCCAAACTGTAGATATTTTTTATAATGCTTTTTATGATTATTTGGTATATAAATCATTTTTAATTATATTTTTATTTACATCATCTGCTTTATTTTTTGTCTCAGCAATATTATTGTTAATTGAAGCTAGTTTTGTTAAAAATGGTTGAACCGACTTGAAGGGCCTAACATTTAACCATGACAAATCTAAACCCTTAATTATTAAATTCATTGATGGGGAAACTACTTTTAAAAATAAGGATAACAAAAACAAAAAGGAAAAAGTAATCGCCGTAGAAATCAAAGGTGAACAAAATAATGAGTCTAATTAAAAAACAATTGCATTATAAAGGTGGCATAATTGAGTATAATCTAAAATTTGGTGACCAAAAAAATATAATTTTAAAAGTCAAAGCGGGGGTTATTTTTATTTCTGCCCCTTACCATGCTCAAGATTGGGAAATTAATAATTTAATCTACAAAAATATTTCAAAAATACTAATTGTTCAAAACACATTTGAAACCATTCAGAAATTTTCATTTTCAGAACAAGATTCATTTGTGAAAATTTTTGATAAAAAAGTTAGTATAAAAATTATTCCAGAAAACATTCATGCAACTGCTAAAAAAGATGGTTTTTATATGAAGGATTATGGTGATAAAACTATACAATCTCAAAAAATGTACAACTTTTTGGCTAAATACTACTATAATTGATTTAATAAGAGATTAAGTCAATGGGCCCAAACAATGAATTTAGAATATAAAAATTTATCTATTCAGAACATGAAAACCAGATGAGGTGTTTGTTATCCTGAACGCGAAAAAATAATTTTAAATACTAAACTAATTCATTTTGAACCCGAAGTAATTGATTATGTTATTGTTCATGAACTGAGTCACTTATTGCATAAAAACCATTCAAAAGATTTTTGAAAAAATGTTGAGAATTATTTGCCCGATTATAAAGAAAGATCATCAGTTTTGAAAAAGTCAGGTATTTAATTAATAAATTGTCATATTATTAATAATGTTTATAATAGTAGTAAGAGGTGATTTTATGGGTTGAAAAAGTGGTTATAAAAAAATTATAAAAAATAATCAAAAATCTAAATCAAACATTAACTTTAATGTCACCGATAGTGTCCCGTATTTCATTAACTGAGAACGCGATCCAAAACAAGTGGATTCTTGGGACGAAAAGATTCTTATGGAAGTTATAAAAAAATACCAATCTAAAATTGCGACTTTTAAAAAAAACGAAAAAATGCCAGAGGAATTTAGGTCTGTTAAGGAAGCGATTTTTTTATCAGAAATTAAGGAACAAATTTATGGAGCTCCAGCAATTTCCAATTTCCAATTTGTCTATAATTACTGTGTCAAAGTCTATGGCAAGTATAAGGCCTTGCTTATATTGCTTGCAATCACAAAGTTCACTTATTTCACGACATCAAAATTTTGACAAATTTATTTAAGTAATTTTGAAACTTATGATGTTGAAAGTATTAATTTTAAAAGAATTTTTCAGGTAATGCAAAGAACAAGTTTTGAATCAATTGATAATTTACTTAAAAAAGTATTGATATTGGTTGGCAAAAATGAGATTAATCAATATCGCCATCACATGTTAATTGAAGAAATTATTGAAAGCGGCGAGGATCTGACATTCCACTGGTCAAGAATGCTTGAACAAATTGTTGAGTCTTGCTTTGAGAGTATTAAATTTGAAGCAAGATTTGGACGCGAATTTGAAGGATATTCTCAAGAAGAAACCTTGGATAATCCCTTTGAAGACGCAAATTTTGAAAACTTTTTTGAAAAAACTTACACAATGGTTGTTAATGACGAAGTAAATGAAGCTTTCAACTTTTTTGGAATTACCAAACTTACAGCACCGGTTGAGTTTAAAAAAGTATATCGAATTTTTGCTAAAAAATACCATCCAGATTTAAATGCGGGTGAAAATTCAGCAATTGAAATGAAAAAAATAAATATTTATAAACAAATAATTGAAGATTATTTCGAAAGATATGAAATAAACTAATCAGAAAGGGGATTAATTTATGGAAAAAAGAACCTGAGAAGACTATAAAATAATTGTTAATAAAATTGTTGGAGAAGAAATGTCTCTATTAAAACTTTCGCCAGAATTTTATGAATCTCCTGTAACGAAAAGTATCATAAAATATTGGGATAAAAATAAAGATATTTTTAAACTGCAAAAATTTTTAGATAAACAAATGTCTGAAATGAGCGAAGATTTAATAGAGTCAAACGATGAAATTGATGACTTTAGTGAAATAATTTTTATAAGAATGATGGCGCTTACAACAACTTTGATTGTTGTAATTAAAAACTTCAATCAAAAAACAGATCTTTTTTGAAATAAAAGATTTAAGGAAATAAATTCAGCAAACCATAATTTCTTAATTCACCTAGTTCCTAGAATTGTTGGTAGTCACTATTTGCAAAATTTTGCCTTAGAAATTAGAAATCTATTAATTCCTGAAAGTTTGAGTATTTTTGGAAACAAAGTACTAAACAAAATAAATCATATTGATCAAGAAGAAAATTTAGAATTATTTTTTGAGGAACTATATGATTTACAAGAATCCTTTGAGGATATGCTTGAGGGAGTTAGCGAAAGCGAATTTGATTTATCGGAGCAAGAAATAAATGATTCTGGAGTTTTTTTCAATTGAAGTATGTATGTTGAAGCAAGTCTCTACTATTTATTATTAATTCACGAAAATTTATTAGTAATTGAAGAAGCTAACACAAGACTACTGATTCAAGAGGAAAAATATCATATGACAAATCGTCAAGAAAAACTTGCTGAATTACGAATAATTCATTTCGGACCAGAAATTGGTAACGATTACAGCAAACTTAAAAATTAGTAACAAATTTTGATGAGATTTTTTTGCTATTTTACCAACAAATTGGTATTATTAATCTTGTGTATTTATTAGGAGAAGAAAAATGTCAAATCAAAAAATTATTAATATAGCCGTTATTGCTCACGTTGATGCGGGTAAATCTACTTTGGTAGATGCTTTTTTATCACAATCGGGTGTTTTTAGAGCAAACGAAGAAGTTAAAGAGCAAGTAATGGATAGCAACGACCAAGAAAGAGAACGTGGAATTACAATTTATTCAAAAAACTGTGCCATTGAGTATAAGGGTATTAAAATAAATATCGTTGATACTCCGGGCCATGCAGATTTCTCATCTGAGGTTGAAAGAATCATGAAAACTGTTGATACAGTTATTTTGTTAGTAGACTCATCTGAGGGTCCAATGCCCCAAACAAGATTCGTGCTTTCAAAAGCTTTAGATTTGGGCTTAAAACCAATTTTATTAATTAATAAAATCGACAAGAAAGATCAAAGAGCTCTTGAGGTTGTTGATGAGGTTTTAGAATTATTCATGGAGTTGGATGCTAACGATGAACAATTGGAATTCCAAACTCTTTTTGGAATTGCTAAGAGAGGAATTGCTCAACATACTTTAGAAGAAGAGGGAAAAGATTTATCACCTTTGTTTGATACAATAATCAAACAAGTTGGAACTTATCCTGAGGATTTAATTAACAATACAACAAGAATGCA
Source organism: Spiroplasma alleghenense (assembly GCF_003363775.1). Classification (NCBI taxonomy): domain Bacteria; kingdom Bacillati; phylum Mycoplasmatota; class Mollicutes; order Entomoplasmatales; family Spiroplasmataceae; genus Spiroplasma; species Spiroplasma alleghenense. The sequence goes on from NZ_CP031376.1 coordinate 198,603, forward strand.
AGTTTCTTCTTTGGCCTACGATTCATTTATCGGTCGTCTAGGAATTGGAAGAGTTTTTGAAGGAACCTTGAAAGAGGGGCAAACCATTGCTAACTCAAAAAACGATGGAACTGTAACTAAAGGTAAAATTTCAGGATTATTTGTATATCAAGGATTGAATAGAGTGGCGGTTAAAGAGGCTGTTGCTGGTGATATTGTCGTAATTGCCGGATTAAGTGATGTATCAATTGGTGATACTATTTGTGATCAAAACGATATCAGACCAATGCCCACCATTACTATTGAAGAACCAACAATGAGTATGAATATTTTGGTTAATACATCTCCCTTTGCTGGTCGTGTTGGTAAATACGTAACAACAAGAAACATAAAAGAGCGTCTTGATAAAGAACTTGAGGTAAACGTTGGTTTAAAAGTTGAAACACTTTCAGATTCATCAGCGGATGGTTTTAAAGTTTTAGGTCGTGGTGAGCTACACTTATCTGTCTTAATTGAATCAATGCGAAGAGAAGGTTTTGAACTAGGAGTTTCAAAGCCAGAAGTTGTTATGCACAAAAATGAAGCTGGGGAACTTGTTGAACCAATGGAAAAAGTAATTATTAATGTACCAACAGAATATTCTGGAACAGTAATCAATAAGTTAAACCTTAGAAAAGGTATGATGATGGACATGGATTCAGATGGAATTAGAGATAAAGTTGTTTACAACGTACCTATGCGTGGTCTAATTGGATTTAGAAGTGAATTTACAAATGATACTCACGGAGAAGGAATCATGGTTCGTAGTGCTAACGGTTTTGAACCATATAAAGGTAAAATTGATGGTCGCGCTAATGGTGTGTTGGTTTCAATGGCAAATGGAGTTACCTTGCCTTACTCATTGGCAAACCTTGAAGACCGTGGTAAGCTTTTTGTTGGACCTCAAGTTGAAGTTTATGAAGGTATGATTGTTGGACTTCATTCAAGAAGTAATGATTTGGACGTTAACCCAACAACTGGGAAAAAACTAACAAATACTCGTTCTTCAGGAACCGATGAATCAACAAGATTAACACCGTTCATTAATTTCACTCTAGAGGAATCATTAGAATTTATCGAATGAGATGAATTGGTTGAAGTTACTCCAGATGATATTCGTTTGAGAAAAAAATGATTAACTATTAATGATCGTAAACAACACAGAAATGACAAGTTTTAAAATTAATTTAACCCGAAAGGGTTTTTTCTTTTTATGGAATTTTTTTTATAAACAAGAGCTTATAAACGATTATTTTCTTGTTAAATAAGTTTGTAATTGTACTATAATAATTTTGTAGAGAAAGAGGAATAAATAATGTCAAAAATTATTAAAGTTTTAGGACGTGAAGTTTTAGATTCACGTGGAACTCCAACTGTTCAAGTTGAAGTTTGAACTGAATTTGGTGCATATGGATCAGCAATGGTTCCTTCAGGAGCATCAACAGGTTCAAGAGAAGCTTTAGAACTAAGAGATGGAGATAAAGCTCGTTTTGGAGGAAAAGGTGTTTTAAAAGCAGTTACTAACGTAAACACTAAAATCGCTTCATTAGTTGTTGGAATGGAAGTTACTGACCAAGTTGGTATTGACCACGCCATGATTAAATTAGATGGAACTGATTTCAAAAAAAACTTAGGAGCTAACGCAATGCTGGGAGTTTCATTAGCAGTTGCTCGTGCTGCTTCAGTTGAATTAGAAGTGCCATTATATCGTTATATTGGAGGAACAAACGGACGCCGTTTACCAGTTCCGATGTTAAACATCATTAACGGGGGAGAGCATGCTGACTCAGCAATCGATTTCCAAGAATTTATGATTATGCCAGTAGGAGCAAAAACAATAAGAGAAGCATTGAGATGATCATCAGAAATCTTCCAAGCTCTTAAAAAAATTCTTCACGATAAAGGTGATATCACAGCAGTTGGAGATGAAGGTGGATTTGCGCCACACTTTAACTGAGCATACAAAGATCAAAAAATGGAATCATTCCAAAAAAATACCCCAGCAGAAGTTGCTTTAGACTTAATTGTTGAAGCAATTAAAGCAGCCGGATACAAAACTGGTGAAGCTGGAGTTATGATTGCAATGGATTGTGCAAACAGTGAATTATACAAAGATGATAAAAAATACCACTTCAAAAAAATTGAAAAAGTTACAGGAAAAGAATGAGCTTTAACAACAAAAGAAATGAATGAATACTTAGCTAAATTAGTTAAAAAATACCCAATTATTTCAATTGAAGATGGATTAGCAGAATCTGATTGAGATGGATTTGTTGAACAAGTTAAATTACTTGGATCAGAAGTTCAAATCGTTGGAGATGACTTATTTGTTACAAACCCAAAAATTACAGCAGAAGGAATTGCTAAAAAAGCAGCAAACTCAGTTTTAATTAAACTAAACCAAATAGGTACTTTAACAGAAACAATCGAAACAATTCAAATGGCTCAAAAAGCTGGTTGAACAACTGTTACTTCACACCGTTCTGGAGAAACTGAAGATTCATTTATTGCCGATTTAGCAGTTGCTTTAAACACTGGACAAATTAAGACAGGTTCAATGTCAAGAAGTGATAGAATTGCAAAATACAACCGTTTATTAACTATCGAAGATGAACTAGGTGATTCAGCAATTTACGACGGAATTAAATCTTTCTACAATGTTAGATAATTAAAAAATCTTGAAAATCAATTTATTAAATAAATTGATTTTTTTATTTTTAAGTGATATGAGATAATGAATAAAAGAGGTAATTTATGAATAAACCACCAAAATTATTAGTAATAATTATTTCGGCATTTGCAGCCGTTAATTTTATTGGGATATTTATTATGGCAACACTTGCAGACTTGGAAATAAGCATTAACATCACAGTTTTAGTAGAACACTTTGCCTTTATAAAAGCATTTGCCAAACAAATGTCATATTTTGGTGATATTGGATTGTTTTTAGTTGTCTTAATTTTTGGATCACTTTTTATTAACTGGTCAGTTCACAGATTTAGCAAGAAGGAAAATTGGTTTACCCTTAAAATAATTTTTCAAATTTTACTATTTTTATTTTTTCTAACAGCTCTCACTTATAATCTCTGGTTGTTCAATGATGTTGACCCTGATGATTATGTCTACTATTTTTTAGCAATCGGACTTAACATTTTGTTTGCATTATTTATCCAGATTCTAGTAATGGTTAAAATAAAAGATGAGAGCGGCAGTGACGAACTTATTGTTCCTATTATTAATGGAGTAATTTACCTAGTGGCACTTTGGGTTATTATAACAGTGCTTAAGTATTCTTTTGGACGACCAAGATTCAGAGATTTAAAACCTGATTATTCCGACTATAAACCATGATATGGAAATATACTCTCAAGTGAAAATCGCGGAACAAGTTTTCCTTCGGGACACGTTGGAATTGTTTGTTCTTATTTGGGGTTAGTTTGATTGTTAAAACCATTAAAAATGGATAAAAAATTAATTAAAATTATGTTATCTATCTTATTCTCTATTATTGTAGTATCAATGTGTTTTGCTAGAATTGCCGTTAAAGCGCATTTTTTAACAGATGTTATGGCGTCAACAGTAATTCCCATTCCAACCATATGGTTAATAAATAAAATGTCTCCCAAATTGGGAGAACTAGTCACTAAGAAAAAACAGGAGGAGATTGAAGATGAAGTATATCGGGATCGACCTTGGCGCTAAAACTATGGGATTGGCAATTTCAAGCGGAATTGTGGCCAACCCTTTGGGAACAATTAGATTTGAAGAATATGACTTTGAAGTTGCGATCAACTTGCTTAATCAATACCTAGTTGATAATCAAATTACAGCTATAGTAATAGGTTACCCTTTAAATATGAATAGTAGTGCTGGTCATCGTGCTGAGATGGTTGATTATTTCATAGAAGTTTTATCAACAATTTATCCGCAATGAAATGATAATAATATTTTTAAAGTTGATGAACGTCTTACAACTAGAATGGCAAAAGCCATAATGATTGAAGCGGACATTTCTCGCAAAAAGCAAAAACAAAGTAAAGATAGCCTGGCAGCGCAGTTAATTTTAGAAACATATTTAGCACAAATTGATAATAAAAGTTTGAATTAGTAGCAATAATTTTGTATACTCAATTTATACTTAACTAATTAAAGTTAAAAATATATATAGGAGATAATGATGCACCCATTAATTAAAGAGGTTCTTCTCACCAAGGAAAAAATAGATTTAAGAACCAGCGAAGTTGCAAAAGAAGTCACGGAACACTACTTAAAAGAAGGCGTTGAAGACGAACCAATTGTTTTGGTTGGTTTTTTAAAGGGTTGTGTACCTTTCATGGGTAAATTTTTAGAGAATTTTAATTTAAATTGCCAAACTGAATACATGTTAATTTCTTCATACGGATCGGGAACAAAAAGTTCAGGCAAGCCAGAAATATTGCTTGACTTAAGGATTCCGATTGAAAATCGCCACATTCTTATTGTTGAAGATATTATTGATACAGGAATTACTTTGGATTTCATGGTTAATTACTTTAAAATGCAAAACCCCAAATCGATTAAAATTATAACAATGTTAGATAAATCTAAATCTCATAAAGTAGATATAAAAGCTGATTGAAAATGCTTTGATGTTGGCAACGAATTCTTAGTTGGTATGGGCTTAGACGTAAATGAAAGGTTTAGAAATTTACCTTACATCGGAGTTGTTGATGTTGAAAAACTAGCAACCTGAAAATGATAGATAAGAGAGAGTAAAAAAATATGATAAAAAAAATTGGAGTATTAACATCAGGTGGAGATGCACCAGGAATGAACGCAGCAGTTGGTGCTGTAGTTAAAACTGCTATTGCAAACGGAATCACCCCTTATGTTGTAAAAGATGGATATAAAGGTTTAATTAATAATTGAATTGAAGAAGTTAACGAAACTTTTGCTAACGATATTATTTCTCGTGGAGGAACTGTAATTGGAAGTGCTCGTTTACCCGAGTTTAAAGAAGTTGAAGTTCGCCAAAAAGCTGTTAAAAATTTAAAAGCTTTAGGAATTGAAGCTTTAGTTGTTATTGGGGGAGATGGAAGTTACCAGGGAGCTCAAAAATTAACCGAGATGGGAATTAATTGTATTGGACTTCCCGGAACTATTGATAACGATATTGTTTCATCAGACTTCACAATCGGTTTTGACACAGCCTTAAACACAGTTGTTGAATCAATTGATAAAATTCGTGAAACTGCTCAATCTCATAATCGTTGTATCGTTGTTGAAATCATGGGAAATGCATGTGGTGATTTAACTTTATATGGAGCAATAGCTACAGGAGCTGAAGTCATTTCTACTCCAGAATCAAAATTAACTGAAGAACAAATTTGTGAACAAGTTACTAAATTAGCAAAAGCTAACCGTCGTAGTGTAATTGTTGCTATTTCAGAAAAAATGTACCCAAGCGCTGATGAGTTAGCTAAGAAAATTCAAAAAGCTAGTGGTTATGATTCAAGAGCAACAGTTTTAGGACACACCCAAAGAGGTGGAAGTCCAACAGCTATGGATCGTTACTTATCAGTTACAGCAGGAATTTTTGCAGTAGAACAAATCATCGCTGGTAAAGGTGGTCTATATATTGGACTTTACAAAAATGAACTAGTAGCAAGAGACATTGATAAAACTTTAAACATGAAACACAAAGATGTTAGAGAATTTACTGATAAAATCCGTGCAATTAATGCTAATATTAAAAAGTAATAAAAAAAGAAACAAAGAGGCAGAATAATGAAGATTTATAATTTAGAAAATAAAATCAAACGTACCAAAATCATTACTACAATTGGTCCAAGTACACACAAAAAAGAAGATATTAAGGAACTATTTGAAAATGGAATGAACACAATTCGTTTAAACTTTTCACACGGTAACTTTGAGGAACACGGAGCTCGTTTAAAGGGTGTTCGTGAAATTAGAGAAGAAATTAAAAAACCAATTTCAATCTTATTAGATACTAAAGGTCCAGAAATTCGTATTGGTCAAATGAAAGACGGAAAACAAGAAATTAAAGCTGGAAGCGAAGTAACAGTTTACACAGATCCAAAAGATTTCTTAACTCGTCAATGTTCAGCAACTGAATTACAAATGTCATATGACATGAGTAAAGACGTTAAAGTTGGGGATACTGTTTTAGTTGATGATGGAAAACTTACAATGCACGTTACAGCTGTTGATAGTAAAAAAATGATTGTTAAAGTAAAAGCCTTTAACCACCACTTAGTAAAAACTAACAAACGTGTTAACTTACCAGGAGTTGACTTTACTCTCCCATTCTTAGCAGAAAAAGATTACAACGATATTAAATTTGGAATCGAAAATGGAATTGATTACGTAGCAGCAAGTTTTGTAAATAGTGCTGACAATGTAAATGAAATCCGTAAAATTCTAGTTGAAAACGGAGCAGAACACGTTCAAATTATTTCAAAAATTGAATCTCAATTAGGAATCGATAACATTGATGCAATTATCGATGCAGGAGATGGAATCATGGTCGCTCGTGGTGATTTAGGTTTAGAAATCCCTTACTATGAAGTGCCTTACTGAGAAAAACAAATTATTCGCAAGTGTCGTGAAAAAGGAAAAATCGTAATTGTTGCTACACAAATGTTGGAATCAATGACAGATAATCCAGCCCCAACTCGTGCTGAGGTAACTGATGTCTACTGAGCAACTGAGCTAGGAGCTGATGCAACAATGTTATCAGGGGAATCTGCTGCAGGGACTTATCCTTTCATTACTACTCAAACTATGGCAACAATTAATAAGCGTGCTGAAATTGAATTCTATGAAAAACTTTACTACGAAAAACAATTAGCAGATGCTCGTAAAAATACAACAGGTCCACGTGCTAAAATTGCAGACCAACTTTCAGAAAGAACTAAAACTGGAGATTATGAATTTGCGATTGTATTATCTCGTACTGGAGAATTATTGAAAACAATTTCAAAATTCCGTCCAAATGTTACAATTTTAGGAGTAAGTGCTGATCCAAAACTTTATAATGCATTTGGTTCTTGACATTCAATCTTCATGAACCAATGTAAAGACTTTGATGCTATCTTAAAAGATGAAGCAGAATTATCAAAAATTGCTAAATCTTGAGGAGCAAAAACTAAAGAAAAAGTTCTTGTTGTTCGTAACGAAGATATTAAAGAAATTATCGTTAAATAGTTTTATCTGAAAATTTTAAAAATAAAATCAAAATGAACCGGTTAATGGTTCATTTTTGTATATAATATTAATTCTTAAAAAGAAGGACTAGTACTAAATCAATTTTTATGTTATTATTTTGAAAATTAAATTATATAAAGATTTTTATAAAATTTTTTTTATCACTAATATGATAAAATTATAAAAATAAATATGCACAAGGAGGGGTTTTGTGAAAGTTGTTGTAATTGGAGGAGCTGCTATGGGAATGGGAGTAGTTGCAAAATTAAAGCGCCTTGACCCAAAGGCTGAAATTGTTGTTATTCAAAAAAATAATTATGTTTCACTTGGTGCTTGTGGAATACCTTATTACATTGGAGATAATTTTGCCGATGCAAATATAATGCTAGCAAGAAAAGTTGAAGACTTTGAAAAAATTGGTGTTAAAGTTCTAACTAACAGCATTGTAACAGAAGTTGATTTTAAAAATAAAAAAGTTATCGCTAAATCAAATGAAAATAATATTATAGAAAATTATGATAAATTAGTTATCGCAACCGGAGGAACTCCAATTATTAATGAAGTATTATCAAAACAATATAGCAATTGTTTTACAGTTAATTCTAAAGAAGACGGAGAAGACATTAAAAAAATTAAATCCAAAGCAAAAAATATTGTTATTATTGGAGCTGGATTAATCGGATTAGAAGTCGCAGAAAATTTAGCAAATAATAAAGTTAATATTTCAGTAATTGAAAAAGGAAGTAGACCCTTGGCTAATTTATTTGACCCAGAATTCACAGATTTAATTGAAACAGAACTTGAAAAAAATAAAGTTAATTTAATTAAAAACACCGAGATAAAAGAAATATTTAGTACAAACGATAAGATAACAGAAGTTGAACTAATTGATGGAACAAAAATTAAGTGTGATTTATTAATTTGTTCCATTGGTGTTCGTCCAAACACAGACTTCTTAATAAATACTAATCTAAAACTTAATGAAAGAAATGCTATTATTGTAGATAAAACCGGAGCCACTAATATTAAGGACGTTTATGCTGGAGGAGATTGTGTTCAAACATTTGGACGTACTTATAAAAATCCAGTTTACTCACCGCTTGCAACTGTGGCATCTAAGCATGCTGTAATTGTGGCTGAAAACTTGGTAGGTATTAAAAGTGAATTTGCCGGGGCCTTAAACACAGCAATTGTTAAAATTTTTGATTTGGAATTAGCTCGCACAGGAGAAAATTCAAGATTTTTGACAGAAAGCAAAATTAAGTATGAAGAAGTTTTAATAAAAGATAAGGATCATACCAATTATGTATCGGGTCAAAGAGACCTTTGGGTAAAATTAATAAAAGATGTTAAAAAGAACACATTAATTGGTTGTCAATTTGGAGGCTATGATAAAGCTATTATGAGAATCCATAGTATCATTGCAATGATTTGGAATCAAGATGTCTTAGATCCAAGTGTAAACCAAATTGACCTGCCATATGCACCACCATTTAGCCGGACAAAAGATATTATCAATATTGCTTTAAGCAAAATTATAGAAAAATAGAATCGAGGAAATTAAGTTGAGTAATCTATTAGCAAGTGCGCAAAAAGAAAGTAACCTATTGCGTGACTTTTTAGCAATCAGCACATGACAATCACTAGTTGCCATAGTATTATTATTTTCAATTGTTGCTGGTTTTTGAGTTTTTCTAAAATACGTTAAATTGAAATTCGTCTACCGAGTATTAATCGGATTGGGAATTGGATTAATTTTTGGTATTATTGTCCAAGCAATCATCGGTTTTCCAGCAGGAAATTGATTTACAAGCGGTCAAGGTGGATGATGAGCTAAAACCGAAGCGGGTAACTGAATTAATTTAAATAATTATTACTACGACTTTGGTAATGTTGATGGTCTTGTAAAATTTGCTGACATAGCAAAAGACGCAATTCCGGGAGAGATATTTTGAGGTCGAATTAAAAATGCTGCTGGTGTTGAGGTTTTCCAAGGTGCTACAGGAACCGCAAATGCAGTTTGACAAAATGAAATTCTATGAGTAAATGAACTTTCAATTTGAGCTTCATTATTTAAACAAGTATTTATTAATGGTATTTTAATGTTAACAATACCAGTAGTATTTTTAGCAATATTTAGAGTAACTTCAAAACCTAAAGTAAAGGGATTAAGCCGTATTACTGCAAAAGGGGTAGGAATTCTTTTATTAAATGTTACTGTAGCATTTGTTATTACATTTTGAATTGGTTATGGGCTAAAAGTTGGTAAAGGTTTAGAACTAGACCAACAAGCTCAAGGAACTGGTTCAGCAGTGACAAAACCAATTCCTCAAATTATTTGAGAGTACGTTCCAAGTAACTTTGTGGCAGCATTTACAACTGGATTAATTATTCCAGTAATGGTAATTGCCGCTTTAATGGGAACAAGTGTAAAAGTTTTATCAAAACGTCAATCTGAAAAAATGGAAAAACTACGTAATTCTATGGATACAGGTTGAGACATTATTATGTCGATGTTAATGACATTTATGAAAATAATGCCAATTGCTGTTATTTCAATGATCTTAACTTCAATTACAACAAGACCAATTGGGGCCTTGCAATCAATTGGATTAGTATTAGGAATTGGATACTTATCAATCATTATAATGATGATATTAATGACTCTATCGGTTTGAATGGCTGGGGTTAAAGTAGGACCTTGATGAAAAGCGGCATGAAAACCATTAGTTCAAGGTTTTGCTACTCAATCAAGTAATGCAACTTTACCAGTTTCGATTTCAACTTTAAAAGATGATATGAGAGTAAAAGATAATGTGGTTGGAGTAATTGCACCACTTTCAACAAGCATGGGGTTGGTTGCCTGTGCTGGTGTTCAAGCTGGATTAGTAACTAGTTTATTGTATACAGGAAGTGATAATGTAGCAGCATCATTTGGATTAGTAACTTTCTTCTTAATGGCATGATTTACAACAGTTATTGCTTCATTAGGAATTGCTGGAGTTCCGGGAACTTCTTCAGTTGTTACTGCTGGAGTACTTGGTGGTTTAGGGTTTGGAGCATATTATGCTTCAGTATATGCGATCATTGGGGCTTTAGATGGTCTATTTGATATGGGAAGAACAGGAGCCAATGTAATTGGGGGAATTCAAGCCAATACCTTGGTAGCTGTTAGTGAAGGACAATTTGAGCCAGACTCCCCACTATTTAGTGAGGCTAAGTTAAAAAAATTATCAGAGCGAAGTTTAAAAATCTCACAAAGAGACGACTTAAAAGAAGAGAAAATGAAGAATCAAGCTTTAAAATATAAAGAAAATTTAGCCAAAAAAGCGGAAGCCAAAAAAGCCAAATTAGAATCTAAAGAAACCAAATCTTAGTAAATATTATATTATTTAAACCAATCTTTTTATAGATTGGTTTTTTTATGATTAATTACATTTTTTAGGTTTATAATTATAATGTATTAAAATAAAAGGAGAATTAACTATGAAGATTTTTTTGAATTTATTAGCCTCGGTAACATTAACTGGTAATTGTGCATCTGGAGCAATTTTTTCAAGTAATGAAAGAAACTTGCTTGGCAATTACGAACAACATGCTTTATTTGAGAATAGTGTTGAAGTAGCTGATAGTGATGAATTTTATCAGTCAATAGAGGAAAGCGGTTCCGAAGACTACAAAGAGGAAATAAACTATTCTGACCATAAAGTTGGAAAGTTTAACAGGTTATACATAGATTCGGGTAAAGACCAAAACTTACCATATAAGAGTGATGCTGTAGATACAAAGTACAAAAAAGTAGAAAAAAATAAGGTTTATTCAATTAGTTATCAAATTGGATATTTTAATATTTTTGATTACTCACAAAATAAAGAAGATTTCTTATTGAATTACTCTACTATAAAGGTTGATTATGATATGGGTTATAATCTTTGAAACGGTCAAAATGGTTGAACAAGAAATATAGAGAAGAAAAAAGATGTAATAGGAAAGGATTTCCCATTGGATGAATATGAGGATTATGTGGAAATAAAATCTCAAAGTAACTACACTCAATTACATTTGTTTTCTGATAAAAAACACAGCAGAAAAGAGACTGTGGAAGTCGGTTTGGAGCAATTTTGAGATAATAATATTTTAAAAATTAATATAAGGCTATCAGCTTGAGTAAAGTGGGCAGCCGGAAGCGCGTGAAATCACGCAGCGATCATTGGAGCAAAAAATGAAAGTACTATGATTTATAAAAGAGGAGATAAAAGAATAGAGCATGAGACCATTATTACAAATTCTACGCTTTTCAGCCCAATTAAAAATAATGCAACTTTAGATTTAGCTAGTTGGTCTGTAAAAAATATTTCAGATAAAATTTTAAATAAAAAAAGAAATTCAAATTATAGCGAAGCTAAAGTACACTTACTAACTATAGGCTACTTTGGTGTAATTAGCGGGGGTGCTTCTGCGGGTACTTCTAGTATATTTCTAGACCCTTCATTAACATACTTAGTAGTAGACGCAATGAATGAATATATTAGTAAAAATAGTAATCGTGACTTGGAATTCAAACTCACATTAAAATTTATAGTGACATTTAGTACATTTTATGGTCAAGTTAAATTAAAAATAAATGATGACTCTTTTATTGCTCTTGCAAGCAATGTTCAACCTTACAGAAAGGGAATGTCTGTGACTTATAACGGAGGTTATACAGCCCCGGTAACTTATAGGGATCGCTAATGTTAAATGCAAAAAATGTAACAAAAAAATTTAAACAAAAATTAGTTCTTGATGATATAAGTTTAGAGTTTAAGAAAAGTAAGACTACAGGACTGTTAGGAAACAACGGGGCAGGTAAAACGACACTATTAAAAATAATATTTCAAGAATATCGATGCGATAGCGGAGAAATATTATTTGAAGGTAAAAAAATGACTAGAGTAGATTACCAAAAAATGTTTTTCTTTACCGAGAATACTGAACTACCAAAAAATATGTCGGTAGAAGAATACTTAGAGTATATTTTAAATTTAAATTCTTTAAAATTAAAGAATTCAACTGCAATCGAAAAATATAAATGAGTATTTAATTTTGAAAAATTTAGAAAATCCAAAATTGAAAAACTTTCTGACGGAGAAAAGAAAATGCTTTCTTTGTTTGTTTTATTTAATTTAAGCCCTGAATTAATTTGTTTTGATGAACCAACCGCTAATTTAGATTTTAAAAATAAGGATATTATGATCAGAGCAATTAAGTACCTAAAAGACTTGGGTAAAACAATTGTTATTATTACTCACTTGATTAGTGAGGTTGAAAAATTGCTAGACGAAGTAATTGTATTTAGAGATAAAAAAATCATTTTTCAAAACTCATTGGAAAAAATTGATAATTTACAAAAAACTTATGAGGATTTAGTTAGACAAACTGATGAGGAATTTCTAAAAGAAAGGTTTGGATAAAATGAAAAATAGTTACTTTATACTTTCCAAATCGTTATTCTTAAACATCTTAAAAAATAAGTCCTTGTGAATAATTTTCTCAACTATTAATCTACTTAATTTATTAATGATTATTTTAGTAATTGGTTTGAAAAATCCAAATAATTATTTAAATTTTTATGTATTTATAACTTCGCTGCCAATAATAATTTCAATAATCTTTGGTGTGTACATAATTTCTTTAACTGTAAAGTTATTTAATGAACATGCTAAAGATAAAATTATAAATTTGGAATCTCGCAACGGATTTTCAAAAAAAACTATATATTTTTCAAGAGTCACAATTTTAATATCATTTTATGCAATTATTCTATTAGCGCTAATTTTAGTAAATTCACTTTCTTATGCGATATCCAGCAGAGACGTTCTCTCTTATAGAGTTTGCTTTATTGCTTTGGGATGATATGCAATTATAGGATTAGTAATATTTTCAATTTCGTTGTTTTTCTCAATTTTATTTAATTCAACTTGATCTTCACTTTTAAGTATTTTGATGATGTTCATTATTTCTATTGGAATATCTTTGTATTCAATTGTTCCAGTTAATTATCAAAAAATAGATTCAGCTGACGTAAAAGATGAGCATTCGTTAGGATTTAACACAATATGAATTAAATATTTTACAAATATAGAGCGGGAATTTGAGAGAATTCCAGAAAACCAAAAAATATTAGAACAATGCCAAGAGTTCTATGAGAACGCTTTTGGCGACGCCCCCTTAAACAACAAATATCTTTTTAAAGAAGGACCGGCTTTTTGAAATGAAGATTTCAAAGAAATGGAAGAAAGTGACAATGAGTACTTAAACATGATTGCTTATTTTCATAATATCTTTGAAAAAAACAATAATTCTAAAAGTAAGTTTTCAGATTTCAACATATTTAATGATCAAATAAATTTAAGCAAGACAAAGCCGATGGTTAATTTTTTAAAACAAAATAATACTGAATATCGTTTTATAACCAACTTAGTTGAAAACTTTTTAAATAATTTTAAAATTCAAACTGCAGCAAATATTCCTGATAAAAATGAAAGGCTGTATTTTGGCGACAAAAATAATTTATTTGAAGAAGTTGAAAAAACTTATCACAATGCAGATGAATTCTTATTTTTTCAAATTTTACAAATAATATTTTACAATCAATTAGATTTATCAAACGAACCGAGAGTCAATTCGAGCGAGGATGAAGAAGATATAAGAGAAATTAACGCATTTTCACAACTTATAAAAATGCGCAATTTAACTAACCCCTTGGGCCATTTTAATTTAATGTACTTTGGTAAAATTTATTCAGATGATAATATTGATTATAATTCAATCAATGCCTCACTATATCTTTTTGGACAAAAATATAATTTAAAGGCTTTTAAAGATAGTGAAGGCTATATTGCTTTTGAAACAAATCTTGATATTGAGTGATTCTACTTCAGTTACTTTATTTTATCAGCCTCTTTAATCGGGGCACAATACTTTTTATTTCAAAGAAAAGTTTGAAACTAAATAGCGTTTGGGTATAAATAATATTAATAAATATATAAAGACATTATTTTATTTTTTAGTGATTTTTTAATCAAATTTAGTTATAATCTAAAAGATAAAAGAAATAGGAGATAAAAATGAAAATTCACGATTTAAGCAACAAAATCAAACGTACCAAAATTATTACAACAATTGGTCCGAGTACTCACTCAAAAGAGAACTTATTTAAACTATATGAAGTAGGGATGAACACAATTCGTTTAAACTTCTCACATGCAGACTTTACAGAGCACGGAGAAAGAATTGAATGAATTAAAACTCTTCGTAAGGAAATTAAAAAACCAATTTCAATTTTATTAGACACAAAAGGTCCAGAAATTCGTATTGGAAAAATGAAAGACGGAAAACAAGAAATTAAAGCTGGAAGTGAAGTAACAATCTTTACAAATCCTGAAGATTTCGGTAAAAAAGAATGTACAGCAACAGAATTACAAATGTCATATGATATGAGTAAAGATGTTAAAGTTGGAGACACAGTGTTAGTTGACGATGGAAAACTAACAATGTATGTAACTGCGGTTGATACTAAAAAAATGGAAGTTAAAGCAAAAGCCTTTAACCACCACTTAGTAAAAACTAATAAACGTGTTAACTTACCAGGAATTGATTTTACTTTACCATTTCTAGCAGAAAAAGATTACAACGATATTAAATTTGGAATTCAACAAGGTGTTGATTACATCGCAGCAAGTTTTGTAAACACTGCTGAAAATGTTCATGAAATCCGTAAGATTTTAAAAGAAAATAAAGCTGATCATATTCAAATTATTTCAAAAATTGAATCTCAAATTGGAATTGATAATATTGATGAAATTATTGAAGCAGGAGATGGAATCATGGTTGCCCGTGGTGACTTAGGTTTAGAAATCCCTTACTACGAAGTTCCTTACTGAGAAAAACAAATTATCCGTAAATGTCGTGAAAAAGGAAAAATCGTAATTGTAGCAACTCAAATGCTAGAATCAATGACAGATAACCCAGCTCCAACTCGTGCTGAGGTAACTGACGTTTATTGAGCAACTGAATTAGGTTCAGATGCAACAATGTTATCTGGAGAATCTGCAAATGGAGATTACCCATTCATTACAGTTGACACAATGGCGACAATTAATAAACGTGCTGAAGTAGAATTTTATGGAAAATTGTACTATGAAAAACAATTAGAAAATGCTCGTAAAAATACATCAGGACCACGTGCTAAAATTGCTGATAAATTAGCAGAAAAAGCAAAATCTGGTTCATATGAATTTGCGATTGTTTTATCAAAAACAGGGGAATTATTGAAAACTATTTCAAAATTCCGTCCAAATGTAACAATTCTAGGAGTATCAGAAGATCCAAAACTATATACAGCATTTGGAATTTGACATTCAATCTTCATGAATCACAGTAATGACATTAATAAAACTCATGCTGATGAAAAAGCTTTAGCAGATATTGCTAAATCATGAGGAGCTAAAATTGGTGAAAAAGTTTTAGTTGTAAGAAACGAAGATATCAAAGAAATAGTAATTAAATAATAATCAAATAAAATTAAATATTCTTAATTCTTAAAGGACGAGATTTTAGGGTTTTGATTTCAGAGAGCTAGTGGTTGGTGTGAACTAGTATTCAAAATTAAAATTACTACCTTTTTTCAGGAATTACGCTAACGCGATAAAATTAAATTAAGATGCAAGTTTTTAGCTTGTAAATTAGGATGGTACCGCAGAAAATGCTCCTTTTATGGGAGTATTTTTTTGTTTAAATTTAAAGGAGATAAAAAAATGAAAATAATACTATTAGATGGATCAGTTAGAGAGTTTAGTAAACCTCAAACTATTAAAGAAATTGCAACTTCGATTGCAACAAGCTTGGGTAAAAAAGTTGTTGGAGGAATAATTGATGAAGAATTCATTGTCGCTAGTGAATTCACTATTGACTTTGATTGTCAATTGGAATTAATAACAGATCGTCATGAGCAATACTTAAATGTAGTAAACAATACTGCCGCTCTTGTTTGTGCCTTGGCAATTAAAGAACTTTATCCAAATGTAAATGTAGCAGAAGTTGCTGTTGAAGATGATGATGAATTTGCTTTGACATTTGATTGTGAACCACGCTTGCGCCTAGAAGCATTAGAGGAAATCTCAAATAAAGCAAAAGAGTTAATTAAAGAAAACATTGAAATTAAAGTTGAAGTTATTGATGCCAAAGACTTTTCAAAAATTTCAAAAAACAATCCTTATCTTGCTAGTCTGTTGGGAAAACATCAATGCAAAAATAAGAAAGCTGTTTTATTTAAACTAAAAGAACTTTACGTTATTGGGAACTTTGCTTCCTTAAGTAAAACTTCAGATTTAAAAGTAATTGAAGCACAACAACTTTCAGGAAGTTATTTCTTAGGAAACGAAAAAAACAAAATGTTGCAAAGAATTAATGGAATGGGTGGCATTAAAGTTGAAGAATTTAACGCCCGAATTCAAGCAAAAGAGGAACGTAAAGCTAATGATCACAGAAAAATTGGTAAAGATTTAGAAATATTTCATCTTGATCAATTGGTTGGTCAAGGATTGCCAATCTGATTACCAAATGGAACCGTTTTAAAACAAGAAATTAAAAAATATTTAATGGAAAAAGAATGAGAGTATGATTTCATCCAAATTGAAACCCCAGTTCTTGGTTCAAGTGACTTGTATAAAACTTCAGGACATTGAGATCACTATCGCGAAGACATGTTTGCTCCAATGGTGATGGGAAACGAAGAATTGGTTTTAAAACCAATGAGTTGTCCGCACCACGTTTCAGTATACCGCCAACAACCTCGAAGTTATCGAGACTTACCAATTCGCTACGCAGAACACGCCCTACAACATAGATATGAATCTTCGGGAAGTTTAACTGGTTTAGAACGAGTTAGAGCGATGGAATTAACTGATTCACATATTTTTGTTCGCCCTGATCAGTTAAAAAATGAATTTAAACGTTGTTTTAAATTAATTACTGAAGTATTAAGAACTTTTGATATCCAAATTGATTACTTATCACTTTCACTAAGAGATCCCGAAGATAAGGAAAAATATTTCCCAGATGATAACATGTGAAATAAGGCGGAAGCGGAATTAGAAGAAACTTTAAAAGAGTTAAATCTGGTTTACAAAACTATGATTGGTGAGGCTGCTTTCTATGGACCTAAATTGGACATTCAAATCCGAACAGCTTTAAATCATGAAATCACTGTTTCAACATTACAATTAGACTTCCTATTGCCAGAAAAATTTGATTTAAGCTACATTAATCAAATCAATGAATTAGAACGTCCAATTATGATTCACCGTGGACTAATTGGTACTTATGAAAGATTTATCTCAGTTCTTTTAGAACAAACTAAAGGGGTTTTACCACTTTGATGTTCACCAAAACAAGTTAAGATAATCCCTGTTAATTTAGAAAATGATACTGTGTATTGTGAAGAAATTCGTGATATCCTTAAAAAGGAATTTATTCGTAGTGAAGTTGACCTTAGAGATGAACGTTTAAACTATAAAATTCGTGATGCTCAGGTTAATAAAATACCGTTCCAATTAGTAATCGGTAAAAACGAAAGAGAAAATAAAACAATCACTTATCGTCGCTATGGAAGCGAAGAGCAAATTACACTTCCAGTAGCTAAATTTTTAGAATTAATTAAAAACGAAATTAATTCAAAAGGAAAATTTTAGTCTAAAAATCTGCAAATAACTTTTATTCGTTTTTGCTTATTTTTATAAAATAATAGACAAAAATTTTAATTATGATATTATTATAAAAGTTATTTTTAGAGGTGTAGTTTAATGAACAAAACAGAAAATGATATTTATATTGCTAAACTAAACGAAACAATTGCAGATTTAGAAAAAATAGACTACTCAGCACTTAATGTTTCTCACGGTTTCCAAACAGATGGATTTCTGGGTGGTTTTTCAGCAGTAATCAAAAAAATTAAATATGCCTTTCACCTCCAAATATTATTAGGAATCCTTGGGGGGATTGTTGCAGCTTCAGCGTATGTTGCTGTTGTTTATAGTACAAAAGGGATGCCAGCGAGCTTAGGGTGATTAAAAACCCTTTTATCGGGACTAATTTTCCCAGGTGGAATTATTATGATTACTTTCCTAGGTGGTTCGCTATTTACTTCTCATAGTATGGCAACCTTACCAGTAATGCTGAATGCCTTAGATCGTCGACCATTTTTGAAAGCATTATTTGCAACCTTGTTAGGAAACATGATTGGAGCACTAATTGTTCCTCTTGTTTTTATGGGAACTGGAGCATTTACTGATTCTGCTTTTTATAATGCGATGGTTAGCACAATTACTCATAAGATGTTTCAATTTGGTGAGGAATTAGAGCATGCCAGTTATGCAGTTCCTCATTTAAAATTCTGAATTATGGCAATGGTTTCATCACTATTTTCGGGAATTTTATGTAACTTCTTAGTATCAACAACCTTACCAATTACTTTTTCTTCAAAACACCCAATGGCTTCAATCTTGGTTATGTTTTTCAGTTTAAGTTTCTTTGTTATCTCAGGTTACAATCATGGTCCAGCCAATTTCTTCTTTTTTTGAAGTTGAATTATAATGTATATCCAACATCCAGAAACTTATCATGCTTTTGCTTGATGAGCGCCATTAGCATTTTTACTTGTTAATGTTATTCCTGCATTGTTTGGTAACTGATTGGGTGGAGGACTAATCATGCCTTTAATCCTATACTCAAACAATAAAGACCTAACACAATTATTGGTTAAAAAAATAATTTACGAAAGAGCACAAGTTGCTTTAAAAGAAGCTAAAGGTCAAGTTGTTATCACAACTACTGGAGCTGCGATTGACACTGAAATTATTAAAGATATTAAAAAACGTCAACTAGAAGAGGCTCAGCAAAAAAATAATAGCGAAAGCGAAAATATCAGGACGAAATTTAAAAAAAATATTCAAAGTAAAGGGAAAGAGTCAGAATAGGAGGTCGCGTTATGAAAATGAATAAAAAAAATGCTAAGCTAAAAGCTAAGTATGAAAAACAAATTGCAGATTATCAAAACGTTGACTACTCTACTCTTGATGTTTCTCATGGTTTTGCCACTGACGGAGTTCTTGGGGGATTCAGAGAAGTTGTTAATAAAATTAGATATACCTTTGCTTTACAGTTCTTATTAGGAATCCTTGGGGGATTGTTATTTTCGGTTGCGATTGTGGCGGCTGTTTATGGAACTAAGGCTATTGGAACCGATGTAGCTCAATCAGAACGTTTATGAATAAGAAATATGATTTCAGGAATTATCATTCCTGGGGGAATAATCTTGATGACTTTTCTTGGGGGAACTTTATTTACTAGACACTGTTTTGCTACGCTACCAACAATGCTTGGAGTAACAAAAAAACGTTTACTATTTAAGGGAATGGTTGCAGTATTAATTGGTAACTTTGTTGGATCATTAATTCTTGCTGTGATCTTTCTAGGAACCGGAGCTTATAAAGATAATGATTTCTCTGCTCGAGTTTTAGAAATTGCTAACCAAAATCTTTTTGGGGCAGGAAATAAGCTTTTCCCAGAATTTACAAGTACTGGAAACTTTGATTACTCACCAATTAAAACCGGAATTTGGTTTCAAGCAATTTTTGCATCATTGATTTCAGGATTTTTATGTGGAATTTTAGCTTCAGGAACCGGAGTTGTTACTCATGCTGATAAAAATCCAGTTGTTGGAATTGTTGTAACTTTCTTCTGCGTACTATTTTATGTTTTATCAAATTATAGTCATGGACCAAGTAACATGTTTTACTTCTGAAGTTTATTATTTATGAAATGATCTCACCCAGAAAATTTAACCATCTTTAATGAGACAACCAACGCTGTTGGCACAATTAGTAGCTGACAGGGAGTTGATGTAAGTTTTGCTTTCATATTTTTTGGAGTAGCTTTAATTCCTTCAATTATAGGAAACTGAATTGGTGGGGGAATAGTTATGCCATTTGTTTACTACTTAAACAATAAAGAATATGTTCAATTGCTTGCAAGAAAAATGAAACTTGAATATTCACAAGAAAACCTTAGAGAGCTGATTGCCTTTTATGAAGGACCGATTAATCAGGGTCTACCAACCTTAGAATCAACTAATACTCTTTCAGAACCAAAATTAGATGAAAATTTTTCAAATACCTTTGGTGTTGAAGAGGTCTTTATGAAACCCAAAACTGTTAAAAAAACTAAAAAACCAAATAAAGAATAATATAAAGCCAATCTAAAAGAAACAAATGTTTCTGGAAGATTGGTTTTTTATTTACTTTAAGATTTTTTTTAAATTTTGATTATTCAGATAAAAAGGTGCTAAAATAATCTCGTGAATTAGATTTTAGACCTCACCTAATATACTAATAATTAATAAATTATCATATCAAATTAATAAAAATGTAATATATAAAATCCTCCATTTTTTATTTCAGTAAAAAACCAAAATTAATATAACAATTATCTTTAACTAATATTCATAAACTACTAAGACTAATTTTTATGAAATTAGTCTTTTGAAATTGAAAATATAATTGATCACTTTGGTTAATTAAAGCAAATTATCTTAATTTATAGGAAACTAGAAAGGTGTATTAAATATGTTAGAAATTAGCAATATTAGCAAAAAATTTAATCAAACTCATGTTTTGAAAGACATATCATTTAGTCTAAAAAGTGGTCAAATTTACGGGCTGCTAGGAAATAATGGTGCTGGAAAAACGACACTTACCAAAATAATTTTTCAGGAGTATTTGCCAAACTCGGGAGAAATTATTTACAATTCAAAATCAATATCAATTTCTAATTATTCTGAATGATATTTTTTTTCAGAAAATAATGAACTTCCCAAAAATGTCAGGGTGGAAACATATTTGATTCTAATAAAAAATCTATCTAAAATTCAAACTAAGGTTTATAATCAAAGAATTGTAGAAATTTTGAAATTTCTAGACATAAAGCCTTTTTTCAAAAAGGAAATTTCAAATCTTTCTGCTGGACAACAAAAATTGCTTTCTTTATTTGTTTGCTTTTTAATTAGGCCAAAAGTTATATTCTTTGATGAGCCAACTGCGAATTTAGATATTAAAAATAAATCTCTAATAATAGAAGCTATAAAAAATTTCAAAAATCCAGATGTTACAATTGTAATCATCACTCATTTGATTGAAGAGGTTAAGGATATTTTAGATCATATTTTAATTATGGATCAGGGTAAGGTTGTTTACGATGAAATCAATTTTGAGCCAAAAAATTTAAAGGATATATTTAATAGATATACAACCAATAAAGTTGAAAAGATTCATGACATTAGGAACTACTTAGATGCAAATTAATTTTACACAAACCCTGGTTCTAACTAAAAATCAAATTGCACTACTTTTAAAAAATAAAAAATATTTATTAACCATTACCCTCATATCAGCCATGATTACTTTAATAAACTTTGTGTCAATATTTGTCTGTACTTCAACCAATAAAGCGGAAGCAAACTTATTTCTAATTAATATTTTGATTGCTTTAAATACACTACTATTTGGACTGGTAGCTATTTTAACTACTGTAAACTGTTTTATAATTCAAATTAAAAATAACATAACAAATTTGGAAGCACGTTATGGATTTAAAAACTTTTCAATTTACTTTAGTAGAATATTTTTAATCATGATAGTTAATCTAGTAATATATTTCATTAACTTTTCAATTGCAATGATATTTTTTGCAATAATTTATAAAAATAAAGACATCCTATCCTATCGTATGTTTGTATCGTCTCAAGGATGATACATTATTGTAATAATTTTGCTAATTTCAATCACTTTGTTGCTCTCAAAATTTTTTAACGAATCATTAGCAACAGCTCTGGGGGTAGTTTCATTATTTTTGCTATTAATAATTTCAGCTTCAAGTGCAATATACAATTTGCAGTCTAATTCTAGCTACAATGACATTATTGAAGATAGTTTCAAAGAAGCTGCCTGAAATAAAATAATTGAAGACGAAACGTTCAAAGAAATCAGTGATGAAATCAGTGAACAAACATTTCAAGAAACAATAGCTTGAGGTTTTGTAGAATTTGATGAAGACGAAAAAAATTCGCAAGTAAATTATCTAAATTTTCAAAATCAGGTCGGCAAATATCTTGTTTCTGATAATCAATTTTCAAAATGGTATCCTCGAGGTGAGGATTACACCCAAGAAGATAAAATTATTGAAATCAATAAAAGTTTATTAAAGATTAAAGAATTGGAAAAATATAAAAAGATTTTTGAAGCACAAATTGAACTTTATAAAAATAATAGTTTTTTAAAATTGCTATATGTCGTTAACTCCGGTTGATTTGGTGCTGAATTTGAGCAATCATTTGAGATAATAGAAAATAAATTCACTACACCAGACAACTATCTTTTTAATAGATACTTTTTGAACACAATTTTTTTAGGTAAACAGTTTGGGCAGTACAACTGAGATACAAGGGATTTTTGAGCAGATGCTGGAAAAAATCCAAAAGAAATTATTAAGGAAGATAAAATTAAAAATATTTTAAATCCTTTCAACCATGTAGCTTTAATGTTCTCTGGAACAGATTACAACAATCCAATTTTATATAATTATGTAAGTCATCTACAAAATATATTTCAAAATCCAATTAATATTGATTTCTCAAGCAAGCAAAAGAAAAGTGACTATGGACCATTTAAAGGAGTAAAACTTTATTCAAGCGTTCGCGTAGAGGTTTATTATTTTATCTACGCAATGATTGATATTGCTATAATAAATTTATGTTATATTAATTTTTCAAAAAAAATAAGAGGCTAAAAATTTTATTTAATAAAATATAAACTATACTTATTTAAATATTAATTGGTTTCAAATTAACTATAATTAAATTAAATAAAAAATATCTCGCAAAAACTCCATTTATGTGGAGTTTTTATTTTATAGTGTTATATTAAAGGTGTGGAGTAATTCACAAAGGAAAGGAGATTTTTTATGTCAATATGAGTTTCACTATTAATTACTGAATTTTTAGGAACTGCAATATTAGTTATCTTAGGTAACGGAATTGTTGCTAACGTTTTGTTGAAAAATACAAAAGGTAATAATGCTGGATGATTGTCAATTACCATTGGATGAGGTGTTGCTGTTACAGTCGCTGCAATGATTTCTTCAGCTTTTGAAGGTGGTGCAGGATATTTAAATCCCGCAGTCGCACTGGCGATGGCTATTTCAAATTTTCAAGGATCATTTGCAAATATTGCAGGAAGCACAGCAGCGGGAGTTGGAGTATTTTTCTTAGTTATTTTGATTGAAATTTTAGGAGCTATGGTTGGTCAGATTGTTGTTAATTTGGTTTACTTTAAACATATTAAAATGACCTTAACTGCTGAAGAAAAAGATGCAGCGGCAAAAGTTTTAGCAATTCATTCAACTGGACCAACAACTAGATCTTGTCTTTTTAATTTTATTGCTGAATTTGTGGGAACAACAGTTTTGGTTATCGGAATTTTAGCAATGTCAAAATATAAAGGCGTAACAGATTTGGTCGGACCAATGATGGCGGGATTGATAGTTCTTGGAGTTGGATTGGCCCTTGGGGGAACAACTGGTTATGCTATAAATCCAGCTAGGGATTTAGGACCAAGAATTATTCACTCTCTAATGAGATTAAAAGATAAAGGAACGTCGGATTGAGGATATTCATGAATTCCGGTTTTAGCACCATTAAGTGCAGGAGCTGTAATTGGAGCAATATTTTTAGCCCTATAGTAAAATTATTTTTAAGATAGGAATCAGAAAAATGATAAATGAATTTGATATTTGTATTATTGGTGGTGGAATCATTGGCGCTTCTATTGCCAGAGAATTAGCAAAATATGATATTAGCATACTTGTTTTAGAGGCTAACCCAAGGGTTGCACAAGAAACAAGTGCAGGCAATTCGGGTTTAGTTCATGCGGGTTTTGATCCAACTCCAGGACGCTTGAATGCCCAGTTAAATATTAAGGGTAAGCTTCGATACGAAGATTGAATAAGAGAAATGCAATTCCCATATTTGAGAATTGATTCAACAATTGTTGCATTTACCCAAGAAGAGATGGATCACATAAAAATGTTATATGATCGCGGACTACAAAATGGTCTTCATAAAAAAGAATTAAAAATAATTGATGCACAGGAGTTACAAATCCGCGAGCCCAATATTTCCAAAGAAGCTATTGGTGCTCTGATTGCTAACTCTTCCATTGCAGTTGACACTGTTGAGTTAACAAAAACATTATTTACAAACGCTATTCGTAATGGAGTCAAATTAAAGGTAAATTCAAAAGTTGTTGCTATTAATCGTAAAGATAACAAATATATAATTACAAATTCAAAAGAAGAAATATTTACTAGTACCTATATTATAAATGCTACTGGCCACTATGCAGATGAAATTTCAAGCATGGCTGGTTATCCAGATTTTAAATTAAAAGCTCGTCGCGGCGAGTACCGCATTTTAGAAAAAAGTGAAGCTGGTATTGTGAACTCAGTAGTTTTCATGGTGCCGACAATTCACGGAAAAGGGGTTATTGTGTCCCCGATGCTAGATGGTCGAGTAATGGTAGGACCAACGGCTGTTGAGGGTGTTGCCAAAAATGAAACACGATTAGTAACCCAGGAGCAATATGATTTGATTGGTGAAATTGGAAAAAAATTAATTCCCTCAATCAATATGAACAAAACAGTGACCACATTTTCGGGGTCTCGACCAATTGAAACCCAAACTGATGATTTTTGAATAAGATTTGCCAGTGGTGATGATCATTTCATTAATGTGGCAGGAATGAAGTCACCAGCAATTGCCTCAGCTCCAGCCATTGCAGATTATGTTATTGAATTGGTTGAGCAAACTTTTGGGACTTTAAAAATCAAGCCCAACTATCAACCTCAAGAAGTTTCACTAATTCCTTTAGTATAAAACTATTTATTAAATAAAAGGAGATTATATATGGAAAAATATATTATTACTCTTGATGAGGGAACGACCTCAGCTCGTACATTAATTGTTAACAAACAAGGAGAAATCGTGGCTGTTGATCAAAACGAATTTACTCAATACTTTCCTAAAGAAGGATGAGTAGAACATGATGCAGTTGAGATCTGAAACACCCAAAGATCAACTTTAATTCAGGTTTTGAATAAGAGTGGTATCATGGGAAGTCAAATTGAAGCTATTGGCATTACCAATCAACGCGAGACTGTTGTGGTTTGAAATGTTGAAACTGGTTTACCGATTTACAATGCGATTGTTTGACAAGACCAAAGAACCGCCAATTATTGTGAAACCATGGGCCAAAAGGAAACTGATATGGTTAAGGAAAAAACCGGTTTGATCTTAAATCCATATTTTTCAGGAACTAAAGTAAAATGAATTCTAGATAATATTGATGGAGCCAGAGAACTTGCAGCAGATGGTAAATTAATGTTTGGAACAATTAATACTTGGCTAATTTATCGTTTGACTGGTGGAGAAGTATGTGTAACAGATCATACAAACGCCCAAAGAACTTTGCTTTATAATATTCATACCAATGATTGAGATGATGAATTATTGGCCTTATTTGATATTCCAAGAAATATGTTGCCAGAAATTAAATCTTGTTCTGAAGTTTATGCTAAGAGTTATCCAGGTTTGATTTCAAAAAATGACAAAACTCAAATAAAAATTGCTTCTTCAATCGGAGACCAACAAGCAGCCTTATTTGGTCAATTGTGTTTTAACTCTGGGGAATCTAAAATTACCTATGGTACTGGTTGTTTTATTTTAATGAACACTGGAGAAGAAAAAGTTTTATCAAAACGAGGTTTACTTACAACTGTGGCGGTAGCTTATAAAAATAAGATTACTTATGCCTTAGAAGGTTCGGTAATGGTAGCGGGAGCAGCAGTGCAATGGTTAAGAGATAATTTAAGAATTATTTACAATGCTTTAGAAACAGAGTGGTACGCTGGACAAGTCAAAGATGATCGCAGAATTTATGTGGTCCCTTCATTTACAGGTCTAGGTTCCCCATACTGAGACCCTTATTCTCGAGGAGCCATTTTTGGACTAGATCGAGGAACTAAAAGGGAACACATTGTGAGAGCGACTCTTGAATCAATTTCTTATCAGGCCAATGATGTATTAACTGCAATGGCCAAAGATGTTGGTAAAAAGTTTTTAACCATTAAAGTTGATGGGGGAGCTTCTAATAATCGCTTCTTGATGCAATTTCAAGCAGACATTTCTCAAGCGCAAGTTGTTAAACCAATTAATGTTGAAACAACCGCAATGGGGGCGACTTATCTAGCGGGATTAGCAGTTGGGTTTTGAAAAAGTTTAGATGAAATTAATGATAGCTATAAAGAGGATTTCACACTAAAACCAAATTGAAATCAAGAAGAAGCTGATAAAAATATCAGAGGATGAAATTCTGCGGTTCAAAGAACTTTCTCGTGAACTAAGGATATTGAATAAAAAAGTAAAAGAAGTTATTTTTAAAATAACTTCTTTTTTTAAATAAAAATGTTTTCAATATGGCGGAAAGGTGCAAGAATCGAACTTACCTAAGAAAACTTAATTCCTCAACATAGCTTCGGAGGCTAGTGGGAGCACCAGCTACCCAATCCTTTCCAAAAAGCTCATATTTATGAGCGATTTATTTAATATACAAAAATATTATAACATTTATTTTTTAATATGAATTTCAAAACCTACTTGAGCTTCTTTAACTCTGAAGTCACTCACTTTGATAGCAGTTAACATTTTTGAAACATTATCACGACCATTAGTCGAACCAACTATAACTTTGAACTCATCTCCATGTTTAGCGGCTTCAATTATTTTTCTGGTTTCTATAACAGGGACAGGACAACTTTGTCCTAAAAAGTTTAATTCTTTAATATTTGAACTCATTTATGGCATCTCCTACAACTTCTAAATCTTGTTCTAATACTGTCTTAAAATCTATTAAGACTTCATCTTTTCTAATAATAGTAATTATCGGTATTTGATAATTTTTAAAATAATCGTAAATCTTTTGAACTTTTATTTTTGAACTTTTTATGGCCAAGGCTTTGCTTGGAAAGAAAGTTTGAGGACAACTACCACCACCAATTGTGGCACTACTATCAACTACTTCTAAACTAAGTTCTGGATTAAAAACTAGTTTAAGGCAATCTTGTAAACGTTTTTCTACTTCACCAATTGGTTCGCAAATCATTCTTAGCGTTGGAATTGTTTTAATTGCCTCTTTTTCATCTAAATAAATTTGTAAAATAGTTTCCAAGCTTGCTAAGACCAATTTGTTAACCCTTAGTATCCTAAACAATTGATTTTTCTTAATCTTGTTAATTAATTCTTTGTTACCAACAATAATTCCTGCTTGCAATCCACCCAGTAGTTTGTCCCCGCTAAATAAAACTAAATCCGCTCCTTGAGCTAGTGATTTTTGAACAGTATTTTCTGAAACTAAATCTGGGTGATATTTTCCTAAATCAATTAAGGTTCCGCTGCCTTGATCTTCAATAATAATTTGCTCTAAGTTTGTAATGCTTTTTAGTTCATCAATTTTAACCGATTTTGAAAATCCATCAATTTTATAATTAGACTGGTGAATTTTTAAAATACCTTTAATGTTGTTTTCATTGATAGCATTTTGATAATCTTCTTTATGAGTGCGATTGGTTGTTCCAATCTCAACTAGTTTAACTCCGGCAGCTTTCATTATTTCAGGTATTCTAAAACTTCCCCCAATCTCAACTTCTTCACCTCTTGAGATAATTACTTTTTTGGACTTAAATAAGCTATTAAGAGTTAAGAATACAGCAGCAGCATTGTTGTTAACAACAATACAATCTTGAGCACCAACTAGTTTGGACATAAGCTGACTTACACCCAAATCTCTAGCACCACGTTTTCCGGTTTCTAAATCTAATTCCAGATTGGAGTATCCAGAACCAACGTTTATTAAATTAGAAATAACTTGATGGGGCAAAACGCTTCTCCCTAAGTTGGTGTGAATAATTGTTCCGGTTGCATTTATTACTCTAGTTAAAATATTTTTGTTATTTTCAAAAGCTGTAATTACCTTTTGAATAATAAATTCTAAATTTGGTTCGAACCGCTTGTCTTTAAGAATTTCCTCGCGTAAATATTTAAGAACTAAATTGATAATTTGTTTTTTCTGAGAATCGAGTAGGGGAAATTTTTTAATTTCATCTGAACCTAAAAGTAAATTTAAGCTAGGAATTAATTGTAGTCGTGAATTTTGCATTATTGAATGTAAATTTTGTTTTTCTTGTCTGACTTAATATGCCCGATTTCAAAAAAGTTACCTTTATCTTCTTTGCTCATTTTTTCTCAATTTTCTTTTGTAAAGGTACAAATCAAACCTCCACTGGTTTGGGGATCGAATAATACTTCTTCGTATGAAAGTCCGATAGGATTTAAATATTCAACACAGTGCTCATAGTTTCTTCGGTTGCTTGCCCCAGCTCCTGAGAAATAAAAGTTATCAAAAAAATATAAAACATCATCGATAATTGGCAGTTTTTTTGAATCAATATACGCACTGTTTTGTGTATTTGTTAAACATTCTTTTAAATGACCAATCAAACCAAATCCGGTAATATCAGTTGAGCTAGTTGCTTGATGCTTAACTCCTAAAGCGCTTGTAATATTATTGGGAGTTGTCATTCACTTTAAGGCTTTTTTATAGGTTTCGGGTTTTATGTCATCCACTGATTTGGCTGTCATACAAGCTCCAAAACCTAAGGGTTTAGTAATTGTTAATATATCACCATCTTTGGCTGTATTATTTTTCTTTAAATCTTCTTTATTAACAATTCCAGCAACATTAAGTCCGCAAAGCAATTGTTCTCCAACAATGGTATGACCACCTTCAATGGGAATATTCAAAGGATCTAGGATTGATTTTACTCCTTTCAATAATTCAACAATTTCTTCGTTTGTCATTCCTTTGGTCACGCTTAAAATATTTAAAGCATATAAAGGTTTTGCTCCCATGGCGTAAATATCGCTAATTGAATTACAAGCAGTGATTTGTCCGAAAGTGAATAAGTCGTCACTTATCATTGGGAAAAAGTCCATCGACTCAACTAGAAATTGGCTTTCACTAATTGGATAGATTGAACAATCCTCGTTATTTAAGCCAGTTAATTGACTTTTACTGTTCTTATTAATTTCTTTTAATATGTTTACTAAACGTTCACTATCCAACTTGGTTGAACAACCCCCTAAACAAGTTTGTTTCATATTTTATTTTCCTCCTTTTTAAAGTTCTAATAAATTTTTAATCACGACGGCAAGTCGTTACTTTTCTTTGAATGCAAAGTCCTAATACAGCCCCAATAACCATAAAGATTGTAAAGAATCAACCACTACCTTTGAAAACTGAAATTCCAAATCACATAGCTCCTAAATTACATCCCCCAGCAATCTTGGCACCAATTCCCATTCCCAATCCTGCTACTGCCAAAATTATTGGTTTTAATCATGTTTTAGGTCTCCCAAATTTGAAATTATTACTTGATAGGAAATAGAACATCGCCCCAATGATAATACTTAAGTTAAACATCGCTCCGGTATCTTTTAATGGACCAGCGCTAATTTTTGCTGCTGAAATAACTTCTTTATTATTAATTACTAAACCGTGAATACCCAAATCGTGATATCCAAATAATCAAAGAATTCACGCTCCTCAATTTGTGTAACCCCCGGCAACACCGCTTGTTCCTTTTGTAGCTGAAATATAAGCCCCAAATCATAGAGCTAATAAAATGGCTCCAATGTGTCAACTTCACTTTTCTACAAAAGCTTTATAGTAGAGTTCTTGTCAAAAGTTTTTTTTATCATCAGTTTCAACATTATTTTCAGTCTTTCTGACATCTTGTTTAATATAAAGAGGGTTTGTTTTTTGTTTTTTTATTTCCACTAGTTTTATTACTACTAGTAGAATTGAAAATAAAACCAAGTTAATGATAATTCCAATCAGTCATCCATAATTACTACTTAAATTACTATAGTTGGTACCATCTCCTTGCAGAAAGTTTAACTCTGATGTGTAAACATTAAGTATAGCACCAATAAATGCTCCAAGACTAAAGAATATTATAACTATAAAAGCTCCTAAGGTTCCTTTTCCTCCATCAGTTAAAATTCCTGAAGCACATCCCCCGGCAAATACCATTGCTAATCCGAATACAAATCCCCCAAGTATGACACCAAGTCCGATGCTGGCGTTACCAGCCAGAGTAGTTCCAAAACCTGCGATAATAAATCCGGCTATCAGAGTTGATAAGGTCATCATTAATATCATTAATCTAGCTTGGCGGCCATCACCGTTATTTACTAACCTTTTAATTGGTCCTAAAAAACCAAATCGACATCGACTCAACAAATAACCTAATAAACCTCCAAATATTCAAAATAGAATAATCGTCTGACCGGCTCCTTTATAATAATCCGCAAAAATTCACTGTAAAATCATTACAATAAAAAACGCTAAAAGAAAAAAACTAATAAATTTTTGCCAGTTGTAAGTTTTTTTGGAATCTAATTTCTTTTCCATTATTTCTCCTTTATAAGTATCTTACTCCTAAAACAAAAAAAATTCTATTTTTTGTGCAAATTTTAAAAAAAATACAAGGACTTAAAATACTATTTTTATCATAAAAAACACAAAATATACGATTAGAAATATTTCTATTTTTTTTATATTTTTATAAAAAAAGGTTGAATTTTTACAATAAAAGGAATAGTATAAAAATATATATGGGAGATGATGAATACGGCTTTAAAATTATTATTAAAGCAACATGTTGGTCCACCTTGTAAACCGATTGTTAAAATTAACGAGCAGGTAAAAAGAGGTCAGTTGATAGCTGTTCCAGACGGAATCGGAGTTAACATCCATGCCAGTTTTAGTGGTAAGATAGTTGAAATAACTAGTGATTATATTGGGATTGAGGATTTTGATCTAAATGAACCACTAGATAATTTTGTGAAATTAGACAAAAATTTAAATCATTTGCAACTTATTGAAGCCGCAGGAGTGGTTGGTGCCGGAGGTGCCGGCTTCCCCGCATTCATCAAATACGCACATCCATTCGAAAATAATGACGGAACTGTTATTATTAACGCTGCGGAATGTGAACCAAGTTTACAACATAATATTTATCAAATCGAAAATGATTTTGACACAGTTTTAAGAGGTCTTAAATACATGATGGAAGTGACAAATGCCAAAAAAGGTGTTGTTGCCACTAAACATAAGTATAAAAAAGCCTTTTTAACAATTCGTAAAGCCTTAGAAAAGGAACCAAATATTGAATTATTTGACCTAAGTGATATGTATCCTGCCGGAGATGAGCGAGTAATAATTCGCGAAGTTTGTGGGATTCAATTGGCACCAGGGGAATTACCTTTCAAGGCCAAAGCGATTGTAAGTAACGTTGAAACATTCAAAAATATTACAAGAGCGATTGAAGATTTACGACCAGTTTTTACCAAAGACTTAACAGTTGGAGGGAAAGTTAATTTAAATTCTTCAGGAAAAGTATTTATGGATGTACCATTAGGAATAACTGCGCGTGAGATGTTAGAAAAAGTCAATGGAGTTATAGAACCGATCGGACCCTTATATGTGGGAGGTCCGTTTATGGGACAAATAAAAGACATTGACACACCGATTACCAAAACTACCGGTGGATTTCTTGTTGCGATGCCTTTATTAGATTTAAAGGAAGAAAAATTTGGTTTAATTGGGTGCGAATGTGGTGCTCAATTACCAGAGCTAAGAGACTTAGCTCAGCTTATGAAAGCAGAAGTAGTGGGAGAATTAAATTGTAAACGTATGGAACCAGATGAAAATGGTCGCTTACGTTGTAACTTGCCTGGAATTTGTCCAGGGCAAGCCCCTACAGTATTAAAATTAAAAAAAATGGGAGCCACAACAATCTTAATTGGAACTTGTGAGTCCCGGACTAATACCGTGGCTAGGGTCACACCAAATATGGGATTAAAATTAATCCATAAATCTGACTTTACTTTAAGAGCGACAGGTCATAGCCTTTATCGAAGAATTGATAAAGCTTAGGTCTTTTGCAAAAGTAAGTTATAAAAGAAGGGAAGTTGATTAAATGTCAATGGACAAAGAAAAAGCTTTAAAACTTAAAGATAAAAAAGCTTTTACTTGTTGTCGCTTTGAAGCGGGTTCAACAATTGACGCCTCAATTCTTGAAGATCCAGCATTATTACCAGATTTTGTTGATTCAGGATTGATAAGTGTCAGTGATGATATGCTAACAATTGGTCAAGTTTTAGGAGCTAAACTAAAGGTCACTGTTGATGCTTTAACTCCATTAACTCCAGCTAATGTTGAAAATTATTCAAGTGTTGAAGAAGCACCAAGCACAGCAACACAAACTGTAGCACAAAGTTCAGACCAACCAACTAAATATATCGCCCCAACCAACTCAGTCAATGATGGAATGGTGCGAATTAATATTGGTTTAGGTACAAATATCAATATTGAATTCCCAATGGGTTCAGCTTCTGGAAATGTATCGGGTATTGATAATATTGTAAAAAATATGTCAGAATCAAATAACTCAAATCCAGTATCGGGAAATAAAACTTGTGAACCAAAAGTATTAAGAACATTAAAAAAAGAATACGTAAATATTAAAGAAGTTAAGATTGGCAAAGCTTTTGAATTAAAGGATGGAATCTTGACAATCGATAAAGGAATAACTCAAAAATGTTTAGCTAAGGGTGACTTGGTAACTAAGTTTGATTTTGAAATAATTACTCAAAAAGATTACTCAAAAGATTCAGATACAATTATGGATGTCCAACCAATTGCGGCTAAAATTGAGGATGAATTAGGTAGTGGAGTGACTCGAGTTTTAGATAATGTTGTTATTGTCTTAACCGGGGTGGATGAAAACGGAAAACAAATTGGAGAGTTTGGTTCAAGTGAAGGTCCATTAGATCGCAACATTATGTGAAATCGTCCCGGAGCTCCTGACTTTGGTGATATATTTATAAAAATAAATACTGTCATAAAAGCAAATGCAGGAATGGAACGTCCAGGTCCTCTAGCAGCTCACTTAGCAGCGGATGTCTTAACTCAAGAAATTAGAAAAGTTTTAACAGAGGCTAAAGGATTAACTGTTGTTAAAACTGAAAATTTAGAACACAAACGTAATTTTGGAAAGCCAAAAGTTGTTGTGGTAAAAGAAATTATGGGTCAAGGAGCAATGCATGATAATCTAATTTTACCAACCGAACCAGTTGGTACAATTGGGGGAGTTCCCAATGTTGACTTAGGTAATTTACCAATTGCAATTTCACCATTAGAATTACTAGATGGAGGAGTTCATGCCCTAACTTGTATTGGACCAGCTTCAAAAGAAACTAGTCGTCACTATTTCCGTGAGCCTTTAGTTGCTCAAGCACTAGTTGATGAAGAGATTGATTTTGTAGGTTTAATTTTAGTTGGTTCACCTCAAGTAAATGGAGAGAAATTTTATGTTTCAAAACGTTTAGGAATGATGGTTGAGTACATGGGAGTTGATGCAGCCATTATTACCACTGAAGGATTTGGTAATAATCATATCGACTTTGCATCACATCATGAAGAAATTGGTAAGCGTGGAGTTAAAGTTGTTGGATGTACTTATGCAGCTCAACAAGGAGCCTTGGTTGTTGGAAATCAGTACATGGTGGCCATGGTTGATAACAATAAATCAAAACAAGGAATTGAAAATGAAATTCTTTCAAATAATACTTTATGTCATGAGGATGCAATTCGTGCACTAGAAATGATTAAAGCTCAAATTGATGGAACCGAAATTCAAGAGGCAGAACGTAAGTGAGATCCAAATATTAAACAAAACAATATTGATCAAATTAAATCACAAGCTAATTTAAATTTTGAATTAGTTAAAAATGAGCAAGTTTTAGAGAAATCTCGTAAGCGTGCTGAAATTTACGAAAAAGAATAATTAAGGAGAACTATGTTAATCGATTCAGACCAAGCACGTTTATATCAAGGTGTCATTACAAAATTTGATGACGTCTCAGTTTCAATAGATCTATTAGGTCGAATGGGAGAAATGCGCTTCCCCTTAAGAATGATTATTACCGACTACCCTTTAAAGGTTGGTCAGTTAGTATCAATCTCACTGAGTTACCCTCAAGTAATTAGTGATGAAATTTATCAAAAATAATTTTAAAAATTTTTTACAAGAAAGGAGAATCTAATATGGGAATCAAAGGATTAAAATCTGAAATTTATGTACCAATAACCCCACCACCAGTTTGAGCTGAAGTTAAAAAGCCGCTAAAAGAAATGCGTATCGCTTTGGCAACTGCGGCTGGAGTTCACCTAAAAAAAGATAAACCATTTAATCTAGCTGGTGATACTTCATACCGAATTATTCCAGGAGATGCACCGGTTAGTGACATGATGGTATCTCACGGTGGTTATGACAATGGTGATGTAAATAAAGATATCAATTGTATGTTTCCAATTGACAGAATTCGTGAATTAGCTAAAGAAGGTTTTATAAAAGAAATCTCACCAGTTAATGTTGGATTCATGGGAGGTGGAGGTAACCAACATGTGTTTACCGATGAGACCGGACCAGCAATTGCTAAAATATTAAAAGATGAAAATGTTGACGCCGTTTTGCTAACCGCAGGCCGGGGTACCTGTCATAGAACTGCAGTTATCGTTCAAAGAGCAATCGAGGCATTAGGAATTCCTACTATCATCATTGCAGCACTACCACCAGTATGTGCACAGAACGGCACACCAAGAGCGGTTGCTCCCCTAGTTCCTATGGGGGCAAACGCAGGTGAACCTAATAATAGGGAAATGCAGTACAATATTTGTAAAGAGTCATTAGAATGATTGATTAAAATAGATCAACCAGGAAAAATAATTCCACTTCCTTACGAATATCACGCAAACATCTAATTAATATTTTTAAGGAGAATCAATATGCTTCAAATCAAAACTTATCTCAAATTTAATCCAGAAATCAGTAATGCTTTCTTTTGATTTTTTGAGTAAGCTAGATTTGAAGCATTTTTTATTCTAAAACTTTAGTAATAAAATTACTAATTTAAAATTAGGAGGAAAGTATGAAAATTAATAAAGGTGCTATAATGACAGTTGAGTCACACACTGCTGGTGAACCAACTCGAATTGTCTTGTCAGGAGTACCCTTACTTAAGGGTAAGAATATGTCTGAGAAAAAAGAAGACTTATTAAAAAATTATGATGATTTTAGAAAACTATTAATGCATGAACCTCGCGGTCACAACGATATGTTTGGAGCTTTATTAGTTCCTCCATGTAATCCTGAGGCAGACTTTGGTGTAATTTACACTGAATCTGGGGGTTGTTTGAATATGTGTGGTCATGGAAGTATTGGACTGGCAACTGTTCTTGTTGAAAATGGAATGGTTGAAGTTAAAGAACCAGTTACAGAAATTAAACTAGATACACCCGCTGGTTTGGTAACAGCCTATGTGGATGTTAAAAATAGTGAAGTTCAATCTGTGAGAATAAAAAACGTGCCTTCATTTTTATATAAAGAAAACATTGAGGTAATGGTCCCAGATTTTGGTAAAATAAAAGTGGACATTTCATTTGGTGGTAGTTTCTTTGCTCTAGTTGATATGGAGCAGCTAAAGACAACTAACGAAATGAAAAATGTTGACTTCTTAGTTGATATTGGAATGAAAATTCTGAATGCTTGCAATGAGCAAATAAAAGTTATTCACCCAATCAATGAGCATATTAAATCAATCGATTTAGTAGAGATGTATGAGAAACCAAATTCTCGCCATCCAAAAAATTATTCAAATTGTGTAGTTTTTGGAATGGCACAATTTGACCGATCACCTTGTGGAACTGGCACTAGTGCTAAAGTTGCTACATTATTTAAACGCAAGGAATTAAAACTAAATGAGGACTTTGTTTATGAATCAATTATGAAAACTAAGTTTATTGGTAAAGTTTTAGAAACAACTAAGGTTAAAGAATTTGATGCAGTAATTCCTGAAATTAAAGGTAATGCTTATATTACTGGATACGCAAATTGAGTTCTCCAACCAACCGATCCATTTCAAGAGGGATTCAATCCTAAAACTCACAAATAGAAAAGGGTGGAATTATGAATGTAAAACAGAAAACAGTTTCTTCAGAACCTGATTTTGAAAAAAAGCTCTTTTCCTTTGATAAAAAAATCGATGAGGTAAGTTTTGAAATTGATAATTTAAGCGAGTTATTAATTTCTAAACGTACAGCTTTTAAAAATGATTTAAAAGAAAATAAAGCTCTTAAAAAAAATAATCAAATGAATGAAACTGATTTTGAAAGCAGGAAAAAAATTCTTATTGAAACATATAGCAGTGAAGTTAAAGAAATAAAAACTAAGCTGGATTTATTAATTAATCAAAATGCAGCTGAGTATGAAAAAGTTGTTCAACTTAAAAGCGATCCGCAAAGTGCTGTATTAAAAAAACAGTTTCAACAAGAATATGTCGCTCTCAAGTCGGAATATAAGTTAGCAATCATAGAAATTAAGGAAAAGAAATTAGCTAATAAGGAATTAGAAAAATCAGCAATCACTGAGGTGAAAGAAAAGTTTCTACCCCAACTTGCTGAGAAGCGAGATAAAATTCTGACAACTAAAAAAGCAATTTCAGCTAAACTAATAACAATTTTATTTGTAACTATTGCCCCGGTGGCTTTGTTGATTACCTTATTGGTTAACTATTTGGTTTACTATCCATTAACAAATCTGGATGAGAACGGTAATCCCACAGCGTATGATTTTAGCAAGTATGAAAGTATTGTTGCAGTTGTTTTAGCAGCTATTCTTATAATAATATCAATTGTTTTTGGTTATTTCTTTGTCAGAGATGCCACAAAGCGATCAGTATCAGAAAGAAAAAAATCTTTTGGTAAGTCTGCTGTAATCGGTTTAGTTACTGATTTCTTTGATACAATTGGTGTTGGTAGTTTTGCTCCAACTTTGGTAATGATGCAAGCAATGGGGGTATCGGATAACATTAAAAAAGTTCCTGGAACTTTAAATGTCTCCCATACAATCCCTGTAGCAATTGAGGCTGCTGTATTTATTGCTGCTGTTGATGTTGAGATAATTACTTTATTAAGTTTAATAATTTGTGCGGTAATTGGTAGTTATATCGGTGCTGCGCTAGCAAATAAATTTAATTCGCTTTGGATTAAATTAATTATGGGAATAGCTTTATTTATAACCGGAATTATGATGATTCTAACCCATAATGATGTTCAAGCTATTAAATCTATGGGTCCGGGAACTAATGGATTAGTTGGTGATGGTATTCCGGCTTGAAAACTTCCAACTGCAATGATTATTTTTGTAATACTAGGAGCATTGATGTCGCTTGGAGTTGGACTTTATGCTCCTGCAATGGCAACTGTTGTTTTGATGGGTATTAACGCTGATGTCGCCTTTCCGATAATGATGGGGAGTTGCGCATTCTTGATGCCGGTAGGATCATTTAAATTTATTCAAGATAAAAATTATTACCCAAAAGTTTCCATTGGGATAACTATTGGGTCTAGCGTAGGAGTTCCTCTAGCTTTCTTAACAGTATTTGTTGGTCTACAAGTTGGATTAGGTTTAGATAAAACTCAATTTATTAATGTTTTATTATGAATTGTAATTGCGGTTGTATTTTATGCTTCAATTACAATGGTGTATGACTTTTATAAAACTAAAAGGAAGTTAAACTTTCAAAAACTACAAATAGAATAGGTAAATATGAAAAAAAATAAAAAATCATTACGAGTGAAGCAAGCATCAAATTTATTTGCAAAGCATCGCAGTGCAATCTGAATTCAGTTGTTAACAATAATAGTTCTGCTAATATTTTTACCATTTGCAAAGGATTTTATTGCTGTGTTATTTTCAACATATGTTGCGTGATCTGCTCCAGTAACGGTTTTTTATTTTTTATTTTTCAATTTAGCTTATGTTGCAATTTACAATGTTTCTAAAAAATCTCTAGTAACTAATTTAATTGCAGGTTTCTTAATATTATTAAGTGGGACTATGGCAATTTTATTTATACCAACAAGTAGATTTCAAGCAATTATGTTTTCCTTAGGAATTTATTTGAGCTGCATCCCGATGGTGGTCGCTACCTGATTTTCATTTATCAGAGGTAATCAAGTTGATAAATATTTAGGATTTAAAGAAACACTTTTTGACTTAAAAAATTTTAAGTTTAAAGTAAATAACCAAGATGTAAAATTAGAACTTTATATTGGAGTTGGCCATGTAAATGTTGAAATTAATAAGACAAGAAGGAAATTTAATGTTTCAAAAATACATAGTTTAGAATTTAAGTGCGCTTCAGTTTTTAATAAACCAGGAACAATAAGTTTCGCAATTGGTGAGGACATTTTTAGTTATTCTTACTATTCTGCTTTAGAAGATGCAATTATGTTTGCTTTGGCATATAATTTAATTCGCGTTCAACCAAAAGCTTTTGAAAAAAAGTAGATAATTAGATTTAATAAGAGGTGAAAATATGAAAGAAATTTGTTTGGGAGTTCTGGGACATGTAGATCATGGTAAAACAACTGTGGTTCAACATATAACTAATAAGGATACAGATCACTTAAAAGAAGAAAAAAAACGTGGCATGTCAATCAATATAGCTTTTTCATTTTATCAAGCTCCTAAAAAATTAATTGGATTTATTGATTTACCAGGTCATGAAAAATTTATTAAAAATATGATTGCCGGAGCTAGTAGTGTCAATGCAGGATTATTAGTAGTGGCTTGTGATGATGGAATGATGCCTCAGACATTTGAACATTTGCTTATTTTTAAAATATTTAAAATAACAAATCTAATCGTTGTTTTTACCAAAACGGATTTAGTCGGATTAGAACAAATTACTAAAATCAAAAAAGACGTACAAGATTATTTGAAAGAAAATTCATTTAAAATTTTTGACTCAGTGGAAGTTAGCAATAAAAATCCTGACTCATATGAAAAACTTAAAA
The DNA here is from genome assembly GCF_003363775.1 of Spiroplasma alleghenense. Classification (NCBI taxonomy): domain Bacteria; kingdom Bacillati; phylum Mycoplasmatota; class Mollicutes; order Entomoplasmatales; family Spiroplasmataceae; genus Spiroplasma; species Spiroplasma alleghenense. Next base: position 238,022 of record NZ_CP031376.1, read on the forward strand.
TAGTTTTAGATAATTTTAGTAATTGATTTTCTGAAAATATTCCTGATAAAATAAATTATTCAAATAACTACCGCCTAGATATTGATAGGTCATTTACAATTCAAGGAAAGGGCACTATAATTACTGGAACAACCAAAACTGGAACAGTTTGTGAAAACGATGAACTAGAGATTCTTCCTAAAAAAATTATTGTGAAGGTTAAAGAAATTCAAGTTAATGACCAAAGAGTCGCCAATGCTAAAACCGGTCAAAGAACGGCGCTAAGAATTGGAAATATAAACTTCAACGAAATAAGTCGAGGAGATATTATTGCAACTCCAGGAACTTTGCTGAAATCAAAATTGATTGATGTCTATTTAAATTATGATAAGACTAACATTTCAGAATTAAAAAATAAAAGTAAGGTTAAAGTATTTATTGGAACTAAAAATTATTTAGCAAAAGTAAAAATACTTGTTAACAAAAAAGCGATGCCAGGAGAAATGGTTTTTGCACAATTAGAATTTAGTGAACCAATATATTTTCAATTGGAGGATATTGGATTAATAAAATTAATTTCTGAAGAAAATATATCCGGAGGATTTGAAATATTAAGAGTTAGCAGTAAAAGTGTTAAGTCTAAAAACCAAGATTATTTAACCGAACTTGAGAAAATCAAATTTGGTGATTTTATTGAAAAAACAATTATTGAAATTAAAAATAATCCTGATAAAGTTGTTGACCTTTTTCAATTTGGTCTGAGAGAAACTAACATCAGTCACGAAGAGTTGATTATTTATCAAAACAAAGTTATACATATTAGTAATTATTTTGATTTACGTGATAAAATTTTATTTCAAATTAAAAAATATCATGCAAATAACCCTTTGAAAAAAGGAATTAATTTTCTGGAAATTAATTCAACACTAAAAGAAGAGGTTAATAGCAAACACCTTAATTTTATTTTGTATCTAATGATTCAAGACGGTTTAATTAAAGTAGAAAACCAAATGTACTCTCTGAAAAATTTTGAGTTAAAACTAACTAAAGAGCAACATGCAATAAAGAATTTGATTTTGAGAAGAATTAAGGATTGAGATTTGAAGCCAAAAGAAATATCAGTTATTAAAGAAAAGGTAGTTGATACAAAAACATTCAAGGAGATGTTGAAATACCTAATTTCAAATAAAAGTATCGTTCAATTGGATGAAAATAACTTTATTACAGCAACAAATTATCAAAAAGTTATCGATAAAGTTGACCTTTTCTTTAGCAAAAATAAATCACTAAATATTGATGAAGCCAAAACCTTGCTTGATCTAAACCACAAATATGTAGTTTTAATTTTAGAAAAAATGGACTACGATAAAATAACACTGATTAAAAATGAAGTTAGAGTAAGGAATTTGATTTTATAAAGTTAGAAAAGCTGATAAGAATCAAAATCTCTCAATTGATGTTGGGAGATTTTTAAAATTCATTAAAATTATTTTTTCTTTGTGAAATACAATTGTAATTAGTTAAATAATAATTTAAAATATACTAAATAAATCATAAAATACATTATGAGAAGGAGAAAATAATGGCAAAATTTGTAAATGATAAGGCCTTTACTTATTCAAAATTTAAAGGTTTTTTAAGGCCGATTTTTGTTGCGGTTAAAAAAAGTCCGTGACTTTTTACATTTATAGTTCTTTCAGTTGCTTTTGATGCCATTGCCTTCTCATTCATTCCTAAATTCTTGCAAATGATGATTCAAAAAGTATTGCTAACAGCTCAGCACGAAGTTGACCCAAGTGTTAGTTTAACTCAAGATTTATTTGGTTGAAGCGTTACCATCCCTTGATTAAGTTGATTATGAGTAATTCTTGGAATTTTCGCATTTATGGTTGCTTGTGAGTATTTTGGTAACTATACTTCAGCTTTGTTTGCAAAACAAATTGAAATAAACCTAAGAATTGAATGCTTAGAGCGATTGGTAAAACAAGATGTAAGTTATTACTATGACCACCAACTGGGTTTAATTATGTCAAGAGTAATTGGTGATACAGAAGGAGTAGGATTAGGATTAAATGACTTCTTTTTAAATGCCGTTTACTTAATTTCGATGTACATCACAACTAGTTGTTTAATGTTAACAATGGATGTTCCAATTGCTCTAATCGCAATATCATATACAATGATAATTTTCATCGCAACTTGAATAATATTTATTTATTATCGTAGAGCTATTTTTGTTTCAGTAGATATTAGACAATCTATTGATACCGAACTAACAGATCGCTTGATGAATGTTAGATTAGTTAAGGCCAATGGGACTGAAAACTATGAATCACAAAGAGTAATTGAAAACCATGAACCATATAATAAGGCAGCAAACAAAGTGGTTCGCTTACAAACCACTTTACAAATGTTTAACGGATTTGCGGTTTCAATTCTATCAAGTATTATGGTTATATCTGCTTTTTTACTTTATAGTTCAGATCCCGATAAGGTTGTTAACTTAATTGTTGGATTTACAACTTCAATTTTCGCCTTAGCAGCACCAATTTCGTATGCAACTATGACATTCAGAGGGGCTACCAAGGCTGCGAACTGTGCCATGAGGTTATCTGATATTATTGATCCAGTACCATTAATAATTCCTGATCCTAACGGAATTAAAATTGATAAAATTAAAGAAGTTAAATTTGAAAATTTAGGTTTTGCATACCCAACTAAGCCAGATCGTCAAATTTTACCAAATATCGATTTTGTCTTTGAGAAAAACAAAAGCTATGCTTTTGTTGGTGAAACCGGGGTTGGAAAATCAACTTTTGCTCAGTTACTGTTAAGATTTTATGATCCTACTCAAGGAAGAGTCTTAATTAACGGTATTGATTTAAGAGAACTACATTTACCAAACTATCTAAGCAAGGTTGGTTATGTCGAACAAGAACCACAAATATTATATGGGGATATCTATTATAATGTTGCTTATGGATTAGAAAATGTTACTAACGAACAAATCGAAGAAGCCTGTAAAAAAGCTCAACTTGATAAGTACGTCCAAACTTTACCAGAAAAATACCACACAATTTTAGGTGAACACGGATTAATGTTTTCTGGAGGCCAAAAACAAAGACTAGTAATTGCGCGACTATTCTTAAAAGATCCGCAATTGTTAATTCTTGACGAAGCTACGAGTGCTTTGGATAATATTGTTGAACACGAAATTCAAATGGAATTAGAGAAATTGATGAAAAATAGAACTAGTGTTGTTATTGCCCACAAACTAAGTACAATTAAAAATGTTGATCAAATTATTGTTTTAGATAAAGTTAAAGGAATTGCTCAGATTGGAAGCTTTGAAGAACTTAAAGACGTTCCAGGAAGATTTAGAAAACTATACCTAGCGGGACTAATGGAATAAAAAAATCTAGGAAACTAATTTAAGTTTCCTAGATTTTTAATTTAAAACCACCGCTAAGACAACTAGAATGATAAAAATAATTCAGCATACCACAAATGATGATATGATAAAGTTTCTGTGTCAAAATTTAAACTGCTGACGCATTTTATCGTTAAACCTAATGATTGTTCAAACCAAAAAAGGTAAAAGAAAAAAAATTGCCGCAAAAATTGCATAAATTTCCATAAATACCTCATTTCTATATTATTATATAAGAAATGGGTAATTAATCCAATTAGAAAGAGGAATTATGAAAAAAAGAGATTTTATATTTAGTGCATCAACAAATGCATTTCAAATTGAGGGAGGAAGAAATTTAGGAGGAAGAACTGATTCAATTTGAGACGAGTTTACTAAGAGAAATTTTGTTATTCCACCAGTTGGTGTTGCTGGAAGAGAAATTAATTCAATCGAAATTGCAGCAGATTTTTATCACAAGTATAAAACAGATGCTAGAATTATGAATAAACTTGGACTTCAAGGGCTGGTTTACAATATGGATTGAACAAGAATATTTCCAAAAGATGGAGAAACTATTAACCCAGAGGGGATTAAATGACATGATGATGTTTTTAAAACCTTAGTGGAAAACGGGGTTCAACCAATTCCGATTCTTTATCACTGAGACACACCACTTTGAGCTCAGCTACAAGGTGGCTTTGAAAATCGCGAAATTATAGAATGATTTAGAAATTATGTTAAAGCCTGCTTTAAATATCTAGGTAAATATACAGATATTTGATTTGTAAATGATGAAAATTCGACTTTTACTTTAAGTGGTTATTTATCTGACTATATGCCGCCCGCTAGAAAAGACAAAACTGCTTTTGTAAAAGCGTTGCACTTTTTAAACATGACTGCAGCAATAACTAAAGAAGAATTTGTAAAGGCAAAAGATAAAGGTTATCTTTCAAAAGATGCAATCCTGGGAATTGATCATGATTGAAATCCACCAATTCCTTTAAGAGAAAATAATCCTGAAGATATCAAAGCTTGTGAAGTTTATAATCAATGATTCAAAAATTTATACTTAGACCCTAATTTAAAAGGTAGTTATCCAGAGGTATTTTTAAATTGAATCAAAAACGAAAAAATTGATTTTGTAATTTCAAAGGAAGATATGGAATTTATGAAAAAAAATCCAATGGACTTTATTGGTTGAAATTATTACCGTCCATGTTACATTAGTGCATACAGTTTTGATGATAAAACAATTAAACTGCAAAAACCTAGTGAAGAGTTTTTTGTAAAAGAATTTAAACAATTGTATCCTGCAAAAGATGTTAAGTATACCGATTGGAATTGAATCATTGATCCTTCTCGTTTAGTCTCCGGAGCATTAGAATTAAAGGCTGAATATGGAGATTTACCGTTCATGATTATTGAAAACGGTATGGGAGATTTTGATGACAAATCACAAGATTTAATCATTGATACAAAAAGAATTGAGTTTTTAAAAATTCATATTGCAGAAGTTATGAAAGCTAAGGATGCTGGAGTTAACTTTATTGGTTACTCACTATGAACTTATTGTGATATTTTTTCTCCAAGTGGTGGATATCGAAAAGATTACGGACTTGTTAGTGTTGATTTTAACTCTCCAATTAGAGAGCGTAAACCTAAGTTGAGTTATGCTTGATATCATCAAGTCATCAAATCAAAGGGGAAAGATTTAGATATTGATGATGTAAAACTTAAAAAAGATCTAAAAAATATTTTAGAAGGTTGAGATTTATTTTACAAATAATATGGCAAAAGAATTAAAGAGTGTTAAAATTTTAGACCAAAAAGTTATTGAAGAAAATCAAATTGAGTTTGAAAAAAATAGAGAAGAAATTAATAAACAAGTTTATACATCTGTTATTGAAGAGAGGGCTAGAGTTAAAAAAATAATTTGCCGAGCAAAAATTAAAAAAGAAATTGAAAGTGTTTTTCATCAATACTTAAATATAACAGCCAAGGACTTACACCCTAATCTAGAGGTTGACCAACTTGAGGAAGGCGGGTTTTATGTTACAAGTAAAAGCAAAAATCGTATTACTTTTTTAGTCAAAAAACTTGAGATAAATAAGGAAATAATGGTTGAATGATTTTCAAAAGACCAATGATTTACCAGAACTATTGTTTTTTCGAGCAATTCAAAAAATAATGTTACAAAAATAAAGTATATGGATATTAGCAAAGGTAAACGAAGCATAGCTGGATTCATGGAAAGACATGTTGCTGGAGTTTATACCAAAAGACAACAACTAGCTTTTATAGTTAGTATGTTTCAATTAAAAATTGATCTAGGAATTTATCCAAAAAGTAAAATCCCAGCTATTGAAAAAAGAATGGAAAGAGCTTTGAATTACTCAAGAGAACTATATTAAAATGAAAAAAATTCACTTTGGTGAATTTTTTTAATCTTCAAAAATGTCGCGCATTCTGTTTTTCATTTTACTTTCGTATTCACGCATTTCATCGGCACTAACTTCTTTACCGTTGATTACGTATTTAGAATTACCATTGTCTTTGAAATCCATATTTCTAAATTTATCAAAACCTTGCATCATGTCGCCATTTTTTCTTTTATAAGCTTCATATTCTTCGCCAGTCATCTTTTTACCGTTTACTGTAATTTCTTCTTTAACTTCTACGTTACGTGAATTTTTACCCAACCCACTCCCTAGTGGGTTGTTGCTAAAAAAATCTCCTCCAAATGAATTATTGTGTAATAAATCATCAATCTTTTCACTAGAAACTGCTTTTTCTTTATTTTTTTTCTTAAACATAATTAATACCTCCTATACTACTTAATTATACTTGTTTTTGAACTTTTAATTCTTTTAAAATGAAATTGATTTAACTTTATAAATATATTTATTAAAATATTTCGATTGTTAAACAAAAAAATAACTGGTGAAAATGAAAGAGGCAAAAATTTTAGAAAATTACGTATCAAATGATGTAAAGAAAAAATATAAAGAATTTGTCGGTAAATTTAAAAAGCCAAAGCATAGTTTTAAGAGTTTTAAAATTAAAAAAACTTTACGACCACTAGTTAAAATTATTTGCAAAAAAGTTAGAAATGAAAGCAGAGATTTTTTTGATTTGCTCAGTTATCTTGATGCCATGGGTCTATTTACAAATCAGGACTAGGTTGAAGAAAGTTTATAAAATAAATTTTAACAATATATAAGAAATTAATATGGTCAAGTATTGGTGCTTATTTGCAACTTTTTTAGCATGATTAAATTTTAAGCAAATTTTTTAAAATAATAATAAATATATTTATTGTATAAAATAATATAATACTATGTGATAAAATTTACTAAGCATATGTTTAAAATGCAAAATAGAAAGAATTTTTTGAGAAAATATGGAAGAATTAAAAAGTGGTGATTTGCTAAAGCAAATTAAAGAAGAAGTTTATAGCAAATTTGAAAATTATAAATTAAAAAATAAAAAACCTAATACAAAACTTTCTATCGCACTTTGAATAATTCCTGCAATTTTATGACCAGTTGGATCGGTATTATGATTTTTTGGATTGTTTTTGTTTCAATCGATTTTATTACCAATTGGCACCGCAATGGTTTTTATTTCTATTCCATTATTTATATCGGCCGTGATTTACACGATTGTTGTAAATAAAAATAAAAGCAATTATATAAAGCCTTTTCTTGAAGAGTTTGAAATTTCCTCATATTATAAATTAGAAATGAAGAGACTCTTTGGTGAATACTTAAGTGATTTGCGTATTGAAAAAAATTTCTTGACAACAGTATTAAAATTAGGTCCTTTTTTATATGCTGATGATCCAAAAGTTAAAGAGGTAATGACTTTTTCATTGGAAGGTCAAAAATTTTCCTATGGAGTTGTTACTTCGCGAAAGCTTGTTCGCACACGCCATGGTTGAAGATATTGATATTTCCACCAAACATTTATAGTTGCTAACTTTACTAAAAGTTTTTTAGAATCACCAACAAATATGTATTTTTCAAGAACCCCATTTTTACTTCTAGATGATGCTAAAAAAATTGATTTTGAGTCACCAGAATTCAATGATTATGCAAATGTTTTTTCAAGTGACCAAATTTTTGCACGAAAATTTATAACACCAAAGAGAATGTCGAATATATTGGAGATTAGTAAAAATAATAATAGAGCAAAGTTGGAGTACTTGTTTTTTCACAAATCTGCTTTGGTAGGTGAGGTAAAGACTTTTAAATCGTATCATTTTAAGTACCATTCCTTTACTTCTTTGAGTAATATTTCAAAAATTGATGAATTGGTCAATCAAATTTATAACAAGGTAACATGTGAGGTCTCTGACCTTCGCGATGTCTTAAAATTCTTTCAGGTGATGGGATTATTTCCAGACTAAAAATAATTAAAGATATATACATACTTGTTTTTAAAAATAATAATACAATATGATAATATTAAAAAAATGGTAATTAATTAATAAATTTTAAATAGAAGAGGTTTTAACAACGAAATGGAAGATTTTAATAGTAAAGATTTTTTTAAACTAATCAGTCAAGACGTTAAAAGTGCTTTTGAAAAATATAAATTAAAAAATAAAAGACCAAAAGTAAAAATTGTCACAGCTCTTTGAATAATTCCTGCGATTTTAATTCATATCATGATTATAGTATTCTTTTTTTCATGAATATTAGCGTCTTATTTTGGAATTCAAGTCGCTGTATGAATGTTCTTAATTTCTATTCCTCTATTTATAGCGGCAATTACTATGACATCTTCAATATCAAGAATTAAGCATGATTATGTAGCGCGCTTCATTAAAGGATTTAATATTTCCAAATACTATAAATTAGAAATGGACAGACTCTTTGGCGACTACTTAACTGATTTTAGTTTTAAAAAGAGTTTTTTGACATCGGTTTTGAAATTGCGACCATTTGCATTTTCAAAGCGTTCAAGGGTTAGAGAGGTAATGACTTTTTCCTTAGAGGGCCAAAAATTTTCTTATGGAGTTGTTAGTACGTTGATTCCATCACAGGGTAATTCCCATATAAATCGCTATATAGGTCAGACATTTATAGTCGCAAATTTTACCAAAAATTTTCTTGAATCTCCGACAAACATGTATTTTGCAAAAGACCCATTTTTACTTCTAGATGATGCTAAAAAAATAGATTTTGAATCTCCGGAATTCAATAATTATGCCAATGTTTTTTCAAGTGACCAAATCGCTGCTAGAAAATTTATAAATCCAAAAAGAATGTTGAATATCTTAGAAATGAGCAGAAAAAATAATAGAGCAAAACCAGAATATTTATTTTTTCATAAATATTCCTTAATTGGAGAGTTTAGGACTTTCAGATCAAAACATGATGAAGATCACGATTTTACTTCGTTGGAATTTGTTGAAACCCTGGATGAAGTAGTTGGTCAAATATATAACAAGGTAAAAAATGAGGTTTCTGATCTTCATGATGCTTTAAAGTTTTTTCAAATTATGGGATTATTTCCAGACTAAAAATTATTAAAATAATCAAAAATTCATAGAATATAATTATTAAAAGTGCTAAAATTTCATTATAGAAGAGGACAAAACAATGGCATATAATCCAACACCAAATAACACAATAGTAATAGCTAAAACTAGTTTTTTAAGTAAATTTGTAGTTTATTTATCTTTTATTTTAACGCTAACAATTACTTTATGAATTTACATCGGTACAAAAAACAATTTTATTCGCCAAGAGCAAGAAATTAACGAAACAGCATCAGGAATTGATGTTCAATTACAAAGAAGAGCTGACGCTCTACAAAAACTTGTGGAAACAACAAGATCTGCAATGAATTATGAAAAATCAACATTAGAATCAGTTGTGGCTTTAAGAAATTCAGGTAGAATTGACCCAAAAGATTTTGGAGAATTTGATGCTAAAACCTCAAAAGTATTAGGTCAAGTTAACTTAACTTTAGAAAGATACCCAGAATTGAAAGCTAATGATAATGTGAAAAAACTTCAAAGTGCAATCGTTGATTGTGAAGATAATATCGCAGCTGCTCGTCGTTTTTATAACACAGCAATCAGAAACTTCAACTCTTCTATTCAAGCTTGACCAGCAGTTGTTGCAGCAAGTAATTTAAAATTAGAAACAAGAATGTACTTTGAAGCTTCTGAACAAAGTCGCCAAGATGTAAAAATGGATTTAGGATTCTAGGAATCCTTTTTTTATTTCATTTTAATGATATTATTTAATTGTAAGAAATAATTGAGATTTTTTAGGGTGAGAAGTTACCTTTCCCTAAGACGCTACAATTTTCTTATAAAAGAAAGAGAGAAAAAATGACTGGATTTATTTTTACCTGCCCAAACTGTGATTACAAAATTACAGAAAAAGATTTTCAAGAAAATGAAAACATATTATCAAACTTAAAGGAAATTTTTAGAAAGCATGAGCAAGATTATATAAGCATTATTGAGAAAACCTTAACTAAACAATTAGGAGAGCAAAATGAATTAATAACAAAACAGAGACTTGCTGAAGCAGAAAATGCCTTTGAAAAAGCAAAGCAAATTGAAATTGAAAAATTAAAAGATATTATTAGCAAACAAAATAATGATCTTTCCAATTTAGATTTAAAACATAAACATGATTTAGAAAACCAAAGTCATAAATTAGAGAGTGAATCTAATCAAGAGATTTCTAGACTGATGACAAAACTTGCAACTCTTCAAATGGAACTAGAGTCAAATCAAAACCTTGTAAAGCAAGCCAGACTCGAAGCTGAACAAGAGGGACTTAAAAAATTAGTGGAAATGGAAAAAAGCCTTAACAATGAAATTTTTAACCTTAATAACCAAATAACTGATTTGAAGCATGCCAACGATCTTAACAAAGTCATTCAAAATAAAACAAAAGGGGAAAACTTTGAGCATGAAGTTGAAGCTGAATTAAGAAAAGTTTTTGAACCTCAAGACATAATTGAAAAAATTACAGCAATGGACAAAAAGGCTGACTACCTGCAAACTATTAGAGAAAACGAAAAAGAAATTGGCAGAATTGTTTATGAAGTAAAAAATGCAGAGTGAAGTAATGCTTGGGAAAAAAAACTAACAGAAGATATGGCGCGCCAAAAATCTAAATATGGTATTTTGGTTTCGACTTCTTTTAATAAAAAGTATTCAGGAATACCGTTTAAAAGATCTGATGAAAATCCAAATATTTATTTAAGTGATCCAGAAAGTTTCATTTTTGTGGGACAAATTTTAAAAACTATTATCTTCGCTGAAAATAAATTTGTGGAAGAAAAAGATTTTGAAGGGCACGAAGAAAAAATAAAAATTTTTAATCAGTGAAAAGATACTCAACTACCAGTGCTAAGTAAATTATTTAACGACAGCTTTGAAAGAATTAAGAGCGCTGAATCAGGAATTGCTAAACAAGTTGACGAAGTTAGAATTGCGCGAGAAAAAATGCAAAGTCACTGAATTAAAAATATTAAAGATTATTTAGAAAAATTAGTTTTTTAGGCATTAGAAAAAACTTCGACTGAGAGTCGAAGTTTTTAAATTATTATAAATTTTTTATTTAATGCTAAAAATAAAATTGGTCCACATAAAATAAAATTAAGAATACCCGCTACTTAAAGCAATTTTTTCTTTTGTTGAAAATGACCGGTACCAATTAATATTGCAGAAAGTAATTCTAAAATAGCTGCAATCGCAAATATCAAAAACCATCATTCGAATAGACCCAAAATTCAAGGTACCAAAATTCAAAACACCTGCATCATTAGGACGATAAAAATAATAAATTCAAACGTAAGGGTATCGCTATTTTTTCAAATAAAAATCCTCCCATTAATAAACTCTCTGTCTTTAATATTTTTTTCAATTATTAATAATGGTATTCCAATTGGAAAAATAAAATAAGATAAAAAATAAAACTTTTCAATAAATCCATTTCTGAAATCTAAAAAACTAAGTATTGCAAAAATAAATATAATTGTTAAAACCGTAATTATTAAAATTATTATTGATGCTTCTCATAATTTTAAGGCGATCAAATTCGGAATTATTAGCCAGGGTAATAAAGTTATTATTAATAAAAATATGACTGTTAAGTTAATAGATTCCAAATAAGACTTGCACTTTAACAATTTAAAACCTCCTTAAATATTTTATTTAAATAAAAATCAAGTTCACTCACAGTTTAATCCTTAATTATAAAAATACAATAGTAGAAGGTTGTTTTTATAATAATAATTTTCCATTTTTATTTAAAAGCAAAACCCGACTAAATAGTTAGTCGGGTTTTGTGATATTTTTTAATTAAATTAATTTTTCAAAATCAAGAATTTTGTCGGCTCATTTGGTTGAAAAATTAATGTCGTGAGTTGTAAGTAAAACTGTACCCTCAAATTTTTGAATACTTTCTAGCAAAGCTTCTTTAGCTAAAACATCAATATGGTTTGTAGGTTCATCTAATATTAAAAGACTGCAAGGCACTAGACTGGCTTCTGCCAATCTAACCTTGGTCTGCTCTCCCCCAGACAAAAGACTCATCGGGTTATTCATTAATGCACTTTTTAGCCCAAATTTTGCAATAGTTCCACGAATTACTGATTCAGTCATGTCTTCGTGTAAATTTTTTAAATATTGGACAGGAGTTAAATCGGTATTTTTTTCAACTTGTCTAAAGTAAGCAACCTGAACTCCGTTTCCTAATTCACAAGTTCCGTTAACTGCCGGAATTTCGTTAGCTAAGGTTTTTAAAAAAGTAGTCTTCCCAATCCCATTATATCCACTAACGATACATTTTTCACCTTCGCGTAACTCAAAGTTTAGTGGATGGATTAAGGGAAAGTCATAACCAATTTCTAAGTCAGTGGCTTTAACAATAACTGCACTGGCTGGTCGTTTGTATTTAAAACTAAAGTGAGGCTTGGCTTGTTGATTTAGTTCCTTCATCACATCCATTTTGTCAAGTTGTTTTTGACGAGATTGTGCAGATTTGGCAGTAGAAGCTCTCGCTGCATTCTTAGCAACATAAGTTTCCAATTTCTTAATGGTTTTTTGTTGACCCATATATTCTTTGGTATATTGTTCTTTTCTTAATTCAGATTGCTCGATGTATTTATCAAAGTTACCAACATAGCGATTAATTTTTAAGTTTTCAATTTCATAAATTATATTACAAGTTTTATTAATGAAATCACTATCATGGGATACCATAATAAATGCTGGTTCAAAAGTTTGTAAAAATTTAGCTAATCAGTCAACTTGCTCAATATCTAAAAAGTTGGTTGGCTCATCTAAAAGCAGATAGTCATTTTCGCTTAATAACAATTTAGCTAAAAGGACTTTACCACGTTGACCCCCAGAAAGGCTGCCCATTTTCTGTTCTAGTCTTTCGTGCTCGATTCCCAGACCATCAACTAAACTACGAATTTTTTTACCTATAATTTCAAAGTCATTTAAATCTAAGTGTTCTTGAAGTTTTAAGGCTCTAACTAATTCGTCTTCTTTATACTCAACCGCCATGTCCTCGTAAATTTTGGCAATTTGTGCTTCAATATCAAATAATTCTTTGTAAGCACCTTCCAAATAGGCGTTGACAGTTTGTTCCCCGTCAACTTTTTGATGCTGATCTAAATAACCAACTGTAACTCTGGGGTGAACTTCAATATTTCCGTGATCGGGTACAATTGAATTGTTGATAATATTTAAAAGAGTGGTTTTACCAACCCCATTGGCCCCGACTAAAGCGATATGCTCGCCTTTATTAATTCTTAAAGTGGCATTTTCATATAATTTTTTACCACCATTAGCGTGGGTTAAGCCTTCAATGTATACTAAACTCATTATTATTTTCTCCATTCATATAAAATATTCATAAATCTAACCGTATTATTATATACTAATAGTAGTGGTAAAATAAAGGTCAAATCCACTATTTTGCAAATATGAATGAAAAGACAGTTTATAAGAATTTTAATTTTAAAACTCAAAGTTATCAAAGTGATTTGAAAGATTTTGATAGTGCAACAAAACTTAAACCCCAAGAATTAAAGTCTATTTTGCTAGAAATTTTTGAAGTTCAAAAGGAGTTATTAGTGCAAAATCAAACTATTAATCAAAGAAATAACTGATTAATAACATTTTTGGCGAGTCTTATTAGCTTTATTGTGGGATTCTGCCTAAATATATTTTTGAATATTTCATTTACAAATTGAGTAGCCTGATTTTTAATGGCGGCTTTAATTTGCTTTGGCGCAATAATCGCCGGTCTTTTAACTTTTGGATCAAAAGGTTATAAAGAGTTTGATAAAATCACTAAAAATCTTGATATCTTCATTCTTAAATTAAGAGGAAATTTTCAAGAAAAGTTAAACCCTTACTTATTTGAGGACCTAAAAACATATAAAACAATGATGAATGGAATTCTTTTGAATAATAAAGAACTAAGCAACATAGTTGATGGTTTGAATAAATATAAAAATCAAATGGAGTTTAAGGAAAATGGTAAAATATCAACCAAACAAAACCACTTATTCTTGCAAAAAAACGCTTATATAGTTTATCGAGATTGCAAAATTCAAGTAAATGACTGAAAGATTACCTTAATGTTAGTTGAACGATATAACGAATTATTTAACTAAAATAAAATTATTTTTTGCCTGAAAGTGTGCTAAAAAAGACTATTTTTAGGTTATATTTATATTAGAGAGAGAGATTCCTTTAAAATGTCCAAAGAAAAAAATGAAATCAATATTTTTGGTTTGTCAGCAAGCCAAGAATTAACAAACGAAATATGCAAAATTCTTGAAATTGAGCAAAAAAGAGCAAAAAAAATAGTTTTTGCTGACGGAGAAATCCTAATGCAATCAGAGGATTCGGTACGAGGTAAAGAGGTTTATGTCATCCAATCAACTAGCCAACCAGTAAATGAAAACTTGATGGAGTTATTGATTGCTGTTGATATGTTCAAGAGAGCTAGTGCTCAAAAAATTAACGTGGTAATCCCGTATTTTGGTTACGCTCGCCAAGACCGAAAAGCTAAAGGACGCCAACCAATTACAGCCAAATTAGTGGCTAATTTAATAGAAAAAGCAGGGGCTGACCGAGTAATTATTGTAGATTTACACTCTGCTCAAACAATGGGATTTTTTGATATTCCAGTGGATAACTTTCACTCTGCACAGACAATGGCAAACGAGATCATCAACACAATTATTGAAAATAATTTAGACCAAAATAAATGTATTTTAGTTTCCCCAGATCATGGTGGACTTACTAGGGTACATGAAGTTGCAAAATATACAGCAGGTCTTACAAATGGTATCGCGGTTATTGCTAAACGTCGACCTGAACCTAATATGGCAAATGTGGAATTTGTCCTTGGGGATATTCAAGATAAGGTTTGCTTTATCGTTGATGACATGATTGATACTGGGGGAACCATTGTTGCTGCTGCCACTGCTTTAAAAGAAAATGGAGCTAGAGCAGTATATATATTTGGTGGTCATGGATTATTCAATGGAGAAGCTGTTAAAAAAATAACATCAGCAATTGACTCTAAGGTAGTAGAAAAAGTTGTGGTGACAAACACAATTGAAATTCCAAAAGAAAAACGCTTTGAAGGTTTGAAAATTATTTCAGTAGCAAATCTATTGGCAACCATGATTAAAGCGTCGGTATCAAGAGACTCATTATCAGAGGTTTATGGTGATTTCCAAGAAGAAACTTTATCAAGAATTAAAAAGTTTTTAAAGGCTAAAAAATAAGTGAAAATAATTTTTGGCTTAGGAAATCCAGGAACTCAATATTTACAAACCCGTCATAATGCAGGATTTCTCGTATTAGACCAATTAATAGAATATTATAATGCAGAATCAATTGGGCAAAAATTTAAATCCGAAATTTACTCAACTCAGATACATGGTGAAAAAGTATTATTTGTTAAACCACTAACATTTATGAATCTTTCGGGAGAAGCGGTTCTCCAAATCATGCATTTTTATAAAGTTGATTTAAATCAAATTGTCATAATTCATGATGAAAAAGATTTCCCAATTGAAAAGCAACAATTTAAAAATTCTGGTAGTGCTGCTGGCCATAATGGTCTAAAAAATATCATAACTCATTTTCATACAACCGATTTTCAAAGATTAAGAATCGGAATTGGTAATCCTGAACCCGGCTGAAAAATAGTTGATTGAGTTTTATCAAAAATGAGTACTGAAGAAATTAAAAAAATGAATGAGATATTTAATTTTAAAATAAATTGGGTCAAAGAATGAATCTCAGGAACGGATTTTAAAAATATAATGAACAAATACAATTAGGAGGTAATTATGGAACAGTATAAAAGTTTAGTCATTGTAGGATCTCAATGAGGTGATGAAGGAAAAGGAAAAATAACAGATTATTTTGCCCAAAAGGCAAGTATGGTTGTTCGTTTTTCTGGAGGAGATAATGCTGGACACATTATAGTTAGCGAAGGTGTCAAGCACAAGGTTACTATCGTGCCATCAGGTATTTTGAATCCAAAGGTAGTTAATGTAATTGCGAACGGAGCCGTTGTTAATTTACCCAGATTAGTTTCAGAATTGGAGATTTTGAAAAAAGCTGGAATTGATACAAAAAATTTATTTTTATCGAACCGTGCACATGTTGTTTTACCTTATCATATTGCAATTGATGAGCTACAAGAAGAATCTCGTGGTGTTAATAAAATCGGAACAACAAAAAGAGGAATTGGACCAACTTACCAAGATAAAGTAGACCGTCTTGGAATCAGAGTTTGTGATTTATTTGATAAAAATTTTAAAACTAAACTAAAAGAAATTGTGGAGTTTAAAAATAAATTAATTACTAAGGTTTATGATGGAAAACCGTTAGACTTTGAAACTATCTATAAAGAATTAATGGATAATTTTGAAATAATTAAGGGTCAAGTTGTGGAAACATCTACTTTAATTGAAACAGCAATTAAATCAAAACAGTACGTTTTATTTGAAGGTGCTCAAGGAGCGCTTTTAGATATTGATCACGGAACTTATCCATTTGTTACCAGTTCAAATACAAGTGCCAATAATGCATCTCTAGGTTCTGGTATTAATCACAACCTAATCACTACAAGTTTAGGAGTTGTTAAAGCTTACTGTACAAGGGTTGGAACCGGAGGTTTTCCTACTGAATTAAATAATAAAATTGGAGAAGGCATAAGAGAACGTGGACATGAATATGGTTCAAATACAGGAAGACCCAGAAGAGTTGGTTGACTTGATATTGTTGCCTTAAAATATGCAATCCGCACAACAGGTCTAGATAAAATTTTTATTACTTTACTTGATGTGTTATCAGGAGAACCGGTTGTAAAAATTTGTACTAACTACTTACTGAATGGTGAAAAAATATTTACAATCCCTCCATTGAATGGTGATTACCAAAAATGCGAACCTGAATTTATTGAAATGCAAGGATGAAAAGAAGATATTACTAAAGTTAAAAATTTCTCAGATTTACCAACTAATGCTCAAAACTATTTAAATAAAATTAAAGAACTTTGTGGTATTAATATTGTTGGTTTCTCAGTTGGGCCAGACCGATTACAAACCATTTTAATGGAGTCAGAGTTTTAATGGTAAATCGCTATGAAGTTGCAGCAATTGATAAAATTTGAAATGAGAAAAACAAGTTAGAAACTTGGTTGCTTGTCGAAAATAAAGTTGTTGAAGCTTGATCAAAACTTGGTGTAATTCCGGCTGCTGATTGTGAAAAAATAATTAAGAAATCAAAAATTGATCATAAACGAATGTTAGAAATTGAAAAGGAAACTAAACATGATGTCGTGGCCTTTACAAGAATGTTATCTGAAAATTTGGGTTCGGAGAAAAAATGAATTCACTTGGGGTTAACTTCAACAGATGTAGTTGATACAGCTCAAAACTATTTAATTGCCCAAAGCAATATTATTTTAAAAAATAGTTTGGACAATTTGCAAAATGAACTTTTAAGTAAGGCTTTAGAAAATAAAGAGGTTCTTATAATGGGTCGAACCCACGGAATTTATGGTGAACCAACTTCACTGGGATTAAAATTTCTGCTTTGATTTGAAGAAGTAAAGCGCCAACAAGAAAGATTTTTATTAGCCCGTCAACAAATTGAGGTTGCTAAGATTTCGGGAAGCATGGGTAATTATGCTAATCTTGAATTAGAAGTAGAAACATTTGTTGCTAAAGAATTAAAGCTTGGAATCGACTCATTATCAACACAAGTTACTCAAAGAGATCGTCACGCATTTTTAATTTCAGTATTTGGAAACATTGCCTCAACATTAGAAAAAATTGCAATTGAAATTCGTAGTTTTCAAAGAAGTGAAGTTCAAGAAATGATGGAAGGTTTTGCCAAGGGACAAAAAGGTTCTAGTTCAATGCCGCATAAAAAAAATCCCATTAGTTCTGAAAACATTTCGGGATTAGCGAGATATATTCGCACATTTGTAAGTATGGGATTTGAAAATAATCTTCTATGACACGAGCGAGATATTTCTCATAGTTCTAACGAAAGAATAGTTTTACCAGACTTATTTCATAGTATAATTTATGCAGTAGAAAGATTAACTGAAACAATTAAGAATTTATTTATAAACAAAAAAAGAATGCAAGAAAATATTGATTCGCAGAATAATATTTTTTACTCTCAACCAATATTAACCCACATTATTAAAGAAACAAATTTTTCTAGAGAACAAGTTTATGACTTCATTCAAAATTGTACCTTGGAAACTCAAGAGAAGCAATTAAATTTTAAAGAAGTATTAATAAAAAATGGTGTTGAAAAATATATCAACAATTTAGATTTTGAAAAATTATTTGATCAGAATTATTTTTTAAGAAACGTTCAAAAAATTTATGAAAGGATTTTAAACCATGAAAGAAGTAACTAAATTATTAACTGTAATAACTGAAGATGAAATCAAGAGTGCCATTGCTAATGAAGCAAGAAACTTATCAAAAGCTTTTGAAGGCCAAGCTTTAGTAATAGTTGCAAAACTATCGGGAGTATTTATTTTCATTTCAGATTTAATCCGTCAATTAAAAATTGATGTTGGAGTTCAATTTGTTGTTAACTTAAGCGAAGATGTTAATAACGAAATTAAAAAAGAAAAAGTTAAATTTGATATCGGGATTCAAAATAGTTTAAAAGATAAAAATATTTTAATTGTTGAAGATATCCTTGATGCTGGAACTTCGATTCAAGCGCTATATGATTTTGTGGCAAAAGATAAGCCAAAAGAAATTCGAGTTTTAACACTTCTTGATAAATTTAAAACAAAAAGAAATATTAGTTTCGACTATAATACTTTATTTAAAGTTGAAAATGATTTTTTTGTAGGTTATGGTTTAGATTACAACGAAAGTTATCGAGGTCTAAGAGATATTTATAAATTTACAAACGAGAATGAGGGCAACTAAATGAGTAAAACTTTTTATGTTACAACCCCAATATATTACGCCAGTGGTGACTTGCATATCGGTCATACCTATACTACAACATTAGCAGACATTTTAAATCGCTTTAAAAAATCAGTTGGAATGGAAACGTTTTTTCTTACTGGTTCAGACGAACATGGTCAAAAGATTGAAACTAAAGCCAAGGAAGCGGGAATGAAACCCAAGGCGTACGTTGACCAAATTGTTGAAAAATTTAAAAATCTTTGAGGGCTTTTGGATATCAAATATGATAAATTTATTAGAACAACGGATTTGGAGCACAAAAAATCTGTTCAACAAATTTTTACAAAATTACTTCATAAAGATTTAATTTACAAAGGAAATTATGAAGGACTTTACTGTGTAAGTTGTGAAGAATTTTTAATTGCAGACCAAATTGATGAAAATGGATTGTGTAAAGTTTCCCAAACAAAACCTAAAATGTTATCAGAGGAAACTTATTTTTTAAGAGTTTCAAAATTTTCAGATTTTTTAACAACTTTATTTGATAATGATTTTCTAACTCCTGACTCAAGAAAAAATGAAATGTTTAAAAATTTTATTGAACCAGGATTGGAAGATTTATCGGTTACAAGAATTTCTTTAAAATGAGGAATTCCTACGACAGAAAATCCAGAACATGTTATTTACGTTTGATTAGATGCTCTATCAAACTATATTACTGCATTGGGATATGCACAAAAAGATGAAACACTTTTAAATAAATTTTGATCGGCGGATACTGAAATTGTTCAGTATGTGGGAAAAGAAATTACAAGATTTCACTCAATTTATTGACCAATTATTTTAAATGGTTTGGAATTGAGAATGCCGAATAAATTAATTTCTCATGGATGAATTTTATCAAAAGATACCAAGATGTCTAAATCTTTAGGAAATGTGATTGATCCTATCGCTATAATTAATGGTTTTTCCAGTGATGCTTTAAGATTTTACATTGCAAAGGAATTGCCGACTGAAAGAGATGGTAACTTTACAGAGGAATTATTTGTTGAGTGCTTTAATACTAATTTAGCTAACAATGTTGGTAACTTAATTTCAAGAACAAATAATATGATTACAAAATATTTTTCAGGTATTATTTTGGAAAAAACAAACATAGAAAATCACTCGCTTATTATATCTGGTAAAAAATTGATTGATGATTATATTTCTGACATGAACGACTACCAAATCAACAAAGCAGTTGAAAAAGTTATGAAATTTGGTCAAGATTTAAATAAATTCATTGAAGAGGAAAAACCTTGAGTTCTAGACAAAGAAGGTCAAACTGAAAAGCTTGCAGAAGTATTAACTATTTTACAAAAAAATATTACAATTATTTCTCATTTGCTTGCACCAATTTTAACTAAAAGTTATGAAGAAATGCTAAGCCAAATTGGATATAATCAAAAATTATTAAATCTACAAGAACTAAAGAAAAACGATATAGAATTTGATAAAATCACAAGTCGAAAGATTATTTTCGAAAGAATAAACTAAAATTCAAATCAAGAATTATCTTGGTTTGAATTTTTTAATACTATTCTTAATTTTTTCAATTATAATTAAATTAGTTAATTTGATGTCAAAGATTTTATTAACAAAAGGAGAAGCTTATGGAAAAAAATATTTTTGACATCATCGTTATTGGGGCTGGTCATGCCGGAGTTGAGGCTGCCTTAGCTGCTGCTAGATTAGGAAAAGATGTCGGTCTGTTTAATTTATACGAAGATAAAATAGCGGCAATGCCTTGCAATCCTTCAATCGGAGGACCAGCAAAAGGGATTGTTGTTAGAGAAATTGATGCTCTTGGTGGAGAAATGGGAAAAGCAGCTGATGCGACTGCATTGCAAATGAAATTGCTTAACTCATCGCGAGGTCCCGGAGTTTGGGCATTAAGAGCGCAATCAGATAAAATTGAATACTCAAAGTACATGCAAAAAATAGTAAAGCAACAAAAAAACTTAACAATGATTGCTAAAATCGTTGAGGACTTTATTATCGAAGAAAATCAAATAAAGGGAATCGTAACTGATAAAAAAGAAATATTTTTAGCAAGTGTAGTAATCTTAACAACTGGTACTTACTTAAAAAGTCAAATATTACGCGGACAAGAAAATTATACAGCTGGTCCAAATGATGAAAAAACAACAACAGGAATTAGCTCAGCTTTGAAAAAGGCTGGGTTAGATTTGATGCGTTTCAAGACTGGAACGCCTCCAAGAGTTAAAAAAAGTTCAATCAATCTAGCAAAACTAACCGTTGAACCAGGAACTGATATGCCTTTGAGTTTTAGCGAAAGCACAAAAAATTACTTGAAAATTAATGACCAAGAAGTTTGTTATTTAATTCATTCAACTCCAGAAACAAAAAAAATTATTCAGGATAATTTGGAATTCTCAGCAATGTACTCAGGAGAGGTTCGCGGAGCTGGTCCAAGATATTGCCCAAGTTTTGAAGACAAAATTGTGAGATTTTCAGACAAAGATCAGCACCAAATATTTTTAGAACCAGAATCAAAATCGATGGACACATTTTATGTTCAAGGATTTTCTACTTCAATGCCAATAGCAATTCAAGAAAAAATGCTAAAAAGTTTGCCTGGTTTTGAAAATGTGGAAGTTGATAAATGAGCTTATGCGATAGAATATGATTGTCTAGATCCAATGCAACTAAATTTGAGTCTTGAACTTAAAAAAATAAAAAACCTATTTACTGCGGGACAAATAAATGGAACAAGTGGTTATGAAGAAGCTGCAGGTCAGGGACTAATTGCGGGAATTAATGCAGTTAGAAAGTTAAATAATGCGGAGCCATTAATTTTAGGAAGAGATGAAGCTTATATTGGAGTTATGATTGATGATTTGATCAACAAAGGTACTATTGAACCATACCGTCTATTAACAAGTCGAGCCGAAAGAAGATTGCTTTTAAGAAATGATAATTCAGAACAGCGTTTAAAAAAATACGGTTATGATATTGGTTTAATTCCTGAATTAGAATGACAAAATTTTTTACAAAGCGAACAAGTGAAAGCTAATGCGGTGGAAGCTTTAAAATCAAATAGATTTGGACCAAAATCAGATTTAGCGATTGAATTAGCCACAACAAATCAGGCTAACTTAGTTAATGGTTTGAGTGGTTATGAAATATTAAAACAACCTGGTGTAAGTATTCAAACTTTGGTAAAATATATAAGTGAATTAAAAGAACTATCTCTAAATTGTCTTCAAAGCGTTGTTATAGAATGTCGATTTGAAGGATATGTTAAAAAAGAACAGCAAACAGTTGAAAGATTAAAAAAATTAGAAGCTAAACAAATTCCACTAGATTTAAATTATGATTTAGTTGAAAATTTAGCAATTGAAGCAAAACAAAAATTAAAAAAAATTCGACCACTTTCGATTGGTCAAGCTAGCAGAATTTCGGGTGTGAATCCAGCAGATATTCAAATGTTACTATTTTATTTAAAAAAACAGTACAATAAATAATTTAGAAAAGGGGTTTTTATGTCGAATCTTACCAAAAAGCAAAAGTCCAATAAAAGAACAAATAAGGTATTTGAATTTTTAACTTTGTTTAGTTTGGTTTTCGGCCTAATGGTAGGATCTGGTATCTATTTAAAAAACAGGAATACCGCAGGAGGCGTTTTAGGAGAAGCGGGACAAAATCCTTATTTAGCGATTACAATGTGATTGGTAATAGGATTGGTTTCCACTTTAATGATTTTAGTTTTCGTTGAAGCGGCTTCATCTACAAAAAATCAAGGTCACTCAACAATTCAGACTTGAGGTTCAAAATTTCTTGGTAGAAGAGTGGGT
This sequence comes from Spiroplasma alleghenense, assembly GCF_003363775.1. Lineage (NCBI taxonomy): Bacteria > Bacillati > Mycoplasmatota > Mollicutes > Entomoplasmatales > Spiroplasmataceae > Spiroplasma > Spiroplasma alleghenense. The sequence goes on from NZ_CP031376.1 coordinate 260,741, forward strand.
TCTTTCTATGCAATTTTTTTCATAATGTTTTATGTGCCTGTTCTCTCGGGAATTGGGGCTTTGTTCTCTGTTAAGACAATAATTGATGCAACAGATAAATTGGTTGGTGAACAGTGACTAAGTCACGAAGGTAAATTGGCAATTCAAGGAAGCTTTGCTATTTTAATGATGATCGGATTCATGGTTTTAAATATGTTAACAACCAAACCGGGTCATTTGATTCAAACTATTTTTACATTTTTTAAATTTATTCCTCTTGCTATTGTGATAATCGGTGGATTTATTCTGAATTTTCAAGGAAATGACAATGCTTTTGATAACAGCAGCGGGGAATGGAAAACTGAATACTTTTTCTTAACGATGGCTCCAATATTGTTTTCTTTTGATGGGTTTATCTTTGCCGCAGCCCTTCAAAAGGATGTTGAGCACAAGGAAGTAGTAGCTCCGGGATTATTTTTTGGAGTACTTGGAGTATCATTGTTCTATGTTTTAATCTCGATTGCAATTTTCTTCGGTAGTGTTGATGGAAATGTTTTTACACTTTTTGATAACCTATTTCAAAAGGCTCCTGGTTGATCTTTCTTCTTTAAATCAGTAGTTGCTTGTACTATTATGACGATTGTAAATGGATATAGTATAGTTGGACCAAAGGGGGTTCAAGCAAGTATGGATGATAATTTAATATTTAATAAGAAAGATAAAATTGTTTCCCATAGAGTTGCTGCTGTCATTCAAGGGATTATAAGTTTGTCTATCGTCTCTTTATTGATTACTTGCTCGGTTATTATAAATAATAATCTAATTGATATCATTGATTTCACTTCAAATACTATAACCGTGATGGCTTTTACGATTTATCTATCGGTTTTAATCGGAGTGCTTGTTAATAGAAAAACAAAAAGGGTTGAAGTAGAAAAGGTCAAAGGAGTTTACTGATTTGCCGCTTTTCCAATTTTGTTCTTAACGGTTTCGATGAGTTATGTCTATTTTGATTTATTCAAAAAATTTAGCAGTGTTGAAACAATGTTTGACCCCCTATTTTTCATATTTTCTTTAGTAGTAATGTTTATTTTGTGGGGGGCAAATGAAAAGCTCTTAAAAAAATATAACAGCCAAAAAGAAATTTCAAAATTAGTTAAATAATCAACTTCTAATTATTAATATTTTAAAAGTCCAAAAGGGGCTTTTTTTCATTTTTTTAAGATTTATTCGATTACTAATAATTGTTGGTAATATAATGTTTTTTTTGATAAAATTAAATTATGAGTAAATTTGAAAATTGAGGACTGTTTGATAAAATTTTAAACGTCCAACTGAGCGAAAAAATAAAAGAACAATTAAATAAATATTTTGATTTTTTAGTTAGTGAAAATCAGAAATATAACTTAACATCAATAACGGATTCAGAAGCCGTTTATCAAAAGCATTTTTTAGACTCGCTCTTTTTTTCAAATAACTTTTTACTAAAAAATCAGAAAATTTGTGATATTGGAACGGGAGCGGGATTCCCTGGGGTAGTTTTAAAAATATTTTATCCCGAATTAGAAGTTCACTTAGTTGAAAGTAACAATAAGAAAATTCATTTTTTAAATGAGCTTATTAAAATTTTAGATTTAAAAAATATTACAACTCATTACGAACGAGCAGAGGATTTTTGTATTAAATTTAGAGAACAATTTGATGTTGTGATTTCAAGAGCGGTTAGCGAATTAAATGTACTTTTAGAATTGGGATCTCAACTTATCAAGATTTCTGGTAATTTTATTTGCTTGAAGGGTCCTAGAGCAGAAGAAGAAATTAAAAATTTAAATAATAAAGAAAAAGAATTAGGTTTACAATTCGAGTCAAAAGATTTACAAAATGATGATTATTTAGGAACAAGAATAAATTTGGTTTACAAAAAAATTAGTCACACCCCAAAAAATTATCCTCGTCAGTATGCTCAAATTAAAAAGAAACCGTTAGGAAAATAAGATATAATAAGTATGTTATGTAAGAGAGGATAAAATATGGGAAAGATAATTTCGGTTGCTAACCAAAAAGGTGGAGTGGGTAAAACTACTACATCAATTAGTCTTGCGTGTGGTCTAGCAATGCAGGGCAAAAAGGTCTTATTAATAGATTTAGACCCACAATTTAATGCTTCAACTGGAATAGGGGTTGATATTGATAATTCAACCAAAAGTATGTACAATGTTTTAATTGGCCAAGAAACCTTGGAAAATATTATAATTAAGAATCTTAAGCCGGGAGTGGATCTAGCACCCAGTTCAATAGATTTGGCTGCAGCAGATCTTTACCTTTTAGAGCAAAAGGATAATAATCAAAATATTTTAAAAAAACAATTGGAAAATATTAAAGATAATTATGATTTCATAATTATTGATTGCCCACCAAGTTTGGGTTTAATAAATAGAAACGGTCTTTCAAGTAGTGACTCTGTTTTAATTCCAATTCAAGCCGAACATTATGCCATGCATGGTGTGGCCCAGCTTTTAAGAACAATAAAAAAAGTAAAAGAAACAATAAACCCTAGATTAACAATTGAGGGAGTTTTAGTGACGATGTTCGATTCTCGTACTAGACTGGCACATGATATTTTAGAAGAAGTTAGAAAAACTTTCGATACAAAAGTATATAGTTCATATATTCCAAGAAATATCAGAATCTCAGAGTCTTCCCTAGAAGGTAAATCAATTTTCGAACACGATCCAAAAGGTCCTGGGGCATTAGCCTACGGCGACTTTGTCAGAGAGGTAATAGAACAAAATGGCAAATAAGAAATATAAATTTAAAGGATTGGATGAAATTTTTGGCGAAAGTGTTAGTGACATGGTTAACAATATTGAGGGAAATCCCAATAATACAACTGTACCTAAGACAAAAGTTTTACTAGATAATTTAAAAGTAAACCCCTTTCAGCCAAGAAGAATTTTTAATGATACTGAAATTAATGAATTAGCTGAGTCAATAAAAATTCATGGAATTATACAACCAATTATTGTTAGAAAGCATAAGAATGATTATGAAATAATTGCTGGTGAAAGACGAAGCCGTGCTGCAAGAATTGCTGGATTAGTAGAGGTTCCTGTCGTAATATTGGAAATTGATGATAAGCAAATGCAAGAGTTTGCTATTATTGAAAATATTCAAAGAGTTGACTTGCTAGATATCGAGGAAGCCATTGCTTACAAAAAATTAGTAGATATTTTAGGTCTAAAGCAAGAAGAAATTGCTCAAAGAGTGGGAAAATCAAGAAGTCATGTCGCTAACATAATGCGTCTTCTAAATCTGCCACAATATGTTCAAGATGCTTTAATGGCAAACGGTATTTCGATGGGTCAAGCCAAACCGTTATTAACAATTTTAAGCCAAGAAGATAAATTAAAAACTATTTTCGAAGAAATCATGGCTAAAAATTTAACTGCTCGTGATGTTGAAAATTTAGTAAAAAAAGCGACATTTAAAAATGAATCATCAGAAGAGCAAAAAGAAAAAGATGTTCATTTAGAAGCAGTTGAAAAAATTGCGATGCGAAAATTGGGAACCAAGGTTACTATTGATAGTGGCAAAATTACAATCCGCTATGAGGGTAATCAAGATCTAAATCGAGTTCTAGAAATATTGGGGTTAAATAATGAAATTTAAAATCGGAGACATTGTCACTTTAAGAAAGCCTCACCCAAGTAAAACTGAAAAATGAGAAATAATTAGAGTGGGCATAATATATAAATTAAAGAGCCTTTCGGTTGAAAATTTGATAATAGAGTTAAAACCAAAGGTTTTTGAAGGTAATGCCACAATAGTAGAAAGTAGTGAATAAGTATGAGTTTAAAAGTTGGTATTGTTGGTTTGCCTAATGTTGGTAAATCGACACTTTTTAATGCAATAACAAATTCAAAAGTTGAGGCCGCTAATTATCCATTTGCAACTATTCAACCTAATTTTGGAACAGTTGCTGTGCCTGATTCAAGACTTGATAAAATGGCTGAAATTATGAATAGTAAAAAAATTGTCCCAACTACAATTGAATTCGTTGATATCGCTGGATTAATTGCTGGAGCAAGTAAAGGTGAAGGTTTGGGGAATGCATTTCTTGCAAATATTAGAGAAACAGATTTAATTTGTGAAGTTGTAAGATGTTTTGATGATAAAAATATTACTCACGTTGAAGGTAGTGTTGATCCAATTCGCGATATTGAAATAATCAATTTAGAGTTGATTTTAGCTGATGAAGCAACAGTAAAAAAACGTCTTGAAAGAATTGAAACAAAAGCCAAAAGTAGTAAAGATAAAGATTTAATTGCCGAAGTTGAACTGTTAGTTCGTTTACGTGATTGTCTAGCAGATGGTAAATTATTGAATACTTTAGAATACAACGATGATGAAAGTAAAATTCTAAGATCATTTCAGTTGCTGACTTGTAAAAAATTTATTTATGTTGCCAATGTTGCTGAGACAGAAGTTCAAACAGAAAATGCATATGTTAAAAATCTTAGAGATTTTGCATCTCAAAATAATGCTTCAGTAGTTAAAATTAGTGCTCGAATTGAAGAAGAACTTTCTGAATTGGATGCAGAAGACAAAAAAGCATTTTTAAATGAACTAGGAATTGAAAATTCTGGTCTTGATGATTTAATAGCAATGGCTTATAAAACTTTGGATTTACAAACATTTTTTACAGTTGGTCCTCAAGAAGCTCATGCCTGACAATTTCCTAAAGGTTCAACAGCACCTCAAGCAGCTGGAATTATTCATACAGATTTTGAAAAAGGATTTATTAAAGCAGATGTTTATAATTGTGAAGATTTAATTAGTTTGGGTTCAGAACAAAATGTTAAAACTGCCGGTAAGATGAGACTTGAAGGAAAAACTTATATTTTAAATGATGGAGATGTTTGCTTCTTTAAATTTAATAATTAATCCACAAGGTGGATTTTTTTAATTTAATTTGGTTTTTAAGATTAAATGTTTATAATTATTTAAAAGAAGAGGTATTTTAATGTTTCGAATCGGTCAATCAACAGATATTCACAACCTAGTAGCTGGTGATCATATAATTTTAGGTCAAACCAAAATTACTTGTCCCTTAAAAGTTGAAGCCATCAGTGATGGTGATGTTTTAACCCATGCGATCTGTGAGGCTATTATTGGAGCTCTCGGCCTTGGGGATTTAGGAGATCACTTTCCTGAGGGCGAACAGAAACAGGGATTTTCGTCTATTAAAATTATAGAATATTGTAATAAACTTTTAGAATTGCGAAATTATGAAATAGGAAATATTGACAGCTTAATTATTTTGGACTCGCCAAAATTAAGCGAACACAAAATTAATATAAGAAATAATTTGACAAAGCTTTTTAAATTGAAATCAGAGCTTTTAAATATAAAGGCAACAACAAGTGAGCGGAATTTTACGAATATAATTCAAGTCAACGCCGTTGTAATACTAAAGGAGATAAAATAAAATGAAAAAAGTAAGACTAAGATATGCGCCCAGCCCAACTGGATACTTACACATCGGAAACACAAGAACAGCACTAATGAACTATTTATTTGCAAAGCATTATAAAGGTGATTTTATTGTTAGAATCGAAGACACTGATTTGGAAAGAAATGTTGATGGAGCAATCGAATCTCAGTTTGATAACATGAACTGACTAGGAATTTTTGCTGATGAAAGTTTTTTAAAACCAGCTGAAGGTTTTGGTAAGTACAAACAATCTGAGAAATTTGAACTCTATGAAGAAATCGCAAATCAACTACTGAAGGATAAAAAAGCATATAAGTGTTTTTGTTCATCTGAGGAGTTAGAAGCTGATCGTGAAAAACAATTAAGTTCAGGTAACCCTGCACCTCAATATAATAAAAAGTGTGCTAATTTAACTCAAGAACAAATCAATGAGTTTGAGCAAAAAAATATTTTACCAAATATTAGATTTTTAGTCCCAAGTAACAAAGAATATAAAACTATTGACCTTGTTCGTGATGAGGTAACTTTCAATTCTAAAGAAATTGGGGATTTTGTAATTTTAAAATCAAACAAAATAGCCACATATAACTTTGCTGTTGTCGTTGATGATATTGACATGAAAATAACTCATGTAGTTCGTGGAGAGGAACATATTTCAAACACTCCAAGACAATTGATGATTTATGAGGCCTTAAACGCCGAACCTCCGGTGTTTTGTCACCTTACTTTAATTGTGGATGAAACTCACAAAAAGCTTTCAAAAAGAAGTGGTAATGAAATGTTCTTTATTTCACAATATAAATCACAAGGTTATTTGCCTGAAGCTATGTTTAACTATATTGGATTACTGGGTTGGTCGCCACCAGGAGAAGTTGAAATTTTTTCAAAAGAAGAGTTTATTAAAATTTTTGATGAAAAACGTTTTTCAAAATCTCCAAGTACTTTTGATGTTAATAAATTAAAATGAATTAATTCCCAATATATGAAAAAAATAAGTGATCAGGATTATTTATTATTTATCAAAGAGTTTGTCGATGAAAAAAGATTTAATTTATCAAAATATGATACCAATACAATTGATAAAATAATGTTATTATTTAAGCGAGAAATTGATTTTGGAGTGCAAATTAATGACCATTTAGACCTATTTTTTAATGAACATTCAAAAATGGATGAAGCAACAAAAGATACTTTAAAAGAATTGGGAAATATTAATGAAGTGAAAAAATTCATTTTAGAAGAATTTGAAAAAATTAAAGACTGAAATGAAGAAGCGATTAAATTAATTATTAAATCCACCGGAATTCAATTAAATCGTAAGGGCAAAGAATTATTTATGCCTATTAGAATTTTAACAACTGGTTTTGAACATGGACCAGAACTTGCTAAAACAATTGAGATTTTGGGAAAAGATAGAATTTTGGCAAATATTGCCAAAAAATCATAAGGAGTTCAATGAGTAATTTCAATAAATTTATCAGAGATAGTGTGCACGGTGATATTCATTTACAAGAAAAAATTATTTATGAATTAATAAACACCTATGAATACCAAAGATTAAGAAGAATTACACAGCTTGGTGGAGGACAATTTGTTTTTCCTTCCGCCAATCACACCAGGTTCTCTCACGGATTAGGGGTTTATCATTTAATATGTAAATTTTTAGAAAATAGTGGTTTTGACACTTTACCCGAAATGCAAAAAATTGAGGTTAAAGTTGCGGGATTGCTTCACGATATTGGTCATGGACCATTTTCACACTCTTTTGAGGGTGTAACTGGAACAAAACACGAAGAATTTTCCCAAGAAATAATTACTGGGGCGACCGAAATTAATGAGATTTTATTAAAATATAAAGTAAATCCCGAAAATGTCGCCGCAATCATCGGAGGGGTTCATAAAAATCCAATTTTAAACTCACTTGTAAGTAGCCAACTTGATGCTGATCGCCTAGATTATTTGACTCGTGATAGTTATAATTGTGGAGTTAATTATTCAAAATTGGATATTGATTGAATTGTTCGCCATGCAACAGTGGTTGATGATAAAATAGTTTACCCCCAAAAAACAGTTTATGCAATCGAATCTTATTTATTGGGTCGTTACCATATGTATCAACAAGTTTATCGACACCCAGTTTCGATTTCGTTTGATGTTATTTTAAAAAAATGATTCAAAAGATTGACTGATCTATTTAATCAAGGATTTAAATTTTTAAACCAAGAAGATGTTAAATTATTTGAGGCATTCTTTTTGAAGCAAAAAATATCTCTTGAAAATTATCTAAAATTGGACGATTATACTTTAATTGATTTTATTAAGAAATGTTCAAAAGAAAATGATAAAATATTAGCGGATTTGAGCCTAAGAATCATTAAAAGAGATTTTTTTGGTTACTTTACCGAGACCGAATACCAAAGCGTTGAGGATAAAATTCAAAAGTTGAACCTTGACAGTGATTATTATCTAGAAAAATTAACTTTAAGTTCAGTAGCAATGTATAATCATGATAATAAGGTTTCAAAAGATGAAACAATTTATATTGTTGATAAATTTGGCAAAATAGTTGGTTTAGAAAAAGTTTCTCAAATCGCTGCAATTAAAGACTTTAGTAAAGATAAAAAATTAAATTCAGAAAATATATATATTTTTCCTAAAATAATGTAAAATAGTGATTGTTAGAGGTGTAAAAAATGGCTATAAAATTATCAAATATTGAAATGGCATACGAGTATTTAAAAAATAATAAAGAAAGTGCTAATTTTGAAGAAATTTGAAATAGTATCGCAAATGAAATTCATGAAGACAATGTCAAAAAAAATGAAATCATTGCGGAATTATATACAGACTTGGTTTTAGACAATCGCTTCGCATTAACTTCTTCGGGAGAATGGGGATTACGTGATTATTTAAAATTTGATGATGTTAAAAAGCAATACGACTATGTAGATAAATTTGAAACAACTGAGGAATTTGAAGATTTAGATGCTTACTTAGCGACTGATATTTATGATACAGATGACAATGAAAATAGTGGTCCAAAAGTTATTAGAGAAATAGATCATGACGATTTAGATATTGATGAAGACTATTTAGACGATGATGATGACGATGATGATGACGATTCAGATGAGTCAATTGACGAAGATATCTATGATGATATTGATAACTAATTATTAATTTTAATTGTCGTAATTTTTACGACAATTTTACTTTTATAGGAGGAAATTATGACAAAGTATATTTTTGTAACCGGAGGAGTTGTTTCTGGATTAGGAAAGGGAATTACGGGTAGTTCTCTTGGAGTTTTATTAAAAAGTAGTGGTGTGAAAGTTTTCATGCAAAAATTTGACCCCTACTTAAATGTAGATCCAGGAACCATGAGTCCTTACCAACATGGTGAAGTTTATGTTACCGAAGATGGGGCTGAAACAGATCTTGATTTAGGCCACTATGAAAGATTTATTGATGAAAATCTGAGTAGAAATTCAAGCGTAACTTCAGGAAGAATTTATCTTTCGGTATTAGAAGCTGAAAGAAGAGGGGATTGAGATGGAAAAACTGTCCAAGTTATCCCTCATATTACAGATGAAATTAAGAAAAAAATCTATTTGGCTGGAAAAACTGGTGCCGATGTTGTGATTACTGAAATCGGGGGAACGGTTGGTGATATTGAGTCGCAACCTTTTATTGAAGCTATTCGTCAAGTAAGAATGGAATTGGGAAAAGAAAATGTAATGTTCATTCATGTTCCGCTTCTACCTTACTTAAGAGTAAGTGGAGAACACAAAACCAAACCAGTACAACACTCGGTAAAGGAAATGCTAAAATTAGGAATTCAACCAGATGTCATTGTAGCAAGAACCGAGACAACTATTGGTGATGAAGTTAAAGAAAAAATATCACTATTTTGCAACATTCCATTTGAAAATGTAATTGTGGCCCCTGATGAAAGTTCCATTTATAAAGTGCCAATTACTTTATTTGAGCAAAATCTTCATAAAATTGTTGCCAAGCAACTGGAAATAAAAATGAAAGCTACTAAAATTGATCACTGAAATAACTTCTTAACTAAGTTAAAAAACGCTAAAGAAGAAGTTGAAGTTTTTGTAGTCGGGAAATATGTGGAATTAAAAGATGCTTATTTATCGGTAATTGAGTCTCTACATATTGCTGGATTAGAAAATGGCTATAAAGTAAAAATTAGCTGAATTCAGTCAGCTGATTTAAACGAAAATAATTATAAAGAAATTTTAAAAAATGCAAAAGGAATTTTGGTTCCTGGTGGTTTTGGAAAAAGAGGAATAGTTGGTAAAATTTTAGCAGCTCAATTTGCTCGCGAAAATGATATCCCTTATTTAGGAATTTGTTTAGGAATGCAAGTTGCCACTGTAGAATTTGCCAAAAATGTTTTAAATTTAGAAAGCCCAAATTCTACTGAGTTTGATGCCAATACACCAAATCCAATAATTGATATTATAAAAGGTAAAGATATTCAAAATTTAGGTGGAACTTTACGCTTGGGATTATACAAAACTAAACTTAAACCAAAAAGTTTAGCTCAAAAGCTTTATAAAAATGATTTTGCATTTGAAAGACATCGTCACCGCTATGAATTTAATAATGATTATCGTAAACAATTTGAGGCAGCAGGAATGGTTTTTTCAGGAGAATTTGTCGACCAAAATTTGGTTGAAATAATCGAAATTCCGTCTAAAAAATTCTTTATTGCGGCCCAATATCACCCAGAATTCACTTCAAGGCCTAATAAACCAAATCCGTTATTTAATGGCTTTATTCAAGCAATAATTAGTAATTAATATTGTAAATTTATTATAAAAAAGTTTATAATTAAAGAGATGAGAAAAGAGGAAGAAAATGTCAAAAATTTATCACAAACGTCTAGTAAATGCAGACGCAATGGTTAAAGCAGCTCACAAAAACAAATATGCAATTGGGCACTTTAACATCAACAACTTAGAATGAACAAAAGCAATTCTAAGTGCAGCTCAGGAAACAAAAACTCCTACTATTATTGCAACTTCAGAAGGTGCAATGAAATATATGGGAGGTCCAGCAACTGTTGTTGGGTTAGTAAATGGTTTATTAGATGAACTAAATATTACTGTACCAGTAGCTTTACACTTAGATCATGGACAATCAGTTGAAATGGCTAAAAAATGTATTTTAGCTGGTTATTCATCAGTAATGTTTGATGGAAGTCACTTCCCATATGCTGAAAACTTAGCAAAAACAAAAGAAGTAATTGATTTTGCTAAAAAATACGAAGTATCAGTTGAAGCTGAAATTGGTTCAATTGGTGGAGAAGAGGATGGAGTTGTTGGAAACGGTGAACTTGGAGATCCAACTGAAGCTGGAGAAATGGCTAAAACAGGTATTTCAATGCTTGCTGCTGGAATCGGAAACATTCACGGAAAATACCCAGAATGATGAACTTCACTATCTTTTGAAACTTTAGAAAAATTGCAAAGCGCCGCTAAAATGCCAATGGTATTACACGGTGGAAGCGGAATTCCTCAAGACCAAGTTAAAAAAGCAATTTCACTTGGAATTTCAAAAATTAATGTAAATACAGAATTACAATTAGCATTTAGAGATGCAACAAGAAAATACATCGAAGAGAAAAAAGATTTAGATGACGCTGGAAAAGGATTTGATCCACGTAAATTACTTGCCCCAGGTTACAAAGCATTAGTTGATACTTTTAAAGAATTAACCGGATGATTTGGAAGCCAAGGAAAAGCTTAATTAAAAAACAACTTTTAAAAGTTGTTTTTTAATGTAACTTAAAATTTATTAAATTTTTTATAGAAATATAACAAAAAAGTGGTATTATTAATTTTGGTACTATAAACATAGTTAAGGAGTGTAAACTATGCCAAGAAAAGATATTCATCCAAAGTATTTTGATGCAAAATTTATTTGTACAACTTGTAGTAACGAATTTGTTGGAGGTTCAACAAAAGGGGAAGAAATCAGATTAGATACTTGTTCTAACTGTCACCCTTTCTATACTGGAAACCAACAATACAGTAATGCTGCTGGACGTATTGAAAGATTTAACACAAAATTTGTGAAAAAAGAAGAAACTGCTAAAAAAATTGCAATGGATTCTGAAGCTCAAAAAGCACAAAATGCTAAAACAAAAAAAGCTACAAAACCAGAAGCTTAATTTTAAAGGACCTAAATTAGGTCCTTTCTTTAATTTAAATGCAAAATCCAAGTTATAATAAGAATGAAGGTGGTTATCTATGAGTATTAAATTTGAAAATGTTAAAGTTACGACAAAAAAACAAAAACAATGATACTTGAATTTTAAGGCTGACTCAGGCAAGGTAACCAGTTTTATTTGCGATGATCGTTTAATTAAATCAGAGTTTAAAAATATTATGAAGGGTTTAGGTCACGTAAGTGCAGGAAGAACCCTAATTAATGGTAATGATATGATTAACTATAAGTTGAATCGTAACCAAATTTCTGACTTGACAAAAGATAGTTATATTGAAAGGATTATTCCGCCACGTTTAAATCTTTTTCTTTCCTTACTTTTCAATCGAGATTTTATTAGGGATAGTAGAACTAAAATAATAAAAGCGCGTTATGACTATTTGTCATATAAAACTTCAAAAAATAATCAAACCGACCTTAAAATGCGTCAAGAAATTCAAAAAATCATTACTATTTTTATTGAAAATTCTATTAAGGTTGAAAAAGAATTGCTGGAGATATTTTTTAAGCAAATTACAGATTTTAATAACCAAAGAGCTGACAGTAAGATTAGTCAAGTAAGTGGTAATTTATCAATATTACTAAAAAGATTCAACCTATTAAAAGAATTAAACGCCAATAAGGAGCTTTACCTGACATTTATGCAATCTTTGTGGGATAAAGTTTACGCCTTTATTGAATTGAGATATTCTTGTAACTGTGAATACAATAGCGGTAAAATTAAGAAAAAAGTTTCAAGAAAACTCCGCTTTTATGAGCACGAATGAATTGTAAAAGAACAACTAAAGTTAATTGATTTAGAAGTAACCCAATTAAAATCTTCAATTCAACATAATAAAATTGAAATAAAAAATTTGGCCAGAAAAATAAATAAAATTTTAAATGGTTATAAAAAGCTTGATGGGCAGGTTGGAATTCAATTAGTTGCAGACTTAAAAGTTTGAAATAACCTATCAGCTGATCAAAGATTTGAGTTTCGTCGTAAACAAGAAAACCTATTTTTTAAAATACTGCTAGATGAATCTAATATTATCAAGGGTAAAATTGTTGAAATTATTCATGATTACCATGAATTAGTTTTAAATAATCAAACCGAACAAGGAGATAAAGCAAACTTTAAATCAATTTGTAAAATTAAAAGATCACAAGTTCCTAGTCTTTATTCGCTTTCTCACTCATGAACAGAAGATGTTTTAAACAAATTGGAAATCAAATTTGACTGGTTTATTAGTTCGTTTAAGATTAGTTCTTTAGCCCAAATCTATTTGCAAATTTTAAGAGCTATCCACTTAAAGAAAAAGAATATTATTATTGATAATAAATTTCATTTGCTTACTAAAAATGATGCAAATTTGTTAACAAATACCATTAAGAGAATGAATGCTTTCTTCCCAAAGATATCGATTATAATTTTGGAAAATAATTTTAAGAATCTAATTAATCTTAAAGATGAATTTTATCTTATAAATGAAAATGACCTAACTAAAATTGTTTTAGAAGATGAATTTAATAATCCCGAAAGCCAATATTTATCAGAATTTGATGAAAAGTATTTCAAAATTCCTGCTACCTTACAAAAAAACAATTTAAATATTGTTGACCAAAGTATGAAATTATCAAAAAAATATTCAGATCAAGAATTTAATAAAATTAATATCAATCCATTTCAAGTATTATTATTAGAAGATAACAAGGCTAAAAATTTTGTATCCTTTATTGCAAAAATAAAAAATGTTTCAGAATTTATCGATTCAAACCTTTATGTTGCCGAGATTAGCCCTAATGTTTCAACTTATTTTTACCAGAAAGAAAAGATTAATGAAAATAAATCTGTGAAAATAGCAATTCCTGAATCTGCAGTTATTTTACCTAAGGAGAACTAAATGAGAGAAAATTATAAGATTTTAGAAGAGAAAATAAAAAAATTTAGAACCATAATTATTGCAAAACACGTTCATCCAGATTTTGATGCAATCGGAAGTGCCTTTGGTTTAAAATCAATTATAGAAGATAACTTCGAATCAAAAGAAGTATTTGTAGTTGGTTCAACAATTGATGGTGGTCTTTATGAAAATCCAAAATTGAATGACCAATTAATCAGCGAATCACTACTGATAACTTGTGATACCGCTAATCGAGAAAGAATTGATTTTGATTCATTTGATAGTGTAAAAGAAGTATTTAAAATCGATCATCATGTTGATGGTGATGATTTTGCCAGCAACGAATTAATTGATAAAACAGCAATTGCTTGTTGCCAAATGATTACAATTTGAGCTAATTCGTTAGATTTAATTATTTCCCCAATTGCTGCAAATCACTTATTTAAAGGAATAATAACTGATTCAAATAGATTTATGTATGAAAATACGAACGCTCAAACTTTTGAAGCTGCAGGTATTTTGATTAATGCCGGGGCAAAATTTACAGAAATTTACGATAGTCTTTATATTAGAAATTGAAAAGTTCAAAAGTGAATAAATTATTGCTTTGCAAAAGCAGAGTTAAAAAATGATATTGCTTATATCAAAGTTTTAAGAAAAGAATATATTGATTTGGGTCTTTCCTTGGAGGAAGTTAAATCTTGCTTAGGGAGTATTTGTGGTATCCAAGAAGTTAAGATTTCTATTTTAGCAATTGAAGTTGAAAATGATATCAAACTTTCTCTTAGAAGTTCAATTTTTTCGGTTAACCAGATAGCAAAAAAATTTAATGGTGGAGGTCACCGTTTGGCAGCAGCATGTAAAATAAAATCTTGAGAAGAATTTGAAGAGGTTCTTCAAGAAGCACAAAAAATTATTAAAAGTGAGGAAAAAAATGTTAAATAAAAATTTACAAAAAAAAGTCGGATGAATTGAATTAATAACTGGATGTATGTTTGCGGGTAAAACCGAAGAGTTCATTCGTCGTTTACGCCGTCATAGTTATGCTAAAAGAAATGTTATAGCTTTTAAACCAATTATGGATGATCGATATTCAGTTGATAAAATTTCGTCTCACTCCGGAACCCAATTGGAGTCATACCCTGTTAAGAATAGTTTGGAAATTATCAAGAAAATAAATGAGCTAGATAAGACTAAAAAAATTGATGTAATTGGAATTGATGAAATTCAATTTTTTGACGAAGGTGTAGTTAATTTAGTGCAAGAATTTGCAGACAAGGGTATAATAGTTATTGTTAATGGATTGGATAAAGATTTTAAGTGCGAACCATTTAAAAATGTAGATCAATTACTGGTTCAAGCGGAGTTTGTTGATAAATTATTAGCTATATGCCACAGTTGTGGTTCGAATGCAAATAGAACTCAAAGAATAGTTAATGGTAAACCAGCGGCAGCGAATGAACCTATTATTTTAGTTTCAGGTGAGGAACAATATGAAGCTCGTTGTCGTCACTGTTACATTAGACCAAAATAAGGAGAAAATATGAATAGTAAGACACTAGAAGCATTACAAGTAATGCAGAAACGAATGCAGCAAATTGATGCTGATTTACAAAATGAAGATATCCTAAGAGATATTAAAAAAATTACAGAACTTAACAAAGAACGTTCAAACCTCGAGGAACCTGTAGAATTATTAAAAAAATTCGAAGCAAATATTAACAACATTAAAGAGGCTCGCGAAGTTTTAGAAAATGAAAAAGATCCTGAATTAAGAGAAATGGCAAAAGCTATTTTAGAAGAAGAAGAGGTAAAAACTCCTGGAATAGAATCGGAAATTGATTTAATTTTAATGCCAAAAGATCCAAATGATGATAAAAATGTAATTGTAGAAATCCGTGGAGCTGCTGGTGGAGATGAAGCCAACATATTTGCCGGGGATTTATTCAAAATGTACACAAAGTACTGCGAAAAAAATAATTGAAAAATTGACTTGCTTGACACTTCTCCATCAGAAGCGGGAGGATTCTCTCAAATTTCTTTCATGGTTAAAGGTAACAAAGTATTTTCAAAATTAAAATTTGAATCAGGAAGCCATAGAGTTCAAAGGGTACCGAAAACTGAATCAAAGGGAAGAATTCAAACTTCTACTGCAACGGTTGTTGTCTTGCCCGAGGTAAGTGATATTGAGGTTGAAATTAAACCATCAGATCTTAGAATTGATACTTATCGTTCTGGGGGAGCTGGAGGGCAACACGTTAATACAACTGATTCAGCTGTAAGAATTACTCATATACCAACAGGGGTTGTTGCATCTTCTCAAGACGGAAGAAGTCAACACGACAATAAAGACATTGCAATGACAATGCTACGTGCAAGAATTTATGAAGCAGAATTAGAAAAACAAAATTCTGAAACTGCTGGAATGCGTAAAAGTGCAGTTGGTACTGGGGCTCGTAGTGAAAAAATTAGAACTTATAACTATGCCCAAAATCGAGTAACCGACCACCGAATTAATTTAACTCTTCAAAAATTGGATCAAGTTATGGAAGGCGCGATTGAAGAATTTATTTCAGAATTAATAAACAATGAGCAAAAAGAGAAAGTGGCTCAACACCTCCAATAGATGTTAATCAGTGAATTTGCAAAAAATAAGGACATTGATTTTAAAAATAAAGATGAAATCAAAGCTTTTAATCAGATTGCCTCTCGAATATTAAATTTTCAAGCAAAAGATTTAATAACAAAATGAGATTATGAACTTTCAAAAAAAGAAGTTACTAATTTTTCAAAATACTGACATCGTTTTCTTCAAGGAATGCCGCTAGCTTATATAACAAATACTAGTTATTTTTACAATAGTGATATTTATGTAGATAAAAGAGTCTTGATTCCGAGATTGGAGACCGAACTTTTAGTAGAGGAAGCCATTAATTTCAGCAAAATCCATTTCAGCAAAGAAATTCCAATTTTGGCAGACATTTGCAGCGGCAGTGGAGCAATTGGTGTGAGTTTTTTGACCGAAATCGAAAATGCTTTTGTTTTTGCAAGTGATATATCAAAAAAAGCGCTGAAAGTAGCTAAAAAGAACTATGAAAGATTTGATAAAGAATCGTATTCAATTAATCATGGTGATTTTTTAAAACCCCTTATTAAATCTCAAATTAAAGCCAATATAATAATAATTAATCCCCCATATATTAGTAGAAATGATGTAAATATCAGCGAATCAACAATTAAATTCGAACCTCATCTTGCATTATTTTGCGAAGATGAAGGCATGTTTTTTTATAATCAATTTTTTAAATTATGAAAACAGGTAGTTAATTTGGAGAAGCCATTTATGATTGCTTTAGAATTCGGTTTTAATCAGAAGGAAAAAATTGAAACTTTGGCTAAAAAACACTTGAAAGATTTTAAATGAGAAATAAAAAAAGACTATTTTAAAAACTGGAGATATTTAATAATTAGTTAGGAGTGATAAGATGGAAAAAATTGATTTGGAAAATATAACTCCAAGGAAAAGTTATTTCAGCATTATCACTCTTATTATTTTTTTCTCAGTAATAATTTCAGTTCCTTCAATTGTTTTTATTTATATCACATATGCCAACATAAACTTAAAGCTATATACTGAAAGTTATGATTTAATTAAACCAATTATTTCACCAAGATTATTAAATCCTGATAAAATTTTTATTTTTCAATGAATAGGATTTTCTTGCTTTTCATTCTTCTTAATAATGATGTTATTTGTTGGAGTTTTATTTAATAACCGAAAAATATCTGTTAATAAAAAAATCGTTTATATTTCTTTTATACTTTTAATGTTGATAGCATGAATTTCTTTTATTAGTGTTGCTCAAAATGAATATGCCAATTTTCAACTTTTTTTTAAATATCAGAATCTAACAAATTATTATGAAAATAGCAATTATCCTGAAGATAATCGAGAAGCATGAATTGCCATGGAAAATATTAAAAAACAATTTACAATCAACTATGATAATAATTATATATTTGGATGACTTTCAAATAACAATGTTTGATGAATGCTATTTGCTCAACTCTCAGTTGCAATTATTTCATTTATTACTTTGCAAGATCACTTGTTTAAAAAGACAGATATTGAAGAAAACATTGATAGAATAATTAAGATAAATATTAAAAAAAGCGAATTTGGAGATTCATTTATCAAAAAAATATATAATCGTTTATTTGTAGTAACTGAGAAAAATATTTCCTTGTTAATGATTATTTCTTCGACTCTGTTAATTTTGCCACAGTTAATTTACACAATCGCAATCTCTTCGGGAGAAAGTGCGGTTTCTAGTTTTGCAAATTGAAATTACTTAGTTCCCAAAATAGTTACTGACGACCAAAATTTTCAAGAATATATTAAGTTAGCTGAAAATCAGCCGTTCTCATTTTTTACCCTAATTCAGTTACCGGTAATTGCGGTTGGCCTAACAATGTCGACAATGATAATTTTTATAGCAATTTATTTTAAAAATGACAAATATACTGATGGTCTCTACTTGGCGCAATTTGTAATCTTTATTGGGGAATTATTTTTCACAATAATTGTTACAGTGATTTCAAAATATCAATTACAGCATCTAGAAAACATTTGAAACCAAGATTCAGGAATCAAAAAAAGCTTTTTAGATTTGTACAATAGTTTTCAAAAATCAGAAACATTAGAAGGTGATCATAAAATTTTTTATAACAACTTTTTTAACTTAGTCTTTGGTAAAGATGCCATCTTTAGAATACTATTTATTGATTTAAAATCAGATTCACCAAAAATAAATAGCTTATGACTAAGCTCTAGTCAATACATTGCTGAATCAATAATTTCATTTTCATTTGCAGTTGTTGCAACAGCGGTTATTGGTAATAAGATGCATTTAATCCGTAAAGAAAAAAATAAATTATTACAAGAACACGGGACCGAATAGGTCTTTTTTTTGTATAATATTAAGAGATTGAGGAATTTTTATGAAAAAATCGGATATAAAGTTAGCAATTAATCTTTTGAAAGAAAATCAGGTAGTAATCATACCTACAGACACAATTTATGGTATTTCGGCTTTAGCAAGTGAAGAAAACCGAGTTAAAATAAATAAAATTAAAAAAAGCGACCTTAGCAAGCCTTTAATTACTTTAGTTAGTAGCATTAAACAAATTCCAGAGAGCGTAAAAATATCTCAGGAGCTAATTAATATTTTAAAATCAAAAGAACCCACAACTGTTATTATCCCTTTAACGAACTCTAAAAATACCTTAGCTGTAAGGCTGGTTAAAAAAAAATATTTGAAGAAAATAATCAAGAAGGTTGGACCGATATTTTCAACAAGTGCTAATTTTTCAAAAAATGATTATGTTGAAGATAAAGAGATATTTGAGAGTTTAGGAATAAAAATTGAAAAGGTGTTTTATTCTAAAAAGCTTAATAATAGGCCCTCTACAATAATAAATTTTATAGATAAGTCTAAAAAAAGATAAAGTATATAATACCAAACATTACTACTCATTGCAACAATAATCGTTAAAAAACGACAAATATATGTTATAATTATAAATGAAGTATGGAGGGTCTATCTATGAATAATAAAACTAAAAAGGCCGCTTTAGAAAAGAATTACAAATACAATCGTCCTGAAAACGAAGTTAAAAATTCAAAAAGTGGTTTTGATAAAAATAATAAAAATTCAGATAAAACTGCTCGTAATGGAGGTTTAAATTTGAAAACAATTTCAATTGATGAGGTAATCGATTCTTTAAGAAGTGTTCACAACAAAAAACAATTTTTTGCACTATTGGGAAACCAAGAAGAAGTTGGCAATGAGATATTTAACATTAAATCAGGAGCTGGATCGGTTAACATAATTAATATAGAGGCTAAAAAAGTTTATCTGTATAACGGACCTTTTTCTTTTTTCTTAAAACAATTTATAAATCACATGCCTGTTGTAAAAATTGAAGATAAGAAAGTTCTTTGGGAAAGAATCTCGGTTTTACTATCAGCTTTAAACTATGGTAAGGGAGACGCTGACTTTTGTTACGATTTTGAAGAGAGCCTGGATTTTGATGACCCATTAGAGGCAATTAGACTTGAATTTAACGAGGTATTTGAGGCCTATGCTTATCGTGAACCACTAGTAATTTTAATTCGCGATTTCAGAGGATTGGAATTTGAAGATGTTAATTCAATGGTTTCTTTTGTAACAACAATTTTTAGCCGCGTACCAAACATAAAAGTATTGATCGAAATTAACCCTAATTTAATCACAGCTCACTATCAAAATTACATAAGTGATTATATTCAAAATTGATATACACTTTTTGACGGTTTAATTGACTGCCGCAATATTTTGGAGCCAGCAGAATTTGATAATAATGAAACTATTTTCTTTGAACAATTTGATGACTTCATTGAAAAAACTCAACCAATGAAATTAGAAGAAGAAAAAGTTAGAGAGCCAGTCTTGGCTGTTTGTCCTCCAAAACCAGATTGAAAAGAAGATGAAATTGCAAAAGAAATTGCAGATCAATTGGTCCAAGAAACTGTTGAACTACCTAAGAAAAGTCCTAAAATCGAAAAAATATTGAATGTGAAAATACCTGACTTTAGCGTCGAAAATACTATAGAGATTCCTTCAGAAAGTATGGAGAGATTTGAGGAATTAAAAGCCCTAGAATCTGTTAGAAACAAAAAGCAAAATATCAAAAATAATCAAGCAGAAGAAGAAACAAAAACTATTAGCAAATTGAATCTAGGACCTCTATTTGGGGACTACACCATGGAAATGGATGACGAAGAAGAATTACCGGTTATAAAAGAACCAAAAATTGCCCGTTCATCATTCCTGCGACGTAGTGACGGAGTTGAGCAAACTATATTTGACCCTGAAATTTTAATGGACTCAGTAAACACAGACAATGGTCGTGCGGGATTTCAAAATCCTTTTAAAAACAAAAAATAAAAGTAACGTTAAATTATCATTAGAAAGGTAAGATTTATATGTTTGTAGCTGTAGCGGTGATTTCATGAGTAATTGTATTTATTGCATCTATAATTTTCATTGTTGGTGGAATTGTTATTTTGATATCCGGAAATCTTGAAGAAGGAAATTTCTTAGAATCTTGAAAAAACTTTTTATATAATCAGGTACTTGGAGTCAAAGCTTTAGATCCTGGAACAGACCCGGCATGAGGATATGAATTTTTCAACTTTATCTTACCAATTCTTTATGTAGTATTTGGGGCAGTTTTGATTAGCATTTGCATAATAGAATTTGTTAGAATTAAAAAACGCCAAAAAATATCATTACCTTTTATTAAGGTTTTAATAATACTTGTAATTATTGTTTGTTTCATTTTTGGAAACCTATTTGCAATTGTATCAGCAATTTTATTAATAGTTGCTCTTGTGATGATGGAGATAATTTTATTTGATGTAGAAGCAATTAATAACTATTCAGAAGAACGAAATTTAATGATTATATACAAAGAAGAGAAGAAGTTTGAAAAAGAAGTTAACAAAGAGGGGCGTCGAAGCTGGAAAAAACGTTTCGGTACTTGAGATTCTAAAAAAGAAATGGGAACTAACAAATACAAAAAAACTTATTTCGAAGATGAAAAAGAATGATAATTTCGATTTTTGTAAGAAAGGAATGCTAGAAAATGAAAAATTCACCAATCAAAGTTTATACAAAAAATTTAATTAAAGAAGCTAATGAAAATAGCAATGATAAAGTTAGTTTAAAAGATATCAAATGACCAGTAAATGAACCGTGAAATGTTAACAATTCACGATATCAAAAATTGTACATTAGCTGAATGGACAAGGTTGAATTTCTTCATATCTTAAATAATAAAAATATTGCAAAAATTAAAATTCAAAATTTAAAAGTTAACCAATTAACCAGAATGCAAAACAATCATAATGATATGGCGTATGCCGTTAATAAGATTGCTAAGTCATTAAAATTGGCTGACTCTTTTTTAATTGCCTATGTTGATTATGTAAATAGTATTTTTTCAGTTGGAAATGAAATGATTGCCACAACTGCAACTTATGTTAATCGCCGAGTGGCCTTCGAAGATATAAAAGGTCCAATTTATGAACCTGGTAAAATTTTATGTCATAAGTACCAAAAGGTTTATATTGATTGATTAGAATTAATTAATCAAATTAAGAAAATGAATAACTATAATTTAACCATGATTCGTCAGGGAAAATGGGAATTAATGAAAATTCGCCGCGAGTCATCGTTATATAACCAAAAAGTTAGCAAGGTAAATAGTATTGCAAGATACTTACAATTAGCTGACAATTTTATAGTTGCAAAAGTTGACTATTTAAATGAAGACTATATTAAAAAAGCCCAGATTGATAATACAGTTGTTTCTTCAAAAGAAGAAATTAAATTTAGAGAAATTATCGGACCAATTTTTGATCCTTCAAGAGTTAATAACAGAAAGTACCAACGCCTATATTCTTACTGATTAGAAGAAATCAATAACTTGAAAATTATTCATAATCGTAACATAGATTTAATCAGCGATGGATTGATTTCAGAAAGAAAAATTGAAAAACTTCAAAATGAATATAACTATTTGGTAAAAGATGTTAATGAATTATTTGAGGAATTAAAACTTGCAGATCGATACCGCGTTGCTCGTGTTAATTACTTTATTAATGTTTATGAGAAAAAATACTATCAAGAAGACGCTGGAGAAATGACTTATAACGAGATTGATGTTAAAGAATCAGGAGTTCCATTCTTAACTGTTGATAAACCTCTAGAATTAGATTTATCAGAAAAAAATTATGTCGAAACAATGGAAGCTCAAGAAGTTGTTTACAAAAAAGTTATTAAAGACATTCAAGATACTCAAAAAGTTCTAGACGACTTTGTTAATTTTGAAGAATTTACAGAAGTACTTCAAGAACCTGAAGCAATTGTTGAAAATAAGACTAATGAAATAATCGAAGAAGATGTTGATGGTGAAGATTACACCGACTACACAATAACAGATGATGATTTTGATGTGACATTTCAAAATATTAATGATACAGTTGAAGGTAAACCTGTTCAAATCGAAGATACAAGTACAGCTAACTTCATTAAGGAGCATGCACTATTTGATTGAAATGGTCGACCAGTTTATAATGGTTTAAAAGAACAATTAATTGCGAGTCCAGAAATGAAAAAATTAAACATTAATAATGTTTATGACGAAGATTTTCAACCTCTATTTAGTGATGACAAAGAACTTCCATACGGATACTCTTTATTTGATTGATTAGGCGATCAAGTTTATGATGAACTTGGTAATTTTATAGTGGAAGAAGTTAAAATTAAATTTGAAGACCAAAAACCAAAAACCAAAAAAGATGATACCCAATATATCAAATTTATTCCTCAACCAAAAGATCCAATAGGAACTAAACTTTATGACTGACATGGAAACCCGGTTTTTGATGCAGACGGAAAACAGTTGGAAACTGATGGAGTTAACGCCCAAATTCCAGAAACAGAAGTATTTGATATCAATGGAGATCAATTTATTTTGGACGCTGAAAAACTTCCTTATACAAAAGCTTTATTCAATAAAAACGGATTTAAGTCACTTGATGTTTTAGAAGATGAAGAAAAACCCTCAACCCCAATAAAAGGAATTCCTGCAGCTGAATATTATGCACAAATAAAAGAATCATTACCAGTTAACTCAACTGAATTAGAAGTAATCGAAGAGGATATTGCATCTGTACCAGTTAAGCAAGAAGAGCCTTTAATAATAATCAAAAAACCATCTGGAAACAATGGAACGCTACTTTTTGATAAAAATGGAAAATTAGTTTTTAATGAAAGCCGTGAACCTTTGGAATTTAGTGAAAACTTAGCTGCTCTAGACTATTCAGGTGTATTAAACAGCAATGGTAAACCTTTAACTAAGGCTAATAAATCAGACATTGAACTTTTTGATAGCCAAAGAAATCTTATTTTTGATAAGAATGGTTTTATAGTTGAGAAAGAACTCTCGATTCCAGACGAATTTAAAGAAGAAGTTAAATTCATTAAAAAGCCAATTAAGGAAGATGGAATTCTTTTATTTGACTGCAATAATAGCCCAGTATTTGATAAAAATAAAAATCGTCTTTTATTGGATACAAAAATCCAAACATTAGATCCTAAAAATGTTTTTGATAGCAAGGGTAGAAGTATACTTAAGAATAAAGAAAATCAAGTTTTTGGACTGGCTCTTTTTTCAGCTGACAAAGAGCAAGTATTTACAAGATCAGGAGAATTAATCTATAAAGATGTTTTGGTTGAATATCATGATGATAATTTACAATCAATAAAATTAACTGAAGAAACTTTAGCAAACACTAGTAATTTAGAAAAACCAATTTTATTATTCGATAGAAACAATGAGCCTTTATTTAATGAAGAGGGAGAACAATTGGTTGCAAATCCTGGATTTGAAAAAATTGATCCATCAAAAGTATTTAATGCAAAGGGTAAACCAGCATTTAAAAAAGAAAAGCATCCCGATCTTTCGGCTTTTGATCGTAATAAAAATCCAATATTTAATTCCGATGGAAATTTATTAGACGAACAAAAAACAATTTGCAGTTTACCAATTGAAGTAAATTCTAATTCTGAAAATGCTTCAGAAACCCTTGTTGAACCAAAAACGTTGGGCACAGAAAAAAAACTTGCTATGATTGGAACGCTGGTTTTTGATAAAAAAGGTCGACCAGTTTATGGCAAAAATAAAGAACAGTTTGTAATCGAAGAAAATATAAACTCTATTATTTACTCGAACTTATTTAACGAAAAATCTCAACCATTATTTAGTGAAAGTGAAATTAAAAAATCCGATTTATCTTTATATGATTTTAATAAAAATAAAATTGTAGACAGCGATGGGACACTGGCAGAAGTTAATATTAAAGAGATTTCAAAGCCAACCCCAGTTTTTGATATCGATGGTAATCAAATTTTTAATGCAAAAAAAGAACCATTACTTGTAAGGGAAAATAATATTAATGAAGTTATTTTAGAGAAAAAATTTGATAAAAAAGGTAAGCCTTTAAAATTGCAAGAAAACAAAAAAGCATTATTCACTAAAGAAGGAAGACAGATTGCTAATAAAAACGGGGAACCACTAAAAGAAAATATTAATCCAAACTTATTAAATAAAACTAATTTAGCTAATGGTACAACAGAGGGCACTATTCAAACGACTGTTTTAGCCATGATCAGCGAACCCGTTGTTAAGGCTGGTACTCAATTATTTACCGAAAACCAAGAACCTGTGTTTACAAAAACTGGGGAACCATTTATAACTGATGGTTCAATTTCTGCAATTCAAGAACCACTTTACAATAAAGACTTACAAATTTTGATTGACCCTTTAAATAATGAAAATAATAAATCGCTGTTTGATAAAAATGGTAAGGAAGTTTTCACTAAGAAAGGTCAACCCGTTTTAGAAGTTAAAGAGATTGAAATTGTCGCCGAAGAAATTAAGACAAAAACTTCACAAAATGGAGAAGAAATTAAATATATTGAAAAACCAATTGTAAACTTAAACGAACAATTGTATTTAACTGACGGCACTCCGGTTTATAAAGAAGATGGGACCCCATTAACTTTACAAAAATCTGAAAAAAATTCACCAGAAAAAATATTTAACAAAAATAATAATCAAATAAAATACCCAGAAAATAAAAAAGTTTTAATTGATGAAAATGGATTAGTAGCCTTTGATGAAAATGGTAATTTAAAAGTTGCACAAATTACTTTAGAAGAAAAACCTGTAAATAAATTAAACGATAAAAATAAATTAAACGATGAAAAAATTGCTAATATTTTAGAACCAAACTTTGAAAAACCCATTCTTGTTCAAAGGGAAGTCAAAACTCCAATTGCAAAAGAAGGAGAACCTTTATTTACCAAAACTGGTAAACCTGTTTATGATATAGATGGAAATCAATTATTAACAAGTAAATCGGATTTAAAAATAATTGATCCAGTTTTTGATAAAAAAGGAAATGTCATATTTAATCCAGAAGATTTAGAAACTGATAAATCTCTTTATAGTAAGAAGGGACAACAATTATTTGATAGAAACTTTGAAGCAGTTTGTGACACTCAAACTACTTCGTTTAATCCAGAAACTATTGAGACAAAAACCTTAGAAAATGGACAAATTATTGAAGTTGTTAAAACTCCAAACGTAGATGCAGACCAACAATTATTCTTAAAAGATGGAACGCCAGTCTACAACCAACTAGGAGAACCGCTTGTATCTAAACCAAATAATGAATTAATTGATCAAAAATTATTCAACAAAAAAGGTAAAGATATCACCAGGGACATAGAAAAATCTAAAGACGGAAAAGTTTTATTTGATAAATTTGGAAAAGAAGCTTACAGCGAAACAGGTCAAAGAATATTGAAAGAAGATATCCTTGGTAGTGTTGAACCAGAAAATGATATTCAGTTAAATAAAATTGATAAACCATTATCAGATTCGAAAGTTTTAAATCATGAAGATGAAGAATTTATTGCGATAGTTAAAAGTCCGGTGGCTCCAACAGGAACACAGTTATTTACTAAAAACCAGGAACCTGTATTTAGTAAAAATGGTGAACCAATTATGACTGATGGACAATTGGCTAAAATTTCTGAAGTTCTTTACACAAAAAATGGTGAGGTATTATTTGCTCCCACTGATGAAAGTACAGATAAATCATTATTTGATAAAAATGGTAGTCAGATTTATCAAGAAAATGGTAAACCTGTTTTAGAAAACAAAGAAGTAAAATTAAGAAGTCAAGATATCAAAATCAAGAAATTACCTTCGGGAGAAGAAATTAAATATATTGAAAAACCAATTGTAGAATTAAACGAACAATTGTTTTTAGCTGATAAAACCCCGGTTTATAATGCTGATAAAACCCCGCTGTTATTATCAAGTGAATTAAAGGCAGCTCCGGAAAAATTATTTACAATTTCAGGAAATGAAATAAATAATAAGAATGAAAATCAAACTTTAGTTGATAGCAATGGTGTAGTTGTTTTTGATGAAAAAGGAAAGTTAAAAACAATTAAAGAGCCGATTACAAAAGTAATTTCGGGTAAAAGTGATTTTGTAAGCGAAAATGAAAATAAAAATTTATCTCTTGAAAATGATTCAAACATGGTTTCTGAAAAAGATGAAAATGGATTTATCGAGGAAGATGCACAAGATTACAAACAAGTAGAAGAAAGCGCTTCAAAAAACTTAGAACAAGTACCTCCAACTAAGGAATCATTTGACGAAAAAGAAATTATAAATAAAGATAATTTGAGTGAAAATGATAAATATAGCTCAAATAAATTGCAAAAAAATGAAACAGTAATTGCTAAAGTTAAATCACCTGTTGCATTAGTAGGCACTCAGTTATTTACTAAAGACCAGGAACCAGTTTTTGATGAGAAAAATCAACCTGTTTTATTTAATGGAGATTTAGGAAAAGTTAATTATCCAATTTATGATAAAAATAGACAGATTATATTTGCTCCTGACGATGAATCCATAGATAAATCATTATTTAACAATGTGGGTCAACAAGTATATAAGGATAACGGAAAGCCCGTTCTAGAAACAAAAGAAATTAAAGTTGATCCAGAAGAAATTAAAACTAAAGTTTTACCTAGTGGTGAAAAAGTCAATTATTTAGAGAAACCGATTATTAATTATGGTGAACCCTTATTGCTAAAAGATAAAACCCCGGTTTATAATGCTGATAAAACTCCATTAATCTTTGATAAGCAACTTGCAATTGCTCCAGAAAAATATTATTCAGAAAATGGGAACTTAATTAGCAATCCTGATAATTCAAAAATTTTAACAAATGAAAAAGGTGTAACCGTTTTTGACGAAAAAGGAAAACTAAAAACTATTAAAGAACCTATTTTGGAAACAAAAACTGATTTATCTCAGCCAATTCAAAAATTTGAAAGACCAACTCAAACTACTGCAAAAATAAAAACAGCAGTTGTAGAGATGGGAACACCATTGTTCACAAAAGACTTGGAACCCGTTTACAAAGCGGATGGAAGTCAATTTACAACTGATGGAAAATTAGCAAAAATTTGAGAACCAGTTTATGACAAGGATTCTAAATTATTATTTGATCCAAAGGATGAAAAAATTGATAAATCATTATTCAGCAAGAATGGTGAACAAGTTTATAAACCAGACGGAAAACCTGTACTTCAAACTAAAGAAGTTGCTGTGAATACAGAAGAAATTAAAACTAAAACCTTATCTTCAGGACAAGAAATTAAATACATTGAAAAATCAGCTGTAGAATCAGGTAAACCATTATTGCTGAAAGATGGAACCCCGGTTTACAAAGTTGACGGACAACCATTGTTACAAAGTGATATTTTAAAGCAGGCTCCGGAGATATACTATTCAAATGATGGTAGACAGGTAAAAAATATTGATAACACAAAAACTTTGGTTACCGAAAATGGGGTAATTGCTTTTGACGAAAATGGAAAACTAAAAACTATTAAAGAACCAATTTCTGAAATTTTTGAGAAACCATTAGATTCAAAATTAGATAAATTAATTTCCTTAGATAATGAAAAACAAAACACTGATGAAATCATTGATAAATTTAATGATAATACTTTGAAAAAAGCACCAGTTGAAAAACTTGAACTATTCGAAGATGCAGCGTTTATTCAAGAAGAAGATAGTGATGATTTAGAAATTGAAATAAATGAATTTGATGATGATGAATTTGAAATTCATGAAGAAGAATTGGATTCAATGCTTGAAGAAGTTAAAGTGGAAAAAACTATTGAAGTACCAGTTGCCCCAATTGGAACTTTGCTTTACAACAAAGATAAGAAACCTGTTTATGACGCTTCAGGTAAGCAGATTATAATTTCAAAAAATAAAAATCCAATTATTGATGGTATCTATGATTCTAATAGAGAGTTAATATTTTCATCTAGCGATAGAGGTATTGACAAAACTTTATTTGATAATCAAGGTCGTCAAGTATTAAATAGCGATGGGAAATTAATAACCGAACCTAAAACTGTTTTAGTAAATCCTAGTGATATTAAAAATAAAACTTTACCTAACGGAGAAGAAGTTGAAGTTTTCTCTACACCAAATGTTGAATCAGGAATTCCTTTATTCTTAAAAGATGGAACCCGAGTTTATGACAAAAAAGGTGACCAATTAAAATCAACAGGAACAACCGAACCTTTAAGAACAGAAGTTTATAATAAAGACGGTCAAAACTTATTTAAAGATCCAAAAAATTATCAAAATGGAAAATCATTATTTACCCAAGATCAAATTCCTGTTTACGATATTAGTGGTTCAGCCGTTTTAAATGATAACACGGTTTATCAACCAGAAGATAAAAATATTTTAAATCCAGTTGAAAATAATTTAAGTCCTGCTCAAAAAGAAGAACCAGTTGTATTGGCAAAAGTCAAAACTCCGGTTGCTCCGGTTGGAACACAATTATTCACCAAGAACCAAGAACCAGTAAAAACTGCAAGTGGAAAGCCATTGTTAACAGATGGACAGGTTTCAAGAATTAACCAACCAGTTTATGACAATGTTGGTAAGTTGTTATTTACAGCTGATGATAAAAATTCTGACAAATCTTTATACGACAGCAAGGGCCAAAAAGTTTATTCTGAATCAGGTAAACCTGTTTTAGAAACCAAAGAAATTAAAGTTAGTCCCGAAGAGATCAAAGTTAAATCATTACCAAATGGAGAGAAGATTGAATATATCGAAACTCCAATTGTAGAATACGGAGAACCGTTATTCTTAAGTAATGGAAATCCAGTCTATAATTTAGATGGAACCCCATTGTTATTTAGCAAGGAGTTGAATAAAGCTCCAGAAACTTTATATAATAGTCAAAGCGAGCCAATCAATAACTTTGCAGAATCAAAAGAACTAGTGGATAAAAAAGGTCAGCCAGTTTTTGATGATCAAGGTAAACCTAAAACTATCAAAAAACCTGTAACAGAAACTAAGACTATTAAAGAAACAGAAAAACCTGTAACAGAAAATAAAGCTATTAAAGAGGTTGAAACAACTAAACCAATTGCTAAACCAATTATTATTGAAAAAATTGATGAGTCAATCTTAAAAACTGATGAATTAATTTTATTAGAACCAATTGTTGAAAGTGGAACTTTATTATTTGATAAAAAAGGTGAACCAGTTTATGATGGCCAAGGAAATCAATTGACTGCAAAAAGTATTGATGAATCAATTGTTGAAGAAATGTTTGATGCAAAAGGGAAAAATCTAAATCCTAAATCAGATGATTTTGATAAAAAACCTCATTTATTTGACCAACAAGGTAATAAAGTAACTGATAGTTCTGGTGCTTTAATTGTGAAAGAATCAATTATCAGTGTTGATGAAATTGCGCAAAATAATCTTGACGATGAAGTGATTGAAGTGATTGTGGTTCCAGTAGCTAAAAATGGTACAAAGCTTTATACTAACGATAATAAACCAGTCTTCTATTCAAGTGGTCAACCAGTTAAAGCAGATGATAATTTAGTTGATTATGATTTCTCAGATATTTATAACGCTGAGGGTGATTTGATTCTTGAAGAAAACGAAAATAAAGAACTGTTTGATTCTCAAGGGACTCAAGTAATTGAAGATGGTAAAATGATTAAGGTAAAAAGAGCTATTAGAAAAAAAGCTAAGGCTCAAAAAGATTTAAAAGCCAAAGAGAAAGCTCGAATCAAAGAAAACATCGATAAAGCTAATCGCGGGGAAAAACCTGTTTTAAATAACTCAAATCTTAATAATGTGTTTGATGAAGCAAACTCAAGATTAGGGCAAATTAGAGAAGAGTTAAAACAAATTACCAATGATCAACTTGAAGATTCAAGACCAAAATCAGCATTTGACAAATTATCACCAGAATTTGAAGATGATTACAAAACTGATTATGATTTAATTGATTTTAATAATTCAAGAAGACGTCAAAAAGAATTTACAGATGACTTACAACCAATTCCGCAAATGAATCAAAATTTTGTGCCAAAACAAAATGGATTCTTTGATAAGATTGAAGATCGCATGAGTTCAATTGAAAACATGCTAGCTATTTTAACTCATCAAGAAAAAACTATGGACTCAGATCGAATTAGAATTTTGCGCGAAGACATTGAAAGAATTTATTCAGACTTAAATAATATTAACTCTAGTGTTCCTAAGTTTGGTTATAACTCAAACCCAAACCGAAAAGCTAATGACTTTGATATTTGTGGATGTTCGCCAAACGGATGTGGTTCTCAAAAGAGAAAACACCATGTTTATAATGCAGGAAACAATAGTTCACAGCGTCACAATGACTTTAGAGTTGCTAACTTTAGTCACCACCACAATTGCCACCATCAACAAAAAGATGGACGCCAATTTTGTGAACACTGTGGTAAAACCTATAAATATTAATAATTCATAAAACTCTCACATAAGTGAGAGTTTTTACTATTTTATTGCTATAATTAAAAAAGAGGTATTTATGATTGACCATTTAGAAGCTATTCAATGAGACTGTGAAACAAGAAAGTTTTTGGTTTCACAAAATTTTAAAGTCGATTCAAGACTAAAAAGTTTTATTGAAAATAATATATTAACTATCCCAACAACCCAAGATATTGTCAACGAGTTATATCCTTATATTGATTTAAAAATTAAAGAGGAATTAATTGCTAAATCAATTGAAAGGGAAAGCTGTGTTAAAAAAATATTGCAAAATTCAATTGCTAAAAAAACTAAGTTAATCCCTTTTTTACTGGATGAATGTGATGATAAGTTTCATCAACAAATTGCTAAAAGAATTATTACTGAATTTAACCAAATTATTTATAAATATGGGGTCAGTAAAATCCAAACCAACGTAATTAAAATAATTTGAAAAGAAAATCCTGTTATCGGACAAATACCATTTGTCCTTGAAACCAATAATGGGGTTATTATTGTTGATATTAGAACGGGGCAAACTAACTTTGAGGACAGAAGCAAGGGGTTATTGTTTTTATATGAAAAACTTTGATCGCAAAATTCTTCATCAAAAGTTTTAAAGAAAATCTTAATTAATCCTCGTTGAGATATCGCTGTCCAAGAGGTAGAAAATCCAAATAAAAATGAAATTTGAAAGTTATTAAATTTTTAATACCAGGACAAAATAGACTATGAGTGAAGCAATTTTGCACCAGCTAATTTGCAAAGTATCAATTTAACAAGTGATGACCAAGTTTACAAGGATAATATTTTTCCTTTTGAACCAAATAAAACAGCATATTGAATCAATATAAATAATTTTGGTTTTGGTTCTTATAGTGGAAGTCAGTATATAGAAACAAATGAAGCAGAAAGTACAATTGATGGAAAAATACAAAATGGTTGAAAACTCAAAGAAGAAACTAAAAAACTGTTTATGCAATTTCAATTCATAAACAGTTTTTAAGTATATTGTTTTTAAATAATTCAAGTAGATTCTCAATTTTCAGTTTGACCATCTAAATTATCAAAGGTTGATGTGGCTGTAAAAGTTATTTTCATAAAATCAGTACCATTAATTATTTCTCTAGTTTTAAATTCATTAACTTTTGAGGTGAAGAATAGTTCCTTATAAGGAAGCCCTAATGCGGAATCCTCTTTAGAATATAAATCTAATTTTTCCTCTATTTTTAGTTTTGCTTCCTCAGTTTTACCGTCCTTGATTAATTCTTTTAATTCTTTTTGACTAGATTGGTATTCCCATGAAAAGGGATTATTCTCACTATTTTCATACCCGTGATCATAGCTACTTAGCATGTAGTGAATTGTTTTTGAATCAATTTTACCATTTCTGTCTATTTTTTTTGTTTGATTGAAAGTAAAATCAATGTCTTTATATTCATAAGTTTCTCCGCCTATTATATTTTTAATTTTTAAATCGAATTTAATTTTGTATTCTTGACCACTTTTAAAGGGTTTTTCACTATTAATTTTTTCATCAATATCTGAATGCACCCAAACTTGTCTGATACTTCAAACTTCATTTTCCGGATATTGAAAATCTTTAAACATCATCTCAGATATAACATTTTTTATTTTCTCCGCAATCCTGTAACTTAATGAGGTTCATTCTTTTTTGTCACCTACTTCCCCATCAAATAAATAAAACTCTCCTAAATATTCAAATCTTTGTTCTTTTACTCAAGCATCTAAGTTTTCCGCATTTAATTCCATTTTTTTAACTGGTGTTTCAAAACAAGAAACTACTCCAGTTGTTGATGTTGTCACTAGTCCCAAAGCAGCCAATACGCTTAATAGTTTTTTCATAATTTTCCTTCTTTCCTATAAAATTTAAGCATTTAAATTAATAATAATTTAAATTTATTATGTTTTTATTTAAATTAACTAAATAATTCAAGTAGATTCTCAATCCTCAGTTTGGTTATTTAATTTTTCAAATGTTGATGTGGCTGTAAAAGTAATCTTCATAAAATCTGTTCCATCAATTACTTCTCTAGTTTTAAATTCATTAACTTTTGAGGTGAAATAAATTTCCTTATAAGGTAATTTATCTGAATTCTTTCCGGTTGAATAGTAGTCTAGTTTATGTTCTATCACTTGTTTTGCTTCTTCAGTATTGCCAGTTTTTATAAGCTCTCTCAATTCTTTTTCCCCACTTTTGTACTTTCAAGAAAATGGATTACTTTCCTTATTTTCATAGCCGTCACAATTACTTAACATGTAATGAAGAGATTTTGAACTAATTTCATCCCTTTTTGTAAGTGTATTGGTCTGTTTAAAAGTAAATTCAAGCTTTTTGAATTCCAAGGTTTCCTTACTATTCAAATAGTTGACGTCTAGATCAAATTTAAATTTATATTCATGTCCACTTTTAAAACGGTTCTGATCGTTTATTTGTTCTTTATAGTCGCTGTAACTTACACGAACATATAAGTCTATTAATTCTTTTTCTGGATATTCAAATGATTTTAGCATTGCTTCTGCAATAGTGTTTCTTATTTTATCCTTAAAAACCTCCATTAAAGAAACTCATTCCTGGTTTCCTTCCTCATTTAAATCGTCAAATAAATAAAATTCTCCTACATATTCGAATTTTTGTTCCCTTACTCAGGCATCTAAGTTTTCGGTATTTAATTCCATTTTTTTAACTGGTTTTTCAAAACAAGAAACTACCCCAGTTGTTGATGTTGTTATTATCCCCAAAGCAGCCAGTATGCTTAATAGTTTTTTCATAATTTTCCTTCTTTCCTTACTATTATTATAGTAAACTAATTTTTCGCTTTTTAGAAAAAAAATTAAATTTTTTCCATATATTTATTTATTTTTTAGAAAATTGGAATATAATGTTTTTGTATAAAGGAGAAAAATTATGAAAAAAAATAACACTCTTAGAAAACAAAAAAATACGAAACTTTATAATAAACACATATTTACATCATTTTTTATGGTTTCAGTAATAGCGATCGGAGCTTTGGTTGCAATTCCAAAAACTACACAACAATTATTCAATTTCGAAGGAATTAACTTTGGTAGTCAATCTGAAGCTGTTGAATACGCACTTTCAAATAGTCGCAGACTAGAATCAAATGATCGTAACTATTATTACAAATATAACAATAAGGTTTATTCATTTTCAGAAAGAAATGCTGTAATTGACAAAATGATTTTAGACTCTCAACTTAGAGAAGAAAGTACTTATAAAAATGTAAATGATTATGTAATTTCAAATTCTGGGGAGTTGTCAGCCAATGTAAAAACCGAGAATAACGATGAACTTAAGAAAGTTTATAAGGGAAGAAATGGATTTTCTTATGTTGATATAGATGAAGCAGCCAGAACTTTTCAAAATTATGATGAAGTAATTTTGATGGAAAATCTCAACAAAAATTCTACTGAACAATTAGAATTTTATAATGAAAGCGAGGCTATTCAGTATTTAGAAAATATGAAAAAAGAATCTCTTGATAATGGTGAAGAAAGTGACTGTTATTTGGTTTCTGGTTCATGCCAAGATGAAGGAGCTGTTAAGCAATGATTGAAAAGTAGCTCTACTTATAAATATCGTTATAAAGACTATGAGTGAAGCAATTTTGCACCAGCAAATTTGCAAAGTATTAATTTAACAAGTGATGATCAAGTTTACAAGG
Source organism: Spiroplasma alleghenense (assembly GCF_003363775.1). NCBI lineage: Bacteria > Bacillati > Mycoplasmatota > Mollicutes > Entomoplasmatales > Spiroplasmataceae > Spiroplasma > Spiroplasma alleghenense. The sequence goes on from NZ_CP031376.1 coordinate 295,597, forward strand.
ATAATATTTTCCCTTTTGAACCAAATAAAACAGCATACTGAATTAATATTAATAATTTGGGTTTTGGTTCTTATAGTGGAAGCCAATATATAGAAACAAATGAGGCAGAGGCCACAATTGATGGAAAAATACAAAAAGGATGAAAACTTAAGGAAGAAACTAAAAAACTGTTTATGCAATTTCAATTCATAAACAGTTTTTAAGTATATTTTTTTTAAATAATTCAAGTAGATTCTCAATCTTCGGTTTGACCATCTAACTTATCAAAGGTTGATGTGGCTGTAAAAGTAATCTTCATAAAATCAGTACCATCAATTATTTCTCTAGTTTTAAATTCATTAACTTTTGAGGTGAAGAGAAGTTCCTCATAAGGAAGTCCTAGACTTGCATCGTATTCATCAGAATATAAATCTAAGTCATCTTTTATTTTTAACTTTGCTTCCTCAATTTTACCATCCTTTATTAATGATTTTAATTCTTTTTGATCGGGTTTATATTTCCAAGAAAATGGGTTATTTTCATCATTTTCATACCCATGATCATAACTACTTAACATATAGTGAATTGTTTTTGAATCAATTTTACCATTTCTGTCTATTTTTTTTGTTTGATTAAAAGTAAAATCAATGTCTTTATATTCATAAATTTTACCGTCAATAATATTTTTAATTTTTAGATCAAATTTAAATATGTATTTTTGACCACTTTTAAAAGGTTTCTCGCTATTAATTTTTTCTATTAAATCATCATAATCTACCGACACCTTTATGTTTAAAACTTCATTTTGTGGATATTCAAAAGATTTAAGCATCATTTCCGATATAACATTTTTTATTTTTTCTGCAATTCTAGAATCCAATCACAACCATTCTTTACTTTCTCCTTCTACACCGTCAAAAAAATAAAATTCTCCTATATATTCAAATTTTTGTTCTTTTACTCAAGCATCTAAGTTTTCGGTATTCAAATCCATTTTTTTAACTGGTGTTTCAAAACAAGAAACTACTCCAGTTGTTGATGTTGTCACTAGCCCCAAAGCAGCCAATACGCTCAATAGTTTTTTCATAAATTTCCTTCTTTCCTATAAAATTTAAGCATTGCAATTAATAATAATTTAAACTTATTATGTTTTTATTTAAATTAACTAAATAATTCAAGTAGATTCTCAATCTTCAGTTTTACCATCTAAATTATAAAAAGTTGATGTGGCTGTAAAAGTTATTTTCATAAAATCAGTACCATCAATTATTTCTCTAGTTGTAAATTCGTTAACTTCTGAGGTAAAATAAAATTCCTTATAAGGTAAACGGAACGCTGATTTTTCTGTAGAATATAAATCTAATTCCTCCTTTATTAATGCTTTTGCTTCTTCAGTTTTACCTTCCTTAATTAATGATTTCAATTTTTTTTGACTAGATTGATATTTCCAAGAAAACGGGTTACCTTTATCATTTTCATACCCGCGATCATAGTTACTTAGCATATAGTGAATGGTTTTTGAATCTAGTTTTTCGTTTCTATCTATTTTTTTTGTTTGATTAAAAGTAAATTCAATGTCTTTATATTCATGGGTTTCTCCACCTAATATATTTGTGATTTTTAAATCAAATTTAAATTTATATTCTTGACCACTTTTAAAAGGTTTTTCGCTATTAATTTTTTCCTTAAAATCTTTATAATCGTCTGAAACTCTTATGTTCAAAACCTCGTTGCCTGGATATTCAAATGATTTAAACATCATTTCTGATATAACATTTTTTATTTTATACCCAATGATATTACTTAATAATGGTCATTCATCTTTGTCGCCTACCACCCCATCGAAAAAATAAAATTCTCCTACATATTCAAATTTTTGCTCTTTTACTCAGGCATCTAAGTTTTTGGAATTTAATTCCATTTTTTTAACTGGAGTTTCAAAACAAGAAACTACCCCAGTTGTTGACGTTGCTACTAGCCCTAAAGCAGCCAATGTGCTTAATAGTTTTTTCATAATTTTCCTTCTCTCATTACTATTATTATATTAAACTAATTTTTCGCATTTCAGAAAAAAAATTAAATTTTTTCCATATATTTATTTATTTTTTAGAAAAATGGAATATAATGTTTTTGTATAAAGGAGAAAAATTATGAAAAAAAATAACACTCTTAAAAAACAAAAAAATATGAAACTATATAATAAACACATATTTACATCATTTTTTATGGTTTCGGTAATAGCAACCGGTGCTTTGGTCGCAATTCCAAAAACTACACAACAATTATTCAATTTTGAAGGAATTAACTTTGGAAGTCAATCTGAAGCTGTGGAGTATGCGCTTTCAAACAGTCGAAAACTGGAATCAAGTGATCGTAACTATTATTACAAATATAACAATAATGTCTATTCATTTTCAGAAAGAAATGATGTCATTGATAAAATGATTTTAGATTCTCAACTTAAGGAAGAAAGTACTTACAAAAATGTAAATGATTATGTAATTTCAAATTCTGGGGAGTTATCAGCAAATGTAAAAACCGAGAATAACGGTCAACTTAAAAAAGTTTATAAAGGAAGAAATGGATTTTCTTATGTTGATATAGATGAAGCGGCTAAAACTTTTCAAAATTATGATGAAGTAATTTTAATGGAAAATCTCAATAAAAATTCAACTGAACAATTAGAATTTTATAATGAAAGCGAGGCTATTCAGTATCTAGAAAATATGAAAAAAGAATCTCTTGAAAATGGCGAGGAAAGTGATTGTTATTTGGTCTCTGGTTCATGCCAAGATGAAGGAGCCGTCAAACAATGATTAAAAAGTAGTTCAACTTACAAATATCGCTACAAAGACTATGAGTGAAGCAATTTTGCACCAGCCAATTTGCAAAGTATTAATTTGACAAGTGATGATCAAGTTTACAAGGATAATATTTTCCCTTTTGAACCAAATAAAACAGCATATTGAATCAATATTAATAATTTGGGTTTTGGTTCTTATAGTGGAAGCCAATATATAGAAACAAATGAGGCAGAAGATACAATTGATGGAAAAATACAAAAAGGATGAAAACTCAAAGAAGAAACTAAAATCAATGCGTTATTATCTTCAATGATGTTTATGTCGGAAATGTACAATGGCTTGGATTCATTGACAAGGGCTCTAAACGATAAAACAGAGGCTTGGACTCTCGAAAAAGACGTTTTCAATAACAACACAGATGAGTTTAACTTTTTTAAAGAAAACGTTGCAAATCTTGCGGATATAGATTTAGAAGCAGATGATGACGGGCTTAATTTAAAAAAATTTGAAGATGAAATTAATTCCAAAGCCAAGGACATGGATTCTCAAACTAAAACTCTAGTATTTTTTAGAAAATTATCAAATTTGTCTTTGGTAAAAAATAATTTAGGTTCAGATGGCAAAGATGGAGACATGCAAAAGTTTGAAGATGAATGCAAAAAAGTTTTAAAACAAGTAATTACCTCAGATGATGAAAGAATGGAAGAAATTTATGCTGAATTATTTGATATAAACAATCCAAAAATTGGTGTTAACGATATTATCGATGTCTTTCTAAATCCTAGCAGTTTTCAATATAAAAAAGATGACACAAGATTAGCTTTTGTTAATGTTATTAAAAAAACTACTGAACTAGGAGATGCCATTATGAATCCGATGTCTGGTTTAGATGGATTGGTAAGCAAATACTACGATGCAAAAGGTAGACCAAAAGATGTAGAAGTAACTTACGAAGATAAATTAACAATTGTAGAAGCCCAAAATCAAGTAATCAAAAATAAATATAAAGAATCTGATATGATACTTCTTGATGATGGTAATTTTTATTCTAGAGAAAAAGTTATTGAAAAAAATTATGAAAGAACAAACGATATTGCGATAACTGCTGAGAGAAAAATTACAACAACAAAACCGGCTGCAAAAGCGGGATTAGAAAATTTAACTGGTAAATTTAATACTGCTCAACAAATTTGGGATTTGGGAAACAAATTATCACCATATAAATACAAAACACTAGGAATTGATTTTGGTGATGGACAAGAAATTTTATATACTTACTTATCAATTGGCTATTTTGGTTGAGAATTACATAAACCAAGTCCGGGAAAAGCTCTAACTAAAATGAAGTTATACGATAGTGTTAATACAAATCAAAATGAAAGTGGTTTTAGAGTTAGAGGAAGCTACTTTACGAACCAAATAGATGCAATAAATTATTTGAAAACTCTAATGATTCGCGATCCAGAGGAGTATACCGAAATCCAACAGTTTAATATTAGTATCATGGACAAAACTGAAGAAGGGATTATAAATAACGATACTGAAAATTATCTTTCAAAAGAGGAACAGTTAGATATTTTCATAGATCAAATCTTTCAAAAATACTATGCTAATATGAAACAAAAGTATTTCACAGATGGATTTGGAAACAAATTTGACAATAGTATTGATGCTTTAAATAGCATGCGTGAAAACATTACAAAAAGAAATTTTGTTAAAAAATATCAGTGAAAAGATAAAGATTCCATCAAACGAAACTATGATTCTTTTGAAGAAATGATTACAGTTCAAAATAATTATATTAAAAATACTTACATTAATGAAAAAGTAGTTTTATCAAGTGATTTAATCGCCAATACCAACTTTGATAAATTAGATGCCCAAAATGGAGGACAAAATAAATTTTACTCAATTGTTGATGGGTCAAGACAAAGATACTTTAAAACCTATGATGATGCTTATTATTTTGTTTTAAGAAAAAATAATTTTGAGTTAAATATTGACGAAGTAGTTAACTATCAAATAACTTATAACGGAGAAGTATTTGCCTCAGAAGAAGAATTTATCAACTGAGTTAGAGAAAATACTAAAGTAGTAAACGGAAAGGAAATGGTGCATTAATATGTCAATGAGTTTATTTAAAATATTATTAAGTAGTCAAATGGCTTTATCAGTTGGTGCTTCTACGGCTGTAATGGTGGCTGATAATCCCATATCCCAATCAGATCATGAATATGAAGTTGAATCAATGAAAAATTTAATAGCTTCAAAATCAAAGGTCATTTCAAGTGAAGATATTTATGAATTTCAAGGACAAGAATTTAGTGGTCGTGAGGAATTAGATAATTATATTTATAACAATGATTTAATTCAAGAACAAACAACATCTTCGAATTTAAATAAAATAATTAAAGATCACCAAAATAATATTCTAGACAAAGATAAAATGTATGGAACCGATTTTGAGGATTTCCAATTAATTTATCGTGATGCTTTTGGAAACGCCCAAACTTCAAGAGAAAAGTCTTTAAATTCTTTTACAAATAAAGGTTTGGTCCGCCAAAAATACAGTTACGACTATCAAGGGTGATATGATTCACCAACTGAGGCTAAAGATAACTTTATTTATACTTCGGGATTGGAAAAATCATTATATTATCAAGTTGATAACCGTTATTACAATTTATTTAATACAAAAGATCAAGAAGAACTGAAAAGCACTTTTCTCGATGGTTACTATGTCAAACCAAGTAACTTCACCAAAAATGATAAGTTATTTGGGGATAACCAAAAAATAGAAACTAATGTTTATAATAAATTTCGTGATAGCTGAGTGTCATTTAATCGCAAAGGGGCAACCGAGGGAATTGAAGATGATTTAAACTATCAAGACTATATTGATTTTAAAACATCAAGATCTATTAGAATGAACCCATATTAATATGCAAAGAGCTTTATTGAAAAATTTCAATAAGCTTTTTATTTTTTTTAAATATATATCAGTTATTTCAATCAATGACATCAGTAACGTAGGCATTAATATCTGTATATTCATTATTATGAATTGTTCCTTTCTTTAAAAGAGCGTGAAAGCTTTCAATTACAACGTTATCACTACATTGACCGACTCTTCCCATAGAAATTTTGATCCCTTCTGCATGACATCTATTTTTGTAAGCATTTGAGATATATTGTGATCCGTGGTCAGAATGAATTATAATTCCGTTTGTGCTAGAATTAATTTTTTTTATTCTAATCACTGCAGCATTAAAATTATCTAAAACCAATTTTAAATCGTTAAATTTAGAAATTTGAAAATCTATTATTTGTTTTGTACAAGCATCAATAATTGTTGATTGATACATTCTTTTTCCATTTAAAACTAAGTATGTTACATCTGTATATAAAACTGTAAGTTCCTTTTGAATATTATATTTTCTTTTAACCAAGTCTGGAAAATCTCAAATTTTATTTACTTTAGCTTTTCGTCTTTTGTAAATATATTTCCTGACATATTTTGAAATAATTCCTTGTTCTTTCATAATTCTAAGTACTTTTTTATGATTAATTCTTGGTAAACCAATTGATTCGTAGTATTCGTTAGTAAATTTGGTTAATTGTCTGTAACCAAACTGTTCCTTGTTTTCTTTAAAAATTTTTCAAAGCGTATCAATATGAAATTGATCTTTAATAATCGTTCAGTCTTTATTTTTGAAACGATTTCAATAAGAACGCTTTAATTCACAAACTTCAAGTAAAATTTTTAACTTATGATCTTTTAATTCCTCACGAATGAATTCTACTTTTTGTCTTCTGTTGACTTGTAGAATTCATGGAGCTTTTTTAAAATTTCATATTTTTCCTCCAAAGAATCCATTTCTTTTTTTTGTTTATTTAGTTCCTTGTTGGGAGAAATGCTATTTCTTTCCTTATAGAATCAATCCCTGATAGTGTGGTGAGACATATTGAATTTTTTTCCTGCCACAACATTTCCCTCAGTTCTTGCATAATCCATTATTTCTTTTTTTAATTCATTAGTATAGCTGTTAAATTTTTGTCCTTTAGTTGCCATAAAAAAATGAACCTCCTAAATGTATTATAAGGGGTTTCCCAGATATTACAATGGCGGGTTCATTCTACTATTAAAATTACACCATATAATGATGTTCATGTTATTATTGATGATGTGAATTACAACAGCAACGCTGTTGAAATCAATTCCTTAAAAAAAGGATACGACGCTAATTATTTTCAAGATAAATCAAATTATACAAAAAGAACCGAGACTTCTGGAGGTAAAAAAAAGTTTTATTATACAAATACATTTCAAACTGAAAATGGAAAGCGAACATTAAAATTTCTCCCTAAAACTGGAAGCTCGCTTGGTGCTGATGTTGATTTTAATCGAATTGGTTTTTCGAATGTATATGGTTCGTCAATTAATTTATATTCAAAAAAAATTACTGACATGGTTGGAGAAAACAAGGAACAATATAATATTTATGAATCAACTGGTCTAAATTATGCAATTAATAGCGCTCATGATATTAGAAGCCAAGATGTTTTAAACATGTACTCAATTTGATTTCCATACTTTGTTAAAAATGAATTCTTAAACTTTAAAGGAGTTGAGAGAGGAGAATTTAACAAGTATGGGGTTAAAAAAGACTTTTTATATGATGTTAATGGACGAAAGGGTTATGACTACTCTTTATCTGATGGTCTAGATTACTATCACAATACTGTTAAACCAGATTTATATAAAAGATATGTAGGTACAGATCAACATGGTAACAATCTTTACCGAATTAATAACAATTTTGATGCCACAAGTGAAGAGTTAGAAAATTACTTTTACCTACAAGGAAAACAAGATATTCGTTTAATGTATACTTTCACCGGGGAAAGAAACCACTCCTCAATTGATGGAATTTCATTAGCTCAAACTCAAGCAGAAGCACAAGAAAAACTATTTCAAATTGAGAGAAGTATTTTAAGTAAAAAATACTTTGCCTATGATGTTTATGGTAACTATGAAGTTTCAGGTAACAATGAAGATGAAGCGGTGCGTAAACTACAACAAAAAATTGATTTACAAGCTCGTTATGTTCACAAAGATGAAATTGCTAGTTGAAATGATCAAGTGGTAAGTTTTGAAAATGTCATTAGTGATGGGGTTTATATGACTTATCGTACTAAAGTTAATGGAGAATGAATGTACTTTTTAAACTATCATGACGCATATAACGCATTAACTGGTAATACTTCTAGCCAAAAAGTTGTTCATACTAAAATCGTTAATGTATATCTTTACACCCAATATAAAGGTGATGAAAAAATTAACCACACTTACTCAAGTGATGAAGAATTAGAAGCGTTAGCAAATAAAATATTAGGTTATGTTAACTAAGAAAAAAAATAAAATAATTTTAGCTGTAGTATTAGGGATAGTTTTAAGCTCAATTAATATTACGGCTTTAATTTTTATCAAATCCGGGCTTTTATTGTGAACAACTATAATATCAACAATTATCATATTTTTATTAATCGCTATTATGCTAGAACTCAATCAGGTGAAAGAAGAGGAATTTGAAAGTAAAATAAAGGGTAAAGAATTTCAAAGAAAAATTTGTGAAATTTTAACAGTTAGTTTAGTGGCTATTATTTGTTTGAACTTCATGGTTTTTTACTCACTTTGATCACTTATTAATAGTTTAATTTCTCCCTCAGCTACAATAATTTTTGTAATTTTAATTACTTGGTTTGTAAGTAATTTATTAAATAGTAAAATTTCTGCACTAATTTCAGCACTAATTATTTTTCAACCATTAATAAATAACATTAATTTCTATAGTTTAACTGCAATTGGAGCAGTTGGGGGAACTATTCATATTACCTTTTTTGGCAAAGAAAATATTTTTGAAGATGAAAAAATCAACGATAGAATAATAAATTTTAAACTTCGTATTATTACATTATCAATAGTAACAGCAATTATTTTATATGGGTTTTTTCCTTTCTCAAAACCAGGAATTTACCAAGATACTTTAGGTTTTCAAAGTTGAAAGAAAATCGTGAATTTATTGCCAGTGTTACTATTATTAATCACCAGCTTATTTTATACAAATTATCTTATTTGTATACCAATTTATATTTTTTCCCAAATTTTAATTAGCAGTCTTTTGGGATTTGCAATACAAATTAATGCTCATAACCAATTGAACTTCTTAGCTTTAGATAATTTAGTTTTTAGTAATACAGATTACTTACCGATTTTTTTAAATATTATTAAAACCGGCTTTGATTTATTTATCATTTCATTTATCGGTATTTTACTACTTATGGTTAGCGAAAAATTTAATGAAATAAGTCAAAAAAAGTTTTTTAATTGGATTGACCAAGACGATAGTCAAAAACCTAGACTAAAAACACTGAATATATTTACTTATGAAATGATATTTTATGGAAGCAAAAGCTCTAAATATTTATATGACAGTGAAAAATATTCACTAAAACAATGCAAAAGAAATATGATATTAGAATCATTTGAATTACTTTTAAATTCAATAAACCCATTTGGGATAGTAAATTTAACTTCAATTTTGTGATTTTATCAAAATACACAATCAGCTCCCAATATTTTAGTGATTCATTTACTAGAGTTTAATTGATTAGTTTATATAGCATTTATTTTTATTATTACAACCGATATTCTCGGTAAATACAGTGATTTTCTATTTAATAATTGAAAATTTGATGTTAGAAGGTTAAAAATTCACAAAAAATCAGGTATTGAGGTTAAATAAACAGTTAATTAGTCCAATAACTGATCGATATTAAAGCAATATTTTAGTTTTTTTAATATAAAAGTAGGTGGTATTCGTCGATATGTCAAACAAAAACGTGCTATTTTTACCATATTTTTATTACCAAATAGGGTAGACGCCAATAAAAAACCTAAATAAAAGCACATTTAGACATAAAAAAACTCTCAATACATCATAAATATAAATGATTTTAAGCATTTATTGGGTCATTGAGAGTTTTTTATTTATTTTAAATTATTAATTTCAGTTTGATTTGCTTTTTGATTTACTGCTACCAAAGCTTTTTTTAGCTTTTCCTGCTCCAAAATCACGTTTGCGACGATCTTTTCCTGCTCCGCCCTTATCGAATCCAGATGCTCCAAAATCTGCTGATTTTGTAAATGATCTTTCTCCTGAAAAGCCGTCTTTTCTTGGTCCTGAACTACGGCTGCTATCTGAAAAACTTCTTGATGAACCTCCACCATTTGATGAACCTCTAAATCCACCACTTCTTGATGAACCTCCACCATTTGATGAACCTCCACCATTTGATGAACCTCTAAATCCACCACTTCTTGATGAACCTCCACCACTGCGTCTTTCAACAATTGGTAGTTCTCAGCTTTCGATATCCATTTTTTCGATTTCTTTGTTTTGGTATTTCTCTAAATCTTTTAAATGGAAGAAGTTATTTCTATTTCCAACTAGTGAAATTGAATTACCGTTTGAACCAGCACGAGCTGTTCTTCCGATTCGGTGAATGTAATATTCGTGATCGTGAGGTAAGTCATAGTTAATAACATAGTCAATACCAGGAACATCAATTCCACGAGCAGCAACATCAGTTGCTACCAATACTTTAGTTGCTGATGTTTTAAAAGCTTTTAAAGCGCGATTTCTCTCACTTTGACGTTTGTCACCATTAATAACAAAGCTTCTAACTCCGTTTTTATATAGTAAATTACTAATTTCCTCAGTTTGAGACTTAGTATTTGCAAAAATAATGCTTAATTCTGGCTTAATTTTGTTATAAATAGCTACTAAAGCATCTTCTTTGTTGTGTGTTTTTGTATCAATAAAGTACTGTTTAATATTAGCTCCACTTAAAGCTGTTCTCTCAACTGAGATTTCAACGGGATCTTTTAGGTATTTATTAGCAATTTCAATAACTTGTTTGTTCATGGTTGCTGAAAATAATAAAGTCTGGTGTTCATTTGGAACTACGCTAAACAAATTGTCAATATCTTGTTTGAATCCCATTTTAAGCATTTCGTCTGCTTCATCTAATACAACAGTTCTTACTTGGTCAAGTTTTAATACTTTTCTGTTTAATAGATCTGTGATTCTTCCTGGAGTACCAACAACAATATTGGTTCTCTTTAAGGCTTGAATCTGGCGAGCAATATTTGCTCCTCCGGTAACTCCTGTTGAAGTAATACCTTCTAAATACATTGATAAATCGCGTACTTTATCAAGGACTTGTAGTGACAACTCTCTTGTTGGTGTAACGATGATTGCTTGAACAAAATTAACATTTGGAGTTATTCTTTCAAGGATTGGTAATAAAAAAGCCGCTGTCTTTCCGGTTCCTGTTTGAGATTTACCAATAATATCTTTGTTTTCCAAAGCTACTGGTATTGTTTTTTCTTGAATCTCGGTTGCAACAGTTAAATTATGACGTGCAAGGGCTTTTTGAATTTGTGGTTTTAAATTTATTTCATTAAAATTCATTTGAATTTCCTTTCTGTTAGTTGGAGGATTAAGGTATGACTGTTTTTTATAATAAAAAAACCCTTAAACTTGAAAAAATTCTCAGACCAAACGAACAGAAATCAAGTTTTCTACAACTTATTAAGTATAGTTTATTTTAACAATTAAGTCAAATGAAAATCGGGCTTTTTTAAATAATTTTGCACTATTTTTTATAAAATATTTTGAAAATATGCTTAAAAATAGTAAAATAATAAGGTATTTGGTCAAGCCAAAGATTAGATAAGAGGTCATAAAATGAGCGATAATAAATATAAACCTGTAAATTATGCAGAACTAATTATTTCTGAAGTAGATTCAGCATACAAAAATTTCATTAAAAACTATTCAAAATTATTTACATTACCTGAAGAAATCCAAGATTTCATTAAAACAAATAAAAGAATTGGTGATCAAGAGCAGCTGGAAAAATATACTGTAGTTTTGGAGCAAAATTTCACAAAAATTAGTTGTAATCAGGGTAAAGAAAATTTTGCAATTTTCTTAAACCACCACTTCTACTTTGTTCGTAATTCACTAATCAATATTAAGTCAATTGATGCTAACTTATTGGAACAAAAATTACCAACTTCAGTTATTTCTGAACCAATGGGAATGGATATTGTTGCTTTAACTGCAGTTCATATGCTTGGAGCAAATGCTACTCAATTACAAGAAACTTACCAAAAACTAGAACTTGAAAAAGATGATAAAGCAATTTATTCAAATTTGATTAAATTCTTATCAGATACTTTAAATCTTGATGGAGAATCAGCCTTTAAAATGCTTTTAGATAATATTGCCAATTATTTACAAAATTATAATGAAGTTTATAAAGGTATTTCTGATTTACCCGAAGATGACTTTAGTGCTAAAAGAATCGAAATGTTCATGTACTGCACAGATGCCTACTTCCTATTAGGGATAATTTACAAAATTTTATTAACTACACCATTAAATAACGGGGTAATTGATAAGGATATCTATGGTCGATTAGTGCCAGAATTGGATGCGTTTAAAAATATTTAAATTAATTTAAAACTTCAAGTTAATTTGAAGTTTTATTTTTTGTCTATTTTAGCTAAAAATATTGCATTATTTGGGGATAAAATGTATTATATATTAGTGTAACTTCGATACACACGGTATTGTGGAAAGGAGGCTGAATATGCCAACAATTAACCAATTAGTAAGAAAGCCTCGTAAGGCTAAAACTTGAAAAACTAAAGCGCCGGCTTTGAACCGTGGAGTTAATACTTTGTTAAAAAAAGTAACTAAAGTTTCTTCGCCTCAAAAACGTGGGGTTTGTACCCGTGTTGCTACAATGACACCTAAAAAACCCAACTCAGCGTTACGTAAGTACGCAAGGGTTCGTTTAACTAACGGAATGGAAGTAACTGCTTATATTCCTGGAGAAGGACATAACCTACAAGAACATAGTGTTGTTTTAATTCGTGGGGGAAGGGTAAAAGACTTACCTGGGGTTCGTTACCATATCGTTCGTGGTACTCTAGATACAACTGGAGTAAACGGAAGAATGCAATCGCGTTCACTATACGGAACAAAACGTCCAAAAGAAAAAAAATAGTAAATTAAATTAAATAAATAGAGAGGGGTCAAAAAATGAGAAAACATCAAGCCGAAAAAAGAGACGTTCTTCCTGATCCAGTCTACAACTCAAAATTAGTTACGCGTGCTGTAAATAAAATTATGTTAGATGGTAAAAGAGGAACTGCTCAAGGAATTCTTTATGGAGCTTTTGATAAAATTAAAGCTAAAACTGAACAAAATCCAATCGATGTCTTCAACAAAGCAATTGATAACATTCAACCACACTTAGAACTAAAAGTTCGTCGTATTGGGGGAGCTAACTATCAAGTGCCAGTTGAGGTAAGTAATGAACGTCGTGTAACACTTGCACTTCGTTGATTAGTAAACTACTCACGTTTAAGAAACGAAAAAGAAATGGTTGACCGTTTAGCAAATGAAATTATCGATGCTTCAAACGCAACTGGTGGTTCTGTTAAAAAACGTGAAGATACTCACAAAATGGCGGAAGCAAACAAAGCCTTTGCTCACTACCGTTGATAAAATATATTAACATTTTTAAATTTATGAAGGAGAAAATAAAATGCCAAGACAATTTAGTCTAGAAAAAACACGTAATTTTGGTATTATGGCCCACATTGATGCGGGTAAAACTACTACCACAGAACGTATTTTATTCCATACTGGTAAAATTCATAAAATTGGTGAAACTCATGAAGGAGCTTCACAAATGGACTGAATGGCACAAGAACAAGAACGTGGAATCACAATTACTTCAGCAGCTACCACAGCTTTTTGAAGAGATTTGCGTTTTAACATTATTGATACTCCTGGTCACGTGGACTTTACTGTTGAAGTAGAACGTTCATTGCGTGTCTTGGATGGGGCGGTTGCTGTATTAGATGGTCAAAGTGGGGTAGAACCTCAAACTGAAACTGTTTGAAGACAAGCAACAACTTACAAAGTACCAAGAATTGTTTTTGTTAACAAAATGGATAAAACCGGAGCTGACTTTATCTACTCAGTTAAATCAATTGGAGATCGTTTAGGAGCAAAAGCTTCACCAATCCAATTACCAATCGGAGCAGAAGATGCTTTTGATGGTATTATTGACTTAGTAGAAATGAAAGCTTATCATTTTGACGGAAAAGCTGAAGAAATTGCAAAAGAAATTGAAATTCCAGCTGATTTAAAAGATCAAGCTGCTCAATTACGTAATCAATTAATTGAATCAGCAGTTGAATATGACGAAGCCTTAATGGAAAAATTCCTTGATGGAAAAGAACTAACAGTTGCTGAAATTAAACAAGCAATTCGTAAAGGGGTTCTATCAGCTGAATTCTTCCCAGTACTTGCAGGTTCAGCATTCAAAAATAAAGGGGTTAAACTTTTATTAGATGCTGTAACTGATTATTTACCATCACCATTAGATGTTCCTGCAATTAAAGGAATTCTACCAAATGGACAAGAATCTGAACGTAAAGCTGATGACAAAGAACCATTCTCTGCATTAGCATTCAAAATTATGACAGATCCATTTGTTGGTAAACTAACTTTCTTTAGAGTTTACTCAGGAGTACTAAATAAAGGAAGTTATGTATTAAACGCTACAAAAGATAAAAAAGAACGTGTTGGACGTTTATTAAAAATGCATGCCAATGACCGTGAAGAAATCGAAGAAGTTTACGCTGGGGATATCGCCGCAGCGGTTGGACTAAAAGATACTACTACTGGGGATACTTTAACTGATGAAAAACATGAAATCATTTTAGAATCAATGGTTTTCCCAGAACCAGTTATTAACCTAGCTTTAGAACCAAAAACTAAAGCTGACCAAGAAAAAATGGGAATTGCTCTGAATAAACTTTCAGAAGAAGATCCAACATTTAGAACATTTACTGATGAAGAAACTGGACAAACAATCATCGCTGGAATGGGTGAATTACACCTTGACATCATCGTTGATCGTATGCGTCGTGAATTCAAAGTTGAAACTAATGTTGGGGCTCCACAAGTTTCATACCGTGAAACTATTAAAGCTTCAACTAGAGCTGAAGGTAAATATGTAAAACAATCAGGGGGTCGTGGACAATACGGTCACGTTGTGATTGACTTTGAACCAAACCATGATAAAGGATTTGAATGAGTTGATAAAATTGTTGGGGGTAAAATCTCAAAAGAATATATTAACGCTGCCAAAGCTGGTTTACAAAACGCTCTACAAAACGGGGTTATCGCTGGATACCCAATGATCGATGTAAAAGCAACTATTGTTGATGGTTCATACCATGATGTCGATTCAAATGAAATGGCTTATAAAATTGCTGCATCTTTAGCTTTAAAAGAGGCTGCAAAACGAGTACAACCAGTATTATTAGAACCAATTATGTCAGTTGAAGTTACAATTCCTGACGAATACTACGGAGATGTAATGGGTAACATTTCAT
The DNA here is from genome assembly GCF_003363775.1 of Spiroplasma alleghenense. NCBI lineage: Bacteria > Bacillati > Mycoplasmatota > Mollicutes > Entomoplasmatales > Spiroplasmataceae > Spiroplasma > Spiroplasma alleghenense. The sequence continues at coordinate 310,930 of NZ_CP031376.1, forward strand.
CAAAACGTGGTTTAATTGAGGGAAGTGAACAGCGCGGAAACGCACAAACTGTTAAATCAAAAGTTCCATTAAGTGAAATGTTTGGTTATGCAACAGAATTACGTTCATTTACTCAAGGACGTGGTAACTATACAATGCAATTTAGCCACTATAATGAAGCACCAAAATCAATTGCAGAAGAAATTATCAAAAAAGCTGGAAAATAATTAATTATTTTTATAAAGTTAAATACTTTATTTCCAGTTAAAAAACTATTGTATTTAAATCTATTTATAATACAATTATAAATGACATTTGTCGTATTATTATAAATGAAGGGAAATTAAAAAAATGGCAAAAGAACAATTTGACCGTAGTTTACCTCACGTTAACATTGGAACAATCGGACACGTTGACCACGGTAAAACTACATTAACAGCTGCAATTACTAAAGTATTAGCAGCAAAAGGTGGAGCAGAATTTAAAGATTATGCAAACATCGATAACGCACCAGAAGAAAGAGAACGTGGAATTACAATTAATACTTCACACGTTGAATATAAAACTGCAAAAAGACACTACGCTCACGTAGACTGTCCTGGCCACGCCGATTATGTTAAAAACATGATTACTGGGGCTGCTCAAATGGATGGGGGAATCCTTGTTGTTGCTGCAACTGATGGACCAATGCCTCAAACTAGAGAACATATCTTATTATCAAGACAAGTTGGAGTACCAAAAATCGTTGTTTTCTTAAACAAATGTGACATGGTTGACGACGAAGAATTAATCGACTTAGTTGAAATGGAAGTTAGAGATTTATTAACATCATATGAATTTGATGGTGATGGAGCTCCAGTTATCCGCGGGAGTGCTTTAAAAGCTCTTGAAGGTGACGCTAAATGAGAAGCTAAAATCGAAGAATTAATGAACGCAGTTGATGAATACATCCCAACTCCAGTTCGTGAAACTGATAAAACTTTATTAATGCCAGTTGAAGACGTATTTACAATTACTGGACGTGGAACTGTTGCAACAGGACGTGTTGAACGTGGAATTGTAAAAGTTAACGAAGAAGTTGAAATCGTTGGATTACATGAAGAAAGTAAAAAAACAGTTGTTACTGGATTAGAAATGTTTAGAAAATTATTAGACTTTGCTGAAGCAGGGGATAATGTTGGAGCATTACTACGTGGTGTTAACCGTGAAGATATTGAACGTGGACAAGTTATTGCTAAACCAGGATCAATCAAACCTCATACTCAACTTAAAGCACAAGTTTATGCTTTAACTCAAGAAGAAGGTGGACGTCATAAACCATTCTTTAACAAATACCGTCCTCAATTCTACTTCCGTACAACTGACGTAACTGGTGAAGTTACTTTACCAGCTGGAACAGATATGGTTATGCCAGGGGATAACGTTGAATTAAACATTGAATTAATTAAACCAGTTGCCATCGAACAAGGAACTAAGTTCTCAATTCGTGAAGGTGGACGTACTATTGGTGCGGGAACTGTTGTTGAAATTACTAAATAACAAATTCTTATTAATATCAAAAAACTGAGATTTCTCAGTTTTTTTTGTTTTTAATCTGGTGTTTATTTTCTATAAATTAATAAAAAAAATTGCTAAAATAAATAGGTTTTATATTATATAATAGTAATAATAGGAGAAACATAAATGAAAAAATTATTAGTAGTATTATCTAGTATTGCAATTACCGCTCCAACTGTAACTGCGGTAGTTTCATGTACTGGAAGTAATCGTAAAGTTCCCGTTCCCGAGGGAAAAATCGAAATCGGTAATCGTTGAACCGGAGTTGATGAGCTAGACTTAGAAACTGGTTCAAAAAGAGCTAAAACAAATAAAACCACAACTATTCTAACTGAAAACCAAGGACAAGGTTCACGTAAATCTCGCTCACAAAGTGATAAGTTATTGAAAAGTAGTTTAGCTGGTCAAAACCTAATTGAAAAGAATTTAATTACAAATGCTGAAAATATCAAATTTAAACCATATGCTGACATTGGAATTGTTGAAGATAATGTTGAGTACGCTTTAAAATGACATAGTAAATCAGGGGCAAGTTATGATGAAGCCATGAAAGCTATGGATATTGCGGATAAAAAAGATGTTATTAATTACAATGATTTAGCGGCAATTGATAACAATTCAGATTTAATTAACCGTTCAAACGGTGATGGAGTAGTGCTAGGATTTATGCAAAATGCTAGTGATAAAGGTGAGTTAACTCCAATGTGGGATGCTGCCCCAAAAGACTTTAATAATAACCAGTCAGAAGAATGATTTGATGCCAGATTTAACAAATGAAAAAAAGATGGTTTAAATACTAAAAACATGACAATTTCATTTGGTCCCTTTGCAAATTCATTTTGACATACTGCTTACCAAAACAATATGACAGAAGAAGAATTAGCAGACCAGTTATTGGCTATTTCAAACAAATATGGAACTCGTTCATTTGATTTCTATTTTGCAGCTCCATATTTAAGTATTAGTGGAAGTTATAAAGAATCACAAAAATTATTAGCAGGAGCATTAAAAGTTCTTCTAGAACGTGATAATGATATTTCTAACCCATGAGATTTTAGACTTTCATTGGTAAGTTCAACTGAAAGTGGAGTTGGAGTAGCACCGGGATTCTTTACCACTGGTAAAGAAGAACATGTTGGGGATGAATTCTCACCACTTTATGTTTTTACTAAATATTTAGGAATGAACTTCAAATTGAACCTAGTAACTGGGTACTTAACAACTGATAATCAAAAACCAGATGGTGACTGAGAAGTTGAACAAATGAAAAAAGCTATTACCAATACCCAAGAATCATGAAGAAAAACTAACAAGATTTTAAATGGTGAAGACATGTCTGAAAAAGATGTTTATCGTCGAATGGCTGTAACTCCTTGAAGTGGAAGAAGAGCTGAAAATTCTACTTATGACTTTACTCCAAAAGATGCTGCACAATTAAGAAAATTTGCCATTGAAAAAAATCTGGGAGAGTTGTCAATGTTTTACATTACCCGTGATCATCCATCATTTTTTGAAAGTAATGGATTAAGTGGAAGTGCACTAGCAGATAAAAACCCAATTGACCAAAACATTCGTTCCGGAGCAGGATTTGAAGAATACGCTTATGCTAAAGCTTTAAATGGGAAAATGTCATATGATACAGCCCAATCTTTAAAAGAAATTACTGATAAACAAGAAATCAAAAAATTAAAAGGTTATCTAGATATTAATACAATTGCGGATAATAAAAAATTTGATGATATTGAAAATGATGGTTGAGATGGAATTGGTGGGGGTGGACCTAGTGTTTTACCATGAGGGGATGGAGGACCAACATCTCCAGTTGACCCAGGAAATCCGCCAAGCAATAAGAGCTTGTATCGTGATCGTTTTGAAGCTAACCCAGTTCGTGCTCAAAACAACAATTGAATTACTAAAAAAACCAATAAAACCACCTCATATTTCTCACCATATTTAGATGCAGGATTATGAGATGGAAACAACATTGATGAAATTTATAATGGGGGAAACTCAGGAAAGGGTGTTAAAGGATTTGATCACTTAACTTTAGCTTTTGCTCAACAAGTAAATAAACACAATGATAGTTTAGAAATTTCATTTGCTGGATTAGAAAAAAATAATGAAGGTTATACTTACTGAGAACAAAATCAATTAAAAGGCAAAGTGTTAGATCCAATCGTTAAAAAGGGGCACTTTAAAAATATTAAAGTTGCTTATGGAGGAGCTACTACTGGGGGAATGACTGCTAAAAACCCATGAAACGTGGCTTGAGAATTAAGTGGTCATGATATGAATAAAGCAGTGGCAATTCTAAAAACAGGTTTAATCGATTTTCAAAAAGAAATTGCTGATTTAGTAAATCAACCAATGACTAAGGCGATTGACTTTGATATTGAGGGACACGCCCAAGAAAACTTAGATGAATTACATGTTTTAGCTCGTACTTTAGCGGAGATGAAATTAAGTGATAAGAGCTGAGATTTCTCACTGACTTTACCAGTATTACCATCTGGGCTAACAGCTGTTGGATATAAAGTTTTAGATATTTTTGTAGAAGAATATCAAAAAGCTGGCTTAAGTTATCAAGCAATTCCAATTACTAACTTAATGTTAATGGATTATGGAAACCCAATTTACCAACAAGCTATCAAAAATGGAGAAACCAACTTTGATTTAGCTAAACAAGCTTTATTAGCAACCAAAAACAACATTGCTACATCAATCTTTAATAATTACAACGAAACTATTACCATTGATAAAGTCTACCAATTGCTAGCAGCAACTCCAATGATTGGGGTTAATGATACAGTTGATGGAGTCTTTACATTAGAAGATGCTAAAGAATTATATAACTGAGCCAATACAGTTGGTCTAGCATATGTTTCAATGTGATCTATGAATGATGATCGTGGTCGTACCAATAATATTAACGCAGTTAACAAGAGTTTAGTAACTCATGGACTAGCTTATTTAGAGCAATATGATTTTGCTCGTGCATTTGCTGGTGATTGAACTGCTAGTGTTATCAAACCAAGAGATAAATGAGAAAATAATTAATTTTATAAACTCAAGAGAAATTAATAATAGCATTAAAAATCAACTTTAGGATAAAATCCAAAAGTTGATTTTTTACACTTAAATACTATTTTATTAACACTTATAGTTGACATTATATATACAACTATATAAGATTAGTTATATATTAATTGCAAATGATTCAAAATATTAATAGTTTAAAAATTAACATAATCAATACACAAATTATCCCTAGTTGACTTTATATATATATATATATACTAGGTATAGAAGAATAAAATTATAAGGAGAAACAAAATGAAAAAATTATTAAGTATCCTAGCCACCACCACCTTGGTGATCTCAGCACCCCTGAGTGTGATTGCTTGTGGAAAGACAAGACCAGAGGTGAACGACGAATTTGATTATCAAAAACTATTGAATGAATTTCTAATGACAGCAACCAATATCTTCAACCAAAATCTACAAGACGATTTTTCTGATATTTATTTTTTAAGTAAATCAGATGCTGAGGATCAATTTTTGGAATTTAATTTTGAAGAAGCTTGAGAATCATTAAGTGATAGTGGAAATAAAGAATATAAATTGCCTAAAGATCATCCCGAATTTTTTAAAATATCAAGCATTTTAAAATCTAAAGCGGACATCCAAAAAATTAGAGCAGAAGCTCAAAAAGAAATCCTTCAAAATGTTAATTACAAAGCTATTTTAAAAGATGGGAAAAATCCTTTTACATCAAATATTGAAGTTGAGGAAATTACTCTAGTTGAAAAATACAGTGACAAAGACCAAAGAATTTTAGGAATTGAATATAATTTATCAACTGTTTTAGAGCATTTAGATGCAAAACAAAATTTTCAAATCAGCACAATTAACTATAAATCATCGATAACAATTTTTGAAGATATTGATACAGCAGAGATTTTTAAACAGGGAGCAGAAAAAACCGATGAAATAATTACATCGGATAAATATTCTAATTCTTTTAATTTCTTTAGTAACAATGGCAATGAAGAAGCAATTAATAAAAATATTTCACAACTTTCAAATTTTAAAGAATTATTTGAAGAAGAAATAAAGGGAGATATTAAAAAAGAATTGGACAACGAAAAAATTGACTTTGAAACTAACAACATTAAATTTACCACTAATAAAGGTTGAAATTGCATTACTGATCAAACAAGTTCGGGAGGTACTAATTACTATTTTTCTCAAAAAACTGAATGAGCAAATAAAGTCAAAAAAGCATTGAGACTTGGTGGGGATGAAATCGATACATTGGCAAATAACAATTCTTTGTATAACCCTGCAGATGTTTCAAAGGAACTTGTTGAATACTTAAAAACTGATACAGAGTCTTCAAAATATATTAATACATTCAATTTGTGACATCGATACCATAAAGCTTTTGTTATAAAACTTGAACAAAAAGTAAAAAATAAAAAAATAAATCTTAAAGAGGAAATGAATACATCATTTCAGCGTCGATTAATCGGATTACATGGATATCAAGTTGGCGGGATTAATCTCGTTTATACACCAAATTTTGGAAACCAAATTTCATTGGAACTACCTGAGCAATTTATTGTCAATAAACAATATACTACTTTTGATAATACCCAAGAACTATATAATGAATGGTTAAGAGTTAATTTCTTGTTTCAAAGAGAATTTCTAGGATTTACACAAAAAGATAGCTCGATATCAGAAGAAGACTATGATTACACATACGAATTCAAAAAACCAAAAGAATTTGATGTTGAAATAGTTCCGGGTGAATCATATAAATTAAGTGATTTTTTTAAACCTATTTACGAACAAACGTTTGAAAAAATAAAGAATTCAAATCTCGCTAATGGTGTTGATAAACCAGAAGATTATATTAATTCCTTGAATTTTTTCCACAGACCAGGATATTTTAAAGTTAATAAAGAAGGTTATATTTTTATGTTTGAAAATGATGGAAATCTGATAGAAATAAATTCAGTGATGACATATTGAACGGAATCATACTATGAATTCCCTAATCAAGGAAAGGGTTTTTTATTCTTCCACACTCTATTCAGAGATGATATTAAAGTCTTAGAATACGGTGACTCAAAAACTACAATGAGAATAGTAAACTAATTTAAGAAAACAATTTAAATATAAAAAATTCAACCGAACGGTTGAATTTTTTGATTTTTCATAAAGATTAAGTAAATAACTGAGTTGTTCCTAAAACACTACCAATTACAGTTCAAATAGGCATTGTAATAATAGCAGCGATTGTAGAAATTGAAGTTAGATTACAAGCTAATTCAGGTTCCTTATTGAAGTTTATCGCATAAACCACAATTACATTTGCTGGAGGAGTTGCAGCTAATATTAAAATAACAGATAATTGCATTCCATCAATAGCTCAGGCTCCCGAAGCTTGTCCAATACCTGCAACAACTAATGTTAATAATAAAGCAATAATTGGTACCACAATAATACGAATAAAAGTTCCATATCAAACATTTTTATCTTTTAGGGCTTGTTTAATATTTCCCTTAGCCATTTTCATTCCAATGGCAATTCAAGCTAGTGGTGTACAAACTGCTGAAAGTGCAGTTAGAATATTTGAAATTGGGGGAAATAATAAGTCAACTCTAAATGGAGAGAATTTATCAACTCCATTATATGAAACAAATTGAATTCCAGGAATCAATTGAGTGGCCCAAATAGTGAATCCAGCAATTGTGGCAATTAAAACAGGATTAGAAAAAATCTTTTTCAAGTTAGCATTTCGCATTTTGCGAGCTTCAACCAAGCCGTCTTTGCGAATTTGTTTTTTTAATGCTTTTTGTTCAACTTGCAATTCTTGCATTTCAATTTTTGTTAAAGTTTCTTTTTTAATTTTTAAATCACTTTTAGTAAGTAAACCCGCTTGGGTGATGATCGTATTATCCTTGCTCATAATTAAGAAACCAACCGAACACAGGAATACTCAATAAGAAATATTGAAATTATTGGCAGTTAATTCTCCTTGTTTACCAAATAATTCACGAATTAATGGTAATCCAAAGTAAGCTGTTGACCCTAAAGCAACACACATCGCTAAGGTATCTTGAATATCGCGATTATATTTCAAAAAGAAAATTCTTGAAATGATGGTCATTATTAAGTAGAAAATAAATCCTAAGATAATAACTGATAATTCAGAAATAAATCGATCAAAATCAATATCAGTTAAAAAACTTTTTAGTACAAGTGATGGTAAACCCAATAACATAACAAATCTAATAAATGCTTGATCTCAATCCTTATTAATTATTCCTTTAACTGTTAGAAAAAACCCTAAAGAAATTACCGAGATTGTCGCTATAATGGCTGATCAAAGCGGCCAATCAAATAACGTCTTCTCAATCGCTTCGGTAACTGGGTTTGAGTATAAAATCATAAAACCTCCACCTAGCTTTTATCGCTAGTCATTATTAATTTACCCAAAAAAGGTCAAATATTTTTCTATTTTTTCTATTTTTTGTCTGTTAAAAAGACAAAAAATTTCCGAATGTTTATATGTTTTTAATCATAGATATTAAACTCAATATGAGGTGAAAACTATGAAAGAAGTTATAAAAGAACTTGATAGTCAATTAAGTTCAAAAGAACGCCACAAACTTTTTTGAAAACGAAATTTTGCTAAGCAAACCGTTGTGCGTCGAATTCAAAAGTTTGGTGGTTGATTAAGTTCAATGATAATGCCAATGATTGGTATTATGATTGCTTGAGGTTTATTAACAGCCTTTTTCATCCCAACAGGATGAACACCAGTGGCTGTAATAAATGATTATGTTGTTGCCAATATGGTAACTTATCTATTACCAACTCTAATTGCTTTTAATGCAGGAAAAATCGTCCACGGAACTCGTGGGGGGATGATTGCAACCTTAGTGGTATTTGGAGTAATTGCTGGAAATCAAGTAAATCCAGGGTTTCTAGAAGGATCGACTCCGTCCCCACAATTCCTAGCAGCAATGTCTGTTGGACCACTGGCGGCAGGAATCTTAAAAGGATTTGATAAGCTTGTTGAAAATCGTATTAAACAAGGGTTTGAAATGCTAGTTAACAATTTTAGCTTAGGAATTATTGGAGCAATTCTGTGTATTGGAGCATTTTATGGAATGCCTTATGTTTTTAATTCAATTTCATGAGCATTTTTTAAAGCTGTCGAATTTTTAATCAATAATTCGTTGATATTTTTAGCAGCAATTATTATTGAACCAGCCAAAGTATTGTTTTTAAATAACGCTATTAACCATGGAGTTTTAACTCCAATTGGAACACAAATGGCAACTGAACAAGGAAAAAGTGTGTTGTTTTTACTAGAAGCTAATCCCGGTCCTGGATTTGGAATGCTAATGGCAATTATCTTATTTGATAAAAAATCTCGTGGTAATGCCACCGGGGCTAGTGTAATTCATTTATTCGGAGGAATTCATGAAGTCTACTTCCCATTTGTATTAATGCGTTTTGAAATGATTTTAGCCTTGATAACTGGGGGAATTGCAGGAAATGTGGTTTTCCAAATCTTCAATGTAGGATTAATTTCTCCAGCCAGTCCGGGATCTATTATTGCTATCTTTGTCTTTGCTCAATCATCAGCAATGAATTACTTATGATTAGCAGTGGGTATTTTAGCAAGTAGTGGAGCTTCATTTGGAATAGCTACCTTAATCTTTATGATAAATCGTAAAAAATATGCAAAACAAGGTCAAGAAGAACTTGATTTAGCTACTAAAAAAACTATTGAACTTAAAGGGAAAAAATCTTCTGTTCTAAAAGTTAAGGAAGTTACAAAAACACCAAAACTAATAATTTTTGCCTGTGAAGCAGGAATGGGTTCTAGTGCAATGGGAGCGGGATTATTACGCAAGCACTTGAAGGCCGCTAATTTAGATATTGAAGTTAAAAACTATCCAATTAAAGAGCTACCAGATAATAGTGAGTTTGTTATTACTCAAAGTGCCTTGACCCCGTTGGCAGTGAAAAAATGTCCTAATGCTCAGCACCGCAGTATTTCCAACTTTTTGGATAACAATTTTTATAAAGTTGTGGTTGGTGAACTTGAGGAATCAATTGATAAAGAAAAGGTTCTAAAATAAAATGAACTCAGATCGCAATGAACAAATCATTTACTTATTATTGAACTATAAGACAATTTTAGTTTCCCAACTTAGTCAAAAATTTATGACTTCAGAAAAAACTATTTTACGGGCAATTGTTAGCGTTAATGTTTTTTTAAAAAATTACAATCTGATTGTTGAAAATAATGAAGGATTATTGACACTAGTGGGAGATACTTCATTAATTTGAAAAAAATTTGATAGTGATAAAGAAGTTTTTACAAAATATGAAAGATTAATTTATATTTTTAATCACTTTTTAAAAACTGATGAAAAAATTACTATCTCGGATTTAGCGACGGACTTAGAAGTTCCAGTCACGCAAATCAAAAATGATTTCAAAGATTTGGATGGTATTTTAATTAATTATGATATTAAAATTGAATCTGATTTAAAAACTGGATTTAAAATCAATTTAAATTTTGAGTACCAAAGATATGCAATTTTTATTGACTTAATTTTTATGCATTTTTTATCACGTCAAACTGTTAGCTTTATAAAAGCTCAAGATGTTAAAGTTTTTTTCAATAGTTATGTTTATAAAATTTTGAAGAAGAATTACCAAATCAATAATTTTAATGCAATTTACTTAAATCTAATTCATTTAATCAAAGATGAGGGAATTGAGTGAAATGAAATTGACACCATCTTATTGGCAATGTTAATTACAATTTGATTAAATTCTACTGAAAACCAAGAGCTTTACGATGATTATAACTCAGATAAAAACTTTAGTTTAAAAACAATTATTAAAAAAATAATTATTCTTCGTGATGAAAATCATTTGATTGAAAGATTTAATCAAAATAATATTAAGTTTGAAAAAAATGTGGAAATTAAAAACTGCATAAACGAAATTCAAAAACTAACAAAAAAACTATTAGACAATGATATGAACCTGGACAAAGAGATTTATTTAAGTATGTATTCTCATTTGCAAAATAGTCTGAATGGCACTAATGATAAATATGATTTACAAATAAAAAATTATGTCTCAGGAATTCAAAATTATATTGATCAATATAAACATTTGTGAAATTGTTTGAACCAAATAATTAATAAATATTTTGAAGAAGATAATATTCAAGAACAAATTACTTACGGAATATTTATTTATATAGTGGTTTGACTAGATACCCAATTATATAAACTGCCAATGAAAATTCTTACTGTTTGTATTGGGGGAATGGGTCAAAGCAAAATGTTGGCAACTCATTTAAAAACAATTTATAAAAACGCAGAAATTGAAGCCCTGCCCTTTGCGTTTATTAATAATAAAATTTTAAATGAATATGATTTAGTGATTTCTTCAATTGAGATTACGAATACCAAAAATAAAAACACGCTGCACTTGCCGGTAATATTTAGCGTAGAAAATAAAGTTATCATTCACAAAAAATTAAATGAAATTTTTTATCAACATAAAATAGAAAAGAGTTATATTGAAATGCAAAGTATTCTTAAAAAAGAAAATATTTTAATTAATTTACCATCAGAGTCAAAAACCGAAGCAATTATTCGTGCTGGTGAAAAATTAGTTGAATTAGGTTATGTAAAACCTGAATATATCAAATCAATGTTAAATCGTGAAGCAAAAATCACAACTTACATTGGCAACAAAATTGCCATTCCTCATGGAGAAGATGGGAGTCAAAATATGATTATCAAATCTGGGATTGTAATTTTACATTACAAAGAGCCAGTTAATTTTGCTGAACCTGTCAATTTTATAGTGGGAATTGCTTCAAATAATAATTTACATTTAGAAATATTGGCTAATATTGCTGATAAATTTAGTGAGATTGAAAAAGTTGATGAATTGTTAAAAAATCCAACAATTGATCTACTATTCAATGAATTTAGAATTGGAGAATAATATGAAAGCGATACATTTTGGAGCTGGAAATATTGGTAGAGGTTTTATTGCTCCCATTCTATTTCAAGACAAAAAAATTGAGGAAATTGTTTTTGTTGATGTTAATGAAAAATTAGTTCAACAAATCAATCAAGAAAAAAAATATCAAGTGATTGAAAAGGGCAATCAAATTAGTAAAATTGAAATTAAAAATATTAAAGCCATTACTGGGACAAGTATTTTTGATGATACATCTAAACTAAATTTTGATGATTATTCAATTTTAACTATTTCAATAGGTCAAAATAATTTAAAATATATACTACCTCAAATCTTAAAAATAATTTCACAAAGAACAACTCCGCTTGTAATAATGTGTTGTGAAAATGGTAATCGAGTTTCAACTTTTTTTAAAGATATGATTTTAGAACAGGGAGTAAAAATGCAAGACATTAATTTTGTTGATTGTGTTGTGGACAGAATTGTTCCCAATGCTGTTTTTAAAAATTTAGATGTTGAAGTAGAAAAGTATTATTCTTGAGTAGTAAATTTAGATCAGTGGCCTAAAGAAGTTGAAAAAATAACTTCACTGGAATACTCTAATAATATCGAAGGAGAAATAAATAAAAAAATTTGTTTATTAAATGGGGCTCATGCTGCAATTGGGTGATATCGCTGACAAGTTGATAAATTTAAAATTTCTTTTGTTCGCGAATCTTTAGCCCAAGATGATACTATGGAATTTGTTCAAGGTTATTTAAATGAGCTAGTTGAAATTATTAGTTTAAAATATAATTTTGAAAAGACAGATTTAAAAAACTATGCAAAAAAAATTATTGAACGCTTTACAAACCCTTATCTAGATGATGAGTTAGAGCGAGTGTGTCGTAATCCAATTCAAAAATTACAAATTAATGAGCGAATTTTAAATCCCTTGCTATTTGCGATTGAAAAAGATTTGACTTGTAATTACATTAAAAAAACTTTCAAAAATGCTTTAAATTACGCTAACCCCAAAGATAAAGAAGCTGTTCAATTAGTTGAATTAAATCAAAAACTTCCTGAACCTTTATTAATTTGTGAAGTTATTAAAGGAATAACTAATGATTTGGTTAAAAAATTAGTTTAAACTAAAATTGAAATTGTAAAAATTAAAAGGTTTTCAAATTTTTGAAAACCTTTTATTTAGTGTAAAATAATAAAAAGAGGTATTTATGGGTAAAAAAAATAAAAATAACACTTTAACTAATGACGTAGTTTATGAAAAATTTTTAAATAAATACTTTCCTGAAAAAAAGGACCAAAAGTTATTTAAAGATCATAAATCATTGGTTTTTGGCAAGAGAATGAAGAAACCGATTTGAGAATTCATTTTTTTATCAATCAGTTCACTTTTTGTCTTAACAATCGGAATTCTTTATTTTGTTAAATCAGAAAGTCTTTCAAAAATTATTAAAAACGATTACGTATTTTTGTTTATTTCCCTAACTATGACAGTTTTGATATTATTGCGAATCGGAAATATTACAATTGCTAACTACCGTATTAATGAATCATTTATTTCTGACTATTGAACTAAAAAATATTGCAAAATGGAGAATATTGCTTATAACGAATTTAGAGGAAATAAGGTCTATGATTTAATTTTTCTTGATTTAATGGATAAAATTGATCATAAAAAGTTTCCCAATTTAAGAAGAATGCTGTACAGTTGTTTTTATATTTATTTTATTTTTATTATTCAAATTTTAGTTCTAGCAAATATGACCTTTGATGAAGAGGGTACCAAATCAGTGATTGAAATTGTAATTCCAACAATCGATTCATTGTTGGTGATTTATATTTCAAAAGAATATGTAAAAACTTTGGCTCAATTTTACCGTGATCATGAGTATAAACTAATCGAATACATTAACTTTTTTGATTTAAATAACTCTATCATCGATGAATTAACAGTAATAATCAATTCAGATCCTAAAACCCATCAAAAAGCGCTTTTGAATTTTGCTAATTCTTTGGGAAAGCTACGCCGATTTGAATTATATGTTGATTTAAGCAATATTTTAAAAATAATGATTGATAATAATTTTATTGGTGATTTAGATTTAAGAGCCCTTAAATACTACCTATTTATTACAAATTTAGCTTTGGGTAAAATTCTTGTTAACCAAGATGATCGCTCAGAAAACACTTATATAATGAAACTTTTCATTGATGAAGCAATAAAATAAAAAATTGTTTTTCCTTAAAAATACCTTTATAATCAATTGTATGTAAAAAGGAGAAAAACATGAATCATAAAATTTTTAAAATTTGTTATAAACTGGTTTTCGGAATTAATGGAATTTGTATCTTACTTTGAGGTTACATTTCAGGGATGTTAAATACTGAAATGATTACTAACCAATATCATGGTAACTACCAACTCTACACCGAAGAATTCATAACAACTTATACATTTTTATCAAATATTTTAGTCTTGACTTGACTAATATTTTCAGGAGTTTTCCATAAATGGGAAAACAAAAACAAGTATCAATCACAAAACTTTGCTTTAGCTATTTCTTGTTATATTTCAGTAACTTTTATTGTTTATAACTTTGTGCTAATTCCAGTTGAAGGATGACCAAGTTCAGCATCAGATCAAGCTATTACTATTTTTGATCATATGATTAACCCAATTGTAATGGTTTGCTACTTAGTTTTCCTAATGGATGGAAAACAAAAAGTTGGAGTTAAAAAAGAATTCTTAACTAAATTTGTTTGAATTTGAGCAGGAACTCTAGGTTATTGTGTATTTGCAATGTTAAGAGGAGAATTAAGAATTAATTCTGGAGATTACTTCAAAGGAATGGAATACCCATATTTCTTCTTAAATGTTCACTCAGGACTTGGAGTTGTTTGATTTATCATGGCCTTCATTTCTATTTCAGGAATGTTAGTAGGGTTTTCAATGCTTTATAACTTTGCAAGTAATAAAATGATTGAAAAAGAATACTACAAAAAGTGAAATAGTATTGAAGTTATTGAAGAATCAGAACCAAAAAAGATTATCAAAAAAGAATCTAAAAAAGCCGTTGTAGCTAAAAAATAGATATTGGGAAAAACCAGTTTTTTAAAACTGGTTTTTCTTTTGAATTTATAAGGAAGCAAATATGATTATTTCCCCCTTTTTAGGTATAATTACTTTAACCTAATTTTTAAGGAGGTTTTTATGAAAAAAATAACAGATAATCTATATTTGGGTGACAGATATTCAGCCCCAATTACAAGCGAGGTTGTTGTCTCTTGTGCTCAAGAAATGTACCAAGAAATTGTTAGTGATGGGAATAATTTTTTCAACAATAATCAAGGAGGGTACTACTTTAACTTCGAGGACTATCCTGCCAATAACACTCTTGACTCATCTTTGGTACTAAAAGCAGTCAAATTACTAGAAGAAAATGTTCCTAATAAAGAAGTTTATATTCACTGTATTTGGGGTATTAATCGTAGCGCTTCAATCGTTTTTATTTACTTAGTTCGAAATGGTCTTTTACCAAAAAATGATTTTAAATCTGCTCAAAAAGCATTTCAAAAATTGTACCCACCATTTTCGCCAAATCCAGGATGGCAAATATTTTTAATAAATAATTTTCCTTATGATAAATTATGCTAAAAAAAGTTATACATTGAAATAATTTTAAATACAAAGACCATAGTTATTTGATTGCCACAATTGATGGTAAAATTGCTTATTTAAATACTGGCGAAGATGCTATTGATGATTTTAATTATTTTGCTAAAAAACATAATTTAGATTTATTTGAAGATGAGAATTTAATTGATTTGGGTAAATCAACAATGAGTAATTACTTTAACAACAAAACTAAACTGAATTTTGAAGATTTTTATCTTTTTGGCACTGACTTTCAAATTAAAGTGTGAAGAACAACTTTTTCAATCCCTTGAGGAGTAAATATTTCTTATCAGGAACTGGGGGAGAAAATTAAAAAACCAAAATCAGCAAGAGCAATTGGTAGTGCTCTTGGAGCCAATCCCATTTTAATTTTAATTCCATGTCATCGAATAGTTGCTAAATCAAGAAAAGTCAATTATAAAAGTGGTCCGGGTTTTAAAATCTATTTACAAAAAATTGAGAATGGTACTAATACCTAGTTTGTGATATATTAATAAAATAAGTAGGTGAAAAAAATGAGAAAAGATATTATTATTTTTAGCGATTTAGATTCAACCGCACTAGGTGATGATCATTTATTTTCTAAGACAACAAAAGATATAGTTATTGATTTGTATAAAAGTGGTATTTATTTTTGTCCAATTACAGCTAGAAGCGCTGTTGATATTTTAAAGCAAGGAGAAATCTTGCAGCTGGATAAATACAACGGTATCATCGCCGGTGCAAACGGTGCTAAAATTTATGATTTTGGAACAAAAAAGTGGATTTTTGAGAGTTTTATTGACCGAAAAATTATTGAAACTATTTTTAAAGAAACTTATGGAAAAATAGGTAAAATTAAAGTTCATTACTTTGCTGATGACGCAGTTTATGTTTATGGTCAAGGGGAAAATTCGAAATATTGAAGCGAATTGATGAAAATGGATTATAATATTATTAAGTCAGTTGAAGAGATTGATAAACCTATCACCCATTTAACAATTATTTTGGAAAAAGATTCAACTGAAGAGAAAGCTGAGGAATTTTATAACAATTATATTCAAAAACTTGAGGGTGTTGATATAAAAAAATACACTTCAAGAATATTTGAAATAATTAACAAAGGTGTAAATAAAGGTTTAGCAGTTAAAAAAATTTGTGAGTATTTAGGATTTGATAAAAATAAATCAACTTCTTATGCTTTTGGAGACAGTTTTAATGATTTTGAAATGTTTGATAAAGTTAATGTGGGTGTTGCAATGCAAAATGCAATTCCTCAATTAATTGAAATTTCAAACGATGTAACTCTAAATAACAATGAAGATGGAGTTGCTCATTACATTAAAAACAAAATTATTAATAAATAAGATAAAGGAGAAATATTATGTCAAAAATACAGATAAAATCAATGGATGAATTTAACAAATTAATAGCTGAAAAAAAAGTGCTTGTGGACTTTTACGCTGATTGATGTGGGCCATGTAAAATGATAGCACCAATTTTAGAGGAAATCTCAAAAGAACAAGAGGATACTGTTATTGCCAAAGTGGATGTGGATGATTTAGTTGATATAGCAAAAAACTATGAAGTTATGTCAATCCCAACATTAATTCTATTTGAAAATGGGGTAATGAAAGAAAGAGTAACTGGTTTTATTCCAAAAAATAAAATTCTAGATTTAATTAAATAGGTACTGAATATGATAAAAATGATCGTTGTTGATATAGATGGAACACTTGCGTATAAGAAAAGTAAGGTTTCAAAAGAAAATATTGCTGCCATAAGAAAAGCTAAAGAAAAAGGAATTTGTGTTGTTATTGCCACTGGTAGAAACATAAATAAAATTAAAAAAGTTGCAGAACAAATTGATTCACATATGGATAAAAGCCCAATTGTATCTTTAAATGGAGGGATGATTCATTATTGAGATGAAAATCAAATTCCTGAAGTTACTTTTAAGCACCCCTTTGAACCAAAAGATGCATCAGAAATCTTTGAATTAGCTAAAAAAAATAAAGTTATTTTGTTTGCTTATTGTGAAGATGATAATCTAGCTTATGTAAATAAAAAAACAGGTTTATTTATATGATTCTTAAAAAGGGTAAGTAAAAGAAAAATTGCCTTATTTGATAAGGTAAAAGAACCTATTTTAGTGATGAAATTTATTTGTTATGGTAAAAATGAAAATATCAACAATTTTAGAGCTGAAATGACAAAGAAAAAATTTGAAACTTATGCTTGAAGTTATGTAACAAAAGGAACTACAAATTTAGAAGTTAACCCACATACAGTTGATAAATCAACAGCACTTAAACAAATTGCAACGGAAATGAAAATTAAGCCATCAGAAATTGTTTATTTTGGAGATGGAGAAAATGACTTAAAATCAATCCAGTGAGCTGGATTGGGTGTTGCCATGGATAATGCTCCTGAAAAAATCAAGGCTGAGGCAAATGATGTGACTTTACACCATAAAAAACATGGTGTAGCTGTTAAGATTAATGAACTTTTGGAAGAAAACCAATAATTAAAGTAATAGCAAAATCCACTTTTCACTTTTGTGAATTAGTGGATTTTTTTGTAAAATAACTTGTAATAAAGTTATCGTTTTTTATTAATAACTTGTCTAAATCAAGGTATAATAGAAAAAAGGAGATTTATATGAAAGAATACAATTCAAAATGCTTTAAATGTGTTGCTGAGCAACAAAAAGATAAAAAACCAGCAGGAGCAGCAGGAGTCTTGTTTGCAAAAATGCAACAAAATTTAGCAGGTAGTGTGGAAGATGAAGTTTTTGTTTGTCAAAGACATAGATAGTTTTAACAATGAATATTGAAAAAGTATTAGAAAATCTAAAAATTAATTTTAAAGATACTAATGAAGAGCAAAGAAAATCTCTTTTTAATACATATACTAGATATAGACTTCTAAGACTGGCTAAATTAAGAAATAATGAGGCAACAAACAAATATGCTCAAGAATTTCAAAATCAATTAATCTCAAAGATTGAAGAAAATTTAAAATCTGTTTCTTTTAAAGAAATTAAAGAAAGCAAAAAAAATGTTGATTTAGGAGCTGGAGTATATTTAATTTATTTAAAGGACAAAAAAGATAATGTGGTTTTAACCTACGTTGGAGAATCAAAACAAATATGAACTCGTTGGAAAAGTCACTTACGCGAAATAGATCCAAAAACATCTCAAAAACGTAAGCGACTATACAGCAAATTAAAAAAATTATATAAAGAGCAAAATCTTGACTACCGAAAAGTTAGATTCGTAAAAATAGCTGATGAGCCAGATTTGAATAATCGCTTAATCTCAGAAGCGTATTATATTTATAATTTTAAATCACCCATAATAAATGCTAATAATAAAAATCTGAATAGTCGTGCCGCTTGTATAAACGGACACGGTCGTATGTCAAGTTGTTTAAATTACCAAATCCAAGATTTTGAGGTTATTCCCGTGGTGCAATTCCGTTGCAAAAATAAGGAATGCCGAGTTAAATTCGAGATATTTTAGTAAATTATATTATAATTACTTAGAGGAGAGATAAAATGATATTTTTAAATGATAAAAAACAGTTTGAGCTAACTTTAAAAGCTATTAAAAAAAGCGCTGTTAAAAACTCTTTAATAATCGCTGAAGATGGAGCAAGTACTTTAATTTCAGAAGAAAAAACCATCTACTTGGTTTTTGATGAAGTAAAAGGGTGTGTTTACAAAAAAATTAGTAAAACATTGGCCGCTTTCTTAAAAGGTAATAAAAGAGAATTAAACATTGATGTTGATTCTTTTTTAGCAATTGATGATAAGAAAGGTGATGCAATTTTTGATGCTGTTGTTGAAACAGCAATGTTCGAAAACCACACTATGATTTCTTACAAAGAAAAACCAGCTCCAAAATTAAATTTTAATTTAATTTGCAAAGCTGACAAAACTAAGCGTTTTGAAGAAACTGCTATTAAAATGGAATTTGTAAATTTCACTCGTGATTTACAAGATACTCCTCCAAATATTGCAACAAGTGTTGTAATTGCTGACAAAATTGCTGCTAAAGCAAAAGAAATTAAAGGACTTAAAGTTACTGTTTTAAATAAAAAACAAATTGAAGATCTAAAAATGGGACTATTACTTTCAGTTAATGCAGGAAGTTATGTAGAACCAAGAGTTGTTGTTTTGGAATACGTTGGAGATCCTAAAAAAGAGAAAATCGGTCTAGTAGGAAAAGGAATTACTTTTGACTCAGGGGGATATTCATTAAAACCTTCAAATTTCATGGAAGGAATGAAATTTGATATGTCAGGGGCATCAATTATGTTGTCTTCAGTAATGGCTTTAGCAAAAGCGCAAGCTAAAACTAATGTAATGGCAATTGGTTTATTTACAGATAACAGAATCGGGGGTCATGCTACTCTAGTTGAATCAGTAATCACAAGTATGAATGGTAAAACAGTGGAAATTACAAATACAGATGCTGAAGGAAGACTTGTATTAGCTGATGGAATTACTTATGCAGTTCGTGAGGCTAAAGTTGATAAAATTATTGATGCAGCAACTTTAACAGGGGCAATTGTTATAGCTCTTGGTAAATGACAAACTGGGGTATTTTCAACCAATGATGAATGATATAAAGAAGTTGAGCAAGCTGCTCATGCAGGTCATGAACCAATTTGAAGACAACCTTTAATTGAAGAGCATTTAAAGGCAATGCAATGTTCACCAGTAGCTGATTTAGCAAACTCAGAGCCAGGTAGAAATGCTGGAAGTTCAACAGCGGCAGCCTTCTTGGACTCATTTGCAGAAGGAAAACCATTTGTGCACTTAGATATCGCTGGAACAGCAGATGATGGTAAACGTGGTACTGGAGTAATGATAAAAACAATCTTTGAATTATTAAATAAATAATTAGATAACAACCCAACATAAATGTTGGGTTTTTTATTTAATTTATAAGTTTAATTTTATTGTTTAATACTAAGTAATAGTATAAAATAAAAATGTAAATTAAATTATTACGTAGACAAGGAGGTAAATATCATGAAAAGAAACAATTCTATGAATATCGCTTACGTTATGATGATTCTTGCTTGTATTTCGATGTGTTGATTAATCATTCCTTTGATTTGATTAATACCAATGACATTGAAAACTAAAGCATTAGTAAATGAATACAGACCTGCCGCAGCTTTAGGTATTTGTGAAATTTTATTTGGAGCGTTATTTGGACTTATTGCTGGAATACTTGTTCTAATCAACAGCGAAAGCGCATATGTTGAAGAAAGTACTACTTCAAGTAACAACCTTCAAGAAGAAGCTGCTTAGTTTTTTCTGGCTTAATGAAATACATTTCATAAATTAAATGTAACTTCCTTCTATCATCTATTTTTAGAAGAGTTGCATTTTATTTTGAAAATTTATTTTTATAAATATCTTGTTAAATCGTATAATTTAATTAAAATTCTGCCTTAAATAATTTAAAATAATATGTAGTAAGAGAGGTCGACATGGTCTTAGAACAAATCTATAAATATAGTAAAGAAATTCAAACATCCAATGCCTTAATCTCTAAAGCTATAATTGAAGAAATAACCCAAACTAAGAGATTTGATTTATCAATTGTGCAGTTAGCTGAGAAAAGTGGCTGTAATCAATCTACGGTTTCAAAATATATTAAAAATGCCTTAGAAATTGAATCGTATCGAGATTTTGTAGCCACTTTAAATAAAGAAATTACTCGTTATTTTGAGGATAAATACAATAGTAATAATTTTGAAGAAAATACTAAAGCAATTGTTTCAGATTTACAAAGCACTTTAACTCACTTAGATCCAGAGAAAGTAAAACAAGCGGCTGAACTAATTTTTAAAGCTGAAAAAATTTCAGTTGTAGCAATCGGGGGCAATATTGCCTTAAAAAATGAAATCGAACATAAACTATCCCAAACTGGTAAATTTATTATGATTGGCACCGATTGACATCAACAATCAATTAATATTAATTTTATGAAAAAAGATGATGTTGTAATAATGGTTTCTTATTCTGGGGATAAATTTGAAACTAACCGAATCATTGATAAAGCTTATGAAAAAGGGGTTACTGTCATCAGCTTCACTGGTGCCTTTGAATCCAATATCAAAAATAAGTCTAACCTTAATTTTGAAGTGCAGTCTGGGGATGCTAAATTTCGTTCATTTTCTTTCACCAGTAGAATTGCTGCTTTTGCAATTTGGGAAATGATTTTTAAGGATTTTTTAACAA
Organism: Spiroplasma alleghenense; assembly: GCF_003363775.1. Taxonomy (NCBI): domain Bacteria; kingdom Bacillati; phylum Mycoplasmatota; class Mollicutes; order Entomoplasmatales; family Spiroplasmataceae; genus Spiroplasma; species Spiroplasma alleghenense. The sequence continues at coordinate 332,427 of NZ_CP031376.1, forward strand.
TGGATGTAATTACCAGTGATGTTATAGATGCTTGAAAATGGCAACAAAAATAGTTCAAAAAATGGAAATTTCTTATTTCCATTTTTTCCTTTTATACGGAATAATGTTGTAAATATTGGAAATTATATTCCAAATTGGAATATAAAAGAGTATAATTTTATTGGAAAGAAGGAAAGAAAAATGAAATTAGATGTTTTCAAAAGTGAATATATATTTCTAGATCAAGAATTAAATTCACAAGCCGAAGTTTTTAATTTTATTGCAAAAGTTGCAGATGAGCATCAAATCGCAAATGATAAAGCTGCTTTAATTAAGGGTTTTATGGCTCGCGAAGATGAAGGCTCAACTGGATTTGAAGATGGCTTCGCCATTCCTCATGCTCGTATTAAAGAAGTAAAAAATCCTGCAGTAATTGTGATAAGATTAAAAACTGGTATTGATTGAAATGCGATGGATGGTAAATCTACTAATGTGATAATTGCTCTTCTAGTTCCTCAAGGACCTAGTGGTGAAGAACACTTAGCAATTTTAAGTAACATTGCAATGAAACTATTAAATAGTGATTTCAAACAAAAAATGAATACTTTGAAAAGTAAGAAGGCCATATTGGATTTGTTGAAAGCCGAACCAATTAAACAGGATAAACAAGTAAGAGAGAGAGAGAGAGAGAGAGAGAGAGAGAGAGCCGCGCCTTAAGATAGTTGCTATTACTGCTTGTATTACCGGAATCGCTCACACTTATCTAGCAGAAGAGAAACTTTTACAAGAACTACCAAAACATGGTTATGACATTAGGGTTGAAACTCAGGGTTCAAAAGGGGTGGGAACTCCTTTAAAACCAGCAGAAATCCAAGAAGCAGATTTAGTTATTTTTGCCACTGATACCAACGTTGATAAAAGTCGATTTATTGGTAAAAAATGTTATCAAACTAAAGTGGCAAAAGCCATGAAAGATCCGTTGGGAACTGTTAAAAACGCTATTGATTTAGGAGTTAAAATTGAAGGAAAAACAAATTTCACCACTAAGTCAGCAAAAGAACGTGAAGGGGTAATGTCTCATATTATGGCAGGAATTTCTTATATGATTCCTGTAATCGTACTTGGAGGAATTTGTTTGGCCTTTTCAATCGGAATTGCCAAAGCGATTTGAGGACCAACAGCGGGAACTGACGGACCTAATGGGGAATACAAATGGGGAATTTTAAATACCATGAGTTTGGTTGGATCAGCTGCCTTTGCCATGATGATTCCGATTTTAGCAGGGTTTATTGGTAACTCAATATCTGGAAGAGCTGCCATTGCTCCTGCTATGGTTGGAGCATTTTTAGGAAACAATCCAGCCAACTTTATGCCACTACCAGGAATGGAAACCGTGGCAACTCCAGCTGGATTTTTAGGAGCAATTGCGGCAGGTCTAATGGCTGGATATGCGGTTAAATGAATCAATACTTGAAGGGTGCCAAAAACTTTACAAGCAGCGATGCCAATATTCTTTATTCCAATTGTTGTTGGTTTAGGAATTGGGTTACTATTTATTTATGTGATTGGGGGACCAATTGGATGAGTAATGGACCAAATCTCAAAAGGATTTTCCCAAGCTTATCAATCAAAACTTGGAGCCTTTGCTGGGTTTGGACTAGGAATGGCACTTGGAGCAATGGCTGGATTTGATATGGGGGGACCTGTTAATAAAATTGCTTTTGTAACTGGTTCAGCCTTAGTTACAGCCAAAATCTATGAACCAATGGGAGCGGTTGCTGCAGCCATTCCAGTAGCTCCTTTGGGAATGGGAATTACCACAATTGTGGTTCCAAAATTCTTTGATAAAGATACTCGAAGCATGGGAGTTGCTGCCATCATTATGGGATGTATTGGAATTTCAGAAGGAGCTATTCCATTTGCAATTCGTGATCCAAAAAGAGCGGTTGTATCAAATGTTTTAGGATCCGCTGTTGCGGGGGGAATTGCTGGAGCCTTAATGGTAACAAATGCAGCAGCTCACGGAGGACCAATTGTAGCCATTCTTGGAGCGGTTCCATATGGAATTCAAACTCTATTTTTCTTCTTAGCAATTATTGCTGGGGTAGCGACAACTGTGCTGGTTTATTCATCATGATTGCTATATGATGCGGGAAAACCTGGTTCAGTAAAAGAAGCTCATGTAGCTAGAATTTTAGAATTAAATAGTGAATGTAAATTACAAGTTGGGGAATTGAAAGAAAAAATCTTTAATTTGAAAAAAGCTTCTAAACAAGATATCAAAGAGGCAAAACTTTCAAATTTAGATTTTGAAAAAATCAAAACCCAAACTCAACAAGAAGTTGAAACTTTAAAAAATTCTATTAAAGAAACTAAGGCTGACTCATTTGTTAAAAAAGAAAAAGCTAAAATGGCTTTTAACTTAGTTAAAAAAGATGAGGCAACTTTTATGAAAACTAAAAATAGTGAAGTGAAAAACTTTGTTAATACAGTCGGGGTTGATAAAAAAACCCAACTCGCTACTCTAAAAAATCAATTTTCTTCAAATGAATCTCAAGCAAATAAACTTGAAATCAAAAATTATAAAAATGAATTTGTATCACAAAAAGAACAAATTAATGAAAACTTTAAAAAGCAAATTAACGACTATCAAGTTGATATTCGCAAACAATTTGTTGAAAAGTATAATCAATTAGTTTAAAGTTAGTAATTTAAAAGCAAAATGGCCACCAAATTTTAGGGTGGCTATTTTTTATCTGTCATTCCTTACAATTGAAAAAAATTTAGTAGTTAATCTTGCATATTTTAAATTTAGACTTATAATTTAATCATTCCAAAATAATTAGAAAGGAATTGAAGGGATTCTTTTTGATGAAAAATAATTTAATACCTGCAATAATAATTTCTTGAGTATTAACTTTAATATTTTTTGATTTAGCTTTAGTATTCTTTTTACCAATTGTTGAGGAAGAAAAAACCATAATGATGATTTCTTTTGCAGTAACCTTAACAATTTTTATTCTATTAGTTCTAATTTATTTTTTAAGAAATTTTTTAAAACCCAGTAGAAAGTGGTTGAATAAAATACATGATGTTATTTTTTTAAATTTTTTTAGTTTTAAAATAAGAAAAGATATATTTTTAATTGTAATATTTACCATAACAGGAATTGTGTTAATATTTTCAAACTCGTTCACTTTTTATATTTTAGTGTTTATGCTTGTTGCTGATTTTACTAAAAATGCTGAGTTTTTTATCTTTATTTCTTCTGTAAGTTTTATTCTTCTTATTTTACTTTTTGCTGCCCTTATTTGAACTGCTGTAGAATTTAAAAATTCTAATAACAAATCTGAATTCTTTAATCGTTTAAGATACGTTTGTTTGTTATTGCCCATTTTAGGATGAATTTATTTTTTCACTTTTTTACAACAAAGAGATCAATTCAATCAAAAAAATTCAAAATTTCTAAGAAAATAAAGTTTATATAAAATAAAACAGCTGCAATTATAGCTGTTTTAAATAAATATTTAAAATTAATAAATTATTAGATAGGGTCACACAAAATGAAACATTTTACGCTTTATTAAGTTAATGTATTAAAATGTTTACATAGGGTGACATTTTTAAATTAAAAAACAATTTATTTTCGAAGAAAAATTAACAATTGTAGAATATTTTATAAAATCAAATATTCCAGCAAAAAAATTGGGAGAAAAATATGGAATTACAAAAAATTGAAGAATTATTAATATATGAAATCAAAATTTTTATCTCAAAGGGTTCTAGGATTAGCAGAAACAAAAGGACAAAAATTAGAAAGTTATAAAGTAAAATTAACTGATGAGAGCACTGAAAAAGAAATTTTAAAAAGAGAAGTAAGTTATTTGAGAAAAAGTTTGAAGAAATTGGAGGCTAGAGCTATTGTAGTAGCAAAGTGTGCTCGTACAAAATTCAGGGATATAAAAAACAAAGATTAAATTATGAATTATTTAAAACCATTGATTTTTTTTAGAAATAAAGGATTTGATTTGCTTTGACTTTGTGAAATTTCTAAAGTTAACTACAGCGGTTTTAATAATTGAGTAAAAGGAAACAAAAATATTTATAAAACTAAACGGAACGAGAGTTATGATTTAGCGAATGAAGTAATTTTCAATGACTGATATAAAATTTATGGAACAAATAAATTGCTGGGTCATAGATTAATTGCGTCCATCTTAAAAATCGGAAGAAGAACGGTTCTTTCGGCCATGAAAATAATGAAACTAGTGACATTAAATCGCAAAAAACAATATAATTGAAAACAACATACTAATAAAAATGTAAAACCAGTAAATACTGCTCCAAATTTACTAAAGGATGATTCAGGTTTTGTTGATTTTAAGACAAGAAAAATATTTGAAATAGTTTGTTTAGATCTAAGCGAATTTAAGGTAAATGAAGTAAGAATGTATTTATTTTGTTTTATTGATGTTTATTCAAGAAAGATATTAGCAAGGCATTGGTCTTTTATCAGAATCTTAAATCTTTGAAAGTTGATATGAGTAACTTGGTAAGTCAAAATAACTACAAAGGAATAATTATACATACAGATTGTGGAAGTTAATTTCGATCATACTGACTAAAAGATTATTGTTTAAAAAATAATATCATTTTAAGTATGACTGCCGGCTATGCTTCTTATCAGAATGTAATTATTGAGTCTTTTTTAAAACTTTTAAACATCATTACTTTTTCAAAATTCATTTCAAAAATTTAGTGGATTTACTAAATAAAATAAAAGAAGTAACCTGAATTTATAACAATATTAAAATTTATAAAAAAATAAAGACTATACCAGAGAAAATGTTTTTTTAGTGTAGTTAATTAATTATTGTAGTTTGGTGCACACTCTCTAAAATACTTTTAAAATTATTTTTATTATTTAAAATATATAAAAATACAAATATAAAAAAAGTTGCTTTTAAACAACTTTTTGTCTTTTTAATCTGTTATTAACAATAATTCTTTTGTTAAAATTTCGTGGTAATCAGTTGCTTTTAATCTATTTTTTTCAATTACTTTAAAAGTAACTCATTCTTCTTTATCGTCATCTTCACTATAATCTTCTTTGTAAGTTTCGCTTTTAAAGTCGTTCAACATTTCAATCGCTATTTCTAATTGTTCCTCGTCATTTTCGAATGTCTTAATTTTTGTCATTCCGAATGCGTATGTGTCAACAATATAATAAGCAAGGGAAATTTGATACTCAGGCTGTTCCGCAATTTTTTGCATTTCAACTGAATCTGGTTCGTAATCCTCATCAGATGTATCAAAGCCTAAATCTTTTGCAATTTTCACCTCGTTTTCAAATCCTTTTGAAGCATAATCACTACTTAATTTCATTCATTCTTCTCTAGTTTCTGGCGTTTTGAAAGTATAAATTTCACCAATTTCTTTCAAAATCTCCTCAGTCATTTCCTTGTCCACACCTTTTGGATCAGTACCACAAGCAATAACTGCACTTGAAGTAGATACTGTTAATCCAACGGCAGCTAATATTGATAATAATTTTTTCATTTGTTTCTCCTTTGATTTATAAAATCTAAATTAATTATATATACTTATATAATTAATATCAATACACTATTATCCTAAATTTTTTTAGCATTTATGAGTTCATAAAGATAATTATATTCAACAATATTAACGGCACCTGATTTAGTGTTTTTTTCTTTCGATTTTCTCTCCATTTTTTTAACTCTAATTAGCGAATGTAAAAGCAATAATTTCATATAGCGATAAACCTTTGTTTTGCTACAAACAATTCCTGCATTATTTAAAACGATGCAAATTCTTGGATAACCGTAATTTCCGTTTTCTGATTTATAAATGTTTTCAATATTAATTGCAAAATTTTCATCAAAAATAAATTAGCTAGATGGCTTTTTTCTCTTCACTCAGCGATAGTAGCTTGCCGCTATTATTTTAATAAATCTACAAATTCACTGTGAACTGATTTATTAAATCTTTAATAATTTGATTAAAATATCAAATTATTTTTTTGGTTTTTCATCAGTTCATGTAACTTTTTTAATATGAAAATTTTCGCTTCAGCCTCTTTAAGTTTTTTATTTAAATTAGCATTTTAAACCTTATCAGGATTCAAGATATTGCTTCTTGAAACCTTACGGTTTTTGAGTCGGCTCAAATGGTTTAGTCGATTATTAATCCCTCACGAACTAACTCATTAAATTTTTTCAAGATTTTCTTACCATAGAGTAAGATGCATTATATTTTTTTGATAATTCTCTGAAAGATGCTCCTTTTTCAAAGCGCTCATTTACTATGTTAATTTTTTGTTCAATTTTTAGTATATTTGATTTATTACCTTTTTAATTAGCCATAAAAAAATCCTCTTGATAAACTATGAAATTATTCTATCAAGTATAGAATAATTAAAACTTTTTTTGAAACCTTTTTATGTCATTTTTTAGGCTCTCTTCTGCTCTTGCCAAAAATAATTTACAAGATTTAAGGTATTAATTAAAAAAAGGAGATTCATTGCATTTGATGATATTTCCTTTAGGTTAACTTTTTTATCATCTTTTTATGAAACCGTATTTCCCAAAAAAGTTGATATTTTTTAAAAATTTAAGCAATTCCATTTTTACTTATAAAATCCTTAGTTCGCGGAAAATTGCAAATTAACATTTTGGTACTAACTAGTGCTACCTCTCCAGTAATTTCGGTAAAGATAAAATTTTCTGTTTTATTAGGGAGTAATTTAATTTCTTTTATTTCGGAGGTAAATCTATATGCTTCATAAATTGGCGAATGCGAATATCCCAATTTTAAAGGATTTGATAATTTATCTATCCTTTTTTTAATTTCTACCTTAGCTGAGTCAATATCCCCCGACTCTAAAATAGCTGCGACACTATCAAATGCGCCATTACTTGCAAAAACTGCATCTGTGTTTTTTTTATCTTTAGAATTTATTCTACCTAATCAGTAATTAGTTAAATTTTCAAGTTGCTTATTTTTAACTTTGTCTTCGCTTACTTTATTGGTTTGCTTGAATTCGAATTCCAAATCCGAAACCTCATACTCTTGATTACTTTCTGCATCCATAATTTTAATATTTTTGTATTTAAAATTATAAGATTTGTTGCTAATTAATGTCTGACCTCTTTCAATTTTGGTGTCGTAATCATTTTTATCAATTTCTGCCCTAAAACTGTAGAAATTTTCAGTATTTGTATCTATTGTTTTGGACATTTCTTTAATTACTGTTTTTATAAAAATTGATTGAAGTATGTCTTGTCTTCCTATTTCAGCATCCATTTCCTGATTCGGCTCATCAATAAAAATAAATTCACCTTCGTATTTAAATTTATGATTTTCTTTAAAAAAAGTTTTTAACGTTCTCCTTATTAAATTCCTTAAGTTCCGCTTTCTCTTCTTTTCCAGGACTTTCACAAGCAACAACACTAATTGTTGAAGATGCCAGTAGTGAAATAGATCCCAAAACAGCTAATAATTTTTTCATTTTTGTTTCTTCTTTTATTTGTATTACATAAACAATAATATCACCTTTTATTAATATATTATATTAAAGAAAGCAAAAAAATTTGACAATAGATTTGGTAAAACTTTATTGCTCATAGTAGTGGTATTTATTACAATTTTGAGGGTAGAAATTTTTCAAACCAATCTCAGGTGGTTGATTATTTTCTAACAAAAGCTAATAAAAAATTTGAGCAAGATAAACACTACTACTATAAATATAAGGGGAAATACTTATTCTTTAGAGGAAAAAAATCAATTGATTGAAGACATGATAAAAGATGCTTCAGTAAAAAAAAAAAAAAAATGACATTTCGAAATGTTGGAGACATGTAATTTTTAATTCAGGGGAACTATCTGGTTTGGTTCAACAAGCTTATAATGATAAATTTGTTGATGTTTATAGGGGTAAAAATGGAAATTTCTATGTTGACTTAGATGAAGCTACACAATCATACTTTGATTTTGATTAGTAGCACTTACTTAAAATTTAAATAAAGGTGACCAAATTTATTTTTATGAAAAAATTGAAATTATTCATTATCTAGAAAAAGATAAAAAGCAATCTTTGTAATAGGGAGCGGGAGAAAGTAATTGTTAAGCATTATCATTAATTAGGGTTCTGCTAAAAAATTACTAAAGAGTTATTCTGCTTATAAATATATATATATATATATATATATATATATATATAAGGATCTTGAATAAAGGGATTTAACTAGAGCCACAATTTACAAAATAAAACTTAATTATCAAGATAAGTTATATCAATATAATATTTTTAATCATATCGCTAACAAAATGATTGTTTATTAAGAAAGGAAAATAAGGTAATTAACGCATTTATTTGTATTAATTCATTAACGCCGATATTGAAATTTGAATTTAAAAAAATCAACTTTTAATGAAACCAAACAGGTTTCAAATAGTTGATTTTTCTTTTTAAATTAAGAAATTTTTTGGTTTTTACTTATAAAATCCTCAATTTGCTGAAAATTTTGATTTTACGTTTTGATTTTCGACAAGTGTCGCCTCTCCTGTAACCTCTGCGAAAATATATTTTTCTGCTTCATTTGGCATGATTTTAATATCTTTTACTTTTGACGTAAAACGATATTTTTCATAAATAACAGTACTTGTGCTACTTAAATATGTGGAATTAGCTAAAGAATCTAGTCCTTTTTCAAGTTCAACCTTAGCGTTTTCAATATCGCCTGATTCCAAGTACTTTGTAAGTTGACTGCTAAAAGCTGCGTGATTGGCATAAACTGGATTTATTTTATTATTTTTTGATGAGTTAATACCTCCCAATCAATAATTTGTTAGATTTTCCAATTGTTTGTTATTTATTTTGTCTTCGCTAACTTTATTTGTTTGTTTGAATTCAAATTCTAAATCTTTAATATTAAAATCTTTGTTATTTTTTGTATCTTCAATTTTCAAATTACTAAATTTAAAATCATAATTTTTACCGCTTATTAATGATTCGCCTTCATCGATATTGGCATTATAGTGATTACCGTCAATTTCTGCATAAAATTTATAAAAATCGACAGTATCAATATTTATAGTTTTAGACATTTCATTAATAATTGTTTTTGTGAAAATTCATTCTAAGAATGACTGTGAAGGCAATTTCCCTTTAAATTCTTGATCACTTGGTTCATCAATAAAAATAAATTCACCTTCGTATTTAAATTTACGATTTTCTTTAAAAAAGTTTTCAACGTTCTCCTTATTAAATTCCTTAAGTTCGACTTTTTCATCTTTCCCCCCAGGACTTTCACAAGCAACAACACTAATTGTTGAAGTTGTAAGTAGTGAAATAGATCCCAAAACAGCTAATAATTTCTTCATTTTTCTTTCTCCTTTATTTGTATTACATAAACTATAATATCACCTTTTATTGATATATTATATTAAATAAAGTAAAAAAATCTGACAATAGATATGGGACAACTTTATTGGCAAGTTCATTGCTGTTTATTCCCCATTGTAGTGGCATTTATTACAATTTTGAGGGTAGAAATTTTTCAAACCAATCTCAGGTGGTTGATTATTTTCTAACAAAAGCTAATAAAAAATTTGAGCAAGATAAACACTACTACTATAAATATAAGGGAAGAGTCTATTCCTTAGAGAAAAAAAATCAAGCGATTGAAGACATGATAAAGGATACTAAAGTAAAAAAAAGAAATGACATTTCGAAATGTTGGAGACATGTAATTTCTAATTCAGGGGACTATCTGGTTTGGTTCAACAAGCTTATAATGATAAACTTGTTGATGTTTATAAGGGTAAAAACGGAAATTTCGATGTTGACTTAGATAAAGCTGCACAATCATACTTTGATTTTGATTAGTAGCACTTACTTAAAATTTAAATAAAGGTGACCAAATTTAGTTTTATGAAAAAATTGAAATTATTCATTATCTAGAAAAAGATAAAAAACAATCTTTGTAATAGGGAGCGGGAGAAAGTGATTTTTAAGTATTATCATGAATAAAGGTTATGCTAAAAAAATACTAAAGAGTTATTATGCTTATAAATATAGATATAAGGATCTTGAATAAAGCGATTTAGCTCGAACCACAATTTATAAAATAGAACTTAATTATCAAGATAAGTTATACCAATATAATATTTTTAATCTTATTTGTGACAAAATAATTATTAATTAAGAAACGAAAATAAGTTAATAAATGCATCTATTTATATTAATTCATTGACATTGATATTGGAATTTAATTTTTTCCAAAATTATTGAATTTTAAAATTTATAATTTTTTAGTTTTAATTTGTTCTTTTATAAATATTTAAATTTAAAAAAATCAACTTTTGAAACTTATTCGGTTTCATGAAAAGTTGATTTTATTTTAAAAAGTAAAATTTTTTTTGTTTTTACTTAAAGAATGCTCAAGTTGCAGAAAATTTTGATTTTACACTTTGATCTCCAACAAGTGTCGCTTCACCACTAACTTCGGCAAAAATAAATTTATCTGTTTGGTTAGGTAGTATTTTAATATCTTTAATTTCTGAGGTAAATTTATATTTTTCGTATAAAGTAGTATTAGAACCACCCAAATTTTTAGCATTTGAAAGTTTATCCATTGCTTCTTTAATCTGTGTTTTGGCTGAATCAATTTCTCCAGACTCTAAAATTCCAGCTATTTTACTAAAATTCCCATGGGTTGCATAAACTGGATTCATTTTTTGATTTTTTGATGAGTTTATTCCTCAATACCAATTATTTGTTAAATTTTCCAATTCTTTCTCTTTTATTTTATCCTCAGTGACTCTATTAGTTTGTTTAAATTCAAATTCAAAATCAACTAATTCAAAATCCTGATTATTTTTTGTATCATTGATTTTCATATTGTTAAATTTGAAATTATAAATTTTACCACTTACTAAAGACTGGTTTTCTTCTACCTGTGTGTCATAGTGGTTTCTATCAATTTCGGCATAAAATTGATAAAAATCTTCAGTTTCTACATTTATAGTTTTAGACATTTCATTAATAACGGTTTTTATAAAAATCCAGTTTAGAAAGCTTTGTGTGGATAACTTAGCTTCCATTGTTTCGCTTGGTTCATCAATAAAAATAAATTCACCTTCGTATTTAAATTTATGATTTTCTTTAAAAAAGTTTTCAACGTTCTCTTTGTTAAATTCCTTAAGTTCCACTTTTTCATCTTTCCCCCCAGGACTTTCACAAGCAACAACGCTAATTGTTGAAGATGCCAGTAGTGAAATAGATCCCAAAACAGCCAATAATTTTTTCATTTTTCTTTCTCCTTTTTTGTAATTTTATTAACATAAATTATAATATCATTTTTATTTGATATATACTATTAAAGAAAGGTAAAAAATTAATTAAATATGAAAATAATGGAAAATAAAAAAAATAAAGATAAAGATAAGAACAAAATAAAGCAAAAAATTTTGACGATAAGTATGGCAACAACTTTATTGGCAAGTTCATTGCTATTTATTCCCCATAGTAGTGGTATTTATTACAATTTTGAGGGTAGAAATTTTTCAAATCAATCTCAGGTAGTTGATTATGCTCTAACAAAAGCTAATAAAAAAATTGAGCAAGATAAACACTACTACTATAAATATAAGGGAAAAGTTTATTCTTTAGAGGAAAAAAATCAAGCGATTGAAGACATGATAAAAGATGCTAAAGTAAAAAAAGAAATGACATATCGAAATGTTGGAGACTATGTGATTTCTAATTCAGGTGAACTATCTGGTTTGGTTCAACAAGCTTATAATGATAAACTTGTTGATGTTTATAAGGGTAAGAATGGAAATTCCTATGTAGACTTAGATGAAGCTGCGCAGTCTTACTTTGATTTTGATGAGGTTTTATTGACAGAGAACCTAAATAAGGATTCAAGTGTTCCTATTGAATTTTATAACGAAAGTGAAATGATTCAATATTTAGAAAATAGCAAAAAAGAATCTCTTGAAAATGGTGAAGAAAGTGATTGTTATGTAGTTTCGGGAATTTGTCAAGACGAAGGTTCTGTTAAAAAATGACTAAAAAGTTCTTCCACTTATAAATATAGATATAAGGATTATGAGTGAAGTAATTTTGCTCCTGCAGAAATTGATAAAATAGATCTCAATAGCCAAGATTTGGTATATAAAGAAAATATATTTCCACATAGTGGAAATAAAAACGCATATTGATTGGGAATTGATAATCTGGGTACTGGAGCTTTTAGTGGAAGCCAGTTTATTGAAACTAATATGGACAACGATGCTGTTTTAAATAAAATTAAACATGGATGAAGTGTTAAACAGAGTGATACAATAAATATTTTTCTTTCTCCGATTGTGGGATTTGGAACTTTAGCTACAATGAAGTGAGATGTAGAGGATTCTAGAAATTCTGAAGAAGGAAAATGAACAATTTTAGACAATGTTTTTTTTGGTGACGAAGAAGCTTATGAAAATTTCTTTACCGATGTAGAATCAAAATCTGGAATTAATCTGATAGATTCTATCAGTGGTGACTTATACTACGAAAACATTGAAAAAGATTTGACAGGAATTGGAAAGAACATGGACTCTCAAACTAAAACGCTAGTATTTTTTAGAAAATTGGCAAATGCCTCTTTAATGAAAAACAATAGTCAAAATGAAAAATTAATGCTAGAATTTGAAAACCTTTGCAAAGAAACTTTAAGAAATGTAATTGATACGGGTAGTGAAAATACAAAAGCCGCTTATGATGAATTATTCAAACTAGATAATCCAAGTATTGCGGTTGATGATATTATAAATGTCTTTTTAAATCCAGCTGCATTTCAATATAAAGATGATGCAGGTCGAGAAGGGTTTTACAAATTTATGGTTGAAGCAAATAAAGTTGTTGATGCTGTAATGGCTCCAGTAGATACTTTGACAAATATAGTCGATGGTACCTATGACTATCTAGGTAAAAGAAAAAAAGATAAATTAACTCATCAGAATCGTCTTGATATAATTGATGCAAGAACCGAGATGATAAAATCAACTTATGGGGAAAATGAATTTATTAAGGCAGATGATGGACAGTATTATACAAGGGATGAATTAATTAGAATTAATGAATCTGATGTAACTAATGTTGATATCGGTGCGGATAGAAATATAAAATTTAATGATCCAAATGCTTCGAAATTAAAAAAAATTACAAAAGGATTTAATGCCGTGCAAATTGCATGGGAACTAGGTAATAAACTATCACCATTTAAAATGAAAACAATGTCATTGGATTTTGGAGAAGGTCAGGAGTTATTATACACTTATATGTCATTCTCACTACCTTTTGCTGGTGAAATAAATAAGCATGACCCATCAGAATATATTACACCAACTTTCCTTTACAAGGGTGTTGGTGGAAAAGATGAAAAAGGTTTTAGAGTAAAGGGAAGTTATTTTAATAATGAAACCGATGCTATAAATTACATGAAAACTTTAATGATTAGAAATCCAGAAGAATATTCACAAATATCAAAATTTACAGTAAGCATCATGGATAAAAACGAAGAAATGGCTATATCAAATGACGGATACACATCTGTAGAAGAACAACTCGATGAGTTTATCGATAATATTTTTAAAAAATATTATGCAAATACGAAGCAAAGATACTTTACCGATGGATTTGGTAACAAATTTGATAATCAAATTGATGCAATTGCAAGTATGAGGGAAAATATAAGTAAAAAGAATTTTATTAGAAAATATCAGTGAACTGATAAATTAGGAATAAAAAGAAACTATGATACTTATGTGGAGATGAAAGAAGTACAAGATATATATATTAAAAATACCTATATTGATCAGAAAAAAGTTATTTCAAGTGATTTAATTTCAGAAATTGATTACAACAAATTGGACGAACAAACAGGTAGCCAAAACGAATATTACTCACTAATTGATGGAACAAAAAAAAGATATTTTAAAACATATGAAGATGCTTGCGCTTTTGTAGTTAATAAAAATCAATTTGAACTAAATATTGATGAAGTAACAAATATTTACATTACTTATAACGGGGATATTTTTGAATCTGAACAGAGTTTTATGTTGTGAGTAAAAGAAAATACAAAAGTAACAAACAAAAAAGGGGAGGAGATAAATTATGTCAATTAGTATGATGAAGACTTTATTATCAATAAATTTTGCACTTTCAGCTGGTGCAAGCACAGCAGTTATGGCTTTAGACCAAATCGTTGAAGAAGATCATGAATATGAAGTTGAATCTATGAAAAACCTTATTAAAAGCCAATCTAAAGTAGTTTCCACAGATCACATTTTTAATTTTGAAGATAAAGAATTTCATGGCCGCGAAGAACTTGATAAATATATTGTTGAACATGGTTTAATCGAAGAGTATATGACCTCGTCTAATTTAAGTTACATAATAAAAGATCACCAAAATAATATTTTAGATAAGGATAAAATTTATGGAACTGATTTTGATGATTTTGAATTAGCATATCGCGATGCCTTTGGTAATGCCCTAACTTCAAGAAGCAAGGCTTTGAACTCATATACCAATAAGGGATTGATTCGTCAAAAATATAGTTATGATTACCAAGGGTGATATGATTCTCCAGCAGAAGCTAAGGATAACTTTGTTTATTCTGGAGGATTAGAAAAATCTTTATACTACCAAGTTGATCAAAGATACTATAATTTATTTAACAGCACAGATCAAGAAGAGCTTAAATCAACATTTCTTGATGGATATAATTTTAAGGCAAGTAATTTTACCAAAAAAGATAAATTATATGGGGATAATCAAAAAATTGAAAGACAAGTATACAATAACTATCGAGACACTTGGACTAAATTTGAAAAGACTCCTTCTACTGCAGGAATTGAAGATAATCTAAACTACAAAGATTATATCGAATATAGTTCTGGTAATACAGTTAAGCTATATGGACCAAACGGGGTTATTTTCAATTTAAATGGTAAGGAAAATTGAGGGGGAGTTGAAATTCCAGAAATTTACAATTCAGATTACAATGCTCGCTACTTCTTAAATAGATGGAATTATGGTGCATATAAAACTAAGGTACCCTTAAAAGAGGGGAGCAAAAAAGTTAGACGATGCAGAATAGTTTACTACTTGTCTTTCTATACTGGGAAGGAAAATGAAAAATGAAATTATCTGCAAATTTATCTAGACAGAAATCATTTGGACAAAAATAATAATTACATTGAAATTGATTTTAATAAGTTATGAGGTTCAGATAATTACGGTTCAATTATCAATCTATATTCTAGAAAACTTAAAGAACTTGAAGAACTTGATGAAAAAAATAAAAACCAATATCTAATATCAACATATTCGGGTTTAGATTATAATATCAGCACAGCAAAAGATATTCCAACACAAGACGTCCAAGCAATGTATGCGACTTGATTTCCATATTTTGTAAAAGATGAATTATTAAATTTCAATAAAATTCCATATGGAGAATACAACAAGTATGGAGTTAAAAGAGACCAGCTTTATGACATTAATGGTCGTAAGGGGTATGAATATTCTTTATCTGATGGTCTAGAATATTACCACAATACTATTAAGCCTGATTTATATAAAAATTATGTGGGAACAGATCAACACGGAAATGACCTTTATCGCATTAATAATAATTTTGATGCAACTGCAGAAGAATTAGAAAACTATATGTATTTAGCAGGAAAACAAGACATTAGATTAATGTATACTTTCACTGGTGAGAGAAATTATTCTTCAATTGATGGACTAGCATTGGCACCAACCCAAGCAGAAGCACAAGAAAAACTATTCCAAATTGAAAGAAGTATTTTAAGTAAAAAATACTTCGCCTATGATGTTTATGGAAACTATGAGGTTTCTGGAAACAACGAGGACGAAGCAATTAGAAAACTACAACAAAAAGTAGATTTACAAGCTAAATACGTTCACAAAGATGAAGTAAAAAGCTGAAATAATCGCCCAATTAGTTTTGAAAATATTATCAGTGATGGGGTATATATTACTTATAAAACCTTAATTAACGATGAATTTGTTTATTTCTTAAACCACCATGATGCTTATAATGCTTTAACTGGGGAAATGAATGGACAAACTGTTGTGACAAATAAAACTGTTAATGTTTATTTATATAGTGAAAAACAAGGTAATGGTTATGTTGAACATACTTATACCAACGAATTTGAGCTAGAAATGTTAGCTAACAAACTTTTAGGCTATGCACATTAGTAAAAAAGTCTATTTATATTTATTAATTCCAAGTATTTTAATAATGCTTGGAATTAACTTTGCCACATTACTAATTGTTAAAACTCCGATCTTTGTTTACACAGTTTTTTTAACATCAACATTAATTTCAATTTATTTGTATAAATTTGGAAGCAAGAACTTTACAAATAATCAAGAAAATAATTTGGAAATAAATTTAAAACCAGAATTTCAAAAGCAATTATCAGAATTAATTGGAGTTGTAGTTTGTGGAACTTTGCTACTAAATTTTATGAGTGTGTATTCATTTTGAATTTTAATAACTGACATTTTACCAACACCACAAGTTGTCATAATTGTTGTGATAATGGTTTGACTATTTTCAACTATTTTTGAATACAAATTATCAGCAGTTTTATTTATATTCATTTTTATTAATCCACTATTAATCAACATCTATGACAATTCTTTACTGATGATAGGGGCTGTTATTGGAACAATTCATTTAACCTTTAGTGTTAAAAAGTCACGAGAAGTTGAAAGCGAAAGCAACAATAAAATCTTTAATTCCCAATTTCGAGTACTAATTTTAGCTTTAATAATAGGATGTGTTCTTTTTGGATTTTTTCCTTACGCTGAGGATAGTATTTATATTGATTACTATGATTTTTCAAAAGCTTATAATATTGTAAATGTACTACCGTTATTATTGCTTCTAATAATGGTTAGTTTTCAAATTGATTGAAGATGAACTATTATAGCTATTATATTTTTACAAGTTATTCTAGGATTTACATTAGGATTCAGCAAACAGATCTCTTCACAAAATTATTTAAACTTATTATTTTTTAATGACGAATTATTTTTTAATCCAGATGAATTTAAGCAAGTTATGATTTTGCTAAAGGTTTTAATAGATATTATTTTCTTATCAATTTTAGGATTATTTTTATTAGTTATTAGTTATTCGTTAAATCAGCATTTTCAAAATTATATTTCCACACCTAAACCACAAGTTAATCCGAAGTATTTATTGATTACTTCTAGCTTATGATTAATTGTTGATGAATTATTTTTTATGGGAGAGGATTTTCAAAAAATTGAATATTCACAAAGTATTAATAATGCTGAAGCAAAAGATATTTTGGTAAATGAAAGTTTTGCTAGTTTATTTAAAACTATTAACCCATTTAATTTTATAAATATATTTTTACTGGTTAGTTTTTCAAGTGCCTTGGGATATTTGACCCCATATAGTGTTTTATTATTATTAAAATTTAATTGAATTACATATTTATATGTAATCATAGTATTGTTAATAAGAATTTTTGGAAGATGAAGTGATTTTATGTTAAGTAGTAATTGAATCAACTTTTCCAATTTAATACCAAAAAGTAAAGATAAAAAAACTAAATAATAAATTTACAAAAGAAAACTCACCAATGGTGTGAATATAATCTCTTATGTATAGAGGTAGAATAAAAAAATTATTCTAGTAAACTCTTTGCATAGGAGGTTTTTTTAATGGCCAATTTAAAAGGAAATAAAAGTCACATGACTTCTTTTGATAAAAAGTTAGAAATCGCGCAGGATTGATTGCAAAATCAACAAAGTTGAAAAAAATTAGCAGCTAAATACAATGTCTCATACTCGGCAGCTCGAAAATGAGCTTTAGGATACGAGCAGTTTGGGGAAGAGTATTTAAAGAGAATATCATCTAGAAAAGGACAAACTGCAGGTATTAGTAGAATTGGAGCGCCGTCTAAACGAGATAAATTAAGTTATGAATTGCATCGTTTGAAAAAGAAAAATAAGGAACTTGAAATGGAAAACGAATTTCTAAAGAAGTTCAATCAATACCTGGAGGATTTAGAAAAAAACAACAAATAAAATATCAGTCAATTGACACTCAAAGAAAATTATGACCGGTATCTTTTATCTGCAAAATTTTAAAAACAACTCAATCAAGCTATTATCGCTGAGTTAAAAATAATCGACCAAACTTTAATTACAAAATTGATCAAGAACTTTTAGATTTAATAGAAAGTATTTTTCAACAATACAAGGAAATTTATGGATATCCAAGGATTAGAATTGTTTTAAAAAACCAATATAATATTTATGTTTCAGGAAAAAAAGTATATCGCTATATGCAAGAATTAGGTATAAAATCCAAGACAAGAATCAAAAAGAAACACAAACCAAAAGAAATAAAAATTTTAAAAAACAGAAAACACGAAAATATTGTAAATCGAAAATGAAATAAATATAGTAAGGGCGAACTTTTTGTAACAGATGTTTCGTTCTTGCCATTTTCAAATAATAGATTTGCCTATCTTAGTATTTTGAAAGACGTTAGTACTGGGTTTATTGTTGGATATGATGTTTCTTTAAGGAATGACAACAAAATCTATCTAAAAACATTGAAAATGGCTGAGAGTTATTTTGATTTTGATAAAAATATAATAATCCATTCTGATAACGGATTTCAATATACCAGTGATGCAGTTGAAATATACTGTAGTAAAAACAATATAAAAATTTCGCTAAGCAGGCCTGGAAACTCCGTTGATAATGCTGTTGCTGAATCCTTTTTTGCTTGCTATAAAACAGAGTGGTTTAAGAAAACTTTTAAAACCTACTCAGAGGTGTATAATAATTTTATAGACTACATTAATTTTTATAACTTTAATAGAGTCATGATTAAGCACGAAAAAACTCCATGACAAGCATGGAGCACCTTATAGAATAAAAAAACTTATTCTATACTTGACAGAATAAGTTCAACTCACCAATGGTGAGTTTTCTTTTGTCTAAATTCTCTTGAAAATATTTCAACTATTTTAATTCATATAAAATATTTGCAAACAGAAAGGTTAGAACACTAGTTCTAGTTGAAATTGAAATATTTTCTCGATCGGGATAATCAATGATGATTAAATCGCTGGCTTGTAAAAATTTATGTTTTTGTGATGAAGAAGTTATGACAACAACCTTGTTACATTTTTGTAAAGCAATTTGAAAGTAGTTAACAATATATTGATTATCAATTCCAAAAGCAAAGAAGACAAAGAGGTCTTCTTTTTTTGCTTTGGTTAATCAAGCGGAATTATTTTTTCGCTGACTGTTAAAAAAGACGTTAAATCCCAAAAACTGTAATTCCCCAGCAAACAGAGAAACACTATCTTCTTGTTCATAACAAGATATTAAGTAACTATTTTCCGCAGTTTTAATATTATTAATTAATTTTTTTATCACAATTCCTTGATCATCAACTAGGTTTAAGTTTTTTTCAAAAAAATCGCGAAAGTTATTTTCAAGAACATCTTTATTTAAATTTTTTAAATTATTTTGATGAGGGTAATATTCATTTTCAACCTTAATTCTAATAACAATCTCTCTAAATCCTTCATAACCATACTTCTTGGCAAATGCTGTTAAAACTGACTCAGAAACAAAACAAGCTAAAGCACAATCTTTGCTTTTAATAACAACATTATTCTCCATGCATTCTAATAGGTATTTAGCAATTGATGCATAAGAAATATTATCTTGGTTATTGGCGATAGTAGTTAAGTTTTCTTTTATACTTTTGAACATCATAAAATCCTCTTTTTATAATTATATCTAAAAAAACTAAACTTCTATGGGAAAGTACTTTGGAATTTCGCAACTAAAACTTATCAAAGCTGATTTTATTGTTTGGCAATTTTAATTTGATATAAAAAAAGAGACAAAGAATGTCAGCAAAGGAGAAAAATAAATGTTGAAATTTCCTAAGAATTTTCAAATCGGCGCTTCTATGAGCGCAATGCAAACCGAAGGAAGGGGAACAACTAAAATTGGCAAATTAACCATGGATACTTATTTTGAAGAACATCCCCAATTATTTCATAACCAAGTTGGTCCAGAATTAACCAGTGATATCACCAATCACTATGTTGAAGATATTGGGTTGTTTAAAGAAATTGGTTTAGATTCTTTAAGAACAGGATTTTCTTGAGCCAGGTTATTCCCAGATGGGGTGACTTTAAATCAAGAAGCGGTCGAGTACTATCATAAATTTATTCAAGAATTTAAAAAACAAAATATCAAAATATTTATGACTTTATTTCATTTTGATATGCCAATGTGAGCTCATGAACTTGGAGGGTGAAGTTCAAATGAGGTAATTGAAAAATTTGTTAATTACTGTAATTTTGTTTTTCAAGAATTTGAAAATGAAGTTGATTACTATGTAACTTTCAACGAACCGTTGGTAACTGTTTTTGAAGGTTATACTGGGGTAATGCATTACCCAGCAATTAACGAGCCAAAGCTAGCAGCACAACAAGCCTATGGAATTTTTTTGGCCCACGCTAAAGTAGTTCAAAGTTTTAGAAAATTTCAGCTCAAAGCTCCAATTGGGGTGGTATATAATTGAAACTTTACCTTTCCGTTTTCACAAAGTCAAGCGGATATAAAAGCCGCTAGAATTTATGATGCCTATGTAAATCGCGGGCCGTTAAATATCATGGCCAATGGAACAATAGATCCAGTCTTAATTCAAACTTTAAAAGATTATCAAGTTCTGCCAAAATATACACCCGAGGAGTTAGAAATTATTAAAGCAGTTAAGGTTGATTTTCTTGGCATAAACTATTACTTTCCTTGTAGAGTGAAAAGTATTGCTTCAACCAATCCAAGCTGAGTATTAGAAACCATGAAGATTGAAATTCCCAAGACTGCTAAAATTAATCCTTATCGAGGATGGGAAATTTATCCCCAAGGTTTATATGATATTTCTATGGCCATCAAAACTGAATTCAATAATATTCCCTGATATGTGGCTGAAAACGGCATGGGTGTTGAAAACGAGGACCAATATCGTGGCAGTGATGGGGTAATCAATGATGATTATCGCATTGAGTATCTCCAAGATCACATGGGTCAAATTAAAAAGGGTTTGGATAATGGTTCAAGTTGCTTTGGCTATCACATTTGAACGGCAATTGATTGTTGGAGTTTTAGAAACGCTTATAAAAATCGCTACGGATTAATTGAGGTTAATTTAAAAGATCAAAGCCGAAAATTAAAAAAATCCGCTTATTGATATCAAGAATTAATTAAAAATAAAGATAAATAAGGAGTTTTTATGAAAAAAAATAAGAATTATTATATTTCCACAAAGCAATTATTTGATAGTTTAGGTGGTTATACCAATATTAAATATTTTACTCATTGTATGACCAGAATGCGTTTTCAATTACATAATCAAGATTTAGTGGATGAAGAGGGTATTAAAAATTCAGACTATGCATCAGGGGTCAATAAAAACAAGAGTAATGGGGAGTATCAAATTATTATTGGTGCTGATGTACCAAAGTTTTATAAAATATTTTGTGAAGTTAACAGTTATGATGAAGATGGTAAAACTATTTTAGAAAAGGAAGCTGATTTTTCAACTAAACAAGCAAGTGAAATTAAAGCGATGAAAGACAAATTCAAGGTCAAGGGATTTTTAAATACTAGTTTAGCATTTATTTCTAAAGTATTTTCACCAATCGTGATACCATTAGTGGGTTATGGATTAATATTAACTCTATGATCGCTTTTAACAGTTGAATGAAATGGTCCAGGAAGTATTGCGGCGGCAAGTTCACATTTCATCGGTCAAGTTGTGGGAATTTTAGATATTTTAGTTGGGGCTTTTTCGCTATTTATTACTGTTGTCATTGGTTATACTGTTTTTAAAGCAATGCAGGGAAATGGAATTTATGGTATTATAATTGCTGTGGTTCTAACAGCCCCAGGACTAGTTTCCATGGGAGATGTTAAACCTGAACCTGGTCAAAGTATTTTGCAAGCCTATGAGGGTTGAACCTTGTTTGGTGAGGGAATAGTTTATCCTTGAAAAATTAATTTTAATGGTTTGATTATTCCAATGATTATTGTGGCAATTTTGGGAGCCTATATTGAACGAGGAACTGAAAAAATAAGTAATAATACTTTGAAAATGATTTTAGCTCCAGTATTGATTATTGGGGGAACCTTTATCTTTGCGATTTTCATCATGGCTCCAATTGGACTATTATTTACTAACTATTTATCAATTGGTATAAACTGATTGAGCACTAATTTGATTGCTAAGTATGTGGCTATTCCAATTATTGCAGGACTTTATGGTCCTTTAGTAATTACAGGATTGCACCACTCTTTAACTCCTATTATTTTACAAGGACAAGCAACATACGGGGCAACTGTAATCCAAGGATTTATTACAATTTCAAATATTTCTCAAGGAGTTGCTTCAATTGCCTTTATGGTAATGCACAGAAGAGTAGTAAAAATGAAGGATTTAGGAATTTCTAATGGGGTTTCAGCCATTGTGGGAGGAATTACTGAACCATCTTTGTACACAATTAACCTAAAACATCTCTATCCTCTAATTGCTTGTTCAATCGGGGTTTTCAGTGGTACCTTGATTTTAGTGGCTTCTAATACTTATGCCTTACAAGGAAGTAGTTCGATTTTCGGGATATTAATGTATCTACTAAATGCTCCTGATAAAACTGGAGTAACTACTTGAATTGGGGGAGGTTATTTATGAGGGGTTCTGTCGATTTTAACAAGTTGTCTGATTACTTTCTCGATGACTATAATTCTAGGTAAAACTAAGTTCTTTTGAAATCGTAGTCGCGAATTGATTCTAGCTGATTACCACGAAGATATTGATGAACTAAAAAAGGTATCAAAAAAAGATTGAAAAGACATCATTTATCTAGAAAAAAGTAAAAAAACTGAAGCAAAAATGGCTCAAAAAGCTAAAAAAAATAAAGTTTTAAAATAATTGAAAAAAATCAACCTAAAAAATATCTTTGTGGTATTGTTAAAGGGTTGATTTTTTATGTCAAAAAAGGCTGCATTTTTTCTAAAATAATGCGAAAACCTTAATCCAAAGTTACTCTAATTAATGATTAATATTTAAAAAAAGTTGGAAAATGAACTAATTTTAAGCAAATTTTTTTGCTTTAATCAAGATATTTTTCTAAATATAAAATAAAATAGCGGAATATTATTCTAAAATAATTAAAATAAAACCTAAAAATTGACTAATAAATTAAAATAAAAATGATAGGAGAAAAAGAATTTGAAAAAATGAAAAATATATTTAGTGCCACATACTCACTGAGATAAAGAGTGGTATTTTACCAAAGAGGTTAGTGATGCTTATTTGGTTGACAATATGAAGCAAATCATCGAAGCGAATGACAAAAATGAAAACGAGGCTCCATTTGTCTTTGATGCTCAGTATTCAGTTGTTGATGATTTTTTAACATTATTTCCTCAAAAATTAGGAAAAATTAAAAAAATAATTAAGGATAGAAAATTAGTTGTCGGACCTTGATACACCCAAACAGATATGTTTAATGCAACTGGAGAGTCGATTGTAAGAAACCTATTAATCGGAACTAAGCTAAGTCAAAAGCTTGGTCATTCTATGGGAGTTGGTTATTTACCTGATACCTTTGGTTTCAACTCAAATCTACCTCAAATTATTGCTAAAACTCAAAATAAGGGAATTATCAATTGAAGGGGTGCTGATGATGAAATATTAAATAATAATTTATTTAATATTTGAGAAGCTGATGATGGAACAAAATGTCCAACTTACTCATTTTATAAACATGGATATTTCACTGGTGTTGGAGGATTGCTACAACAATATAATAAAAAATGATCTAAATCTGCAGATTGAAAAGAGTGAGATCCAAAAACACGCGCAGCCGAACACGCGCAATACTATATCAATTTTGCGGATTCAGAACTAGATTTTCTAAAAACTAAAGCGGCTTCATCAAATAACCGAATTCTAATGCCGGTAGGTTCAGATCAAATGCCAATGGTTTCGGGTTGAACTGAAATTGTTGCCAAAATGAACGAATTGGACCCGATTCATGAATGAATTCTAGGAGATTTTGAAAAATTCATGGATGACCTAATTAACGATCCTATTGTAATGAACAATGCTAATGTTATTAAGGGCGAATTTAGAAATGGTCGTTATGCAAGAGCTCATAAAACTATCACATCTTCAAGATATGATATTAAAAAACTTTCAAAAAAAGTTGAGTACCAAATCTATAATGAATTAGAACCAATGGGAGTTATCTTTTCTAAATTAGGAGGAGAATATCCGTTTGAAATTTTATTAGAAGCAACCAAAAAATTGGTAGCCTCTCATGCACATGACAGTCTTGGGGGATGTAATACTGATGAAACTAATCGCAGTATTTTAAATCGTCTTGAAGCGGCTAGTGCAATTGTTGAGTCTCAGACCACATTAATTAAAAAGAGAATTTGTGACGCTTTAAATTTAGGTAATGGTAATTTAATTATTTTTAACACCGCACCTTACACAAGAGAAATTGCAAATACTTTTGAAATACATACTAAGGAACAATTTTTTGAAATTCACAATGATAAAAATGAAAAAATTGATTTTAGTGTTGTCAACCAACGTTTTTTCAACAACGATGAATTTTCAATTCGCGAGGAAAGTCATATTTATGGTAATGGTTACCAAGCTATCGCAACTCAAAAAGATGATGGACCAATTAATGCAACAAATATTCTTTTAGAAGAAAACGTTAAAGGTAAATACACTACAACAATCAAATTGAACGAAACAGTTAAAGGTTTGGGTTGAAAAATTTTAAAAGTAACTGAAAATAAAAATAATAATTTTGCTCTAAAATTTGACAAGCAAGGTAGTGAGATAGAAAATGAATTATTTAAAATCAGTTTAGATAAAAATATGAATTTCACTTTACATAGCAAAAAAACTAACCAAATTATTAATAATGCCTTTAAATTAGAAGCAACTTTTGATGCTGGAGATACTTACGATTACTCCCCATCACATCACAACCAAGGAGAAATTCAAGAGCTAATTCATTTTAAAGTTAATACTCAAACCAATAATAAAATTCATATAATGACAATTGATGCGAGTTTTAAAGTTCCAGAAAGTCTGGATTCTAAAAATTTTGTTGAACAAGAAGTGCGAATTAAAATTATTTTGGAAAATGATTTAATTAATTTCAAAATTGAAATGACAAATGAGGCTGCTGACATTAGATGAAGATTTTTAAATAATACCTCCGTTAAAGATAGTAAATATTCATATGCAGATCAAAGTTTTGCTCTAGTTAAAAGACTAATAGATAATCCGAGTCACAAAAAATCAATTGATGAAAACTGAGTTGACGTTGCTGTTGAAATAGAAGCTATGGAATCAATGGTTGCTTTAAAAAACGAAAATTTATCACACGCTATTTTTACAAAAGGAACAAATGAATATCAAATTATTGGAATTCAAAAAGAAACTATCGCCTTAACATTATTTAGAGCAGTTTCTTATATCGGGCGACGCCACTTAATTTATCGAAAAGGAAGAGCTTCGGGAGTGGATGACTATCCTCATGCAACTCCAGAGAGTAATCTAAAAATAAATTTAAGTTTTGATTTTGCAATAAATATTTCTGAAAGTTTAGATAAGCAAAACCAAAAAGCAAAAGAATGATGTTGACCAGATACTTATTATCAAACTCAAAGTACTAATGTCTTTCATTGAAAAGGTGATACCTTTGTGATGACACAAAGAAAAATACCAACAATTTTACAAAGAGAGTTCTCTTTGCTTGATATAAAAGACATTGATAACTTAGTTGTAACAACTGTTAAAAAATCTTGAAATCAAAAATTTGATATTGTGCGTTTATACAACCCAACAAGTCAAAATATTACAATTGATACAAGTCTATTTAAGGGTGAAGCTGATTTATTAGATGTCAAAATTAAGGAATTTAGCAACATTATTAAGCCAAACCAAATTAAGAGTTACATTCTTAAATAAGAAAGGGGTTAATTAATTTGAAAAAGTTATTAAGTTTATTTGCTTCTGCTTCAGTTACTGTTTCCTCGGTAATGAGCGTGGTTGCTTGTGGAGGAGTAAATAATAGCAATACGATTTATTATTCATATGTTGATAATCGCACTGATAAGAATACAAAAAAACTATATACAGATGCAGCAGAAGAATATGCAAAGATTTATGGTAATGATTTTAAGTTTAAAGGAATTCGCTATGATGATAACAACCAATTGGCAACAGAAATGCAAACAATTGGTAACTCGGGAAGAAACATGCCAGATATATTTTTAGTCTCAGTTGATAATGCCACAAAATTAGCAACCCTGGGTTATATTTTGCCTTTGGATGGAGCTGATGCTATTCCTGAGGCTGGTGAAATTTTACAAAATTTAAACTATTCAATCGATAAGTCGGAAGCTGCCATGAATTTATGAAAACAGGGAACTGCAACTGAAACTGATTTATGATCTAACTTCATGCCATTTGCAGTTCAATCTTCTAAAATAAAAAGTAATAATCCAAAAGCTCGAGAAAAAGATGCAGCACAATACGGAATCACTACTTATCTAGGAGTCGGAGGAGGGAGTGCCCTGGTTTCTAATAGTGATGAAGCATTGAATAACTTCAAAAACTTAGGTTTAGTTCAGGCTGGAAATGAATTTGATGATCAAGGTCAAATTAATTGAGTCGATCAAGCTAATGTTTCTGTTGATAAATTAACTCAGGTATCTGCTTCAACAGGAAATTCAACTATAACTTCATTGTTTGATCGTGGTATGTGATGAATGTATCCGGTTTACTCAAATATAATGAGTGATGAAATTGATGGAAAAGTTTATAAAGCGGCTGATGTTGGAGTAAACTGAATAAACGATGAAAGTTTACCTTACTTTGATAGTGGTGAAGGGAAATACTCAAGTGTTTTCTCAAACAAATACTTTAAGAACAGCGCCCAAGAGGTTTTGGGAAAATGATTTGATTACTATTCTCAACAAATTAAAGTAGCGAAAAATACTTTAACAGGAACAACGGCGAATACTTCATATTTAAATATGAATCACCCAAGCCTAAATGCTGGAGTTCAAAGAAGTATGCTATCTGGAGGGGAAGGAATTACTAAGACTGGAGAAATTTCAGCTTATGGAATAAATTATGAACCAAGCAGTTACTTTGATATGTTAGGTGGATTTAAATCATTTACTAAAATTGATTACATGCCTTTGGAATTTGTTAAATTATTTGATAAAGATAATGAAGTTGATCTATTTAAAAAATATGACGAACAAGACATCGGTAAATGATTAGCACCAGCAGGAAGTGGAATGACAGTTTTCAATTCTCGTCTTGGATCCAATAAAAGTCGCTTAAAAGCTTCTCAAAGATTTGTTGAATTAATGTTTGGTGCTAAGGAAGTCGAAGATAAAAATGGAAAAACCACAATTGTTCATTCAGATGATGGGGGACAATGAAACTTTGAAAAATCATTTACTAAGAGTTTAGAAGTTCCTTCTAAACTAGCAATTGTTGATGAAAGTCAAACTAAAAATGAAATTTTTGAAAAAAAATTAGAAGAAATCGCTGACAATAAATTTGCTCGTGCAATTGATGAGGTAGCAAACTTTGAAGGTAAAAACAATGAAAAAATAGAAAAAGAAGCAGTAATTAGACTTGAGAAATATCAAATTTGATTAGCAAGTGTGCTTTATGGAAGTGCAGAAACCACTCTATCAATGGCGCCTAATGTTTCTTCATATGATTTTGCCACAAATAATGACTGACATGGTAATAATGCAATGTTACCTAGCTTAAATAATGCTTTCAAAATGAGTGATTCTCAATTTGAAAATGTTTATGGAAAATTATCAGACACTGATACAAGTTACAAATCATCAAAAGAATATATTAGTAAACGTGAAGAGTTCATTGCTAATTTAATGAGAATCTTAACTCAACTAAATTACGAACTGGGTAAAAAATAATTAAAAAAGAAATGGGTGATTAAATGGAACTTGCTTCAAAAAAACAACTAGTAGAAATCAAAAAGCGGTCAATTAGTAACTTTGAAAGTTTTAAAAAAAATAGTAAAATTTTAATTCCTAAATGAGTACTAATAGTTGTACTTTGCGCAGTCTTTGTTAATATTGTGTTGCTTAGTGTTATTCTTTTTGCCAATATTTTCGATCTCGACGCAATTATTAACGGTGCTAATTCTACTAAGGAAGAAATAGCCAAAGCTCGCGAAGTATTTACCTTCTCAATAATTTCTTATCTTTTAAATTGTTTTATTGATGTGGTATTTATCTTCTATATTTATAGAGCTACCAAAAAAAATCCGATCGGAAGCATATTTTGTTTCACCTGAATGGCTGTATGAATGGTATTTACAATCGGAGTACTATTTGTTTTTCAAGGCTTTCTAGTGGTAAGAATACTAAATCTTTTGGTTGGAATAAGTGTTGTAGGAATTATCATTTACCTATTTTATTTATTAAGCCAAAATAAAAGAATATTAATGTATCAAAGAGAAAAAGAAAAACATTCATTATAGAAAGAGGTGCCAAATGACTTCTGCCAAAATTGAACAAATTAAGAAATTTCAAAAATCTGATTTACAAGCTCTTTCAAAAGATGCTAGCATTAAGGCTAATGTAAAAGTTTTAAAAGATGATTACAATGGATTTAAAAGAAATCTCAAGGATGAGAGAAAATTTAAATTAGCTGAATTTAGTGTTGCAAGAAACTTGGAAAGAAAATTATATTATTTTTTCGATAATATATTTCACAAAGAAAATGTTGAAAAAAATAAAAGTAAAATGGATTATTACAAGAATAAGCGTCAAGAATTAATTGTCGACTATGGATATAAACCTACAAAAGAAAAAATAAAAATCAAAAAAGAAACTCATAAATTAAATATTGCCCAAGTAAAAAATAAATATAAATCATCTCAAAAACAACGAGTTGAGGATAATTTATTAATTGCGGCAAATGGCAATTGGTATGAAAATGAATTTTCGAATTTACCAATAACTCAAATAAAGGTATTTAAACAAGAGTATCGTTTGAAAAAAACTGAATTTAAAAATTATCGTCAATCAATAGAATTTAAAGAACTTGATAAAAATGAAAAGAAATTGAAATATTTAGAGCAAAAAGTTGAGTTGAGCGAAATTGAAAAGAAATTTTCTTATGATGGATACTTGAACCAAGCCTTTGCAGAAAATGAAATTGATTTTCTAAAAATTTATTGAGAAAAAAAAGATGCTTATGAAAAGAAATTGAAATTAAGTATTGAAAAATATTTAAATTTGCGAGACAATGTAAACTCTTCAAGTAAACAAGAACAAAAAAAAGTTCTTACTGAATTGAAAAAACAATATTGTGAAGATAAAAAATCTAATTTCATTAGTATGATAAAGCGTCAAACTAATTATAAAGCTTATCAAACTAAAAAAACAGATATTAAAAATAAATATTTATCTGATAAAAAAACTATTATTTTTTCCAATAAAGTATTGTTAGCAAAATGAGAAATCAAAAAAATTAAAAATGACTTTAAGCAAGATTTTAATCACGATAAATTAATTCTGGTTTCTAAAAATGCTGATGCTACAAGTAAAATACCTGTACAACAATCAAAATGAAAAAAATACTTAGCTTGCACTTTAGGATTAATACTTCCTGGAAGTGGTCAAATATATAATGGCCAATACGTAAAGGGGTTAATTATGTATGCCTTGACTGCGATAATGGCCTTATTAGTTGCTTATGCATTTGGTTTTGGAAATATTGAAGGTAACGGGATTATCGGTCTTATTACATTAGGTAATTCAGAATACTTTTGATCCAACGGGGATGCGCGATACTTTGTAATTGAAGGAGCTTTAGGGGTTTTATTCTTAAGTTTTGCAATTACATATGCAATTATATCTGCTCGCGAATCATTTTTAGTAGCTCGCGCCAAACAGGATGGAGCTCGAGTAAAATCTTGATTAGAAACTAAAAACTATTTCAAAGATGAGGGATATCCAATTGCTACATCAATTCCAGCATTCTTACTTGTTATGTTTATTATTTTCGTACCAATTATATCAACAATTTTATTAGCATTTACTAATTATGGTCCAAATAATGTTTCTAACTTTGAATGAGTTGGATGGGAACAATTTAGAACTGTTTTCAACGGAGACTGAACCAATACAATGGTTTCGGTTTTAGGATGAACTGCAATTTGAACGGTTTTCAATGCTTCGGCTGCTTTCTTTCTGGCTTTCATTTTAGCAAGTTTAGTTAACAATCAAAGAATCAAGGGTAAAGTCTTCTTTAGATTAATTTACATTCTTCCATGAGCCATTCCTGGATTCATTTCAATTCTGTTATTTAAAGTAATGTTTATGCCAGGAAGTATATTGAGTAATATATTTGGAAATGATAATTTCCAAACCACACCATTTTATGCAAAAGTTTCATTATTAATGATTCAGACATGAATGGGGTATTGTGTCAACTTTGTCTTAATTACAGGAATTCTTCAATCAATTCCAAAAGATTTGTATGAAGCTGCTGAAATTGATGGAGCAAGTTCATTGAAAAAAACTTGAAAAGTAACAATCCCATTAATTATTTTCCAAATGACCCCAATTCTAATTGGACAGTTTATTGGCGCCTTCAATAACTTTAGTATTATTTATCTATACCTGGATGGAGGACCATATGATGTTAACTCAACATTATTTGGTGGAGCAGGAACAACCGATACTGTCGCATCACTAATCTTCAAATTAATTCAAGGTGGTGAAGTTGCAAAAGCTTCAGTTCTAAACATTGTTGTCTCTGGGGTGATTGTAGCGATCTCAGTTGGAGTTCTTATTAAATCAAAATCAGTTAAAGGAGGGACAGCCTAATGCAAACTTTAAACCAACAAAGCTTATCTTTAAAGAGCAAAATAAAAAAATCAGAAAAAACAATTCCTGATCAATTAATTTTCTCTGTCGCCTCAGCCTTTAAGGAATTAAAGGGACAAAACTATTTTAGTATAAATAATAACGAAAAAATAAACTTTGACCGAAATGATTTGGCAATGGCAATTCGTTGCTATAAAAAAGAGGATTTAAACTGAAACTACAATTCAATTGCTTTGCTAATATTAAACGATCAAGTTAAAAATTATGATTTTAACAAGGATTTAAATTATCATTTAGCTTTAAAATTTGCCAGTCTTTCATTTTCCTATGAAAGAGATAAACAAAGTAAAAGTATTACTCAAGGTTATGAAGTTCTCAAGGGTTTATCGCTCAAACATGCCTATGAATATAAAAAAGAATTTTACACCGAGCTAAAACTAGCATATGAGCTTAAAAATAACCTTGATAAAAACATTTTTATCGATAACCAACGCTCTTTAGTAAAATCAGATCATGGTAGTTTTTGAGATATCACAAGAAGTGTCTTCCAAGTTTTTACTGGAGAGATACAAAATTTAACAAATACAAAAACTAACTATATAGATTATAAAAAAATCGGACTGCTTTGTGCAGAGTATAATTTATTAAAATTAGAAGCAGAAGCTTTTTTAAGAAATAAAAAAAATAATGGACTAGTAAATTCGGAAAATTATAATAATTTTTCAAGTACAATGATTTTAATTTTAGATGATCTTAAAAAGAGCCTCTACTTCATGAAGGACTATCGTGTTGAGGCAATGTTTTCAAATATGACAGAAATGAATGTTAAAGTTCACTTATCCGATTTGCCTCCAATGTCACCAATTGAGTGAATGGGAATGTTGATCCGTTATGGAATATTAATTCTTTGAGCTTTAATAATTATTTTTCCGATTGTTATACTAATTCAACAAGGATTTAATCTTAACAATCAAAAAGTTATTTTAGATATTCAAAACTTTGAGTTCTCATTCAATAATTATAGAAGGTTATTTGAACAAACTTTATTTTTAAAATGACTTTTAAACTCAATCATTATCGGATTTTTCACAATGATTATAACAATATTTATTATTTCATTAACAGCTTATTCGTTTAGCCGTTTTAAATATCGAGGAAAAAGAAGCTTTTTGATAGCATTATTGGTTTCTCAAATGGTTCCAGTATTTACATCTTTATTAGTATTCTATATTTTTACAGAATTGTTAAATAACGCTTTCAATATGCCAAGAATTGCAACCTTGCTATTAATTTATGTTGGTGGGGGAGTTGCAAGTAATACCATTATTCTAAAAGGATATATGGACTCGATATCTCAAGATATTGATGATGCTGCAAGAATTGATGGGTGTAGTCACTTCTGAATTTTCTTAAATATAATATTCCCTTTATGTAAACCAATGTTGGTATTGATTGCATTAATGTCATTTATTGGGCCATTTGGAGATGTAATTTTACCATCCCTTATTTTAAGAAATCAAGAAGACTATACGGTCGCGGTTGGACTAAATATGTTTATTAATAGTGAAAGATTAATGAATTATGGAGCCTATTTTGCTGGTTCAACCTTGGTGGCTGTACCAATTGGAGTACTATTCTTAGTATTACAAAAATTTGTCGTATCAGGAATGACTTCTGGTGGAGTGAAAGGATAGTTAATATGAAAGTAGAATTAAGAAATTTATCAAAAAAATATGAGGGAAACCCCTTATATACACTAGAAAATATTAATTTAAACATCGAAGATAAAGATTTTTGTGTAATGTTGGGTCCCAGTGGATGTGGTAAAACCACTTTACTAAGAATGATAGCCGGACTTAACTCAATTACAAAAGGAGATTTGGTGTTTGATGAAAAAAGGGCCAACGATTTGCCACCCAAAGATCGCGATATTGCCATGGTTTTCCAAAGTTATGCGTTATATCCTCATATGAATGTTTATAAAAATATGGGATTTGGTCTAAAAATGAAAAAAGCCAAAAAAGATGTTATTGACCAACGTGTTAAGGATGTGGCTGAAATTCTAAATATTACTCACTTGCTGTACAAAAAACCAAGTGAAATTTCAGGAGGACAACGCCAAAGAGTTGCTTTAGGACGTGCAATTGTTCGTAAACCTAAGTTGTTTTTAATGGATGAACCACTTTCTAATTTAGATGCTAAATTAAGAGAGACAATGCGTACGGAAATAGTTAAGATTCACAAAGCGCTTGAATCAACCACAATTTATGTTACCCATGATCAAGTTGAAGCTATGACAATGGCTACCAAAATTGTTTTAATGAATGACCAAAAAATTCAACAAGTTGGAACTCCTAATGATTTATATGAAAATCCAGAAAACCTATTTGTGGCCAATTTTATTGGGAATCCAACAATTAACCAGTATAAAGGAACTTTGGAAGGCGAAAGTTTTGTTAATGAATCAAAAACCATTAAAATCAAATTATCAAAGTCTGAAATTGAAACTATTAAGAGTCAAAATAGTAAGTGAATTTATTTATGTGTTCGAAGTGAATCGATTAAGATTTCAAAGTCAAAAACCGATACTGAAGTTTTGGTAATTCACGTTGAATCTTTGGGAAAAGAAAAAGAAATTAAAGGATTTATTGATGATAGTTCAAATATTTCTGTCACTGTTGCCAATACCTCAGATATTGTAGCTGATCAAAAAATCAATGTTACTTTTGAAAAGTATTTCCTATTTGATGGTGAAAGTCAAAAGAGAATTAGATAATATTAAATAAAAATGACTCAATTTTCAAATTGAGTCATTTTTATTAAAATTTAATTTTCAATTAATATTGCATTTTTTTGAATATCTGTTAAATTCTGATTGCGAACATAAATATCTACTTTTTTAGTATTCTTTGTTGAAGAATATAAGCCAACCCCGTCGTTAACCTCGCTAAAAATTCATTCTCTAACAATAACATCTTTAAAATAAATATCTTTGTTGCTTTGTGTTGGGGTCTGATTATAGTTATCTACTCTAATAATTTTTGAAAGAACAAATTCTTCTTCTAAATCATTTTTATCAATGTGGCTTGCCTTGTATGCTGGTTGAGGATTTACATCTAAAACTTGATAATCTCAGGTTGGTGTTTGATTTGATTCATTTACTAGATAATCAAAAAACTCTATTTCACTTAAAAATTGCATTTGCAAAGCTCGATACTTATTTGTATCAAATTTATCACTACCCATTAGTTTTAAAAAGTCAGTTATTAAAGGACTGTAATCATATGCTCTTTCATCGTTTTCGTTATTAAAGTGAATTATTGCTTTCTTATTGCTATATTCATAGTCACCAGTTATTTTACTTGATAAGTATAATAAAGCATTATCACCGATTTCAAAACAACTTACTGTAGATAAAGCGGGTGTGGAAACCAAAGAAATGCTCGCTAAAATAGTTAAAATTCTTTTCATATATTGGTTGCTCCTTTTAGTAATTTTAACATTAAGGTTTAGAATAATATTCCAAAATTCTAAAAATAAAAATCCCAAAATTATTAATAGTAAAATAATATTGTATCTAAAGTATACACAAGTGAGATAAAATGAAGAAAGAACCAAAAGAGAGTCGTTTTGCCTGGGAATTAACCAGCCAAGAACAAAGCCTAATTCAAGAAAATCCTAATCTCAATTTTTTGAATTATAAAAATTTTTATAAGAGTCTATGATCTTTAACTTTACCAATTTATCTGCAAATGATCTCAACAGTGATTATAGCTATGCTAAACAGTTTACTTTTAAGATGAATTGATGGAGGTGTTTGGACGGCTGTTGTAAATAAAGCTAATTTTGCTTACAACTGAGTTATATTTCTACCAAGTTTTGCATCTGCGGGAGTATTTGTGATTATGGGAAATATGCTTGGTCAGGGAAAGGATAATGAACTTCATAAAGCAATTTTTTCAGGATGGATGTTCAATATTTTAATTTCAATGGTAGTAATTTTTAGTCTTTTAGGGATAAAAAATTTTACTTATCGTTGAGTTAATTTGGAGGAAGAGTACTGAAAGACCGCTAATATGATTTACTATATCAACTTACTAATTCTGTTTTTAACAAGTATTAATGTTGTCTCGCAACGTGCTGAAATAGCCATTGGTAAAATGAAAACGATTTTTGTAATTTTAGTAGTCTCAAACATTGTTAATACAATTATTGTTTGAACAATTGCTTTAACAACCCCTTACGCGGCGATAGGGACTGCTTTTGGAAGTTTGGGTTCTGCAATTTTTCTAACAATAGCGTTATTAATTCTGAATTTCAGACATTTTCAAATCAAGTTAATTTTTACTGATAATAAAAATTGTTGAAACAAGTCGATTACAAAACTAATATTAATTATTGGAGTTCCCACCGCAATAGAAGCATTAATCTTTAACTTTGCAGGTGCATTTACAACAAGATATGTTACTTTAGCCTCCAGCGAATTTGGAAGAGACGATGTTTTATTCAATACATTGATTGCTGCACAGCAAATAACAAATTTTGGATTGTTGCTTTCATCGTCATTGGGACAGGTATCTTCAATATTTGTAGCCCGACTTATAGGTTCAAAAATTGATAACTGAGAAATACGAATTGCTAACCGGTTTTGGTACTTAACCTTACTAATTGCCTTGCCATTTTCTGTAGTCGTTGTTCTATTATCATATCCATTATTTATGATCTACAACATTCCAGTCGATATTATTTTTTCGGTAGGAATATTTATGTTGGTAATAATTTGTCTACAAGATTTTGGAAGAACAATGAATCAGGTGGGCCTCTCTTGTTTAAGAGCAGCGAAATATACAGTCGTACCTGTAATTTGTGCCGCCATCACATTATCAATTTTTAATATTGGTTTTGTAGTTGGAGCTAATGCTTTAATATTTCCTAAAAGTTTTGACTATTCAAATCAAGAATTAGTTGATTCACGAGCAATTATATTAATGTTGACAATTTGTTCAATTCAAGGATTAGAAGAAATTGTCAGAGGTTCGATTTATTGAATATTATGAAATAAAAAAGCATGGCTAAAAACATCACAAAAAAATTTAATATCTTAAGGAGAAGACAATGAAAAAAATAAAAATCCATATTGTTCCTCATGCTCATTGAGACAAAGAATGATACTTTACTAAACAAGATTCAGATTTATTATTAAGGGGTAATTTAAATAAATTAAATAACATCATTAAGACAAATAAAGCTTTTAAAAATTTTACCTATGATGGTCAAAGTTCAATTATTGATGACTATAAAATTCTAGAAGGCGATGAAAAAGAATTAATAAAAAATTTAAAAGATAAAAAAATTATTTTGGGTCCATGATATTCACAGCCCGACTTATTCAATACTACTTCTGAAGCAATTGTTAGAAACCTACTAATTGGTACAAATATGGCTGAAAAATTTGGTAGCTCAATGAAAAATGCTTATGTTCCAGATTCTTTTGGTCAAAGCAGCCAAATGCCTCAAATTTATAAACTCTGTGAATTGAATGAAATGATTTATTGAAGAGGAATAACAAAAGAAAAAATGAGCAACTCGGTTCTACATTACTGGGAAGGCTTAGATGGAACAAAAATAAAATCATACAATTTTCTAAAGGGTTATTGGATTATGGGAAGTTTCTTTCCTTATCTTGAATTAAGCAAAGAAAATGCCGAACATTATGCTAAAAAATTTCATAAAGATTTCAAAAATACTTTAGAAGAACTTAAGAAATATAATCCTTTTTCTCCAAAGGATTTATTATTACCACTTGGTGGTGATCAAGCCCCAGTTAATGAATACATTGATTTTTTTCTAGCAGAACTAAATAAAATAGATAACGTTCATGAATGATATTGATCTAGTTATGATGAATACTTTGAAACTATCAAAGATATAAATGATTTACCAAATTATAAGGGAGAATTAAAAAGTCCGCAAAACTCAAGAATCCACAAGACGATTGGTTCTCAAAGGGTAGACATTAAACAATTATCAAAAGAGGTGGACAATTTAATTTTTGAGAAGTTAGAACCACTGGCTGTTTATTATAATTCAATTGGGGGAACTTATCCTCAAGAAATAATCAACAAAAGCCTAAAAAATGCTTTGACTTCACATGCTCACGATAGTCTGGGAGGATGCAATACTGATTCCACAAATCAAGATGTTATTATTCGTTTAAACTGAGCAAAACAGTGAGTTGAATCCCAGATTACAAAAATATTTAAATCCATTTTAAATCATAACAATATTAATAACGCTTTAATTTTTAATCCTAATCCTAAAAAAACTATAACTGATTTAGAAATGACTGTTTTTACAAAAAATCAGAATTTTAAAATAATGGAAAAGGAAATTGAGTTAGAAAAAATAATTTTATCTCAAGAGTTTATTAATCCTAATTTGGAAATAAATACTGGAACTAATGGCGAGTCTAAAGAAGCGATTGATGGTTACTGAAAAACAAAAATAAATTTACAAGAAATAAATTTCGAAGGTCTTCAATGTAAGAAAATATTAATTCAAGAAATTGATAAAAAACAAAGCGAAGTTCCTGTTTGAAAAAAACAAAATCAATTTGAAAATGCAAAATGAAAAGTTGAAATTAATAAAAACGGGACTATTAATCTATTTGATAAAAAAAGAAATATTTATTTTAAAAATCAACTAACCTTGGAAGCTCAAAGAGATATGGGGGATTCGTACGATTTTTCTCCAGAAACAGAAGAAAATTTAATTATAAACAAACTAATTAGTTCGAGTTCAAGAATTCAAGAATTTAAAAATTGCTCGCGTATTATAATTGAAAATAATTATGCAATATTAAATGGCATAGAACAGAAAGTTGAAATAAATATTTTTGTAAAAGAAAATGATTTTATAAATTTCAAATTAAAGTTTGATAATAAGAATGAAAACATCAAATGAAGAGCATTATTTGATTCCCAAATATCAAATTCAAAATATTCATATGCAAATCAAGCATTTGGAACCGAAAAAAGACCAGTTTTGCTTGAAGAAAATAAATTTTGAAAAGAAAAGGGATGAAATGAGAAACCTGTTGAAATAGAAACTAATGAATCTTTTGTATATTTAAAAAACAGCGAATATAAATTCGGAGTTATTACCAAAGGAACAAATGAATATCAAATTATTGGTGATAACTTTCAAAATCTGGCTTTAACATTATTTAGAAGTGTATCACTGCTTGGAAGAAATAACTTGCTATGAAGACCCGGTAGAGCTAGTGGGACTAGTGATTACTTGATTCCAACAGAAGATTCAAAACTTCTAAAAGAAATTATTTTAGAATTTG
Organism: Spiroplasma alleghenense; assembly: GCF_003363775.1. Taxonomy (NCBI): domain Bacteria; kingdom Bacillati; phylum Mycoplasmatota; class Mollicutes; order Entomoplasmatales; family Spiroplasmataceae; genus Spiroplasma; species Spiroplasma alleghenense. Next base: position 370,865 of record NZ_CP031376.1, read on the forward strand.
ACTTATTTATTGTTCCAACTGAAAGATCAATTTGAAATTTAGCACAATCAAGGATTGCCAAGCCAATTTATTACCAAAAGCAGAATTTAAATTTATACTTTAACAGATTCGAAAGATTTCTTATTTCTGACCTGGAATTTATTAAAAAAATTCAGACAGATAATTTATTTACAGTTAAAAATGAAAATTTAATAGTTAAATCAATAAAAAAACACGAAACCAAAAATGAGTTTTTAGTTAGAATTTTTAACTCATCAAAGAAAGAAGAAACTTTAAGTTATGAGGGGAAATGAAAAATAAGAGAAGAAGTTAATTTATTAGAGCGTGATAACAAAAAAATAAATTTAGATTTTAAAGGTTATGAAATAAAAACATTTACCATAGATAGAGGATAAAAAATGAAAAAGAAATGAAAAATTCACTTTGTCCCACATACTCACTGAGATAAAGAATGATATTTTACCAAAGAAGTTTCAACAGTATTTTTAGTTGATAATATTCAAAAATTGAAAAGTATTTGCGATAATCCAGAAAGCTTCAAGAGCATAGTTTTTGATAGTCAACTTTCAATTGTTGATGACTACTTGAACTATTTTCCAGAAGATGAAAAAATTATTAATAAATTAATTAGTGATAAAAAATTATTAGTTGGACCTTGATACACCCAACCTGACATGTTTAGCACCAACGGAGAATCAATAGTTAGAAACTTGGTTATTGGAAAATTGGGAGCAGAAAAGCGCGGGCACAGTTTAAAAAATGCTTATACTCCAGACTCGTTTGGATTTAATTCAAATATGCCCCAAATTTTAGCATCAACAGAATGTGACACCATTATCCAATGAAGAGGTGTTAATGAGGACCACATTGAAAAATCTGTTTACAGTGAATGGACTGGCATTGATGGATCAAAAATTGACTTCTATAATATTTACAAATATGGTTATGGTTTGACTTTTTGGGCCTTCGATTCAGTCTACAAAAAATGAAACAAAGATAACATGCCAGAACTCGCGAAAGAATATCTTGAAAAATTTTCAACTACTCATGAGGATTTGAATAATTGAAAAAAAGTTAATAAAAATACCGGTAATATACTATGTTTTCCATTTGGTTCTGACCAAGCACCAGTTATTGAGTGATTACCATTATTCATTAAGGAACTAAATAAATTAGACCCAGAACACGAATGAGTTTTGAGTGATTATGATATGTTTTGTGAAGATATTAAAAAGGGAACAAAAGATTTACCTAAAAATCAAATTCAAGGAGAATTGAAACATGGGCAATACTCTAGAACCCATAGAACAATAGCATCTTCAAGATATGATATTAAATTACTTTCTAAGAAAGTTGAGTACCAACTTTATAATGAGGCTGAGCCAATGGGGCTGATTTACAAAAAATTTACCGGCAAATATCCAGCAAGAATTTTTGAAAAAGCCAACAAATTATTATTGGAATGTCATGCTCATGATAGTTTAGGTGGTAGTTGTACAGACGAAACCAATAGAGAAATAATTATTAGGCTAAAGCAAGCGCAATCAATGTTAGAATCTCAAACCGTACTAATTAAAAGAAGAATTACTGAATTTTTAAACTTGCAAAAAAATGATTTAATTATTTTTAATACAATGCCCTTTAAACAAAAAGTAAAAGTTTTAATGCCTGTTGTATCAAGAAATAAAAAATTCTTAATTAAAAAGGATAATAGTAATATTGATTTTAAAATAATTAGTCAAAAATTTTATAACCGAGACCAATTTATAATTGAAAATGAAACTCATTATAAATTTAATAATGGCGAGGAAAAAGGATTTTATGTTACAGAAGTAGAATTTTTCACTCATGAAATAGATGGATTATTTTATGATGTCTTTAAAATTGAAGATGATGAAATAAACTTAACCGGTAAAGAGATTTTTAATAAAGTTTTAGCAAATAAATTAAAAGTAAAGGACATCGAAATTGAATTGCTAAAAAATGGTGATATCTCTATGATTCAAGATGGTAAAAATTCTATTATTTCATTAGAAGCGATGTTTGATGCGGGTGATACATATGACTACTCACCATCTAAAATTAATGGTGGAAAAATAAATAAATTAGTTTCATTTGAAAGCGCTGTTGTAAAAGATAATAAAGAAATTTTGATTGAACAAAAATGAAAAGTAAATGAAAGCTTAGAATCAAAAGTTATGGTAGAACAAAAAATACTATGAAAAATATTTATTAATTCTGACAACGTTGATATAAAAATAAACTTACTAAATAAAGCGAAGGATATTCGTTGAAGAATTCTTTGAGATACCAAAACCAAAAATCAATACTCTTATGCTGACCAATCAGGTTCTTTAATTAAAAGACCCGTAGTTGATGAATTGAATTCAAATCGTTGAGAAAAAGATAAATGAAAAGATAATCCCGTGTGTATTGAGACTTGTGAGTCACTTGTTTATCTAAATCCGGAAAATAAAACAAAATATGCTATTTTTACAATTGGAAATAACGAGTTTGAAATTATAAATAAAGATTTTTCTACAATTGCAGTTACTTTATTTAGAGGAGTTTCTTTAATTGGACGCAGGGGCCTTGCTTACAGACCGGGAAGAGCTAGCGGTATTAATGATTATCCTTATGCAACTCCCGAAAGTAATTTGCAAGAAGAAATGGAGTTCAATTTAAACTTTAGAATTTCTGATAAAGAGAATTTACCTATATTGTCAAAAATGCATTTCTTGCCCACTTCAAGTTTCCAAAAACAAAGTATTTCTGTTTACTTATTTAAAGGTCAAACATTCTGAATGTCAAAAGTAGAGCAGTTAAAAGAGAAACCTATTCCTACAAATATTTTTGCATGAGACCAAAATTTCTTTGTAGCCTGTTCTAAAGAAGGGTATAATCAAAATGATTATGTATTTAGACTATATAATCCGTCTGAAAAAGAAATTAAATTAAATTTATTGGATTCTAAATCAAAAATTTTAGAAGCGAACTCTCTTGAGCGAAAAGAAACTGATTTGATAAAAACTATCCTTGCCAATAAATTTAAAACAATTATTAAAAAAGGAGAAAAATAAATGTCAGAAAAAAATATTTTTCAAAGCCAGTATTTGGAAACAGATGTTGAAGTAAGTGGCGTTGAAGACTTGCTTGAAAAAATTGCTGAAATTTGTTTAAAAAATAATATTTGCGAAGATAAAACAGAGCTAATAAAAAAAATTAAGGAAAGAGAAGAATTAACATCAACTGGTTTTGAAAATGGTATAGCAATACCTCATACCAGATTTAAAGATATTAAAAAAAGTGCTGTTCTTTTTATAAGACTAAAAAAAGGTATTGATTGAAAAGCTATGGATGGAAATGTTTCAGATAAATTCTTTTGTATTTTAGTTCCAGAAAACGAAAATGTTGGAGATGAACATTTAAAGATTTTAGGCATTCTAGCTAACAAATTACTTGATGATAAATTTATTAATATTTTATCAACTGAGAAAAATAAGAATAATCTTTTTAAAACTATAAACAATATTTTTAATGATGAAGACAAAAAGGAAACACCCAAGGTTGTTGAATCAACAAACAGTAAAAAAGACTTTTATGTAGCAGTTTCTGCTTGTACATTCGGATTAGCTCACACTTATTTGGCTGAGCAAAAATTAATAAAATTTGCTAAAGAAAATGATTTTGAAATAAAAGTTGAAACTCATGGTGCTCGTGGAGATCAAAACATAATTACTGAAGAAGATTTGAAAAAGGCAAAAGGTGTTTTGATAGCAGTAGACAAAAACTTAGATTTAAAGCATATTAAACATGAAAATATTTATCGTACCAGAACAATTGATGCAATCAAAAATACTGATAAATGTTTTGAAATTTTAAAAGGAAATATCAAGATAAATAAAACTAAAGCGTCGATAGATAATTTCTTCAAACTAAAGCTTCACCAAAGCGCTTCGTTTGCTGCTGGAAAAACATACAATATAATCAGACTATTCGCACTAATTATCGCGATTATGGTGTTTGCATATAAAATAAATGATGAAAGTAAATTTCTCATTGATTCGCTTAATTTACTGAAGTATTTGGCCATTCCTGGAATACCACTTATTGCAGCCTTTCTAACATTTAGCTTCACGAAGTCTGAAGGGACTGCTAGTGCAGTTGGGGGATCTTTATTCGCAATAACAGTTTATAAAAATATTAATTATTTTAATAATGATTTAATTAAACCGATTGCATCAATAGGAATAATGGGTGCAATAATTATTACATTATTTGCAGTGCTATATCACCTATACATTTATAAATTAAACTCAAAGATTTTTGCAAAAAATCGTAAGTTAAACGGTGGATTTAAATGATTTCTTCAAATTATGTTAGTTATGCTTGTTTTAGTAATAGTTTTTTACAGTTTTGATTCAATTTCATTTGCTAATAATTTCTTGTTTGAACACATTATAAAATTGGATAATGATCATTGATGATTTAGAACTATTATGGCAACTATGTTTTTTGCCCTAATGGTAACCGATATGGGAGGCCCATTAAATAAATGAGCAATAACTTTCTCTGCTTTATTTTTCATTGATTCGTTTGCTATTAGTCCATTAAATCCATGAATGACTCCTTTAACAGCTCAAGTAATAGCGATTTCTACTCCAGGAATAGCAATTTGAGTAAGGGGATTGATATTGAAAAATAAATTAACAAGCAAAGAACTGGAATTATCAAAAACCGCTGGTAAACAGGGATTTAACGGAATTTCTGAAGGGGCTTTATGAACACTTGAAAAATACAAGTGAAAAGCATATCTTTCAAATTACATTTTAGCTCTCTATTGTGGATTTATAATTGGAATATTTCACATCCAAACATTTGGTGGCTACAATAATATTTTAGGAGTATTTTTCGGATTTTCAACCGATAATTTCTTACAATTATGCGGCTTTGACCTACCTTCATTCAATATAGGATTTTTAATTCTAACCTTATCTTCTCCGATTTTTGGAGGTATAATAAGTACGTTAGCATTAAGAAATAGTAATGAGAATAAGGTAAAAAATGAAAAAAGAATTCAAAAAATTTAATTTAGAAAATTTAAGCAATAAACAGGTTGATTTTTATAATTTCGTAATAAATAATTTAGATGATATTTTAGAACTATCAATTAAAGAAATTTCAGAAAAGTATGGATGTGGGATTAGTTTCATCTATACTTTTTTGGCAAGTTTAAATGTTCATGGCTGAAAAACATTTATTTTCCTTTTAGGAATACAACGTGGAATTAACAATGCTGTCAAAATAAATAAAGCCTTTAATAAAGAGGAAAATTTAAAAAATAAAATTACAAATTTAGTTTTTAATAACAATAAAATAACCGATTTTGAAAACAAATTAATTTTGGATGAACAATATCTAAAATTAGATAAAATGTGCGACGATATAATTAATGCCAAGAAAATAATAGGCTTTGGTCAAGGTCATGGATTATTAGCAGTGAATGATTTATTTGGCATGTTTTCAAAATTAGAACTAAAATGTACCCAACTTATTAAAAATAAGAGTAATTTCAAACAAATAATTGAAGAAATAGAGGATGAGGATTTATTTATTTTTTACTCATTTAAAGGAGTTTCGGAATTTACGATAACTTTATTTAATTTGATAAAAGAAACTAAACCTAATGTTAAAACTTACCTAGTAACTTCAAATTATAATTGCAAGGTTCCTGAACTTTCAAATAGAACAATCTTTATACATAATAATTTAATGGAAATAGAAATAAAAGGGGAGATTATTTTGGCAAGTCCACTAAGGTCATTCATTATTTTTAACGATTTCCTAAAGACTCTACTATATTATAAAAACAAGAAAGAATTTTCAAATTTAAAATTATTGATTACAGAACTTAATTCATGAAAAGATAATAATAATGATTATTATCGCTCTGAAAAAAATGTCCTTAAAAAAGACGAAAAAAAATCTTAAAAAAGCAAAGCAACAGCTTTGCTTTTTTAAATTTTGATAATAATATTCCAAATCAACTAGAAAACCTTTATTTTTTTGACAAAGTAGTACAATGAATTTGTCAATAAGGAGTTGATTTAATGAAGTTAAACCTGGAAAAATTGAATGATAAGCAAAGAGATTTTTGAGATTTTTATAACCAAAATTTTGATGAGTTTAAAACAATGTCAATTAAAGAAATTAGTAAGATTTATGGCTGTGGAATTAGTTTTATCTATAACTTTTTTAATAGTCTTGGAATTAAAGGAATAAAGGAATTGATTATGAGCATTAGCTTTGAGCAGGGCCAAATAAATTCTAATAGAATTTTTAATCAAGAACTACAATTAGAGGATCGAATTTTTGAAACTATTAACCAGTCAAATTTGAGAAATAATAATCTTTTAAAGGAAAATAAGAAAATAATTGATGATTTAGTCAATGATATTATTCGTACTAAACGTCGCTTTTGCTTGGGCTTTGGCTATTCGAAATTGGCGGCTCTAGATTTTATTGGTCCTTTTAATCATATTGATAACTCTTTTGTTTTGGTCAATGATGAGGACTACGAAAAATCTAAGCTAATTCAAAAAATAAATAACGAAGATATTTTAATAGTTTTTTCAATGCGAGGCAAAAATAAACAACTATTAAAATATCTAAGATATTTACGAAAAAACGCTTCAGAGCTTTGCATTTATTTGGTTACTTCAAAGCTGAACTGCCTAGCGGCTCAATTCACCGATAAAGTTATTTTGATTGATAATATTATGAAGAGATCGGATATCTATACTAATGAGATTTTTTATTCACCACTTCAGACATTTTTATTTTTTAATACAGTAGTTAAAAATATTTTGTACCAAAAAATTAAAACCACAGCCAACAGTCAACAAAATTTTGTAAATGAGCAGTTAAGTTGGATATATGAAAAAAATGATATTGACAATTAGGAATTAAATTCCATAAAATGCGTTAATACTATTTTTTTGTCTAATATTGGTATATTTTCTATTTAGGAGGGAATTAAAATGAAAAAATTATTACTATTACTTGCTTCGAGTGCTATAGTAACCACCAGTGCAACTACGGTTGTTAGTTGTTCGTGAAAAACTCCACCGATTAGTTTTGAAGAAATTTCGCAAGTTATGAAATGAGTGGAACAACAAGTTGTTGAAAACCCCCAGTCTGATACCGGGGTTGGAACTTTAAAATCTGATTCAGAATTTGATGAATCAATTTTTACAATGAATTATCAGAAGAAAACAGAGAATAATTCAACAAATATTGATTTAAGAAAAAAATGAAATGATTCTGTTGTAAATCCAGTTAACTCAACGATGGTTGACTATATTCACAGCGGCAAAAGCATTACCACTGGAGAAGATGATGTAAAAATGCAAACCGAAGAAATGAAGGCTTTAACAGCTAAAATTCAGACCTACCATTTTACAACTCGAGTTTCGGATGTTTTTGTTGAAAATGCTCAATTAGAAACTTCAGAGAGTTATTGGTTAAGCGATAAATATCAAAACCCGGTAACAACTTTTAAAAGAACCGTTGATGAAGATATAAATCCTATTGCAGGCAATCAACCGATTGACAAAGCGGCTAATGATTTATTGACAGAAAAAGGAGTCGAAAAAGAGTCGGGACATTGAGATAAAAATTTCTTAATTTTTGATGATAACGATATTTTTAATCTTTCTCGATCATTGCGACCTGATTACTATATAGTTAGATTTAATGTCTCTTTTGGAATTAACAGTAAGAAAACAGAACACCGTGATAAAAAAGTTTGTTTTTATTTGGATGTTAAATTCAATGCTTAGAAGGAGGTAAAAAATGGAAAAACAAATTGAAACTGAAGTTGAAGTTGTCGAAAAACAAGCTAGCCTAAAAAATATTGTTGCTGTAACAGCGTGTGCTGCTGGAATTGCTCACACTTATATGGCAGCTGATGCTTTAACAAAAGAAGCAAAAAGTCGTAATTTAAATATTAAAGTCGAAACCCAAGGCACTATTGGAGCTGAAAATGTTTTAACTGATATTGAAATTGCTAATGCTGATTTAGTAATAATTGCAGCTGATGTAAAAATTGATTTATCACGTTTCAATGGTAAAAAAATTTTTCAAACTGGAGTAAATCCACCAATTAAAAATCCAGGTAAGTTGATTGATGATGCTTGGGAAAAAGGGGTGGAATATGGAAAAAAAGGGACCAAAGCTGGGTTTGTAACCTTTGGTAAAACTAAGCGCAAAGGGGTTCTTGCCCACCTAATGACAGGAATTTCTTGGATGTTGCCATTAACAATAGCTTCAGGACTATTAATGGCTATTGCCAATTTATCAGCATTTCAAACCGAGTATGTTGATAACCAAGGGTGATACACTGAAAACTGAGTATTAGGAACTCGAGTATTTCCCCAATTCCTGATGGATGTAGGAAGTTTAGGATTCAAATTAATGATGCCTATATTTGCTGGTTTTGTGGCATACTCCATTGCCGATCGACCTGGTTTGGCACCGGCTTTAGTGGGTGGTTGAATTATCAATGATAACAAAATGTTAGGAGTAACCGTACAGGTTTCAGAAAATTCAGCTATCGAACCAGGAGCTGGATTTATTGGGGCAATTGTTGTGGGATTGTTAACTGGATATTTTGTCCAATTACTAAAATTAATTCGCTTCCCTAAATTTATTCAACCAATTGTGCCGATAATGATTATTCCAATTATCTCAACAATTGCGATAGCATCGTTAGTAAAATTTGGAATTGGGGTTCCAATTGCTGGATTGGTTTTAGCAATGTTTGAAGGGTTAGAAAATCTTAACAACCAATTTGCTGGCACCGGGATCATTATCGCCTTGATTTTGTCGATGATGATTGCCTTTGACCTTGGTGGTCCGTTTAATAAAACAGCACTTGTATTTGGAACTGTTATATTTTATCAAACCCTAGCAGAGGCGTTAGCTAAAGGAGGGACTTTCTGAGATGCTAACTTTGTTCCTGGAACTGCTACCCAGGCAGCAATTTCAGTCCCTCCATTAGGAATGTGGCTATCAACAGTTATGTTTAAAGATCGCTTTACCAAAAATGAACGAATCATGGGTACCGCAGCTTTAGGAAGTGGGGCTATGGGGATTACTGAAGGTGCAATTCCGTTTGCCGCTGCTGATCCTTTTAGAGTAATTTTTGCCAATGTTGTTGGAGCTTCGGTAGCAGGGGTTGGAGTTACATTATTTAACGTAAAATTTGCCGCTGGACTAGGTTCTCCATTGGGGGCGTTTTTAGGTTATATTCGTATGGATAATGCTCCTTTTTACCCAATGGCTTGAATACTGCCAATATTCTTAGGGATTTTTATTACAGCTTTACTGACAGGATTAATGAAGAAAAAAATTACTGGTGAGGAATATGAAATGTATCTACAAGATCGTAATGAAACTCGCTTGAAACGTAAAAATCGTCGTAAAAATTTTAAACTTTTATTCACTGAGCCAAAATACGCCTTTAAAAAATTTGGAGCTTCTCAAAAAATATGATGAAAAAATTTTGGTAAAAATTCAAAAGAGTACTGAGCTTGAATTGGAAATGGAATTAAAGACTACTTTGTACAATGGGGTCAAGACTTTGCCAGTTTAGGCGCCAAAATTAAAAAGACTTTTACTAAAAAAACCGCTGAACAAAAAGAGTTTTTAACTTTACAAAAAACTCAGCATAAAGAACAGTTGGCTTTAAATAAAGTTCGCCAAAAAGAAGAAAAAGAAAAAGAACGTCAACAAGATTTACAAGATCGCGAAGAAAGACGAGCTTTAGCTAGACAGAAAAAGGAAGATAAAAAAGGAGTTTAGAATGAACAAAGAAATATTTGATATTGACCAAATTTATATTGATATAGAAGTTAAAAACAAAAAAGAGGCTTTTAAATTTATTGCTCAAGCATTTGTTGATTCAAAAACATCAAGTGATTTAAAAGTTTGCTACAAAGGATTGTTAGATCGAGAAAAAGAAGGATCTACTGGATTCAACGAGGGGATTGCGATTCCTCATGCTAAAATTAAAGAAATAACACATCCCAAGGTTTTTGTTATCAAATTTAAGCAAGGGGTTGAGTGAAAATCTATTGACGGCTCAAAAGTTAATTTAGCTATTGCTTTAGCAATTCCTGCCGATAAAGTTGAAAGTGATCATTTAAAAATACTAAGCAGCATTGCTAGAAAATTGATCGATGATGATTTTAGAAATAAACTAAATAGTTCCAAAACTAAGGAAGAATTTTTCACCATTGTAAATAAGGTAGAAATTATTTAAAAATTTAAAAATGTTCGCACAAGCGAACATTTTTAAATTATAATAAAATCTTACTTATTTAATAATTCAAACATATTTTTTAGCATGATACCATTACCTCTAGTTGGGGTGTGTCCTGTTGCAGCAACATCCAAGTGAATCAAAGGTATTCCTTCGCTAAATTCAGCCAAAAAAGCTGCAGCATTACTGCTTCCTCCATCAGGAACTGGTGCCATATTTGTTAAGTCGGCAACTGCGCTACTTCGCATATATTTATAATTTTGACTGTGAATTGGCAATCTTCAAATTTCTTCATGACCCTTTAAAGCTGCAGCTTCAAACTCTTGGTAAAATTTATCGTCAGTTGCAAATGCACCAGTCATATAAGTACCCAAGCAAAAACGTATCGCCCCAGTTAAAGTAGCAACATCAATAATTCTTTGAGCTTTTAAATCTCTAATAGCATAACTAATTGCATCCCCAAGTACTAATCGACCTTCAGCGTCGGTATTAAGAATTTCTACAGTTTTACCACTATAGCTAGTAACCACGGTTTCCACCAAGGTTCCCTTACCTCCGATTCGGTTTTCGGTTAAAACAGCAACGGCAACAACGTTAGCTTTAGCTTTAGCTTTAGCTAAACCAAGAACTGTAGAACAAGTGACCGCAGCTCCGGTCATATCAAATTTCATTCCCTTCATACTAGCTGAGGGTTTTAGTGAGTAACCACCTGAATCAAAAGTGATTCCCTTACCAACTAAAGCGGTTTTTTCTAATTTATTGTCACTGCAGTATTCAACAATTACCACACGCGGCTCTTCATAACTTGCAGCATTCACAGCCAATAGCATTCCCATTTTTAGTTTTTCTATTGCTTTTTTATCCAAAATAGTTACTTTAACACCACTGATTTCTCCAGCCTTTTTTGAAATCACTTGAGCAAAATAATCTGGTGTACAAATATTTGGCGGTGTATCTTGAAGATCGCGAGCAAAATTAACAAATTCCATTTTTATTTTTAGATTTTCAAAATATTTTTGAAAATCCTTTTTTGTTACCATATTAAAATTATTTTCTTTAAAAGTTTTATTTGTTTTTAAAGAGTAGGCTTGATGATTTTTTCAAAGTAAAGCTTCACCGATTGCGTCAAAAATGACAGTCTCTTCTTTAAAAATGTCTATAAATTCATCGACCACAACATCAAAGTCAAATTTAAAGTCATCAATCACCTTTTTAATTGCCTCATTTAGCTCAAGATAAAGATTTTTCTTCATTTCCATTCCCACAACAAGATAAATAGTGTTTTCCTCAGAAATAATTGAAGCCTTTCCTGCGATTGGGACAATGCAGTTATTTTTAATATCTTTAATTAATATTGGTTTTAGGATTAAATCCTGATTTTTTTTATTTAATGTAATCATAGTTACCTCCAAATTAATTATATTATTATTTTTTCGATTATTTCAACTATTAAAAATTATTTATGTTAAAATTTTGTTTCAGAACGATGTGAAGCATTTAGATTATTTATTCAAAGGGAGACGCTCAAATGAAAAATAAATTAATGTTATTAAACCACAATAAGTATGATTATATTTTTATAATGGGTAAAAACGAATCACCGATTTGATATTTTAGATCTATTGAAAAACAAATAAGCAAAGCCAATGCGAAAGTAATTTTTGATTTAAATTCTCAAAGTGAGAAATTTAGTGAAAGATTTTGTGTTTGTGATATCAAAAATAGTTTTTTTGATATTAATACATTTTCAAAAATTAGTGAAGTTTCAAATGATTTGATAGAGGCAATTTCTTCAGTATATGATAAAAAAAGTCGTGTTAAATAAGTATCTAAGTTTCCAAGGTGCTATAATCTTTTAAAGGGAGATTTTATGAAAAGAACAGAAGCGAATAAAGAATACAAATGAGACTTTTCTCATTTGTATAAAGATATTTCAGATTGAAAAAAAGAATTAAAAAATTTAGAAAAAAATTTAGAAACATTTAGTAAATTTAAAGGCAAATTATCTTCAGAAAAGATTTTTTTAGAATATATAGACTTTGATAATAAAAATGATTTAATTATGATGAAATTGGGTCAATATTTACACTTGCAAGACATCGACCAAACTAATACTGAATTACAAGAGCTTGAAGGTCATATGATGAATTATTATCAAAATCTGCGAATTGCTACTAGTTTTATAGCTCCAGAAATAAAGGAAATCGGAGAGAAAACTATTACAGGCTGATTAAATAATAATTCGAGTTACCAGCACTTTATTTATCCAATGAAAAAGTTTTTTGAACAATCAAAACATATTTTAGATTCTAAGGATGAAGAATTATTAAGCAAGGTTTCGCGCTCGAGAGCAGCCGTCGGAGGAATGTATGATGTATTAGCATATGCGGATCGTCAAGAGCAAAATTTCACATGAAAGGGAAAGGAACAACCATTAACTCAGACATTGCTGACAGAAATTATGGAAGATTCTGATCCAATTGGCGATCAAAAAATCAGAATAGAGGCAAGTAAACTTTTTGCTAAGAATTTTGTAGATAAAAAACACTCCTTTGCTAAAATTTATGAAGGAATTTTGCAGTCAAGTTATGAAAATGTTAAATTAAGAAATTACAATTCAGCATTAGAAGCAAATTTATCAAGTGATGCTGTTCCAAAAGAAGTATATGAATCTCTCATTAAAATTGGTAAAAAATTTATTAAGCCATTTCAAGATTATAATTTATTACTTAAGAAACATTTCAAGTTTAAAAAATTCTATCCAACTGACAGAATGTTGAAACTTGAAAAAGAATTTAAGTCTAACTTTAATATTGAGCAAGCTAAGAGCCACATAAGAAATGCCTTAGCAGTTCTAGGCCCAGATTACTTACAAAAATTGGAGATTGCATGATCGGCAAACCGTATTGATTACTATGAAGATACAAATAAAAGAGACGGTGCTTATTCTTCTGGAGGAGCAGGGGTTGAGCCAATTATTTTAATGAACTGAGATGATAAACTTTCTTCTGTAGCGACTCTAGCTCATGAAATAGGCCATAGTGTTCATACTTTATTCGCTGATGAATCTCAAGTTTACCCCTTAAGTGAGTATCCAATAATTTTGGCCGAGGTTGCAAGTACTTTGAACGAGCACTTGCTATTTGAATATCTTTATGAAAATTCAAAAGATAAACATGAGAAAATATATTTATTGCAACAAAGGATTGGAGATCTGACTGGAACATTTTTTAGACAGATTCAATTTGCTGACTTTGAATTAGAATGCCACAAGTTGATTGAAAATGGAATTCCAATAACAGCAGAAGTTTTGGCAAAGCAATATAAAGAGACAGAATTGAATTTTGGTTATGACGTTTTTGAGAAATCAGATAAATTGCCATTTGGTTGACCAAGAATTTCTCACTTCTTTCATTCGCCTTTCTATGTCTATAAGTATGCAATCGATGTAACTGCAAGTTATAAACTATATCAAGATATTAAGAATGGTCAAGTTCAAAAGGCTCTTGATTTTCTTAAAGCCGGCGGACACAAGGACCCTTTGGAAATTTTAAACGAACTAGGAATTGATTTTACAAATGAAAGCACTTACGAACCATTAATATTAGCTATTGAAAAAATGGTAGCTGACCTTAAAAGTTTGCTAAATTAGGAGGTTAATTTTATGGATGATATAATTAATCTTATATTTAGGATTCTTTACTTTGTTTTCTTCTGATGACTAATTTCTTTAATTTTCAATCATAAAAAAGGTAGGAGAAATAAATACAATACTTATGATGATGAAAGTACCTATGAAAGCGAACAAGAACAAGAATTTTCAAGGGTAAGTAAATCTAAATTGCAAGAAAGTTATGAAGTTCTTGGTGTAGATCCAGATATTAGCGATAAGGAACTCAAAAAAACTTACTTAAATTTAGCAAAGAAGTATCACCCTGATAATTCTGAAGATAAAGAAGCAAATGAAATTAAAATGACTAGAATTAATTCGGCTTATCAATTTATTTGCGAAACAAGAGGTATTCGTAAATAGAATTAAAATTAGCATAGCGGTATGATTATTGTTATGCTATTTTTTGTGGATTTTTTTATAAAAGTCGCTTGAAAAAATAAAAATAAACAATTTAGTAAACTTAAAAATGTATAATAAATTTATATGAGAAAAAGTTAGGAGAAATTTTGTGAAAGAGTACGAGAAGCAAGATCTTGAGAGTTTCATTGAAAAAGATATTTTTGATAAGTATCAAAAATATAAAGCAATTAAAAAAAAGCCCAAAAAAAGCACTATTTGGATAATATTTGTTTTCGCAATATTATTAGGATTAGTTACTATTCTTTTTAAGACCGAAGTTATCTATCTTTGAATTTTTAATGAACTAATATTTTTCGGATTAATAATTGCCGATATTGGCTTGGTAGTTGCTTTGATTTGCCTTATTTTTAACTATTTTAGTCAAAAAAGACGTTATGAAATAGGTTTCATAAATACTTTAGAAACCGATAAGTATTATTATATTGCACTTTCTAATTTAACTGGGGGTTATGTTGACCAACTTGTAATTCGAGGAAACTTTCTAAAAACTTATTTTAATGTTAAACCGTTTATAAAAGGTGCTCATAGAATTTCTGTTAATGACGTTTTAAGCTTTGTCCTAGAGGGCCAATTATTTTGCTACGGAGTAGTAATGTCTTCCACAAGGTATCCTGGAACCAAAAAAAGTGGCGATATTTATGTACCTCATTATCAAACATTTATAGTTGGAGACTTTATTAAAAAATTTATAGAATATCCTGCTCAAATGTTTTTCAAAACCGGACCTTTTTTTAAAAGTAAAAAAACTGAAAAGATTGAACTAGAGTCAAAGGAATTCAATGAGTATGCAAACTTATATGCTGATGACCAAATAGAGATTAGAAAGTTTTTTACTCCAAAAAAAATATCTGGTGTCTTGGACATAAAAGATGAGCCGGACCAAGCAAAGTTAAAGTACCTATTTATGGGTCGTAATGGAATACTTGGGGAAGTTATAAATCATAGGGCAATGCACTTAAATCAACACAGTTTTAAAGATTTTAGTATGAAAAAAACTCCAAAGGAGTTGGCTGAACAAATTAATGCTAAAGTTTTAAAGGAAACTCGAGATTTGTTTGATATTTTAAGATTCATTCAAAGGCTTGAACTTTTTCCTGAACAAGAAGACTCTCAAAAGGTAACATAATTGAAAAAATTTCATAAAAAAACCTCATGATTTTCAATCGAAATGTTATAAACATTAAGTTTAAAATCAGAGGTAAATACAATCTTAAATGATTGTATTTTTTTATTTTATAATTGTTTTATAGTGCTGCTATCAAATCTTTAATATGACTGACTGCTTCAACATTACGCATTTCTTTAATAATATTTAAATCTTTATCTAAAATAAAAGATGAACGAATAGCGTTATCGCCATCTTTATTATCTAGAATCATTAACCCCTTGTGTAATATTTCATCAGTATCACAAATTAGTGGAAAATCCAAATTACAATTGCTGCTAAATTCTTTTTGGTCCATAATTTGATCTCGTGATGCTCCAACAATGCCGTACCCTTTTCCTTCAAAAACTTTAAGATTTTTTTGAAATTCTTTGGCCTCCAATGCGCAAATTGTAGAGTTCGCATGAGGATAAAAGAATAAAATTAATCCGTTTTCTTTTGTCAAATCTTTTAACATTACTTCTGAGTCATTATTTAATTTGTAAACTATAGTTTTTCAGTCCATAATATATCTCCCTTTGGATCTCGCTGAGATCTCATTCTTGATATTTGCTACGAAATTCTTTTTTAATATTTAAGTCTGAACTTAGCAAGAATATTGATTTTTGAATTATCGGTCTGCTAAACTCAATTGTGTTTTCAAAAAATACAACATTGAAAACATTAGTTAAAGTGCCATCAAAATCACTAATCAAAATTATGTTTTCTTCTAAATTAATAAGTTTGTGATTATTATTACCAGGAAGCGTTCTGCAAATTCCGATAATTTGATATTCACAGGGATTATGTTTTTTTAATTCGTTATTGAATTCTACTATTTCTAAATAATATTCCTCATCTTCGGGGAAAAATCAGAAAATCAATGGTTTAATATTTATTAAGTTTGTAAATGATATTTTAACTCCATTTTGATGATAAATTGAATATTCACGTAATTTTCAACCCATCTTTTCTCCTTTTTAGCAAGCGAAAAAGTATCAAATTGCTAGAGTGGCTAAAATTTACACTTCTTCACCCGCAAGCAATTTTTCTAAAAAGAATCCGACTCCACCTTGGTCGTTGGTTTCGTGTGTAATTCCTGAGGCAACCGCCTTTAAGTCATCGTTACCATTCTTCATAGCAACTCCATAACCCACTAATTGAATCATGTCGTAGTCATTCATCTGGTCTCCAAAAGCAATCACATCTCTAATGTCTTTGTTATAGTATTGAGCTAGTATGTTTGAAACAAAACCTTTATTTACTAATTTATTTGTTAGAGTAATCATACTTCGATTCTCATCATCTAAGTGACCATATACAGTCCCAGTTTGGACCTTTATAGTATTTTTGAAGGCTTCTAATCTACGAAGCACATTATCTTTTAATTCGGGACTCTTTAAAGTTAGAACAACGTTAGTGCTCGGTCCTGCTCAAACCTCATATGGATCGGCGATGAAATATTCATCATCTTCAACGTCATCTAAATGAAAAAAGTTTTCTAAAAATGAATCCTTTTTCATAACAACAGCTCGATTGTAGTTTTCTATCAAGATATTGTCTACTGATTCTTTAATAATAGGGTCATTGATAACACCAGTGACAGTTTCATAACTAATCGGTAGCACCATGCGTTTAAACATGCGCTTTAACGGGTCATGAATATGAGCTCCATCAAAATTAGTCAAAAGGGAAGAAAGACCTAATTCTCTATAAAATCTAATACTTGCTCGGTGCGGACGTCCGGTTACGATGCAAACACGGTGACCATCTTTTTCGGCTTTCTTTAAGACTTCAACAGTTTTTGGGTGCATACCCATACCACCCTTGACCAAAGCTGTACCATCAAGGTCAACTAAAATCAGCCTTTTCTTATCTAAATGTTGTAATTTCATCGTTCTACTCCTTTGAAACATTTTAACTCACATTTAAACAAAACACAAAGAATAAATTATAATTTTTGATTGACTTTAATGTTAAAATAATCATAATAATATTAAAGAAGGAAAATAGATGAGTCAGACAGTTTTAAGTATTAAAGATTTAAAAAAGAATTACGGCAAAAAAGTTGTTCTAAAGAATATAACAATCGATATAAAAGAGGGTGAAAGAATTGCTATAGTTGGACCCAATGGTTCGGGAAAAACTACATTTTGTGAAGCAATAGCAGGAATTATTCAATACAACTCAGGAAATATTGAAAAGGCCAAAAATTTGGTAATTGGAATGCAGTTGCAAGGCACAGAATCTCCAAAGAAGGTCAAGGTTTGAGATTTAATTAGATATTACCTAGATAGTTTTCAATTAAATATGAGTGATGCCGAACTTTCTGAAATGTTTAAAAAATTTGCGGTTAATGAAGTAATTGATAAAGATATTTCTGCTCTTTCGGGAGGGCAAAAGCAAAAGGTAAATATATTGCTGTCCATAATTAACGATCCAGATTTATTGATTTTAGATGAACTAGGTAACGGTTTAGATATTGAGATTGTTGACACAATTTATAATAATTTGACTAATTTTTTGAAGGATGAAAAAAAGACATTGATTCTTGTATCTCATAACATGGAAGAAATTCAAAATTTTTCTCAAAGAATTTTCTTTATTAATGACGGGGAAATAATTTCAATACACAATACCAAAAATGTTATAAAAGAATATGGAAACGTAAGAGAATTTGTGCGAGCCAAATTTAAGGAATATAAAGTTGACAGTTATGATGTTAGCGATCAGAAAGGGATAGACGAAAATGCAGAATGAGTTAAAGATCGTAAAAAACGAAAGTAATTTAAATAATTTAAGGGTTCAAAAACCAGGTAAGGCTTACTTTAAATTTATATTAAGAATCTCAAAGAGACAAAAATTTTTCTTAATTGCTTATTTTTTTGTAGGACTTGTAATGAGTTGTTTGCTTCCACTTTTTTATCAAATTTCTTTTAACGGTTTTGTCAAAGATAGAGAACAATTTTTAGTAATTTCTAGATTAATATTTTTAATAATGAGTATATTAACTTCGATTACATTAATTGGAGGCTTTTTTCAAAAAATATTTTTTGAAAATCGTAATACAGTTGTATTTAAGAGGGTAGCTTTAACACAAATATCAAAAAAGAAATTTTTATTTATTAGTGCAGCCATTATGTTTTCTTATTCTCTTGTAGTTTACATTCTTTCAACTATCACTTTCTTAATTGGCTCTTCAATTTTTATAGATAATGGATTCGCAAGAGTCATTGGATCTTGATTTTTTTTAAGAGATTTCTTAATTTATTTAGCGAGTTGTATATCTTTTGTCGCTTTTTTATTCATAGTTTTTTCTCTGACTTATTCAGTAACTATTGCTAAATTGATGTCAATACCGTATATTTTATTTAATACAGTAATTGCTGTACTTGTTTTGGCAAACTTAGATGTTAAACCCGATTTATTAAATCTTATTATGTTAATTTATTTATTAATTTTAGTTATTTTATCTGTATTATTTTGACTTCTTGCGTTCAAGAAATTCAGATTTCATTTTTAAAAAAATATCTTCTTGAAGATATTTTTTTACTCTATCACCTTTTTTTAGCCTTGTGTGATAAAATAAAAATAATTATTTTAGGAGCAAATTATATGAAGAAACTAAGTACCAACGCAGTAAGACAAATCTGAATCGACTTTTTCAAAAGCAAAGATCACTTATTTTTACCACCAGTATCACTTGTACCAGTTCAAGATCCAAGTTTACTATGAATCAATTCTGGAGTGGCTACATTAAAACCATATTTTGATGGAAGATTATCCCCCCCAAGTCAAAGATTAACTAATTCTCAAAAATCAATCAGAACAAATGACATTGAAAATGTGGGAGTTACAGCCCGACACCATACTATGTTTGAAATGCTTGGAAATTTTTCAATTGGTGACTATTTTAAAAAAGAAGCTATTGAATTCGCTTGAGAACTCTTGACATCAAAAAAATGATTTGATATTCCTGTTGAAAAACTTTATATTACAGTTTTTGAGGAGGATCAAGAAGCTTTTGATGTTTGAACCAAAATTATCAAAGTCGCCCCAGATCATATTTTTAAGGGTAACAGGGATACAAATTTTTGAGACGTCGGTCAAGGACCATGTGGACCTAATAGTGAAATATTCTTTGATCGTGGGCCAAGTTGGGATCCTGAAAATATAGGTCCTAGATTATTAAAAGATGATATTGAAAACGATCGCTATATTGAAATTTGAAATATAGTTTTCTCTCAGTTTAACAACGATGGTAAAAATAATTACTCAGATTTACCTAGAAAAAATATTGATACTGGAGCCGGTTTAGAGCGTTTAGTCTCAATTTTTCAAGATGCACCCACTAATTTTGAAACAGATCTTTTTATGCCAACTATTGAAGCTATTGAAAATATTGCAAAAAGAGAAAAACTTTATGATATTAAAGCGGCTCGCGAAAATAAAGGAATTATAAATAAAAATAATACTGCTTTTAAAGTAATCGCTGACCATATTCGAGCTGTAACTTTTGCTATTTCTGATGGAGTATTTCCTGGAAACAAAGACCGTGGATACATAATTCGTCGTTTAATTAGAAGAAGTAGTGTATATGGTAGAAAACTTGGTATTAATGAACCATTTTTATTTCGTCTAGTTGATATTGTGGTTGGAACAATGAAAGAATTTTACCCATATTTAATTGAAAAGCGCAACTTAGTTGTTGACGCAATCAAAGTTGAGGAAGAAAAATTCTTAAAAACTTTAACAAAGGGCAGCGAAGTCCTAGAGGTAATGTTGGCTAAAAATAAAAATATTTCAGGTAAAGATGCCTTATTATTGTTTGAATCATTTGGCTTTCCGATTGAATTGACAAATGAATTAGCCCAAGAACAAGGTGTTGAAGTTGATATAAAAGAATTTAATCATCTTTTAGAAAAGGCTAAGGAAATTGCTCGTAGTTCTCGCAAAGATTTAAAAGCATGAGATAAGCAAAATGAAATTTTCACCAAACTTAAGGTTTCTTCAAAATTTGTTGGTTGGGAAACCGAAAAATGCGAAGCGAAAGTAGTTTACTTGTTTAAGGATAATCAACCGCTTCAAGATGCTAGTGGTGATGAGGTTTTTGTTATTTTAGACCAAACCCCATTTTATGCTGAAAAAGGTGGTCAGGCAGCAGATAACGGAATTTTTATATTAAATGACAATCAACTAAACGTTATTGATGTTCAAGAAGGTCCTGGGCACCAACATATTCATCGAGTAATTTTGAATGGTAATAAATTGAAAATCGGTGATAAAGTTACAGCACAAGTTGATTCGGAAAAAAGATATTTTACAATGAAAAATCATTCAGGAACTCACATTTTGCATGCTGCTTTAAGAGAGGTTTTAGGAAAAGAGGTAATGCAATCTGGTAGTTATAATGATGAAAATGGATTAAGAATGGATTTCAACTTTAATCGACCAATTACTTTGGAAGAAAATCATTTGATTCAAAAAGTTGTTGATCGTGAAATTTTAGCCCAAGTTACGAGAGAAGTCTATTTTACTTCAATGGATGAAGCGGTTAATAAATACAATGCTTTAGCATTTTTTACAGAGAAATACGAAGGTATTGTTAGGGTTGTCAAATTTGGTGATTTTTCATCAGAACTTTGTGGGGGAACTCATGTTGAGAATACTAAAGTTATCGAAGACTTAGTAATAACTTCAATTGAGTCAAAAAGTGCTGGAATTTATCGAATCCACGCTCTTACAAGTAACCAATCTGTTAATGACTATATAAGTGATATTTTCAACTCAGTTTTCGAAGAAGCTAAAGTTATCATGAGTAAATATAAAAATAATTCTTCATTATTGAAGGATGAAATAATTGAAAAAGCTTATCAAAAAATCTTGAATGTTAAACAAAACAAATTTAATATTGGAATTTTAAAACAAAACCTTGAAGAATTAAAGACTATTTTTAAAAGTTTCGATAAAAAAGTTCAGGATTTAGTAACTGAAAGTCAAATTTCAAAATGAAAAAGCGTAAAGCCTGTTTTGAACGCCCAAGGTGTTAAACAAATTGAAATTTCAACTGAGGAATTGGAAATAAAAGCTATCAAATCTCTAATTGACTTCCTAATTAACCAGCACAAAGACATTATTGTAATTATTTCTT
The DNA here is from genome assembly GCF_003363775.1 of Spiroplasma alleghenense. Taxonomy (NCBI): domain Bacteria; kingdom Bacillati; phylum Mycoplasmatota; class Mollicutes; order Entomoplasmatales; family Spiroplasmataceae; genus Spiroplasma; species Spiroplasma alleghenense. Next base: position 392,577 of record NZ_CP031376.1, read on the forward strand.
CAAAAACTAATGGAGAAAATGTTTTAGCCGTTGGTGTTAGCGATGTTATAAATGAAAAATTCCCTGCAATAGAAATTTTCAAAAACTATAAAAATCTTAGTCCTAAGGGTGGAGGTAATAAGTTTTTCGCCCAAGGAAAATATTAAAAAATATATGGAGGCATTATGAGGGTAATTACAAAAAAAATAGTGACAACAATGTTTTTGTTGGTGTTATACTTTATTTATTCAGCTTTCTTGAAAGAATTTCAAGAATCAAATTCAGTTTTATTTTCGCTATTTGATCCTTTCAAATTGCTGATTTTAGCCTTCATTTTTGGAATAATTGTTTCAACCTTTAATTCAATTTTTTTAGGATGAATCAAAAATATCAGTACATATCAAAAAAACCGTAACAGCTACTTATTGACAGATTTTGATCAAACAATCGAAGGTCTTAAAAAAGCTCAGGTTTTTTTGAAGTCAAACAAAATAAGTGAGTTAAAAAATCAACTTGCATTACTAAATAAGTTGACATACCGCCCGATTTTTATGAGTGTTTTAATAAACGATTTAATTAAGGAAATTATTGCTCAAAAAGATTTAAGTAGCTTTGAAATTCTGATTGATAAATGTATTTTGCAAATTTCGGAGATAAAAAGCATTGAGGAAAATCGACTACAAGAACATAAAAAGCAAGCATTATTTGATTTTAAAAGATCGTATGAATATAATTCACAAGGATCAAAATTCTATATTGACTATTATGAAAATAAGCAGGAACTTAATATAAAAACTAAAAGAAGTGAGTGAAACTTATTAGCTTTACAAATGCTTAGGTTTTATCCTATTCTTATATTTTCTGTGTTAATATCATTAATAGCATGTATGTTGTTCGCGCCATTAGCTATATTTGTTATAAAAAAAGATATTTTCATCATATTAGCCACAGCTTTTGTATTTTGCAGTACATGTGTAGCAATTATATGACACTCAATTTATCTATTTAAAAACAAGAACAGTAAGATTTTATTTAAAAAGGCAATTATTTTTTACACCATTTTAATTATTATGGCATTAAACTTAGTTTGATGTTTCTTCAACATTAAAAATTCGTTAAGTAATAATATTGCCACTGATAGCCAAGAACGTTTATTCAATTTTTTATTCGAAATACTTTATTGTGTACTTTCAACTGCATTATTAGCATACGTTTTTACAACCTTAATTGAACTATTCCGTGATGTTTATCTTAACAAAATAATACTTTGAGAAGGAATTATAATTCCAAGCGTAGTATTTTTAACAATTTCTTTAGTTAACCTATTGAATATTGCAGTTTTTAACTCAGCTGTAACTTTCAATGTTAATTTATTAATTATGAGTATTTATTGAGTGTCAGTATGATTTATGACACCTATTTTAAAATTTTAAAATTAGAAGGGTTGATATAAATGATCAAAGAAAAAAAATCTTTCACAGATGTTAGTAAGTATATCGAAACTGCCGAGGAACAAAAGCAGCCATCGCTTGCATTGATGAAAAGTATTAATAATCGTCGAATCGGTTTCTTTAAGTTGGTGACAATTTATTATGGAAGATACTTTTGAGAGTCATTAACTATCATTTTAGCTCTGATTATTTCTTCAGTGGCCATTGTTTCAATGACTTTTATTATTTCAAAGCTAGTAGCTCAAGTAATGTTTGAATTCGGAACAAATTCTGAAAATGCTACCAACCTTGTAGCAACAGGTCTACGTTGGTATTGATGACTTGTTATCGCATTTAGTACTTTAATAATTGCTACAATTGCTACTTGAATCCGTGAAAAAATCGGAGGAATGTTGGGTCGTAAGATTGAAATGGATGTAAGAAATGCGGTTTTATCAAATCTAATTAATATGAATATTGGTTATTACTCTGATAAAAAAATTGGGGAAATAATGACTAAATTAATAAATGATACCCAAATTTTAGGTGATGAAGCACAATTAACACCAGCAAACTTGATTAGTATTCCGATTATATTTTTGGGATCAGCATTTTCATTAATAATTGTGGATTGACCAACAGCTTTAATTGCTTTATTTTGTACTTTAATATTTATGCTATTAGTAATTTTCACGTTTAATGCTCAATCAATTGAAACAGAAAAAGTTCGTAAAAAAGTTACTGAGGTAAACGGAGATTCAACAGATAGAATTGGTGCAATAGCTCTAATTAAGGCTTCTGGTACCGAAAGATACGAACAAAAACGTATGAAAATGATTAATGAAGACTATTATCGTTCTAATAGAAAGCTAAATTCTGTACAAGCGAGCACAATTACAATTATCATAATGAGTGCATTATCTCTAACTCTGATTGCGATTGCTTCAGCTATTTTAATTTACAAGGACCGTGAAGGCGGAGGGGATATAATTATTAGAATCTTGCCATCTTTAATTACAGGAATAAACACTTTGGCATGACCGATTTACACTTTAACTGGTTTAATACCTGGAATGGCGAGAGCTACCGCTTCAACAAGAAGAGTAATTGAATTAATTAAAGTTGATTCAACTTTAGATCCTAATGAATTTGCTCCAATCGTTGAGAGTATTGAAGGTGATATTCATCTAAAGGATGTTGTTTTTGAGTACCCCGAAAAACCGGGTGTAACAATCCTACCTAAAACGAACATTACCTTTAAAAAGGGTAAAAGTTATGCTTTTGTTGGAGAAACCGGAAGTGGTAAATCAACCATTTCTAAATTGTTGCTAAGATTTTATGATCCTACAAGTGGTTCGGTATTAATTAATAATACGGACTTAAAAAAAATGAATCTTTCAAGTTATTTAAGTCATGTTGGATATGTTGAGCAAGAACCAAAAATTTTATATGGAGATGTTATGTATAATGTCAGATATGGTAATTTCCAGGCAACCGATGAAGAAGTTATTGAAGCTTGTAAAAAAGCTAACTTGCATCATTTGGTTGAAACTTGGACAAACGGTTATCAGACAGTTTTGGGAGAGCGTGGTTTTATTATGTCAGGTGGACAAAAACAACGCCTTGTAATTGCTAGAATAATTTTAAAAGATCCCCAAATATTAATTTTAGATGAGGCGACAAGTGCTCTTGATAATATTGTTGAAAAGGAAATTCAAAAAGAACTTGAGAAAATTATGGTTGGTAAAACGACCATATCTATTGCCCACAGATTGAGTACAATTAAAAATGCAGATGAAATTTTTGTACTAGGAAGTGGAGAAGGTATCGTTCAAAGAGGAACTTATGAAGAATTAATTAGCAAACCGGGTCACTTTAAAAAGTTACACAGTGCTGGTAGTTAATTACTTAAAATAATATTTTTTAAGATATAATATTATTAATTAGTAGTTACATGTGAGGTATTTTATGGTAATTTGGATAGTTTTAGCAGTTTTGGTATTTCTAATATTAATAGGATTTGTTTGCTATACAATAATTTCCAAATTTAGAAATTATCAAGAGCAAGCTCGCCTACAAATTGCAGATGCATTTGTAAATTTGGGTGTGCCTGAGTATCAATTTGTTAATCCAGAACTTGAAATTGAACTTCTTAAAGTTGTTAAAAAAGAGGTTGTTTCGATCAAAAACAATTTCGGGTTAGCTAGAAATAATCGTGATTGGGAAGAAAATAGAATTAAAAAAAATTGTTTCAATATTGTTAAGGATTATTATGAAAAAGACTCTGGAAAAGTATTTAAGCATTTAGGTGCCATAAAAAACCAGCATTTGTCAAAAAGCCAAATATTGGGTGATGAAACAATTTCTATTGACGAGAGAAATCGACTAATAAGAGAACTTGAAAACGAGATTAGCAAACATAAAGAATAGTTTTTTGAGACAGATTTTGGAATTTGTCTTTTTTTGTGAAATATTTTGTATTTGATAAAATATTATTTATTTGAAATTTAATTGTAATATCGCTTGCATTATCTAACATATGTAGTAACATAAAAGAACCCCTAGCTTTTATTTGATTAGTAAACATTTGTTAGGGTTTAAAAATGTTAGCATTAAATTTGTAGAATATAAGATAAGCCCATTTACAAGTTTTTAACATTCTATAAACCCGAAAAGGAAGAAAATCTAACAAATTGAGCTAAAACTTAGATTGATTAGAACGGAAGTACCTATAATTAAACTGCATATAAAATACTTGATTAGCTTAATATTGTTGATTAAATCTACCGTTTCATAATGAACTTTCTTTCTATAAACCCTTTAAAAAGCTAATTTGGATGAATTATGCTTTAGCAAAAACAACCAAATTTACATTTGGTTGTTTTTTTTGATTAAATTAGATATTTATACAAGTTTTTAAATATTAAAAAAATAAAAATATTTATATAAAAGTATTGAAACTTAAATTTAAGAGTGTATAATTTGAATTGCATGTATATTTTGTGTGCAAAGAGACAACACACTGATAAAGGTTGTCATTGATAAAGGAGGACTAAAATGGCTCAACAACAAAAAATTAGAATAAAATTAAAGGGCTATGACCACGCAATTGTTGATCAATCTATTTCAAAAATCATTGAAGCTGCTGAATCAACAGGTGCTAAAGTTCGTGGACCAATACCACTACCAACCGATAAACAAATCATCACAATTCTTAGAGCTGTTCATAAATATAAAGACAGTCGCGAGCAATTCGAGATGAGAACACACAAAAGAATACTAGAAATCTTCAACCCAACACCAAAAACAATGGATATTCTTACAAGAGTACAATTGCCAAGTGGTGTAGACATTGAGATTAAATTATAGTTATTTATAACAAAATATGCATGATTATCAAATAGGAGGAAATATCGTATGAAAGGAATCTTAGGACGCAAGTTAGAAATGACTCAAGTCTTTACAGAAAATGGTAAATTATTACCTGTAACTGTAATTGAAGTTCAACCAAATAAGGTTTTACAAGTTAAAACAGTTGAAAAAGACGGTTACCAGGCTTTAAAGCTTGGTGTTCAAGATAAAAGACAAAATCTTGTGAATAAACCATCAATGGGTAACTTTAAAAAAGCAAATTCAAATCCTAAGCGCTTCGTAAAAGAAATCAGAGATATGAACGGATTTGAAATGGGAAGTGAAATAAATCTTTCCGACTTATTCGTAGCTGGTCAATTTGTCGACGTAACAGGAGTATCAAAAGGAAAAGGTTTTGCTGGTGCTATTAAGCGTCATAATTACTCAAGAGGGCCAATGGGTCATGGATCGGGATACCACCGTGGAATTGGTTCTATGGGAGCAATTATAAACAGAATTTTTAAAAGTAAAAAAATGGCAGGTCACATGGGACATGAGCAAGTTACAATTCAAAATTTAGAAGTTATTTTTATAGATAGCGCTAGAAATTTATTACTTGTAAAAGGATCGGTTCCTGGACCTAAAAAACAGTTTGTTAGAATTCAAGAAAATGTAAAAGGAATTAAAACAAAAGAAGCCGTTAAATTATTAATGAGAAAGTCAATGGAAGAATCTAATTTGGTAACTCCAAAAACTACTTCAGAGGCAATAGCTGAAGAAGTTGCAGTGGAAACACCAGTAGTTGAAGAAGTTGCAGTGGAAACACCAGTAGTTGAAGAAGTTGCAGTGGAAACACCAGTAGTTGAAGAAGCTGCAGTTGAAGAATCAACAAATAGTGAAGTTGAATAGAGGGAGATAACATGAAGGCACAAGTATATGATATAAAAGGCGCAAGTGTTAAAGAAATTAACTTAAATGATAAAATTTGAGCAATCGAACCACATCAACAAGCAATTTATGACACAGTTATTTCTCAACAAGCAGCTTTAAGACAAGGAACTAAAAAAACCAAAACCAGAGCAGAAGTACGCGGTGGAGGAAGAAAGCCTTGGAAACAAAAAGGTACTGGTAGAGCTCGTCAAGGTTCAATTAGAGCACCTCAGTGAAGAGGTGGGGGTATTGCTTTCGGGCCAACTCCAGACATTAATTACAAAAAATCTGTAAATAAAAAAGTAAGACAATTGGCATTCAAAAGTGTATTAAGCTTGAAAGCGCAAGAGCAAAACTTAGTAATAATTGACAAATTTAACTTTGAAAAACCATCAACAAAAGATATGGTAGAAGTTATGACAAACCTTAAAGTAGATAATCAAAAAACTTTAATTGTAACAAGAGAATCTGAAGAATTGGTAATTAAGTCAGCAGGTAACCTACCAGGTGTAAAAACTCTTGATTATCAAAAATTGAATTTATTCGATTTATTAAACGCAAATAAATTATTAATAACAGAAGAAGCTATTCTTCGTGTTGAGGAGGTGTATGGATAATGCATTTAACTAATGTAATTAAAAAACCAGTGTTAACTGAAAAGTCATACATCGGCCATGCAAATGGTGTTTACACCTTTGAGGTTGATCGTAGATCAAATAAAACTCAAATTAAAAAAACATTTGAACAAATTTTTCAAGTAAAAGTTGATTCTGTAAGAACAATGAATTACGATGGAAAAGAAAAAAGAATGGGTAAATTTGTTGGAACAACAAATAACAAGAAAAAAGCAATCATCACACTAAAAGCTGGTGAAAAATTAGACTTATTAAACGACTTATAGAAAAATGCTAAAGCAAAATTATTGTAAGCGTATAGTTTGGCGATAAGGGGGAAAATTATGCCAATTAAAAAGTATAGACCTATAACAAATGGTCGTCGTAATATGACAACCATTGATTATAGTGTTTTGACAACATCAAAACCAGAACCCTCATTATTAGGAAAAATAAATGAGCATGCAGGTAGAAATAATCATGGTCAAATAACTACTCGTCATAAAGGCGGGGGACACAAGCGTAAATACCGTATTATTGATTTTAAAAGAAACAAATTTGATATTCCAGGAAAAGTTGCAACAATTGAATACGATCCTAATAGAAATGCATTTATTTCTTTAATTAATTACGCAGACGGAGAAAAACGTTATATTTTAAATGTAAAAGATTTAAAAGTCGGAACAGAGATAATAGCTTCTGAAAATGCTGATATCAAGTTAGGTAATGCAGCGCCTCTTAAAAACATTCCAGAGGGAACTTTGGTTCATAATGTTGAATTGCGTCCAGGAAAAGGTGGACAAATGGCAAGAAGTGCTGGTTCAAAAGTTCAAATTCTTGGTAAAGATGACGATGGTAAATATGTAACATTGAGATTAGCTTCTGGAGAAGTTCGTAAGGTTCTATCAGAATGTTATGCCACAATTGGAGAAGTTGGAAATGAAGAGTACAACTTAGTTAATTGAGGAAAGGCGGGTCGTAATCGTTGAAGAGGGATTAGACCAACAGTTAGAGGTTCGGTAATGAACCCTAATGATCACCCACATGGGGGAGGAGAAGGGCGTGCTCCAATCGGACGCAAGGCTCCTTTAACTCCATGAGGTAAAAAAGCTCTTGGAGTTAAAACTCGTGATAAGAAAAAAGCTTCAACTAAATTAATTGTAAGAAGAAGAACTAAATAGGTTAGGGAGGAATAATATATGTCAAGATCACTTAAAAAAGGTCCTTTTGTTGATGACTACTTGTTAAAAAAAGTTGAAGCATTGGGCGAAAAAAAAGAAATTATTAAAACATGATCACGTCGTTCAACAATTTTCCCTAACTTTATTGGGCATACTTTTGGTGTTTACAATGGGAAAGAATTTATTCCCGTTTATGTAACAGAAGATATGGTTGGACACAAATTGGGTGAATTTTCTCCAACAAGAAAATTTGGTGGTCACGGAGACGACAAGAAAAAGAAAAAATAGGTAAAGGGAGAAAATCATAATGGAAGCAGTAGCTAAATTACAAATGATTCGTATCGCACCTAGAAAAATGAGACTTGTTGTCGATACGATCAGAAATAAAAAAATAGCAGACGCTGTTGCAATTCTAATGAACTTAGATAAAAGAGCAGCTGAGCCAGTATTAAAACTATTAAATTCAGCAGTTGCTAATGCTGTAAATAATAACGGTATGGAAGCTGACAAATTGTTTGTTAAGACAGTATTTGTTAATGAGGGAGCAACCTTAAAAAGATTCAGACCAAGAGCTCACGGAAGAGCTTATGAAATATTAAAAAGAACTAGCCACGTAACAATAATTGTGAGTGACATTAGATAAGGAGGAGTAGAAAATGGGACAAAAAGTATCACCAAATGCCTTGAGAATAGGTATTATTAGAACTTGAGATAATCGTTGATTTGCCGAAAAGCAAGAATATGTTAAATGATTGCACCAGGATATTAAAATTCGTAAAAATGTCTTAAAAAAATTGAAAAATGCAGCAGTTTCTAAAATTGAAATTGAACGTACTAAGAAAGAAATAAAAATCATTGTCAAATCTGCTCGTCCGGCTATAGTGCTAGGACAAGAAGGAAAAAATATTGAGAGTATTATTCTTGAAGTTAAAAAAACAATTAAAGATAGAGCGGCAAACGTTAAAATCGAAGTAATTGAAATAAAAAATCCAGATGTTGACGCAACTCTGGTTGCGCAATGAATCGGAGAACAAATTTCAAACCGTGCTTCTTTCAGAACAGTGCAAAAATTAGCAATTCGAAAAGCACTAAGAGCAGGAGCAAAGGGAATCAAAACCTCTGTGTCTGGTAGACTTGGTGGAGTAGAAATGGCAAGAACTGAAGGTTATCTTGAAGGATCAGTGCCATTAAGTACTCTAAGAAGTGACATTGATTATGCACTGTATGAAGCAAAAACTACATATGGTCAAATCGGAGTAAAGGTTTGAATCAACCATGGAGAAATACTTGTTAAAGAAGTAAAAAACAAGGATAAAGCAATTGCTGATAAAAACTTTAAAAGGGAGGCGAAGTAATTTATGTTAATGCCAAAAAGAACAAAATATCGCCGTCCTCATAGAGTTAGTTATGAAGGAAAAGCAAAAGGAGCAAGTTTTATTGCTTTTGGGGAATATGGATTAATGTCTTTAGATGGGGCTTGAATTACAACTCGTCAAATAGAAGCTGCTCGTATAGCAATGACTCGTTATATGAAACGTTTTGGTAAAGTTTGAATAAGAATTTTTCCTCACATGGCAAAAACTAAAAAACCTTTAGAAGTACGTATGGGTAGCGGAAAAGGGGCTCCTGAAGATTGAGTAGCAGTAGTTAAACAAGGAACATTCATGTTTGAAATAGCAGGTGTTCCTGAAGAAACTGCTAGAGAAGCTCTTCGTTTAGCTATGCATAAATTACCTGTACGTTGCAAAATTATTAAGAGAGGTGAGGAATAATGTCTAAGTCAGTAGAATTAATGACTGAATTAAGAAGCAAGTCTGTTGAAGAACTTATAAAATTAGGTGAAGAACGTCGTGCGGAATTATTCGCTCTTAAATTTCAAGCAGCGGTTGGTAGTTTAGAACAAACTCACAGAATTTCTTATATTAAAAAAGAAATAGCTAGAATTGAAATGCTTTTAACTGAGAAAAAAAGTAGCGGTACAACTGTTAATAAAAATGTTAAAATTGATTATTCAAAAGCTGTTGAAGCTGCTGAGAAATCAGGAAAAGAAGTACGTAAAAAACAAAAAGAAATGATTGAAAAATTACAAGCCGAACATTTTGGTCAAGAAGATAATTCAAACGAAGATGCAATTGCTAAATTACTTCAAGAAAGTTCATCTGATGAAATAAAAGAAGAGCCAATTATTGAAGAAGTAATTGAAGAAGTAATTGAAGAAGTAATTGAAGAAGTAATTGAAGAAGTAATTGAAGAAGTAATTGAAGAAGTAATTGAAGAAGTTGAAGTGGAAGAACCGGTCATCGAAGAATTAGAAAATAATTCTGAAGATGAAGCTGATATATTAGCAGCCGAAAAAGCAAAAGCTGACGCTGAAAAAGCAGAAGCCGAAAAACTTGCAGCACAACAAGAAGCTGATAGATTAGCAGCCGAAAAAGCAAAAGTAGATGCTGAAAAAGCAGAAGCCGAAAAACTTGCAGCACAACAAGAAGCTGATAGATTAGCAGCCGAAAAACTTGCAGCACAACAAGAAGTTGATAGATTAGCAGCCGAAAAACTTGCAGCACAACAAGAAGCTGATAAATTAGCAGCCGAAAAAGCAAAATCAGATGCTGAAAAAGCAGAAGCCGAAAAACTTGCAGCACAACAAGAAGTTGATAGATTAGCAGCCGCAAAAGCCAAAGCTGACGCTGAAAAAGCAGAAGCCGAAAAACTTGCAGCACAACAAGAAGCTGATAGATTAGCAGCCGAAAAAGCAGCTGAAAAAGCAAAAGCTGATGCTGAAAAAGCAGCCGCAAAAGCCAAAGCTGACGCTGAAAAAGCAGAAGCCGAAAAACTTGCAGCACAACAAGAAGCTGATAGATTAGCAGCCGAAAAAGCAAAAGCTGATGCTGAAAAAGCAGCCGCAAAAGCCAAAGCTGACGCTGAAAAAGCAGAAGCCGAAAAACTTGCAGCACAACAAGAAGCTGATAGATTAGCAGCCGAAAAAGCAAAAGCTGATGCTGAAAAAGCAGCCGCAAAAGCCAAAGCAGATGCTGAAAAAGCAGAAGCTGATAGATTAGCAGCCGAAAAGGCAAAAGCCAAAGCTGACGCTGAAAAAGCAAAAGCCCTTGCAGATGAAGAAGCAAAAAGACTTGCAGAAGACACAAAAAAATTAGCCGAAGAACAATCAAAAGCTAAAGCAAAAGCTGACGCTGAAAAAGCAGCCGCAAAAGCCAAAGCAGATGCTGAAAAAGCTAAAGCCAAAGCAGATGCTGAAAAAGCAGCCGCAAAAGCCAAAGCTGATGCTGAAAAAGCCAAAGCCAAAGCAGATGCTGAAAAAGCAGCCTCAAAAGCCAAAGCAGATGCAGAAAAAGCCAAAGCCAAAGCTGACGCTGAAAAAGCAGCCGCAAAAGCCAAAGCAGATGCTGAAAAATTAAAACAAACAAAAAACAAAATAACAGAAGCTAAAAAAACAAGTCAAGACAATACTTGATCTATTAAAAAACCAACAGCAACAACAACTAAACCCAAAAAGGTTGAACAAGTTTCAATTAAAAAAGTAGAAATAGGTAAGGCTCAGAATTCAAATGTTGAAGGAATTCAATTAAAATTACAGGCTAAGCCTAAAAATTCAAATACTTATGTATTTGGTTCAAATGCTGCAGAAGCGAAAAAACAAATCGAGGAAGCTAATAAAAGAGCTGCTGAGAAGAGAATGCAAAAACGTCAAGAAGCAGCTAAAAAAGGAGTTAAAAGATAATGGACAGAAATAGTAGAAAAACATACCAAGGTAGAGTTGTTTCAGACAAAATGAATAAGACTATTACTGTTCTTGTCGAAACTTACAAAAACCATCCAGTATATAAAAAACGTGTAAAGTATTCTAAAAAGTATAAAGCCCACGATGAAAATCAAGTTGCTAAAATCGGTGATAAAGTTGAAATAATGGAAACAAGACCATTATCAGCAACAAAAAACTTCAGACTAGTTAGAGTTATAGAGAAGGCTGTAGCTTAGTTTAGTTACACAATTCGAAAGGTTAGTGAAATAAAATGATCCAAAATGAATCAAGATTAAAGATAGCCGATAATTCTGGCGCAAAAGAGGTTTTAGTAATTCGTAATTTAGGTGGAAGTGTTAGAAAATTTACAAATATTGGTGACATAGTAGTTGTGACTGTTAAATCAGCCGCTCCTGGGGGAACAATAAAAAAAGGACAAGTTGTAAAAGCTGTAATTGTTAGAACAGTTAGGGGTTTAAGAAGAGAAGATGGAACTTATATCAAATTCTCAGAAAATGCCGCTGTTATTATAAAAGAGGATAAGACTCCTCGTGGAACGCGTATTTTTGGCCCAATTGCACGTGAAGTAAAAGAAGCTGGTTTTGCTAAAATAGCATCACTAGCTCCAGAAGTTTTATAGGAGGACTTTTATAATGAATAAACAAAAAATCATTAAAGGCGACGTAGTAAAAATAATCGCTGGAAGTCACAAGGGAAAACAAGGGCCAGTAACAAAATTATCAAAAGATAAGAAAAGAGTTTATGTTGAAGGTGTCTCTGCAATTAAACATTTTAAACCAACTCAATCAGATTCAGAAGGTGGAATTAGAGAAATTCCAGCTACTGTTGATATATCAAATGTAGCAATTATTGATCCAAAAAATAAAAATGCTTATTCAAAAATTGGATACCAAATTACTGATGATAAAAAAATTAGAATAGCGCGCAAATCAAAAGCGCCGCTTAAATAGAGGGAATTATTATGGCAACAAAATATGTGAATCGTTTAGAAAAACAATATAAAGACAAAATTATTCCTGAATTATTTAAGGAAAAACAATATAAATCAGTAATGGAAGTACCAAAATTAGAAAAAATTGTAATTAATATGGGTATAGGTGATGCTGTTCATGATGTTAAAAAACTTGATGATGCGGTTAATGAACTAACCCAAATTACAGGATCAAAACCTTTGGTAACAAAGGCTAAAAAATCTCTTGCCGTATTTAAATTACGTGAGGGAATGCCTATTGGGACCAAGGTCACATTAAGAGGAAGAAAAATGTATGATTTTTTAGATAAATTAATCAACGTTGCATTGCCTCGAGTGAGAGACTTCCGTGGAGTGCCTAAAACAAGTTTTGACGGTTTTGGAAACTACACTCTTGGAATTAAAGAACAAATTATTTTCCCTGAAATTGACTATGATAAAGTTAAAAAAGTAAGAGGAATGGATATTACTATGGTAACAACTGCAAAAAACAATACCGATGCATACTCATTATTAGAAAAAATGGGAATGCCTTTCGTTAAATAGGGGGATGGAGAAATGGCAAAAAAATCATTAAAAGTAAAACAGGCACGCCCGCAAAAATTTGCTGTTCGTGCTTACACTAGATGTGGAAACTGTGGTAGACCGCACTCAGTTCTAAAGAAATTCAATTTATGTCGTTTATGTTTCAGAGACTTGGCTTATAAAGGCCAAATTCCTGGAATTAAAAAAGCATCTTGATAGAAAGTATTTGAAAGGAAAAAAAGAAAAATGACAACAGACGTTATAGCAGATATGCTAACAAGAATTCGTAATGCAAATCAAAGATATCACAAAGATGTGATAATTCCTGGTAGCAAAATGAAATTAGAAATAGCTGACATTTTAAAACGTGAAGGTTTTATTGAAGGTTTTACAGTAGAAACAGATTTCAAAAAAAACATCACAATTAATTTAAAATACAAAGGTAAATCAAGAGTAATTCAAGGACTAAAAAGAATTTCAAAACCAGGACTTAGAGTTTATGCACAAGCATTGGAAATCCCACAAGTATTAAACGGATTAGGTATTGCAATAATTTCAACTTCGAAAGGAATAATGACAGATAAAGAGGCTCGCCAACAAAAAATTGGTGGAGAAGTCTTGGCATTTGTTTGATAATAGGGGGTAATAAAATATGTCACGTATAGGAAACAGAGTTTTATCAATCCCTGCTGGAGTTGAAGTAAGAGTTGAAGCAGGAAATAATGTTACAGTAAAAGGTTCTAAAGGTGAGTTAAAGGCAACTTTTGCACCAGTAATTGAAATTAAGGTCGAAAATAACACAGTTAGCACAATAAGAGCTAACGAAATAAAACATACAAAACAATTGCACGGAACTACAAACTCGTTACTTCAAGGAATGATCGAGGGTGTTAGTCAAGGTTTTGTAAAGGAATTACAAATTGTTGGAGTTGGTTATCGTGCCGCTCTAGCGGGTAACAAAATAAACTTATCGCTAGGTTACTCTCATCCAATTGAATATGAAATACCAAAAGGAATCTTAGTTGAAATTGCAAAACCAACAGAAATTAAGATTTCAGGAATTGATAAACAATTAGTTGGTGAGGTAGCAGCAAATATTAGAGCATATAGAAGACCAGAACCTTATAAAGGTAAAGGTGTTAAATACAAAGATGAATACATTATTAGAAAAGAAGGTAAAGCAGCTGGTAAATAGGCTGTAGATTAAAAAATGAAATTTACAAAAGCAGAAGCAAGAAAAAGACGACACTTTAGAGTTCGTAAAAAGGTTTCAGGAACCAGTTCAAAACCAAGACTTAATGTATTCAAATCTAACACTAATTTTTATGCTCAAATTATTGATGATGTTGCTGGAGTTACTTTGGTATCATCATCATCATTAAAAATGGATTTAAAAAATAAAAGTAATATTGATGCCGCAAAAGCTGTTGGTAAAGATCTAGCAGAAAAAGCTAAGGCTAAAAAAATATCAGAAGTTGTGTTTGACCGTGGGGGATATTTATTCCATGGTAAAGTGAAAGCGTTTGCTGATTCAGCAAAAGAAAATGGAATGAAATTTTAATTAATGGAGGAAATGAAAAATGAGTACAGAAGATAAAAAAGTAATCGAAGTTAATTCTTCAGAAACTGAAAAACCAGCCGAAAAAACTTTCACTCCAAAACCAGGTGCCCGTCCAGGTGCTAAATTTGGAAATGGTGAAAAGAAACCTTTTAATAAAGATGGTAAAAAACCATTTGACAAAAATAACCGTCGTTTCGAAAAAGAAAAAGATCCATACGAAGAAAAGGTTGTTAAAATTAACCGTGTTACTAAAGTAACAAAAGGTGGACGTCGTTTTAGATTCGCAGCAGTTGTTGTTATTGGCGATAAAAAAGGTAAAGTAGGATTAGGAACTGGAAAAGCTAATGAAGTTCCAGATGCAATAAAAAAAGCTGTAAAAGAAGCTAAAAAATCATTAATCAAAGTTTCATTATCTGGAACAACTGTTCCCCACGAAGTAATTGGACATTACGGAGCTGGTAAAGTTTTAATTAAACCTGCTAAAAAAGGTACAGGAGTAATCGCCGGAGGACCTGCAAGGGCAGTTATAGAACTTGCCGGAGTTCATGATGTTTACGCTAAATCGCTAGGATCAAACACACCAATAAATATGATTAGAGCAACTCTTGAAGGTTTAAAATCAATGCAAACCCCTGAGTCAATTGCTAGATTACGCTCAAATTCAAAAATAGAACAAAGACAAGCAGCTCCATTAGGAGAAGTTAGCCCAGTAGCTGATAAATCAGCTACTGTTTAGTGAAAGGAAGTTAAATTTATGAAATTACATGAATTAAAATACACTCCTGGTAGTCACAAAGATTCTACCAGAGTAGGACGTGGAATGGCTTCTGGAAAAGGTAAAACTTCAACTAGAGGGCACAAAGGTCAAAATTCTCGTTCTGGAGGAGGAGTTCGCCCTGGTTTTGAAGGGGGACAAACACCTTTATTCAGAAGATTGCCAAAAATTGGATTTACAAGCATGAATCGCAAAGAATTTGTAATTGTAAATTTAGAACTAATTGAAAAACTAGGTTTGACAACTGTTGATCACAAAAGTCTTATTGATAAAAAAGTAATTAAAAGTGAAAAAACCTTGGTAAAAGTTCTTGGAAATGGTAAAATAACAAAATCAATTAATGTTAAAGTTAATAAAGTATCAAAATCAGCCGAAGAAGCAATTAAAGCTAACGGGGGAACAGTAGAGGTGATTTAGGTGGCTCTTAAGTCTATTAAGAAATCTAAAAGAAAAAAAACTACAGTACAAGACGAATTCGTAAGAGGTAATTTCTTTATTAGAAATAAAGACCTTGTAAAACGAATTGTTTTTACTTTAATAGTCCTAATATTAGTTAGGCTAGGTACTCTACTTACAGTGCCGGGTATTACTTTATCACCCAACTTTAAAGAAAGTATTGATAATCAAGAATTTTTTCAATTACTTTCAACTCTTGGAGGAGGGAGTATTGGTCGTTTCTCAATTCTTGCATTGGGTGTTTCGCCGTATATTACAGCATCTATTATAGTTCAACTTCTTTCAACAGATGTTATTCCGGTGTTATCTCGTTGAAATAAATCTGGTGAGAGAGGTAGAAAAAAACTAGATCGCCTAACTAAATTGTTAACAATTCCATTTGCATTAATGCAAGGAATTGCAACAATATTCACACTTGTTCAGCAAGGTTTAATTGTTCCAAAATGAACGAGTGACGAGTTAGGTACAGCTCCAGCATGGTTTTACTTTATACTGGTTCCTGCTGTGATGCTTGCAGGTACTTTCTTAATGCTTTGAATTGCAGACCAAATAACTACTCGCGGTATTGGGAATGGAGTTTCAATAATAATTTTTACTGGAATTACAGCAAGTCTGCCTGCCAACTTTATAAATACATTTAAATTCTGAGTAAATGGAAAAGAAGAAGCTACAATTCTTTTTGAAGGAATACTTTATTACATGATTTATATATTAGCATTTCTACTTGTTATTTTCTTCGTTGTTCTAATGAATGAAGCAGAAAGAAAAGTTCCAATTCAACAAACTGGTGCAGGGCTTATTGATTCAGAACAACATACCCCGTATTTGCCTCTTAAGGTAAATAACGCTGGTGTTATTCCTGTTATATTTGCTTCTGCAATTATTTCGACTCCGATGACTGTTTCACAAATTATTGAGGTAACGAATCCTTCAAGCGGTTTCGTTTACTTTACTAATAATTTCCTATCCTTCTCAACATGATGGGGTATTGGTATATATTCAGTTCTGACAATATTATTTACATTCCTGTACGCTCAAGTACAAATCAACCCTGAAAAGATTTCGGAAAACTTCCAAAAATCTGGTACATTCATTCCTGGAATTAAACCAGGAAAAGATACAACAAAATACCTTTCCTCGACAGTGAATAGGTTAAGTATAATAGGTTCATTCTTTTTAGCATTAGTTGCAGTTTTACCTTATTTGATAACAAAAGTTACCAATTTACCAAGTAACTTGGCTATCGGGGGAACTGGTTTAATTATTTTAATCTCAGTTTCCTTACAAACAATTCAACAAATAAAAGGAAGGGTAATCCAACAAGCCTTTATTGATAAGAAAAAAGAGAAATTTTCTGGTCAAGTTAGCGAAACAACTATGAACCATATATGGTAGGAGAAAAACATGAACATTATTTTATTAGGAGCTCCTGGCAGCGGTAAGGGTACACAAGCAGAGAAATTAGTTCAGAATTTTAATTTTGAACAATTATCAACTGGAGATTTATTTAGAAAAAATATCTCTGAAAAAACTCAAATGGGTCTAGAGGCTAGTAAGTTAATAAGTGCTGGCAAGCTAGTTCCAGATGAAATAACAAATAAAATGGTTGAAGAATATCTAAAAAATGGCAACAAGGAAAATATTATATTCGACGGTTATCCCCGCACAATTAACCAAGCGAAAGCTTTGAAAGAAATTCTAGTTTTGAATAATTCGAAGATTGATAAAGTCATCTTGTTAGATGTTGAAGAAAAAATTCTTTTAGAAAGATTAGTTGGTCGACTTATTTGTCCTAAGTGTAAAAGAAGTTATCATTTAAAAAATCGCCCACCAAAAAAAGAGGGAATTTGTGATTTTGATAATTCTTCATTGGAAACAAGACCAGATGATAAACCTGAAAAGATTGCTATTAGATTGCAATCTTATCTAAGTGATACAAGCCCTCTGATTGATTATTATAAAACTGAAAAAAAATTAGTTAAAATTTCTGTTAGTAATTTGACATCTGAAAAAGTTTTCGAAAAAATAAGAGAGGCTTTGAAATTATAATGGTTTCGATCAAATCAAGTTCAGAAATTTCAAAAATGAAAATTGCTGGAAAAATTCTGGGTCAAGCTTTAAAAATGTTGGAAGAAATGATAAAACCTGGTATTAATTGCTTAGACTTAGATAAAGCTTTTTTAGAATTTATTACTTCAAAAGGTTGTACAAGCAACTTTTTTGGATATTATGATTATCCGGCTCATATTTGTGTTTCTATAAATGAACAATTAATCCATGGTATTCCTCAGAACCGAACTATTCAAGATGGAGATATTGTTTCAATCGATACAGGTTGCGTATATGAAGGATATCACGCAGATGCGGCTATCACAAAAATTTGTGGTATGCCAAAAAATGAAAAAGATATTAAATTAGTTAATGACACTAAAAAGTCATTAGAATTGGCAATTGAACAGGTGAGAGACGGTGTACGCATCGGAACCATTTCTGCTACTGTTCAAAAATTTATTGAGCAAAATGGTTTTCAATTGCCAACGGATTTTGCTGGTCATGGAATTGGTACTGCAATGCATGAAGATCCCTTAATTCCAAATACTGGAGTGGCTGACACAGGAATGCGTTTGAAGGCCGGGATGACTATTTGTATTGAGCCAATGGTACAAGTTTCAACTAGCAAAACAATTACTGCAAAGGATAATTGAACAGTTATTAGTGCAGACAATAGTATGGCCGCACACTTTGAACATACTATCTTGGTAACCGAAGAAGGGTGCGAAATCCTTACTTTATTTAAAGATTAGGAGAAGATAAATATGGCAAAAGAAGATCTTTTAGAAGTAGAAGGTATTGTGCAAGAAGTGTTGCCTAATGCAACATTCAAGGTGAAACTAGAAAACGAGATTGTTATCGATGCCCACGTGTCGGGTAAAATCCGAATGAACTACATCCGCATTTTACCCGGAGACAAGGTAACAGTCGCAATTTCACCATACGATATGACACGTGGTAGAATTACTTACCGAAATAAAGGATAAATAAGTATATATTAAAACAAAAATTATGGAGGTTATAAGATGAAAGTAAGATCATCAGTCAAAAAAATTTGCGATAAATGTCGTGTAATTAGACGAAAAGGCCGTGTAATGATTATTTGTGGCCAACCCAAACATAAACAACGACAAGGTTAATATAAGAAAGAAAGGAAACGAAAAATGGCTCGAATTAGTGGAGTAGAAATTCCAAATGAAAAAAGAGTAGTAATTGCTCTTACTTATATTTATGGAATTGGTTTATCAACATCACAAAAGGTCTTATCCGCAACAAAAATAAGCGAAGATGTTCGTGTAAAAGATTTAACAGAAGAACAAATTAAGAAAATATCAACTGAACTTTCAGAAATAAAAACTGAGGGGGATCTACGTAGAGAGACAGCTCTAAATATCAAAAGATTAATGGAAATTGGAAGTTATAGAGGAATGCGTCACCGTAAGGGATTGCCTGTAAGGGGACAATCTACCAAACAAAACGCTCGTACCCGAAAAGGTCCTAAGAAAACTGTAGCTAACAAGAAAAAATAGGTAGAAGGAGAACGTAATTATGGCAAAACCACAATCAAAAACAACCCGCAAAAAAGTCAAAAAAGATATTGCTAAAGGGATAGCTCACATTCACTCTACTTTTAACAATACAATTGTTACTATTTCAGATGAAAAGGGAAATGTATTATCTTGATCTAGTGCTGGAGCTCTAGGTTTTAAAGGTGGAAAAAAATCAACACCTTATGCAGCCCAAATGATTGCTGAAGCAGCTGGGAAAGGTGCTATGGACAATGGAGTTAACTCTGTTCAAGTAGAAGTGAAAGGACCAGGCCCAGGAAGAGATGCTGCTGTTAGAAGCTTACAAGCAATCGGATTAACAATTACATCAATTAAAGATACTACACCAATCCCACATAACGGAGTGCGTCCACCAAAACGTCCAAGAGGTTAGTATGAAACAATTTACAAAACCAGAATTTAATCTTCTAAAAGAGGAAAAAGGTAAAGCTTACGGTAAATTTATGGTAGAACCGCTGGAGAGAGGTTTTGGAATTACATTAGGTAATGCATTACGTCGAACACTTTTAGCGGCAACACCAGGAGCAAGCGTTTATGCAATTAAAATAACAGGAGCATCACACGAATTTACTTCAATTAATGGGATTGTTGAAAATGTAAGCAGAATTATTTTAAATATTAAAAATTTAGTACTAACAATAAATGATAACATTTTTGAAGATGAAGAAGTGGCCGAATTAAAAATCTCAGCAAATACAGTTGGAGAGGTTTTAGCAAAAGATATTATTTGTCCTGCTGGAGTGGAAATCCTTAATAAAGATTTACATATTGCAACAATTGCTGACGGTGGTAACTTAGAAATGATTTTATTTGCAAAAAACTCAAGGGGATATCGATCATTTAAAGAAAATAAAAAAGAAAAACTTGTTGCGGATGCAATAACAATTGATTCAAATTATTCACCAATAGTAAATGTCAATTATTCTGTTGATGTTACTAAAATAGGTCGTTCAATAGATCTTGAAAAGTTGGAAATAGAAGTAGAAACAAATGGATCAATCTCGGCTGCTGATGCAATTGCTGTAGCTTCTAAAGTTATGGTTGAGCATTTAGAATTATTTGTAAATTTAAATAGCGAAATTTCAACATTAGAGGTTATAGGTCAAGCTGATGATGACGATGAAAAAGAATTGGACAAAATGATTGAAGATTTAGACTTCACACAAAGAAGTTTAAATTGCTTAAAAAGAGCACAAATAAACACTTTACGAGATTTAGTTTCAAGAACTGAAGATGAAATTCAAGAAATTAGAAACTTAGGTCGTAAATCATTTAAAGAAATTAAGGATAAAGTTGCTCAGTTAACTTTAAACTTTAAACAGGATTAGGAGGAAAGATTATATGTCATATATTCAAAAACGTGGTAAAAATACAGCTTGAAGAGTCGCATTAATGAGAAACTTGACTACTGAACTTATTATTTCTGAAAGATTAGAAATAACAGAAACAAGAGCAAAAGAATTACGTACTCATTTTGATAAAATGATTACTTTGGGAAAACGTCAGGATCTTCATGCTCGTAGACAAGCAGCGGCTTGATTAAGAGATATTGATGCAAGCGAAAAAGAAACTGCCTTGCAAAAATTATTTAATGATTTAGCAAAGCGTTTTAAAACAAGAAATGGTGGATATACTCGTATCTTAAAACTAGATAACCGAAGAGGCGACAATGCCCCAATGGTCATTATTGAATTAGTTTAAAATTAATGTTTTTTAAAATAACCCTTTATTGGGTTATTTTTTTTGATATAATAATTTCTAGAAATGAGCAAAATTATGAGCAAAAATAAAATAAAATTACTACTTAAAATCGGGACTGCAGTTGCACTTATTATGTATTTATTAATAGTTCTTGTTTTTATACCTGTCTTAATTAAAAATGAAGACAAGAGCTCTTTTGTTGTATTTCTTTACGGTTATCTATTTCTAACAATAGTTCCTTACTCTGTAATTGGACCATTGTTTCTATGAGATTACCAAGTGGAAAAAAGAAACTATAATCAAGCTTTTATTTTCTCAATTGTAATAATTTGCACGCAATTAATCTTAATTGGAATGCTTAGCTACTCAATTTCTCAATTTCAAATTTGAAAGCAAACAGATTATGCAAACAGAAATCACCTAATTATAGAGTCGTTACTACTATTTGTTTCCATTATTTTGGTTATTATTGCATGCATGTCGCTAATTTTTAATCCAAAACCTAAAGAAATAGATACTTGAGACAGTATTGTTATTGAAATTGAAAAGCGTTCGCGTTTAAGTATAAAAAGTGCCAAAAACGATCTTCAAGATTTTAAGTCAAACTTAAAATAATTTATAATTATTTTCTGGTTTATTGATAATATGCTTGATTATATTAATTTTAAAGGTTAAAATAATATCTAAGTGATTATAACTTATATGATTTATAATTAGTATAATTTGCTTTAAATTAGCAGTTCCAGAAAGGTAAAATGATGAAAGAAAATGTCTATTTAAATAAGGGAGACTTGAATGATTTTAAACTTAAGTTAAATGAATTTAACGATAAATTAGCTCAGGCTGGTCAAGAATATGTTGAAATTAAATTTAAAATTATAAATGGTGAAGCTGAAAAATCAGAAAAGCAACATTATATTGACACCCACAAAAAAGCTCAATTAGCTTATAAAGAAATTGCAAATAGTCCAATTTTTAAAGATAACTTTTTGAGAGCGAAAGCTCAACTTGATAAAATTAATCAGAAAGACGAAACTTTTGAATCTGCTAAAGAAAATTATATTGAAGCTAAGAATCTTTACAAGGCATCTAAAATGGCCATTAGAGAGCGTGGAATTTCGGGAGAGTTATCTAAACAGAGTGAAATTGCTTTAGAATTAAAAAATATTAGTTTTCGTTATGCTAATAGTCAACCCTTGGTTGTTAAAAATGTTAGTGTTAAAGTAAATCATGGAGAATACGTTGCTATCATTGGACACAACGGTAGTGGTAAGTCCACTTTAAGTAAGTTAATTATTGGAGTCCTAACGCCAATTGAGGGTAGCATGCATGTATTTGGAAATCATGTGACTAGAAACAACCTTAATATTATTCGCCGTTTTTTAGGAATAGTTTTCCAAAATCCAGATAACCAATTCATTGGCTCAACAGTAAAAGACGATATCGCTTTTGGTCTTGAAAATCGCCGAATAAATCCTAAATTAATGCAAGAAAAAATTGAAGCAGCAGCTAAAAAAGTGAGAATGGAAAGATTTTTAGATCACGAACCACTAATGCTATCAGGTGGTCAAAAACAAAGGGTTGCAATCGCTTCTGCTTTAGCGCTTTCGCCTGATATTATAATTTTTGACGAAGCAACTAGCATGCTAGATCCCAAGGGTAAGAGAGAAGTTAAGGAAATAATGGTTGAGTTAAAAAATACTCGAGAAAAAACCATTTTTTCAATTACTCATGATATGGATGAGATCTTGAATGCTGATAAAGTAATGGTTATGAATGGCGGAAATCTGGTTAAATTTGGAACTCCAAAAGAGATTTTAAAGGAAAGAGATTTTCTAAGATCAATTCACCTTGATATTCCATTTATAGCTCAAGTTGAAGAAGCCTTAAATGAGGTGGGGTTTAAAATAAATAATACAGAAAATTTAGACGAACTGGTGGTAAAAATATGCAAAAAATAAAACATACGAAAGCACAAAAGGAAGAGTTTAAAGAAAACAAAAAAATTGAAAATCAACTTCAAAAAAAATATGCAATTGAATTTAAGGAATTAAATAAAATTCATAAAGGAAATTATAACTTTAAAGGAGATATTAATTTTGAAAATGTATCTTATACTTATGGTCGCAAAACTCCTTTTGAATTTAGAGCGTTAGACGGTACTAGTATTGTAATTAAAAAAGATATAATTACAGCCGTAATAGGAACAACTGGAAGCGGTAAATCGACCTTGATTCAATTGACTAATGGATTGTTAGTTTCTGAAACTGGAAGAGTTGTTGTCGGAAACTACCCAATCCTAGCAAATAGTAAAAAAATTAGAGAAGTAAAAAAATTGAGACGGGAAATCGGACTAGTTTTCCAATTTCCTGAATATCAATTATTTCAATCAACAATTGAAAAGGATATTTCTTTCGGACCAATTAATCTTGTTGGTAAGTCTCAAACAAAGGAGGCTATTGATGATGTTCCTAGATTACTAGAATTGGTAAGTTTGCCACCAGAGTACTTAGAAAGAAGTCCATTTGATTTATCAGGAGGACAGAAGCGAAGAGTTGCCATTGCCGGAATTATAGCAATGAATGGTAATACCTTGGTTCTTGATGAGCCGACAGGGGGGCTTGACCCGCAAGGCGAGGAAGACTTTATTAAGCTATTTAGTAAATTAAATAAGGAACAAGGAAAAAGAATCGTTCTAGTAACTCATAATATGGACCACGTTTTACAAATTGCCGATGAGGTTGTTGTTATGCATTTGGGTAAGGTAATTAAAGTGGGAACTCCATTTGAGATTTTTAGAGATCAACAACTTTTGGAATTAATAGAAATTGACCCACCTAAAATATATCAACTAGTTCATAAACTCGCAATGTCTGGAATTGACTTATCTGATAAGCCAATTCGCACAATCAAAGATTTTGCAAATGAACTAAAATTAATTAAAAAGAAAAAATAGATTGGAGGAATAATATATGAGAATGGTCTTTGGAAGATACATGCCGTACAACTCGGTAATTCACAGAATGGATCCGCGATTAAAATTATTTATGATTTTAGCGATGATTTTAGCATTATTTTTTCCAGTTGGTTTTACCGGTTTTGCCTTTTTAATTGTTTTAATAATGACAATTTTTACAATGTCAAAGCTGAAATATTCGATGCTTTTAAAATTACTAAGACCGATAATATTCATGTTTTTAGTTGTTTTTATCTTTAATATTTTTATAGCAAGGCCTTCAAGCGATCCTGCAAATATTTTAACTAACTGGACTCAATTGGGAGCAGGTTTCAGCTATGGTCTTTTTAAGGATTACGGATATACCCTAAGAATTTGAAACATTTATCTAAGTGAATACGTTATTTATTCATCTATTATGCTATCATTGAGAATATTTTTAATGATAACTTGTACAACTATTTTAACTGGGACCACACAACCTTTAGAGTTAACTTTGGCAATTGAAGACTTGCTTTTCCCTTTGAGAATAATTGGAATACCGGTATATATTTTTTCAACTATAATATCAATCGCTTTAAGAATGATTCCAACATTAATTGATGAGGCAGGAAGAATCATGAAGGCTCAGGCTTCTCGAGGAATTGATATAAAAAATGGCCACTTTAAAGACAAAGTGAAAGGGATGACATCGTTAATTATTCCTTTACTCGTTTCTTCGTTTCAAAAAGCTGAAGATTTAGCTTTTGCAATGGATTCTAGGGGATATGACCCACATGCGAAAAGAACAAGATATCGTCAAGTTAAATTCCAAATTATTGATATTTTCATATTTTTAATAACTCTAACTGTTGTAAGTCTTGTTATCGCTTATGCTTTTTCAAGTGTATTGAGAACTTTTTATATACCAAGAATTGATGGTATCCTTTATAAAGATTTTAGTAGATGATAAATTACTACTTTCTTTTAAAACTTGCCTACAACGGAACTAATTACTCAGGTTGAGTAATCCAAAAAAAACAAAAAACAATTCAGGGATGCTTGAATAAAGCAATAAAAAATGTTATTAAGAGTGATGAATTTCGCACAATTGGAGCCAGTAAAACAGATGCAGGAGTTCATGCATTGGACCAAAAAGTTTGATTGCAAACCCAATTTAAACCAAATTTAAGCGGTTTTATGGCTGGAGTCAACAAAGCCTTGCCAAGTGATATTAGAATTATTGAAATCATTGAAGTGAATGAAGAATTTCATGTTCGTAACACCTTTGAAAAAATCTACAAATACCAAATAAATAACGGTGAATACGACTTATTAAGTGAAAATTGAACAAATTTTTACAATCGACAAAAATTGTGTCTTGAAGAACTAAGAAAATATGCAGAATTATTTGTGGGAATTCACGATTTTTTTGCATTTTCTGGACTTAGTTTAGAGGAGAAAGAACAAATTAATACTAATAGGGAAATAAAAAGCATTCTTGTAGAAGAAGAGTCAAACAATAACTTTGCCTTTTACTTCAAAGCCAAGGGATTTATTCGTTACCAAATCAGAACAATAGTTCAAACAATTTTAGCACTTTGTGAAAATAAAATCACTATTGATTTTGTTAAAGACTCTTTAGAAGGGATTTTTGTCAAAAAAATGCCATATAGAGCTAACCCAAAGGGTTTGATATTACTTGAAATTAGTTATGGAGGTGAATTCAAAAGTATGATAATTTAGAGAAATTTGTATTTTTTTCCTTTAAAATCATATCTATTTACTATATAATATTATTGCTTACTCATTAGCCCCGGACAAGTCTAAGGAGATTTAAGCATGAGACAAACAACACTAATCAAGACAGCAGAAATTGCTAAAAAATGATATATTGTGGACGCTCAAGACGCAATTGTCGGTAGATTAGCTACTCAAGTTGCGATGGTATTAAGAGGGAAACATAAACCAACTTTTACCCCACATATCAACAACGGTGATCACGTTATTATAATTAACGCTGATAAAGTTAAATTTACAGGAAAAAAAGAAACTGATAAAAACTACTACCACCATACAATGCACCCTGGGGGATTACGTAGACGTAACGTTGCGACTCAACGTGAGCTACAACCAATTAAGATTTTGGAACACGCGATTCGTTTAATGTTGCCAAAAAATGTTCAGGGTTCAAACCAATACCGTGCTTTACATGTATATGCTGGAAGTGAACATCCACACCAGGCTCAACAACCAGAAATACTAGTGATTGATTCAAATAGAAATGGAGATAAAAAATAATGGCAGCAAAAAAATCTGATGCAGCAATGTATCGAGGAACCGGAAGAAGAAAATCTTCAGTTGCTCAAGTTATTTTAACTCCAGGTACTGGTGAAATTATTGTAAATGGTAAAAAAGCATTAGAATTCTTTCCTTATGCAACTTTAGTTCAAGATATGGAACAACCATTAGAGGCGACAGGTACAAAAAAAGACTTCGATATTAAAATTAAAGTTAATGGCGGAGGATTCACAGGTCAAGCAGGGGCAGCTCGTTTAGGAATTGCTCGTGCGCTTTTAGAAGCCAGTATTGATTACAAACCTCAACTTCGCGGGTTAGGGTTACTAACTCGTGATGCTAGGGTTAAATTACGTAAGCAATATGGTCTTTATGGAGCCCGTCGTGCACCACAATACTCAAAACGTTAAGATTTATGAAACACTTTTGGGTGTTTTTTTTATTTAATTTCACTCAAAATTGTATACTATTTAAAAATAGAGTATATAATCAATTTATAAATATAAAGCGAGAATTAATAATCCTAATATCCTTAGCATAACGAAAGGGACTGTTATGAAAAAAATTCTTAGTGTATTAGCTTCGGTAAGTTTAATTACTTCTACCGTAGGAACTACAGTAGCTTGTTTTGGTAAAACAAGTGATTCTTCTCCACAAATTAATGAATCTCAAAATTTAGATGAGGCAACTTTGGCTGCTGCTCAGCCTTTTATTTTAGCCGATATAAAAGGATATAACGCAAACTATATTGCAGACCATTTCGTCAGTCAAACAAGAATGAATGATTCTTTGTACTTATTTGATAAAAATACTCCCGAGCTTAAAGCTGGAAAAACAATTGGAGATTTTTGACAGGGGAAAATGAATCTAAAAGCAAATTTTGAAGATTCATTAGCAAAAACCAATTTAGTTACAAATAAAAATTCGGATATAGCACATAATAACCAAGCAATTTTAACTTCTCAAATTGTATTTGAACAAATTGAGCAATCAAATTTATTGAGTATTATTGACGGTTTTAAAGATTTAATAGGTGGATTTATTACTCCAGAAATCAAGGGTCAAGCCTTGAAAATTTTTAATAAGGAAAATCTTAAGGCCGTTACAGAAGCGTTGGATTTCTCTAAATTTGAAGGTGTAACATATCAGACTGCAATTAGTTTTTCTATAAATATGATTGCTAATGCTCTAAGTATGGCTTTAGACTCGGAAAACGATTTAGTTGAAACTAACCCAAGCGGGGATTCGATAAAAGATGAAAAAGCAGTAGCATCAGGAGTTGATTTACTGAAGGCAGTTTTTTTGAAGGTAAGCAAAAAAGAGGAAATGAATTTCCAAGACATTCGCGTTATTTGTCAACTTTTGAAAGCAATGATAATTATAAATAATTATATTGAAATGTTTGATCAGTTCGATAATTTTGAAACTAATAATTCAGAAAAATTATGGTCTGATACGAAAAGCAATGAAGAAGTAATTAAGGATATTTTAAAACAAAAATTTTCGTCAGTAAATCTAAAATTTAGTTTATCGAGATTTGCTTTTAATATTGATAAATATCTAGTTCCTAAAGATAAAAACAAGGATGTTTTTCAACTCCAAAAACTACTAAGTATTATTTTTCTGAATAACGATGGATATAAAATTGTAATGAAAGAGTTTTTGAGACCATATATACCTGAGTCATTTTTTGATATAAGCTTAGGTTTTGTAGTAGCAGTTATTACTGAAATCATTTCTCAAAAACCTATAAAAAAAAGTCTTGAACTAATTTTGGTTTTTCTTTCAGAAGAAATGAAGGCAAAATTTAAAGCGTTACTAGAGGACGAAGACTTTTTGCAAAAAACTCTAAATAGTCTATATTATGGTAATGGCTTAGAACTTATTAATAATATCGTTCCCACCGGTCTTAAAGGTAATCTGGAAACTATTTTATCAAATTTTAAAATTGCGGACTTTTTTGGGTTTTCTGATATAAATAAGTCCATAAATCCAGATATTGAAAATTTGGGAAAAGATAAAATAGAAATAAAAAAATTTTATGATTTAGTTAAAAGTCTTGATCAAAGCGATAACCCTGTGTTAAATGGCAAAACCCTTATCGAAGCTGCCTTAGAAAATCCAAAAGAAATGCTTTCAATACTAGGATTTGATAAAGAAAATTTATCTTTTGATGAAAATTCACCTCTAAAATTTCTTGGAGATATTTTAGAAAATAAAGACTTACTTAAATCTATTATTAATTCTCTAAATTTAGTTAACAAAAAGTATGAGGCACTAGATTTGGAACTTGATGCAAGAATAAAAAAAGATCTTTTGAGAGAAAATTGAAAAATTGAAAGCACCAAGACATTTCATGACTTAAATTACAATATTGTAGGAAAAAAATCAATAATTAAATTTAAAGATGAAAGTTTTGTAGTTGAAGTTAAAGTTTCAGATGATTACGAAAAAAACATGAATTTTAAATTAAATTTAAATAGTATTTATAAAGGCGAATCAATATATTACTATAACGAAAAGCGTAAATAATTTTTTATTATTAATATTAGATTACCCTTTAAAAATAGTCTACAAAACCTTAAAGCAATTGCTTTAAGGTTTTTGATTTATTAAAAAATTTTCTAGAAAAACTAAATTTTTAGAGTTTCTTTAATTTCAGTTTTAGGTTAATTACGCTTAAAATGTTATAATTAGAAAAAATAAAAGGAGAGATTATATGTCGCAAGAAATAACGCATAATAATAAAGAATTATTTTTTGATTTTTTTCTCTTTAAAAATAAATATAAGGAAAATTTGGATTATCTAGACGATTTTATCTTAAGTCTTAAGATTAATAATATTAATAAATTGTCAGATCTTGAAGGTTTTTTTAAAAATACAATTTTGAAGCAAACCTTTCTTTGTCTAGTGGATGATAAAACTAATACTGTAGGACTAAAAAATTCTAAAAATGGCCAAAAAGAAGTTTTCAACTTCTTGCTTAGATTTGAGTTTTCAGAAGTGTATCAATCAAGACTCCCTCAGGGATGTTGCTTGGCTTTTGGAGCCGATATTGACCCAAATAGGGCCGTGATCAATGTCAAAAATATTTTTATTACAAAAATGGTCAATAATCCACAGGAATTTGAATCAGTTATAAAAAATTGTCGATCAAGAGTAATTGCTTTAAATAACGAAATTTCTAATGAGGAGCTTTTGGAAAGAAATGTTTTAAATTCTCAAACGGTTTCAAATATTAATAAATTACTTACTAATTTTGAAAATGAAGCTTTGGCATGAAATAATTATCTAGACTACCTTTCAGATATTCTTGAAGTTAAAAGACGTTTAGCCTTACCTTACCTTAACGGGGAAGTCCAAAATTATATAAAGGTCGAAAACAAAGATGCATTAGGTTTGAAGCAAAAGGCGTTAGAATTTTTAAACTCTAGCAATTATAAGTACTTTGATTTTATTTATCATTCAGAATTTATAAAAAATAAAATTAATTTTGAAATAATTAACATATTAAGTTTTGATATTGTTGATAGTTCAGAATTTAAAAATTTTGAAAGAATAAAAAAAATGGAAGACTTGTTTTTGTTGCCAATATCAGCAAATAAAAACGTTCAAAATTTGACTCAGTCAAAAAATAATATTAAAAAAATTTTAGATTTTAATAGTTTGGGAGAAAATTCGATAAGAATTGAAAATAAAATTCAACTCGAAGTTTTATTAGGTACAAGAAAAAAAGGTTCTCTTATCGATTATTGAAAAGTTAATTCAAATACGATTTTGGGAGCTATTCCTAGTAATTCAAAAGATATAAGTGACTTAGATTTGATGGATAAATTGTCAATTTTGGAGGTTTTTTACGAAATATCAGATTATGATTTTGATTTTAAAGTTGATAATGATTTAATTCGCAATTTGGAAAATGGATATTTGGCATATCTAGGAATTGGTGATGAGACTATAATTAATAGAAGTAGGAAAATAATAAATAGGATAAGAAATGGATGAGTTAAAAACCCTTATCTTGCTAACTACTTATTTAATACAGATTCAATAGTTGTAAATACCAGTAATCAAGAATTTACTTTAGATAATGTAGAATTCTACTACAATTTAAATCACTTGCAAAAAGTTGCTGTGATAAAGGCTTTAAATTCAAAGGATATTTTTTTACTTCAAGGGCCTCCTGGAACTGGTAAAACTCAAGTAATTTCTGAAATTGTCTATCAATTGGCAAATAGAAAAAATAAAGTTTTAATTTCATCTCAAAATCACGAGGCAATAAATAACGTAATCGAAAGACTACCTATAGAACCCGACCTCTACAAGATGCGTTTGAGCAATGTGTCTTTTCTAGAAAATAAAAGTGTAAATAAGTATGCTCCAGAAAGATTGCTCTTGAACCATTATCAATCAATAGGGAAGGTCGCCTATGACAATCTATTTCAGAATGGTGCTGATTTAAATCTTGCAAAAAATGAATTAATAAATATTGAAAATTTACTTGTCGGTTTTGAGTCGATACAAATTAAAAGGCAAGAATTAGATAAAATTTCAGAAAAAATAACAGTTCTTGAGCAACAAATTACAAAATCTTTTGAAGATTTAAATCCAATTTTTCATAATTTAGAAGACATAGAAGAAGACATTTTTCAAACAGAAAATATGATTAGTAACATTAAAAATGAAAATTATCAAGGTGTAATCTCTAATAATAAATTGATAATTGATTCCTACAATAAAGTTTTGAAAAAAAATCTTGAATCACTGTTTGTTAAATTGAAAAAGACTCCAGGAGAAAATATTTTCAAAAACATTAGTTTTATTTGAAATCACTTTATAACAAACAATGAAAAATTCATCGACTTGCTAAAACTTAAGAATGATTTAAATTCCGCTTCTATTCTTGGTGATTATGAGAAAGTAATCATAAATAGAAATAAAATTAATGACCTAGAATTTGAAATAGAAAATGATAAAATTATTAGCAATTTAAAGATTATTTTAGATAGGTATGTCAGAGAGCTTCAAAAAAAACTGGATTCGTTATCATCTAAAAATGATAATAATTTAGAAAAAGCAAAAAAGAATTCGATAAATGTTGAAATAAATAATTTGATGATTGATCGAAACAAAATCAGAGGTAGTATTTCTGAAATGTTAGGGCCCGTTCAGGCAGGGGTTGAAAAATTTAATAGAGTCTACAGAGAAGAGTTAGATATTTCAGATAAAAACTCAAAGCAAATTATTGAGCAAAAAATTAAAGAGCTTGATAAGAAAATAGATGATTTTGAAAAAAATAAGAATAGGTTAAAACCCTTATATGAGAAATCTCTTAATTTTCTAAAAAATAATTACGAAATTTCTTGTCAAGATGAAAATAAAATTGAAAAAAATAGATTTAATTTTCAGTTGATAAATGATACAAAGAAATATTTGCCAATTATAACACAAAACTTGACGAATATTTATGCAATGACATTAAATTCCCCCAATCAGTTCTTTTTTGATAAGAATAAATTAGCAAAAAGTGTAGGACTTGAGAAAATTGATCTAAATAATTTAAATATTGATACTGTAATAATTGATGAGGCAAGTAAAGCGACTCTGCTTGAAATTATAATGCCGCTTGTATTTGGACATAGTTTAATTTTAGTTGGAGATTATCGTCAATTGCCGCCATTAATAAAGATAACTCAAAAGGAAGTTGATTTTATTAATTCAGAGACTAATAAAAACTATGATTATGAAGAAATTTTTAATCTTCTAAATGATTCTATTTTTAAGCGATTGATTACTAATGCTAACTCAACAATTAAAGAAACATTACAGTATCAATACAGAAGTAACCGTCAAATTATGGATGTAGTAAACAATTTTTATGATGGTTATTTAAAAATTGATGAAGAAACAGACTTAAAAAAATTTCATAATTTAAAAGTTAGTTCATCAATTGGTAACCCAATTATCACTCCTGAAACTTCGACTTACTGAATTGACTCTTCAGTAGATTTAAAAGGGGAATGAAATCTAGAAAAATCAGAGGAATATTCAACTAGTTTTTACAATAAATTAGAGGCTGAATTAACTATTGAGATGATAAAAAAAATCGATCGCAGTATTTCTGAAAATATAGAAAGTTTTTCAGAAACTCCTACTTTAGCAATTATTTGCATGTATGGTCTTCAGGTAAATAAAATAAAAAAAATATTTAGTAAAATAAGAAACGAAATTAAAAATTTAAAAATAATTATTAGCACCGTTGATGATTTTCAAGGTAAAGAGTGTGATTTTGTTATTGTAAATATGGTTAGAAACCCAGAAAAAGTTTCTACAAACGGTCAAAAATTTATAAAACAATATGAGAGAATTAATGTAGCACTTTCGAGGGCAAGAAAATTGTTAATTATAGTAGGTTCATCACGAACAACTAGGGGTGTATCTGTTAAGATACCTGACATGGATAAACCAAACCAAGTCAGAACTACAAATGTTTACGATGATATAATCTCGTACATAAAATTTAACAATGGATACAAAACCGCAAAAGATATTTATGAATAGGAGTTGGTTTAATGATTTTTGAAAATATAAAATTAAAATACAAAAAAATTTATCATCAAGTTCAAATTGAATATTTTCAAACTCGAAAACCTAATTTATTTGAATTCATTTTAATTCAAATAATTTTGGATCATCCTGAAAAGGATAAATCTATAAGTGAAATATTGAAAAAAGATTTCAATATTTCTGAAACTACAATTTTTAATAAAACTTTTGCAGAATTAAAAAAAATAAAAATAATAAAGGAAAATATAGCGAACTCTGTAGAATTTATTGTTTCAAAAAGTAATTCAAGTTTTGAATCACCAATAAAAGGTTTTTCAATTGACGAAAGTATTAAGACTGGCTTTATAAAGGAAAATTATGTAATTTCCCAGGAAACAAAAAATAAGAGATTTTATATTAGCTATGATTTTTTAAATGATGATTTGAATTTTTTAATGTCAAATTCGGAAAAAGGTTTTAATTCAAGCTATGAATTTGAAATTGAAAGAAAAATAAATAAAAATATTGAAAAAAAATTATTTTTAGAATTACTAAGAAAATTTTTAAATAAAAATGGAGAGTGATTTTCGCAGGATGATATTTTGAAAAATGTTTTTTTTGATAACGAAAATGTGAATGATTTAAACTTGGTTCGTTTATCAAATGAAAATAATTTTGTGATTGCAGAAAAATTAATTAATCTAGAAATTTCATCCGATAGCAGAATTAAAATTTTATCAGAAGAAAAAAGTATTTTGAACTACTTTGAAGGAAATCCTCAATTAAAAAAAGAATTATATATTTCAGTAATTCAACAATATCAAAAAAAGGTTCGTGAAATATTTGAACCTAAAAGAGGGGAAATTGATTTTGAAATATTTGATTCAAAAATATTAAATTATGAAAATTTACCGGTATATGATGCCAGCGAAATTTTATTGATAAATAATGATGATTATTTTGCAGAAGATAAAGTTTTGAATTTCAAAAAAATTACAAGAAACGTAAAGTATATTATAATTTATAATTCTAAGGCGAATAATTCATTTCAAGAAGTTAAAGATGGTAAAATGATTTTTTATCTAAATCAATTGAGCGACTATACACTAAATAATTCAACTATTTCTTTTTTAAATTTTGAAAGTGGATTTACGAACTTTGCTTTTATAGAATCTGATTTAGTTGATTTAGATATAAAAGTGCCTTTTTTTCAAAAAATTTTAAACTCCGAATCAGATCAAAAGAATATGCTGTCAAATATTTCAGTTGGTCTTTCGAGAACTTTTTCGAAGTGCTTGGATATCAAGGAATATGGTCGATCAGTAAATCTATTTAAAATACTTGAGACACTAAACCAATTAGACATTGCTCTTGAAGTGATTCGAGAAAAGTTGCAAGAAAATATTTTAGAGGGTAGTATTTTTACCGAATTTGGTAAAATTTTAAAGCATTCAGTTTCTGAAAAAACATTTCAAAAATATGAAGAAATTTTAATAAAAATACTTTTTGATATTTGTAATTCAAAAAACTATTTGAATTTCCCAAGAATAATAAGTAATTATAAAATTATTAACAGCAATCTTTTCAAAAAATATTTGCTCGAAACTTCATGCGTTTTTGATATTGAAAAATTAATTCAAATCGATTTAGTTTTACAAGAAATGGATATAGATTTGTGAAAATTTAATATTTTTGGTTCCTTAAAAGTTTTTAGTGAATATTTTTTTGAAAATAAAAGATTGGAAATTACAAAACATCATCAAGTAAAATCGAATATTTTTCAAAGTCATTACGAGTTTTTTAAAGATTTTTTAATAATGAATTCATATTTCTATAAAAAGCAATACGATGAGGCTGCTCAAATATATTTAAATGTTTTCTCTAATATGAAATCTATTTTCAAAAATTTTAAAAATATAAAATATGACTTCGAGAGTTACTTTATTTTAATTTCCAATTTAATGTCAAGTTATTATAGGGATTATGATTTATATTTAGAATTGAAAATTTCTGCCAATATTAAACTTCCGATTTGAAAAATTAGATACGATAGTATTCAAAAATATAACGATATAAGCAAAAGATTAAATGCAAATATGCCAACGGAATTTCAAAATGCGCCACTTGAGTTTAAAGTTGCCTATTTATGTGAATTTAAAGGTGAAAAAAGTTTTGTTGAACAATTATTAGATAAAAATACAAAAAATATTGATGATATTATTTTGGATATTTATTCGAGAAAGTAAAGGGGTGAAATAATGAGTAAATCAGCAAAAGAAGTATTATTGGATTATCAAAAAAAGGTTAAACATATCTCAGATGATATCAATTTTTTAATCAATTCAATAAAATTAATCATAGCTTCTTGTGAAAAAATTGACAATTCAAATATTTATAAAGAGGAATTGAATAATTTACTAAAAAAATTAACTGAAAAGCAATACGATTTGAAAACAAACGCTTTAGACAAGGCAATATCAAAAGATGTTCACACAGCAACCGAAACTTTAAAAGAAATCAACGCCTACTTGAATCGACAAGTTGATGGAGTAGCTGAGATAAAGCAAATGGCATTGGCTATAAAAGAAAAGGTAATCAAGGCCGAACTCGAACAAATTAAAACAAATTTGAAAAATAACAGTTTTTCTTCATTTTCTCAAAAAATTGAAAATATATTATCAAACATTACCGAAGCTGATAGTCATAATTACTTGAAAGACTTTATAGATAAAAATCAAAACAAATTAATTAACACCAATCAAGATAATTTGCAAGAATATCTTTTAGATGAATTAGCAAAATTTAATTCAGATCCAAAAAATATTTTTGAAAAAGTTGTAAATTCCCAAATTGAACAATTTAAAACAGAACCTGATTTATTGTCTATAATAAATGAATCTAAATTAAAAATTTCTAAAGAAATTAGTCAAGAAAATTTATCAAGAAATATTAATAGCTTTTTGCAAGAAACAGAGCACAAAATTGCATCTGAGGTTACTAGGAAAGAAGTTGTTATTAAAATAATAAAAGCAATAAGAGATGTTGGTTTTGTGGTTAACAAAGAAGACGTAATTAGAGCTAAAATGGGTTCAAAAGTCATGATTTTAGCACAAAAACCGACCGGAGAGACGGCTCAATTTGCTGTTGATTTGGATGGTAGCTATATTTACAATTTTGAGGGTTATGAAGGCAAAGAACACGACTATGATTCTGATGACTTCATTCAAAAATTGCGAGAATTCGGATTAGCTACAAGTGAAGAATTTGATAAAGTTTATCGTCAACCAAGTTTTGTTGCTAAAAAAAGTCAAAGTCAGACTAACATTAATAAAAAGAAAAAATCAAACTAAGGAGATCTTATGAGTACAAGAAACCAATTCATACAACTAGAAAATATTTTGGGTATCAAAAAAATAATTATTATTGAGGGAAATGTTGATGACATATATCTTGATAATAATAACTTTGTAAACATTCACAAAAAAATAAGATCAATTTTAGAATCAAAAAAAATTGACAGTAAAATATTTTGAGATAAAATTGATGGTCTAAAGGGTCAGGGGATAAAGGATTTGATTTTAATGCCTGAAAAAGAAAAGATAGAAGGAGAATCCTATGATGAAATTGATGAATTGTTTTCTAATAAGCCAGAAAACGACCAAAAGGACCCTAATTTTAAAAAACCAGAGAATTTCTTTGCATTAGTAAGAAGAAATTTAAATCGAGATGATGATAAAAAAATAGTCTTTGTCTTAGACTATTCTGATTTCATTTTTAATGATACACAGCTCCTTGAAGAAGATCGTAATAACTTAATTAGTTTGAGTAAAACTTTAAAGGAAAACCAATTCAGAATTTCGCGAGTTTCAAAAACAGAATCTTCACTAATTTTGATTACCAAACAATTATCTCAGCTACCACCAAGACTATATTTGAACAATCCAGAAGTAACCACTCTCACATTGCCAAAACCAAATCGTGATGAAAGAAAAAGTTTTATTGCTTCTATCAAAAATCAAATTCAAGTAACAGATTCTGATGATAAAAACTTTTTAGAGAATTTAACCGACACCTTTGAGGGCTGAACTCTCAAGGAAGTTTTGCAATTCGCAAAATTCACAAATAATAATGAAATGCTATCATTTGAAAAATCTCTTAATAAATACAAATATGGAGATAAAGATTCACCATGAGAAGACTTGAATTATGAAAAGTTATCAAATTTAAAAAATGAATTAAAATCAAGGGTTATTGGCCAAGATTCAGCGATTGATAAGGTGGCAAATGTAATATATAAAGCTTACACCGGTCTTTCTGGAGTTGCTTACTCAGCTAAAAAAACAAAGCCAAAGGGAACTCTTTTTTTTGTTGGCCCTACTGGAGTTGGTAAAACTGAGCTAGCAAAAGCAATTGCTAAATTTGTTTTTAATGATGAAGCTAATCTAATAAGATTTGATATGTCCGAATATTCTCAATCAAATAGCGATCAAAAACTAATAGGAGCTCCACCGGGTTATGTAGGTTTTGAAGGGGGCGGGCAGTTAACAAATGCAGTTAAACAAAAACCATTTTCAGTTATTTTATTCGACGAAATTGAAAAGGCGGATTCTAGTATTTTTGATAAGTTTTTACAAATCTTAGAAGATGGTCGTTTAACAGATAACACTGGCCAAACTGTTAGTTTTACAGATTCGATAATTATTTTTACATCAAACATTGGTTCTGCCCATGTAACTGCTTCTAGCAGTCCTGAAGTTGTTTCAAAGCAGTTTATGAAATTTGTAGAGGATTTCTTTACCCAGGATTTGGGAAGACCTGAACTATTGGGTCGATTCGGAAATAACATAATACCTTTTAATTTCATTACCGATGAGAAAATAAAATCAAAAATTATCAGACAGAAATTAAAACCGATTCAAATGGCTGTTTATGAGAAATTTCATATTCAAGTCCATGTTGATATCACAGATCAACTAATTGCAATTATTCTTAAAGAAGCAAACGAACAACGTGGGGGAAGGGATATCCTAAACGCCTTGGAAAAACAATTCGTAGATCCGCTCTCATTATTTATTTTTGAAAACCAAAGTACTTTAAAACCGGGAACTAAAATTAACGCAGTTATAAACCAAAATGAAATAAATTTTGTTGTTAAAGTTGGCTAATTTAAATATAAATAATTTTGTTTCCCAAACTTTGATCGAAGGACCAGGTAAAAGATTTGCGGTTTGATTCCAAGGATGTTCAATTGGGTGTAGAAATTGCAGCAATCAAGAAATGTTAAGTTTTGAGAAGAGAATGTTTTTGCCAGTATCTTTAT
The DNA here is from genome assembly GCF_003363775.1 of Spiroplasma alleghenense. NCBI lineage: Bacteria > Bacillati > Mycoplasmatota > Mollicutes > Entomoplasmatales > Spiroplasmataceae > Spiroplasma > Spiroplasma alleghenense. Next base: position 430,551 of record NZ_CP031376.1, read on the forward strand.
TAATTGAAAAAATTAAGGAATCAAAAGAAAAATTTGGTATTTTGGGTCTCACTATTCTTGGGGGTGAGCCCTTTTTGCAACCCGATGGGTTACTAGAATTAGTAGAAGAAACTAAAAAGTTAGGACTAAATATCATAATCTTTTCAGGATTTCTATATGAAAATTTAGAAAAACAATTTTTTGAAATTTTGGCCCATATTGATTTGCTAATTGATGGGCCATTTATATCCTCAAAACTGGATAAAAATCGTCGCCTAATTGGTAGTACTAATCAAAGAATAATAAAAATTAGTGATTGTTTTGAAAATGAAGACTATTTTGAAAAACCTGTTTGAGAAGTTGATATTCATATCAATAATTCAATTGCAACAGTTAACGGGGATGGATCAATTTTGGATGATGCAGACGGAAAGAATATATTCAATATAGAAAAAAACAAATAGTATGCAATAAAATACCACTTTTTTACAAAAAGAGTGGTATTTTTTAAATTAAGAAATATAATATTTTTAGATTTTAGATTACAAACCATATTAAATTAAATAAACAGAGGAGAAGGTGTCACCATAAAACACAAGATAAAGATTTTGGCTCCGATTGATGGATTTATTACAAATCAATCTTTTGAACTTATTATGAATTTAGACAAAAAAATTGCAATTATTAGAATTCGTCCTGATTCAGAAACTATTTATCCACCAATTCAAGAATCAAAACTAAACTATTATCCAGAAAAACAGAAAATATCATTCACTGCTTTACGTAGTTTAGCTGAAATTAACTTATTAACAAATAAAACAAACTGTGATTTAATCGTAAGTCACAAATTTGAAGAAATTATCACAAACTTTCAACAAATTGCAAAAATTGATTTAAATTACTTCACCAAAAATGAGGGTACAGTTGATTTAGAGTTTATAATGAATCCAAAATGAGATTTAACTCTCAAAAAATCAAACCGAATTGTCGCTCATGGCGATTTAATTGCGGAATGATCTTATGAATCTCCGACAAAAAAAGAGCGTTCAGATTCGCAAAAATACGATTTTGACTAAAAAATAGCAAAAATAATTAAAAAATGTTGAAAAAGTTTTTTAATTAACATATAATTGTAAATGGTTTTCGGAGTATAGCTCAGCTGGTTAGAGCGCACGCCTGATAAGCGTGAGGTCGATGGTTCAAGTCCATTTATTCCGACCATTTAGAGAATTATGTATCGCCAAATTGGTGATATTTTTTATTTTGAAAGGGGCAAAAAATGGACACTAATTTAAAATCAATTAAAAAGCAAAAGTTTTTTGCCTCAAAAGGCTGATATGCTGCCGCTTTTGGAATTATCATTTGAGCAATATTTCAAGAAATTATTATGGCATCAACAGACATTGTTGATAATATTTTTGTTAATTTTATTAGGGATTTACCTGGTTTAAAAGATTTGAATAATGATATTACAAATTCAAATTGATCTTTATTGACAAAGGAGCAACTGAAGGCGGCCCGATTAACTGATTATTTTCAGGACGGGATGTTCTACTCAGCTGGTCAACTCTCGGTTAATGGGGTAGCTGCAAGTAATCAAATCTATATTTTAATGTATACAATATTATCTGGTTTTTGTTATGGAGCAGGAATTTATTCAGCCCAATATTTTGGGTCAGGTAATTATGAAAAACTACGCCAAATTACAACCTTAAAATTTTATGTCGCTTTAATCGTAACGGTGTTTTTTGCCTTATTAGGAATCAAGGGAATAACTCACCATCTAATCTGGTTTACAACTGGAGTCCCTTTGGCAGAAAAGCCAGAATTTTATTTAACAAATGCAAGTACCACAGAAGAAATTCAACAATGATTTAGTTACTTCCAGTATGAGGCTGCTAAAATTTCAACTCAACAAGGTGAGCAATACTACCGTATTGTTTCATCCAGTTATCTACTTTTATCAATTAATCAGACTGCCATTACTTCTTTAAGAGAAACAAGAAGACCGTTTTATTCATTTTGAATGTCTGTGATTTCGCTAGTAACGAATTGCATTTTAAATGTGTTCTTAACTGCTCCTAGTTTTTTAGGAGAATTTCAAGGTCTTGGAGTCTTGGGATGTGCTTGAGCTACTTTTACTTCAAGATGTATTCAATCAATATTTATTGTAACTCTTTGTGCAATTAAACGTTTTGAGTTCATTCCAAATTCTCAAAGCTTTATTATTCAGGGGAAAATACTAAAAAATTCTCTAGGAAAAGCAATGCCTATTGTGATGAATGAGTTATTTGCTGCAACTAGTTTGATTTTACAAATCAAATTACGCGCAAGCTACTCGGTTGAGGCTTTAACGGCAAATGCGATTTATAGTACGATTGTAATGTCATTCTTTTGACCGCTATACCATGGAATGAATGCTGGGATTTCAGCCTTTGTTGGTAACGAATTGGGGGCAAATCGCCTAAATGAAGCCCAATACAATGCTAAGCATTTAATGTTTATGTCATTGGGAATTGGACTCGCTTTTGGGGTAATTTTATCAATTGCCTCCCCATGAATTCCGGGATTAATTTTTACTTCATCAAATGCAGAAGCTCAAAGAATAGCTCACTTCATGCTTTTATTCTACGGAATATTCTATCCGCTAATCACTATATCAAATGCTTGTTATTCAACCCTAAGGACTGGGGGAGCTGTTTGAAATGCATTTATAATGGATGGACTATTTACTTGAGTAATTCAGATTCCGCTCCTAGCAACGCTAATAACTTTAAATTCAAACGGGACAATAATTTTAGATATTATTTGAATGCAGTTGGCTTTAATGTCAACAGAAATTATTAAGGTATTCTGAGCTTACTATAATTACTCGAAAAAACGTTGGGTAAAAAATTTGACAATTGATTTGGCAAAAATTGGTTTTAAAGAAGAACAAAAAACTATTGCAAATAAAAAATCCGCCAAAAAAGTTAATAGTTAAATTTATTTAAAATTAACAAAAAATCTTATTATCAGTAATGATTTTAAGATTTTTTTTATGTTAAAATTATTGAAATTAGAAATGAGTGTAATTATGGATTTTTCGCATAAAGCAGTAGAAAAAAAATGACAAAAATTTTGAGAACAAAATCAAACTTTTAAAACTACAAATAATAATGACAAAAAGGCTTATATTTTAGATATGTTTCCTTATCCATCTGGAGCGGGATTACATGTTGGACATCCCCGAGGCTATACCGCAACAGATATTATATCTAGAATGCGTCGTATGCAAGGTTATGATGTGCTTCACCCAATCGGATGAGATGCCTTTGGTTTACCAGCTGAACAATATGCATTAAAAACTGGAAATGATCCTAGAGAATTTACAAGCCAAAATATTAAAGTTTTTAAAAAGCAATTGCAGACTTTGGGATTTAGTTTTGATTACAACAAAGAGATTAACACTTCTGATCCAAATTACTACAAAATTACTCAGTGGATTTTTCAAAAGATGTACGAAAATGGATTAGCCGAAACTCGAGAAGCTGACGTTAATTGATGTGAGGAATTGGGGACAGTTTTAGCCAACGAAGAAGTTCTTAACCAAAACGGTAAAATGGTTTCTGAAGTTGGGGGATTTCCTGTTATTAAAAAACCGATGAAACAATGAGTGTTGAAAATCACCAAATATGCCGATCGCCTACTTGAGGGGTTGGATAAATTGGACTGACCAAGCTCGGTGAAAGAATTGCAAAAAAACTGAATTGGTAAATCAGAGGGACTAGAAATTAAATTTCAAGTAAAATCAAGTTCAGATCATATCAACGTTTTTACAACAAGAGGGGACACAATATTCGGGGTTTCTTACTTAGTATTAGCACCAGAACATAATCAAGTTCTAAAAATAACTACAGACCAACAAAAAAAAGCCGTAGAACAATATATTCAAGAAACTAGAACCAAAACCGATATAGATCGCCAAGATGACTCAAAACCTAAAACGGGTGTCTTTACTGGAGCTTTTGGAATTAATCCAGTTAATCAAGAATTATTACCGATTTATATAGCAGATTATGTTTTAAAAGACTATGGTTCAGGCGCTGTCATGGCGGTTCCAGCTCATGATCCTCGAGATTGAGAGTTTGCTCAAAAATATCAATTACCTATTAAATTTGTTCAACAATCTAAAACAAATGATAAGCCATTTGTTGGAGAAAGTCCTTTAATTAATTCAGATTTCTTAAATAAATTAAATCCTAAAAAGGCTCTTGAAGTAATTGCCAAACATCTCAAAGATAAAAAAATTGCTGAAAGTAAAATAAACTTCAAACTAAGAGATTGACTTTTCTCTCGTCAAAGATTTTATGGAGAACCATTCCCATTATTATTTTTAGAAGATGGCTCAATTGCATTAGTTCCTGAAAGCGAGCTACCAGTTCAATTACCAAAGATTGATTACATTAAACCAAGTGGAACCGGAGAGTCTCCTCTGGTTAATGCAAAAGAGTGAGTTAATACCACTTTTAATGGCAAACAGGCACGTCGTGAGACCAATACAATGCCTCAGTGAGCCGGAAGTTGTTGATATTACTTGGCCTACATTCTAACTACTAGTCCTAATAATTTTGTAGAAATTAATAGTAAAGAAGCGTTTGAACTATTTAGAAAATGACTGCCAGTTGATTTATATATTGGCGGTCAAGAACATGCTGTTTTACATTTACTTTATGCTAGATTTTGACATCAGGTTTTATTTGATTTAAAAATTGTTCCAACTGCAGAGCCATTTCAAAAACTTTTAAACCAAGGAATGATTCTTGGGGAAAATGGTGAAAAAATGTCTAAATCAAAAGGAAACGTTATTAATCCAGATGAAATAGTGGATTCTCACGGAGCAGACACTCTTAGAGTTTATGAGATGTTTATGGGACCAATTGATGCAGCTCTTCCTTGAAGCTTTAAGGGATTAGATGGTTCAAGAAAATGACTTGATCGAGTATATCGATTAATTGCTAAAAAAACGATTAATGCCAAAAATAATAAAAATCTAGATTTCATTTATAACGAAACAGTTGCTAAGGTTTCTCAAATGATTGAGGATATGAAGTATAATACTGCAATTTCTCAAATGATGGTTTTTGTTAATGCTGCAAATAAGGAGGATGAAATTTACAAACCATATGCTGAAGGTTTTGTTCAATTACTATCACCATTTGCTCCACACTTAGCAGAAGAATTATGAGAATTGTTAGGTCATAAAGAATCTATTTCTTCATCTAAATGACCACAAAGTGATGCTACAAAGATGCAAAAAAATACTAGCATTATTGCCATACAGATTAATGGTAAACTTCGTGCAACTATTGAGGTTGAATTAGGAACTAGCGAACAAGAATTATTAAAAAAAGCCAAGTCTGAGGAAAACATTGTAAGTCACTTAAAAGATAAACAAATTTTAAAAGAAATTGTTGTTGTTGATAAAATTGTAAACTTAGTAATAAAATAAATAAAACTCAACCACCGGGTTGAGTTTTTCTATTTTCTAAATGTTTATTAAACTATTTTGTAAATCATTTCAATGTGATCGATTCCATCTTCATCAAACACTTCTCCGGTCGTTACTTTAAATCCGTTTTTTTCATACATTTTTTGAATATATGCTTGAGCATGAATTAAAATTTCCTCACCATTTAGTTCCTTGACCTTTTCAATCATCTCCTTAATAATTGGGGCGCTTAAACCTTTTCCTCGATGTTTTATATTGATTGCCAAGCGTCCTAATCCATAAAGTTTTTGTTTTCTAACAAAAATTCTACCAACTCCGATTACCTCATCGTTTTCCTCAACTAATAAATGTCATGCGGTCTCGTCGGTTTCATCAATTTCTAAGCTAGTATCAACTTCTTGTTCAACACAAAAAACTTGAATTCGCAACTCTTTGGCTTTTTCTCAAGCATGAGAGTTTTCATTTTTTTTAAATCAGATATATTTCATATTACCTCGTTTCTATAATGATTATATCAACTTTTTCGTACCTATTTAATTAACTAAAATATATTGATACAATAATATTAATTATAGGAGTTAGTATGAAAATTAAATTAATAACATTTGGTAAAATGGATAAAAACTATTTTAGAGAAGCTGGAAATGACTATCAAAACCGTTTAAAAAATTATGCTCAAATCGAAATATTGGAACTAACAGAATCAACTTCTTCTGACTCGAATAAAAATACAAAAAATCACGAAAATATGATTAAAAATAGCTTAGAAAAATTGAAATACGGATATGAGGTATTTCTATTGGACAACTTAGGGACTAATTATGATTCAGAAAATTTGTCAGCAATTTTTGCTAATAATAAAAATTTTAAGTCAGGTAAAATTGCTCTAATTATCGGCCCCAGCGAAGGATTTACAATAGAATTTAAAAACAACTTCTCTAAAATTAGTTTAGGTAAAAATACCTTTCCACATCAACTTTTAAGGATAATGCTTTTGGAACAAATATATCGCAGTTTTAAAATAATAAATAATGAGAAGTACCACAAATAAAACTTGTCAAGTAAAAAACCTTGACAACATACTTTGAATAATATATGATATTTTAGTATTTAAATAAGGAGGTAAAAATGGTAAAGTTAAGATTAAAAAGAGCTGGTAAAAAAAGAGCAGCTTTTTACAGAATTGTGGCTTCAGATGCTCGTGTTAAGCGTGATGGAGAATACATCGAATTGGTTGGAACTTATAACCCAATTAATGGGGAAGTGACAGTTAAAAAAGAAGTAGCTCTAAAATGATTAAATGATGGAGCTCAACCAACAGATACTGTTAGAAATATTTTTTCTAAACAAGGAATTATGACTGAATTTCATAACACCAAATTAGAAAATAAAAAAGCTCTTGAAAAAGCAAAGAAATAACTTTGAAGCAGGAAGTAAGTAAGTGTTTTTAAAGGAATTAAAATTAATCTTGAAAAGCATTTTCTTGGATGAAAACTATTTCGAAATTAGAGATATATCTAAATCCGATTTAGAAATAAAATATTTGGTAGTAGTAGATCAAGAAGTCGTCGATGACTCCCTTAGACCTGCAACTGAAATATTTGAAGCTATTCAAGAAATAATCAGTTTTAAAACCAATTCAGTTACTCCAAATAATCGTTTAGAAATTATTTTTGAGGTTTATAGTGGATATTAGAAATGAATTAATTCAAGTTGGTAAAATTTCAACAAGTCACGGAATAAAAGGTGAATTAAAATTTAAAATTGATAGTAATTTTATAGATAATTCAAATTGAGATAATGCAACAATTTTTTTAAGCGGTTCAGAAACTCAAATAATTCCCGCAGTTGTTGAAAGAAGTTTTTATAAAAATAATCATTTAATTGTTAAGTTGTATGACTATAATTCAATTAATGAGATTCAAGAAATATTAGGTAAGTATGTATTAATTAAAAAAAATAATCAATTAGTTTCCGAAGTTAAAAATAGCATTAATTTTAAAGTTTACTTTGAAGAAAAATTATTCGGAGAGGTTATTGAAGAATTAAACAATACTGCTCAAAAAGTTTTAAGAGTAAAATATTTCAATTCTGATCAAAGCATTCTTGTTCCTATGGTTGAAAGATTTGTTGTAGATATTGATGAAGTTTCACAAAAAATTTTTTTACAAAATCTTAAGGAGCTGTTATAATGAAATTTTCTATATTGACATTATTTCCTAATATGATAAGCAGTTACTTGGGCGAATCAATTATGAAGCGAGCGCTTGAAAAAAATCAAGTTGAAGTAGAAATTATTGATATTAGAAATTTTGCAACTTCACCACAAAAACAAGTTGACGATTATCAATTTGGCGGTGGTAGAGGAATGGTTCTAATGATAGAACCACTTGTAAAAGCCATTCGCAGTGTTGAAACTAAAGATAGTTTGAAAATATTGCTTACACCTCAAGGGAAGACTTGAAATCAAAAAATAGCTAGAGAGTTTAATCTTAGTAAAGAGCACATTATTTTGATCGCTGGTCATTATGAGGGTTTTGACGAAAGAATTCTAAATTATATTGATATGGAAGTTTCAATCGGAGATTTTATAATTACTGGTGGAGAGTTAGCCGCCTTGGTAATAATTGATTCTCTAATTAGGATTACCCCCGGAGTAATTGATGATTCTAGTCATGAACAAGAAAGTTTTGAAAATGATTTACTTGATTTTCCGGTTTATACAAAACCGCTGAATTTCGAGGGGTTTCAAGTTCCTGAAGTCCTGACATCCGGTCACCATAAAAATATTCAAAATTTCAGAGAAGAAGCAGCGCTACTTAAAACAATTAAACAACGCCCTGATATTATTGTTGAAAATAATTTATCAGATTACCAAAAAACAATTTATAAAAAAATTAAAATGAAAGGAGACAAATAATGAACGCATTGTCTAAATTAACATCAGACTTTATGACAGCTCAATTGCGTGAAGATTTACCAAAATTTTCATCAGGAGACACAATTAAAGTTAACGTTAAAATTAAAGAAGGAGAAAAATTCCGTATTCAAGCATTTGAAGGTTTAGTAATTAAAACTCAAGGAAGTGGAATTTCATTCTCGGTTATCGTAAGAAAAATTTCAAATGGTGTTGCAGTGGAGAGAACTTTCCCATTACACTCACCAATCATCGATTCTATTGAAGTATTAAAAAGAGGACGTGTACGTCGTGCTAGAATTTACTACATTAGAAAATTATCAGGAAAAGCAGCTCGTATTAAAGAAATTGTTACAGCTAAACCTGTTAAAAATAAACCAGTAGAAAAAAAATAAAATAAATAATTAATGCCATTTTAGTTAAAACTCTAAAATGGTTTTTTTATTAAATTTTATAAAACAGCTTTTTAGTTTAATTTTAAAAATAAATAATTAATTTGATTTTGTCATAAATTAGTAAAAATCATATAAAATATATTAGTAAAGGGGTGAATTAATGGATTTAGAAAAGGCTAGTTTTAATTGATTTCCCGGTCATATGAATAAAGCAATAAAGGAAATTCAAAAACAAATCCCGGTTGTTGATCTGATTATTGAGATTGTTGACGCCCGAGCACCTTATTCTTCTCAAAATCCTATTTTTAAAAAAATTCTTACCAATAAGAGTAAACTGCTGGTTTTTACTAAATGCGATCTAGCCGATGCTAATGTTGTTAAGCAATGAAAAGATTATTTTGAAGCAAATGGTAACTATGTCTACTTAATTAAAAATAAGACAGTTCCTATTATTTCTGAAATAATTAAATTAATAAACACAATTACTTTCGAAAAACAAAACAGGGATAAAAACCGAGGTATTGTAAATCCGCAAATCAATGCTTTGGTTATAGGAGTTCCTAACGTTGGAAAATCCACAGTTATATCTAGATTAGCCAAGGGTAAGGAATTGAAAATTGGAAACAAACCAGGAGTAACTCGCGGAATGCAAAGAATTAACTTGGATAAAAATATTACCTTGATAGATACTCCAGGAATTCTACCGGCAAGATTTGCTAACGAAAAGGAAGCTATAAATTTAGCTGCGATTAATGCAATTAAGCGAGAAGTTATTCCTAAAGAGAGGTTTGTTTGTTTATTGATTCAAAATCTTTATAACAATTACCAAGAAACATTAGAAAAATTTTTTCAAGAAAAATTCTATTTTAATAAGCCTTTATCTTTGGACGACTCAGTGAAGATTTTAGAGTCACTAGCTCAAAAAAATCAGTGAATTGTGGTCGAGGGAGTTTGGGATATCGAAAGAGTAATGGAGTTATTTATTAGTGATCTTTTCAAAAATAAACTTGAAAATATTTCTTTTGAAAATCCAGATTTTTTAAAAAATGAAGCATATTAGTAAAAAGCAACCAAGCGATGCCCTGGTTAGTTTCGACAAAGAAGTTAAAACACAATACAATGTTGATGTAATTTCGGGTACCGATGAGGCAGGTCGTGGAGCAATGGCAGGTCCTGTGGTTGTAGCTTCTGTAATTTTGCCAAAGGGATATCAAAATTATGAAATTAAAGATTCTAAACTTTTAAATTCTAATCAACGCGAAATCTTATACCAAGAAATTATTTCTCAGGCAATTTGCTGAGAGGTTGATATTATTGACAATGAAGAAGTTGATTTGATCAATCCTAAGCAGGCTAGTCGTCAGGGGATGGTAAAAACGATTGAGAAGCTAAAAACAAAACCGCAATTAGCTTTAGTTGATGCTGAAAAAATTGTTATTAATAATATTGAAGTTTTATCTTTAATAAAAGGGGATTACTTAAGCCAATCGATTGCTGCTGCAAGCATTGTTGCCAAAGTTACTCGAGATAACATAATGAAATTATTTCATGAAAAATACCCTTTGTATGAATTTGATAAGCACAAGGGGTACTGTACGCTAAAGCACCAAGCTTTGGTAAAAGAATTGGGAGTACTTCCAATTCATCGAAAATCTTATAAACCAATTAAACAAATATTGAAAGAGGTCAGTTATATGAAATTTAATAAGGAAAACGAAATTTATAAATCTTGAATGGAACATAATTTTTTAGATTCAAAAATAAAAGAACAATTAACAACTGCAAGTGATGAAGAGCTAGCAGCAGCTTTTGGATTAGAACTAGAATTTGGAACAGCAGGAATTAGAGGTATCCTGGGTGCAGGTCCCGGTCGTTTTAATCAATATACTGTCAAAAAAGTAACAATTAGTTATGCTAAATTATTAATTAAAAAATATCCAAATGATTTAAATTGTGGAGTTGTGATTGGTCATGACAATCGTCATCAATCAGCAGAATTTTCAAATTTAGTCGCTGAAATATTAACTAGTTTTGGAATAAAAGCTTATTTATTCGAAAATAATGCAATGAAACCAACTCCGGTTGTAAGTTTTGCTACAAAGCACTTAAACTGCATTGGAGGAATCGTTATTACTGCTAGTCACAATCCGGCTCAATATAACGGTTATAAAATCTATGACGAATTTGGTTGTCAACTTATGCCAGAAGACACTGACGTTATTGCTGCCGAAATGGAAACAATAGAAGATATAATTGGTTGAACTTATAAATCAAATGATAAACTGCTTGAAACTGTTGGGGAATCAGCAATCGGTTCTTATAAAGAAATGGTTGCGAATCTGCAGTTTTACAAAAAGTCTTCTCGTGATAATTTTAAAATCGTTTATTCAAATGTAAACGGAACTGGTATTGAATTTGCACCACCATTACTTGAAAAGTATGGCTATGATGTAATTCAAGTAGAAGAACATGCATTTGAAGATCCTACATTTAAAAATGTTGGTAATCCAAATCCTGAATTTGCACCGGCTTGAGAAATTCCGATTAAATACGCTGTTAAACACAAGGCTGATTTGATTGTTATTAATGATCCAGATGCGGACAGAATCGGAATTGCTATTCCAGATCCTAAAAAACCATCTGAATATGTGAGACTAAGTGGAAATGAAACAGGAGCTTTATTGATTAATTGGAAACTTAGCCAACAAAAACTGAGTCAAACAATTCCTGAAAACCCAGCTTTATACTCAAGTTTTGTAACCAGTGACTTGGGTGATCGAATTGCTAATGAGGAATACGGTGTTAAGGTTATTAAAACTTTAACTGGATTTAAGTGAATGGGTTCAGAAATCCTAAAAGAATCTGAAAGAGGTTTGAATTTTGTTTTTGCCTATGAAGAATCTTTTGGTTATGTTCTAGACTCATCAACTCGTGATAAAGACGGAATTCAAGCTGCAATCATGTTAAGTGAGGCTACCTGATTTTATAAAACTCAAAACAAAACTCTATTTGATGTTTTGGATGAAATTTATAAAAAATTTGGATACTATTACACAGATACAATTAATTTAAACTTTAAGCCAGAGGAAATGAAATCAAAAGTTGATCCAATTATGAAAAAACTTCGTAATGAACCTTTCACAAGTCTTGGTGGATTAGTGGTTGAAAATATTGAAGATTACATTGATGGTCTTTATAATATGCCAGGTCAAGACTTACTGAAATTCTACTTTGATGACAATTCTTGATTAGCGGTTCGCCCGAGTGGTACTGAACCAAAAATTAAAATTTACTATGTGGTTGTTGATAAAAATATGAGCAAAGCCGAAGCTAAATTTAAAAAACTTAACAATGAATTAAATAAATTTTTAAATATTTAAAAATATCTGCTAAACCAGAGTCTAACACAAAGTTGGACTCTGGTTTTATTTTTTTAAAAAATATCAATTTTGAGCTATTTTTTCACGAAATAGTTTAGGAGGAAAAAAGAATGAACAATGTAATTGTCATAGGTCAAATGGAAGGTGAACCCCAAGTGGTTTATACTTCAAATGACGGTTTAAAAAAACTTTATAAATTCATCCTAAGAACACCCAAACCTTTTAAAAACAAGGCAGGGGAAATCACAGATGATTTTATAAATATCAAAGCCTGATCAAATACAATTTTGGACGAATACAGTCTTCATGACCAAGCCTATTTAGGTATTGAAGGTCATATCAGATCTTTTGCAAACGGTGAATTATCAACTTTTGCAAATGAGATTGTCGCTAGCAAAATTATTTATTTAAATTAGTGGATAAAGTCATAATATATTTCTTTTTAAAATATTCAGGGGCATGGGAATCTGTTTTCAATGCAATAAGAAATAAAGAAAAAATCAGTATTGGTGATTTTGAAATAGTCACGGAGGAAATTATTAGCAAAACTATTACAATTGTTGATCCTAAATTCCCTGATGCTTTAAAAGAAATCGATAGACCACCGTTTGTATTAGTCCATTATGGAAATATTGATTTAATAAACCAGTATTATCGCTCAATTGGTTTGCTTGTTAAAAATGATCTTAGCAAGTATCAATTTAAGGCCTTAAAAAATTTTATGAAATTCTTTTACAAAAATAGTCCGATATTAATAATTCAAATTGATAAAAAAATCAATAAGAATATTGAAGAACTTTTGAATCCTAAGGGAAACCTGATTATAATAATCAGCAGTCCCTTGCAAGAATTTCTTGACACTAATTTGGAGTTGATAAAAAAATATCGCGGTTTTGATTCATTACTAATCATTTCAGAATTTTACGATTTCTCTTTCCAAAACTCCATTCAAAATTTTGAAAGGGTTTTTGCTGGGCTTTCAAAAGCGGCCTTGGTAATCGGTGGTGAAAATGAAGCCTTATTCAACAACACAATCACGCTCCTAATTGATTATGGTAAAAGCATCTTTGCCTTACCAGAAGAAATTTTTACAAAATCACGTTCTAATTATTTGATTAAGAATGGAGCAATACTGGTAGAATCAGGTGCTGAAATATTAAATACTATGTAAATACCGCTATCAGCGGTATTTTTACTTTGAGGGTTAAAAAAATTTATAAAAAATAAAAATTTTCTTTAATTAAAATTATAAAAGTAGTATTATATTACAAGAGTAAAAATTTACAAAAATATGAAGGGATATATCATGGAGAAAAACGTAATTAAAAACGAACAAGAAGCTATCAAAGCTGCCAACGATCGTGCTGAAGAAATAATTACCAAAAAAGACCGTAAATCATTTTTTGGATTACTTTCAGGATATTTTAAACAATATTGAATAATCACATTTTCGATAATTTTAGTAACATTACTTTCGTCAATTGCGACAGTTTTAGGACCAAAAATTACTGAAAGATTAATGGGAACTTTAATGGCAGGTCAATTAGAAAATGCCTTTGGAGGGGTAATTGACTCGGGAAATTTGAGCCAATTTAATGAATTCATCCATAAAACATATTCATTTATTTCGGCTAAATTTGTTGGAGAAGATTTAGTATACTTTTCAAATTTATTCGGAATGGAATTAACTTGAACTGGATGAATTTATGTTCAATTAGTTCTTTTTGGATTTATTGCAGTTTTTACATTTATTTCAAACTTCTTAGCAGGACTAATGGGAAAAAGAGTTGAAATTAGTCTAAGAAATAAATCACTTGAAAAATTAGTAAAACAAGATATGAGTTACTACTCAGATAAAAAAATTGGAGAAATTCTAACTAAAATTGTTTCAGATACTCAAATTATTGGAGAGCAAGCTCAACAAGTTCCGGTAACTATGTTGTCAGCAATTTTTACATTCTTTGGTTCATTGATTGTAATGTCAACAATTAATGGTTTCTTAACTTTAGTAGTTGTTTCAGCAATGTTAATAATTTTAATAACAATCTTTGGTTCATTTACAATTGTTAAAAAAATGATGTTTAGAGTTAGAAGTTCAATCACAAGTATTAACGGAGATGTTACTGATAGAATTAATACTGTAAGATTAATCAAGGCTTCAGGAACTGAAGAATATGAAACTGAAAGATTTAAAGAAGTTCATAAGGACTACTACAACAAATCTAAAAAATTAGTTAACATGCAAGCAATTATGATTACAATTATGATTGCTGGAATTTCTTCAATTCAAATTGTTATAATAATTGCAGCAGCACTTAGATATCATGATAATGTTGCCGTTCTTTCAGTCGCTCTAACTTCATTTATTTCTGGGGTTGGAACTATGATTGGTCCGCTAATGCAAATGGTAAGGGTAGCTGTTGGTCTAGCATCAGCTTCAACTTCTTCACAAAGAATTTATGCTATTATTAATTCAAAATCAATTATTAACCCTCACTATGACCCAAATGAAGGGATTCACATCGAACATATTGATGGGGATATTGTTTTCAAAGATGTAGTCTTTGCATATCCTGAAAAACCCGAACAAGTAATTTTACCAAAATTCAACATTACTTTTGAAAAAGGTAAAAGTTATGCTTTTGTTGGAGAAACTGGTGTTGGTAAATCAACAATTTCAAAACTGTTGCTAAGATTCTATGATCCTTCAGAAGGGCAAGTGTTAATTAACTCAAAACATGATTTAAAAGAAGTGCAACTTTCAAGTTACTTGGATAAAGTTGGTTATGTTGAACAAGAACCACAAATTTTATTCGGAGATGTCCTTGATAACATTCGTTATGGTCGTTTTGACGCAACAGACGAACAAGTTTACGAGGCGGCTAAAAAAGCTGAATTACACGAACTAGTAAGTACTTGACCAGATGGGTACCAAACCATCTTAGGTGAACGTGGATTTATGTTATCTGGGGGTCAAAAGCAACGTTTAGTAATTGCTAGAATGTTTTTAAAGGATCCAGAACTTTTAATTCTTGATGAAGCAACTAGTGCTTTGGATAATATTGTTGAAAAAGAAATTCAAGCAAATTTAGAAGAATTGATGAAAGGTCGTACAACAATTTCGATTGCTCACCGCTTAAGTACGATTAAAAATTCTGATAAAATTATAGTGTTGGCCAAAGGAATCGGAGCTGCCCAAAGTGGTACTTTTGATGAATTAAAAAACAAACCTGGTCATTTCCAGGAACTGTATAAAGCCGGATTAATGGATTAGAGGAGAAAATATGAAAAAATTTGGTAGTATATTAATCATAGTTTGATCAGCGATTGCTTTTATTTTAGGAATCACAAACTTATTTGTATCAAAATCTGGGGGAGCTGTAGCTGTTGTTGGGGGAGTAATCTACCTAGCTTTATTGGGAGCAGTAATTGTTAACGGAGTTATTGGGATGTTTAAATCTCAAAAATATTTAGGTTGAATTACAGTTTCAGTGGCATCGGTGATTTTAGCACTTTTAATTTTAACAAGTGCTGGAGTTGCCAACGATACATTCTTCTTATTTTGAGGTAAAGGGTCAGGAACTGGTGTTCTTGGAGCTCTTGCAGGTGCATCTTTGGTGCTAACCTCAATTTGTTACTCAATTGGATTAACTTTAATCTCAATTACAACTTTAGGAAAATAATTAAAAATAAAACTCGACATTTTTGGTCGAGTTTTATTTTTTTGTAAAAAAAATGTTATACTAAATTAATGAAATCATATGTTAATGTAATTGGGGCTGGTCTTGCAGGATGTGAGGCAGCTTACCAATTATCTAAAAAGGGTATTAAGGTCAATCTTTATGAGGTAAAAAGATTACAACGTAATCCTGTTCAAAATTTAAATTCATTTGCAGAATTAGTTTGTTCAAATTCTTTACGCAGTGATGATTTAAAAAATGCAGTAGGAACACTAAAAGAAGAAATGCGTCAATTTGATTCTTTAATAATCAAGGCAGCTGAAAAAAACAAATTGCCAGCTGGAGGATCGCTGGCAGTTGATCGAGAAAACTTTTCTAATTACATTACTAATTTAATTGAAAATGATCCAAATATTACCATAATTAACCAAGAGGTTGAAAAAATAGATACATTAATTCCAACAATTATTGCAACCGGTCCACTTACAACATCATCGTTGCAAAAAGAAATTCAAAACCTTATTGGAAAGGACTATTTTTATTTTTATGATGCAGTAGCTCCAATTATCAAAAAAGATTCCATTAATATGGAGATAGCATTTAAAAAGAATCGTTACGAAAAGGGTGATACCCAGGATTACATTAACTGTCCAATGAATGAGGAACAATTTAAAAAATTTTATCAAGAATTAATCAAAGCAGAAGTAATGGAGGGTCATTTAGAAAAAGATAAGGCCTTGAAGTATTTTGAAGGTTGTATGCCAATTGAAGGTATGGCCAAACGTGGCTATAAAACAATGCTGTTTGGCCCTTTAAAACCAGCTGGACTAAGAAATCTTGATGGTTCACCAAATTTTGCCGTTGTTCAGTTGCGTCAAGATAATGCGATTGATGATTTATATAATATGGTGGGTTTCCAAACTAATTTAAAATGACCCGAACAAAAACGAGTCTTTCAATTAATTCCAGGACTAGAAAAAGCAGAATTTGTCAGATATGGAGTTATGCATCTAAATAATTTTATTAATTCCCCTAAAATTTTGAATCATTTTTTGCAAATGAAAGCTCAAGAAAATATCTTTTTTGCTGGTCAAATTACAGGAGTGGAGGGATATGTTGAGTCGGCTGCTACTGGAATTATTGCTGCGAAAAACTTAATTAATTTATTGGAAAACAAACCAATGATTCAAATACCAACAACAACAGTAATTGGGGGCCTTATTAATTACATAAACACTACTAGTTCTGAAAATTTTCAACCAATGAAGGCCAACTGAAGCATAGTTGCTAGTTTGCCTCTCAGCCAAGCCAAAGCCCGTAAAGAGGATAAAAAACAGGCCTATTCAAATAGAGCAATTGAAGAAATCAAAAAAGTAGTCCTTAGTTTTAACTAATCTAGATAAAATATTCCCTAAATTTAAAGCAAAATTTAAGAAATTTCATTTTTTTTAAAATAGTTGATTAAAAATATGCTATTATTTATATGGAATTGCCCACGTAGCTCAGTAGGATAGAGCATGCGCCTTCTAAGCGTAGGGTCAGAAGTTCGAATCTTCTCGTGGGCGCCAATAAAAAAACTGATTGACACATTGAATGATGTGTCTTTTTTTTATATAATTTAACGAGAAATGGGGGTGCTTTGATGAATAAAGATTTTTATGATCAGACAATTATTGAGATTGAAGGACTAATTGCTGATAAAAAATACCAAGAAGCTTTGGAACAAATTAATTCTGAATTGAGAATGCCTTATATGCCTGCAGATTTTGAAGCTAAGTTATTAAAACAGCAACAAGAAGTTGGCGGATTAATTAATCAAAGCAATCCGAACCCAAAAATGTGAAACCTGGAATTGATTAAAAAAATGTTAAATCAAGTCGATGAAAATCTACAGCTTAATGCCATTGAGGCTTTGAAAGGATTTAATATTAGAGCAATTTTACCAGAATTAAAAGATTTTTTAATTAATCGAAACAATTGTGATGAGAATAAAGTTTGCTTAATTTTTATTATTGCCGATCAACATATTAATGAGGAATTTAAGGTTGTCAAAAAAAACGGTACTTACAACATAAATCCTAGCCAATTCAATTTGCAAGATTCTTTAGATAATTTAAAGTTAATACGCGAGAAACTCCTAGAAATAGTTTATAACGATAATCCAAGCCTTTTCAATGTGTGTGAATTTATTCTAAATAGTTACTTTTATCTGGCATTTCCTAATTTTGCTCAAGAGGATTTAAATTCTTTAGTAGCAGCAATTTGGTACAAGGCTTCTCTGGCACAAGGGGTTGAAATCGGGTATAATATAGTGGAAGAAAATATTAAAATAGAAGAACAAAAATTCAATCAAATGGTTGACTTAATTAATTCTTATAATATTATTTAGAGGAAGAAAATATGGAAAAAACATTTTTATCAAGCGACTTTAAAATTTTTGAAGATGCGCGTAACATAATGAAGGAATTATTTAGTATCACTTGTTCTCTTTGTGGGGACGATGATATTAAATATGTTTCTGCTAATGCCCCTGAAAGTATTGGCAATATAGCAAACGATATTTTAGAAAACAATCCAAAAATATCTGATGAGGATCTAGATGCAATGCTAGACGAACCAATTTCAATTTGGCAGCAATTTGATGATGAAAACGCGGACAACTTGATACCAACTTTTGCTTGCGAAATTTGCTATGAGCAATTACTAAATGGTGAAATAAAATTATAAACGAATGTGAGGGTAAAAAATGAAATTTGTTGATGTAGCCCTTTTTGATATTAAGGCTGGAAAAGGCGGTGATGGTGCCGTTAGTTTTCGTCATGAACTATTTGTTGCCAATGGAGGTCCCAATGGTGGTGATGGTGGTGATGGAGGTAATGTTATCTTTATCGGAGATGAAGGAAAATCATCACTATTAGATTTAAAACTTCAAAAAAATTATTTTGCTTTTGATGGTGAAAAAGGCGATATCAAAAATATGCACGGTAAAGATGGTAAAGACATTTTTGTTAAAGTTCCTGTTGGAACAGTTCTGATTAATCAAGAAAATCAAGATATTTTAGCAGACTTTACCAAAGAGGGACAAACCATTATTCTGGCCCACGGTGGTAAAGGTGGTAAAGGGAATGCTCGTTTTGCAAATTCTCGCAATAAAGCTCCGACTATTTTTGAAGCTGGAGAATTGGGTGAGAAGTTTTCAATTCGTGCAGAACTAAAAGTCTTAGCAGATGTAGGGTTTGTTGGTTTACCAAATGCTGGTAAATCTACTTTACTAAGAGCTATTTCAAATTCAAAAGCCGAAGTGGCTGATTACCCTTTTACAACAATTAATCCTCAGCTTGGAGTAAGCCGTGATAATCAAGGAAGAAGTTTTACTGTTGCAGATTTACCTGGTTTAATTGAGGGTGCTAGTTTGGGTAGAGGACTTGGTCATGAGTTTTTACGTCATATCGAGCGATGCCGTATTATTTGTCACGTCATTGATATGTCGGGTAATTATGGAACCGAGGATGTAATTAAAAATTATGAATTAATAAGAAATGAATTGATCACTTATAACTTAAACTTGGAAAAACGTCATGAAATTATCGTTGCCAATAAAATTGATTTGGTTGAAGCTCAAATTAACATAATTGATTTTAAAGAACATTTTCCTAATCACCAAATAATTGAAATTTCAGGAGCTAAAAAAATAAATATTAATAGCCTTTTGACTGCCATTGCCGATGCTTTGCAAACCACTAAGGATATTCCTTTGTGAGAAATAAAAGGTAATGAAATAAAAGAGGGTGTTAAAATTTATACTTTCGAATCTCCAACAAAAGATATTCAAGTTATGAATTTGGGTAATGGTCGTTGAGAAGTAAAGGGAGAACCGGTCTTTAAAGTTTATCAAAAAACTCCGATTGCAACTCATGATAACCTACTACTTTTTAATGAAAAAATGAAAAAGTTGGGAGTTTATGAAACTTTACGTGAAAAGGGAGCCGCTAAAGGCGACTTTGTTAAAATATTTGATATTGAACTAGAATGAATGGATTAGAGGGATAAAATGGATTTAAAGAATTATAAAGATGAAATTGTTAAATTTATTCAAGAGGAAACAAAAAGGGCGAAAGCTGATGGAGTTATTGTTGGGGTAAGTGGAGGTATTGACTCAGCAGTTGTGAGTTTATTAGCAAAAGAGGCCTTTCCAAATGACTATTTAACTGTTTGAATGCCAATTTCTTCATCCCAAGAGGATTTAAAGTGTGTTAATGAATTGATAGAAGAACACAAGTTATTGAATGTTAAAGTTGATTTGCAGCCGGTTTTCGCTTCCATTAAAGAAGAATTAGAAAGAACTGGATTAAAAATTAGTGAATTAGCATTGGCTAACACCAAGGCTCGCTTGAGAATGAGCTCTCTTTATGGATTGGCGCAATCAAAAAACTACTTAGTTTTAGGAACTGATAATGCTGTGGAATGACACATTGGTTATTTTACAAAATTTGGTGACGGAGGTTGTGACCTGTTGCCTTTAGTGCATTTATTAAAAGGTGAAGTTGGCCAACTGGGAAAATTATTGAATGTTCCTAATTCGATAATTTCGCGACCACCGACCGCTTCACTTTGAGAAGGTCAAACTGATGAAAAAGAAATTGGTTTTTCATATCAAGAAATTGATAGTTATTTAGAGGGAGATTCAAGCAATTTAGATTTGAAAAAACGTATTGATAGTTTGCACGAAAGTAGTGATCACAAACGTCGTGGAGCTAATCAGCCAAAACCATTTAAGGGGCGTTAAAATTGATTAATAAAAGTAAGAGTGAATCTTTGGGGTTGTTTTTAAACAGTTTAGACGATAATACAATAGACTTCGTTTTAGAGGAAATTACAGGAGCGATTAATTTATTCCTAGCCTTTAATATTTTTTCAGAGCAAGCCAAGATTCTCCTTGATAAAAATCGCAAAGATTTAAATAAATTGCAAATTGTTAAACAAGAAATTTTTGAAGAATCACCAACTGAAATGCAGATTTATAAGTTTGTTTTTAATAATTTTGAAAGACCCGAAGATGTTGTCAGTTTTTCCCAAAAAGCAATTGAATCAATTTGGTTTAATCCAAACTATCCAGTCATTGTTTTACAATACTTGTCTAAAAATGACATTAATGAAAATGATTTTAGTCAGTTGCTTATTGTAAGTATAAAAGATGATTTTATAAATTATTTTGTAAATGAGGTTAATATTGAAGATTGAAAAAAAGAGATGATCAGCATCATTGTTGAAAACTCCGATTAGTCGTGATTTTTGGAAAAAAAATGATATAATGAGATAAATTGATGATAGGGCTATCTGATATTTATCAAATTGGAGTAGATTAAATGGAAATATGGTTGTTCAATACTAGTTTAGAAATTCTTGATTTTTCCGTACCAGTTTGAGCAATTTTATTAATTTTCATTGTTTTTGCTGTGATATTTTTATCGCTTTATATTTCAATCTTCATAAAATCTAAGAGTAAATATTTAAGGGACAAAAAGCAATCAGAAAAAATAAGCGAAAAAGATCTTTATAAATTTGAAGACCTGCAAATTGACTTTGAAAGAGAAATTTCAAAAATTAAGAAAATAGAAAAAAGTAAAAAATAAGGTTAAATATATAAATATAGGAATGGGGCGGCAAAATGGCATTTAATAACGATTTCAATAACAATAATTACAATAATCCTAATCCTAGTAATAATGGTTATAATGCAGATTATAATAATCAAAATCGAAATGTAATTCAACCTCGTCGCTTCGAACCTAGACAACCAAATAACTACAATCCAAATCAAAATTTTAATGATAATTCACCTTACATTGATGACACTTCAGAGTACCAAAAATCAGTAATTCAAAATAACCAGTCATCAGCTAAAATAGAGTACCAAAAAAAACTTCAAAGAGATGGTTTATACCCAGCAGGAAGTGGATACGATTTTAATCGCGGTTTTAAACAACCTAATTTTTATAACGGTGATCGTTATTACCAGGAAACAATTGATTTTGAAAAGCCAATTAGTTATGGAAATTATGATTACAACCCATATGAGCCCCAACCATCACCCCAACCAAGTTATTTTAATAGCCAAAATTATTACCAGAAACCTATTGAAGTTCCTCGTCAAACTAATTACAATCAAAATTCAGGAGCGGGTCATGGTGCCAATGGTTATTGCGATGTTCCTGGGTGTGAATTAAATCAGTTACAACCTCAAATACAAAATCAACCAAATTTCCAACAAGCACCCAATTTTCAAAACTATAATCCAAATGGAAATTTCCAAAATTATAATTCTGAGCCAAATGCTGCGAGTTCGATTGAGAAGAATGAGAAATTGCAATATTCTAAACAATATTCATCATCTCAAATAATACCAAAGCAGATTCTAAAAGAAATATTTCTTGAAAAAACACGTGTTGTTTTATTAATACTTTTTGGAACTATTGGTCTCGTGACCACTTCTTTATTTACTGCTGCTTATTTTGAGGCTAAAAGAATGGGTTTGAGTATGTCTGATCCAGATCAAAAAATTTGAGGAATACCAACAGTTAATGTTCCTTATCCTTTTTGAATGATTAGTTTGATGATTATTTCGCTTTCATTATTTTTAATCGGAATTGCTGATTTGTTATTTTTAAATGCAAACGTTAAGAAATATGAAAAGGACTTGAGAATGGGATATGAGCAAGTGCCATATTTTATCACAAAAAATTATCGTGCCATTATTGCTAGAGCTGTTTATTTAAATTGAATCGCTTTTACAAGTTATGTAATAATGTCAATTGTTCTTGGAATTCTTTATAGTATGCAAAGTGCTTTTGAAGCTGGTAAAACTGATATATATTTATTTTTCTGAAAAATAGGTAATTTTAAAAACTTTACTTCAGAAATTACTGTTACAATAACTTGCTTATTGACAGTTTTAGGAATCCATATTGCAAATATTGTTTTTACTAAAATCCGTAAAAATAATATAATCTCTTATTATGGATATGAAATATTGCCTCCAAACGAAATTAAATCAATCCGCAAAGGTGCTAATAAACGTTGTATGATAATATTCTTTGTAACATTATTTACAATCCTTTTTGTAATTGTGATACCAATAATTATTATTAAGAAGAAAAAAGGGGTTCCATTCCGTTGACCATGACAAATGATGAATTAATTACAAAAGATGTTAAAAGCTTATATGTTCACATACCATTTTGTGATAGTATTTGCTTTTTTTGTGATTTCGTTAAGGTCAAAAAAACATCAGATGAACAGGTCTGGCAATATTTAGAAAAATTAGAACAAGAAATTGAATCTTACCGCGATGATCTTGGTAATTTGGAAACAATTTATATTGGAGGAGGAACTCCAAGTTGTCTTAATGAAGAATGCACCTTAAAAATGCTGCAAATTTTACATCCATTTGTTAAAGAAAATATTGAATATACAATTGAGATAAATCCCGAAAAGGTTAGCGAAAATAAACTAGAACTCTACAAAAAGTTTGGAGTAAATCGCTTGAGCATTGGGATTCAGACATTTAGCAATCCGCTTTTAAAAAAAATTGGAAGAATCCATGATAATTTGGAACCAATCAGAGTTATAGAGTTAGCTAGAAAAATTGGTTTTGAAAATATTTCAATTGATTTAATCTATAACCTATTTGAACAAAATAAAGATGACATCTTAGTTGATATTGAAAAAATCAAGGAGTTAAAACCGGACCATATTTCTTGATATTCATTAATTTTAAAAGAAAACTCCATTTGAGGAAAATTGAAAAAGAAATTACCAGAAAATGATGAATATTTTGACGAAATTATTAACTCCAAACTAATTGAATTAGGGTATTGTAGGTACGAAGTTTCTAACTACTCTTTAAATAACAAAATTTCATTACATAATTTATCCTATTGAAATAATCAAAGATTTATAGGTGTTGGTATAGGGGCTGCGGGATTTATTGAAATGAATAATAATCTTTATTTGACTAAAAACGAAGGAAATATTAATCATTGAGAAAGGATAGATCAATTACTTTCTCAAAAAGAGTATTATTTTCAAATTATAATGATGGGATTGCGCTTAGTTGATGGCATTGATTTTAGCAAAGTTAGAGATGGTGCCTTGGCTCTAGATTACTTTCAATCAGAGCTTAAAATTCATTTTGAAAATAAGCTTTTGGAATTAACGGACAATGGTTTCAAATGTACTCCTCGTGGCTATGAAATAATGGATAATATACTCTTAGACATAATTTAAAAAATGAAAAATTTAGCACTCTACTATTGACATTGCTAAATTTTTATTTTATTATCTCAATAGTTAGCAAACGGAGCATTTAATTGCTAACTCTTAAGGAGGTATAATATGGAATTTAATCAAAAAATAGATCCAGCTAATGATCCAGACATATTAGCGAAATATACAAGAGATTTAACTCAGAATGCAAAAGACGGAAAAATAGATCCAATTATTGGCCGTGATGATGAAATTATGAGAGTGATAAGAATTTTATCACGAAAAACTAAAAATAACCCAGCTTTGATTGGTGAACCAGGAACTGGTAAAACTGCTGTAATTGAAGGTTTGGCGCAAAGAATCGTTAAAAATGACGTGCCAGCCGTTTTAAAAAATAAACGGATTTTAGAATTAGACATGGGAAGCTTGATGGCAGGGGCTATGTATATGGGTGATTATGAGTCTAGAGTTAAGGGTATCATTAATGCGATTAAAAAGGCTGAAGGGGAGATAATCTTATTTATTGACGAAATGCATTTAATTGTTGGAGCTGGTAAAACAAGTCAATCCTCTGGAATGGATGTTTCAAACCTACTAAAACCATCGCTTGCAAGGGGAGAACTTAAAGCAATTGGAGCAACAACACTAAAAGAATATCGTGAATATATTGAAAAAGATCCAGCTTTAGAAAGAAGGTTTCAAACTGTTTTGGTAAATGAACCGACAATTGATGAAACAATTTCTATTCTAAGAGGTTTGAAAGAGCGCTTTGAAACTTTTCACGGAGTAAGGATTCATGACAATGCTTTAGTTGCGGCTGCTAATTTATCAACTAGATATATTGCTGATAGATTTTTACCAGATAAAGCAATCGATTTAATTGATGAAGCTTGTGCCACTACGAAAACTGAATTAACCTCAGTTCCTTCGGAGTTAGATATTATTAACCGAAAGGTTATGCAACTTGAAATAGAAAGAGCTGCACTATCAAAAGAAAAAGATGAAAAATCTAAGGAAAGATTAAAAGAAGCTGAAAAAGAATTACAGAAATTAAAAGTAACTCAAACAGATTTAAATACACGCTGAGAAAAAGAGCGTAAAGCAATTGATAAAATTACGGAAATGAGATCTAAATTAGAACAGCTAAAGTCAGAACTTGACTTAGTTCAATCTCAGGGAAATTGAAGCAGAGCCGGAGAAATTCAATATTCCTTAATGCCTGCTTTAGAAAAAAAACTACAAGATAGCGATGGAGATTTAAGAGACCATCTAATAAATGAAGACGTAACAGAAATTGAAGTAGCTGATATTGTTGCTCGCTGAACAGGCATCCCAGTTGAAAAATTGGTTGAAAATGAAAAGTTCAAGCTTATGAGTTTGGAGACAATGTTAAAGCGTCGAGTTAAAGGACAAAACCAAGCAATTCAAAATGTAACTGATGCCATCTTGCGTAGTCGCGCTGGAATAAAAGACCCCAATCGACCAATAGGAAGTTTTTTATTTCTTGGTCCAACCGGTGTCGGTAAAACCGAAGTTGCTAGAAGTCTTTCGGAAGTTTTATTTAATTCTGACAAAAAAATGATTCGTTTGGATATGTCTGAATTTATGGAGAAACAGTCTGTATCAAAATTAATTGGAGCTCCTCCTGGATATGTTGGCTATCAAGAGGGTGGTAGACTTACAGAGGCTGTCAGAAGAAGTCCCTACAGCATTGTGCTTTTTGATGAAATAGAAAAAGCACATCCAGATGTGTTTAACATACTTTTACAAATATTAGATGATGGTCACTTGACAGATTCATTGGGAAAATTAATTAATTTCAAAAACACGATTATTATAATGACCTCAAATATAGGTTCAGAAACATTGCTGAATAATGAGTCTGAATTTATTGATGAAAAATCAGTCGAGAAGGAATTATTTAATCACTTTAGACCGGAATTTTTAAATAGAATTGACAATATAGTAATTTTTAAACCGCTTACTAAAATGGTTGTCAGTGAAATTATTGAAAACCTGCTTGATGAATTAAAAGAGCGCCTTTTAAATGAAAAAGATATTTATTTAAATTTTTCAGATCAATCTAAATCTAAAATTTTAGAAGAGGGTTATGATAAACAGTTCGGTGCTCGTCCAATTAAAAGATATATTAGTAAAAATATTGAAACAATTCTTGCGAAAGCGATTGTTTCGGGAGAAATTGAAGAAAAAAGAAATTATGTTATCGATGTTCAGAAAGGTGAATTTGTAATTGATTCATCAAAAAAATTGAATTAGCACTTGAAAAGTCAGAGTGCTATATATAAAATCATAAAGAGATTTTTGAAGGGGTTTTTTATATGTTAACTAAGAGACAAGAAAAAATTTTAAAAATCATTATTGAAGAATATATTCGTTCAGCCCAGCCAGTGGGATCTAAAAAAATTCACGAATTAATCGATATAGAGGTTTCTTCAGCTACCATTAGAAACGAAGGTGCTGTTCTAGAAGAGAAGGGTTTTTTAGAGAAAGAGCACACTTCTTCTGGAAGAGTTCCTTCTACAATTGGATATCGCTATTTTGTTGATAATTTAATGTCAAAAGAAAATATCGATGATATTAAGGAAAGACTAAATAAGATTTTTGAAAAAAGGAATGCCAGTATTGTTGAAGTTTTGGATGAAAGCTCAAAAATTTTAAGTGAAATGACTAACCTAGCAACAGTAATAACATCCACCCCAAATAATGGGGAGGCTGTATTAAGAAAAGCTGAATTAATTCCAATTTCAACTGAAAGTGCAGTAGTTATATTTGCTCTTTCAAATGGTATTGTTGAGAATAAGGTTTTTGATTTAAAAAACGTTTCACTTGATGACTTGCAAACTGCAATAAATTTATTCAATGATAGAATTCTAGAAACTAAAATTAAAGATTTAGATGTTAAAATAGAAGCCATTAAACCTATTTTGCAACAGCAAGTGAAAAAATACGAATTTGTATTGCAGACGTTTCTAAATGTCATTCTTCATAATACAAATACAGTTACCAAAACTCAAGGAATGCAATATATGCTCGAAAATCCAGAGTTTTCCGATCCGAATAAAATTAAAAGCGTTTTAAAATTGATTGAAAGTATTTCTCCTTTTGAGTGGTACAAAAGTCAATCAACAGAAAATAATAGCGCTCAAGCAAAAATTGGATTTGAAATAGGAGACGAGAATAATGATTTAGCAGTAATTGGTAAAAATTTTGAAACTGGTGATGGTCAAACTAGCGCACTAACCTTGGTTGGTCCAAAAAGAATTCAATATGACAAGGCGAAGGAACTACTAGACTGAATCGGTATTAAAATTAAAGAACAATTCTTTAAAAAATAAAGGGGGAATAATTGTGTCAGATACAAACATAAAAGATATCAAAAAGTTAATTGAAGACTTGAAATCAAAGTTGCCCAATGAAGATATTGAAATCTTAGGTGAAGAAGCTTCAAACAAGAAAGAAGCGAAGTTAAACAAAAAAAATAAGGCAGATTTTGAAAAAACTAATGATTCAATCAGTCAATTAGAAAGCTGTTTGGAACAATTGCTTTTTGAAAACAATCGCTTAAAAGAGGAAAAATTGTTAGCAATTGCTGATAACCAAAATACAGTTAAGAGATATCAACAAGAAACTATGAATGTAAAAAAATATGGGGGGCAACGTTTGGCTGAAGAAATTATCCCGGCAATTGATTTGTTTAGAGGAGTTTTAAAACAACCAAATGATAATCCAGATGTAAAAAATTATTTAATCGGATTCGAATTTATTATTAAACAAATTGATGAAGCATTAAGTAATGCTGGTATACAAATGATTGAAACGAAAGTTGGGGATAAATTTGACCACAACATACATGAAGCAAATGAACAAGTTGAAACAGAAGCTGTTGCAAGTGGACTAATTGCACAAGTTATACAAAACGGTTACAAACTTTATGATCGAGTTATTAAATATGCGGTTGTAAAAGTTGCTAAGTAATTATAGAAATTAAGAGAGGGAAAAAATTATGTCAAAAGAAAAAATTATAGGAATAGATTTAGGTACAACCAACTCGGTTGTGGCGATTATGGATGGAGGTCAACCAATGGTGCTAGAAAACCCTGAAGGGCAGAGAACAACACCATCAGTAGTTGCTTTTAAAAATTCAGAAATTATTGTTGGGGGAGCTGCAAAAAGACAAGCGGTAACAAACCCTAATATTGCAATTTCGATAAAACGCCAAATTGGAACAAACAACAAAATAAATCTTGAAGGTAAGGATTATACTCCTGAACAAATTTCAGCAGAAATTTTAAGATACATGAAAAAATATGCTGAGGCAAAATTAGGGCAGAAAATCACAAAAGCAGTTGTTACTGTTCCGGCTTACTTTAATGATGCCCAAAGAAAAGCTACAAAAGATGCTGGTAAAATTGCAGGTCTTGATGTAGAAAGAATTATCAATGAACCAACAGCAGCTGCGCTTGCTTATGGTCTAGATAAACAAGATAAAGAACAAAAAGTTCTAGTTTATGATTTAGGAGGAGGAACTTTTGACGTTTCAATTCTTGAATTAGCGGATGGGACATATGAGGTTTTATCAACAAGTGGTGATAACAAACTTGGTGGAGACGACTTTGATGAAAAAATTATGAATTGAATTGGAGAAAAAATCAAATCAGAACATAAAATAGATTTATCAAAAGACAAAATGGCCTTACAAAGATTTAAGGACGAAGCTGAAAAAGCAAAAATCAACTTATCAAGTCAATTAGAAGCAGATATTAACTTACCATTTATTGCAATGGATAGTTCGGGACCAGTTTCATTTTCTGCCAAACTTTCAAGAGCTGAATTTGAAAAAATGACAAAAGATTTAGTTGAAAGAACTCTAAAACCAGTTCGCGATGCTTTATCAGAAGCTAAATTAAAACCTTCTGAAATAGATCAAATCTTGCTAGTTGGAGGTTCAACAAGAATCCCCGCAGTTCAAGAGTTAGTTAAAAAAGAATTAGGAAAAGATGTTAATAGAACAATTAATCCAGATGAAGTTGTTGCTATGGGTGCTGCAATTCAAGGTGGTGTATTAGCTGGTGATGTAACTGATGTATTATTATTAGATGTAACTCCGCTTTCATTGGGTATTGAAACTATGGGGGGTGTGTTTACAAAATTAATCGACCGTAATACCACAATTCCAACTGAAAAATCTCAAGTTTTCTCAACAGCGGTTGATAATCAACCAGCAGTAGATATCCATGTCCTACAAGGTGAGAGACCAATGGCAACTGACAATAAAACCTTAGGTCAATTTCAATTAACAGGAATTAAATCAGCTCCAAGAGGAGTTCCTCAAATTGAAGTAACTTTCAAAATTGATGTTAACGGAATTGTTTCGGTTCATGCAAAAGATAAAGAAACAAATGAAGAGAAATCAATTACTATTTCAAATTCAGGAAGTTTAAGTGATGATGAAATCAAAAAAATGATTGAAGAAGCTGAAGCGAATGCAGAAAATGATGATAAAAAACGTAAGTTTATTGAATTAAAAAATCAAGCTGAGGGGTATCTAAACATGATTGAACAAGCCAGTTCTGAAGCTGCAGATCAAGTTCCGGCTGAACAAAAAGAATTAACAGAAAAATTAGCAAAAGAAATTCGCGAATTAATTGCTAAAGAAGATGTACCTGGTTTAGAGCAAAAAATGAGTGAATTGGAAATGGCGATGCAAGCAGCATCTCAAGCTATGCAACAACAAGCTGCTGCGCAACCAAAAACAGAAGAAGTTAAAGAAAAAAACGATGAGAAAGATGACAAAAAAGGTAAAAAATAATTACCAAAATCTAACAACTAACTTGCGTTAGTTGTTTTGTATTAGAAAGAGGAATTTATGGCAAATAAAGAAAAACGCGATTACTATGAGATTCTTGGTGTTAGTAAAACAGCTGATGAAAAAGAAATCAAGACCGCTTATCGAAAACTCGCCAAAAAATATCATCCTGATGTAAACAAAGATCCTGAAGCTGTTGAAAAGTTTAAAGAGGCTACTGAAGCAGCAGAGGTTTTAATGGACCCGAACAAAAGATCTCGTTATGACCAATTTGGTCATGCCGGTCTAGATGGAGCATCTTCGGGTGGTGGATTCGGCGGATTTGGTGGATTCGGCGACTTCTTTTCAAATATGGGAGCCGGCGGTGGTGGCGACTTTTTCGAAGATATTTTTTCAGGTTTCTTCGGAGGTGGTGGTCGTGGCAGATCAAACGGATTTAGAAATTCTGGACCAGAGAGAGGAAAGGATTTAATTGCTGAAATACAATTAAATTTTAAAGAACTTATTTTTGGAACTACAAAAAAAATTGAAGCGAATCTACTAACAAAATGTGAAGACTGTGATGGTTTTGGAGCTAAGAATAAAGAAGATGTTGTAAAATGTGAATTTTGTGCCGGGGCAGGCTTTGTTAATGTAACTCAGGATTTAGGAATTGCTAAATTTCAAACTCAACAAAAATGTCCAAAATGTGCTGGAGCTGGTAAGACTTTCAAAAATAAATGTAAAACTTGTAAAGGAGAGGGTTGTTATCATAAGAAAACCACATTAGAAATTGTTATACCAAAAGGAATATTCCCAGGTCAACAACTTGTAATGCGTAATGTTGGTAACTATTCTAAATCCGGAGGCGAAAAAGGCCATCTATATATTAACATCCACTTATTAAAATCAAAGATTTTTGAATTGACTGAAGAAGGAAATATCAAAATGAAACTTAATGTTAGCTACCTTGATGTTATTTTACAAAATAAGATTCAAGTAGAAACTTTTGATGGACCAGTTCAGATTAAATTACCTATAAAATCTCAAAATGGAACATTAATTAATATAGAAAATAAGGGTCTCTATCGTTCGCAAAATTCATCTCATCGTGGGAAATTAATTTGTGTAATAAATATTGTAATTCCTGAAAAAATAAACGAACAAGAAAAAAAACTTTTTGAAGAAATATACAATATGACTGATTTTAAAGTAGAAAATGATATCAATGAATAAAATAATTAGTCCTTATTGAAAGGACTTTTTATTTTATCCAATTTTTGAAATCAATTCCTACTATAAAAAGCATTAAAAATATTGTATAATAGATATTAAAGTAGGTGTATTATGAGCAAAGATGTTAAAGTAGTAAAAATTAACCGTCAAAACGCAAATGAATCTTTTAATAAGAAGTATTTCAATCCTTTAGAATCAGTTTGATATGAAGATGATTTTACAGAGGAGTTTAAGGATGGTGTTGCAGATTTAGATCAAACAATTGCTAATTTTGAATCTCCCAATCCTACAAAAAAACCATTAAATGCAAATGCCCATTTTTTTCAAAACAATTTTCAAAATATAGAAGAAAATATTTTTAGTAAGGAAACTAATCATAATACAGAACTATCTGAACAAAATAGTCAATATTCAAATAATAAAGCAAATTACTTTGATCCAATTCATAACACAAGTTTGAATGTTTTAGGTCCAGAAGAGATTGCTAATACTAAAACCGATTTGCCAAAGTCTATAATCGAACTACGTGAGAAAAGTTTTTTGGAAGAGATGAAAAAAAAGAAACTCTCAAATCAGGAACAAGATTTTTATCAAAAAATAAAGATTAATTCTGAAGTCAAAAATAAAAATAACATTCAAGAAGTAGATTTTAAAAAACCATTTACTACAGTTATTGAAGAATATGATGTTGCAACTAAAGTTTTTGATAACGGACTTAAACACGTTATAAACAGTAAATCAGTAGAAAGTGTTAGTTTGGAAAACCAATCTGCCAAATCTGAAGTTATTAGAGAAAACGAAATTAAAAATAATTTTGCAAATTCACAGTTAAATACGAATGAATTAGTAGTAGAAAAAACTACAAATAATCAAGGTGATATTAAAAGCTTTAAAATACAAAAATCATTTAAAGATGGAGAGAAAATATTTAATAATAATTCAAGTTCATTTAATAAAGACAAATTAAATTCGGACCATAAAAATTCTGAAAAATTCTATGCAAATGTAAAAGAGCAAATTTTAGAGCCAATTTTTCATGGATTTGAGAGAGTTGATAAAAATGATAGACCTGAATTTAAAAATGATGCTGAAACTTTATTCAATAATAAAGAAATAGAAAGCATATTTGAACAAAATGGCAAGGCACCAGAAGTAGTTAATGAACGTTTTGTTGGTTCGAAAGTCAAAAATGATGAGGACGCGATAAATCCCTATATATTACCTCGTTCAAGTTCTAAAAAACATTATAATTTCGAATTAAATGGTATATTTGTTAAACCAGAAAAAATGCTGCAAAGTGAAGAATTCAAAAGACAAGTGATCATCCCTACTAGAAAAAATTCAGTAAGCGAGCAAGAAGAAAAAGTTTATGTTCATTATAATCCTCACGCTTCAGAAAAGAATCCTGCAAAAAAAGTCTTGAATAATATTTTGATTGATAAAATAACAAATAAAGAAAAAACTAGAGAATTAAAAATAAATCAACCAATTATAAATAACTTTGATCAAACTCAGATTATTCAAAATGACGACTTTAATAAAGCGGTTTCAGAAAGAAAGGGATTGCCAACTGAGGAGTTGAGCTTCATAAATCACGACTCTAATTCGACTACTGAAATTCTTAAATCTTTTGGCGAAAGTCTGCAAAAAAAATCTATTGTTACTGATGAGTATACTTCTGAAAACTTTGATGACTTTGAAAATTGATTCAAGAAAACAAGAAATGCAAAAAAAATTAAAAAAATTGCAGAAAGAGAACATAAAGTATCTCAAAAAATTAAAAAATAAGACTGGGAAGAAGAATTTAAATGGCAAAAAAAACAAAGGTAATTCTTGGTTTATCTGGGGGAGTTGATTCATCTGTTGCTGCG
Organism: Spiroplasma alleghenense; assembly: GCF_003363775.1. Classification (NCBI taxonomy): domain Bacteria; kingdom Bacillati; phylum Mycoplasmatota; class Mollicutes; order Entomoplasmatales; family Spiroplasmataceae; genus Spiroplasma; species Spiroplasma alleghenense. The sequence continues at coordinate 463,571 of NZ_CP031376.1, forward strand.
TTGCTATTGAAAAAACAAGGTTTTGATGTAGAAGCTCTTTTTATGAGAAATTGAGACTCAGAACTAAATAATGACTTTCTTGGAAATAATAATAATGGTGAAATTTGTGAACAAGAAAAAGATTATCTTGACGCAAAAGCTGTAGCTGAAAAAATTGGAATTAAAATTCATCGAATAGATTTTGTCAAGGAATATTGGGATTATGTTTTTCAATATTTTTTAATCGAGTACAAAAAGGGCAGAACTCCTAATCCTGATATTTTATGCAATAAATATATTAAGTTTGATAAATTCCTTAATTATTCTATTGAAGAACTTGGTGCTGATTTCATTGCGATGGGGCATTATGCAGGAACGGTTTTTAACAAGGAAACTCAACAATACAATCTAATTGCTGCAAAAGATAAGGATAAAGATCAAACCTATTTTTTAAGTCAACTTAATCAATTTCAAATTTCAAAAAGCATATTTCCTCTTCAAAATTATACTAAATCTGAAATCAGAGAAATTGCAGCTAAAAATGATTTATCAACTGCGCAGAAAAAGGATTCAACAGGTATTTGCTTTATTGGAGAGAGAAATTTTACTCAATTTTTACAAAACTATATTCCAAATCAGCCTGGAGACATTGTTGACATACATACAAACAAAATTATTGGTCAACATATTGGAGCGATGTATTACACAATCGGTCAGAGAAAGGGATTAAATTTGGGTGGTTTTGAAGAGCCTTATTATGTTGCCAAAAAAGATGTTGAAAAGAAAATTATTTATGTTGCTAAGTCTAGTGATGAAAGTTATCTAAAGTCAAATTCATGTATTGTAAATGACCTAAATTGAAATTGTGAACTTAATAAAATTTTTGCAAATTCAAATGATTTTAATTGTGAAGCTAAGTTTAGATATCGCCAAAAAAGCATACCTGTTAAAGTAGAAATAATTAATAAAAATGAGGTTAAGGTTAGTTTTTTAGAAGAAGTTAAGGCTGTAACCGAGGGCCAACAGGCTGTATTTTATTTTAATAATATTTGTCTTGGTGGCGGAACGGTTGATAAAGTTTTTATTTAATAGAGATTACATTTATTTAAAAAATAGTTTATTATATTAGAGAGTAGAAAAGGGTTTTGAAAATATGTTTGGAATAATAGTGATTATCCTTTTAGTTGTAGTAATAATATTCTTAATAGTGACTACGATTACTGGTAAAAAAGCTAAAAAAAATGAGATTAAGCAGAGAAAAAAAGTAGTTCGAGATGAAATTAAGAACTATATTTTCCAAGAGGAAAAACGCAAAAACCTGAGAATCAACTTTGAGCAAGTTTTTGCTCGAAAAGGACCTGATTATAAATATCGCGACGTTTTTGATGTAATCGTTGATATTGTGGAACCAAAAACAAATCAAGTAACAGAAGTTAAAGCTTATGAAATTGAAGGTTTCCCAGTTAGAATTGATAAAAAAAATACTAGAATTGAATGAACAGTAAACCGCGAAATTGATATCGAAGAAACTCGACGTCGTATCGCTATTGCTGAAAAGCAAATTAAGTTGTCAAAAGAAGAGAAAAAAGCTTTAAAACAAGAAGAAGTCTCAATGATGAAGGAAAAACGCGAAAAAGAGCGCTTAGAGTATAAAGAAATTAAGCAAAAACAAAAAGAAGAGAAAAAAGTTGTCACTCCCGTTGTCGATGATAAGTTGAAAAAATCAACTGTTAAATTTGTACCAAAAAGAAACAAGTAAAACTATTCATTTGTCTTTAGATAAATGAATTTTTATTTTAAGAAAGGATTTTTTATGAGCAAAATATTTAGTTCAAAATTAACAAAAGAAGATTTTAAAAGAGCTTTGTCAAGTTGTTATAAGGAAATGTGAGTTCTGCACTCACAAGAAAATTTTAATCAAGCCTTGCTTTGAAATAAAAATAAAGTCCTGCAATTTAATTTGAAAAACGAAATTAGCGAAGAAGGCGACTTTGATTCATCAGGATCATCTATAGATTTGTTTGAAACTTATTTTAAAATTTTTGAATCTGAAAATGATTCAGAAAATTTAGAAAATGCGGAATTAAGAAAAAAATGAAAAGAAAAGTGGCTCGATTTAAATGATAATTCGGCATTAGATGTTGATGGTTTTGACTTGACTAAATTTGAGGGCGAATCTATCATTGACGGTAATTTGGTAGGTGAGGCGGCAAAACAGTATTTTGAATCTTTAAATATTCAAACTAATTTAAATCGAAATCAAAAATTAAAAACTTTTGATTTAAGTGGGCTTCCATTTGTTAATGCTGTAGAAAAAACCAAAGAATTAATTAATTCAAAAGAGTATGAATATCTTTTTGAAGCTGCTTTTGAATATGATGATTTTAACCTAAGAACCAGATGTGACATTTTAGAAATAAATAATCATAATGATACTTTTAAAATAATTGAAATAAAGGCTACTAGTAAAGTAAAAGAGGATCACTTTTTTGACTTAATGTACCAGTATTTTATTTTAGAAAAAAATGGATTAAAAATTAATGACGTCGCCCTAGGTCATATTCGCAGTAATTATATTAGAGGGCAGGATTTTAATGAATTTAATCTTAATTTAAGCGAAATGTGCGAGCAATTAATTGAAGACTATCCAATAATAAGTTTTGAAGAATGTCTTGCAGAAATAAATGGTGAAATAATTCCAGAAAATTATTTAGAAGCTGATGACCTAAATTATAATGGTTTCTTTATTATTGATGAATTAAGTTATGGAGAATCTCAAAAACGTTTAAAAATTTTTGAACTAATAAAAATTTTTGAAAGTCAATTTGAAATAACGGAAATAATAAAACAAATTACAGAATTATTATCTCTAGGATTTGAAGATTCCCTAAATTTACTACTTTCAAATAATTGTTCAACAGTAATTAAAAAGAATCTCAAAAATAAATTTGTAAAAATTAGTGAAAGTGATAATCCTGTATATTGCCACCACGTTATTGCATATTTTGACAAAAACAAGGAAAATATTTTTAATTTCACGAATATAAATAAAAAGACCAAAGCACTAATTCACTATGAGTCACAAAAAATATATCTAGACGAATTTAAAAGTTTATTTGATAGCGAAATCCCAGTAAAGCCTAAGGATAAGAGCACTTATTTCAGACCAGAAAATTTTCGCCATTTTGAAGTTTACAAAAAATTTCATTCTAATCCAGCAACTTTTAGAGATGAAGACATAATTTTTAAAGAAGAGAAAAATATTTTAGAATCATTACTGGCAAAATATACATCGTTTCCAATTTACATGTATGACTTTGAAACTGTAAAATGAGCCATCCCTAAATACAATAATTCAAAATCATACCAGCAAATACCATTCCAGTATTCTATTGATGTTTTAACAGACAAGAACTATGACTATAAAAAACCCGAAACCATGAAGCATTTCGATTTTTTAGCAAATAGTAGCGATGATCCGCGTCCTGAATTTATAAAAAATTTTTTGAAAGATATTTTTAGTTGCGGAAAGGGAATTTATGTTGCTTACAACGATTCTTTTGAAAAAATGGTTTTAAAACAAATGGCGGTTCTTTTTCCTAAGTATCAAAAATCCCTTATTTATATAGTTCAGAACACCATTGATCTCATGGATTTTTTCAAAGGAAATTCAAAAAAATCTATTCCATGATTTTTAATTTACCATCCTGCTTTTCATGGAAGTTATTCAATTAAAAAAACTCAACCAGCTTTGGACAATAGTTTTAATTATAATGATTTGTCTATTAATAAGGGAGATAAAGCTAGTCAGACTTTTAGAGAGTTTAGTGATGGTAATATAAGTTCAAAAATTTGAAATTCTAAAATAAGACCTGACATGATAAAATATTGTAATAGAGACACTTTAGCAATGGTGGTTGTCCTACAAAGAATTAAAGAAATTTTCAAAAATTGACAGGAGAATAATTAGATGAAAAAAAGATTAGTATTTTTTGGCACACCTTCAATTGCCGTTGAAGTTTTAAAGGGAATCGACAAAAACAATTTTGAAATCGTAGGAATTGTAACCCAAACAGATAAAAAAGTCGGTAGAAAGCAAGAAGTCACTCCTCCTCCAGTTAAACAATTTGGAATAGAAAATAGTATCTGTGTTTTTCAACCAGAGAAAGTTTCTTCTATTATTAAGGAACTGACAGAACTTAAACCTGATATTATTTTGACTTGTGCTTATGGTAAATTACTGCCAAAATCAGTTTTAGATTTAGTTTCAGGAATGGCGATAAATGTTCATGCCAGTTTGCTTCCAAAATATCGAGGCAGCGCTCCAATTCAATATGCTATTATGAATGGGGAAAAACAAACTGGGATTAGTCTAATGCAAATGGTCCAAGAGATGGATGCTGGTGATTTTTATGTTCAAGAAAAAGTGGAAATTACTGAAAATGATAACTTTGAGAGTTTATATAATAAATTGGCAATACTAGGTGGCAAAATGGTAGGGCAATATTTAAATGATATATATAATGGTAAAATTAAACCAAATGTTCAAGACTTATCAAAGGTAACTTTGGCTCCTAAAATTTTAAATAATATGGAAAAGATAAATTTTAACAAATCAAGTCAAGAAGTTTTAAATTTCATTAAAGCTTTGAGTCCATCTCCTGGGGCGTATGCTATTTTGAATGGTGAGAGATACAAATTTTACAATGCCAGACTTCTGCATGAAAATGAGTTTTTTGCAATGACATTAAATATTAAAAGAAGTGGAGAAGTTATTTCGATGGACAAAGAGGGATTTGTTGTTTGGACTTCAAGAGGGATGATTAAAATTTTGGAAGTGCAAAAACAGGGGAAAAATCGAATGAGCGCAGGAAATTACTTTAGCAACCAACAAAGAGAAGTCACAACGGGAAATGTTTTTAACGAAGATGAAGCAAAATTTGATTTTTAAAATTGCAATTTCAGCACTTATTTCAGCCTTACTTGTGTGTATTTCTTTTACTACAATTTTTATCAGAATTAGTGACTCTATTGTTATTCAATTTAGCGATGGTATTTTCATGAGTTTGGTTGCGATTATTTCGGGAAAAATAATGTTAATTCCTGCAATTATCTACCCAATGCTTGTAGACTTAAGTGCTGGGGTAATTATCTACATACCAATTTCTATTTTAATTAGATTACTAATGTTTATGATTATTAAATTTTCTAAAAAGTATTTAACAAGCTACGGAGCTTTTTTTCTAGCAGGACTAACAATGTTTCTTTATTTGCCATTTACATATATTTTATTTAGGGAAAAGGGATTATTAGCCACAGAAGCGATTGTTGATTTAGTACAAGTAACATTATCAGTAATTATCGCTGGAATGATGTACTTTTCAATTTCAAAGTCTGATCAAATTATGTTAACTTTAAATTTTGGAAATAAAAATTTTAGTAATTCAAGTTGACTCTTTTCAGATTATGATGGAACGGTTTCTTTTGATAAGGATTCAAACATAGATAATGAAAGTCTGAGTTTTATTAATAATTTAATAAATGCAAAAAATAATAATTTTGTTTTTGCAACAGGAAGATTATATAACTTCATTTCAGTAAAAAATAGTGAACTTTCTCAATTTCCCAAATATACTATTTGTGGTAACGGATCTCTTATTTACTCAAAAAAAGGAAAAATCAATTATTTTAGTTCCATTCCAAATTCAGATCGAAAATCTTTAGTTGAATTTATAAAAAAATACAAGAATTTACCAATTGATGTTGCGATTGATGGGGTAAAAATTCCTTTTCATTACTCTTATAATCCAAATTTAGAGGAAAAAAGACGTCTTAAAAAAATTGATTTTGAAGAATTTTATGATGTAGTGGAACCGCTAATTTATAAGAAAAAAAATGTAACTGTGTTTTACCTTTATACTGAAAAAAATCATCAAAATATAATTGATGAGATCAATACTAAATTCTCTAATTTGAGAGCTTTTAAAACTAGTCCATACATCGTTGAAATAATAAATAAAAATGTTTCTAAATGATCTGCAATTGAGTATCTAATTAAGAAAAATAATATCGATCCAGAAAGAGTCTTCACATGCGGAGATGGGGAAAATGATTTTGAAATGCTAGAAAAATGCATAAATTCAGCTAAAATGATTGAAAGTTCTCCAAAACTAGAATCTTTGCAAATCCCTACAATAACTAAGATTGAAGAAATTAAAGATTTAACAACGATTTTTGGTAAAAATTAGATATAATTATTAAAACTAACAAAAGGAGAAAATAATGCAAGTAAATGATTTAAGACCTGGGACTACATTTTCCTATGAAGGAAATATTTTTTTAGTAATAGAACAAGCCTTCACAAAGACAGGAAGAGCTCAAGGACATGTTAAAGTTAAAGTTAAAAACCTTAGAACTGGTGCTAGAACTGAGTTAACTTTTACTGGTGGAGATAAAGTTGAAAAAGCAATGATTGAAAAGAAAGATATGCAATTTCTTTACAATGACGGAAGTAATTGTGTTTTTATGGATACTGAGACTTATGAACAAGTCGAAATTGATTCAAAAAAATTGGAATGAGAGCTTAAGTTTTTAACTGACGGAAGTATGATTAAATTAACTGAATATGAGGGAGAAGTTTTAGGAATTTCTTTAGATGATAAAGTTGAACTTGAAATTACTGAAGCTGAACCAGCTGTTAAGGGAGATACTTCTTCAGGAGCTCAGAAAAAAGCAATTGTTTCAACTGGCCATGAGATACTAGTGCCTTTATTCATCAAAGAGGGAGAAAAGGTTCTTGTAAATACAAACGATGGTAAATATGCTGGAAGATCAAATTAAATATTAAATAAAATAGAATAAAAAGGGGTGGTAATTGTGTATATTCCAATTGAAAGAAATAATCGTGGTATTTTAATGGTTGATAAAGAAGTTATCAATAATTTAATATTATTTGGTGTTGGAACTCAAATCGATAGAGAAATCGGCTGCAAAGTAAAAACTTGATATCATCAAGAAAACGGTTTTTTCGCATTGATAGAATTCTATATAGATGCTAAAAAAGATTTCAATATTAACGAAAGAGAATTATCAATTACAATAAATGAGGCGATTGAACAGACTCTTAATACAAAACCTAAAAATATTTCTTTTGCCTATATTCATAAGTAAAATATTTAAAAAAAATAAAAAGCAAAATATTGCTTTTTATTTTTTTATGTAGTATCATATATCACCTATCATTTAAGGGTTAAATAGTGTATAATAAGTAAGACTTGAATAAAAATATGGAGGTAAAATTATGCCAAAGGGACAAAAAGAGGAAGCTAATTTTCTTAACTTAGGTGCAGAAAAAAAGTTTAGTCAAGAATCATTGAATTGAATATACGAAGAGAAATTAGAGAATGATGTTAATTTTCAAAAATTAATAAAATTGTACGATAGAATTGTCAATCTAGAAGAAAACGACCCACGTAAAGCTAAATTGGTCGAAATGTGAGAATCTGAAATTAATAAATTATTTGAAAAAGAAATGTCAAAAAAAACTGTCTCAAAAAATTCAAAAAAAGAAGAATCGCCTAATCGAAACAAAAGTAACATCGATGGTTGAAAAGAACGACTTAACATTAAACAAAGATCGAGTTCTCCAGATAGTTTAAGAGAACAGTTGATGAAAAAACTTAATTCAAGTGATTTGCTTTCCGGAAGAGATACCAGGGAAGATATTTTAATTCGTGCAGGTCTTCCAGAAAATCCAAAAGAGGTTAAATTAGATTATGTTGCAAAGGGTAAAAACCCAATCGAAACAGGAATTAATGATATTGATAATATTTTGGATGATATTGATCAAACTTCTGAAATTGCTATTCCTGATAGTATTTTAAAAAATGATATTATCGAAGCAAGAGATTACTCTTCTGCAATTGGTTTTACAGTTGATTTAGATGAAAATAACATTGCCGGGGGTGATTCATCATTTAATTTTGATGGAGAAACAGTTGATTATGATGATTTAGAATTTCAACAAAGAACAGTAGATTTAAACAAAAATAATGATGTAACACAAAATTTTGATGCTTCAAAAACATTAACAAACGAATTAGATTTAACTAATGCAATTGATATTAATTACGAAACAATGGAAATGCCTGATACAGGAGGTTCAATTTTCAATAAAATTTTAGATCCAGAGTTAAAAGAACTTCAAGAAAAACAAAAAGAAGTTGATTTGGAGAGAAGAGATGAAGAATATTCGAAAATTAATCCAGATAAGAGAAATATAATTGATAAAGCCGACTTTTCTTTTTTTGACAGAGAAGACGTAATGAACAAATACGGTATTAGTGTTGGTGAAAAAGAGGACAATGTCTCAAAACCGTTCCATGAAATAAGACCAATCGGAAGTTATGGAATGATTTATGATGTCTCAAAACAACCATCAATGCAAAATTTGATAAATGAATATAAAAAAGAAAATGAAGTAGTTGACGAAATGAACGATAAAATTGAATTTCTGAGAGACCTTCAAAACGAAAGAAAACACCGTGTTAATTTAATGCATGTTGAGAGAAATAATAGTTTTATTGTAGCTCGATCAAATCGATTAAGAGAAAAACGTGAAGCAAGAAGATTAAAAGAACAAGAAGTTATCAATTTAAAAGCTCTTGAACGTCAAGAAAGACTTCGTCGTTTGCAAGAAAGACAAAAATTAATCCAATTGATGAAAGAACGTCAAATGAAACGTTCTGAAGAAAAAAGGGTTTCATCAATCCTACAAATGGAGCGTGAGCGTCGTCTTGCAAAAAATAACAAGTACCGTGAAGAAATTGCTGCAATTGATGCTCAAATTAGATTTGAACAAGAATCAATTAAAAATGCAGAATTAAAATTAAAAACTTATTTTACCAAAAATTCAGATGCAAAATTATTTGATGATTCGATGAAGATTGCAAGAGAATTTTCAAAATTTGCAGTTAGTGAAGAAAAAATATCTGCATTGCAAAAATTTGAAGATGAGAAACGACAAAAACGTATTGAAAGATTAAGTAAAAAATTTGTTAAAAATAAAAAATAATTAATGCATTGGCAATGATTTACTTAGTGTTATACAATTGACATTATCTATGTTATTGTCTTTATTTTTACTTATGAGGGGTGTTATTTTGAAAACCAAAAAAATTAATGACCTTGAGGATAAAAAAATTGACAATAAAACTATTGCGCGTATATCGGGTATCAGAGTAAGTTCGCAAGAGTATACAAAACCTAAATCTCTAAATGCTCCAACGGTTCATAGCGCCGTCGCTAAAAGACAGATGGTTGAAAATAGTAGAGGCGGCAGTTTTATTGAACAATTTAATAATTCTGAAGTCTATGCCAAAATTTATAATTCTCGTTATGGAGATAGAGAGTATCGACTTGTTGTCCCAATTTTTGATAGAAGTAAATCATTGCTAGGGATTGATATTTTAAAGCGCAAGCCTCAAATTCAAAAGTTTTCCAAAGATCAATTGGGAGAAACTCGATCAATCGGTATTCCTTCAAGAGTAATGTCTTCAGAACAAAAAATTTTAGCTCGACATAGAGAATTATATAGTAGAAATTCAAACGAATTTATAAATAAACCCCCAAGTACCTCGGGGGTTGACTTGAATAAAGTAGCTTCAAGACTAAATCAAGACCATCAAGAAATAATGCGACAAAGAGCAATCGAATTTAACAAAAGAGTTCAAATGACTCTTAATCAAAATATTGAACCAGAGCATAAAGTTACTATTGAACCTCAAAATGAAGAAATGTTAAAAGCAAAAGTTCACGAGAAAATGCTTAATATTAAAAACAAAATAAACTTTAGTTACGAAACTGAAGAAGATGATATTTTAAGTCGTCGTAAGAAGTGGGTTGAAGAAGTTCTAGCAGATGATGAAGAAGATATTGATGCTGATTTATCAAAAAGACCAAACCTATAGAAAGTTACAGGTAAGAAAACGATGTCGAATAAAAATATAAATAATAGTGATTTCGCGCTTTTAAGTGTTAGCACAAAAATAAGAATAAAGAGTTTAATTGAGAAAAAACTAACGATGCAAACAGTGGCGCTTTTTGCTCAAGAATATGAATCACTTGATTTTGATATCAGAAGAGAAATGAATCTTTATATTAAATACCTGATGGATTTAGAACTTCATGAATTCATTATTGAAGTTGAGAAATTAAAACGCGAAAACAAAGGATCTGATGTAATTCGACGTCAAATCACTTTTGAAGAAAAGCAAAAAAATATCAGACAATTGCAAAGCCTTTTAAATAATAGTGAAGCAATCATTTCAAATTCTTATATGAGAAAAGATAAATATTTATCTAATGGACAAAGTAAATACAATTTGACTAATAATTTGGCAAATAAAAATAGTGAACAAGTTGTAGAAAAAAAAGTTGTTGTTAAGAAAATTCAGCCAATTACTAGTAATGAAAAATATAAAGAAGCCTTGAAACGCGAAAAAGGTTTAAATGAAAATATGGCAAGCAAAAGAGTTTCTCTGTCTCTAAGTGATGAGGAAAAAAGATTTCGTGTTCCTTCTAATGGAACAAAGAAATCAAAAATAAATTTAACTGAAGAAGAAAAAAATGCTTTAGCTAAAAGAAGACAAGAAAAGAAAATTACGAAAAGTAATATTATTGAGAAAAAACCAAATTATTTAAATAATAACGATGATTTTTCTAAGACTAAATTTAAGGATTTTTCTTTAGTTAAATCTAGAATTGTGTCAGATGAAGAATATCAACGTGAACAAAAAGAAAAAGAACGCCTATGAAACCAAATTTATGGAAAATCAAAAAAGGATGTTGCTGATTATTCTGAAAAAATTAATTTAGAAAGCTCAGAGCACAATAAAATTCCTAATATATCTGGAAATTTTTCAGGAAGCGATTTTTTTACGGTTGGAAATAAAAAAATAAGTGTTAAAGAAATTGTTGACCCAAAAAATCCAATGTTTGGATTTTGACAAAAGGTTAAGCAAAAGTCAAAGGCTAATAGTTTAATTACATATTTCAATTCGGTTGCTTCAACAAAGCAGCAAATGAAAATATTATTAAATTATGAGAATACTTTAATAAAAAATAATGCTAATAAAAAAAATATAAAAAAATCAAAATAGTCTAATTAGTTGATAGGAGAAGTTATTATGCGTCAAAAAGCGAGAAGTTTACAAAATCAAGTTTTTGCTGATAATTTAATAAAACAAATTCAATTTAAGGAAGCTTATTTTGCATTTAAATTTAATAAATTTAAAAAATGAAAACTTTCTCCGGGGAGAAAAATTGAGAGAATGTGAAAAAAGTCGCAGTTGAAGAAAATTCCTATTAAGGATTTAGAAATTCAAGAAATTTATATGATTGGTTTTGCAAATTCTCAATACCACAATTTAAAGCGATTTTTAAGAAATAACATGAATGCAACATTCGTTAATACGGCGATTTCAAGAGTGGATTATTTTAACTGTTGTATGTCTAATATTTGATTTGAAAAGTATTTCAAAAAATTTAAAAAAATTAAGGAAAATTTAATAGAAATATCAAATCAACCAGAGTTACTATTTTATCCATATTATTTAAAATTCTTGACAGCAGTTCGTGAAAGTATTCTTAAAAATATGTCTGAATTTGTTATTCCTAGTGTCACTTCTTTTACTTTGATGGATGCTAAAAAATCTATAAACGTAAGTGAAGAAATTCGTCGATCAAAAAATCTCATAAAAATAGCGTTTTCAAATGTTAAAAATGATTCTGAAAAATCTTTTAATACAATAAATCAAGAAATTACTAATTTATATTTTAAAGTTAGTGAAAACTATAGTGATAAGGAAGCTCAAAATCAAATATTAACTGAAATTAATGTAAAAACGGTATTTCAGAAAGAATTTGGTAAGTTTCAATTTAAAAAAGCCTGTAAATTTTTAAAAATATCACCAAGAATTAAGGTTGAAAGCGCTTATTTAAAATACCAAGATAGATTGACTAGTTCAGAAGTTGCTGATTTATTGGTGGGAAATACCAAGAAAACAGATGATTTAAAAAAAGCTTGACAAATATACATAAAATATCGCAACGAAAACTCTATTTAATTGGAGTTTTTTTAATGTTTTTGTTATAATAATTTTTAGTGATAAGAATGGAGAATATTTATGAAATTTGAGGCAAAAAAATTACCTGAATCAGGTCAAGGTAAATGAATTATTTCGATAGAAGGTGACGAATGAAAAGCATTCTGTGACAAAGGACGTAATAAAGCATTGCAAGAAGTACAAATCCCTGGATTTAGAAAAGGAAAAGTTCCAAAAGAAATGGCTTTGAAAAGTTTGAGTGAAGTTAAAGTCATGAACGAAGCATTTCGTTTGGCAATGCCAAAGGCATACGATTTTGCAAAAGAGCAAAAATCAGACATTCAACCATGAGGAACACCAGCACCAGCACCTACTAAAATTTCAGATAAGGAATTAGTATTAGAATTTATTTTTGACTTAAAGCCAGAAATCAAAATTGAAAATTACAAAGGTTTAACCGGTCCTAAAAAAACCCCAGTTAAAGCTGAAAAAGAAGAAATTGCTGCTGAAATTAAAAGATACCAAGAACGCTTCGTGATGGAAAAAGTTAAAGAAGGAGATAGTGTTGTTATTGAAGAAGGTGACAATGTTAAGTTCGACTTTGAAGGATTTATGGACGGAGAACCATTTCAAGGTGGAAAGGGTGAAGATTACCAATTGGTAATTGGAAGTAAAAACTTTATTCCAGGTTTTGAAGAAGCTATGATCGGTCTTGCTCTAGGAGTTAAATCAGAGATTTCAGTGACTTTCCCAAAAGATTACCAAGCAGAAAATCTTGCTGGAAAAGATGCTAAATTCAAATTAAATATTAAAGAAATTAAATCTCGTGAATTACCTAAAGCTGATGACGAATTAGCTAAAGATTTAAATATCAAGGATGTTAATAATTATAAAGAATTAGAAAAATATGTATCAGTCCAAATAGAAAAACAAAAACAGACAAATGAAAGAAATGTTTTTGTAAACCAAATTATTGATTTAATTAGAGAAAAATCTGTAATAGAATTGCCAAAAAGTGCAATTGATAAAGAAGTTCAAACTATGAGAAAAGAATTTGAACAGAAAGTTATTGCAAATAAAATGACTCTAAAAGAATACAAAAAAGTTACAGGAATGACGGATGAAGATATTAATAAGGAAATTTTTGGAGATGCCAAAAAACGTCTTGAAAGTTACTTAATCACTGATGAGGTTAGAAATAAAGAAAAAATTGAAGCTACTCAAGAAGAAGTTGACTCAAAATACAAAGATCTTGCAAATCAATTTGGAATTGATGTGGAATTCTTGAAAAAATCAGTTCTTCAAGAGGGTCAAGTTCGTTCAGAAATAATAAATGAGAAAATAATTGATTTTATTTATTCAAACAACGGCTAAACTATTAAAAACCTGAGTTAAAAACCAGGTTTTTTACATTTTTTAGCACTTAACTATTGCAAGTGCTAAAAAATATGATATTATTATCTTGTGCCAAGAAAGAAGGTCTACTTATGAGCAAAAACAAAAATTTACCATTACTTGTAACAAGGGGAAGTTACATTTTTCCTACCTTTGAACAAGCACTTGAAATAGGGAGAGATAAATCAACTCTTGCTGTTAAAGCGGCAATCGCTGAAAATGGCGGTAAGATTTTATTGGTATCTCAAAAAAAACCTGTTGATGATAATCCTAAGATTGAGGAAATCTATAACTTTGGAATTATTGCAGATATTTCAATTAAAAAAGAATGAAAAGACGGAACTTCTACAATAAATATATTAGCTGTAGATAGAGTAAAACTTGATAACATTACTTTAAAAGATTACTATACAGCAGACTATACAGTTGTTAAGTCAGAAGAAGATAAAGATGATCAAAGCAAAAATAAAGTTACAAAATACCTAAAGAAAATGATTGAATCACAAGAGGATTTACCATCGGAAATTAGTGATGCGGTTTTTGGTAAAAAGGATGCGAATTTAATTGTTGATACAGTTGCTTACCATTTACCATTTATGCCAGTGGAAAAGAAACAAAGTCTATTAGAAGAATTAAATCCATTTAATCGATTAAATATTATTAATGATTTCTTAGATGAAAAGAAAAAATCAGCAGATATTGAAACTAATATTAGCAAGAAAATTAAATCAAGAATTGATGAACAACAACGTGAATATTACCTTAGAGAAAAGCTTAAAGCCATCAAAGAAGAATTGGGTGATATGGACGAAGAGGGAGACGATATTAAAAAATATCGAAACCGACTAGAAAACGAACCATTTCCTCAAGCAGTAAAAGAGAGAGTATTACAAGAAATTGATAAGTATGAAGGAATGCCAGCAAGCTCAAGCGAAGCTAATATTGTGAGATCATATATTGATTGAATGATGCAGATTCCATGATGAGAAAAATCTGAAGAAAAACAAGATTTATTATTTGCTCGTGAAATTCTTGATAAATATCACTTTGGACTGAAAAAAGTTAAAGATAGAATTATTGAATACTTGGCAGTTAAACAAAAAACCAATTCTGTAAAAGGACAAATCATTACTTTAGTAGGTCCTCCCGGAGTTGGTAAAACATCTCTTGCAAAATCTATTGCAGAATCAATGGGAAGAAACTTTGTAAAAGTATCTCTTGGTGGTGTAAAAGACGAAGCTGAAATAAGGGGACATAGAAAAACTTATATCGGTTCAATGCCAGGTAGAATTATTCAAGCAATGAAAAAGGCTAAAACTAAAAACCCTGTATTTTTATTAGATGAAATTGATAAAATGTCTAGTGATTATAAAGGTGACCCTTCTAGTGCAATGCTTGAGGTATTAGATCCAGAACAAAACGATGCTTTTTCAGATCACTATATTGAAGAAAGTTATGATTTAAGTGATGTAGTATTCATTGCAACAGCTAACTATCCTGAAAATATTCCTGAAGCGCTATACGATCGTATGGAAATCATTGAACTTTCGAGTTACACAGAAATTGAAAAATTACAAATCGCTCAAAATTATCTAATTTCTAAAGTTTTAGAAAATCACGCAGTTACAAGTTCTGAACTAGAATTTACTTCAGAATCAATTAGTGAATTAATTAAACACTACACAAGAGAAGCTGGTGTAAGACAGCTTGAAAGATTAATTGCTTCTATTACAAGAAAATTTGTAGTTAAATTATTAAATAAAGAAGTTAAAACGATGAAAGTCACTCCAAAATTAGTTAACGAATTACTTGGAAAGAGAATTTTTGATTTTACAAGTAAGGAAAAATCTTCTCAAATTGGAGTTGTAACAGGACTAGCATATACTCAATTCGGTGGAGATATTTTACCTATTGAAGTAAATCACTTCCCTGGTAAGGGTGGTTTAGTTTTAACCGGAAAACTTGGTGATGTGATGAAGGAGTCTGCAACAATTGCGTTAGATTACATTAAGTCAAATCATGATAGTTTTGGAATACCTAAGGAAGTTTTTGAGAATAATGACATTCATATTCACGTTCCAGAGGGTGCTGTTCCAAAAGACGGACCAAGTGCCGGAGTAACTTTAACAACTGCTATTATTAGCGCTTTGACAAATCGTCCGGTTTCAAAAGAAATTGGTATGACTGGTGAAATTACTTTAAGAGGCCTAGTATTTCCAATTGGAGGGTTAAGAGAAAAATCTATTTCTGCTCACAGAAGTGGATTGAAAAAAATTTTAGTACCAATAAAAAATCTAAAAGATCTTGAAGATATTCCTGAAGAGGTTAAATCAGAATTAGAAATTATTGGAACTGAAAAATATGAGGATGTTTTCGAACAGGTTTTCCAAGAAAAACCAAAAAAAATCACTCATAGTCTACCTTTAACTTCAAAACCAGAATCATCAAAAGCAAATAGTAAAACTAATTAACAAAAACCCTTATGGGTTTTTTTATTTTAAAAAAAATTAGTGATAATAATCAAGTAAATTTATTGTGATTTTGATATGATAAATTTATACTTTGGAGGTAAAAATGCAACAACCTTTAGCTATGGCTTTACGCCCAAAAACTATTTCTAACATAATTGGTCAATCACATATAATTAATGATAATAAGGGGATAATTTCTCGAATGGTAAAAAACCAGTTTGCCACAAATTTAATTTTTCATGGTCCTCCTGGTGTAGGTAAAACAACATTGGGTATTGCTCTGGCAAGCGATTTAAAAAAAGAATATACTATATTCAATGCCTCAATTGATAAAAAAGAAAAGCTTCAAAAAGTAGTAGAAAATATTGAGGAAAATAATCAACACATTGTTATAATAGATGAAATTCACCGTATGAATAGAGACAAACAAGATTTTCTTTTAGAATTTCTCGAAACTGGTAAAATAATTTTATTTGCAGCTACAACGGAAAATCCATTTTTCGTCATAAATCCAGCAATTCGCAGTAGATGTAATTTAATTAATTTACAACCAATATCATCTAAGGAAATGTCTGAAGGTTTAAAAAAAATAATTAAAGATTTTGAAATTGAACTTAAGATTGATGATGAATCGCTTCTATATTTGTCTGAGCTTGCCAATGGAGATTTGAGAACTGCAATCAACTGAATTGAGATTTTGATTAACCTTTATAAAGGTGAAAAAATTACTTTAGAAACAATTGCTGAAGTTATTCCAGAAGCAAAAGCTAAAGGCTCTGGTTATGGAGACGAATTCCATGATCTAAAATCCGCACTGCAAAAATCTATTCGAGGTAGTGATGTGAATGCAGCGCTACATTATTGATCTAGATTAATGGAGTTGGGGGATTATGAGACATTAATGAGACGAATGGTTATTATGGCTTATGAAGATATTGGTTTAGCTAATCCAACAATTCCACAAAGAGTATATACTGCAACCCAAAGCTTTAGACAAATCGGGATGCCAGAGGGGCGAATTATTTTAGGTTTGGCAATTGTGGAAATGGCTTTATCTGAAAAATCCAACAGCGCTTATATGGCAACGGAAAGTGCACTTAGTGATGTGAGAAAAGGGGTTTGCCCTCCGGTACCTAAATTTTTAAGGGATAGTCATTATAAATCGGCTTCAAAATTGGGACACGGTATTGGATACAAGTATCCGCATAATTTTTTAAATAATTGAGTTAAACAACAGTATATGCCTGAAGAAATAAAAGATGTTGAATATTTTAAATCCAAAAATAATTCAAAATATGAAAAAAAAGTTTTAGAAACATATTATAATTTTACAAATAAAAAAAATTAGAAACTCAAAGAGGCATTTATGAAAGAAATATTTAAAATTCGCGAGGAACTTGCAGCCAAAGGTTGAGTTTGACCTCCAAATTATAAAGACATAGAAACAAGAATTTGGCCATTTATTGAAACTTATTTTGATAATGACGAATCTCTTTTGTCTGCTCTTTGAGCTAGTTTTGAAAGATTTAATTCCCCAATGATTGGTATGATCTTCATCACGGATAAAAGAATTTTTACAGTTGAGATAGATGACGATAACATAAAAAACAATATTAGATATGTTCCAATAGATAAATTTAAGATTGATAAAATTGAGTTTAAAAAAGCAAAAAGTAATGAGGAACTAAATTTAATAAATTTACAAAGTGATACATATGGAGGTGGTATTGAATTCTATACTCCTAATAAAAAAGTGGCTCAGCATTTTCTGAACACATTGTCTGGTATTTCAGAAATTGAAATTATTGAAATCGAAGCTGAGAAATCTGAATTAAAATCTTCTGTTAAAAATGAGGAAGTTAAGGCAGCTCCAGAAAAAAAACAGATTATCAATTTTGAAAATGAAATTAAACCTGTTCTTTCGCCACAAAATTTGGAACAAAAAAGTGAAATAGTGACAGAAGAAAATATTGTTGCAAAAACTTCTAAACCAAAAAAAATAAAGGGATTAGATGTTCCAAAAAATGAAAAAACAAAATACCTTTTCTTTTTAATTCCGATCTTTATTCTTATTGTAATTCTAGTCTTAGTATTTTCGTTTTAAAAAAACCAACACTTACTATCAGTAGGTGTTGGTTTTTTGAACCTTCAAAATATCACTGGGTTTAATATTTCAGAATTTTATAGTTCCTTTTGAAAGACAAATTGCATAGTAACCCTTTTCATGGAAACTGCTTAATTTTTGTGGCGGAAAATTCGTGTAAGTTGCCAAAACCTCACCAACTTTATCGCATATAACAATATCTATAGCAAATCTAAATCCAATTGAACTAAATCCTTTAACATTTTTAAAAACAAAGCTTTCCTCGGGATTAATTCTTTGTTGGCGATAAAGTGAGTTGAACCTTGTTGATAAATCGCTTATGAATCGGGTTTCTAAATTCATGTCCTTATCATTAAATTTTAGTGTAAATGAATCCTCATTCGGTATTTTATTATCAGCTGTTCTAATTTTCTTAGAGTTACTTAATGAAAGAAATTTTAATAATCTAAATAGTTTCATTTTTTCACCCCGACTTAACTAATTATACAAAAAAAACGATATAATTACCATATAAGGAAAGAGGAGTTTTATGAAAGTTAAAATAGCAGTATTTTTAGCCGAAGGATTTGAAGAAATTGAGGCAGTTAGCACAGTAGATGTTTTAAGAAGAGCAGAATTTGAAGTAGATTTAATATCTATTAACGAAAAATTTGATGTTAAAGGAAGTCATGAAATTATTGTAAAGGCTGATTTACTATTCAAAGATTGTGATTTTTCAAATTATGATTGTTTGGTTTTACCAGGAGGTCAACCTGGTACAGACAATTTAATGGAATTTAGCCCCTTAAGGGAATTATTGCTTAAACACTCTGCTGCAAACAAAACAATTGCAGCAATTTGTGCAGCACCACAAATACTAGGAATGATTGGTTTGGCTGACAATAAGGAAATTACTCATTATCCTGGATCGACCAATTTCTTGGAAAAAGCGATTTTAAAACCTCATATGGCTTCAATTGAAGATGGTAATATAATTACTGGAAGTTCAGCTGGAGCGGCGTTAAAATTTGCGTTGCAAATAGTGGATCATTTTACTGATACCCAAAATATGTTAAGAATTCATGATATTTTAGTAATGAATTATTAATAAATTCTAGGCCAAAAGCCTAGAATTTTTAGTTTTAAACCATTTATTTTCCGAAAAAATGAAGGGGATTTAATATTTATTCATTCGTAAAACAGCAGTCGGAAAATGATTGTTCAATTGCTATAGCCTCAATGGTTATAGAATATTATCAAAATAAAAAAATTTCTTTGGATTTTTTAAAATTTAAGTTTAATCTAGACGAAAATCCTAAGAACTTGAATGAGGTAAGTTCGCTACTTGGAAATTATGGTATTGAAATAAAAACGTTTCAAGCTGAAATCAGTGATTTACTGAATTCATTAAAAATGGGACCATTAATTGCTCTTATAAAAAACAAGAATAGGGAAAACCATTTGGTGTTAATTTATAAGGTTAGTAAAGACAGGCTTTTAATTGCTGACCCAAACAACGAGGCAGTAGAGTGGATGTCAATTTCACAATTTTCAAAGATTTACCAAGGGATATTTTCGATAGCCAAAAAGGTTGCTCATTTAAAAAAAACAAATATCAGTTTTTTTAATAATTTCAAAATAATTCGAGAAAATGTATTTTTTATTTTATTTATTACATTTTTTAGTTTGGCTTGTGATTTGATGATAATTTTGTCTAACAGCTTTATAAAAGATTTTCTAGTTTTAGTTGAAACTAATTTTAAAAACGAGATAATGGGTTTCTTTTTTGGTTTTGCAATTATATTTATGACATTTTTAGCAATTTCGTATTTTCAAACAATATTAATAAGAGAAGTTTACAAAGCTATTTGTCAAAAGCAAAAGCTTAAAATAACAAAACAATTTCTAAATATCAATTATGAAAAGTTTAAAAATGTTGGTGAAATGCGTTGATATCAAATGTTTGCTGATTTACACAGTAAAAATGAAATAATTGTAATAAAATTTTTTAAATACTTAAATTCATTTATCATTGCTATGATATGTTTATTTTTATTAATAAAAATAAACATATACTTTTTTTCATTCGTAATCATAGAAAACTTTATTATTTTACTTATTAGCAGAATTTTTTATACTTCAAAAAAAGAACTTAGTTATAAAATAAAAAATTCTGAAAATATTTACCAGAAAAATTTAAAAGATTTGGTTGATGGTTTTTTAACTACTAAGACCAGATTTTCGCAAAAAAATTCTCTTAATAAAATAATGAAAAGTTATAATGAAAATTTAGAAAATAATAAAAAAATGGGGGGATTATCAACCAATATTGACGCATTAGAATATGTAATTAACAAGTTTTTCTACTTATTGGTATTTTATTTTGCCACTTTTTTAATTACCAAAAAAGAGTTGCACTCTAACGACTTAATTTATTTCTCAATTCTTACTTTACAAATAAAAAAATTTTTTTCTTCAATTAATTTTTTTCTTGATGATGTACTTAAATTAAAAATAATCAATGAAAATTTAAGCTTTTTGAATTTAGTGGAAAGCAAAGGTTGCTCTAATAGAAATATTAAAGAAAAAATAGTTTCAATAAATATTAAGGATTTTTCAAAATATTCCAATAATAAATTAATATTGAACGACTTTAATTGTTATTTTACAAATCACAATTTTCTAAAGGGTAAAAATGGTTCAGGTAAAACAACATTAATGCTATCAATTGCGGGAATTATAAATAATTTTTCTGGGGAAATTTTTTATAATAAGATTACTAGTAAATCAATAGAAAACTACAATAGAATAATGTATCTTAGTTCTAATGATTTTGTTTCAGATTCTACTGTTGCCAATTACATAAAAAATAATTGAGAAATTGAACCAAGATTTGCTTCTGCCTATGATAGTGTGTTTAAAATTCTCATAGAATCAGGAATTGACTTCAATAAAAAAATGAATTCAAATGCAAGTAATTTCAGTGTTGGTCAAAAACAAATTATTAATTTTGCATCAATTATTTTTACTAACTATGATGTATATTTGATTGATGAATCACTTTCTAATGTTGAGTTTGAAATTAAAAATTCATTAATTGAAATTTTCCTAAAAATTCACTTTGATAAATTAGTTATTTTTTGCGATCACGATATAAAAAGCGAAAAATACTTTAGTAAAGTAGTTGAGGTGAAATAATGAAAAAATATCTAATCATAATACTAATGTGGCTAATTATTATTTCCTCAATTTTATGTCTGAATTTGATAAAAATAAAAATCATTTCAAAAGCCATAATTATCCCCACTATATCAGAAAATAGTGATAATTACCTACAATTTATTTGTGTTGAAAAAATCCCAAATTCGATAAAAAATATATACTTTTTTAATGAAAAAGGTAAAAAAATCGTTTTTTCTGATTTTAAAAGTATTGAAGATAAAAAAATAGTTGTTAACAATTCTTATAATTACGAATTACCTGAAGATAAAGCGGGTTTTATTTATACTGGTGATGAAACATTATTAAACTATATTTTAAAAACAATTTTTTAAATGTATAATAATATAGGTGATAAAAATGCACGAATTGTTATTTAACAATTTAACCGATTTTAAAGTTGACGATTTTAAGAAGTTATACTACGATATTTTTGAATCTGCAGTCAAAAAAATGGAAATTGATAAAAATTTGTCTTTTAGCATAAATTTTATTGACGAAAATGAAGCTAGGAATATGAACATTAATTATAGAAATAAAGACTATATACCAGATGTTCTATCCTTCAATATCGATACCTCATATAACCCTGAATATCAAGCAGAAGACAACCAAGTCGAATTAGGAGATATTTTTATTTGTCAAGAAGAGGCCCAGAGAAAGGCCCTTAGATATAATCACACATTGAGAGAAGAAATGGCGTTTTTGTTTATTCATGGTTTTTTGCATTTAATGGGCTTTGACCATGAATTGAGTCAAGAAGAAGAGGAAAAAATGTTCCACTATCAGGATCAAATTCTAAAGGAAATTGGCATTGAATATAAAATCACTTTTGACGAACAAGATTACTTAAGAGGATAATTAAATGAAAAATAAAAAAAATAAAAAAAAGGCAAATATGGGTACAGTAATGCGGAACAAGTTTGCCAATGCCGCAAGAGGTATTAAGGTTGTATTAAAGGAAGAATCAACACTTATATTTTATTTAATCTCAATAATCATAGTTGTAGGTTTGTCTATATGATTAAAAATAAATACCGTCGAATGATCAATATTAATTTTAACAATTGGATTTGTATTGGGATTTGAATTCGTAAATACTTCTATTGAAAATTTAGTAGACTTACTTTCATTCGAGTATAATATTAAAGCCAAAAAAATTAAGGATATTGGAGCTGCTGCAAGTATAATAAATGCAATAATATCTTTTGTTATTGGATTTCTAATACTACTCCCACCATTTATAGAACAGATAAATAAATATTTATCTTAGAGGTAATTATGTCAAAAGAAATAACTTTTAAAAAACTTAAAAATTTACTAAAAAATTCATATGTTCCTTACTCGAAGTTTCCTGTCAGTTGTATTGTAAAAATGAAAAACGGTCAAGAGATTTTTGGAGTAAATGTAGAAAATGCGTCTTATCCAGCGGGTATTTGTGCAGAAAGAGTTGCATTGCCACAAATTTTTGCACTTGGCCTAAACGAAAAAGAAATTGAAAAAATTTCAATTATGACATCCTCAACAGGTTTTGGGTCACCTTGTGGTATTTGTAGACAATTTATATCAGAAATAATTGATAATAATGTAGTAATTGAAATGTTTAATATCAACAAACACTTAGGTGACTTTAAAATTGATGATTTTCTACCATTCCAGTTTTCTTCTGAAGAATTAAAATAAAAAGGGGTATTAGTTTAATGGGATTTTCGGTTCAAACAATAATAACGGATTTATTATCAGCGACCGGGTTTGCTATTTTGATACTTGGACCGCTATTTTACTCAATTAGTTACAAAAAGTTTTTTAAGCGACATTTATTTTTGAAGGAAGACGGTGCAAAAATATTTGAGAAACTGAAATACGACCTTAGAGTAAATGAAATAAATGGAGTAGATAGATCTAGATTATATAGGGATTTGGATTATGCTTTGACAATTTTCAAAAATTCAATGGAATTTAATAAAAGAGATTTAATGCACTATTTTAACGAGAGAAAAGCTATTTGAATTCTTAAAAAAAATACTTCTCAAAAATCATGATTTATTTTTTTAGTTTGGACCATTTTTTTTGCTACTTGCTTTGCATCTTCGAGATTAGATATAATATTTTTTATTTTTAATGGGCTAAACAGGAATTCGCCAGATAACGGATATAGTTCCATAGTTTTTTTATTTATTATTGCGGTTATTTTTAATGCAAATATATTAATTTTTAAATATTTTTCATTTAGGAAAAACATTAGCACAAAAGTTAGAAAAATAAATTTAGTAAAGTATGAAAAAATAAGTAACAATTTCAAATATGTTTACATTGGAGAAATATTTTGATTTGTTTTAGCTTTATTTTTTATTTTTCTAAATACATTTTTTTAAAATCAAGGAGGAAGAGACATGAAGGAATTAAAAAAGAAATATCGTAATTTCTCTGATGTTTTGAGTCCTGTAGGAGTAATGTTTACAAAAAAAATGCTTAAAAATAGTGATTTAAAAATTGCTTCAGAAGGTGATTTTGTGAATCGAGTTCAGATTTGTACTGCTATTTTTTATTCATTAATAACAACTTCGGTCATATTTTTGCTTTTAATTTACTATAAAATATCTCTAACATTAGAATTGCAAAATAGTGAATTATTAAACGAAAGGGATATTTTTCTTCTAAATGATCAAATAAACTTGATAAATATAGCGATGATGGTGATTGGATTTAATATTGTTGGATTAACGACTATAATTATTTTTTTTACAAAAATCTCATTAGGAAACAGCACTAAATATTTTACATATTTTTTTAATTTTATATTTATTTGCCAGCTATTATTCTTCTGTAATTTTATATTTGTTCTAGATGCCTTTGGATTATTTTCTAAAACTAGCTCATTGGGATTGTGGATTAATTTTATTACAAAGTGGTGATTGTGAGTTGTAGTAATTTCTCTTTGCTTGATTTCGTATAAAATTTATTCAAAGCTTTTTATATTTATAAATGCAATTAATAGGGAATGAACTAAAATTAACATGCTTAGAAAAACTGGAGATAAAGAAAATTCATTTGTGTTTAAATATTGAATTCACCCAAATGAAAATAGTGCAAGAAGACTGATGATAGTTGCTGGTTCTTTGAGCATGGGTTTGGCTTCTGTTTTGCATTTCATTTCGATTTTTCAACAAGTAGACTTGGATTTCATGAAGTATTTTTCATTGTTTTTTGGAGTTAGCGTTTTGTTAGTTTCCTTTATGGCCCCATATAATAAATTTTCTATTTACTATTTTGGAGTAATATTGTTAATTTATTCAGGTCTGATGATTTATTCTCTCGTAGTAATACAAGAAAAGTCTTATTTGTCCGGACATCAAGTTTTATTTGTTTATCTATTTAATATAATTATCTGATTTTTTGCATTGGGATCTAATGTTAATATTTGAATAGCAATTTTAAATAAAATTAATGTTTACGCAGTCGTTGTTAAACCATTTGATTCTGTAGAACAATTTAAAGAATCAGTAGAAAAAATATATGAACAAGCTAAAAAAAATGATCAAGATAAAAAGGAAAATATTTAGGAGGTAAATTATTATGGAAAAGATAAAGTCTGGATTTGTCTCAATTGTCGGAAGACCCAATGTAGGAAAATCTACGTTATTAAATACTTTTTTAAATAGGAAGGTGTCTATTGTAACTAACAAGGCGCAGACAACTAGAAATAATATAACTGGAATTTTGAACTCTAAGTCAGAATATCAAATAGTTTTCGTTGATACTCCAGGAATTCATGACCATAAACATGAATTGGGTAAATTTATGAATAAATCGGCAATGTATTCAACAAAATCCGCTGATGTAATTCTCTTTTTAGCTCCAGCGAACGAATTTATCGGTGAAAATGATAATTTTATTTTGAGAGCCTTGAAGGAGCGTGAAGTTCCGGTAATTTTAGTAGTTACCAAAAAAGATTTAGTGGATGAAAAGACTTTGCAAAATAAAATTTCTGAATGAAAAGAAATTGATTTTAAATTTACTGAAATCATAACAATTTCATCAACAGATAGTTTAAATATTGATGTTTTAAAAAATAAGATAGTAGATTTTCTGCCAGAAACAGGAATTGAGTATTTTCCAAGCGACATGTTTACAGACCAACCAGAACGATTTATTGTTAGAGAGACAATAAGAGAAGAAATACTAATACAAACTGAAGAAGAAATTCCGCATAGTGTTGCAATTTTGATTGAAAGATTTCATGAAAAAAGCTGAATAATAAAAATAATGGCAACTATAATAGTTGAGAGAGACAGCCAAAAGGGGATAATTATTGGTAAGGGCGGATCGAAAATAAAAGCCATTGGTACAGCAGCAAGAATTAAATTAAGATCTCTTTTTGGCAAAGAGTTTCACCTGGAACTTTTTGTTAAAGTTGAAAAAAAATGAAGAAGTTCACCGAGTTTAATTAAAAAATTAGGTTATGATAAGGATACTTATTAATGCCTGCGATTGAAATAGAAGCAATAGTTTTAAGAAAATATCCTTTAAATGATTTTGATCAAATAATTGTTGTATTTTCAAAAGAATACGGAAAATTATCTATAAAAGCTTTAGGGGTTAATAGGGCGAACTCTAAAAACAAATTTAGTATCCAAACCTTCTCGCGCAGTCGTTTTGAAATTTTTAAAACAAATAGATTAGAAGGTATTAGTAAACTAAAAACTGGAGAATTAATTAATTTAAATATAAATTTGTCTAAAATCTATCAGAACTATTTGTATGCTAGTGCTTGTGTTGAATTAATCGAACTTTCCTTTGAAAGTAATGTTAAAAATATTCAAGCTTTTAACATCTTAAATGAAGTGATATTTAAATTAAATCATAATATTAATTCTACAAAAAATTTCTCATTATTTTTATTTTATTCACTTGACTGATTTGGTGTCAAATGAGACCTGAAAAAATGTGTAAATTGTAATGAAAAAAAAGTTGATTATTCAAATTTTGATTTTCAAAATTACGGTTTTTTATGCCGAAAATGTAACAATCTAGATAATTTTCAAGTTAGTCAGAGTTTCGTTGACTTTTTAATAAAATTGGATAGAAGCAACTTTTTTCAAATCAGAGACGAAGACCAATATAACGTAAGGGATGTTATATTGTTAACTAATGTTTTAATGGAGTACTTGTCATCAGAAGTGGGTTTATACATTATTGCCCTTGAAACGATAAAAAAACAAAAAGTATTTCAAAATATAACGTTTTTATAATAAACTTATAAAGTGTTGACATTTTTTGCTTTAAATTAGAAAATTAGTTGATATTTAATGTATACTTATAAAATTGTCATTTAAAAGGAGATTGAATAATGAAAAATATGGAAAGTTTGATAAATCACATAAAAACTCAAGGTTTTATATTTCAAGGTTCTGAAATTTATGGAGGTCTGGCAAATAGTTGAGATTATGGTCCATTAGGTTCTGAACTTAAACAAAAAGTAAAGGAGCTTTGGTGAAATTATTTCATACGTCACAATCACCTAAATGTAGGCCTTGATAGTTCAATTCTAATGAATACTCAAGTTTGAAAAAATTCAGGACACTTAGGAAATTTCAGCGATCCTTTAATTGATTGTAAAAAATGTAAATCGCGTTTCAGAGCCGATAAACTAATCGAAGACAAATTTCCAGAAGTAAATGCTGGTAAAATGTCGAATTCAGACATCGAAGATTATATAAATAAAAATAAAATAGTTTGTCCGAAATGTGGAGGTTTAGATTATACAACAATTCGAAACTTTGAATTAATGTTCAAGACAAACCAAGGAGTTTTACAAGATGAAAGTAGCGTTGTCTACCTAAGACCAGAAACTGCCCAAGGTATTTTTATTAATTTTAAGAATGTACAAAGAAGTACTAGAAAAAAAATACCATTTGGCATCGGGCAAATTGGTAAGTCTTTTAGAAATGAGATTACCCCAGGTAATTTTATTTTTAGAACCAGAGAATTTGAGCAGATGGAGTTAGAATTTTTCTTTGATCCTAAAGATAAAACTAATTGGTTTGAGTATTGAATTAAAGAGGTTGATTTTTTTCTAAGTGAAGTTTTAGGGATTTCAAAAAATAATTACTTTAAAAGAGAACATTCAAAAGAAGAGTTAGCTCATTACTCTGCGGCGACTACTGACTTTGAATATAACTTTTTATTTGGTCGAGGGGAATTATGAGGAGTTGCTCATCGTGGCAACTTTGATTTAACCGCTCATCAAAGCGGAAGCGGACAGGACTTAACATACCTAGATCCAACAACAAACGAGAAAATTGTGCCTCACGTAATAGAACCAAGTGTTGGTCTTGAACGACTAATCTTAGCAATTTTAACTGAAAGTTATTGCGAGGAGGAAGTTGAAAACGGAACAAGGGTGGTGCTGAAACTTCCAAAAAAAATTGCTCCTTATCAAATTGCTGTTCTACCTCTTCAAAAACAACAAAATCAAGCGGCAACAGAGATTTATAATGATTTACTTAAAAATTATGATGTAATTTATGACGAAACTGGTAATATTGGAAAGAGATATCGCCGTCAAGATGCAATAGGAACTCCAATTTGTATTACATACGATTTTGATAGTGAAAATGATAAATGTGTTACAGTAAGAAATAGAGATACAATGGAACAAAAAAGAGTATTAATTTCGGAATTAGAAGATTTTATAAAAAAAGATTTAATTTAATCCAAGGAGGAACTAAATGTCAGACAAAATTTCTCAAGAGTTAATTAATAAAGTAATTCAACAAACTGATATTATAGAAATCATTTCCTCATATATTAAACTTCAAAAAAAGGGACAAAACTATCAAGCTATTTGTCCGTTTCATAAGGATAATAACCCCTCTATGGTTATTAGTCCTGCAAAAAAATTTTATAAATGTTTTTCTTGTAATGAATCGGGTAACGTCATTGATTTTGTTAAAAACTATGAGAACATAAATTTTGTTGAAGCCATTAAAAAATTGGCTTTAAAATTAGGTTTAGATGTAGGTTTTTTAAAAAATTTCAATTCAAAACCAAAGTTTAGTAGTTATCAGTTAAAGCTTTTTGAAATTAATCTTCATGCCTCTAAATTTTTTTCAGCTGTACTTAATAACAAAGTGGGGATAGATGCCAAAAAATATTTATTAAGTAGAAAAATAAGTGAAAAAGAAATTGCTTATTGAGAAATTGGTTTCTCATTTAAAGAAAGTGGTCTAAAAGATCATCTTATTCAAGTTGGTTTTAAAATTGAAGAAATTATTGATTCAGGAATATTAAAAGTTTTTGATACTAACATTAAAGATGTCTTTGTAAATAGATTAATGTTTCCTATAAAAAATGAAGACGGCCATATTATTGGTTTTTCAGGACGTGTAATTAATCAAAATGATTCACCAAAATATTTGAATACTTTTGAAACAAAAATATTTAAAAAATCAGAATTAGCATTCAATTTTAATAATGCAAAAAATGAAATAAAAAGAAATGATGAGATCATAATTTTAGAGGGATTTATGGATGTAATAAGCTTGAATCGAGCTGAAATTAAAAATTCGGTCGCAATTATGGGAACCTCCCTTAGCGATTTTCAAGTAGATTTATTTAAAAAAATAACTAAAAATTTTGTTTTATTTCTAGATGGAGACGAACCAGGAGTTAGAGCGGCATTAAAAGCCGCTTGTAAATTAATGGACTTGGGTATTAACGTTAAAATTATTGATAATGATTCAAATTTGGACCCTGATGAATTAATAAATAAATTTGGGGCAAAAAAAATAAGAGAATTAATTGATAAATCTCAACACCCAATTGATTTTGCAATCAATTATTTTTCAAGAAAATTAGATTTGAATGACCAAATTGGTTTAGAACAATTTATGAAAGAAATCAAAAATATTTTAATTCATATTCGCGGTGAAATTTTTCAGGCAAAAGCTATTTCCAAGATTAGTAAAATTTTAAATTTGAATGAAGATACAGTTCGCAATAGTATAGACGTGCGGTCGAATGCTTTAAAAACAGAATTTAAAAAAAGTGAAAATTTTAATTTTAAAGAGGAATTACCAAAGAACAATTTATCAAATGAAATTAAAACATTAAAAAGTTATAGATTTGCTGAAGAAAGTATTATTTATTATTTGGTTAATAATCGAGATAAGCTTGACTATTTAGAAGATAATTTAAATTTAATTAATAATTCAAACAACAAAAAATTAATTAATAAAATAATTGAAATATATAGAGTTCACAATTTAGAACCAGGTCAACCTGAAGAAATAAAGAAATATCTTAGCGATGAAAGCAAAAGCGCCAAACTTATAAATCAATTTGACAAAATAATTAATGAAACTAATTATTTTTTCTTAAAAAGTGTATTAAGTAATCACGGATTGGAAGATTCTTTATCAATTCTAGAAACTAAAAAGATTGAAGATAATAATAAAAGTTATTTAAAGAAAATGGAAGCAACTAGCGACTTAGCATTAAAGGAAAATTATAATAAAATAATTGAAAAAAATTATATAGAAGTTATTAAACTTAGAAAGAAAAGAGAGAAAAAATAAAATGGGCTTAAACGTAAAAACAATTGAAACATTTGAAGAATTTAAAAATTATTTATTCAGATACTTAGAAAAAAATGACAACGAAATTTCTCAAGAAGAAATTATTGAAGTAATTACAAAAAAATTTATTGATATTGAAGAAGATGAAATCGAAATTTTAATGAAAGAATTAACAGATAGAAACGTTGTCTTCACTGATGAAGAAATTGATGAAGATGAATTAGAAGAAGCGTTAAATAACTCAGATGATGAGAGTGAAGAATCAAAAAATTTAGAATCTGAATTTAAAGAGCGAAGTAAAACCCAAAAGGAGTTGAAGAAAACTGCTGGAATGACAACAACTGTAAAATATAGAGTTGGAGGAATAAGTAACGAGACTAAAATTCAAGACATTATTAAAGCCTACTTTAATCAAATTGGATCTTCAAAAATCTTAACAAAAGATGAAGAGGTATTTTATGCAAAAATGCTAGAAAGTGATGATGAAGAAGAAGTAAAAGCAGGCCGTGATAAATTAATTACCTCGAATTTAAAATTGGTAATTTCTGTTGCTCGTAAACATTTAAATCGTGGACTTGATTTTGCCGACCTTATTGAAGAGGGTAACATCGGACTTATGAAAGCTGTTGATAAATTTGACTATAAAAAAGGTTTTAAATTCTCAACTTACGCTACATGATGAATTCGTCAAGCGATAACTAGAGCGATTGCTGATCAAGCTCGTACAATTAGAATTCCGGTACATATGGTTGAAACGATTAATAAATTAACAAGAATTGAACGTCAATTAACCCAAGAATTTGGAAGAGAACCTACATCAAAAGAGATTGCTGAAAAATACGGAAATGGCATCACAGCAGCAAAAGTAATCGAAATTAAAAAATTATCAATTGAACCTGTTAGTTTGGAAAAACCATTTGGAGACGAAGATGACACCCATTTTGGTGATTTTGTTGAAGACAAAGATATTTCATCACCCGATGAATATGCTGAAAAGGAATCATTAAGAGAAGTTATTGATGAAGTATTTTTAGAAATCCTAGCTCCAAGAGAGGAAAAGGTTGTTAGAATGAGATTTGGAATCCTGCCAACAAAACTTAGAACTTTGATTCGTCTGGCCGAAGAATGTGATGATGATAGTGTAGATGAATTAAAAGAAGCTGTAATAAGTTTGGACATTCATTATGACACCCCAATTGAAAAAGTTCAAACATACCGCAATAAATGCATTCAAATCCATTTATCAAAATACGATTCACCCAAAACTTTAGAGGAAGTTGGTAAAGAATTGAAAGTAACTCGCGAAAGAATTCGCCAAATTGAAGCAAAAACAATTAGAAAATTCAAACCAACAGCTGCAAACCCTAAATCAAAAGTACTAAGAGATTTTTTTAAAGGATAAAATGAAGTTTTTAACGCCAAGATTGATAAAAATTGCTAGCCTTATAAAAGATGATGAAGAAATTGTTGCTGATATTGGTACCGACCATGCTTATTTACCAATTTATTTAGCTAAGGGTCACAAGGTTAAATATGTATATGCAAGTGATATAAATAAAAATCCTTTCAAAGTTGCCCAACAAAATGTAAAAAATTTTGGAGTTTCAGATTCTATTGAAGTAATAAATAGTCCGGGATTAGAATGAACTTTGGAGAGAGAAAATTTAATAATTGATTGCTGTGTAATTTCGGGAATGGGCAGTACTACAATTTTAGAAATTTTAAAAAAAGACAGCGATAAAATTAATTCTTATATTATTTCTTCTAATACATTAGTTGAGCCAATCCGAAAATGAGTAAAAGATAAAAAATTTTTTATTGAATTAGAAGTATTGGTTGAAGACAATGGTATTATCTATGAAATAATAAAAGTAAATAAATTTGCAGGTAAAAAAATTAAAACAAAGTCTCAAACTTGTTTTGGTCCAATTTTAATGAAAAACATTAATCAACTTTTTATCGATAAGTGAGTTAAGGAAAAGGAAAAAATAAATAAAATTTTAATCAACCTACCTGAAAAAGATAAAAAAAAGAAGACTTTTAAAAAACAACTTAAATTAATAAACAAATACACGAATAAGGAAATGAGTCAATAAATGAAAACCACAAAAATAATAAACTATTTAAACGAAAAATTTAGTCCAGAATTAGTTGCCGAATGAGATGCTTCTGGATTTCAAATTCAAGAAACTTTTAATGATCCTCAGAATGAGGATGTTAAAAAATTAATGGTTTGTTTAGACGTAACTAAAGAAGCTTTGGATTTTGCAATTTCTCAAGAAATTAAATTCATAATTTCAAGACACCCATTTATTTTTAATTCAATTGAAAAGGAACTTAATAATCCTGCTAAAAAAGATATGCTTCAACAAATAATTGAAAATAACATTCAAATTTTTACAATTCATACAAATTATGATGCTTCAGAAAATCAAATTCTAACAAAATTAATCGAAGATAAATTTGAAATTAAGTCAATTAACCGTGTAGGAGAAGATGGTGAAGGCTATGAATTTAATTTTAAAAAAGAAATTTCTTTAAGAAATTTGCTAGAAAATTTAAAATTAATTTTTAATGTTGATGATTTAAGAATCACAAAAAATTCAAACTTAGAAAGAATGATTAGTAATTTTTTCATTTGTACTGGAGCCGGAAGTCAAACAATGTTTTTTGAAAAAATGCAAAATCAAGTATTTGTAACAGGTGAGGGAAAATGAAATGAAGTAATTTTTGCTCAAGATAACAATAATGATTTAGTTTTGCTTGGTCATTATATGGAAAATTATTTTATAAAAGATATATCAGAAAAAATTACAAAAGAATTTGGTAAAGAAATCAATGTAATCGAATTTGATGTCCAAAATGGATGAAAGAAATTCTAATAGTTTTCTAGGAATTTAATTACATCCAATTGTATAAAACTAGGTGTGCTAGCTCCCGCGGTCACAGCTACGTTTTTTATATTTCTAAGAATTTCTGGCTTAATATCACTTTTAGATTGAATCAAGAGTGACTTGATGCCTTTTTTTGTACCAATTTCTACTAATTTATTAGAGTTGTTACTTTTTTTATCTCCAACCACCAATAGTAAATCAACTTCGGATTGATTAAGTTTTAAAACAGCCTCTTGTCTTTCAAGAGTTGCATCACAAAGGTCATTTTTTATTAATGCTTTAGGATATTTTTCTTTTATTGCTTTAAAAATAAATTCAGTATCTATTTTTGAAAGCGTAGTTTGGTTTGTGACAATTATTTTGCTATTTTCGATGACGTTTAGATCATTTACCTCATTTGCGCTAGTAATTAAAGTTATTTTTTCACTGATGCTTGTAAGAGCGATTGTTTCAGGATGACTATTTTTGCCTACAAAAATAACTGATCAATTATTTTTCAGATAATCATTAATTAATTCCTCTGTTTTTAATACTCATTCACATTTTGTATCAACCACAATCAGTCCATTTTTTTCAGATTGATTGATAACTTTAGAATCAGTTCCATGAGCTGAAAAAATTACAACTGAACCACTCTCTAATTTTGAAACTAAATTAAGACGACTTTCATTCCTGTCATCTAGTAAAATAACTCCTAAATCTATAAATTCTTTAACAATAATATCATTGTGTACAATTTTACCAATCATATAAATTTTTTTATCTGGGTACTTTTTGACTGTTTCTCTGGCAATTTTAATTGACTTAACAACTCCAAGGCAAAATCCCCTTGGAGTAACTCTTATAACATTCATTAAGCCACATCCTCGTTAAAATTAATTTTACTTTAAAATATTAAAAAATTCTATTATTTTACTTTAAAATAAAAAGAGAGGTCATTATGTTTAAAAAAATAATTAACGAGTTGAGAATAAATAAAAAAATTGCCCAAATTTTTTGACTTTTTGTTACTCTGATAATAATGCTGTTATTTTTAATAATAACTTGGAATGTTGCTGGAAATTTTGAGCGTGGTCAGAATGGTTTTAAATTGCTTCGTGGAGGAATTTACTTTATTTTTGTTAATAATGCTAGTCGCGCTAGTCAGGGTTATATCATTAGCGGGGCTGTTCTGGCCTTTTTTCCAATGATAATAATTTTCCCAATTTTTTATTTCAAAAGTACAAATTATTTAATTAACTTTAAAATTAAAAAATATTTCCCGCAAGTAATAAATTACTCTAGGTGAAGCAAAATGATTCATATGATTATCTTAATTTTAATTTTTTTCACAATTGGTGCTATTATTACAACTTCAAACGGAGGGTCTCTAAAGCCTCGTGAAAGTTATAAGATTATTCTTTGAGCATTTGATATATCCAATATTGAAAAACACACTGCAGGTATTGGAATGTGATTAGTTTGCTTTGGTGCTATGATACCAACTTTAGTGCTTCTTATTTGAATATTATCAATTGGACTTTCTTTTGTATTTTCAAAATGAGGTAGCTATATTTCGGAAAAAAAAGCTTTAAAATTATCTAAAAAACAATCTCAAGAAAATCAGGAAAATAATGATATTATTTAATTATATATTCGGAAAGTTGTCAGAGTGGCCGAATGAGGCGGTCTCGAAAACCGTTGTTTGTAAAAGAACCCAGGGTTCGAATCCCTGACTTTCCGCCATAAAAAAATAAAAAGGGGGTTATTTTATGCGAAAATTGACGCTAATTTTAGCTAGCTCAACATTCTTATTTGCATCAGGTGCATCTACTATTTCTTGCTATTATAACCCTAATGATAAAATGACTGATGCTGAAAAAATCGCATCAATTAAAAATATTTCAGATAAGGACATTGAGATTGCTGATTATGATTTTCCAACTTATTTTTCAGCAGAACTCCAAAGACAACTTGATGATAATTTTTCGGAGTTTTTTTCAGATCAAAAAATTGATGAAAAGACTCAGGTAGCATTAACAACAAATATTTCTACTGGAATTATTGCTAATGAGGCTTTTTCTCAACTAGCAAAGAAAAATAAAAAGTTCTCTTGAATGTTTTCTAAAACTAGAGAGCAAGGTAATCGATTTAGTTTTAATAACTTTAAAGTTGAAAATGTGCAAAATTCAATTAACTCAATGTTTGTTAATGAAAATGATTGAATTACCAATGTAACATTTATGGATGAAGAATTAAAGCCTTGGCTACTATCACCTGAAATATTTGTTCCAGAAGATGAGGTTGTTGAGGAGAATTTTGATTCAAATGAAATTAATAAATCCCTAATTGATGATGAAAATAATGATGAAAATAATGATGAAAATGAATTATTTTATTACAATGTTGATTTATCAAAGTTAGAAAATTATCCTAAATTTATTCGTTTTAATGTTTTGGGGAAAATAGCATATGATGATTATGGTAATGTTATTATTGAAGAATCTAATCCAGCAGCTATAGTTTATGACAAAAGCGGAATACCGGTTAAAAGAGGGGAAACTACATTTGTTGATGACTTCGGACCAGTGGCACAGGGGACAATTACCTCGAGTAAAGCTTTAAGAATTGCTGATAAATCTTTTGAAGATAATAATTACTATTCAATTTCAGCATCAACCTTAGATTACACTATTTCAATTTTTGATTTTTGAAATAATGTTTCATATTTTGAAGAATCACTTTAAAGTGATTCTTTTATATTAATTTAGTAATTTTTAAGCAGCTTTTAACATGACTTACGATGTTAATTTCTTTAACTACTGCAAATATGCTATAATTTATCAAGTTAAAGAGGTGAGAACATGAGTTTTGAAAGTTTTGGTTTTAAAAAATTTATAAATGATGCTTTAAATGAAATTGGTTTTAAAGAACCGACTTCGATACAAAGTCTTGTTATTCCTAAAATAAAAAAACACGCAAATATCGTAGCGCAAGCTCATACGGGAACCGGTAAAACTCATGCTTTTTTATTACCAATTTTAAATAATATTGATATTAATGAAGAAAAAACTCAAGCAGTTATAATTACTCCTACAAGAGAACTAGCTCGTCAAATATTTCAAAATGCGAGCGAAATTATTAATTTTAACAAAAAGATTTCAAAAGCGATTTTTATTGGAGGACAAGATAGCCAAAAGCAGCAAGAACAACTGCATAAACAGCAACCAATGCTTGTTGTGGGAACACCATCGCGTTTAAAAGAACTCTATGAGACAGGGGCTTTAAAAATAACTACAACAACTTTTGTTGTAATCGATGAATTTGATATGATTTTTGATCTTGGATTTATTGATGAGATCGATTTTTTGCTTTCCAAAATGAAAGAGTCTGTTAATATATCTTTATTTTCAGCAACTTTACCAAATGAATTAAAACCTTTTTTAGTTAAATATTTAAATAACGCTCTATTCATTGATGATTCTAAAAATAAGCCATCAAATAAGAATGTGGAGCATGCCTTAATATGAACAAAAAACCGCGAAAATCAGTCAGTATTTAATAATTTAATAAACTCTATAAATCCTTATATAGTAATTATCTTTGTTAATCGTAAAGATCAAGTTAATATGGTCAATGGTTGATTAAAGGATTTGGGAATAAATAATGTTGGTGAACTACACGCTGGACTAGACCCCAGAATCAGAGCAAGCATGCAAAAAAGAGTTCAAAATAATGAATTTAAATATATTATCGCAACCGATATGGCAGCAAGAGGTTTGGATATCAATGGAGTGAGTCATATTATTTCAATAGACTTGCCAAATGATTTATCATACTACATTCATAGAAGTGGTCGAACTGGTAGAAATAATTTTACAGGTCAATCATTTGTGCTTCACAATTCAGACAATCAAAGTTCAATTGAACAATTGCAAAAAAATGGGGTTGAGTTTAAAAACTTTAAACTTATAGAAAATAATTTAGTAGAAATAAGTCCTAAAGCTAAAAAACCAAAATATTATAACCCACTTTCACCAGGGGAGGTAGCTTCCAAAAAGGTTGTTGCCAAATATAAAAACGAAAAAGTTAAACCAAATTACAAGAAAAAACGTAAGGCCGAGTTACTAGAAATTAAAAGAAAAATTCGTAGAGAACATATTAAAGAAAATATATCAAAAATTAAAAAAGAAAAATACCAAAAGCGTCGCCAAGATATTTTTGAAAACTAAGAAATAGAAAAAAATGAGGTTGTATTCAATGAACATTAGTAGCCGTATAAAAAAATTAATTGAGCAAATTTCTTTTGAAGTTTATGAAAAAGAAGAAATCTTTAAGCTAGCAATTTTAGCTATGCTTGGTGGAGAATCTATCTTTCTTTTAGGTAAGCCCGGAATCGCTAAGTCTTTGATTTCGCGAAGAGTTAAATTTGCTTTAAAAGATGGTAAAAACTTTGAATATTTAATGTCTAAGTTTTCAACTCCAGAAGAAATTTATGGTCCAATTAATATAAAAGAATTACAAGAAGGAAGATATGTCAGAGTTATCGATGATTACTTACCAACAGCTAATGTAGGTTTTCTTGATGAGATTTGAAAGGCTGGTCCTAGTATTCAAAATACTCTTTTAACGATTATTAATGAAAAAATTTTTAGAAATGGTGGGCGCGATGTTAAAGTGCCGCTAAATCTTTTAATTTCAGCCTCAAATGAATTACCAACTCCTGGAGAGGGTCTAGAAGCTCTATATGACCGTTTCATTATTAGATATATTGCCGAGGGGCTTAAATCTAAGGAGAACTTTGAGCAACTTTTAGCGGGCGAATCTTCTTTGGATGTTGTTGTTGATCCAGAATTACAATTAACTAGTTTTGAACTTGATAAGTGAAAAAAAGAAATTCGTGAAGTAAAATTGTCTCGTGAGACATTGGATTTTATTCACTATTTTAGAAATAAGTTGGTTCAAACAACTTCGGGTAGAGCTTATATTTCTGATCGAAGATGAAAAAAAATATCTGGACTTATCAAGACCAGTGCATTTTTTAATGGTCGATCAGAAACTGATTTACCAGACCTATTTTGTATTCCATATTGCATTTGAGACAACGAAGAAGAAGAAAAAGAATATCGCAGTATTTTTAATAATGCTTTCTTGGAAAATTTTGGACAAGATTTTAGAGGTCAAAAAAATCAATTGTTAAATCAGGTTGATGCCCTTGCGATGCAAATTAATCAAGTTGAAACTCAATTTTTAAGACTTACAGTTTATGATTCGCCATACAAAAGTAAAACCCAGGGTACCTATTATCGTATTTTAAATCCAGAATCTCAAGAAATGGCAAAATACTTATTCATCTCAGCAAGAGATTGGAATAAGTTGGCAGCGATTCCGGGAACTATGATGGAATTGCCGATTTTCTTTGGTTCAAGCGAAACAAAATACGAGGGCAGCAAAATCTCAAGAGTTCAATATCATAAGGCAAATCAAATTATGTTCCTTGATGACAACAAAAAGTTATTTTTAGAAAATGATAATGCGGGTGAATACAACAAGGAAACGATTAAGTTAAACCAAAAAATGACAGAATTAGAAAACGACGTCAAAAATATTAGTTTGAATATGTATAAAATATATAAAAAATATACTAAGATGGAATGTATTTTCTTTGACAAAAATTATAACAAGCAAATTGCTTTGGCATTTGATGTTGATTCATCAGAGGAGTCAAAAGAAGAATAGATAATAAGATTAACTAAGAGGTGTCAAATGAAACAGGTAACTTTAATTAATGATGATTTGTTTTTGAGTGAATTAAATAAATTAAAACAAGAGGATCTTGATAATCAATTCTTCAAAGAATTTAAGACAAAAAATAAACAAGTTGCTAGACAATTTGATGAAAAGATTAGCGGATTTTATGACGGAATAATGCAAAATAGCGCCAGTGTTATAAAGTTACCTCAAAAAGTTAATGAAGAAATTGCTTATTTTCATTATATTAGTGCCAAGTTAACTTTAATTAATATTTTAGATGATTTACCAATAATTAGAAAAAAACTGTTTCAATTAGATTCGCCAATGCTAGAAAATGTTGACGAAATTAATAATAAATTAATTAAAGGGGAAATAAGCCCAGAATTCGCCTATAATGAATTTGTTACTAAATGAACCTTTATGTTGACTAAAAGAGTTGTTGATTATCGTTTGAAGACGATCCAAGATTTACGATTCAATTACTTGGTTAATATCTATGATTTGGTTAATAACTATACCAAATTCAGCAAAGCACATAAAATGCTAAAAGAAACATTCGAAGATTTAACATCGATTGATGATAATGATATTTTAAATAATTTAGATACTATTAATAAATTTTCAGACTATCTTTATAAAGATCGCTCAATTTTGAAAATTGCAGAGATTTTAGGTCGACTAAATGGTGAAGATGATAAGTATGAAATAAATATTACTCAAAAAATTTCTTATTATGAAACTGAGGTTAAACTTCCTTATAACCCAGAGGAAATTGTCGGTATTACAGAATCAAAGGATTTAGAACATGTTTTACCTGCTGAATTAGGTTATTTATTTAACCCGATTCTTCAAACAATATTTTATAAAAAATTTTCAGAAAACAAACTCCAAACTTTCTTATTTCATAGTAAAGAGAAAATCACAGAAGAAGAATATGTGGATGTTGAGTTTGAAGCACCAATTCCTTTAAAACAAGGAAAATTTATCATTTGTATTGATACAAGTCTTTCGATGGAAGGTTCAGGGGAGTTTATCGCTAAAGCATTAGCTTTAGCAATTTGCAAAGTAGCATTAAAGGAAAAGCGCGAAATCTTAATAATCAATTTTTCTGATTTTGAAATTGAAGAAATCGAGATAGATCCCCATAGTTTTCCAATTCAAAAAATACTAAAATTCTTATCAAAGTCATTTTATGGTTCAACTAATGCTGTACCAGCTTTCATGATGGCTATCAAAAAGATGCATCAAGAGAAGTGAGAACGTGGAGATTTATTGGTAATTTCGGATTTTATGTTAAAAGATATGCCAACTGAGATTCGTGAAAAAGTATTAGAGCTTAAAAATAACTATAACCGCTTCCACTCTGTCTTTGTCGGCAATAGTCCAAATAAAAACTTGCTGGATGTTTTTGATAATAATATGTATTATGATCCTGATGATCCTAAAGCTAGCGAACAAATTGTAAAGTCTTTAAATCAAACTTTAACAGGTTTAGATCGTCTTTCAGACGAAAAAATTGATCAACTTGAGAAAATTAATCAAGTTAATAAAGAATTGCGCGAAGAAGCAAAAAGTAGAAAAGTTATAAAAAATAAAGAAGGAAAAATTAATGGAAATAAAGGAAAGATCTAATCGAATTTTGGTAGTCCTAAATTCGGGTGAAAATATTAAAGATATTATTACAGACGTAATTTTACAATATGGAATTATTGAGGCTTCAATTATTGGTTTTGGTTACATGAAGGAATTAGAATACGGTTACTTAGAAAAGGAAGACCCAATTTTTTATCAAAAAAGTTTTCAAAAAGAGACAGTTACCGTTTCAAGTTTTAATGGTTCAGTAACTGACCGTAATTTTCATATTCACTTATTTGGGGTTAACAAAAAAAACCAAAGTCTTGGAGGACACTTTATTAATGGCCTAGTGGGTGAAATG
Organism: Spiroplasma alleghenense; assembly: GCF_003363775.1. NCBI lineage: Bacteria > Bacillati > Mycoplasmatota > Mollicutes > Entomoplasmatales > Spiroplasmataceae > Spiroplasma > Spiroplasma alleghenense. Next base: position 503,964 of record NZ_CP031376.1, read on the forward strand.
TTTTCAATCACAATTGACGTATTTAAAACAGAATAACACTTATTGATTATAAATTGTCAACTAAAATGAGTTTTTAGTAAATGTTTATTAAAAAAACTTACTTTTTTGTTGAATTACATTTTTAATTAAAATATAATCTAATTAGCATTTTATGTATTACTTCAAAGTAGTGCATAAGGAGCGATAAGAAAAAATGAGGTGCAAAAAGATAATGATAGGAATTATCTCAACAGCATACTTCACATTGAAAGATCGTAAAGACATCAAGACTATTAAAAAGTACTGATGAAGAAATATGGTTATTCAAATTCTGAAGTATAGAGGAAAAACATTTATCATAGCTACAATTGGTTATGGTAAAGCAAACGCCGCAATGGCAATTACTTACCTAATGGAAGAATACAAACAATTAGAAACTGTTCTTAACGTAGACTTAGCTTTATCAACAAATGATAAATTTGATACAACAGACACTGTTATGTCAACTAAATTTATTTACAGAGATGCAGATTTAACTGTTTTTAAAGACATTAAATATGGACAAATCGTTCATGAACCAGAAGCTTTCCAATTTGATACTGAATTAGTACAAACTGTTAAAAACTTTAAATTAGGTGTTTCAGATGGAATTATCGGTACTGCTGATATGTTAATCTACAACTCAAAACAATTTAAAGAAATGGTTGACAAATACGGACAAACAATTGATGTAATTGATACAGAAGCTGGAGCATTAGCTCAAGTTGCTAAAAAATCAACTGTTAACTTCTTAGCAATGAAAATTATGTACAACAACGCTCTAAGTCCATGAGACAATGATCCATTACATAAATTCAAAATTTACGAAACAACAAACACTTTGAAATTCTTACTAATAAGATTACTTAACTTATTATCTTCAAAACTTGTTCTAGACTTTAGCAAAAACTCACTTGATGAATTAGACATTATTAATGACTTATTCGAAATTGAACACGATGCTTGAGTAAAACGTTTCAGCCCAGCTGCAACTCAATTACTTTCAGGAACAGGACCATCATTGATGGCACTTGATGCTAAAGGTTTAAAACCAGAAGCAATTGACTTAGTTGAAGTTCTAAAACAAAAAGTTGAAGAAGAAGGACCAAGTAAAATTATTTTAGGAGAAGATGAATGAAAACATGCTCCTAAAAAATGATTGAAAAAAATTATGTTCTTAGAAAACATGCACGTAAACGAAGATGAATTGTTATGAAACCGTTCAGCAAAATACGATGTTAAAGCAGAAAAAATCTTCACAATTGAAGAAACTGCTAAAGCAATCGCAAAAACTATCGCTGACCGTTCACAAGACAAATCATCATATGCATACGATGGAACTACTGCACAAAACAAATACCTTATGGTAACTTGTGACCCATTAGTTTCTTTCTACATTACAAATAACCAAACTCACGAGTTTGTTGAAGAAAGAAAATTTGGTAGTGAATTAGTTGTTAACGAATTTATGAAATACTTAAATAACGATTTAAAAGATGTTGAATCACCATTTACAAAAATCGCAATTCTATTTAAAATTCCAGCAATCGGAAACAGAAAAATTCCAGTATTCATCGAAACTGCTAAAAAAGCTAACCAACCAATTAAATTCTTAGGTTACTCAGAATCTAACCAACAAAAATATACAGTTGTAGATATTTCAAGAAATGACTACGACCCAATTAAAGTTGGATCATTCAAAGTAACAATTAGACTAAAAACTGAATTAGCTAAATAACAAAAAGAAGCCTTAGGGTTTCTTTTTTTTAACTTTTTCCAGTAAAATTAAACTATTGTGAGGTAGATATGAGTAATTCTTCTAAAAATCAAAATGCAGGTTATCAGAACTTTTTGGCCGAAAAAAAACAACGCGATCAAAAACTTTTAGACCAACAAAAAAATATTCGCGCCAAGCCCCAGATTAAGGCTGTACCACCAAGAGATGCCAAATTCGAGCAACTAATTTTGAAAGCTAAAACTAAAAATCAAAATAATCAAATTAAGGTTGAGGAAAAACTTAATCTGGAGTATTTGAAGATATCAGTCTTAAAAACCAAAACTGTTAAAGGCAAAAAAAGTAAGCCAAATGATACTGAAGTTTTAAGAGACAAGATTGCAAATCGAGTCTCAAAAAAACATGTTTTTGGTAATATTATTTCTAATTATCGCAAAAAATAGTCTTAAAAAATTTTTTTTTAAGACTATTTTCATTTTTTAGTTTATTATTAGTTTATTGAGTGATATTAAAGAAGGAAAGATTATGTCAGATAAATTGAAAGATAAAGAAGCCAAAATAACTACTAAAGAAGAAATTATCCCTTCGGTAGTAAATCTTGAAAAGACCGAAATTGTTATCACTCCAGACGGCCAAGTAAGTGAGGAACTTGGAATTGAAAAATTATCTCAATCAGCCAATTTCTCAAAAATTGAAAAAAATTTAATTTCCCGACGTGAGCAATCAATTTTAATCGCCAACTATTTTAAAATCAGATTCTGAAAAGACCTTGGAATGGTGGCTTTTTCTGCATTTTTAGCAACAATAGCATTTGACTACTTTATTACCTCGACTGGACCAACAGGGCTATTCCCAGCCGGTCTTGGTTCGTTAGCTCGTTTCTTTGGTTTACTTTCTTCAGATGAAATCGCCCAACAAGCAGCCTTGTACTTTGTTTACTACTTTCTATTAAATATTCCATTAATGATTTTTGGTATTATGCGACTAGGGTGAAAATTTACTTTTACCACTTTTTTATACATAGTTTTACAAATCGCATTTGACCAAATTATTAGACTAATACCATTAATTAATCCCCAAGAATTTCATTTGCTAATTGATGTAAATATCTTAGACCAAAATCCTGCAAGTTGAAACAATTCAATTTGGCTATTTTTATTTGCGATTATTGGGGGAGCTTTAATCGGAACAGCTTATTCTTTTATTTATAAAATTGGTTCATCAACAGGGGGAATGGATTTTATTACAGTTTGAATTTCACGTAAGAAATCAAAACCACTAGGAAGCTTAAATCGTAATATTAACTTATTTATTTTGACAGTGATTATTATTTTGAATGCTATTGTTTTAAACCCATCACTATTTTCCAATGATTTACTAATATCAGCATTAAAGACGTTGGATTTTGAATCAGCTTTTGCTGGTAAAAACTATGTTACTGTCAATGGTGATAAAATTGACTTATTTAGTTCAATGTTTAATAATTTAATTCATTCAAAATATAATGGGCCAGAAGAATTGGCTTCAAATACTGATAATTTTGTTGAATTCTGAAAAAATAATTCTCATTATTTTGATCCACAATTCTACTATTCATTCAATCCTTTAATTGAGCAAAATGCTTTGTTATTCAAAAATGGTTTATTCCTCTTTGATTACGATAAACTTATCGCAAGTGGATTAACTGACTCTCAAAAAGCTACAGCTTGAAATTACTTATATATTAATTCCGTGGTAAATGGATATAGTAATCTTCCAAGACACTTAGAAGCTTGATTAAGAGTTAAATTCATTTTTGGACCAACGCTATTTGCTTCAATCCTATTAGTAATTACTTCAGGGGTTTTAACAAATGCAATGTATCCAAAATACAAAATCCGCACTTACATGATTACAACTAAACTAATGCACCAAATCAGCTCTGTTTTGACTGAAAATGGTTATGAAAACGATATAATGGCCTGGGATGCTACAAATAGAATTAATGGTAACTATTTACATCGAAGTGTTATAATGGTATCAATGTCAGTGATGGATTGAGATATAATCGAAAAATTGATATTTACTACCGATCCGTTTGCAAAAGTTAATGTGATTAAGACCAAGGAAATTAAGGGATTATTCAAGTTTGAAGTTAAGAAAAACGACGAAAGAGAATATGTTCATCAGTCGGTTGTTGCTGACGCAAATGAACTTGAAAAAATCCGTCAGGTTGCCTTTGTAAAGTCAAATCGTTTAAAAGAGCGCGAGGCTCGTAGACAGGCAAAAATAAAAATTAAAAAAAATGGTAAAAAAGTAGAAAATTAACTAAATAATCAATATAATAATAAGAGTTATTTATGAGGTGTATATTTTGATTAATCCAGAAAACAAGACCGTTCTAGAAAACTATGTTCTTGCTATGTTGGAAATCAAGACGATCGAATTACGCCACAAAATTTACAACATATCTATTATTGAAGTTTTAGATTATTTAAGAAATTTTGTTTTAAAAGGCAGAAAAATTAAGTCAATAAGCGAAGCTTCTTACTTCATTTTTAACATTAAAATAAATTACTTAATGGAGTATCTAAATATAAAAGAATATACTCGTCAGGGAGATTCATTGGAAAATGACTTGAAAAGTATTTTAGAGGGATAGTGATTTCGTGAAAAATAAAAAATTTAAATCAAATTCATTCAACAAGAATTTCTTTAGAGTTTTAACTGTTTTATTTATTACAGTTGCAATGATAATAAGTATCTTTTTCTCGGCATCTTCAGTGAATGATAATATTAAATTTGGTAAGGACATCAAAGGTAGTTTTGTTGCTACAGTTGGTGTTTTTGATAATTCTGATTCTTCTGGAAACTCTGCAATTGGTCTACCAAATGGTGACGCGGAGGCGGCTGCAGAAATTTTAAATAATAAAATTGATCCAATGGGGAACCAACAAGTAAACGTAATCGCAACAGATAAACACTACTTAAGAGTTTCGGCTCCAAAATCTTCTTTTGATAACAATGAAAGTCGTTTTCGTACAACAATTCAAAGAAGTGGTGGAATTTTTATCTTTGATTCAAGCTGAAAAGATTTACTTTTTAGTGATGATAATAAGCGTACAAAAATGAGTGATGTTTTCTCAGGAGCTTCTGCAACAACTATTGGTCAAGGAACAAGAAATGCGCCATTTATTAGATTTGACTTACCTTCTGCAGGTGGAAAATTCAGTGAAATAGTTGATTCTCTAAATCCTGAAAATGGCGATCCTACACCGCTTACTATTATGACTGATGTTGATAGTTTTTTAGATGATTTTAGAACTTACTATGCAATTAATAATTCAAGTGATGAAAGTCTTGATATTTGATTTAATAAAATTCTAAAACCATTAAGAGAAAAATATCGTAATTCACAAGATGATTTATTTAAAAAAGTTTTATTTGATTTATTTTTTGGAGAATACACTTATTCAGATAATAATGAGACTTCAATTCGTCGTGAAAGTTTAATTTCAGAAGCTAGTGCCTTCCAAACAGCTGATCAATTTAAAAAAGTTATGGGATCTTGAAAATTCCTTTCAGACACCAACAAATATATTTATGATCCTAACTCAACTGAAGAGGACTTCGATGGAACAAATGGAAAATACAAAACTCCAGTTAGAGGTTGAACATCAAATACAGTTTTTGGAGACATTGGAAAAATAAAAGACGTTTTTTCAATACTTTCAAACAACATTTTCAATACCGCTCTTTCAGTTGATCAAGATAGATTTAGTGAATATTTCCTTTATTCAGGTAATGTATCTAAATCAGAGCCAGCGACTAAAAGTGGTGGTTTCATAGGGGATTCAGGTAAAGCATTCTTTGCACAAACTTCAACTTTCTCTCAAGCAAAACAAGCTGAAGCAACTTTTAAAGCAGCTTCAAAAGGTTTCTCGTTTTTTGTATTTTCAGTTAGTGAAAATCAAGGAACAATAAGCTGAATTTTATTTTTAATTTCTTCAGCTGCATTAATTTTAATTGCTGTTTTAATTGCGATATTCCTTCTAATTTTCTATAGATTACTAGGACTATTCTTGATTATAGTAATTTCGACAACAATAGCCATAATGATGGTTTCTGCCAATGTATTTAATTTAACATTTGGAGTCGAAACTCTTGGCGCGATATTTATTGTTGTTGGTTTAATTTTGGATATGAATATAACTTTATTTGAAGCAATGAAAAAAAGTATGTTCTTAAAGAAACGAAGTTTCAAATCCTCATTTATTATTTCTCATAGAGATACAATTGGAGGGGTAGTTGATGCTGCTGTAGTTCTTATTATTCCAAATATTATTCTGTTTTGAAATTCTTCAAATGTAATTAAAAGTTTTGCAACTCTAGTTACAATTGGTGGTTTTATTACAATCATTCTTTCTATTTTTGTAATTCGTGTAATGATTTATTATTTAGCTAAAACTGAATATTTAGATTTACACCCAAATTGATTTGCAATAAATACTACCATGTCTAAAAAAACCACTTTCATGATTGAAATGAAATACAACAGTCTAGATGCAAAAATAAAGGCAGCAAGCATCAAAGAACCTTTGGGTATAAAAATAAGTAAATTAAGAGAAAAATTAGCATTTTATCAAGAAAATTCTAATGATAAATTAGTTAAGAAATACCAAGATGCTATTGATAAATTAGTTAAAAAGCAAGATAAAATTTTATCTAAAGATGAAATTCTTTTATCAAAATATAATGAAAAATTAGCACAATTAAAAATAAAACGTGAGAAAGCTTTACAAAAACGCCTAGAAAAAGAACAAAAATATGAAAATGTTTTGGTTGAAAAATTCAAGAAAAAAATTGATAAATATGAAATCAAAAAAAATAAATATTTAGCACTTGAGAACAACCCAAAAGTTTTCAAAATCGATGCTGCAATCGAAGAGACAAGATATCTAATTGATAATAATTTTAGTATAGATGACTCTCTTGTTAGGGAATCTGATAATGAAGAAAACCTGGTGATTCCAAATGAACCTGAAACTCCAAAAACTGCTGCTGAAAAAATTCGTGTAAAAAGACGAGAAAGAGGAATCTTTAAATTCAGTAAATTATTTTTAATTTTTATTGCATTGTTAGCTTCTTTGGCAACTGTGTTAGGTCTAAGTGTTGGACCAAATTATGATTCATCATTTGGTAAGGGTTCAGAATTCTATATTTGAGGAGATTATGTTGAATCAACTTATTCAAAAGTCGAGGAACTGAGTTCAGGAACTTGATGAATTGACGATGAACCTGTGCCAACCGAATTACAAGATTTTGCAAAAGATTTACTAGTAAGTCCATCAGTAAATGAAAATGAAAAACTCTATCAAAAAACTAAATCAGCAACTGAAATGCTAGAATTTGTAATTTCAAGAGACAAGTATTTCAAAATTTTAACAAGTTCAAATTTATCGGCCCCAAGTATTAAAACAAATTTTGGTGTAAACTACACTAAATTTGAGCAAACTGGAGATAAGGCTGATCAAGCACCTTGAATTATGTTAACTTTTAAAACTACTAATAAAAAAGTTTTAAAATCAATTAACAATATCTTGATTCAATTTACAGATAAAACCGCTGGTTCATCAAACGACCCAGAGCGTGGAGTTCAAAGACTAATTTTAAGTCCTTTCTCAACAGTTAAGTTAATTCAAGAATTAGCAATTTCTTTATTGATAATAATTGCTGGTCTAATAATTTATATTATTATTCGTTTTAAATGGACTTATTATGTTGCCATTACACTGGCTCTCACACTAGGTCTTGCAACCTTTGCTTCAGCAATGGTAGTACTACAAATTCCTTTAGGATTTAGTATAATTATTTCTGCTTCGATATTAATAAGTTTTATTTTAACAAACGCAATAATGATTCTAAATCATGGAAAAGTATTAATTCAGAGTAAAAACGAAAAATCATTAACAAACTACTTTAACAAGGAAATTGATATTTCAGTAAATAACCGCGAAAACGCAGCTATTTACAGAGCTGACGTAAGAAAATTAAAATTAGAACTAAAATTAAAATTACAAAGCAAAGAAATATCAAAAGAAGATAAAAAAAATATCAAAAAAGAATTCAAAGCAGCTAAAAATGCCGAAATGGTAAAACTGAAGGAACTAAAAAAGGAAAACTCAGTAAAACTATCTAGAGCTGCGAAAGATAATAACTATTTAAAAGAAGTTATTGTTGATGTTATGAATTTTGCGATAAAAAGATTATTATTAATCGGAATATTCTATGTTGCAATTGCGATTACTATGATATTGACAATGCCAAATATTTTTGCCTTTGGACTTTCAATGTTGCTGGGAATAGTTATTTCGATGTTTGTAACAATGTTTATTATTATCCCAATTTGAATATTCTTGGAACAATGAAGATTAAGAAATCGTTTAGCATTTAAAAGATACATTAATAGTCTAAAAGTATCTCAAGAAGAACAAATAATAGAAGGTATTAACGACTAGAGGTATTAAACATGGATTTAAAAAAATATATCGTAGATGTAAAAGACTTTCCTAAAAAAGGTGTTACTTTTAAAGATATCACACCGTTATTAAATGATGCTAGCGCTTTTAAACATGCGATTGATGAAATGGCTAAATTGATTTTAAAAAATGATATTGATGTCATTGTAGCTCCTGAAGCACGTGGATTTATTTTTGCTGCTCCAATTGCCTATGCTACTAAAAAACGTTTAGTTCTAATTAGAAAACCTGGAAAACTGCCAAGAGCAACGGTTAAAACAGATTACTCATTAGAATATGGTTCTGGAGAACTTCAAATTCATTTAGATGATCTTAAACCAAATGATAAGGTAGCGATTGTTGATGATGTTTTGGCAACTGGAGGAACAACTCAAGGTATTATTAATCTAATTGAAAATCAAAAAGCCATAGTAAAAGAAATTGTTTTCTTAGCGGATTTAAAATTCTTGCACGAAAATGATTTGTTCAAAAATTATAATTTATCAAGTTTACTAGAATATTAAAAACCACCCCCTGGGTGGTTTTTTATTATTTTTTTAATAACATATCAACTAACAATTTTTGTTATAATTAATTAATATAGACATGAGGTGATTTTATGAGTCGAGAAAGATTAAGTGTCAGTTTTAATTTTGTTGAAGTTAGAGATTATGATACTGTGGAAATGGAAATGAAGAAATACATTTTCAAACCCGAATTAATTGCTGAAGTTAGAACTGCGTATGAATTCGCAGAAAAGGCTCATAAGACCCAAAAACGCCGTAATGGCGACCCGTATATCATTCACCCAATTTCAACAGCATATTTTCTTGCTCAATGGCGAATGGGACCTAAAACAATAATTGCAGGTTTGTTACACGACATTATTGAAGACACACCGATTACTTACGAAGAGATTGAGGCAAAATTTGGAACGGAAGTTGCTGACTTGGTTGAAGCTGTTACAAAAGTTACATACTTTTCAAAGGAAAAACGTCAGCAAATTAAAGCTAAATATTTAAAAAAATTATATCTTTCAATGGTAAAAGATGTTCGAGTTATTATTATTAAAATTGCTGATCGTTTGCACAATATGTCAACAATTATTAATTTACCAGAAGAAAAACAACAAATAATTGCCAGCGAAACTTTAGAAATCTATTCTTCAATTGCACATCGAATTGGAATGAAGGTTGCCAAAACTCTCTTAGAGGATTTAAGTTTTAAAATTATTAATCCAGGTGAATATCAAAGAATTTCAGAATTGTTGGAAAAAGATTTAAGTGAACGTTCTGAAACTATTGATGCAATCATGGATTATTTAGCCGTTGTTTTAGAAGAAGAGAAGGGTCTTAAAAACATTGAAATTTTTGGTAGAACAAAAACAATTTATTCAATTTATAGAAAGATGACATTGTTTGGTAAAAATTTTGACGATATTAATGATCTTCTAGCGGTTAGAATCATTACAAATTCTGTTGATGAATGTTATCAAATTCTTGGAATTGTCCATCAAATTTTTACACCACTTTCAGGTCGTTTTAAGGATTATATAGCGACTCCTAAGAATAATCTCTATCGAAGCCTGCATACTACTGTTTCTGATAAAAACGGGGTTATTTTTGAAATTCAAATTCGTACTAAGGAAATGGATGTTGTTGCTGAATCTGGGGCAGCTGCTCACTGAAGATATAAAGAAGATGAAATAATTGATGTTCAACAAAAACAAAAAGAATTAGACGAAAAAATTGATATTTTTACTAGAATTATTGACTTAGAGAAACTTTCAAGTAGTGGAGTTGAGTTTGAAGAACAAAAAGGTGAGTATGAAAAAGATAAGTTCATTGAGAAAAGTATTCAATCAGACTTTTTTGCTTCTTCTGTTTATGTTCTGACTCCGAACGGTCAAGTAATTACCTTGCCATTTGGATCAACAGTTTTAGACTTTGCTTATAGAATTCACTCAGAGGTTGGTGAACATACAACGGGAGCTAAAATAAACGGGGTCTTCTCACCGATTAATACAATATTAAATTCTGGAGAAGTTATTGAGATAAAAACAAGTTCTAAACAATTTCCAAATGATAATTGATTGAAACATGCTAAAACTAATGCAGCAAGAAATAAAATCAGAAAGTATTTAACTCAAAAAAACGAAACTGAAACTAAAGCTAAAAAGCAAAACTCTTTAAAACTAATTGCCAACACTCGTACAGAAATTAATAAATATATTGAACAAAACAATTTAAAGTGAAAAGTTAATAACGAATCTCAAATTGCAGATAAATTAAAAGTTCTTGATTACACGAGTGTTGATGTTTTTTTACTAGCAGTTGCAAATAAAGATTTTACAATTAAAGAAGCGGTTGAATTAGTATTTATTGATACTGATAACAATCAAAGTGATCAGTTCCTTAATCAATTCCGTAGTAAAAAATATATTGACAAACGTGTAAAAAATGACATTATTGTTGCTGGAATTGAAAATATCCAAACCACAATTTCAAATTGTTGTTTGCCGATTCCGTTTGAGGATGTTATTGGATATGTTTCCAAAAGTGATGGTATAAAGATACATGACAGTGGCTGTCAAAATATTCAAGGGGATAAAATGAAAACTCGTCTTATTAAGGTTAGTTGAAATAAAGATGTTGTTCAAAGCAAAGATTATTTTGTCCAAATTCAAATCAAAGGTGATGATCGTCCAAATCTGCTTTTTGATATTACAAAAACTTTCTCACATTTAAAATCATCAGTATATGACGCTAATGTTCAAGTTTCTCAAGCAGAACTACAAGTTAAAGGTAAATTTTTAGTTAAAGTTAAAGACCACAATCATTTAAACCAAATAATTACAAATTTAAGGTCTATGCCAAACATTAATTACGTTGAAAGGGTTACTTCAGCAACTGATTAATGATTATTTATAATCTGGGGGGAGTTGGAATAAATCTTAAAATATGTTATAATCATATAAGATTTTAGGGGTAAATAAAATGAAAAAAGAAATGATTAATCTAAAAGTTGACGATTTCATAAAAGCTGACTTGAATACCAATATCGCATCAAACCGAAAAGATTCAGAATATGATTTTAATTTTACAAGATGAAAAACTTTAATTTTTTCAAGTATTAAATTAAAGTTCGTACTTAAATACATTCAATCAATGATGAAGTGAGTGAATAAGGTTGTTGATACTAAGGATTTTTCAATCGTAATTGACACCACTTCTGTTGATAGATTTAATTTTTCTATTTTTGAAGGTGATAAACATATTTTTAACTCAACACTATTTACTAATTTTTACTTAATTCCTGAAGAAGAATGAGCGGAAAAAATCTATGAAGTTCATATTTCTAAATACTTAATTGATGATGAAGGACAAAAGATAACAGAGGCTACCAACTTTTTTAAAGGAGAGGTTGGTTTCGAAAGGCTTGCTAATACAATTTATTTAATTACAAAAGAACCATACCGTTTTGAAAATATGTTCCCAATTCAGTGACAAATTGAATTTAAGGATGGAAAAACTTCAAGTTCTCAAATTCGTATGCAAATTTCAAGTTTAACTGAAAAGCATCAACGTCCTTTCGATCCGTTCTTAACAATTGAACAGGCATTAAAAATTGAACAAGGTGTAAATCCTGATACTATTTTAAAATCTGTTAAAGAATCGGCTAAGGATCAAGAAACAATTAATCCCATTTGAGAAGAAGGGATTGCCCAAGAACAAAAATATCGCGACATGAATGCTGCAATGAAAATGATTCGCGGAGTCAGTGATAAGAAAAAACGTTAAAAAAGCAGGTTTAATACTTGTTTTTTTTATTAAAATTTTGAATTGATAAATTTATTTGTTATATTAATTAGAGTAGAGGTGTAGAATGCTTAAAAAACCACGTGGAACAGAAGATATTTTCGGTAAAAAAGCGCAAGATTTTTTTGCTTTGGAAATGATAATAAGAAATGTAATGGAATTGTATAATATCAATGAAGTCAGAACTCCTATTTTTGAAAGTTATGATTTATTTTCGCGTTCAGCGGGGGAAAGTAGTGATATTGTCAACAAAGAAATGTTTGTGTTCCAGGATCGTAAAAATCGTAGTTTAGCTTTAAGACCTGAAAATACAGCCGGAGTTGTTCGAAGTGTAATAGAAAATAAACTATATTTAGAAGAAAATCTACCACTGAAGCAATTTTACTTTGGTCCAATGTTTCGTTATGAAAGACCCCAAGCGGGAAGACAACGTCAATTCACCCAATTTGGAGTTGAAATTTTTGGAGGTAAATCACCATCATTAGATGCGGAATTAATTACTTCAGGAATAGAAATTTTAAGCAATATCGGTTTGCAAGATTTTAGTGTGAAAATAAATTATTTAATCTCAGGGGAAAACAAATCAAAATATATCAAAGTTCTAAAAGATAGTCTGGCTAAAATGAAGCTTTGCGAGGATTGTTTGAATCGAATTGAAAAAAATACTCTTAGAGTTTTAGATTGTAAAGTAGACCAAGAAAAATTTGATAATATTCCTTCAATGAGCGATTTTTTAAGCCCTGAAGATGATCAATACTTTAAGGAGTATTTAAGTATTCTAAAGCGAATGGATTTTAGCTTAGAAATTGATGCTAAATTAGTACGAGGATTGGACTATTATACTGGCATTGTTTTTGAAATTGTATCAAATGATGAACGTCAAGGATCGCAATCTACATTATTAGCTGGTGGACGTTATGATAATTTAGTTGAAGAGCTAGGAGGTCCACAAATTTCGGGAGCCGGATTTGCCTTAGGAATCGAAAGAATATTGATAGCTCTAGAAAATGCTGAAATTAGTATTTCTCAGCCAACTGAGCTAGATGTTTACTGTATACCATTATCAAAACAAGCTGAATTATTCACAAGTTCATTACTATTTATGTTAAGAAAAGCTGGTTTAAAATCGGATACTAGTTTTGTAAATAGAAGCTTGAAGTCTAATTTCAAAAAAGCAGAGTCGCTTAAAAGTAAAAATATTCTTTTAATTGGAGATAAAGAATTAAAAGAAAATTATGTAATAATTAAAAACCAAACTACCATGAAAGAAGAAAAGGTTAAATTTGAAAAAATATTAAACTTTTTAATTGAGGAATTATAAAATGAAAAGAACGCACAATTGTGGAGAATTGACCAAAAAAAATCTTGGACAAAAAGTTATTTTACAAGGTTGAGTTAAAAAAACCAGAAAACTCGGAGGTCTTAATTTTATTGATTTAAGAGATCGTTATGGAGTTACTCAATTAATTATTGAAGACGCGAATTTATTAAATCTTTCATTACTAAAACCTGAGTTTGTAATCGAAGTTTCTGGTGAAGTTATTCAAAGAAAAAATAGTAATCCTGAAATGTTTACTGGTGAAATTGAAGTTAAGGTAAGCAAAATTGAAATAATAAATTCAGCAGAATTAACTCCTTTTGAAATTAAAGATAATTTAGAATCAAATGAAGACACTAAAATGACATTTAGATATTTAGATTTGAGAAGAGAAGAACTTCAAAAAAATTTCATTTTGCGTAGCAAAGTTAACAAGATAATTCGTGATTATTATTGTGAAAATGATTTCATTGAGGTTGAAACTCCAATTTTTGGTAAATCAACTCCAGAAGGAGCGAGGGACTTTTTAGTTCCAAGTCGTACAAATCATCATAAGTTTTATGCTTTACCACAATCTCCACAGCTATACAAGCAACTTCTTATGATTGCTGGATTTGACCGTTACTTTCAAATTGCCAAGTGTTTCCGTGACGAAGATTTAAGAATTGATCGACAACCAGAATTCACACAGTTGGATATGGAAATGAGTTTTGCTACCCCTGAAGATATTCAAAATAATATTGAAGGGCTATTAACAAAAATTATTTGAGAAACTAAAAAGATTAAATTAAAAACCCCATTGCCTAGAATAACTTACGCTGAGGCAATTTCTAAATACGGAATTGATAAGCCAGATTTGCGTTTTGACTTGCAAATTCACGATTGTAATAATATTTTTTCAAAAACAGAAATTAATTTATTTCAAAATATAAATTCTGATTCAGTCCGTGGAATTAAGGTTGACCATTTAATTGGGAAAAAGGAAATGGAATATTTATCTGAAACAGCTAATCAAAATAAACTACCTAACTTGCCTTTTTTAAAATTTAATAATGGGGAGTGAAGTGGCAGTTTGGCTAAAAATTTAAGTGATAATGAGAAGAAAAATTTAATAGAAATATTTAAAATAAAAAGCGATTGTACTTTACTAATTGCAAAAGGGGAATACAACTTGGTGAGTCAAGCACTTGGTGCGATTCGTAATCATGTTGCTAAAATTTATGAATTATTTGATAAAAACGAAATTAACCTATTATGAGTTATCGACTTTCCGCTATTCGAATTTTCTGAAGAGGAAAATCGCTTTGTTGCTGCACACCATCCATTCACTCAACCAAAAGAAGAGTCAATTTCTGATTTTGATGTAAATAAAAAAGAAGCCTTAGCTGCTGCTTATGATATTGTAATGAATGGTTTTGAAATTGGTGGAGGTAGTCAAAGAATTACCAACGAAGAAATTCAAAAGAGAATGTTTAAAGCAGTTGAAATGACTCCTGAATCTGTTGAAAAAAACTTTGGGTGATTTATTAATGCCTATAAATTTGGTGCGCCTTACCATTCTGGATGTGCTTTAGGAATTGATAGAATATTAATGATTTTAGCTCAAACAAACTCTATCAGAGATGTAATTGCCTTTCCTAAAAATTCAAACGGAATTGATCCAATGACCAATGCCCCAGACGTTGTTAGTCCAAATCAATTAGATGAATTAAAACTAAAGTTAAGTAAGTAAGAAAATGAATAGAGAAAAAGCAAAAAATAAGTATAAATGAAATGTTGATAAACTATACAAAACTAAAAGAGAATTTCTTGAAGATTTAGAATTATTATCAATCAATATGCGAGCACAAACTCTTTTTAAGGGTAGTTTGAAAAACTATCAAGATTTTTGTGATTTTGATGAATTATCTGAACAAGGAAATGTTATCAGTAGCCGCATTGAACAATTTTTTAAAATTCTAGATGTTGAACCTCATCATAAAATTGCGTTAGATTTTCAAGCAATTTATGATAAAGAAATGGAAAAATTTGATGGTCAATTTTCTTGAATTGAAGATGAAATTAAGGGAATCGGGGAAAAACAAATTTATGAGTGGTTAGAAACTAAGGAATCTTGAAAACCATATCGTAGAACTTATAAAAAATTCTTTAAAAATTTAAAATATTTACTACCCGAAAAAGACCGAGTTCTTTTGGATAAAGTTAGCAAGAGTAGCGGATTAATTTATGAAATGTATGATTCATTAAAAAATAAAGATAATGAAACCCCAATATTAAACTATAAAAATAAAGAATATAAGTTGACTCAAAGTAAATACGTTGATATTTTGGAAAAAAGTGATCCGTTTTTAGATCAAGAGCTGCGTGCTTTAGCTGTTAGAAAATATCACCAAAAAGATTTTGAGAACAAATATGGATTTGCCAAAATTTATGAATCAATTATTAAAGAGGAAACTGAAACTCTAAAATTAATTGGAATGAAAGATTTTCAGGAAAATTTTTTCGGTGAAGAGAATATTTCTGTTGAGTCTTTTAAAGCCTTAGTTAAATTTGCTTCAGAAAACAGTAGTCTTTATCATAAATATTTTACTTTAGTTAAAAATTACTGAGGATTTAAAGAAAAATATTTTAGTAGTGACGCTAGTTTAATTTTTTATCCAGATGCTTTTCAAAAAATAAGCCTAAAACAAGGTGTTGAGCACATAAAAAAAGCATTACAACCCCTTGGTGAGGAATATGTTGAAAATCTAAAAGATGCTTTATTGGAAAATAAAATAGATTATTTTGAAAGTCCTTATAAATCATCAGGAGCTTTTACAACATTTTCTTATGAATTTGGATCACTAATTTCAATGAATTGAAATGACAATTTTTCAAGCATGCTAACTTTATCACACGAATTGGGTCATTCGGTTCATAATAAATTCTCAAAAGACCAACAACAAAAACCATTAAATTATTTTAATAATATTATTGCAGAAGTTTCAAGTACTTTAAACGAACAAATTGTTATAGACTATTTATTGATCAATAATATTTCAAAAGAAATGAAAGCAAATATTTTGAAAGAAAGAATTGAATTTATCATAAATAATTTTTATCATGGTATTCAAGAATCATATTTTGAATTTGAATGTTTTAAAGTAATTGATAAAGATGAAAATCTCACATTAGAAAAAATTGTTTCATTAAACAAAAAAACTGATACAGAAATATTTGGTAAAAGTCCTTTTGACAAATATGATGACAATTTAAAAAACATCTCATGATCTCTTAGTTCTCATATTTTTGAGCAACCATTTTACCTATATAAATATGCGCTTAGTTTAGTTATGAGTTTTCAATTATTTCAAGACTTTAAAAATGGAGATTCAGAAAAGGTAGTTTCATTTTTGAAGGATGGGGGAAGTTTGGAGCCTCAGGATTTATTTCAAAAATATGGCGTTGATATTTGTAATCCAAGAAGTTATGAACCTTTAATTAAATACTTAAACGAATTGATTCTTGAATTAGAAAAATGTCTAATAAATTAATAGATATTAATAATAAAATTGTTTAGATATTTTTTAAGATATCATGAAAAGTTTTCACTAAAAAATAATGAGTAATTGCAGTTCATCAGAACGCTTTCGCTTATTTTTTTCTTTTTAGATAACAATCTTAGGTAACTAAGAACTTTAAAAGTAATATTTTTTGATTCAAATATTCTTCCATCAAACATTGCGGCTTCTTTAAAAGTAATATCTAAATATTCATCATCGCCAATTTGGGACATTATTTCTGATTTGCTTTGCTCAAAAATTTTAAAGTTTTTATCATTTAAGAGACTGATGGCTAAGTTCCTTTTTTCAGAAACGGTTTCTTTTTCTATAATTGAATAAAATTCTGTAATAATTTTTATTGCCTGGCAAATGGCCATTAGTTCTGTGGTTTGAACAATCATTTTTGAAAATTTCTTTAAAATCTTAGGATTGGCTTTTATTTTGTTTATTTTGATATTATAAAAATTAGCGAAATTAATAGCATTGTAAAATATTTGTTCAGTAACATCACCGTTAATATCAATTGTTTTTAAATATCCCTTACCTTCAGAAGCAAATTTGATTAATCATTTGTTCAGCTTTTTACTAACTAAAATACCCGCCTTTTCCCAGTAAGGAATTAAATGTACTAATTTATCGGCTTCATTTTTTGTTAAATTATCTGGTTTTGCAAAATTAATCATTGTTAAATCTCCTTATTTAAATAATTTTAAACTATTATTTTGAAAAAATCATTTTTTAAGAGATAATAATAAAATAAAAGAAGAGGGAAAAAGATGCACGATTTTAAAGAAAAAGAAGCTCAAGCTATTTTGAAGTGATTTGAGCCAATTATAAGCACAATCTCAGTAAACTTGGACTATTTACAGGAGTCTTTTGAAAGTAAGCAAATAACAGATCAAAGTGTTAAGAATTTAATTAAAATGATTGAGAATCTTGAATTTTTAGATGAATTTGAAGATTTTTGCAAAAAGTTTAATAAATTTAAGGCTGTAATGAGCACAATTATCAATAAGCTATTCATTGAACAAGCAGACACGAATTTATATGAAATATATTCATTTTTATACACAATTGATAATGTTATTAATATTGCTAATAAATGGTTTGAAATTTCAGCTAAAAGAAGTCTAGAAAATAAGGAACCGTTGGATTTTGAAGAAATTAAGGAATTAATCGCGAAAGATAGCCAAGAGGATTTAGATGAATTTGGAAAAATCGCAACAGAATATCAATTATTAGGTAAAGATGAGCAAAAATTATTTAATGTAATCGCTTTAGATGATGTTTGAACTGATGTTGAAGAAGGGATAACTATATTTATTGAGTTATATGAAATTTCCCACCCGTTGTCATTTCTACTTAAAACGTCTAGGGAAATGCAAAATATTGAGACAACAAGTTACTATATTTTAATAAGAATTCAGGCTATGATTTCTTTCTTTAATTATTGAAGTGAAAACTTCGAAATGGATGAAGAAGATGAGGGGAATTTTGATGATGAAGTTCTAGACGAGTTAACTTTAGAACCAAATCCAGATTTTAAAGAGAAACTTATTTTTGCAGATGATTCAAAACTTGAAGTGCAATTAGAAGAAATGCCTGAATATCAAGCAGAAACAGAGGAAAAAAGCGACGATGGTAAGATAAAGGTTGTAAATGATATTACAGAATTAGTTAGTGATCTAGATAATATTAGAAGCCAAAGATTTAAAAAATAAATATATAATAACTATTGCTTTTGAATAAATTTTCAAAAGTTTTGTTTTTTTAATAATTAATGATATCATTATTATTAATAATAAGGAGTCCGTATGAAAAAAAATAAGAGTTTATTTTCGCAAAGATTAACAACATTTTACGTTTCGGTAGGACTTTTTTACGTTTTTATTAATAGTATTGAAATGTTTAAATTTGCGCCATTTTTTGATTTTGGTGAAAATTTAACAACCGCAATTAGAATAGTTTATGCTATTTTAACAATGATAATCGGAGTCTATTTAATTGTCCATTTATCAAAAATCATCAAAAACTTTCAAAATTTTAAAAAATTCAAAATATCATTTAACTCAGTGGATCGTGTTGTCTTTATTTCAACATCTTTTTGAATTTTCAGTATTTTTATTCAAATTTACTTTTTCACAAAAAATATCATTCCTTATAGTAATACCGAAATTGCGGTAATTGCTGAAAACGTTAGTTTGACTATGAAAAACTTTTACATAGCAACTTTTACTATTTCATTAATGCTATATTGTGCGATAATTGGTTTAGCGATTGCTTATCGCTTCAAAATGGGTAAAACTGTTTTTGAAGAGACAGATTTAGACTCGTTTAACTTCTTTTTATATGAAATAATAATTTTTAATTCTCAATTACTGAACTTAAAATTATTTAAAATTTCTTTTAATTTAAAAAATAATGTGAATAAAAATCTAGTTGAGAAATTAGAAATTAATACAAAAATTAGAAAATATTTATTATTGGTTGAGCGCAAAAAGAGCACAACTCCCCCAGATGAAATTGTTATAACTAAATAAAAGAAAGAGGGTAGTAACAATGTCTAATAATAAACTGCTTTTCAAAAACAATTTAAAAAATATTTTGAAAAATAAAATTCAGTTTATTGGTCTAGTATTTTTAGTTTTCCTAACATCTCTTATTTTTACAATTACTGATATTACCAAAACAAGAATTCAAAGTGTTTATGATGACTTCATTTCAGAAAAAATGAGTAATCAGCACGACTTTATTATAGATTATGAAGAAACAACTTATAATTCAAGAAAGTTTAAAGACATGGAGGAAGATCCGTTTTTTAAAAAATTAAGCAACCTTGAGCAAAGACAAGAATTCATGCTAAATTACTTAAAAGATTTAGTGAAAGCTCACGATAAAAACTTAGATTTTGATTTCAACAGGGTCGAAACAAGAACTTTTGCTTTAAATAATAAGAAGACTTTAAAAGCGGTCTCTTTAAATCAGAAACAAACTATTGATAAATTTATTGTTCAATCAGGAATGCCCTTGGAATTTTGAAGTAGCTATCATGGAGCTTTAAATGATTACTCAAAACGTTGAGTTTATGTTAGTCCAGGTTTTGCTAAAGCAAATAATATTGCTGTAAACGATATTATTAGACTTGAATCTGATTCTTTTGGAAATTCAATCAAAGTTGGTAATGACATTGACTTATCAATTTATGAAAATAAAGATATAAACGATTGAATAGAAAATTCTAAATACGCAAACGAAAATTGATTCCGAGTTGTCGGGATGGGTTCTTCAGCTGATTTTGTTACTCCAATAATAGATCAGACTAAGCCGATTCCGAATTCTAATGATGAAGGCTTGGTATATGTTAATCCAGAACTATTTGGAAATCACCAAGAAGAAGTAACTGTTAAAATTAGTGATGAGTTAGAAAAGACTTATTTTATTAACCACCAAAATCAAGAACAACCTTTGCAACCAAAAAGTAGTCGCGATATTGAGACTTACTATGTTGGTAAATTTAAAAATAGTTCTGAAG
This sequence comes from Spiroplasma alleghenense, assembly GCF_003363775.1. Lineage (NCBI taxonomy): Bacteria > Bacillati > Mycoplasmatota > Mollicutes > Entomoplasmatales > Spiroplasmataceae > Spiroplasma > Spiroplasma alleghenense. Next base: position 524,424 of record NZ_CP031376.1, read on the forward strand.
CTGATAAAAAATCGGCAATTTTAAATAGTTTCATTAATACCGAAGCTGGAGCTAAAGAAATTGGTTTATACGGTTTTAATGAGAGAACGGGTAATACATCTAGTAAATTATTAACATATAAATTTGATGCTGATTACAAATATTCAATGCGAACAACTTTTTTAGATACAACACTAGAAGCGTTTAATTTAGTTTCGTTAATTTTAATGATTGTAATTTTATTAATATCATTTTTTGTATTAATAACAATTATTAAAAAGCAAATTGAAAATACAACACGTCAAAATGGAATATTACGAGCTCTAGGTTGTCGACGACATTCTATTGTAACAAGTTATTTAGCATATCCATTAATGATTGCGTTAGCAGGAGGAATCCTTGGTTTCATTATCGGTATGAGTTTTCAAGAGATTACAGTTAGCTTGTTTAGGGTTTACTTTAATATTCCTTATCAAAATTTTATTATCACTTTAACATCATTATTTACTTGCGTCTTTTTAATTTTCATCCTACTTACACTTGTAACTTTAATTACTTGTACAATCATGATGAATAGAACGCCACTAGAAATGATTTATAGTGATGGGAAATCAAGTACAAATAAATTTAAACTCGCAATGAAGAAAACTTTTACATTCCGTAAAAATTTCAACAGTCGTTTTAGAGGGGCGTTGCTTTCTAATTCAATAGATAAAATGGTAGGAGTAGCTGCAACTATGTTTGTGAGTACAGCGGTAATCGGAATTGCCACCATTACTCCATTGATACTAAAAGATAACATCAAATACACATACTATAACACATCTTACAATACCGAGGTTGAATACTATCAACCAGTGTATAACATTCCGACAAGCTTTTATAAGACTTATGATCCAACCGTTAAAGCTTGAGATGCAACAAGTGAGTCAAATTATTTTACTAACCTTAAAGAAGGTGGTACTAATATGACTGATGATATTGATGTATTAATTAACCAATACCTAACTGGAAAAATCAATCCAGAAACTTATTCACCAACATTTAACCCGCGTGACTTAACTAATTTATTGTATAAAAACACAAGTAAAGAGTTTTTAAAAAGTAACAAAATTAGTTTAGCAGCTGGGGATAATGTTTTGGCAAAAATAATTATTGATAGTACTTGATCTGATTATAGCAAGTACAGTTTATCAGAAATTAAAGATAAAAATACAATTTTAAAAATGACTGAAAGTTATCAAGCAGCTAAAGAAAACGTTGAATCATTAGAAAAACTTAGAAAATTTTATTTAAAATATCGTGACACAGTAGGTCTAGATGTTAAAAGACCAGATTTCTTTGACGAAAAAGGTCAATTTAATTTTGAAAATAATGATTTAATTTCAAAAGAACAATTTGGTGAAATTGGAAGATTTGCTCCTAAGTTAAACAGCAAGGGACAATTAAGTGATGAATACGGTTATGATATTCCTTTTTCAGAGCAATTAGAGACCTCGGCATTATTGTCAAGAGTACAATTCTTATCATACTCAATTTGAAATTGAACAAAATCTTATTTCATTGATAATATAAATCAAGCTTTCATACAAGGGATTTATTCAAAATCTCCATATGAGGTTAGAAAAAATATCAAGGCTTCTTTTGAAAATTCTAACAAAGACTACAATATTCTTTTTGGAGTAGTTCCATACACTCCTGAAACAGATGACATTGGAACTTATTTCAAAGCCATGAGTAGTGATGTTGCTTTTAACGTATTTGGAATTAAAGAGGACTCAAAAAATCAAAAATTAATTGATCGTTCATCTAATAAAAATTTAATTTCAGAACTTTATAAAACAGAAAAAGGAATAGTTTTGAATGCTACTTTGGCTAAGCAATTAAATATAAGAGTAGGCCAAAAAATTAATCTTAGACAACTAGAAAGTGCTCTATATAAAGGCGAAGAAAAATTAAAAACCGACACTTGAGATTCTAGTGCAATTGACGCTAAAATTCCAGGAACTGAAAATTATACAAATAGTAAATATTTGTATAGTGGTTCAGGAAATGATTCAGAAAATTTAATTAAATGAAAAAATTCTGAAATTAGTGATAATTATATTTTAAACTCAACAGTAAATTTAGCTCCTTCACCAGGAACAGCACCAATCAATCCCTCGGGGATGAATAAGGCAATTGTCAAAGGAGATATCGCCCTAAAAAGTGAATATCAAAATCTTGATGATTTTGTTGTAACTGGAATTACAAATCAATACGGAGACGCTAAAGCTTGAATTAAAGAGTCAGAAGCTAAACAAATTAGTCGTTATGATGAAAGTGAAGCACAACTTTTCCAACTGTTTATTAAAGAGTGAATAAATCCATACGTCAAAAAAGATGTAATAGTTAAAAATTCAGACTTGTTAGATGAATTAAAAAATTTAGGAAAATATGAAACTAAATCAGGTGAATCAGCTCAAATAAAATTTGAAGAGTTTAAAAATTCAGATAACAAATATAAAACTGAAATTTTAAAAATGTTCGCTAATGAGTATCCGCTTTTCAACTATAAGTTATCAGCATCAAAAAACATTGATGATATTGATAGCGGTCTAACTCAAACTCAAACATTTGGTGATTACTCTGTCCCTGCAATGCAGGGAGGTACATTTGGTAGTGATTTCTATCCAAGTTTTGGTAGAGAGGCTGCTGCAAACTTATTACCAAAAGAACAAGTTGTAGCAACCTTGGAAAGTATTTTAGGGTTAGCAAATTCAGTATTAATATTTATTGCCATTATTTCAATCATTCTAAGTTTTATTATCATCATGTTGACAAGCAACGTTATTATTTCAGAAAATATGAGAATTATTGCAACTATGAAAGTATTGGGTTACTCAAATAGAAGCATCACCAATTTGGTTCTAAGTATGTATATTCCAATTGTAATAGTAACCTCAATTTTAGGATTCTTTACCTCAATTGGAATACTTCAAATTGGGGTTGGTATATTAGCTGTTAATGGAACAATTGTGCCATTAATGATGCAATGATATTGACCTTTATTTGTTGTATCAATTGTATTTGCTTTATACACAATTTCATATCTAATGAGTTGATACTCAATGAACCGAGTAAATCCATTGCATGCAATTCAAATAGATTAGGGGGATCGAAATGAAAAAAATCTTAGCAATATTAGCTTCAATTACAACGTTATCAGCATCAACAGCAAGTGTTGTTGCTTGTGGAAGTTTGAATAAATGAGATGACATAAAAGTTGATCCACCATTATTTGATGTTGCTGTAACTGGTTTTGAGGGAACTGAATTAAAAAATGTTAAAATTGTCAAAAATCAGGAATATAAAGTTTTAGAATCTGAAATTCTTGAGGCCTTAAAAGGGACTGCTTGAGAAGAAGAGGATTCGACTGAATGAAGTTATACCAAAAATGGCATTGAATTAAAACAAGAAGAAGTTGAAGTTTTAGATTGAACTAGAAATGCCACTTATCAGGTAATTGTTAAGTCAACAATTAAAGATAAACCTGGTCTAGCGATTTATACATTTGATGTAGAAAATTCAATGCACATTGCAGATAATCTTCGAACAACAAATATTGGTGAAATTGATGATGATCGTGAAAAAACCATTTTAATGGCATTAATTTTTCAAAATATGAATTTAATACCATATATTAATGAAATTTCAGATCAGTATATTGAACCGGGTGGAAATGGAAGTATTGAATTAATCAAAAACCCAGATACGCAAGAATCAATTGGGGCTAAAATTTCCTCAGATGATTTGAATGCCTCTGATAAGGGTACATTCAAAGGTTCGGTTGAAATTTCTTTCAAGGTTGTTCCAAAAAATCCACCAGAGAAACCAGATGATATAGATGATTTAACAAATTATCCAGATATTGGAGTTGTTCAAGATACAAGAAAATATTCGATTCTAATGTCTTATATCATTTCTAACTTTAATGCTAAATTGGGAAAATTAAGTGAGTTGGTAAATGATTTGGATATAGTAAATATTACTGATACCTCGGCAACAATTAGGGCTATCTCTGGATCGCAATACTTTATCGGAAGTGTTGATATCACTTTTGAAATCAGAAAACCAGATTAGAAAATATTAAACGAAACAAATATTAAAAGAAAGAAGAAACAAAAATGAAAAAATTATTAAGTATTTTAGCGAGTGCGTCTATTATGTCAACTGCGGCTATAAATGTGGTGGCATGTGAGTCTACACCAAAGACAAAAACAGATAATAGAATTAAAGAGGGTAATATCGGAGAAACTGATGGCGATGATGAATCAGTAATAAAAGTCCGAAATGTTTTAGCTGACAGACATTGATCCAAAACAGAAATGGTAACTTCTGGAAGTTTGGGATTGACTAAAAACAGTGAAAAAGTTACAGACCAAGATGTGATTGATGGTATTAATTATATGAATAATACCGCATTAACTATTAATGACGTTGAAGTTGAAAGAGATAACGAAAATAACATGGCTGTAGTAAAAGCAAAAGAGGGTTCGAAGTTCTATGGGCAAAATGAATTTTACTTTAATAAAGGTGTTAAATTTGAAGATTTAATACAGGCATCTAATTTAGGAGATATTTACATGCCTGCATCACTTCCTTTTCCACCAGTGAAAGAGGGTTTAAGATTAAATGTATTACCTCAATTAACTTTACTAATGGAATTTGTTGGAGATAGAAATCGCCCCTTGGAGTTGGTAGTTGATGTAATTGCATTATTGAGTCAAAGATCAGCGCTTGCACCAAACAAGTTTGTTAAGATAGAAATTGATACAGCTTGAGTAAAATTGCCAGATAATAAAATAATGACTGGTGAAGTTAACTTCACATATAAAAAACACGATGAAGTTCGTCCTAAAATTGCAGATTTAATTACTAATACAGATTTGGGAAAAATCTCAGGAACAAGTGATGAAGAAATCATTAAAGCGGTTTATAAAGCAAATATAAAAAACCTTAAAAAATATGGTGAAGAAGAAATGCTTGATGCTCTTGAAGTTTTCCATGAAAAAGATAAAAATGGTAATGAGAGAAATTTCATTCAATTCAAAGCTGGAAACAATAATTTCTTAGGTCATGATACTGCGTCTTTTTCAGTAATTAATGGGTCATTAGAATCTGGTGAAAAATTTAAAGAAGAAGATTACCAACTTGATATTAAATATTCATAAAAAATATTAAAATTAAATAAAAAAGATCTATCAAATTTACTTAGGTAAAGTAAATTTATAGTTTTTTTTAAAAAGACGAGAACACATATAAGTTAATAAACTTATATGTTAAGAGGAGATTAGAAAATATGAAAAAATTATTAGGATTATTAGGAGCAGTTGGTTTAACTGTTTCAACAGCAAGTGCTGTAGTTGCTTGTGGTCAAACAAAAGATGAAGAAGACAATAAAATCGATTCAGGAGATCTTGGTGATGAAAAAGTTATCAGCGTTAAAAATGTTGTTGTTAACCGAAATGTTAGTAGAAAAGACTTATTGGGAGAAGGCGCTGATAATTCAAAAATCACCAATGCTGGGATTGTCGAAGGCTTAAATTATGCCAACAATACTTCTTTAGAAGAAACAGATGTTGAAATTGAATTTCAAAATACCGAAAAAACAATGGCAACAATTACTGCAACAGAAGGTTCAAAATTTACTGGAACAGTTAACATTTATATTAACTTTGATGTAAATATAGAAAACATCATTCTAAATACCAAAATTGGAGATGTATACATCTCAAATGATGTATGAGCAGACAAAAGTTCGCCAATAGTTTTAGCAACTTTATTAATGGAGTTTATTGGAGATAAAAATCCAATTCTAGAAATTATAGCAGATCAAATACTTAAATTTTCAACAAATTCAATGTTAGTGCCAGAATCAATGATCGTTGAAGAAGAATTAATAACTTTAAATTTCAACCTACTAGATGACCCTAAGTGTTTTATTAAGGGAAAAATAACTATAAGCTTTAATCAAAAAGATGATACAAGACTAACTATTAAACAAGCGGTTACAAATACAGATTTAGGTAAAATAGCAGATAATCAAACTAAAACCATTCTAAAAAGATTATATGAATTAAATAAATCAAATATGAAAGATATTAGTGAAGAAGTTTTTATTAAAAATACAATTGTTGATCAAGACGATGATGGTGAATATTTCATTCAATTTGTTGCAGGAACAAGTATTTTCAAGGGTCACGATGATATGGCGGCATTTTTAGCAGAAATTGACTCTAAAGATATCCAACTACCAATTACTTTTACAGTTTAATAATCAAAACCACCTCAGGGTGGTTTTTTATTTGTAAGAACAAATTATATATAATATAAAAAATAGTCAATAATTTTTTCTAATTATGAAAAATATGTTGATAAAATTATCTTATGTGTTATATTTAAAAGGAAAGGAAATATAATTTATGTCAAAAACAGAAATTTTAACTGATGACAAAGCCTTAGTAGGTGACAAAAAAGTTACTGAAAAGAAATTGTCTTCAAAATTGGCAAAAGCAAATTCGGGCCAATCTGGTTGAAATAAATTCCTAAGCATGCTTCAAGAGCTAGGTAAAGCTTTGCAATTTCCAATTGCGGTTTTACCATTTGCAGCGATTTTAAATCGTTTTGGAGCCCTAGGAATTCAATTTACAACTGATGCTGCTGGTGAAATAACCAATCAAGCAGGATACTGAATTTCGTTCTTTTTCCAAGCTCCAGGGGGAGTGGTCTTTGATAACTTGGCGTTATTATTTGCTATCGGGGTGGCCTTTGGTTTAGCTAAAGATCATCGTGGTGAAGTTGCTTTAATTAGTACAGTTTTCTATCTGATAATTGTTGCTATGACAGGTCACTCAGGAACTCTTCCAGAAGCAATTTATAAAACATTGTTACCATTTGAAAACGTTAAAGGTGAACAATTCTCTAGTTTATTCTACGTACCAGTTTACGAAGAAGGAGTAATTACTGGGGGAGCTTATGTTTTAAGTGTTGGAGTTCTTGGAGGGATTGTTGCGGGATGTTTCTCAGCATACCTATACAACCGTCTAAAAGAAATCGAACTACCTCAAGCGTTATCATTCTTCTCAGGACGTCGTTTTGTGCCAATGGTAGCTATGTTAGTGGCTATGTTAGTAGCTCTTGCATTCGCAATCGTTTGACCATGAATCCAATTTGTTCTAATGAAATTTGGAGGTTTAATTGCTGACCCAACTAAACCTGAAGTGGCGGTTCCTGGAACTGCGATGTTTGCAGCCCTAAACCGTTTCTTATTACCGTTTGGACTACACCAAATTTTAAACACATTCTTCTGATTCCAATTACCAATTCAAGGGGTTGTAATTGATCCTTTAACTGGTAATGCAGGTAACACTGAAGTTTGAGTAAGTGGGGATATCAATGCCTTTGCTAAAGGAATTGAAGGTTCGGGATTATTCCAAGGGGGATGATTCCCAATAATGATGGGTGGAATGCCAATGGCAGCCGTTGCTATGATTATGGCAGCACCAAAAGAAAAACGCCAACAAGTGGCTGGATTCTTAGGTGGGGTTGCTGCGGTTTCATTTGTTAGTGGAATTACTGAACCAATCGAGTTCTCATTTGTATTTATCGCCCCAGTTCTATTTGGAATTCACGTTGGTTTAAGTGCAATATTCTTTGCAATTTCAACTTCAATGCGAATACAAATCGGATTTGGATTTAGTGCTGGTATGATCGATTACATCGTTTCATTTGCACAATCGTGAGGATTCTCACAACACAATACAGGAGCCTTTAAAGTGCTTGCAAACCCATTAATGACTCTAGTATTGACAGCAGGAGCAGGAGCTGCCTACTACTTTATTTTCTACACAGTGATTGTTAAAATGAACATTCAAACACCTGGACGTGAAATTGAAGTTGATGGAGCCGCACCAGTAGCCTATGTAAAAGCTGAAAAAACTAAAGGTAAAAAAGACTTTACAGCTAAAGCAACCGCAATTATCGATGCACTTGGAAAAGACAACATCGAAATTGTTGATAACTGTACAACTCGTTTACGTTTAACTTTAAAAGATGTCAACGATCCAAATATCAATGATGCAGCAATCAAAGCTGCTGGAGCATTTGGTATCAAAAGACTTGGGGATAAATCAATGCAAATTGTTTTAGGACCCGATGTTCAACAAGTTTCATCTAAAATGAAAGAATTATTAGGTAAATAATCAAAAAGTGGATTTATAATCCACTTTTTTTATTTTGAAAGGTTATTTATATTTCTTGTTAATTATCATCTAGTGATGGGCATAATCCCCGTGACTATTGTGAGTGTGATATGTTTCATAAGTTACAGTAACTTGCCCGACTGCTAAATTAGCATCTAAAGCTATAATTGTAGATTGAAATTGATTATTAATCACTCCTTCACGAGTATCAACAAAAAATTTTTCAAATCCCAGACTACCAATAGTATTAGGATTTTTCTCGCGAATTTTTTCTCATAGTTCATGAATTCTAGGAGCCTTATCAAAACCTGCCCCAAATCTTCCTAACTCTTTATTAACGATTAAAGTATTTAGGTCGAGTTTTTCTGATTTATAATCTACTAAATTATAGGTTACAGTAATTTCTCCTGTAAATGAATGTGCTGTGGGAACAGCCCTGATAGTAGCCTTGGTTGTTGTGCTATCAACATTGGGTTTGAATTGTAAGTCCTGCATTGAAAGGAACCTTTTTACATAACCTTCTTTTTCGGGTTCTAAGTCCGGATTCAACTGTTTTAATTTAATAAAAATTGAATACATTTCTGGGGGAGCATTTTTGTATTTTACCTCAATATCTCCCAAATCTAGATTTGGAACTGCTTTGCTAAGATCGGTTTTTGCTCGTTTCTCAACACTTGTTTTACAAGCTGTTACAGTTAGTACTGGTGCTGCGGTAATTGATAAAGCAGCAAACATTGCTAATAGCTTTTTCAAAATAGCCTCCTTCTGTAAAATACACAGTATTAAAACTTTCTGTAATCTTGTCGCTACTGGTTAACAATTCTGTCAACTCAAATATATTAACATGTTTATTTCAAAAGGGAATAACTATATTTATTATTTTGATAATTTTTGAAAATATTTTTTAAATTTCTCGATTTTTTAAATTTGATTTTATCTTTTTTATTAATTTAATTTTAAAAACAATAAATTAACTCTTTAATAAAATTATTGATATTTTTGAATTTTGAAAAAAAATATTTTTTTTATGCAAAATATTTTTTTAAAAGTGTATAATTTTAATAGTTTAAAAATATTAAAAAATATTTTACAAAATAAAAGGGGAAAAATGAAAAAAGAATTACAACAGTATAAAAAATTTATAAACCAATACAAAAAAATAAACTATTTTAATTTAATTTTATTCATTTGTGATTTGATAATTTTCTCATTAGTTTTATCGGGATTTATTTTTCAGATAATTCAGGCAAATTCATCAAAGGATTCTAATCAGATGATTGCTTATCTTGTTTTGTTTTTATCTTTTTATATTTTGATTAAATTTACAATTACTAATTTTTTCTATAATAATATTTATTTTATAAAATTAAATATTTATAATAAGGAGTTTGAAATTAGTAAAATTAAAATAGAAAAAAAGGAAATTATTTGCTCAACTCCATTTTGGTTTTTAACAATTTTAATTTTCATAAACATTTTTTCTACAATAATTATAAATTACCAATCTGATACTGCGTTTGAAAATCAGCCGATAATATCAGCTTGCATTTCAACAATGGCAAGCATCTTGCTAATACCATCATTTTCAGCAATTTTAAATAAAATTACCGAGGTTAAAAAACCAGTAGTCAATAATTACACAAATTTATTAAAACAACAATTCATTAGTTTTAAAAACATTTTTAAAAATTATGAAGTGGCTGAAAATTTTGAGTTCATTAGTTTTAAAGAATTATCTTTACAAAGCAAGAAGGGTATATTTTTAATATCAAAAGATGCTAATTACAAAAAAGAAATAGTAAAATTTAATGAGGAGATTATTAAAATTTATTCAGAAATTTGAGAAAAATATTATGAATTACTTGAAATTTCTAGATCGAAAAATTTCAAAAGTAAGTGACAATTTAATCTTGAAAGAGATTTTGATAAAATATTTATAAATTTCCTTGAGTGATAAAATATAAAAATTAAAAAAGCGTTTATTTTTAAACGCTTTTTTAATTTCAAATTTTAAGGTAATTAATTTCTAACAAAAAAATATTGTTTAGAAATAATTTTTATTTTAATTGACATTGTAATTTAAAATGTTATTCTATTTGTAAGGATTGAATCCGGTATAAATATCAACCGTAATGTTGTTATTTTTAAAGGCTCTTCAAGAAAATTTAAATAGAAGAAGCGATATATTAGTAAATATTAATTTATTAATTGAATCGAGGTTTTCTATGAAAGAATATGTCATAGTGGATAATTATATAAATGGTAATTGAGTTAAGAACAAATCAGAAAATTATTTAGATTTAATAAACCCTGCAACTAAAGAAAAAATTGGAAAAGTCGCTTTATCAAATAATGAGGATTTGAAACATGTCGTCGAATCTTCGAAAAGTGCATTTAAAATTTGAAGTAAATTTTCAACTCCAAAACGTGTTAACATTCTAATAAACTTTCTTCAATTAGTTAAGGATAATAAAAAACAGTTAGCTGAAATTATAACAATTGAAAACGGCAAACCCATTGCAGAGTCAATCGGAGAAGTTCAAAGAGGGGTAGAGAGTATTCAACATGCCATTTCTGTCATGACTCTTTCTATGGGAGATTCTTTGGGAAATATTGCAACAGGAGTTGAGGCTACTAGTTACAATTATCCAATTGGGATTGTTGCAGGTATTTGTCCCTTTAACTTTCCAATGATGGTACCTTGTTGAATGTTTCCTCTCGCAATTGCGTTGGGTAACTGTTTCATTTTAAAACCATCTGAGAAAACTCCGCAACTAGCAAAAAGATTAGCAGAAATTTTTAATCAAGCTGGTCTACCAGATGGGGTGTTTAATATTTTAAATGGTGGCAAAGATGCTGTTAATGCAATTTTACAAAATTCAGATATTCAAGGAATATCTTTTGTTGGATCAAAAAAAGTTGGGGAATATATTTATCAAGAAGGTTCTAAAAATTTCAAAAGAGTTCAATCTCTAACTGGAGCAAAAAATCATGCGATAATTTTAAAGGATGCAAACATTGATCACGCAGTTGATCAAATATTGAAATCAGCTTTTGGTTCTGCTGGGGAACGTTGCATGGCTTGCTCGGTAGTTGTTATTGAAAAGGAAATTGCTGATGAATTTTGTGATAAATTAAAAAACGCAGCACTAGAAATAAAAATTGGTAATGGATTAGATGAAAATAATAATCTAGGCCCGGTAATTAGTCAAGAAAGTTTGAATAACATTTTGAATTATATTGATTTTGGAATTAAAGAAAAAGCTAAATTAATATTAGATGGTCGTAAAGTAATTGATGATTCTGGCTACTTTATTGGTCCAACAATTTTTGATCAGGTTACAACAGAAATGAAAATTTGAAAAGACGAAATTTTTGGTCCTCTATTATCAATTGTGAGAGTATCCAGTTTAGAAGCCGCTATTAGAATTTCCAATGAATCACAATTTGGTAACGGAGCTTGTCTTTTTACAGATAGCGCTTCAGCAATTAGAACTTTTAGAGAAAATATTGATGCAGGTATGCTAGGAATAAATTTAGGAGTTCCCGCTCCAATTGCAAGTTTTCCATTTTCAGGATGAAAAGATTCTTTCTATGGAACTTCTCACACTAACGGTAAAGATGGCGTGGCTTTTTATACTCGTAGAAAAGTAGTTACGGCTTTGTTAAACATCGGGAAAACAAAATAGTGCAAAAATCATTAATTCATCGAAACCCAAACCTGAGTCAAGAAAAAATTTATGAGTTACATGATGTTAATTCGAGAAATTCAAATCTTAAATACATCAGTTTTAAAGTAATAAAAATGAAAAAAAATGAGAAGTTGAATTTCTTTGCCAAGGAGTACGAGCTTTGTATTGTGCCCCAAAATGGGATAATAAAAATTAAGAGTTCTAAATCAGAAAAAAGTTTTACAATTTCAAGAACTAAAGGAGTTTTTATTAAAGAACCAAGTGATTGCTTATATGTGGGTGAGTGAGATGAGATAAATTTTGATGCAAAAAGTGATTGTGAATTTCTTGTTGCAATGGCCAAATCTCAAAAAAATTTGCCAACAATAATTATTAAAGGCGATGAAATTAATGTGGAAAAACGTGGCGGACACGGCAATAGAAGAACCGTTTTTAATATACTCAATGATAGTAATCCTATTGCCAGTAGCTTAATAGTTGTTGAGGTATTCACAGATCAAGGCAATTGAAGTAGCTATCCACCCCATAAGCATGATGAATTTATTGAAAACAAGGAAAATATTTTAGAAGAAATTTATTTTCATAAAATTAGTTCTGAAAGAGGATTTGTCCTACAAAGAATCTATGATAAAAACCAAATTGATAAAACTTTTGTTGTCAAAAATAATGACATAATTTTGGTAAAAAAAGGTTACCATCCAGTTTCTGTTCCACCCGGATATAATTCTTATTATTTGAATATAATGGCTGGACCTATTAAAAAATGAAACTTTACAAATGACTTAGATCATGAATGAATTATTAATAAATAGAATATTCGAGGTAAAGAATGAACGGATTAGACATAATAACTTTTGGTAGAGCTTGTATTGACTTGAACTCTGTAGAAATTAATGTTCCGATGGAAAAAACTAAAACATTTGCAAAATATGTTGGAGGATCACCAGCTAACATCGCCATTGGTTGTGCTAATTTGGGATTAAATGTCGGATTTATAGGTAAACTATCAAGCGACCAACATGGACGATTTATAAATAATTATCTAATGAAAAAGAAAATAAATACAAATGGAATAGTATGGGATAGAGATAACCATAAATCTGGTTTAACATTTACTGAGATATTGAGTCCAGAAGAATGTAGTATCATGATGTATCGACAAAAAGTTGCTGATTTATTTATCAAACCAAGTGAACTTGATGAAGATTTTATAAAAACAACAAAAATGGTATTAATTTCTGGAACAAGTTTATGTTCTAGTCCTTCAAGAGAAACTGCTCTGAAATTGATTGAAATTTGTGAAGAAAACTTTATTGAAGTTATTTTTGAATTGGATTATCGACCATACAATTGAAAAAACGAATTAGAAACTTCTATATACTATAATTTGGTTGCTTCTCATTCACGAATTATAATAGGTACTCGTGATGAATTTGATAAAATATTTATTAAAAATAAATATTCAGACTTAGAAATCGCTGAGTACTTCTTGAATCGAAATTCTCATCTGGTTGTTATTAAACATGGTGAAAAAGGCTCAAAAGCATTTCTCAAAGATGGGACTATATTTGAATCGGGAATTTTTAAAACAAAAGTATTGAAAACATTTGGAGCAGGCGATTCTTTTGCTTCAGGATTTCTATATGGGTATATCACAAATCAAACAATTATGAAGTCATTAATTATTGGTAGTGCCGCTGCAGCAATTGTTGTAAGCTCCCATAGTTCTTCAGAATCCATGCCCACTCTTGAAAAAATCAAAGAGTTTATAAAATTAAATGAAGGTGAAAAAAATGAAGTTAATTAAACTTACTGTTGGACAAGCAATTGTAAAATTCATCGATAATCAATATGTTTGATTTGATGGTGAAGAAAGCAAATTTGTCGAAGGAATATTTAACATTTTTGGACACGGTAATGTTTTGGGATTAGGAATCGCCATGGAAGAAACCGAACATGATTTGAAAATAATTCAAGGAAAAAACGAGCAGGGAATGGCTCACTCGGCAATTGCATTTGCTAAGGAAAAATTACGTCGTAAAATATTTGCAGTAACAACATCAATTGGGCCTGGATCTACAAACTTAGTGACCTCTGCTGCAACTGCATTTGTAAACAATTTGCCTGTCTTGTTTTTTGTTGGTGAAACATTTTCTTCAAGACAACCCGATCCGGTTTTACAACAGATAGAAGTTGAAAGTAGTAATTTGATCACAGTTAATGACTGTTTAAAACCAGTATCAAGATATTTTGATAGAATTTATCAACCTCAGCAATTAATGTCAGCTTTGATTCGTGCATTTGAAGTTCTGACTGATCAAAAATCACAAGGACCAGCAACAATTTGTTTACCTCAAGATGTTGCTAATAAATATTTTGAATTTGAAGAGTCTTTTTTCAAAAAGAGAATTCATTATATGAAAAGAATAATTCCTGATGAATATGAAATTGATAGATTTAGCAATTTGCTTTTGAATTCTAAAAGACCTGTAATAACTCTTGGTGGTGGTGTGAAGTATTCTGAGGCTAACCAAATAGTTCAAACAATTAGCGAAAAATATAATATACCAATTGTAGAAACTCAAGCTGGTAAATCTGCCATCCCCTTTAATTTTAAAAATTTACTTGGAGGTGTGGGTGTAACTGGAAACGAAATCGCCAATGAAGCTGTTTACAAATCTGATTTAGTTATAAATTTAGGAACTAGACTAACAGATTTCACAACAAATTCAAAAAAATCATTTTCCAACGTCAATGTTGAAGTTGTTAATGTAAATATCAATCGATTTCAATCTATGAAAATCGATGGATTTAGTGTAGTTGGCGATATAAAATTAACCTTAGAAAAATTGTTAGCAAAATTACCTAATTACAAATCAACCTACAATGATGAAATAATTGAGTGAAAAAAAACTTGGGCAATTGAAATTGAAAGAATAAAAAACATTTCAGAAAAAACAAATGAATTAATTGAAATAAAAAATCAATTTAGTGATGAAAAAATTAAACAATACTCTCAAACTTTAAACACAAATTTATCTCAATCACAAATAATTGTAAGATTAAATGAAATTCTGCCTGAAAATAGTATTATCGTTGGTGCGGCTGGTAGTTTGCCAGGTGACCTTCAAAGACTTTTTGAGCCCAAATATAAAAATAATTACCACATGGAATACGGCTATTCTTGCATGGGATATGAAATAGCCGCTGCCCTAGGAGTTAAAATTGCAAATCCAGATAAAGAAGTTTATGCTTTTGTGGGAGATGGAAGTTTCTTAATGATGCATACAGAACTTGTAACCGCTTTGCAATATCATTACAAAATAAATATAGTTTTGTTTGATAATTCAGGTTATGGTTGTATCAACAATTTGCAAATGGATAATGGTGGTAAAAGTTTTTGTACAGAGTTGTTGGATTGTAATAATGAAATAATGAACATTGACTATGCAAAAATTGGTGAAGGTTATGGAATGCGAACTTTTAAAATTAATAAAATTGATAATTTAGAATCAGTTATTTCAAGTGCGTTAAAATATTCTATATCAACTTTAATAGAAATTAAAGTATTGCCAAAAACAATGTCAAAAAATTATGGGGGATGATGACATGTTGGAGTCCCTGAAACAAGTATAAACAGCGAGGTAAGTGTAGCTAACAAAAAAATCAAAGACGAATTAGAAAAAATAAGAAAATACTAACAAAGAAAGTAGAGGTTATTTCATGTTAAATGACTACGAAATTAAATTAGCAATTGCTCCTATTGCTTGAACAAATGATGATATGCCAGAATTGGGTTCGGAAAATACTTTCGAGCAATGTATTAGCGAAATGTCTTTATCGGGATTTCAAGGCACAGAGATTGGAAACAAGTATCCAAAAGATCCAAAAATTCTTAAAGTTTATTTGGACCAAAGAAATTTAAGTGTTGCTAGTGCTTGATTTAGCGCTTATCTAACTACTAAACCATTTGAAGAAGTTAAGAAAGATTTTATTAAACACCGCGACTTTCTCTATGATTTAGGTGCTAAGGTAATTGTTGTTTCAGAACAAGGTCATAGCATTCAAGGCGACTTTGCAAAATCGATTTTTAAAGATAAACCAATTTTTTCGGATTTACAATGAAAATCTTTGACCACTGGTCTAGAACTTTTAGGGGACTTAGCTCATGAAAAAGATATGGAAATAGTATACCACCACCATATGGGAACTGGAGTTCAAACAACTTCGGAAATAGATCGCCTAATGAAAGAAACTGATGAGAGTAAAGTAAAACTATTGCTTGATACAGGTCACTTACTATACTCGGGAGAAGACCCATTTGAAATATTTGAAAAATATTCTCAAAGAATTAAGCATATGCATTTTAAAGACATTCGCTCAGCCAAACTAGCAGAAACAATTGACAAAAAACTTAGTTTTTTAGACTCAGTTAAAATTGGGGTTTTCACAGTTCCAGGAGATGGAATCTTTGATTATAAACCTTTTGTAGAAAAGGTTAAAGCAGCCAAATATCGTGGTTGAATTGTAGTGGAAGCTGAACAAGACCCAGCCGTTGCGAATCCCTTTACGTATGCATTGATTGCTAGAAATTATATGAAAAAAACTTGTGATATTTAATTTTCCAAAGGAGGAATTTAAATGAATAAAAATGTTGTAGGAATTATTGGTTTGGGCCGTATTGGTAAACTCCATTTAGATAACATTATTAATAATAAGAGTGTTCAAGTTAAATATGTATATGATGCATTTTCCAAAGATATTAATGAGTATATTAAAAATTATTCTGGGGTAACAGTTGCAAAAGAATATGATGAAATTTTAAATGATAAAGAAGTTAATGTTATTTTTATTTGTACTCCAACTACAACTCACTCTGAAATAATAATTAAAGCTGCACAGGCCAATAAAAACATCTTTTGTGAAAAACCAATAAGTTTTTCTGAAGAGGAAACTAATGCTGCCTATGAAGCTGTCAAAAAAGCTAATGTTAAATTTCAAATTGGTTTTAATCGCCGTTTTGATAAAAATTTTATTGACGCTAAAAAAGCAATTTTAGAAAATAAAATTGGTCAATTACATATTTTGAATATAACTTCAAGGGATCCTGAACCTCCAAGTCTAGACTATGTTAAACAATCTGGGGGAATTTTTATGGATATGGCAATTCATGATTTTGACATGATGAGATTTATCTCTGATTCAGAAGTTGAAGAAGTTTATGTAAACGGAGCAGCATTAGTTAACCCAGCAATCGCTGAAGTGGATGACATTGATACTGCAATTATATCTCTTAAATTTGCAAATAAAGCAATTGGATCAATTGATAATAGTCGTCAGGCGGTCTATGGTTATGATCAAAGACTTGAAGCCTTTGGTAATATGGGTAAATTAAATGTCAAAAATAATTTACAAGAAAATATTTGCTTAGCCAATGCTGAAAGTGTCATTTCTTCAAAACCACAATGATTTTTCTTAGAAAGATATAAAGAAGCTTACTTCTTAGAAACAAAACTATTTTTTGAAGCTATTACAAATGATACTGAAACAAGTCCAAATTTCTTGGACGGAATTAAAGCTCAAAAAATTGCAAAAGCAGCTAAACAATCTTTAAATAGTGGCAAACCCGAAAAAGTTGAGACAATAAGTTAATATTTCTTTCAAGTTAGTTGGGTTAATACAGAACTAACTTTTTATTTGAACTCAAATGAAAAGGAGTTATATGGCTGAATTTACATCGTTTTTAAAAGATTTCTTCGGTTTCCCGGCAATTTTAATTGGTATTTTTGCCTTATTGGGTAACTTGCTACAAAGAAAATCTTTTACAAATTCTATCATATCAACACTAACAGCCGCTTTAGGGTTTCTAATCTTACAAGCAGGGGGAGGGTTTATTTCCGATGTCTTGGTTAAATTCTCAGCGGGTTTCAAAGAACTATTTGGTATCCATGGAGTTTTACCAAATTCTGACCCATTGGCTATTAATATTTTAGCTACTGTAAGTGATGTAGCGACGATGGCCTCGTTTATGCTGCTTATCTCTATTATTTTAAATGTCGCCCTTGCCAGAGTGACTAAATTTAAATATATTTTCTTAACAGGACATCACGCATTATATTCTTGTGTTGCTCTAGCTTTTCTTTTTAAAGTTGCCAACATTAGTATTGAAACAGAATGATGATACTACATTATTGTAGGTTCAATCATCATATCGATTTACATGTTACTGACCCCAGCAATGACTAGTAAACAAATGCAATTTCTAACAAAATCAGATAAAATTTTTATTGGACACAGTAATTCATTTGGTTTTGCTATTGCTGGTCAAATCGGAAATCTAGTTGGAAAATTAAGAAAAGGTAAAATTCAATCTACTGAAAATATCAATTTTCCAAAATGGCTTTCAATTTTTAAACATTCTGCAATATCAGTAACAATAACAATGTTTATTTTATTTTCAGTAATCTACTTCTCGCTATGAGCAATCGAAGGTAGAGAGGCTATGGAAAAAATCGGTATCTTGCAAGCAGGGGAGTCACCCGTTGCTTTGGTATTTATTTTATCTCTTAAATTCACTGCTGGTTTAGAGGTTTTAATGTTTGGTATTAGAATGATGATTGGTGAATTAATGCCAGCATTAGAAGGTATTAGTAAAAGATTTATTCCTGGAGCTAGAATGGCTGTTGACTGCCCTGTAGTCTTTGCATATGCTCCAACCGCTGTACTAATTGGATTTTTAAGTAGCCTAGCTGGGGGAATTGTTGGTTTTGGAATTTCGATTGGTCTAAATAGTGCAGCCCCTGCAGTAATAAGTGCAGTAATTATTCCTGGAATAGTTCATCACTTCTTTACTGGGGGAACTGCTGCTACATTCGCCAATGTCAAGGGAGGAGTTTTAGGAGCTGTTCTTGGTTCATTTGTAAATGGTTTAATAACAACATTTATTCCCGTCATGTTTTTGGCAATGCAATCAAGTTTTAATTTCACATTCCAACCAGATGGGGCGTTAATGTTTGCTGAAACTGATTACTCAATTTTTGCCACAATTGGATCATTCTTGCAATGATTGCCTGCAAAATGAATATTAATGGTCGTAGCTATTCTATTACTTATCTACTTAATTGTTGATGGAGTAATTCATGAAGTTAAAGATCGTAAAAACAACCCAGATAAATATTTAAAAATTAAAGAAAATCGTCTGCAAGAAAAGCTCCAGTATTTAAGCGAAAGAAAAGCTCTTAAAGAAAAAAGAAGTGCTGATCGAGCAGAGGAGAAATTATAAAAAATGAATAAATAATTATTATAAATTAAGAGGTGATCAGTTTTGATTATCTTTTTATTTATAATTAACCATAGATTTAAAGCATATTCATTTACATAAAAAATCGTTATTAGAATTATGCCAAAACTAGAAATGGACTTTTAAGCTAAAATTTGATATAATTATCAAAGATATTATGAGGTGACAAAATGTTAATAAATAAAATAATCGCAAAGAATTTTATCACTCCAGACACAAAGGAATTAAAATTTAATAAAAATGGTGAACTTTTAAATGCAAAGGTTAAAAAGAGTAAGACCGACGTTGTTTCACAATTATTAGAAATTGTTAACGGAGCTTGATACAGTTATACTATTTCTTTTGAAAAATTTTATCCAAAGTTTGCTTCTTTAAGCAAGAATATGGATTTGGAAATTGATTGCTTAATTAGTCTTGATGACATTGAAATTGAGCAATTTAATAATCAACTAAAATCTGATGGATTAAAACCAATTAATTCAACTGAGTTTATGTTTCAAATAAAAGTGTATTGACCATACGTTTTTCCTGTTGTTAAATTAAAGCCATTAACATTCAAAAAAGAGAAAACGCTGGTTTTGGGAAACCATTATGCTAAATTTATTAAACCAAATTTAACAAAGAAAGAAATTCTTGCAGGAGCTGGTATTAATGCGGTGGCTCAATTTAGAAAAGCATACTTTAATTTAAAAAAAGAACCAGTTTCTTCTATTTTAAAAGATCAGCACTTGGAATATTTAAAATTAATTCGTGCAACTTTTATTTATGACAATAAATTTATCGGTAAGTTAGCTAGATTAGTTTACAATATTGATGATGGAGATATTTTAAATTATGCTGATAATCAAGATTTCTATTTAGAAAATAAAAATATTAAAAATTGACTTAATTCATTTCAGCTTTTTGTTGATTATCCCGAGTTTAAAATGAATTTTTTTGAAATGGTTTATGATTACTTTTTATCAGATTTGCAATGACTATATTCAACTAGAACAATAAATAATGGTTATGAAATTCAAAAGCTTCTTTTGGAAAATAACGCCGCAGTTGCTGTGGACTTTCCAAAATATGCAAAAATATTTAATGGGGCAATTTCATTAAAAGAAAGAAAATATCGAGAAGAGTTAATTCAAAAGAAATTATTAATTGAAGCAGTTGATGAGGTAGAATTCGACCAAAAATCACTACAACTATTAATGAATTACAAATTCTTAAGTCATCGTCAAGATAGGTTGATTGAAAAACAAAGTGCATTTAGTCCAAGAGGTGAAGGGTTGCATATTAATAATGCTTTAGCTAATCAACAAATTAAAAATGATTGATTTGCCAAGAAAAATTTATCTGAAAAGGTTGGAATAAACTTTAGGGTTAACGAAACGGAATTATTATTTGATAGTAAAAGCAAGAATAAAAAGAAAAATAATCTACCTGTTATTGAAGAAGAAAAAGATTTTATATTTGATTCAAAATTCTTCGATTAAAATATAATAAATTATTAGGCGATTAATTTCGCCTTTCTTAATTAAATAGAAAGATGAGTAATTATGAATAATAAAAAAGATTTACAAGATAATGATTTACTTCAAGAAATTGATCGTGAAAAACTATTTAGTGAAATTCAAGATAATAAAATGAAAGATTCTGATAAAGGCAGTTTTGTTGCTGCTATTATGGAGAATTATTTTTTAGACAATGATAACATTAATTTTCTAGAGGATTATGGCTATGGTTTTTGGAATTTTCTAGAGGGTGAAAATTGTATATGTCTGAGTGAAAAAAAGTTTGGTGATTGTTGCAAACCAAAGTTGAAAAAAAATGATAAAATAGAATATTTATCACTTGTTGAAAGCTTGGATTCAGAAGAAAACTATAAAATTTATTTAAAAAATCTTGAACCAATTTTATCTAAAGTAATTGAAAAAAATAATAAAAATTCAAAATGTCAATTTCCTGATTGCAAAAATTTAGCAGTCGAAAATAATTTATTTAGTGATATTGATTTAGATAAAAATGAATTTTTATCTACCGCCAAGAAAAATATCATTGATTCAAAATTTACAATGGGTGAAAATTTCTTCAATCCATTGGTAAGTGATATTTTTAATTTTTACGGCTTGTGTGCAGAACATGACACTGCAACTTCACAAAATAATTTAAAAATTGGTATTAATTCAACTGAGTTAGAAAAAGCTCTATTCAATCTTAGAACAGTGATTTATAAAAAGATTAAAATAGAGGTCACTTACTATACTTTATACGAAGAATTTATTAATAATTATTTAAATGTTACCAAGACTGGATATCAAGCGATGATGGTATTTAAAATGAGAAAGATAATTAATTCTGTTAAAGAAATTAGGGATATATTTTCAAATCTTTTTGAAGCAATAAAAAATAACAATTTATCGGCTATTTCATTTGTAGATTATGATTTAAAAAAACAAGATAACTTCCAAATAAGAGATTTAATTAACTTTCAAGTAACTCCAAAAAGTTATACTGTGATCAATTCTGTTAATAATCCCTTAATTAATGAGGAAATGGCTGTTATTAACGTAATTCAAAGTAAGAAAAGCACTTTTGTAAGCTTTATGTATCTTAAAAAATCTGAAAAAATTAAAAAATATTTTGAGGAATGAAGTGAAATAAACGAAGAAAAAGCTCAAAATTTAGAGCCTTGAGTGACTAATAACTCATTAATTCTCTCTAAAACATTTTAATTTCCAAGAAAATGTGAACAAAACTTTCTCATGATGAAAAAGTTTTGTATAGTGCCTTGAATAAGTTTAGATTTGAAAGTCCTAAAGTAGGTCAAGAGTTTATTAAAATGAAATTCTTTGCAGGATTCAACAAGGGGAGCAACTTCTTCTAAGAGGGGACTTATAGATGTCATTAAAATGAATAACTTTGCTAGTATTATTTATAATTTATTTAGTTTCTTTGCTAGTAACTGGAATTATGGCATTAAAATACCAAATTCGTCATAAAAGTTATAAAAAAATTCAGCAAGAATTTAATTCTATCATTAAGTCATCAGAACAAAACTTCTTAAATAGTAATATAATCTACACTTGTGAATACCCACTCCCTAAAAATGAAACGCTTTTATATAAAATGGAAAAGATTGTTGGATTTAAAGAAAAGATAAAAACCAAAAAAAATAACACAAGCAATAAAAATGAAATTTATAATAAGGAAGAAATTTATCTTGATAAGAAAATTCTTAAAGAAAACTACTCGCTTAAAAAGATAAAGTATCTAGGATTTGATATTGATGGAGAATTACTTCTTACAAATTTTAGATTACTATTAAAAAATAGTGAGGGTTTTTTGCAAATTCCATTGTCTGAAATAAAAAAAATTGATCATAGAATATTTAACATTAATGGGTCTTACGAAATTGGTATTTCAATTTTAACTGAAAATTCAAATTACAAATTGATCACAGATAAATTAGAGTGATTCTTTTTCTTGAAGAATTTAATATAGAATGGGGCGAAAATATGAATCAAAATCAGCTTTTTGTTTTAAGTGGATTAATATTTTCAATTTTAATTTCATTAGTAATGATTTTTTTCTGAGTTAATTTATACATAAGAATTATTCAAGTTAGAAAAATGAAAAGGGACAATATTTTTATAGTAAATAAATTTCTAAAATTATTAATATTAATTTTGTTGCCGATTTCATTAATATTAATTTTTATTTTTTCAATATCTTTTGCCACAATATTCTTAATTTATAAAAATATAATTTTTAATTATCTCTTTCAGTCAACTTTTTTGGTCTACGTAATTTTAATAATTTTTGAAATAATTTTTATTTCAATTAAAAGTAATTCAATCGAAATTGTAAAGACTGATGATTGGTTAATTCTAGTTTCTGAATTAATTGAAATTAAAGAAATTTCAAAAGTAGAATATGACTTTAGACACAAGAAAATATTTTTGAAATTTAAAGATCAAAAAAATTTGCAAAGAGAATTAAAGTTGTGTTATAACACTAAAATAAGAGAAATTTTTAATGCAACTTTAAGAGAATAAATTTAATATAGAAAAAAGTACTCATTTGAGTACTTTTTAAATTCTATGAATACTTTTAATTGTTCACAATGATGAATTTTCAATTGTTTCATTTAATGGGTCTCGTTGAATGAAAACGAATCTATAATCAACATATTGTTTTTGGGCTCCTCTAGAAGATGTTTTTCCTTTATCGTAACGAAGAACAAAATCAATTTCGGGTCTTTCGCCAACTAAATAATTTCTAGCAGATATTTCTTTAAACTTAAATGAATTTGAAAAAACTAATGGAAGGTAAACATCTTTTTCTAAAGCGGCAGCTTTTTTATTTGTTTTCTCAAAAACATATTGTAGTCCAGACATCGTATCTTTAATTGTGTTAGCTGTGTAATCATTTTTTGATTTATCATTTTTAAGCAAATCTTCTAATTTTTCATAAAATGAACCACTTACAAAGCCTTCGCTAGCTAATTTAGGCATTCCTAATAAATCATTAACCAAAATCTTACTTCCAGGATTTTTAGCATTTTTTAAATATCAACCTTTATTCATGTTTAACTTAATTAAAGCTGGTAGGGTTTGAACTTTAAAATTATTATCCAATTTACCTTGATCGTTAATTTGTTGATCTAGAGCATTATAAATAAAGTACTCATCTTTTAAAGGATCTAATAAGTTTTTAATTTTATTAATATTTAAATTACTTTTACCTTTGGTATTGTAGTTATTTGCGAACTTTTTAAAAATATCTGTAAGTCTAGAGTCTTGCAAGAAAATTAGTTCTAAAGGTAAGTTTGTTTTAAATACTTCAGTGATCTCACTAATTTTGTTACTTAAAAGCGATCTTAGGTTAGCAAAATTTGCTTCTTTTCCTGATGGAATATCTAGTTTTAATAATCCAAACAGGGTGGGTATTAATTTTCCTGATCATAAGTTTTGATAGATAAATCTGACATTATTTGCGGCCAAAGTTCCTAATCCTGGGGCAATACCGTTAATTATTTTAACAATGTTTGATGAAATAATAAGTTCACCTTGGGTAGATAAAGAATCAAATAAACAAGTAACGGTTTTATTGACAGCTTTGTTAACTATTGGATTAGCCTTTTCACTAGCTATTTTTGCTATTGAATTTGCTAAGGCGTTTATAATTGGTGTAAATCCCGCAACTCTAGTACCTCTACCTATAATTGTATCTGAAATGGAAATTGTGTAAGTCTTCTTATCTTCAACTTGGAGTAAAATTGAAAATAATTTTTGTAAACCATAACCATTAACATCTGTTTCTGGATCTGGGAAGAAACTTTGCAATACATTAGAAATTTTTTCAAAATCTAAATGACCACTAGCATCAAAGTTAGAGTTTCTCACTTTGTTTAAAACTACTAAATTTTTATCCTTTTGACTAAAAATGTGATCCGAATCAGTTACTTGGGTTACATCCAAATTACAATATTCAGAATAGGATTCCAAGTGTTTTAAAATAACTAAAAGTGCATTACCAATTTTAGAAATAATGTAAATTAAATCACCATCTTGCAAGCTTATTTTTTTAGATCCATCAATTAATCCGTTAATAATATTAGTTAAAATAGTTGTTGCGTTGTCACCTTTTTTATTGATAGGGGTAGTTGATGTTAAATCATTTTTACCATCATATTGAATACTTGTTTTGGTTAGACGAGCTAAAGCTAAGGTAATTTGATTAATTGAATAATGAATCGCAAATTGCTGAGTTTTACCCTCTAGTTCACTAAAATCAAATATTTCATTTAAGACGTTAATATTACTTATTGATAAAATACCACTAATTGTTTTATATGCAGATTCACCTAATGCACTTCCTATGGCATCGCTTGTTAGAATTGTTGTTAGAGTACTAGCTGTTCTCTGGTTAAATCCACCACCAAAAACAATTAAAGCAGTACTTACCAGTCCTGCAAAGGTTGTTGAAATACTACTTTGGGGCTTAGAACCCTTATTATTTTTTACATTATTATCTCCATTGGTATCATTAATAAAATTATTAAAATTGGTTCCTTTACCAAAGGTTGAATTTAAGACTTGGTTGAAGCTAGTGCTTGAATTACCTTTATAATTTTTAAGTAAATCATCTGCTTTTGAACCTTTATATTGATCCATTGTATAGTTTAAGTTAATATTTTCTTCTTGGTTTAGGATAAGTGCTCTTCCGTAGTAACTAAAAACTTCAGCTAGAGACTTAACTTCTTTACTAACCTTACTAACTTTATTTAAAGTTTGACAGGCTATCACAGAACTTGAACTACTAATTGAAATTGTTAAAGTGCCTAAAATTGCTAATAATTTTTTCATAAGTATTCATACCTTTCATAAAATTATTATAGCACTTAATATTTATAATCTACTTAAAAATAACACTTTATCGTTTTCTATTAATATTTACCATTTCTCAGTATTTAGCAAGATTTCCTTTATCATTTATAAATTCACTTAATTTAAAATTAAATTCATAAGTATGCATAACTTGCGATCTAATCGAAGTGTATTCGATTTCAAAACTTATAAATTCCTCGTTTTTATCATTAATGGTGTGAAAACGATTTTTTTGTTTAAAATTATCTTGATTAACAAATGGCAAAAAGACATTTTTATAATTATCTGACATTTCAAAATTCATGAAATTTAAAATATCAACAACCCCAGTTAAGGTTTTTCTCATAAATAAACCTGAGTGATTGTTATCAGCTGAATTATCCTCTAATAGGTTTTTTAAGCTACCAAATAAGGAATTTGGAAGTAGGGTTTGTGATGATTTATCAAGCCCTAGATATTCTGTTAAATCCATTTTTTTACCATCTTTTGAAACGTATCAACCTGGATTTTGTAACATATTTAAAATTATGAAAATTCCGCTTTGTTTTTCGTTGTTAAATTGAACTTCTCCAAGAGCGTTATAAACTAAGTCTGTCTGAGCTAAATTTGAAAATATTTTTTTTATGTCATCAAAATTAATTTCAACTTTTTTCAAATCACTGTAGTTATTTTTAAAAGCTCTAATAGCATCTCTTAAAGAGACGTTAACTAAAGATTCCAAAATTAAGGGTAATTCTAGACCAAATGATCTTAACAAATGTTTTAAGGGAGTCTTTAAAATTGTGCCAATATTTTGAATACTATTAAGTAATCCCTCATCAATTCCACCACCAAATAATCCTAACAATTCTTGGATTATTGACCCAGAGTATAATTCATTAAAAATGTTGTTCATTTTTGCAATAATTTCAGGATCTGTTAAAACTGCGTGAATATCTGGAGCAAATCCTTTAATCATGCTTAATGTAATACTATCAACTCCAAATTCTGCCCCGTTAGTGACTGCTAATACAATTCTGTAAAGCAAACTTGGAATTAGCGTTTGTAGTGTTGGTGGTATTGCGTTGATGTAAGAAATCCCTTTACTAATTCCGACTATTAACTGATTATAACCTTTATTGACAAACGGGTTTCCTAATATAGTGAATTCATGTCTTTTTTTATCATCAATCTTAAATAAAATTGAAAATAATTTTTGAAGTCCAAGACCATCAAAATTAGTAGATTTATCATTAAAAGCATCATCAATTAAATTTAATAAATAACCAAAATTTAAAGTATTGTTTGTATCAAAGTTTGAACTACGAACTTTTTCAACAACCCCTAAGTCCCCGATTTCATTGTTAAAAAGATTTAAATGATTTGTTGGAACTGAATTAATTGTATTATCATAACTTTCAAAAGCAGACATGTATTTAGCCATAATCATTAATCCTTTTATAATATATGATATTGAAGAAACTATATTTTCAATATTAATTTCTAAAGAAATCTTACCAGTTATAAAACCACCGATTATTTGCTCTCATAGGTAGGTTGCGTCTCCGCTGTCTTTTTTTCCAGTTTCTGGAAAAGGGGTTGATAGGGTTAGTTCCTCGTTAGTTTTGGGATCGATGATTAAATCGTGTCCAAGCAATTGGGCAAGTCCAATCGTTAAGGAATTAATTGAATAATCGATAGCTTGCTGATTTGTTTTTCCAGTTAAGTCATTAAAATCAAAGGCGTTGCCAAGTTTTTCTAAATTATCTTTTGAAAGAAAACCACCAATTGTATCAAGTAAATCAGGAGTTAAAAGTCCACCAATTGCTTCACTTTTTAATAATCCTTCAATAACAGTTGCTTCTTTGATGCCAAAACCATTTTTAATTGTTAAAACAATAATATTTATAATTGAACTGATTTGAGAAAAACTGCTATCAGTAAAGCTTCTTGAACCATTTAAAATAATCGAGCCATCAGTTTTTAAGTTTTTGAAAGCTTCTGGAACCGGATTAGTATTATTAAAAGTATTTTGAAATACTGTTCTCATTAGTGTATGAGAATCAGCATTAAAATCCGGCATTAAATTGCTGATTTTCTGATTAGCAAAATAGTCGATACTATCTGAAATCTTAATGTTTTCTGCATCGCTTAATGCGTATGCTTGTGCGACAAATTTAGCTATTTCAGAAAAAGTAAATTCGGAAGTTTTCTTACTAATCTCCTTATTAACTACACTACAACTTGTTACAACAGCTGAACTAGAAACAATTGCAACTGTTCCTAAAATCGATAAAAGTTTTTTCATTTTCGTTACCCCCACTTTTAAGTGTTTTAAATATATTACACTAAATAGTTGTATTTTTATTCATAATATAATAAAATATTTTAGATTAAATGGGATTAGGTGAGCAAATGAAAAGAAATGGCAATTGGTTTTTGTTTTTTAAACAAAGCTTTAGAAATATATTTAAATTTCGAGTACAATTTATTATTGTTATTGTCCTAACTTTTATGTCTACTTTAATATTGACAGTTTCACTAGGGGTTTCTTCAATTTTGCGAAATAGTCACGACCAAATTGTGAATACTGGAAACAAATTTGATTATGAATATCAATATCAGTTTGAACAAAAAAGAAGTTCAGAAGGTCCTAACCAAACAATTCCATTAAACGATTACATTAATAATAATTATTCACATTTTATTGACGATGTGAATTTTAGTCTTGAGCCTAATGAAGAGAGTGCCTTCAATTTTTTGCTAAGTAATGATCAAAAAAACAAAAATGAAGAACAAGAAAACTTTTTAGTAAGGTTTTATAAAAGTGAAGGGTTTCAAAAGGCGATTTATGAGTTATTTTTACGCAATGAAAACGGCTTAGCTAATGCAATTTTAAATTATGACTTTAATCCAAATAGTGGAAAACCAGAATATAACAACAATAACATTTTTTATAAATTGGATAATCCTTTCTTGTACTACTCATTAGATAATTTGAAAAAAGAGTACGCTGCTGATTTAGGTTGTGCAGATGGTTTTAAAGCATTGGATTACACAAAATATACAGTAGCAGGGATGTAT
This sequence comes from Spiroplasma alleghenense, assembly GCF_003363775.1. NCBI lineage: Bacteria > Bacillati > Mycoplasmatota > Mollicutes > Entomoplasmatales > Spiroplasmataceae > Spiroplasma > Spiroplasma alleghenense. Next base: position 553,078 of record NZ_CP031376.1, read on the forward strand.
ACAGCTAAAAATGGTTGCTCATGGTTAAATGAAATTGAACGTGATAATGGAATGAAAGTTTACATGAACTATGCTTTCCAGAACCTAATTAAGACTAATTTTGTTCATCTTTCAGATTATGCAAACTATTACATGAATCAAATATTGGATAAAATAGCAGTAGAAGGAAAGATACCTACTTTTGGAGAAGTCAATACAAAATGAGGAGATAAAAACACCGGTATTACTTTAAAACAAACTTCGGAAAATAAGCCAGTAATTGTTGATGAAGCGGCTGAATTGACAGAACTGTTCTTTCAATATCTTTTAGGTTTTAAAACAACAATTGCTGAAACTCAATCAGCTAGAGTTACAGAAATTAAAGGCGGCAATTTCTTAATATCAAAAAACGGACAATGAATCAATGAAGGCTCGGCTTCACAATTGGAAAAATTAGAAGAAGAAGGTGAAATTGAAGCTGGAAAACATTTTTTAACTAATCAAACAGATGTTTATGAATATGGACGTCGTGGTCAAATTAATCCAATGGTTATTTTTATGGAAAATAATAAATTTTTAACTCAGAGATGATTAAATGACCATTGATCAATCACTGGTTTAGGTAAGGAAGAGGTAAGTAATACTTCTTCAATGCAAATGTACCATGATTTCTATACTTTCCCAAATCAATGAGATTTTGAACACTACATTCAAGATTCTGGTTCAGTCAATAGTTCAATGTTTTTGCTTCACCAAAAAAATGCTGCCCAAATTTTAGATTTTGATACAAACGTTAGAACAGAACTATTTTATTTTGATAATGAAAGTCAAAGTAAATTTAGAGCTGTTGCAATCGATTCAAAAGAACCTGATTCAAATTTGACTATCATAAAAGGTAAAATGCCTAGATCAAACAATGAGGTAGCAATATCACAACAATATGCAAAAAGAAATAAATTAAAAGTGGGAAACCTAATTTCAATTGGGGGTACTACTGTAGTTATTTCTGGTTTTGCTACAGATAAATATTCATTCTATCCAATGAGTGATAATGATGTGCCTTTACCTGACAATAAAAATGGGGTAATTATTTATGGTTCTAAAAATACAATTGCCGCAATTAGAAGTCAAGGTTTTGAAAATTATTCAACAAACTACAACACAATTTTCTTAACAAACAAAGGTAATGAAGCAACTAAAAATGATCGTAAAAGCTTATATAGTGCTTTATTATCAAATCAACCAAAAGAAATGAATGCAAGTTATAAATTTATAAAAAGTTTTCAAGACTCACCGATAAAAGATGGTGATAAGGGAATTGGAAACTACAGTTCTCTTTACTCTATCCGCTCTTTTGATAACTCAAATTTCAGCTTAAACTGAAGTGTATATTCTGGAGCTGTAACAATATTTAATATTTTTGCAATCTGTTCTTCAATAGTTATTGCAGCAATTTCGCTAGCAGCAATTGCGATAGGAATTAGTAAAACAATTAGAGCAAATATGGGTCAAATTATTAACCTTAAAGCTCTAGGAGTTAAATCCTCTGAGATTGGAACTTCTTATTTGGTTTATGGATTCCTAGTAATTATAACTATTCCTGTGGCTTGAATAGTAAGTTCGCTAATACAGATACCATTATTTAATATTTTTGCAAACTATTTCTCAGCACCTTATAATTCTGTCTACTTTGATTGAGTACCTTTAATAATATGTGTTTTCATATTAGGTGGGGTAGCATCTCTGGTTGCCTATTTAAGAACTGTGTCATTAACCAAGGGAAGCATAGTTGAGTTACAAGAACTAAAAGACGAAGTTAAGCGATCAAAAATTATTGATAAAATTAAAAATACATGATTTAAAAATGCTAGTTTCTCAAAACGATTTAGTATTGATATTGCGTCAACAGGTTCGCGCCAAACTTGAATGGTTGCTTCAACAATCTTTATTTCATCATTCTTTATTGGAGGAACGCTTGCGCTACCTTCGATTGCGATTAATTTTAAAGATTCTTACTACAAGAGTATTAGGTATAGCAATGAATATTCTGCTTATTTACCTGTAGGTAACTCTCCATTCTCAAAAAGTGCATTAAATACTTGAGAAGGTCATGAAAATCTTGAAAAAGACTGAAAAGACTCTGACTTATTTAAAAGCTTCGGTATGAATGGTTATTATTCAAATAGAAATAACTATACAGCAACTTCAAATAATGTTGGGTTAGTACCAAACTTCATTAATGCAGGTAGTGATGAAAACTTTAAAGTTGACTGGTCGGTAGAATACTTAGTTAATAATTTAAATGATTTAGTACCAGTAGTTTCAAGTATTTTTGGTACAAATTTCTATAACGTAATTGGTCAAGCATTTTCTGTTGGAGAATTAGAACAATTTTTAGGTTGGGTAATTCATTCAGTGAACCAACCAGGAAAACAAATTCCATGGGAAAGCGACAAGCAACGAGAAGAGTTTTTAAAAACTTTAAGTGATACACTAACTAAAGGAATTGGTCCAATTCTAAGTTTAGTTATGGGTTCAATTACTGATGATGGACAAAAACCGAATCCAGATGCTGACTGAAAAACTCAAATACTAGATTCGATTATCGGTTCAGTGCCTCCGTATGTAAAGGCTTACGTTAATCAAAGTGAAAGTCGTAAAAACCAATTTGCCTTTGGTTATTCATATGATCAAGTAATACCAGATCACGAAACTCTAGCAACTAAAATAGATTTCCAAACTAGTGATAATCAAAAAATAAAAATAACAGGATTACCTAAAACTCAAAATGCTTATACATTATCAGAACGTGATTTTAACCGCACTCAGTTATCTAAAGATGTCCACGAAAAAATTACACAAATTATTGAAGGTAATTATAATGGTGGAGATATTGAGGAAAATGGTATAAAAGTTTATGACAAAGATAGCAAAACTATCTTAATTCCAGTAATTGCCAATCGTCAAGCAGAATCAAGTTTAAATTTCTATCGTGATAAAGTAATTTCAGGAATTACACCTGAAAAATCTCAACTGACATATTTAAGCAAGGGTGGCTATAAAGTTCTTCCTAAAGGCGCTTGGATCTATGATGATTCTGATTGAATTAAATTTAAAAAGACTCAAAAAGCTGAAGAAATTAATCAATCTCAGTACCTAGATCCTTTTGCAATGGATAACAATAAGTTCACTTATAATGAATCATTTAATAATGATAAGGTAGCTGAAGGGGCTTTTGTATTCGCTGATTGAGATTATGATAAAACCGGAAATATAGTTGGTTCTCATTTAAGACCGTATTATAACTACGATAATTTACAATTGTGATTCCCAGAAGATGAAATAAACATTAATGAATTGTCTGAAAATTCTCCTGGAGTTAACAAAGAGGGTACATGAAAAGAATCGGGAATTGACTCAGGTAAAGTGCCTGAGTCTGTTAAAGCTGCTTGAGGTAAGGGAACAACTTCAACAACTTGAACCAAAGTGCTTCCATATGATTTAACATATGACAGTAAATGAGAAAAACCAATTAAAAACCTTCAAGGAGGGGAACTAAATCACTTATTGAATAAAGTAAGTTACTTTATGCAAAGTCAATTAAGCGGAGCCGGGGATGTCTTCTTGGGTCTATCAAGGGGTAACCAATCATTAAGCAATAATCAATTGAGTAAGGTTGATATTGTTAATGTTGGTGAGTTAAACTCTTACAATGACAATATAATCATTGGTGATCAAGAAATTGTCAATAGTTTGGCGGGTTACTCAAATACTTACTTTACCCCATATAACTACAATCCAGATGGTAAAGAAGTAGGTAATTACAAGGGGATAAAAACATTTGAAACTCTAACCCCTGAACAACTTGTTAAAAGAAAATTAGAAGACCAGTTTAGAAATAATTTTAATGGAAAAATCAATTATTGGTGAAACACCAAATTAAGTAATGTGGATGAAACCATTGGTATTACATCATATGTTTCGTTTAATAATAAGGAACGAACAGGTAACTTTACTGTTGGGGGAAATAATCGATTTAAAGTAACAACTTCCTATGAAGGTCAAAGTTTACTAAGCGAAACCAAAGCTCTTGTAAATCAAATTTCAGGAATGGCAGCCTTAATTGGGGTCTTGCTAGTTTCAATTATTATCATCACTTCATCGCTGTTTGTAATTTTAATTTGTGACTTGCTAGTTTCGAAAAATAGTCGATTTATTATTTTGATGAAATCCCTTGGTTATTCAAAACGACGATTAGTTGGTTATATAATTGGGACAGTAACTGTATTTAGTATTATTGGATTCGTTTTAGGATTGGGATTATCATACCTAGGACTATGAGGTCTAATAAGTCTGATTTCTAATTTAGGGGGAGTTGCTATTCCATTCGCCTTAACTTGGTGAGCTCCATTCCTAGCGGTAATGCTAGTTGGGGGAGCTTATTCAATCAGTATTTTTGCAGCAATGCATAAAGTCGTAAATACGTCACCACATGTTCTAACGACTGTATCAGAATAATTAACAATTAAAATCTTCAATTGCTATTGAAGATTTTTTTATTTATAATATTAGTAGAGGTAAAAATTATGGAGATTAAGCAAGCAGTATTTATTAAGTCGGCTGCTAAAAAAGAAGGTTGATTGGTTGATGATATTCCTGAGGTCTGTTTTGTGGGTCGCAGTAATGTTGGTAAATCAAGTTTTATTAATGCCTTAACAAATAATAATAAATTAGCAAAAATTTCTTCAACCCCAGGTAAAACAAGGTTGTTGAATTTCTTTTCAATTAATAATAATAAATTTCGTATTGTGGATGCTCCTGGATACGGTTTTGCAAAGGTTAATGTTAATTTAAAAATTCAATTTGCAGAAATGATGGAAGAATATTTAACAGAGAGAGAAAATTTGAAATTTGTTTGCCAATTAGTTGACTTACGTCACAATCCAAGTAAAGATGATATTGAAATGTACCGCTTTTTTAAGGACTTTAATATCAAGGTTTTCATGATAGCAACAAAACTGGATAAAGTTAAAAAGAACGACATTGCTAAAAATGAAAAAAATATTAAACAGTTATTAGAATTTGATAATGAAGATTACTTCATGAAATTTTCAAACAAAGACCGCAAAAATTTGCAAGATATCACAAGAACAATGAGCGAAATTTTTGGTTTTAATAATTAAAATATCTATTTAATATCTAGATATTAAATAGATAAAAATATTATTTGTGATATAATTTTTTAAAAGTAGGTAATTATTTGATGAAAGAAAATTGTACTAAAAGTAAAACTGAATTATCCAAAATTTTTAAAACTAATTTAGAAAACGGTTTAGAAGTTGAAGAGGCTGAAAAGCGCCTTTTAGAAAATGGACCTAATGAAATCCCTAAAGGAAAAGTTACCCATTGATTGGTAATCTTTTTAAAAACTTTAATGGAACCGCTGCAATTAATTTTGCTTGCGGCTGCCATTATTTCTGTTTTCACGTCTCTAGTTGCGAGTAACTGAGAAGTTTCAGCAGATAATTTTATCGATTTTATTGTTATTATTTGTATTGTAATAATCGATGGAGTACTTGAAACAGTTCAAGAAGTAAAAGCTAGAAAATCAATGGATTCGCTAAAATCTTTTACCAAGCCAAGAGCTGTTGTTATTCGTTCTGGGCACCAACAAGAAATTGATGCTAGTGATATTGTTGTTGGGGACTTAATTGTTCTGGAAGCTGGTAAATATGTTCCAGCAGACCTTATAATGATTGAAACAAGCGAGTTAATGGTCGATGAATCTATTTTAAGTGGTGAATCAGTTCCGGTTTTTAAGACAAGTAATCCATTGGAAAAAGAAACTAGTATATTAGGAGATATGAAAAATGCAGCTTTTATGTCAACTTTCACAACGGCTGGTCGCGGTATTGGAATGGTTGTTCGCACAGGATCTCAAACCGAGATTGGAAAAATTGCTGAGTCAATTAATGAAAATGATGAATCTAAAACTCCTTTAGAAAAAAAATTAATAAAATTCAGTTACTGAATTGCCTTACTAGCATTTTTAATCGGGATTTTTGTATTCTTAACAATGTTCTTGAAAGGAAATCCTCAGTTCTGACCAAGTTACTTAATGGTTTCGATTACATTAGCAATTGGGGTAATTCCTGAATGTTTAGCAGCGGTGGTGTCGATTTCTCTGTCATTTTCAACCAAGAGAATGGCTCGCGAGAACGTTATTGTTAAAAAACTTGCCAGTGTTGAAACTCTAGGAAGTGTAAATGTTATTTGTACTGATAAAACCGGAACACTGACTGTTAACCGCATGACAATTAAAAAAATTATGCACGATAATAAGATTCTATCAAGTGAAGAATATCTTAAATTAAAAAAGAATGAACAAAAAAAATTATTTCTACAATCATTGGTTCTACCAAATGATAGTGTTACTGAAGGTAAGGAAAGAATTGGAGATCCAACTGAATTAGCTTTAGTAGATTTTGCTGAATTAGCAGGAATCGATGAACAAGAAGCGAGAGACAAATGAGAAAGAATTGATGAAATTCCTTTTGACTCTGAACGTAAGCTGATGACAACTGTTAATAAAATAGATGGCAAACCAACTACCTTTACAAAAGGAGCGGTTGATGAAATTTTAAAAGTCTGTGACAGAATTTATATTAATAATGAAATTAGAAAAATTACTCAAGCAGATATTGAAATTATTTTAAAACAGGCAGATGAATTATCTCAGCAGGCATTAAGAATCCTTGGTTTTGCTTATCATCAAAATTATAAAAATAGCAATGATAAAAGTAATTTAGAAAAAAAACTTATATATGTTGGTTCAGTTGCAATGATTGATCCGGTTCGCCAATCAGCTATTGATGCAGTACGAGAAGCTCATGATGCAGGAATTAATGTAGTAATGATTACTGGAGATCATGCAACAACCGCATTGGCAATTGCAAGAGATTTAAATTTAGCATTTTCTGAATATGAAGTAATGTCTTCAGACCGTCTAGAATTAATGTCAGATTTGGAATTATCAAGAATTATTACTCAAATTAAAGTTTTTGCTCGAGTTAACCCCGAACATAAGGTTAGAATAGTTAAAGCATTACAGGAAAAAGGGAACATTGTTTCAATGACAGGTGATGGAGTTAATGATGCTCCAAGTCTTAGTCGTGCCGACATTGGAGTTGCTATGGGAATTACAGGAACTGATGTTGCTAAGCAAGCCAGTGATGTTATCCTAACTGATGATAACTTTAAAACTATTATCAAGGGTGTTGGGGAAGGAAGAAATGTTTACCAAAAAATTCGTCGTGCAATAACTTTTGTAATTAGTGTTAATATTGCCAATGTTTTAGCAATATTTATTTTATCTTTAATAAATGATATCTCTCCAGTTGAAGCAACAAACATTTTATGAATTAATTTAATAGTTGAGTCAGTCTTGGCGATAACAATTGGAATGGGACCAAATGATCAGTCATTAATGAAGATAAAACCAAAGTTGGGTAAAAACAGTTTATTTGAAGGTGTTTGAAAACCGATGTTTAAAATTTGTGCGTTTTCAACAGCTGCAGCTATTGCAGGATTCTATATGGGAATGTCTTTTACTCCAAGCGAACTTTATGCAGATAGATATTCAAGTTGATATGAATTATTAAAATCAACAGATGCAACTTTACAAGAAAGAGTTGCTGTAATGACTTTTGGAAGAACAGCGATGTTCTTAGTAATGACAATAAGCCCATGTTTTTATGTCAATTTTATTAAATTGAGTAATTGAAAAGTTTCAAAAAAAATTCAATTTAACCCAAATTTACCACTAGTTTTTGCAAGTATTTTCGCAGCCTGTTTAAATATTATTGTTTTATTTATCCCTGGTCTAAATAGTGTTGTTTTATTATTGAACCCAATTAGCAGTTGAAATAGTAATAATTGATATTTAATTTTAGCTTCAATTGGAATTGCGATTATCCCTGGAATATTAATTTTATCAACAGATGCGATTGTATTTTTCACTTACCATTGGTTGCCAAAAAGTTGAGAAAGAAATCGACGTATAGCTACAGAATTTGTTGAGAAGGATAAGATAAAAACAGTTAAAAAAGTAAACTCAGTTGTTGAAAAAGATAAAAAAATTAATTAAATTAATTAATTTTGATGTAAAATAAAATTAGTTTTAAGAGGAGTATTTTAAGAAATTTATCAGAGAGTTAACGGTCGGTGTGAGTTAATAAATTTTCTTAAAAGAAGGTTGCTTAATAAATAATATTATAAATAATTAAGTGGACTTGAAAAAGTCAATTTGGATGGTACCGCGGAGAAATTCGTTCCTAAAGAGGGATGAATTTTTTTTATTATAAAGGAGAAATAAAATGAAGAAATTAAATGATAAATATGATTTTAAATTAGTAGAAAAAGACAAAAACAAATTCTGAATTGAAAATAAATACTTTGAGGCAAATTTGGATTCTGGTAAAAAGACTTTTTCAATAGTAATGCCTCCACCAAATGTAACTGGTAAATTGCATTTAGGTCATGCTTGAGATGGAAGTATCCAAGATTTTTTAATTCGCTATAAAAAACTCCACGGTTTTAATACTCTATGAGTTCCAGGAATGGATCATGCCGGAATTGCTACCCAGGCAAAAGTTGAAGCTCGTCTTCAAGAACAAGGGGTTTCGCGATACGATTTAGGCAGAGAAAAGTTTATCAAACAAGTTTGAGATTGAAAGGAAGAATACGCTAGTTTAATTAGAGAACAATGAGGTAAAATGGGTCTTGGATTAGCATATGATAGTGAAAAATTTACTTATTCGCCAGAATTAAATAAAATTGTCAATTTAGCATTTGTAAAAATGTATGAAGAAAAGTTAATTTACAGAGGGAAAAGAATTATTAATTGAGATCCAAAATTAAAAACTGCTTTAAGCAATATTGAAGTTATTTATAAAGAAACTCTTGGAGCTATGTATCATTTTAAATATCAATTGGAAGGGGCAAATAATTTTTTAGAAGTTGCTACAACTAGACCTGAAACAATGTTTGCCGACCAAGCCGTAGTTGTAAATCCTGCAGATAAAAGATATAAAAAATTTGTTGGTAAAAATGTTATTAATCCTGCGAATAACCAATTAATTCCCGTAATTGCTGATGATTATGTCGAGCTTGATTTTGGAACTGGGGTAATGAAATGTACTCCCGCTCATGATTTAAATGATTTTGAAATCGGTGTGCGTCATAATTTGAAAATGCCTTTATGTATGAATGAAGATGGAACTATGAACGAAATGGCTCTTGAATTTTCAGGATTAGATCGTTTTGCTGTTAGAAAAAAATTAGTTGATAAATTAAAAAAAACAAACCAATTAATAAAGATTATGGAAATTAACCACCAGGTTGGTTACTCAGAAAGAAGTGAAGTAGTGGTTGAACCATTTTTATCAAATCAATGATTTGTAAATATGAAACCGCTTGCTCAATCGGTGCTTGAGTTACAAAATGGACCAGAGGCTATCAATTTTTTTCCAAATCGATTTGAAAAAACTTTGAACACATGAATGACGGATACTTTGGACTGAACTATTTCACGTCAAATTTGATGAGGACACCAAATTCCAGCCTGATATCATAATCAAACAAAAGAAATTTATGTGGGAATGGAACCGCCCAAAGATTTAGAAAATTGAGTCCAAGAAGAGGATGTTCTAGACACTTGATTTTCATCAGCATTATGACCTTTTGCTGCTATGGATTGAACAGAGAAAAATCCTTCAAAATTATTTCAAAATTTTTTCCCAATACAAACTTTAGTTACTGGATATGATATTATCTTTTTTTGAGTAGCTCGAATGATTTTTCAAACAAAAAATATTGTTAAGAAAAAACCGTTTAATGATGTTTTAATACATGGTCTTATCAGAGATGAAAATGGAAAAAAAATGTCAAAGTCACTGGGAAATGGGATTGATCCTATGAATGTTATTGAAGAATTTGGAGCTGATAGTTTGAGATTTTTCTTACTTACAAATTCTTCTCCGGGAGCTGATTTAAGATTTTCAACCGAGAAAATTAAATCAAGTTGAAATTTTATTAATAAACTTTGAAATGCTTCAAGATTTGTTGAATTAAGTAAAAGTAAGTTTTCAAAAATTAGTCTTTCAATTGATGATGTTGAAAAAAATAATGATTTTGAAAATAATTTAAATAAGTGAATTTTGGCAGAGTTAATTAAAGTCGAGTCAGAAGTTGAAAAACATGTAAGTAATTATGACTTTAATTTAGCTGGAAGAGAAATTTATGATTTTGTTTGAAATACTTATTGTTCTTGATTTATAGAGCTTTCTAAAGCTAATTTGGAAAATGAAAAAGTAAGTGAGTTATCAGTAGTAACTTTGATATTCGTGCTTAAAAAAATATTGATTATGTTACATCCTTTTATACCTTTTGTGACAGAAGAAATTTATCAATCTCTAGACTTAAAAAAATCAATTTTAGAAGAAGAATGAATTCAGGTGAAAACAAAATATTCTGATATTTATTTAAGTTATGTAATAGAAATTATTTCATCTATCAGAGAATTTAGGTTAAAAAATAATTTGAAAAAATCTATCCCACTAAAATTATCTTTGACAAAGTTTAAAGATAAAAAAGTTGAAAAGGATTTAATTAATAATAACTCAGAAATAAATTCAATCTTAAATAAAATGATCAATTCACAAATAGAATTAGTTAAAAATAATCAAGCAAATAAAACGGTTATACCTCAATCAGAATTTGTGATAGAAATTGAAAATGAAAACGTTTTTGATGTAGAAACTCTTAAAAAAGATTTGAAAAATAATCTGGATAGAATTTCAAGGGAAATCCAAAGATCTAAGCAAATACTTAATAATGAAAGTTTTCTTTCGAAGGCTAGTCCGGATAAAATCAAAATTGAAAAAGAAAAATATGAAAATTATCTAAAACAATTTGAAAATATAAAATCAGAAATAGATAACTACAAAAAATAGTAGTTATCTTTTTTTTATGCGAATTATGTTAGGGGACACATGAACAAAAAAACGATTTTAGCTATATTTATTATTATTCTAATATCAGTAACCGGAGCATTAATTTATAACTTTCAAAATAAAAGTAGAGAATCTTACAATGTAATTTCAAACGATAATGATAAAAAAGTATATTTAAATTTTAAAATGCTGTATAAATTTCCATTAGTAAATGAAATAGACCTTCCAGAAAAAGTTTTAATAATAGAAGAAGGCAAAACTATAGACGAAATTATTAAAGAAGAAAATATCAATTTAAATTTTTTTCAAAAAATAAATACCCAAAAGCTTAACAAGTCCATTACCGAAAGCGAAACAGTTGAACTTATACCAAAAATACAATTTATTGCAAAGAAAAGCCATCTTGAAGCAGACAGAAATGATTTTATTGAAAATGGTATATCACCAGAATTGGCAAATCAAAGCTGTCTAATGCTAAAGAATAAAACCCTAAAGACTTCAGAAATAATGATAAAACTTAAAAAAAGTTACAAAACTGCAGAGGAGAAGAAATTCTTTGAAAGATTTATTCTTGAAGTTTACACCTAGAATAAATTTTAATTTAGTTTTTTTTGCACTAGCAATTTTCATAATGATGGGAATAGTTTTAAAAATAAATGTAATCATGATAACAGGGGGAATAGCTTTTTTGTTAATGGTTTTTTATTTAGTTAAAAAAAATTTTAGATATTTATTAATAATATTAATTCTTTTGATTTCTGTTTTTTTAAGTTTTTTTGTAAACCAAGAATATAAAATGGCAAATAACTCTTTAAGTTTCACTGTTTTCAATGTTAGTAAAAATTATTCAATTTTGTCCAATGGAGGTAAAAAGTTTTTATTTAAAGAATTTGAAAACGAGAAACAAATTGGTCAAACTTATAAAATGAAATGTGAATGTAATAAAATTGCAAATAAAAATAATATTTATCAATTTAACTTTCAAAAACTCATGCTGTCTAAAAATGTAATTTATGAACTGAAAAACTGTCAAAATCAAAAATTTATTTCTGACAATTTTCAGACTAAACTAAATGCAAAAAAACAAATAAATTCAGACTGAATGAAGTCAATTAATAATTTGGAGGAAAACGATTTAACAATTTCTTTTAAAAATTTGGGTATAAGTTTTTTATTGAACTCCAATGGTTATTTGGTTTTAACTGGTTATTATTTTCTTGATAAAATATTTAGGCGATGAAAAAAATATCACAAAATCAAAATAATCTTATATTTGCCATTGTTATTTAACTTAGTATTATTAAATTTTTCAGTTGAAATATCAAGAATTCTTTTAATACTTTTTATTAATTATTTTTCCAGAATTTGAAAATTAAAATTTGGTTACTGAAATAAACACGTTTTAATTTGGTCTATTTTACTTTGCATCAGCCCAAATTGATTTTTATCAACAGGATTTATTTACAGTTTAGTTATTTCATTTTTTAATCAATTTTATTTAAAAATGAATTGTAAAAAAAATGTGATTAAAAACTTAATTAATTGAAGTTTAACTATAATTCCATTGCAAATAATGTTTAATTACAATATTTTGTTTCTATTAGTTTTAAATCAATTTTTTTGACAACCATTGTTAAGTGTGATGTATTTATTTACACTATATACAAATTTAATTCCGGGAATGGGAGTTATTTATAATATTTTTTTTAGCATAAGTCTTAGTTTGGCAAAGATAGGGGAACTAGTAAATTTGAGTTGAAACATTGGTCATATCGAAAGTTTTTACTACGTTATTTACTACCTAATTTATTATATTATTTGTAAAAATAGCTTACGCTTTAGATCCAATCGAGTATTAATGACTATTTTAATTGCTTTTTCCATATTTGCTTGCAACATAAATAACGCCAAAAATAACTATAACTTTATTGCAATGATAAATGTTGGCAATGGAAATAGTTTCTTGTTACACGAGCAGGGTGGTAAAAATATTTTCTTTGATATTGGTTCGGGAATTGGTAAGTCTAAAAATACTGACAGTGATTTTTTGAAATACTATGGATTGAATGTCATAGAGGCGGTATTTATATCTCATACAGACCAAGATCATAATAATAATATAGATCAAGTTTCTAGAAACACTATAATTAAAAATATTTATAAAAATGACTTTTATTTTAGAAAAATGATTGTTAATGATATTAGTATTCAAAATTTTGAGTATTACAATGAGAAAGACCCCAATGATAGTTCGCAAGTCTTGCTTTTAAACTGAAGAAATAAAAGAATGCTTTTCACCGGGGATTTACCAAAGAGGATAGAATCTCAGCTAGTAGCTGATAAAGAATTTTATAGTTTATTTTTAAATCGCGGGCTCGACTTTTTGCAAGTTCCACATCATGGTAGTAAAACTTCTTCCTCAAGAGAATTTATTAATTTGATTAAACCTAAAATATGCTTTATTTCTGGAGAAAATAAGGGCAGACTCCACTTCCCTGATCCCATAACATTGAATACATTACAACAAAGTGGCTGCATCACTTATGCAACATTAGGTATAAACACTTATAAATATTTGCCATTTACAAATAAGAAATCTGATATTGAAATTATTAATTAAAAAAGACAAGCCTTAACTTGTCTTTTTTATAATATTTTTAAGCACTCATTAATCGAGATTTTTCGCGAGCTGCTTTGTTAGCTTTAAAAATACCTTTTGTAACACCTTTATCAACCAAACTTACAGCTTCGTTAACTAGTTTGTCTTTATCTGCACTATTTGCTTTTTTTGCAACTAGCGCCTTTTTTATAGCGGTTTTAACAGATGATTTAAAGCTTTTATTTGCTAATCTGCTTTTTTCGTTTGTTAAAATACGCTTCTCTTGTGATTTAATATTTGCCATTTTTTCAACTCCTTTTAAAGTTCACACACATAAGTAATTATAGCAAAAAAACCATTTTTTTTTGAATAATTTTCGCATTTTTTATCAAATTATGTTTAAATCATAAAAGTAGGTGTTTTATGTATTTAATTTTAGGTAATGATGAATTTTTGATTCGTAAGGAACTTCAAAAAAATATAAAGAAACTTTCTCATAATAGTGAATATGAAAGAGTGAACTTCGATTTAATAAATGACGATTTTAATGATTTAGTTAATGAATTATACACATTTGGTATGTTCTCGGAAAGAAAGATAATTGTTATTGAAGAAGCCTGATTTTTAACCGAAAAAAAAGTTGCTTTAAATAAGACTTTTGAATTAGAAAAATTAAAAAAATATCTAGAAAACCCAAATCCAAACAACGAAATATTTTTCCTATTAAACAATGATAAAATTAGCAAAAAATTAGTAATTTCCAAATTTTTTGAATCAAATTCTGAGATAATTACAGTTCCAAGTTTAAACAAAGAAAGTGCATATAAATTAATAACTAAAAAACTTAGTAGCGAGGGTATCGAGTTTGACAAGGATGCTATCGAGTATTTGCTTGAAAAAGTCCCTCTAGAGTCTAGGATAATAATTAATGAAATCAATAAATTAGTTAATTTATCAGAAAAAGTTACAAAAAAACAAATTCAAAATATTGTTTCAAAATATATTTTTTATGATATTTTTGAAATCAGCAATTATTTTTTAAACGGAAATATTGATAAATTTTTGATTAACTATAAAAAATATCGTAGCCAAAATAAAGATTTCTTTTCATTTATTAGTTTAATAATTAGTTCTTTAATATTAATGAGAAATGCTATTATATTGAAAAATAAAAATTTTAATAATTTAGAAATTGCCGAAAGACTGGAAGTAAATCCTTACCGAATTTCTAAAATTTTAGAAATTAATTATAGAAATTTCAAACAAATTAATGATAAAATAAAGGAAATGTATGGTTTAATTTCAAACATTTTCGAAGGAAACTACGATGATCAAGTTATTTCTGAGCTATTTTTTATAAAAACATTGCTAATATAGGGTGGGGGAAATCTTGATGGAAGCAAAACAAAAACAATATGAAGATATTTTGAATATTTTAAATAATATTGTTCATGATGAAAAACTTCGTACAAATCTTTTCTCAGATGAAAAGTTTAGAGATTTATTTGTTAGTCAAGTTAACAATTTGTTAAGTTTAGAAATAGATAATAATTTAACTTTTTCAGATAAAAAGTGAGCTGCTATATTTGGTAAATCTTTAGTAAATATAACTAAGCAAAAAATAAAATTCTCAAAAATTGATAATAACACAGAAGATAACATTTTTGCTGATTACACAATGCTTGCAAATTTCGTAACTAAAGAATTTAACTTTGAAAAAGAAGAATTATTAAAAATCAATGAAATAACCGAAGAGGGGATAAAAGATAATTCTTCAGTCACACCAGAAATGAAAAAAAATTTTTTAACAGATGATAAAGTAAATCCTGATATTGAAATCGTTGATAAAGATAAGGAGATTCCTAATACCAAAAATAGTGAAGGTTTTAATAATAATCCTCAAGGTTTAGTTGCTCCTCCATTACATCCAAGACAAGATCCGCGTTTTTACCCTTATAAAACCAAACCCCCAGGAATAAGAATAGCCAAGTACATGATTGGAGCATCATTGTTGTTACTTACAAGTATTTTGCTTATATTTTTTATTTTAGGAATATCGCGTAGATATAACTTCGGTATTGACAATAACGATATTTCTGGTTTATTTAATGGTTTTCATGTTTGGAATCCTGAAGATAAACTCTACAACAAGTTTATAGTTGCTGGTGGTAATGTTAATTTGAGTAATTTGAATATAATTTCATCTCCATTTGGTGATGCTCAATTAATTAATCCTGGATTTTGGATTTATGCTATTGCTGGATTTTGTATTTATAGGGGTTTAAAGTTTTTTAGTACTTCAAGAAATAGAGTTGAAGAATATACTTACGGATTGGGAAATGCTGTATTTGTTTGGATTATAGTAGTGATGTTTATTGCGATGTATTCTCAATACTTATCAGAAGATTGAATAAAGAATTCCTATAAAAATCATATAAAAATAAACTTTTTCAACGAATCAGAGGGAGCGCTAAAAATATATCCCCTTGAAAAATTTAATTCAGATTTCGAAGTTTTTTGAAAAGATTTTAATAGCAAATCGATTTTTTTACCAATGAGAATTTTAGCAATTATATCTACAACAATTTCTTCTTTTGTTGCTTTATTATCAATAATGCTGATAGCTATAAATCCCAAAGGTGATTTGGAAAAATTAAAACTAGCTGACATGGAATATCAAAAAATGCTTTCAGAATTAATGCAAGGTAGAAAATATGAAATGTCAAGTTCTCTTTACGAAAAAGATGATTTTGTACCAAAACCTTTCTTTAAGAAAAAAGAATTAAATAAAAATAAATCTGATAAAGATAATGAAGAAAAAAAATAAATATTTATGATTAGGTCTAGTTAATTTTTAATGGATCATAAATATTTTTTTTATTTTAAAATAAGAATGGTGGTTTATCAAAGTGACTGAAGTAAGTTTAATGATTCCAGATATCCTAAATGAGATTTACATTGCTTATGATTTTTTAAATCATAAGTTATTCAACAATGAACTTAAAAAAATCCAAATTACAATTGCTTCATTTAATCAAAAAACTAGAAGTAATAAAACTGTTTTAGCTCATTTCAATCCTAGAAAATCATGAGAAGGGGATTTTAATGAAATAGTTTTGTATGATTCGGTTTTTACCGGGAATTTTAACGATATTCTACAAACCTTGGTTCATGAAATGGTTCATCAGTATTGCTTTGAAAACGGAATTAAAGATACCGAAGCTAATGGCAGACATAACAAAAACTTCCGTCAACAAGCTGAAATAGTCGGCCTTACCGTCAACAAGCCATTAACTAAAAATCAAGGATACACAACGTCCTTGAGTGGTGCTTTGGAAAGTGTTTTCAGGGTTATCCCGCTAAACCATAGAGTTATTGAAGATTTTATTGGCATTAATAACTTTAAGAAATTAAATAAAAAAAATAAAGAAATCAAAGAGACAATTAAACCCGTTAATTTTAAGTATCAATGCAGTGGGTGTGAAATTGAGTTTAGATCCAAAAAAGACATGAATTTGAATTGCGCTGATTGTGATATTAGTTTAATTAAAAGTGTATTTTAAAATACACTTTTAATGTAATTTATTATTTATATTTTTATTTTAAAGTGATAATATTATATAAGTAAGTACATTAGTTATAGAAATGGAAAAATATATATGGCCCTACCGCAATACCCTAGATTCTGTAATATTCATCAAGTAATCCATATTTGCGAAAATATGGATCCGATGTTTAAGTCAAAAACTGAAGAAGCTAAATTAGCAAGTAAAGTAAGACGTCTTCATGGTAAACAAACAGAAGAAGAATTAGAAGAAGAAAGACAAAAATCTATGCCTCAAAAAGGCTCTCTCGCGGCTATTTTAGCCAGCGCTAAGGAAAATATTAAAAAAGAAAAATCTAAGTTAAATGGGGGCCAAAACAGTCAAAATTCAGAAGGAGACTCTGAAGGGAAAATTGATGAAGGAAGTCTTTCAGAAAGAATGATGGCTTTGAGAGCTAAAACTTTGGGCGAAAGCGTTACACATCAAAAAGAAATAGTTAAATCTAATAAAATAGACCCCCCTATTCAAAAAACAAACCCCCCTACTGGAAACTTTGGCACTAGTCAATCAACAATAAGTAGTGACTACTTGAATGATATTAAGGATAGACACGAAAGTATGTATTCTGCTGTGAGAATGAGTGAAATAAAAAAACGTCCTACTGCAGCAATTCACCTGCCTAAGAAAAAAGCGCAGACTAAATTAATAAATCCTTCAGAAAAACTAGAAAAAGCTGTTTCTAAACCTAAAACAACCCCAACCCCTATAGCTAAAACTAAATCTATTGTAGTTGAGAAACCTAAAACCAAGTCAATTTCACCTACAATTACCAAATCTACTACAGTTAAAAAAAGTGTAAATTTAGAAAAAAAAGTTAAATCCGATAAAGATAAACCAGTTTTTACAAAAGCTGAAACAAAAAAATTAATTGAAGAGGCTGTAAAAATAGCTTTAAAAAAAGTCGGAAAAATTGAATAAAGAAAAAGCGACATTTAAATGTCGCTTTTTAATCTTTATTTATATTTTCAATTACTCGATCTATTTTTTTATATAAACTCTCTTTGTCTGAACTATTATCGATTATGTAATCGATGTTACTTTCTCGGTGCATTGTTTCTTGAATCTTTAAAATCTTACGAATTTCTTTATTATCTCGCTTATCCCTTTCATCAATTCTATTAACGTGACTATTATAATTTTTATTGATCAAGTAAATATATTTATCGATTGGTAACTTAAGTAGTGGTAGAAGAGCTGCCTCGACCGCAATCTTATCTCTGTTGCAGTTTGCTATATCAAACCTTATTAACTTACTGATGTGTGGTCACATTATTTTCCCAAGCTCAATATTAAGTGATTTCTTCATGAAAATAACACTTCTTAATTTTGAGCGATATACTTGTTGATTTTCAAAATCATATGCTTCTGGAATCTTATTTTTAATAAACTCTTGAACCTCAGGATAACCCAAGACCACCTTGCTTTTCTTGTCAGCATCAATTACATAGAATCCGTGTTTTGTACTCAAATATTCTAGTGCGGTACTCTTACCTGTGCCAATATAACCAAAAACCCCTAAAATCAAATTAACACCTTCTCTTTTTAATTATTTATTTATGATAATTCTTCAATAAATTTTTTCAATTTTTCTTTAATTGGAGACATTAATAAAATTGTTTCTTCACAAATCAATTTATAAGTGCTAAATTTCTTATTATCCCTTGCGAAATCAAGTTTAGTAATTAAATTATTTTCTTTTTCAATTGAATCAAAATTATTCACCAATCTGTGTTTGATACAGAAACCTACTTTAGCAATTAAGTTTTGATAATTAAGTGCAATGGCAAATATTTGTTCGATTGCGACTTCTGCTTCTAATAGTTCTCACTTTTCTAGTGAATTTTTGTATTTTGAAATTAAAGTATATAAAATTTCTGAGTAGCTTGAGAAAAAACCTGAATTATTTCTCATTAAATCCTCGATTTTATTAATAAACTTTAAGTCAGCTTCGCTTGTAAATTTTATGTAATCATTTATACTATTTTCTACTTGATCTAGCTTATGGTCTAATGAATTATCAATTAGAGCGCTATAAGTAACTCTAAATTTTTTGTACATATCATTATTAGTGTTTCCGCCTTTTTCAAACACCTGAATTGCTTTTTTGAAAAAGATCTCACATTTATTTTTTAGATTGTAGTCTAATGATTCCAATTCGCTAATATCGTTATTTAGATTTACCTCTAATCCATCAACTTTTGTCAAGTCATCTCAATGGTTCTTTTCATCCGCCATTCTTTGATTAAAGTTTTTAAAATCACTTATTTTACCATTGTTAGTTAGATCACTTTTTTTATTGCTAAATTTATTTGCTTTTTCTTTTTCTAATTCTGATTTTTTAATAATGTCTTCGCTAGTCATCATTTTTTTAGTCGATTTTATAAAATCAGATTTAAATAATTCCAATGGATTTTCTTTTACTTTTGATAAAACCTTAAATGAAAATACTACTGTAAATATTGGAATAATTAAGAAAGGTAATACCGAAATGAAGTTTATAGCTATTCTTAAAGAGGTTGAAATACTAGCGTTTTTTAAAATATTACTCCCTCAAAAAACTACGCCATAGTCATATCCTAATTCTATAGCTTTAGATTGAAAATATGTGTCGATTGCCAGTAATTTTAAAAATCAAATTAATATAAAAATAAGGCTTATCAAATTTACTGTAATAAGAATTGACAAGAAACTGCTTGATTTTGAAATTGTTTGAGGCAATTCTTTTTCTAAATTAACATCCATATCAGTCATGCTTTTATCTTTTACATTTATCTTGGTCATTTTGGCTGAAAAAACAATCATCATTATTCCTAGAAATAAAGGAATAAAAGAATATAGAAAAGAAATGTGTATAAAACTTAAGAAAAGAATTAAAGAATTTATTTTAAATAATTCTGGAGTAGTAAAAATTATAGGTGAAATTAAAATTAAAAAAATCCCCTGTAAAATCGAAAGAATAAAAATTGATTTAACAGTTTTATTTTCAAAAGCTCAAATATACTTATTATTCAAGTTCAACACCCCTTTTCTTAATTATAAACTATTTTTCTAATTTTTATTAGTTAAATCTTCCAATGCAATTTTAATTCCTTTAATACTAATCGCAAAATTAAACATTTGTATTTGTTCTTTATTTAGTAATAATGGCTTGAAAATGAATTTATTTCTTTCGCCTCGATTTTCTGCATCTAAAATAACTCTATGGTTTGGATGCAAAATGCTAGGAATTTTTTCAATATTAATTGAATTATTTTGAATATAATCAAATAATGGTCTA
Organism: Spiroplasma alleghenense; assembly: GCF_003363775.1. Lineage (NCBI taxonomy): Bacteria > Bacillati > Mycoplasmatota > Mollicutes > Entomoplasmatales > Spiroplasmataceae > Spiroplasma > Spiroplasma alleghenense. Next base: position 573,550 of record NZ_CP031376.1, read on the forward strand.
AACTCTCCCTTTCCTGGTCCTAAATTGATAAATCCTATTGCCAAATCTGGATTTATGATCATGATTGATAATAGCGCCATTTGTGATTCGTTATCAACGAAGTTACCAATCATTTGGTTATTTAGCAAGAAATTCTCTTTTTCAAATTCTGAAATTTTAAAAATTTTCATAAAATTATTATTTACAATATGGTGAAAATATATTTCAATATAAGTGAAGTCTTGATTCTCAAAATCTTCTGCCTTAATATGAATTATTTTGTCTTCTTCACTACCTAGACTTTGACCTTCGTATCTATCAACATATTTTTTTAAATAAGCAAAAAGTCTGTTTGTAAATAATAAATCGTATAATTCAAAAAGAATATAATTTAAAATTAATAACAAATTATGCTTCGTATCATCATTCATTTCTTTTGTCAAAATGTCTAGAAAACAATAAATTTCATCACTTGCATCATCTCTAAAACGGTAGTCCCCATTTAAAATGCTAATTAGAAAAAAGAAATAACGTAAAAATAATACATCAAAACCGTTTAATTCTGGATTTTTCTTTCCTTCAATTTTCTCCTCTATGATAAAACGAGCTTCTTGAGAAATTTTATTAAATTGATTCATGACTTCTTCAATATCGAAACTATCATCTGATTCAAATAATACTTTTATTAAAGGGTTATTATCCAAATTTATTCGATACTTTTTATTTGTATGAAAATCTAAATAGGTAAAGCTATCTTCGTTTAACCACTGTTTAATGAAATCATTTGAATATATTAATGCTGAAGTGACTTTTTTAATTTTTTTCTCCATAAAAATTCTCCTTATTTAAATTATAGATCTTTATCTATGACCTCTAATTGTTTTGCGACCGACATTTTTGTGACTGTTATTATCAAATTTTGCAACTTATTTATAACAAAAAATATTTCTGTTTTTCCTACCCTAATATAAATATGGTTAGTAGTATGAAATTCATAAGTTGATTTATCAATCAATTTCATACAATGCTCTTTTGCTTCAAACATATTTTCTTTATTTAAATTTAAACGCTCACAAGCCCTTTGCAAGCCATGGTCCGTAAATACATAATTATGTTTGAAATAGTAACTCATAAAAAACCTCTAATTATTATAACATAAAAAGAGGCGATTTTAATCATTTCTATTCTCCAAAAATAGTGAAATAAAAAAAAGGAAAACAATTTCCTTTAAATTATTATGGTATTTTTAAAGCTATTATATAACTTGCTATTTACACCATATTGGTTTTTATATATTTCCAATTGTGATTCAGAATCAAATAGATATGATTCTATAATATTTTCAATTCCTGAATCATAAAGCGCCATTACTGCAGTTGATGAAGCTGTCGGGATGATTCTAAATTCCTTATCGTCAACTTTATCAAAAGCTTTAGCATATAAATAAATTTCTAATGGTATTTCTTGCTTTATAATTTCGATTTTTTCAACTCCTAGTTTTTTTGACTCTTTAATTAAATTTTCAATATTTTTTTCACTTTCTCTTGGATGAGGCTTAAACCAAATTGTAAAATCATCGCTTCCATGATTTTCTTTTAAATAATCACTAATAGTTTTTATTGCTTCGGCACTTTTTTTTACGGTGATACCTTCCCCCATTTTATTTCCGCTGTAAACAAAATTTAAATTACTTTTGGGTTTTGGAAAAACATCTTCTGTTAATTTAAAAACTTCTTTAAAAATTTTCAAACCATCTTTATCATACCCTTGTTGACTTCAATTCGATATAGCATCGTTTAACCCAGCACTTGTCGAAGAGTATGTATTTCTAATTTTTCAAAATTCTGCTTCATCATAAAATTGAACGTCACTAATTGATCAAGAATTAATATACCTAACCCCATAGTTATTTTTTTCCGTAACTAATGGAAAAAAAGTGTTTGTATACTTTTTAAAATTTGATTTTTTGTCATAATTTCCTTCAAAAATTGAAACGACCTCTAATTTTGTTTTTTCAAAATTATCATTTGAAAGATATTTTAAATTTTCAAATAAATTTATTGAGAATGTGTCATGAGCTGTACCATCAGTCATTAATGTTAAAAATTCAACTTTATCCATTACGCTTGCCAAGTTGGTCAATGATTTTGAAGATACATTGGAACTCATAGCGTAATCATCAACAAATAAATTTATTTTTTTTATTTTATCATCGCGTTTTTGCAATTCTTCTAATGCTGAATTAATGATAAAAGGTTTTATCTCCTCGTTTGAATTTTTCAAATACTCTATGTGAACATTTGAAAAATTTTGACTCATTGCCTCTATTTTCATGCTATTTTTACCTAATGGTCCATCTGGATTCATTTGATCACTAAGATAGATTACTATTTGTCTGTCAGGAAACATTAGAGCTTCACTGATTGCTGAAACAAAAGTCTGTACACCAATCGCTGCTCCTGCTCTGGAAATATAATATAGGGTTCCAGTATTTAAACTTAATTCGTTTTGTTTTTTAACCGCGTTTAAATAATTTTTTATGCCGTTGTGGTCGTCTTCTCCGATTACTTCTGGAGTAAAATTATATCTTAGATTTTCATCTACCAACTTTAGATTCATTTGACATGAAATTACAGCAAGTGATGATGTAGATAATATTGATACAGATGCTAAAATACTTAATATTTTTTTCATTTCTTTACTTCTTTCATTTATTTTTTACTTGTTCATTTGAGATGTGAACATCATCATTTGTTAAAAATTTTGATTGAGAAATATTTTTATCAAGTTTGCTCTTTAATTTGTCAGCAGTAAATACTTTTTCTGAATTAAGAGAAAAATTTATATCAAAGGCTACTTGTTCTAAATCGTTTTTTCTCTCCCGACTTTTCAAATTTTCAAAATCTATTTGTTTGAAACCTTCAATTTCTGATATTAAATTTGAAGAACGAACACCAATCAGGGAAACCGATTCACCCTTTCATAGATAATCAAAACAACTCTGGGCTACTGAAAGTATTTCCTCAAAATTATTTGTATGTCTAATTATTGTTTCTTGGCGAGTAGTTGTCTTTTTGTGCATTCTCTTATTAAAAATTTCGCCTTTAGTTTTTTCAAATCTTAGTACAATTGCAAATGTTTTGGGTTGCAAAGACCTTTGTTTTAATCTCTTTGAAATATTTTTGCAAATTCAATAAATTATACTTCTAAGTTCCTCTTCATTACTTGTAGGAAATTCAAGTGTCATTTCATTGCCAATGCTCTTCATTTCATTACTTTGAAAAGCCACCTCATCATCGCCCTTACCTAGGGCGTTTAATTTTAATGCTCGACCATTCTTACCAAGCAATGATTCTAAAAAACTTATTTCAGTATTTGCAATATCCCCAATAGTAAAAATATTATTTTTATTTAAAATTTCTGCAGTAGCAATTCCAATTCCAAACATTTTCCTTATTTCTAAAGGTCAAATTAATTGTGGAACTTGATGTGGTAATATTACCATTGTTCCGTAAGGTTTTTTAAACTCAACGGCCGTTTTGGCTAAAAATTTATTAGTGCTAATTCCTATAGAACAACTTACATTTAATTCGTCCATAATTCTGCTTTTAATTGCTTCTGCCATGTTAGTAACGGATTTAAATTTTTTATATTCTTGTGTCACATCTACATAGCATTCATCGATTGAGGCTACTTCCATTTTTTTTGAAAAATTATTGTAAATCAAATCAAAAATTTTGCTAGAAAATTCAATATAAGTTTTAAAATCAGTTGGTAAAATTATTAAATCCTTTGATATTTTTTTTGCCTGAAAAACTGGCATTCCGGCCTTAATCCCTAGATTTCTAGCGGCATAACTTGCTGCTGTAATAATTGATCTACTATTTGGCGAAGCTACACCCACTATTGAATTTAGGGGAAGTTTGTTTTTGGCCATTGAACAAGATGCAAAAAAAGCATCTAAATCAATTAAAAAAATAACTTTATTATTGTCCATATTAAACTTCTTTCTTCATTAATAGATCCTGGGAATCTTTGACAACTTTATTAATTTTATCTTCCGATACTTTTATTTCGGGATTTAATTCCTGTTTCAATAAACAAATATATTCTATGTTATTTTTCTTGCTACCTAAAATTGGTGAAAAATCCAATTCAACTACCGAAAAGTTATTTTCAATTGCGTACTTAAAAACTTTTTCAATTGCTTGTTTATGATTTTTTTCTCCCAAAACTTTTCCATTTTTTATTATTTCTCTATTTGACTCAAACTGAGGTTTTATTAATATAACACCAATTGCTGGCTTAACCAATATATTTTTTAAAGCTGGCAAAATTTTGCTTACTGAAATAAAACTTACATCACAACAAAAAAAATCAATTTCTCCTTTGTTAAAATTTTGGATTGTAACATATCTAAAGTTTGTCTTTTCCATAGAAATTACTTTTGGATTATTTCTTATTTTTCAATCTAGTTGGTTTGTACCAACATCAACTGCATAAATCATTTTTGCACCATTTCTCAAGCAACAGTCAGTGAAACCTCCTGTTGATGAACCTATATCTAAGCAAATTTTATCATTTATATTTAGATCTCACACTTCGATTGCTTTTTGCAATTTCTCCCCAGCTCTTGAAACAAAGTTTTTTTCATTATTAATTATTTGAATTTTGATGTTGCTACCATCAAATAATGTACCGGGTTTAGTTTCCTTTAAATCGTTAACCAAGACTTTTCCATCTATTATTAATCCTCTTGCTTTACTTCGATTTTCAACTAACTCTTTATCTAATAATATTTGATCTAAACGCTTTTTCATATTTTCCTCTTATTTATCTGAATATAATTCTTCTTCTTGTTTTATCCATTCTGCTACTTTTGCCAAAAAATTTGATCCATAATTATTTTCTATCTCGTTTGTAAAACTCTCAACTCTTTTAATAATTTCTCGAGTCTTATCGGTCAATTTTCTTTCTAATTTAATTCTAATAAAACCTAAATGAAAAAAATCGTTTTCCTCTAATAATTTTTTATCTGTAAATTGTAAACTTTGTGATACATCATTATTTTTATCAAATTCATCCCCATCATTATTTAAAATATCAATTTCAATTTCTTCTGAAAGTTCTAAACTATTATCGGATAAATCATCAACTCAATTACTAACTAGCTCTGGATTTTTATACTTATATCCATAATTATTCATATTGAATTTTTCTAACTCGTTAATTAAATTATCTTCGCTGTCCTGTGAGACTCCTGTTGATAAAATTTTTTTCTTTAAATTTTTATTAAAACCATCTCTAATGTGTAGCATTTTTTTTAATTCATTAACGTCTTCTAATATTTTTTCAAAAATTTCTTCATCTTGATTTTCTTTAAATAATTCATCAGATTTGATTTTATTTTTTAGAAAATTATTCTCATTCATATTTTCTCCTTAGTTCAAAATATATTTTATGACATCATTATACCAAAGATTATTTTCTTTTAATAAACTTTCCATATCACCATGTCCTATTTTATTTTTTTTAAAGTTTAAATCAATAATCTGAATATTTAACTTTTTAAATAAACTTGCAAGACTACCATTATAAATTACGTGTTCATAAACATATATTTTTGTATTTTTTACTTTTTCCACGGATTTTTCATCTATCGTGTGAAGTCATCTAGCATTTATTAGGTTAATTGGGAATTCATTTTCCCTAATAATTTTTTCAAAAATATTGCAATTTTCCCCATAGGTAATAATAGTATTTTCGTTATTTTCATCATATAATACTGATTCATATTTTCCGATATCAAAGTTATCTTTTTGATGATTATTCTCCTTAACAAAGTTCTCTAATCTGATAAAAAATGGACTTAAATTATTTTCCTTACTAATTTCTAAAACCCTATTGAGTTCAAATTCATTTCTAGGTTGAACAATAATCTTATTTTCAATATTTTGACACATTGAAAGATCATAAATTCCGTGATGAGAAACTCCATTTCCAATACTCAAACCAACCTTCTCGATTAGAAATGTCACTGCTAAACTATTTCTTATAACATCATGAATTAACTGATCAAAAGTTCTTTGAAAAAATGTTGAATAAATCGAAACAACCGGTTTTTGATTATTAATGGCTAAACCAGCAGCTAATAAAACAGCGTGTTCTTCATTTATTCCAACATCTATGACATTTTTTGGGAATTTACTTTTCAGATCAAATAACAAATTTGACTCAATCATTCCTGGTGAGATTAATTTTATACTTTTATCTGAATTAATATTTTTTTCATAAAATTTATTTATAATCACATCTAAGTTTTTTTTGCTTTTATCCTCTATTAGAGAAATATTATGATTTGCTGTTCTAGAATTGTTATGATCATAGCCAAAACTTTTTTCTGTTTTAAAGTGAATTACAGTTGTTTTTTCAAATTGTGATGCTTTTTTTATTGCGTTTAATACATCTACTATGTTATTACCATTTTGACAAAAAACGTATTCTAGATTTAAACTTTTGAAAAAATTTTCAGAATCTTTTATCTTTAATTTATTTTCACCAATTCCATGACCATTATCATTATAGATAATAATAATTTTTTCAGATTGATTTGCTATATTAATTAACCCTTCAAAAGCCACTCCGTTCAATAAAGCGGCATCCCCTATAATGGCAATGATATTTTTTTGCAAATCACTAATTTTATGAGCCAGAGCAAAAGACAAACTTGTAGATGAATGACCTGATGAAATATGGTCATACTGACTTTCTCTAATTTCTTGAAACGGACTTATCCCTTCAAATTTTTTAATATTTGCAAAATCTTCAATTCGCCCTGTTAATAATTTGTAAAAATGTGATTGATGTCCAGTATCAAAAATTATTTTAGTTTCATCCAGTTTGAAATAGTTTAATAACCCAACTGTAATTTCCAAAACTCCTAAATTACTTCCTAAGTGTCCACCATTATTTTCGTTATGTTTAATTAAAAAAAATCTTAAATCATTAATTAATTCTTCAATTTCATCAATACTATTTTTATAAATATCTTTTCAATTTTTGTAATTAATTAATTTCATGATTTAAGATCCACCTTTTAGTTTTCGAAATCAACAATTTTATTGTCGATCATTACTTTCTTTACTTCGCCTTTTATATTTTCTAATTTATCTTTAGCCTCTTTTATTATTTCTAAACTTTCTTTAAATATTTCTATAGAATCTTCCATATTTGTTTGAGAAGAGTCTAATTTATTTATCTTTTCTTTTATCTGGTTCAAAAGTTCATCAAAACCCTTTTCTTTTAATTCGTTCATTTTGTGTCCGCCCCCCTTTTAATTACTCTGTTTTAGTATTTATAATTCCATCTCTCATTTCAATAGAAACTATTTTTTCAGCACTTATTTCATTTATGCTTCTTAAAATTTGATTATCTTTATTTCTAACTATTGCAAAACCTTTTTCCAGTGGTTTCAATGGATTTAGAAGTTTTATTTTATCATTAAAATGGTTTAAATTAACTTCATTTCATTCAATTTTATTTTTAATTTTAAAATATTGCTGATTTAAAGAGTTGTCTAAAAAATCATCAATTGATTTAATTTTAGAATTTATTATTTGAATTAAATTCTTTGAAATTAAATGAAACTCTCTATCAAAGTTCAGAAATTTATTTTTAAAAGACTTGATTGAATTCTGATAATAATTTCTTAGCTCTTTTTTAAAGTCATTATGTTTTTTTATTATTCCCTTTGAAATTTGTGCTTCATAGTTTTCCAAAGCTCTTTTTAGTTCTTCAATACTTGGAGTCGCAATTTCCGCTGCAGCTGTTGGAGTTGCCGCTCTCAAATCTGCAACATAGTCTGAAAGTGTAAAGTCCGGCTCATGTCCTACTGCTGAAATTGTTGGAATAATGGAATCCCTTATTGCTTCCAAAACAGGCATTTCATTAAAGGATCATAAGTCTTCATAACTTCCACCGCCTCTTCCAACAATAAGCACATCCAATTTTTTTTCAAAATTATTTGCTTGTTTAATTTTATTTGCGATATCAAATTGTGCTTGTTCTCCTTGAACCAGTGTTGGAAAGACATAAACATTTGCTTGTGGATATCTTCTCGATATGGTTTTTATTAAATCCTGAACAGCAGCTCCTGTACTGGCTGTAACTATCCCGATATTTTTTGGAAAATTTGGGACTGTTTTCTTTATTGATTTATCAAATCATCCAAGATTTTCTAATTGAATTTTTCTTTCATTATAAAGCAAATGAAGTTGTCCAAAACCATCAAGTTTAATATCAACAACTTCAAAGTTTGTTTTTCCATTTGGTACATAATAAGTTACTCTACCTGTAACAGTAAGATTCATTCCCTCTTTTGGATTTAGAGATTTTAATAGAATTGATTTATCCTTTCAAATCATACAGGAAATTGCAGAGCCTTCATCTTTAATTGAAAAATAAATATGTCCAGATTTATTAAATGTTAGATTACTTAGCTCACCAGTGACGTTGATATTTTTTAAATACTCATTTGACTCTAAATTTCTTTTAATAAAATTATTTAGTTCTGTAACTGATAAAGCCTTCTCTTCCATTTATTTTTGTCCCCTTTTTCAATTTGTAATTAATGTTTGCGCTTCTTCAAATTTACTTTGAACATGAAGAAATAAAGTATAAATTCTCAGAGCGAATAAACTATCAACCTCTTTGTTATAAATTTTGTTGAAAATCATCGAGCTATTTTCTTTTAAAAATTCATATGTTTCTTCGATATTCATGTATCTTAAATTTTCCTCAAATTTTTTGAATTTACTTTTATCGTATTTTTTTGAGTTAACAACTAAATTATCTTTTTGAATCTGAAATTGATCCATAAAATATTCAAAATATACTGCTCATCTCATAACTTCTGGCAGCGACTTATTATTCTTTAAGTAAACAAAATCCTCGGTAATTTCGGTTGTTAAATTATTTTCAAAAACCATTTCGAATGTATTATTAATAAATTCGTCATTAATTTCTTCAACTGTCATATCATTTTCGATTAAGTTTTTTTCATAAATATTTTTTTCTTTATTTTTAATAATTTTTTTAGGTTGATCTTTTTCTTTTTTTCTTTTTTCTTTTTTTAGTTCCGTAGTTTTATTAATAGTTTTCACTTCTTCAATTACTGGTTCTTCAATTACTGGTTCTTCAATTACTGGTTCTTCAATGATTTTTTCAAACTCTTCTTCAAGGACTACTGTAAAAATTTCATCCTCTTCAGAAAACTCGGTTGTAAAATCAACTTCTTTGGTTTCATCAATTTCTTCTTCATCGATATTATTTTTTTCGTTATTATCAAAAATATCACTTTTTTGAGCATCTTCTATTATATTTATTGGAATAACTTCTTTTCAAATATCAAGTAAATATTCACCGCTTAAATTAAATTTTTTCTCTTTTTCTTTAAACTCAATTGTGTGAATTTCGTTATTTTCATCTACAAATTCTGTTGTTGGGTCAAACGCAACAAATTCCTCTAAAACAATTGTTTCCTCAACATTTTTTTTATTTTTAGTTTTTCTTTTAGTTAAAAATGGTTCTTCAATTACTGGTTCTTCAATTACTGGTTCTTCAATTACTGGTTCTTCAATTACTTCTTCAATTACTGGTTCTTCAATTACTGGTTCTTCAATTACTGGTTCTTCAATTACTGGTTCTTCAATTACTTCTTCAATTACTGGTTCTTCAATTACTGGTTCTTCAATTACTTCTTCAATTACTTCTTCAATTACTTCTTCAATAACTGGTTCTTCAATTACTTCTTCAATTACTTCTTCAATTACTTCTTCAATTACTTCTTCAATAACTGGTTCTTCAATTACTTCTTCAATAACTGGTTCTGGAAAAATAATTTCTTCATCGAGTTTTGTATTACCTAATGGTATTGAAGAATCCAAGATTGATGTGTTTTCAAAAATAACTTTCTCTTCAAATACCGGAAACGTCATGTCTTTAACGGCTTCGTTTTTACAATTTAATTGTGATGATTGAATATTATCTAAAAATAATTCATCTAAACTAGCAATCTTTTTTAAATAAAAGCAGCTAGTAAGTGAATGAAAAAAATTGTTTGTTGGATTATATTCAATTATAGGTAATTGATTTTCTAATAAATTATTGTTAATAAAATCAAAATTATTTTCTAATAAATCATCTTTTAACTCCAAATTTACTAAATTTGAATTATAAATAATTATTAAAGAGTTTTTAAAAAACAATTCCTTTAAATTACTAATTACTATACTTCCTTTTTCTGATTTCATCAAATACTGTTTTAACATAGGTTTGACAGCTTCCTTAATAAATTGGAAATAAAGTTTTTTATAATCGTAATTTTCTTTTATGTTGATTAAATTCTCGTTAATTATTTTAAACTGTTCGAAATCAAAGTTAATATAATCGCTCATCTGGTATTCGATTAGGTTTTCTAATTCTAATTCACTTATTTTATTTTTCCCTACAAGTTGTTTTAGATCAATCTTTTTAAATTTAGTCTTTCGGTTTCAATTTTTCTTTATTGAATTGAAAATTTCTTTCTTCTCTAATTCACTTATTTTACCGTTATTTTCAATAAAACAAACATCTTTAAATTGACGATTATCAAAAGATTTTTTAGCTTCACTAAGATAGCTTCCTAAAAAATCATCTTCGTCTTCGATTAATTTTTTAAATTCTTTTTCTAAATTATGTAGAATTAATTTACTCTTAAAAATTTCGTTAAGAAGTTCTCTTTTTGAGTTTGCAGAATCGTTATTTGACAATTTTTTCTCATAATTAAAAATAGCATTAATAAATATTCTTAACAAAATATTTTTATCAAGACTATTTTTAATTACTTTTAAATTGTGAAATTGATCTGAAAACTTAGTTTTACTCATTGTTACCTCATCTATGATATTTTATCTAAAATTGCATTAATAAATTTAGAATCTAAGTCCGGTTGATAGCTACGTGACAATTCAACCATCTCGTTAATTATTATTGCTTTTGGAACCTCTAAAATTTTTATTTCAAAGATGCCGACTATTATTATTGCTTTAAAAATATTTGGAATTCTACTTCAAGTCCATTCTTTTGATAGCAAGTCTGTCGCAATTGTCTCAAGTTCACTTATTTTATCTAAGAGATTTAAAGTGGTCTGAATTGCATTTTCATCAAACTCAAGTTGAAAATTATCAAGTATCTCTTGCTTAATTTTATTTTCATTACAATCTAAAATATAGTATCGATATATAATCCTTATAAGTCCTTTTCTTCTAGATGTCAAACTTGTGCTTAGAATTTCCATTATTAATCCCTTTCTAATTACCTAAATAAATTGAGAATCAAACCCCTGCTATTTCAATTGGTTTTGAAATTTCTGAAGTATTATTTGCTTGAAAATCAATTAGAAGTTTCTTCATTGACTCATTTAATTTTTGAGTATCCGAATTTTCTTTTGTGTACAAGAAATTTACAAATTCAAAAAAGTTTAAACAATAAGATTTACCTTCATTACTAAATCCCTCGATAATATAATTTCTTTGCAACTGATTACTTATTTCTGTTGTAATCCCATCTTTAAATCTTTTAAGTTGCAAACTTTCTTCATTTGGATTGGTATTTCATTCAGATGGTTTTGAGCCTCTAAAATTCATGAAAAATGTTGAAGTGAAGCTAACCTGAAGTGGTTTTTCTTCGCTATTTTCTAATCCGGTGAATGACAATTTTTCGCCATTTCCGTTTACATCAATCTTTTCTAAATTAGATAAGGTGAATTGCAAGAAACTTGTTTTTTTATCCCCTTCAACGAATTTTATAAAATAGTTTCCAGGATTATTTAAAATTCTACCGTTTTCCGCGTCACCTTCTTTATGAAACAAACCCATTGGAGAAACAAAGTCATTATCAAGTATTCTTGATTGTTCCCTATTTGTACGATAAAACTCAATTTCAAATTTACTTATGTCGTTGATTATTTTGTTACTAGAGTTATTGTTTGTAAATTTAACTGCACTTTGATGATAAATTTCTTCCTTGATTTCTTTTAACGCGTCACCTTCTTTAGTTTCGCTACTTACATTACTAATTATAACTTTTTTAGAATTTGATCATGCTTTCTCGAATGAATCAATATTTTTGAATTCCACAAAAGTTAAGTGTTCAGCGCAAGCAACGACTCCCAAACTAGCTGTTGATGTTAAACCAAAAGCTGCTAAAAAACTCAATAATTTTTTCATATTTCCTCCTAAAATGTAATTTTACATATTTATTCTCTATTTAAATATACACTATTTCACAGTATTTTTATAGTTTCCTAACCCTATTAAAGTAAAAAAATAGTTATAAAATAACTATTTTTCATTATTGAGTTCTGGAAAATTATCTTTGAATTTTTTTTCCTTTAACATTGCTATTTCTGTTTTGTAAGGATTTTGGTCATTTACTCAAGGTGTTTCTAAAACTATCGGAATTCCTTGTAGTCTAGGGTTTTCTGTTATGCTAAGCAAAGAATCAAAACCAATCTTTCCATATCCAATATTTGCATGGCGATCTTTGCGGCTACCACTCTCGTTTAATGAATCATTAAGATGGACAGCTAATAATTTATCAAGTCCCACAATTTTATCGAATTCCTCAATAACACTATTAAAATCATTTTTTACATTGTAACCTGCATCATTTAAGTGACAGGTATCAAAACAAACTCCAACAAATTCTGGATACTTAAGACGATCTATTATATACTTAAAATCTTCAAATTTTGTCCCGACTTCATTACCTTTTCCTGCCATTGTCTCTAAGGCAATTTTAACATTTTGACCGGGCTTAATAACTTCATTTAGACCTTTTACTAGCTGATTTAAGGCTTGTTCAATTGGAGCTCCTAAAGAACTTCCTGGGTGAAGAACAAGAGTCTTAATTCCAATTGCTTCAACTCTATTAATTTCTTCTTTTAATAATCTAACTCCAAATTCAAAAGTTTCTGGCTTTAATGAATTCGCTAAATTAATTGTGTACGGTCCGTGGACAATTAAGTCGTTTATATCTATATTGTTTTCTGTCATTTTTTCTCTAAATTCTGAGATATTCAATTCTTCAACCGGAGTTCTTCTAGTGTTTTGTGGAGCTCCTGTAAAAATCATAAACGTATTTGCACCACAATCTAAAGCTTCTTGTAGTGAACCTAATAGATATTTTCCTGGTTTATTCATACTTACGTGGCATCCCAATAATAATTTTTTATTTTCTGCTAAACTCATACTAATTTTTACCTCCCCTATTGGTAAACAAACTCCCCTATGAGGTTTTATTTTATCTTACTTATTAAATTTTTGGCTTTTTCAAGATCCTTATTTATTAATTCTTTAAGTTCTTCCAAATTATTAACTTTTTTATTTTCTCTAATATATTCTAACGGTACTATTCTAACCTGTCACCCATAAATGTCTTGGTTAAAGTCTAAAATATAAGTCTCAAACATAGTTTTTCCTTCGGCATTGTCTCAATGATCACTAATTCCAAAAAATGATCTGTCTTCAATTCCTCTAACATAAACCTTTGATAAAAAAACTCCTTTTTCTAAAGGCAGTTTATCATCAACCTCTTGATTTATTGTTGGAAAGCCAATTTTTCTACCAATTTTTTTACCCTCTTTAATGAATTCGCTAAACTCATATTTCATCCCGGTTCTTTTTTCAAACTCTAAAAATTTACCGGCTTTTAGTAATTTATTTAATTCTAAAATTTCGGGATTTTCTCGACCTTTTAAATATTTAAAATTACCTTCAAAGCAATCGAATTTAGATTCATCTAAAATTCCGTTATCATAAAATTTAAAACTATCATCATAAAGTGCCGCTTGTGTATTCAAGTTCAGTTTCATAGCATAAAAAATACTAGTTACAGGGTCTTCGTTAAAAATATTTGTAGGATAGTAACAATAAAATATTAAGTAATCAATATCATAGTTTGAAAATTTTTCAATTATATTATGTTCGGCTCATAAACGATTGTGCTCTAATGTTTCAATCATAAATACAGTAATTGAGGTTTTTAATTTTCTCTCTCTACCATATTTAATCAATTCCTCAATTTTTTCATCATGATAGTCTGTTCAATTAGCAAAATCCGCTACTAGAGTTACATTCGGATCTAAGTGATGCAACATTCTGTTGTATGGATTAAAATAGGTTACTCTACTCATATAAAAAACTCCTTTAAAATTTATTTTATATTTTTTACTACAATTCGATGGCGAAATTTATTAAATCTAATTTTTCCATTTAGATTAAATTCACTACCACATTTCAAGCAACCATATATTGCTGGAGGTCCAACTAATCTAATCTTTTCGTGAGAACAAGTTGGCATTCCTTGTCCAATGCTATATTTTACCAATGAGTTCGAAGGACTTTCTGCTTCCTCTTTTTCAATTCCAAATCGGTAATCCTTTGCGGTTTTATTCATTGCTACCTCCAATTATATTTTTTGATTAACATGAGAAATAACTAATTCTTTAATAGCGATATGCTGTGGCAAACTATAAATGTATAATATTTGCTGAGCTATTTCTTCACTGGTTAAACCATTATTTATTTTTTTCTTAATTGTTTTATATTTATCAACAATTTCCAAATTCTTGCTTGTACTTAAAAGATTGGTATCAACAATTGCTGGAGCAATCAAACAAATTCTGACTCCTGAATCACTTACTTCTCTTCTTACAGCTTCAGTAAGTGCGTGTACTCCGAATTTAGTTGCATTGTAAACCGCTCTTCAATCACTAGTTCATCTACCAGCAACTGAACCAACGTTAATTATTGTTCCATGATTACGTTTTGTCATATTGGATAGAACACAATCCATTCCGTTTATAACTCCTTTTAAGTTAATATCTATCATATCCATTTTTTCGTTATGATCTTGACTTAAAAACCAATCAACTGGCATCACTCCTGCATTATTTATTAAAAGATCGACGGGTCCAAACTCCTTTTCGCCTTTTTCAACAGCTTTTTTAAATTCTTGAAAATCTCTTACGTCAACTTTTGCAGCAATACAATTATTTAATTTTAACTCTTCTATTAATTCTACTCTTCGAGCCATTAATAATAACGGG
Organism: Spiroplasma alleghenense; assembly: GCF_003363775.1. Lineage (NCBI taxonomy): Bacteria > Bacillati > Mycoplasmatota > Mollicutes > Entomoplasmatales > Spiroplasmataceae > Spiroplasma > Spiroplasma alleghenense. The sequence continues at coordinate 588,677 of NZ_CP031376.1, forward strand.
AACCCTTGAGCTGCAAACATTTTTGCGCACGCAAGTCCAATACCGCTACTTGCTCCTGTAATTGCAATTAAAGGTTTATTATTTTTGCTTTTCTCCATTTGAATCAACCTCTTGTTCCTTGTTCTTTTTGTAAAAAAGTAATTGTAACTCTAATAGTGCCATTTCTTCTTTAATTTTTCTCATTGGAATTTGAAATTCTGGATTTTCATTTCTTCTTTGAATGGCAAAATAGTAAATTAACATTCCAATAATAGGAATCATAAATCAAAGTCATAATTTACCTCTTTTTATTTTATCAATCTCTTTCTCTTTTTTATAAAGTTCGCTTAATCGGTCTTCAATCTCTTTTAGTTCTTCGGGATTTAAATCTTTTTTAATCATTGGCTACTTCAACCACTCTTTTTAAAACTCTTTCAACTAAAATATCTACCGACTGTAAAACTATTTTTAATTCATTTAATTGTGTTAGAAATATTTGTTGATCACTATCTAGTTCTAGACTTGATGACTTTAAGTCAACAAATGAATTTGTTTGTAATCATAACACAAATTCTTCTACACGGGCAATTTTTTCAATAAAATCCTTCTCAGTTAAAGCGGTAGAAATTTTATTATTTAATTTAGTAGAAAATACCTCATTTCAAACACTTAGTTTAGTTTCTCTTACGATTGCTAAAAAATTATCAAAATAAAAATCAATTTGCTTGCTGAAAAAAGGAACATAAATTGACTCAAAAGTTGCTGTTGGATTAGTAATTGATTCAGCAGAAATCGGATCTGTAAAATTATTATAGTTTACATATGTCTGATAAAAATAGTGATATCTTTGGATGAATTGTGATATAACCATCGCTTCGTTAAAACTTTCTTCTTTAGCTAATTTTTCAAATAAGGCTTCCAAGTCATTTAAAAAATCCTTTGGTTCAACCTTTTTTGTAATTTTCTGAAATTCTTCAACCATGCCTTTATTTACTATAAAATCATTACTCTTATTATTTTTTAGTGATTTTAAATCATCTAAAATAATTTCTCTGATAATTGGTTTAAAATTAATCACTTCATTTATTTTTTGACTCATATTATTTCTCGCTTTCAATATAATATTATTTTAACTCATTTATTCAATTATCTATTATTTTATTGTAAAATAATGATTATATAAAGGAGTTCATAAATGATATTAGGTACATTATTTGCAAGTATAATTGGTTACTTGATTGGAAGTATTAGTTTTTCGATAGTTTTTGTTAGATTTAAAACTGGTGGCGATGTTCGAAAACATGGTAGTAATAATGCTGGAGCAACAAATGCTAGCAGGATTTTAGGAAAAAAATGAGGTTTATTCATTGTTTTTCTAGACCTTGTTAAAGTAGTGGTTGCATCATTTGTTGCTTTAGGAATAAGCGCGATTCCGCATTCATTATTTTCTGAAACTTCGTTATTTATCCCGGCTCTGTTCGCCTTAATTGGCCACTGTTACCCGGTCTATTACAAATTTAAAGGTGGAAAGGCTGTTAGTTGTTTTATTGGTCTAATATTAGTCGCAAATGGCTTCTATGCGGTTATTTTCACCATCATCTGATGAACTACTATATTTGTTTTTAGAAAAATAAGTATTTCATCACTTGCAGCAACTATTGGGGTTTTGATTTTAGCTTGAGTACCTCAAATATCAAGTTTATCAAATTTCAGTATAAATGGTAGTGATTTTAATCAAATTTACTTCCAAGATGATTTTGTCAGTCGCCAAACTTGAATGAATTTCTTTCATAGTTTTGTTGGTCAAGATGGTGATTACTTTTTTGAAAGTTGATTAGTAATTAACATTACTGTTACAATTGGGGGTATTATTCTAATTATAAAACACCATGCTAATATCAAAAGACTATTCCAAGGTACAGAACCATATTACTTTACTTACGGACAAAAAACTAAGCGTATTGATGTGACAAAAGAATCAGATCAGTTAGTAGAAAAAGAATCAGTTGTAAAAGAACTAAAATCAAAAATAACCAAAAAAGGCAATTCATCAGAATAATGAATTGCCTTTTTTAAATAATATCTAAGCGCCTTTTTTAACTGCGTTCATAGTTCTTTTTATATCGCTTTCGCTTGGTTTACGACCCATGCTCATATACATTGCACGAATTTGTGCTTCATTTATAGGTGGGTTTTCTTTCAGTTGTTTCTTTACGATTTTTTTAGTAATTAAAAAACCGCTAAAACCTCCGACTACGAGTGCAACAATAATTAAAATTAATACTCAATATCACTCTAGCATTGTAATCCCCCCTTCATAATATTTTTCTCTAATTAGAATAACACATTTTTTATTTATTTAATTTTTTAATTATTTCTTTACTAATTTTTTCAACTGTAAAGCCAAATTCTTTAATTACCAAATCACCAGGAGCTGAATGACCAAATTCATCAATTCCAAAACTATATCCAGAATCGCCTAAATATTTTCCTCATCCAAATGTTGTTCCCATTTCAATTGAAAATCTTTGAGTGTTTTTATTAATAATTTTGTCTTTGTAGTCTTTTGGTTGTTGATCAAATAAATTCATTGATGGCATTGAAACGACGTTAACTCCAATTTTTTGAGTTTTTTCAATTTCATCACGAACCTTAATCGCTAAGTTTACTTCACTACCAGTGGCAATCAAAGTAACTTTGGCATTTTTTGATTCTCTTATTAGGTAAGCGCCCTTTTTAACGTTTTCAAGAACTTTTTCATTTTGAATTTCTTCTAAATCTTGACGAGTTAAAATGAATGCACTTGGATGATTTTTATCCTCTAATGCTGTCATATAAGCTGCGTAAGTTTCTTTAAAATCAGCAGGTCTAAAAACATTTAAACCCGGAATACTTCTTAGCATTGCTAATTGTTCAACAGGTTCATGAGTTGGTCCATCTTCTCCGACTGCAACTGAATCGTGAGTGAAAACATAAAAGCTTTGTAAATTCATTAAAGCAGCTAATCTTATGGCTGGTTTCATGTAATCTGAGAACACAAAGAATCCTCCAGCAAATGGTAATAAACCTCCGTGAGCAGCAATTCCGTTATTAATTGCTGTCATTCCAAATTCTCTTACCCCATACATTAAGTTTCTTCCAACAAGGTTTTTGTTATTAAAATTACCATCTGCTCCTTTAGCTTTTGTTGAGGCGGTTAAATCTGCACTTCCCCCAATAAAAGAAGGAATTAGTTGTGAAATTTTGTCTAAAACTTGACCAGAAGAAACCCTTGTTGCTTGCGCTTTTCCAGGAACCATGCTTTCAAAATCGCTTTCCTTAATTTGGTAATTTTTAGAAATTGCATTTTTGAATTCTTTAAATTCTGTTGGGAAAGCTTTTTCATAATCTTTTAGTAATTTATCTCATTGCTCTTGAACTTTAGCTCCACGTTGAGCCACTTTTTCTTGGTAATGATCATAAACTTCTTTATCAATTTGAAAACTTTCGTTTGTTCAATTGTAATATTTTTTAACATTAACTAAATCATCTTTAACTGGTTCTCCATGAACTGAACTGGTTCCTTGTTTGGTTGCTCCCAATCCGATTATAGTTTTAACTTCAATGTAAGTTGGTTTTGAAGATTTTTTAGCTTTTTCAATTGCCTTGCTAATTGCATTTAAGTCTTCTCCATCAGTTACTAAAATAGTTTCTCAATTAGCTGATTTAAATCTTTCAATCATATTTTCAGATTGGGCAACATTAACTGGTCCATCCAATTGAATATCATTTGAATCATGAAAAACGATTAATTTGTTTAATTGATAATTACCAGCAAACGAAATTGCCTCTTGAGAAATTCCTTCTTGCAAATCTCCGTCCCCAAGTAAAACGTAGGTAAAGTGATCAATAATTTCAAATTTAGGTTTATTGAATTTACCTGCTAAATGTTTTTCAGCCACGGCCATTCCAACTGCTGCTGCTAGACCTTGTCCTAAAGGTCCGGTTGTCACCTCAACACCATCTGTCATTCCAAATTCGGGATGACCTGGAGTTAATGAATGTAATTGACGAAATTGTTTTAAATCCTCAATTGATAATTTATGACCACTTAAGTGTAAAATTGAGTATAATAATCCACTTCCATGACCTGCTGATAAAACGAATCTATCGCGATTAAATCACTTAGAATCTTTTGGATTAATATTGATATGTTTTGTATACAATTCATATACCATTGGAGCTGCCCCTAAAATAATTCCAGGGTGCCCTGAGTTAGCCTTATTTACTGCTTCTACTCCTAAAATTCTTAAACTGTTTAAAAATTTGTTACTTTTATTGTCCACCATTAAATAAATCTCCTTGACTTTATTATTATATAACTAATTTTATAGATTATAAATAATTTTGGAATTTTTACCATTTAAATTAATATAAAATAACTAAAAATAGTAGCATTAGCTACTATTTTAAAAAATTATTTTCGTTTCGGGGTAATGTCGTTCCCATCTTTATCCACAACTTTAATTGCTTCTAAATGTTGTTTAAATCCAGCTCGAAAGTTTTTAATATATTCTTCACGCAATAGTGTTCGCTCATTTGTTTCGCTTAAAGTTAAATCTCTATCCTTAGCAATTTGGCTTAACTCATTAATTCTCTTAATTAACTTTTCCATATTACTTACCTTCTTTTTGAAGAGCATAATATGCGGCTCCAATTATCCCAGCATCATTTCCTAATTCTGCGGTTTGAATTTTTAAATCCGCTGCATAAACTGGCAACAATAATGGTTTTAGTCCGGTTCTGATAATATCAATTAGAGGGTCACCCATTTTGCTCCCCCCTCCACCAATTAAAATTGCTTCTGGATCCAATGCTTTAGTCATTAGTGCCATATGATTTAATAATGGCTTATACATTGTGATAATTAAATCTTTTAAATCTTGGGGAAAATTATTTTTTTTATAGACATTCGCGATGTCTACCATTTCAACTTCTTGGGGATTAGGAAAGTAACTTAAAGTTGAGTGATTTGGATTTTTCAGTCAAAATTTCTTAATGGCTTTACTTAGACCAACAGCGCTTGTGGTCGGTTCTAAACAATGTTTCAAACCACAATTACAGTCAATTTCGTGTTGCATATCACCACCGTGACCAAATTCTCCCGCATAACCGTGTTGACCTTGAATTAATTGTCCGTTAATGATGATTGCTCCTCCGATTCCAGTACCAAGAGTGTAAAAAACCACTGATTTATATTTTTCCCCAGATCCAACTCAAAACTCACCTAGCGCTGCTGCGTTGGCGTCATTTAAAACGACTACAGGTTTTTTGAATAATTTTTCTGCTTGATCTTTGAGATTAAAGTCGAATCAATTAAGATTACCAGCGATTCTAACAATACCTTGTTCATGGTCGATGAATCCCGCAGTTGAAAATCCGATTAAATCAATTTCTTCGTATTGAAAGTTTGATTCCTTCAGTTTTTCCTTAATTTTTTCTAACAGATTGGGTAAAATGTTTTTCATATCGTTTTCTACAATAAAGTTAATATCTACCTTACCATTCTGATCAACAATTCCAACTTTTGCGCTTGTCCCACCAAGATCGATTGACAATATTTTATTTTTCATTATTTCACCCCTTAAATAAGTGCTGGTAACAATTGGATTTTAACACCCATTGCTGTTTTTGGAAATGTCACACTAATTTTTAATCCTGGATAGGAATTGAAATTAACTCATCCTAAACCCGAAATATGTAAGTCAACATTTTCGCTTTTAGAAAATTCAAATTTTTTAGTTTCAAATTCACTGTCATTATCAGCTAAGCGAGGAGCTAATACATGACGATTTTTTCTAAAGTAATTTTCAGCATTGATTGCCTTAGTTCGATGCAATGGTAAATTTCGATTTACATAGAAATGAAAATTTGTGGCATTGCGCGATTTATGATTACTTAGTGGATTAATTCCCTCTTCGAAAGTGATTCAAGCAATTCCACCATAAAAAATTGTTTGTCCCGATTCTAATTGATAAGTTTTTTGAACTAATTCTTTGGCGAAAAAGAAAAAGTCTCAATATGAAGTTGCTGTTGCATTAGCTATGTGATGATGTTTCACCAAACCCGGAGTATCATAAATAGAATTGTTTTCTGTAAAATTAATTTTTATTCTGTCTAAAGTTGTATTTACATATTTACTAGCAACAATTGAAGAAATTTGGTTATTTGCTTTTAACATGGCGTTTATTAGGCTCGACTTACCAGCATTAGAAATTCCAACAACATACTGATCATAACTTACCTTCATTATTTCTTTTAGCAATTCTTCAACATAAATATTTTTCAAAGAACTTGTTAAAATAATTTTAGATTCTTTTAATGGAGTTGATGAAAATAGCTCCTTAACATATTTAATTATTTTCTCAGGTTTAACTGATTTTGGTAATAAGTCCTTTTTGTTAACAACGATTACAACTTCTTTAGTGGCAATTAATGATTCCAATCAAGTAATTCTGCTACCAGGAAGGTCGAATATATCGATTACATAATAGTAACGAATTTTATTTTTTTCTTTATTGATATTGTCTAAAATTTCAATAAAATCTTTATCATTAATTTCTTGTTCGACTAGACTATTATAGTACTTTATTTTAAAGCAACGAAGACAATAATCTTGCAGTTCGATATCCTTTACATAACCAGGTTTTTTAATATCTCTGGTATGAAGAAAATGACCACATCCAACACACTTTTTATTAGACTCGTTTTTATTAGTTGTATTACCAACATTTTCATCATTTTCTTTTAAAGCAGTTTTTGACTTGCCTTTTTTGCTTCCATCATCTGAATTAAAGAATCTCATAATTACCTCCTAATTCACCCTCTGTATAAAAACCTTCCTGAAGAATATTTTTTTGTGACAAACTCTTATAAATAAAGTTCTCCAAGAACCTCACAATTTTGCTGTCCTCATTTATTTTACTAATTGGTGAAACCAAAATACTTTTAATGTGAGCTCGATTGGCGACTAAAATATCAGTTATTAGTTGATCGCCAATCATAATAATTTCTGAATCATCGAATGGTAGTAATTTTTTTACAATTTTCATTTTACCCAAAAGCGGCTTTTTACAATCTCAAAAATAATTTTCAATCCCAGCTTTTTTTGCGAAGTTTTGAACTCTACTTCTGATATTATTTGAAAACAAAACAAATTCAAAACCATTTTCCTTAACATTTTTAACAAAATTCATTATATCTGCATTTGGAACTCTTTGATTTCAACCAATCAAAGTATTATCTAAATCACATAAAATAACTTTAATTCCGCTATTTTTCAAACTATTTAAATTAATTTTTTTATAACTTCTTAAGTAAATTGAGGGTTTGAAATAGTTTAGAAGTAAAAAGTTTCTGCCGCTGTTATTTTTCTTATTTGCCATTTTTAAGCCCTCCCTTTAGACACATATTTATATTATATTTGAATTTAATGCCAAATTGCTAACTTTGACCACTTTTTATGTATTTATTATCTTTATACGGAAGGAAAGAAAATGAATACAAAAAATCAATTAGTAATAATAATTTTAAAACATCGTTATAGCAATGTTTACGTATTTGTTTTATATCATTATTCAATTCTTTATATTTTTCTAGACTCACTTTTTTATAACTATAAAATTCAAGAGCTCGACAAGAGAGTTCATAAACATCTTTCTCCTCATAAAAATCATAATTATTTATTTGTTTAAAATAATCAAAAAACTTTTTCAAACCCGGTATGGAAATCATATCTTCGCCACACCAACCTGTCTTTAAAAAATTTTTAACATGAAATTCATGCCCCTCTTTATTAAAATTAGAAAAAGCTAAAGCTTCTTCTAATGGTTTATAAATATCAAAAGAATTAATGTCTGGTAAAGGACCTTTGCTATTGAAGTTGAATAAATCAATTTTTTTATTCTTGAATAATCCGTGGTATTTAGCTGCTCACTCGCGAATTATTTTATTATCATTAGTACCACCGGCAACAATCATTGTTCTTATTCTTTTTTTAATGCAGTTTGACAAAAAACTTTTAATCATTTTTTCGTACTGAGCTTCAAAGTCATACTTGCTATCGTTATAACCCCTTTTTAGAGATACCGATTGTATCGCTTTTGTATTATCTCTTGTTGTAATTTCTTTTAAGTTACTTATAAATGAATATTGAAAAACTACTACTACATCTTTTCTATTTTCATTATAAAGCTTTTCGTTGTTTGGATCATTTCGGTCGTGGGAGTGGTTGAAAAATTCAGTATCAATAACAATCGCTGGAAATTTAATCTGACTTAAGTAAGAATTTAACTTAGTTCGATCAATTTTCATAAATTGATGTTCATTAATAAAGAATTTGCCATCTCTTGGCGTAATTGAATATTTCTTCATGATACCACTCTCTCTTAATAAATAATATCAAATAAATTCTATTTTTTAAAAGTATTATGTTATAACATTTAAGTAAGAAAGTTTTGGAGATTTAAATGAAAAAAACCAATTATGATAAAAATTTAAAGCAATTTATAGATGAAATTGCTTTGTCTTGATTTAAAAATAATTTATCAATTAAAATAGAAAAATTAAAAAAAGACTTTTTAGAAATTTCAAACGGTGGTTTTGGTGAGTTCAACCCCCTAAGCGATGAAAATGCTGCAATTTCAATTAAACCACAGGTGATTGACAATGTCTACAAAGATTTTCAAATTAGGGTATCTGAGTGAAAAACCATTGAAGACATTAACTCATACTCTATTGATAGCCAAAATATTTTTGATTTATCAAAAATATTTTCAAATCAAAATACAGAAATCGGGACAGATATTGTTCAAGACTTAATTGAAAATCAAGTTGATATTGGAGAATTGATTGTTAAAGTTCAAATTGAAACTATCATTAAAATGTTGGCAAATAGCCTAGAAATAATGAATGATTTGGTAAATAAATTAGGACCTACTACCACATTGCAAAGTATCGATTTAGAGGACTTAGATTACATTTTAAAATTAAGTATTAAAAAATCAGTTGATAATTTTGAAAAATGAATAAATAGCAATTATAAAGAACTAGAAAATTTTAAGGAAGAATTTTTAATTCTTAAAGACGATAAAAAAGATTTAGAAATTAGGTTAGAAAAAGCTGATGTAATCAACATATTCTTTAAACAATTTAAAAGTAAAGAAATCGCCAAAGACATTGAGTCAATTGATTTAAATAATGATGCTGGTGTTTCGCAAAATACAGCTGAAAAGTTCATTAATTTTACTAACGGAGCACAAATAGCTGGAGATATTAAAAACCGTATTAAAATAGCTATTTTAATAAAAGAATCTTTTTAAAACTTTGTTCAATATTTAACAAAGTTTTTTATTTAAAAAAATATGGTTAAAGAAAATTTAATAAGCTAATTGATAATTATATCTATGCAGCAAATATTTGATAAAATATTTAAAGAAAGTGGTGAATGAATGAAAAAGGCGTTGTTAATAGTTGATTACCAATATGACTTTGTAAATCCTTTAGGAAGCCTATATGTTAAAGGTGCAGAAAAATTGTCAAATTACATCACGGAATTATTGACAAAATTTAAAGAAGAAAATCACATGGTTTTTGCTTCTCAAGACTGACATCCTAATAATCATTATTCATTTAAGCAATGAGGCGTTCATTGTTTACAAAATGAACAAGGCTCGCAATTGTGCCTTCCAGTTGATCAAGTTGATGAAATAATTATTAAAGGAACAGACCCTGAAATAGAAAGCTACAGCGCTTTTTATGATGAAAAAGGCAATAGTAATCATCTTCACGAAAAATTGGAGCAACTAGGCATCAAAGAACTAACAATTGTGGGAGTAGCCACCGATATTTGTGTTGCTAATACAGTTGCAGACGCAATTAAATTGGGTTACAAAACTATTCTAGACTTAGAGGGTTGTGCTGGATTTACCGACAAAATCCCCTTCTAATTTACAATATTAAAGTTAAAAAAAGAATCCTAATGGATTCTTTTTTAGTGCTATAACATTATTTTTGTTCCTGAATTTCCCTCAAGAACTTCTTTAACTTTTTCTAGATTTCCAATTACTGCAATATTATCTTTTTTTCTTGCAGCAAAACTAATTGCCGCTTCAACTTTTGGTAACATGCTTCCTGGAGCGAATTGGTTGTCTTTGATATGTTTCTCTAAATCTGTTGTTGAAATTTCCTTCAATGCTTCTTGGTTTGGTTTACCATAATTTATCATAATATTATCAACAGCAGTCAAGATAATTAGTTGATCGGCATTAATAATTTCTGCTAATTTTGCTGCAGCAAAATCTTTATCAATTACAGCAGCAACACCAACTAAATTTCTTTCTTCAAGAATGACAGGAATTCCTCCACCTCCTGCTGCGATTGGAACGATATGATTTTCAACCATTGAAATAACAATATTTTTCTCAACGATATCAGTTGGTTTTGGTGAAGCGATGACTCTTCTTCATCCCCTACCAGCATCTTCTTTAATTGACCAATTATTTTTTGCTGCTAAATCTTTGGCGGTCTTTTCATCATAAAAAGATCCGATTGGTTTTGTAGGATTTTTAAATGCTTGGTCATTTTTATCAACTAATGTCTGAGTGATTAAACTAGCAACTTCTTTTTTTAAATTCATTTTTTTTAACTCATTATTTAAAGCCTGTTGCAAATGATAACCAATGTAACCTTGACTCATACTTCCGCATTCTGGAAAATCAACGATTGGAGATTTACTCTCATTTTTATGAGCAATATCAAACCCTAAGTTAATCATACCTACTTGAGGACCGTTACCATGAACAATCACTAGTTTATTGCCTGCAGCAATAATATTTGCTAAATGTTTTGCGGTATTTTTAACAATTTGTTTTTGTTCTTCTGGGCTATCACCTAAAGCGTTTCCCCCGATTGCTACAACAATTTTACTCATTTTAATTTTCTCCTTTATTAAAAATATCACACACCAAGTGTGTGATATTAGTTTTTATTTTTAAAAAATTGGTGATGGTAATAATGGACCAACTGAAAGTAATACAATCGAAATTAGTAATACTCCTAGTAGGTAAATTCATCCACCTTTAAATATTTTGCTGTACTCAATTTTAGCAATTCCTAATGCTCCCATTACTACTCCTGAAGTTGGAGTAAATAGGTTTAAGAAACCTGAAGCAAATGAGAATGCTGTAATCGATCCACTAGCCGCACTTATTGAAATGCTTCCAGCAACTGGTCCTCATAAAGGGAATATTGCTGTGGCAAATCCTGAAGTTGATGGAATTAAGAATGATAAAGGAATAAAGAGGAAGAAAGAAATTACTACAAATCCTATTGTATTTAATCCTCCCAGACCACTTGAAAGTCCAGTAATAATTAGAGTTTGTAAACCAGTTTCGCTCATAATGAATCCAAGTCCAGCTGCAACTGCAATTACCAAACATACTCCTAACATATCTTTACTTCCAACAATAAAACCATCAATATAGTCTTCCTCACCTTTTCAATCAATTAATGCAATAATTAATGAACTAATAATGAAGAAACATGCAACCTCAACAAGTCCACCAGTTCCAAATCCTGGAATTAGTCCTGAAAGGAAGAAAACGTATTTGTTAAATCATTCCCCCGCTTGTTCTGCACCGTTACTTCCTAGGATGTCATTTCACCCCACTAAGTACAAAATCATAATTACAAAGGTTAATAAAAACACTACAAGTGAAGCGATTCTTTTTTTATTGAATTTTACTTCTTCAACTGATTCGCCAAGAAAGAAAATACGATCTCTTTCAGCTGTTTCGAAAACAACTGATTTTTGTGGATTTTTTTTAACCTTACTTGCATATCACATAATAAAGCAAATTGTGAAAAAAGTGAAGATTATTCAACCAATTCAACGAAATGCCATTCCTGTACTAGTTGTTAGTTCTGCAACTTTTGAAGCTTCAACAGCCAAACCAATTAAGAATGGGTTTACTGTTGAGGCAACAACCCCGGCTCCGGCTCCAAATAAAACAATCATCAAGGCTGTAAAGCTATCAAAACCCGCAGCAATCATTAATGGAATTACAATCATGTAGAAACCTAATGTTTCTTCTGCCATCCCATAAGTTGAACCACAAAAACTGAAGAAGGTTACTAAGATTGGGATAACTCAAATTGTTCTTTTACCCATTTTTTTAGTTATTGATTGGGTAAAAGCTTCCAGTGCTTTTGTTCTCATTATTATGTTCAAGAAACCTCCCAAACAAATAATGAAGATAATAATATCCGCTTTACCAACAAATCCTTTAGTCATTGCTAGGAAAATATCGAATATTCCAGCTCCTTTTACAACTACGTCTTTTTCAATTGTTTCAGGTACAAGAACTCCTCCACCAGGAGCGATATGTTCAGGAACTACTCTATCATAACTTCAGCCTGCTAAATTACCAATTCAGGTAAATATCACAACTATAAATAGTATGAAAAACAAGATTGTAAACGACGTTGGCATTTTAAATTTTCTTTTTTTGGCTGGTTTCGAACTCTTATCAGCTTTGAAATCTACATCAACCACTTTGTCATTTTTTTTCATAAAAAACCTTTCTATATTTAACAGATATAATGTTTATTTTAAACAATATTTCCTTAAATTAATAGTTCTTTATAATATTTTAAAAACTAATTTCCAATCATCGCAACCATAACGGCTTTGATTGAGTGAACGCGGTTCTCAGCTTCTTCAAAAACAACTGAATTTTTAGATCTAAAGACCTCGTCGGTAACTTCCATTTCTTTTAAACCAAATTTTTTATTGATATCCATTCCTACTTCTGTATTTAAATCATGGAAAGCTGGTAAACAGTGCATAAATAATGCGTCTGCTTTAGCTTGTTTTAAAATTTCTTTGTTAACTTGATATGGTTTTAATTCTTTAACTCTTGATTCTCAAACCTCAGCAGGTTCTCCCATTGAAACTCAAACATCTGTATAAAGTACGTCAGCATCTTTGGCAGCTAGTTTTGCATCTTCTTGAAATTCAATTTTAGCACCAGTTTCTTTGGCAATTGCTTGACATTCTTTTACTAAATCTTCATCAGGTCAGTATTTTTTTGGTGCAGCAGCAACAAAGTGCATTCCCATTTTAGCAGCCCCAATCATTAGTGAGTTACCCATATTGTTTCGAGCATCTCCGAAGAAAACTAATTTTTTACCTTTTAATTCCCCTCTTTCCTCAATGATAGTCATAAAGTCAGCTAGAATTTGAGTTGGATGGTATTTGTCTGTTAATCCATTAAATACTGGAACTCCGGCGTGATTGATTAGAATCTCAACATCTTCTTGTTTATAACCCCTAAATTCAATTCCGTCATACATTCTTCCTAAAACTTTGGCAGTATCTTCAACAGATTCTTTTTTACCCATTTGTGATCCACTAGGTCCTAAGTAAGTAACTCGAGCACCTTGGTCAAGAGCTGCTACTTCAAAAGCACATCTAGTTCTTGTTGAATCTTTTTGAAATAGCAAGCAAATATTTTTACCTACTAATTTTGGAATTTCATTCCCAGCGTATTTAGCTCTTTTTAAATCCCTTGCTAAGTCTAGCAAGTATCTAATTTCTCTTGGTGAGAAATCTAGTAAAGTTCTAAGACTTCTCCCTCTTAAATTTAAGGCCATATTTTTTCTCCTAACTTATATAGTTTATTTTAAATCTTCTCTTACTAGTGGCATTGTCATACAACGAGGTCCACCTCTACCGCGAGAAAGTTCGCTACTTGGAGTTGTGATTACCTCAACTCCAGCTTTTTTAAGTAAATCAATTGTTACTCAGTTTCTTTCATAAGCAATTACTTTACCTGGAGCGATTGTGATTACGTTTGTTCCATCGTTTCATTGTTCTCTACCTGCAGCAATTTCATCTGATCCACCACATTTTATTAGTTGAACATCTTTTCCAACTACTGAACTTAAGAATTCAATTAATGGTAGTTTAATTTCTTTTTTACCTGCTTTTGTAATTTCGAATATTTTAAATTCACTTATTGCATCGAAAATCAATGGATGCACAATAAATTTATCAAAATCAATATTAGTAAATACTGTATCTAAGTGCATATAACTTCTAGTTTTAGGCAAGTCTAATACTATAATTTTTTTAAATGTTTCTTCACCCTTGAATAAGTTTTGAGCTAATTTTTCAACAGCTTCATGACTTGTTCTTTGTGAAACACCAATTATTAATGTCTCCTTATTTAATACTAAGATGTCACCACCTTCGATAAAATCTTTATATTCTCTTTGATAAACTTTTTCTACATTATTTTTGTAATCTTTGTGATTATCAAAAACAAAGTCTGGAAATAGTGTTTCGCGATTTCTTGTCTCACTTCACATTTTGTGAATTGTAACTTTATTACCAACTGATGCAAATGGATCTCTTTGGAATAAAACGTTTGGCAGTGGATCTGCGATAAATGGATATGGTGATTTGTCATCTTGATTTAACTCAATTTTTTTAGTACCACCAATCATTTGTTTTACCATGTCAATATTTGTCATTTTTGATAAAAAGTCTTTAAAATCTTTTGCATATTCTTTTTTGACTTTTGCTTCTTCGATAAATTTGTTAATAAAACCGTCTCTTAAATCTGGGTTTTGATCTAGTGCTTCAGCAACTAGATTTTCAATATATTTTACTGTTACTCCGTTTTCAGTTAGCAATTGGGTAAACCTATCATGTTCATACTGTGCAACTTTTAGAAAAGGAATATCATCAAATAGTAAACGGTCTAATAAATCTGGAGTTAAATTTTCAACTTCATTTCCTGGACGGTGTACTAAAACTTCTTTTAATTTTCCGATTTCTGAAAATACATTAATTTTGCTCATATTAATAATTCCTCCTTCTTGATTTTTACTACTACTCTAGGCGTCACCCCCAAAATCTATCTTCACGATTATTATTACACTTTAAAATTTAAAAGCAATAGTTTTTTAGAAATATTACCGCATATTAATATTTCTTTTGGTGAAAATTATTTTTGAAAAGAATAGAAATTCCATCATCTGTTAGCATTCTTCCTTTAGAAGTCCTTTTTATAAGGTTTTGAATCAATAATGGAGGCTCAATAACTGACAAAATGACAGAAATCGGAATTGAAGCAATGTGTGAAATTGTTTCAATTCCGATGGGTTGATACTCTTTGACTATTAATAAATAATTAATATCAACATCAGTCAAACCATAATCATAAATATTCATTTTCTCCAAAATTGTTTTTAGTCGCGAAATTGTTAATATATCATTTTCTTCATAAACAATATAATCATAAATTCTTTTTAAAATATTGATCGCAACTCTTGGAACTTGTTTACAATGATTAGCTAAAAAACAAGCTAATTCCTCAGTAAGTTTAAGACCTATTTTTTCGCTCGCTCTAAAAACTATTTGACTAATTTCTTTGATATTATAGTTTTTTAAGTGTAAGTTAATCGCAAATCGATTTGAAAATGGTACCGGTAATTTATTTAATTCTGTTGTTGCCACAATTATTGTGATATCAGGAATTTTAATATTTATAACCTTAGAATTATAATCTTTACCGATTATTACACTAAGTTTACCTTCTTCAAGTACTGGATATAGAATTTCTAAGACCTCTTTTGTAACTGCGTGAATTTCATCAATAAATAAAATTTCTTTTTCCTTAATTGAAGTAAGAGTGGAAATTAAATCACTTGGTTTTTGTAAGCTTGGACCATTTAAAATGTGAATTTTTTGATTCATTACTTTTGAAATTAAATAAGCAAGCGAAGTTTTTCCCATTCCACTCGGACCATGAATTAAAATATTATCAAGAGATTTTCCTTGAATTTTTGCAGAACTTACATAAACCTTAAGATTGTTTATAATGTTTTCTTGTCCAAAGTATTCTTTTCAGGTCTTGGGTCTAAATACTTGACTGTTCATTTTCAACCACCCTAACTAGTACTTTTTGAAACATTTCTTCAATTTTTAAATTGTTATCAATTTTACTAACTGCTTGATAAATTCTTCTTTGGTTATAACCAAGTTTTTGTAAACTGTCAATTACACTTAATTGTTTGGAATTATAAGTTACTTTAAAGTACACTTTTTGTAACTCATTAATAATAACCTTAGCTGTAAAAGATCCAATATTTTTTAAGTCTTCTAATTTTTCAAAGTCATTGTCTTGAATTATTTGAATAATTTCGTCGTGCTCAAAACTTTTCATAATTAATTTTGCCGTCTTAATTCCAACTGTTTTTATTTTATTTAGTTCTGAGAATAATCTTTGATTATTTTCGTTTTCAAAGCAAAAATAAAATGACTCAAAATCCGACTTTATTTCTGTAACAAAGACCTTATTATTACTTGTTATATTTGTTTCAAATCCCTTATCTCCTAATGATTTAAAGTAATTGAACCTGAAGCCGATTTTTTGCTCAGTTTCGATTATTAAGAAGTTTTTTTCTATTTGTTTAATATCACCAATTATATAATGCATTTTTCATTCCCCTAATATTAATCGTATTTTTGGCAATTAAATAGGCAATAAAAAATAAAAAAATTTGGCTTAGCCAAATTTGCGGTTTTGTTTTTGTTTGTAAATACGTTTTTCTTTTTTACTTAAGTGATATTCACGTTTACGAGCTTCTGCTTTATTTGCTGAAGCAACTTTTTGAAAACGTTTTAATGCTTTTTCGATTGGTTCACCTTCGTGTAAAGTAACACTAGCCATCTTTTTCAACTCCAATTCAATTAAATTTTATAAAATTTCAAGAAATATTTCAACTAAAATGTTGATAAAGTTGAAAAAAATTACAATTATATTTTATTTTTCAAGAAAATTAACACTAATTTTAGTAAAATTATACAAAAGAAAAGGATGATAAAATGAAAAAGGTTAATTTGATTGTCACAGGTGGAATAGCTGCAAGTAAGAGTTATGAATTATATCAATTATTAAAAGAGAAATATGAGGTTAGTGTTATTTTAACCAAAAATGCATTTCGTTTTGCTAAGTTTGAAAATACCAAAATTTCGAGCAAGATATTTGATCAAGAATTTTATGATTCTCATAGTACTGGAGAGCACATTTCTAAAACCTATGACTCAGATTTCAATATAATTTATCCAGCAACATACAACTATATTGGTAAAATAGCATCAGGAATTTGTGATGATTTGGCATCTTTGATATTTGCTGCAAGTAATACGAAAACATGAATATTTCCTAGCATGAATTCAAGGATGTACTTAAACCCAATTTTTCAGAACAATAGAGAAACCTTGCAAAAATTAAATCACATCTCTTGAATCGAACCTAAAGAAGGTCGCCTTGCTAGTGGAGAATATGGAATTGGTCGAGCACTCGAACCCAAAGAAGTTTTAACTACAATTGAAAAAAACTATTATAATAAATTTAGCAAAATAAAGGATAAGAAATTTTTGATTAATTTTGGAAGAACCAGAACTTATCTAGATAAAATTAGATATTTAACAAATGAAAGTTCTGGAAAAATGGGGTTGGAAATTCTAAAGGTTCTTGAATCGAACCTTATTAATTCACAAGCAGTTGTTGGAGATTGCGACTTCTCCCTACCCAATAATTATAGCTACCAAAAAGTTAAAACCAACTATGAAATGCTTGAAGCAATGAAAAACAATTTTAAATCCGCAGAAGTTGTGATTTGCGCTGCAGCTCTTAATGATTTTGAATTTACAAATACTTCTGATAAAAAAATTGAAAAAAGAAGCATCGATTTAAAAAACTATAAAATAGACTTGAAGGGAAGTGTTGATGTTTTAAGAGAGCTCGGTAGAATTAAAACTAATCAATTTTTAGTCGGTTTTTCACTTGCAAATGATTTTAATTTAGAGAAGTCATGGGAAAAAATTCATGAAAAAAATCTAGATGCCTTAATACTAAACCTAACAACAGCAATGAGTAATTCAGAAACTGAAATAAAAATTCTTATCACTAAAACTAAAAAAGTTATTGATTTTAAATTAATGTCAAAAGTTGAAGCAGCTTTTGAGATCGTCAAAACTTTAAATGAAATAATGTAGTATTGCAAAAGAGTTTAAACCAATTTAGTGGCTTTAAATTCTTTTTTTAATTTCAAATATTTTTCTCGATCTTCTGAGAAGTTCTCTTGATTTTTATTTAAAGAATATATTCAAAGTCTACCCGCATAAGTTATTTGTGATTTATCGAATTTAAAGATAATTCTTTTTTCTGTAATAGAAAAACTTTTTATAAATTTATATTTATCTAAAATCTGCAAATCAATTTTAGCAACTTTGAGTTCTATTTCAAGACTTTCATCATTGATCATTGTGACTTTTGAAATATTTTTGATTCCCCTAAATGATAAATTCAAGATTTGAAAGGCATGTTTTTCCTGTAAGAATCTATTCTTCATTTTTAAAATACTTATATCCTGAATTAATGTTTTTTTTCAAACATCCTTTTTGTATAGATAGAAAAATGTCAAAAATGAAATTAAAGCAAAAACTAAGCCGATGATAAAAATATATCAAATTTTCATATCTTGATCGCCATTAGCTAGACTTGGTATTATTCCGTTAGTTGCAAAATCAAGTAACCCTGTAGAAAAAGTTGAACCAATTTTAATCTCTAATAAATTTGCAATCATTGCTTGCAATCCAGCCATTGGTGCATAAAAACCAAAATAAATAATAGGATTAGAATATAGAAATAGAAATTCAATTGGCTCAGTAATCCCCAAAAGAGCTGACATTAAAATTGCCATTAAATAATAGCCTTTTCTCTGTTTCCTTTCATTTTTATCTAAACTAAAAAATAAACTAGCACCAATAGCTGGTAAAACAATCATAGAATTACTAAAGCCCCCGCTTGTAAATCTTGTAAGTTTTAGACCAACATTCCAAAAATCTTGAATATTAACATAGCTGTTATTTAAAACTAAAACACTAGCAATTTGATCACCTTGGGCACTTCAAAAATTAACTCCAGTTCCCTGTCATCAATTTTCGACTAATGGAATAAAGTCCCCACAACTATTAAGCGACATTTTGTAAATCACTTCATTAATAAGGTCTTGATTGACTAAAGCTTCACTAATTTCTCATTGTGCAAATAAATTTTTATTAGCTGAACTGGTTATTTGAATCACATAATTTTGTAAAACTAGGTATTGATAATCAATTAAAGAACCCCCGACACTAGTTCATCAAAATGGACCATGTCAAATAACTTGGCCTTGAAAAACTACCAAAACTCTTTGAATAAATTTGAAAATAAAACTATCAATTCCAAATGGTAATTTAGTTGTTCAGTTACCAAAGATATTTAAACCGATTACAAAAATCGGTCAAACCAAAATAAAGATAACTCCTAAAAGAATTGCTAAAATCGGGGTAATTAAAAGTACAAAACGCTCTTTTGCAATGAAAGTTAAATAACTTGGCATTTGAAAATCTTTTAACTTATTATAAGCCAAAATAACAACAATCCCAACAACCATTCCACCAAGAACTCCGGTTTGCAAAGTTTCTAATCCATAAAAACTATCTAATAGTAGTTTGCTTTGCTGATTTTTGTAAAATCAAATATTAATCGTCCCATTATTGTTATGAACGATAAAAGCACCCATAAATGCTATAAAAACAAAATAACCCAAAACCCCAGATAAAATTGCAAAACCTTTATTTTTAGTGAAACCCAATATTAATGCGAGGCAAAAAAACAATCCTAAATTTTTAAATAAAATCCCCCCAATTATGTTAAAAACATTTGAGGCTTGATTAGGTCCATGACTGATATTTGTAATAATATTTGCAATTGAAAGTGATAATCCAAAAAAAGGCATTAATATAACAACGACAAAAAGACTCGAACCGATCTTTTGAAAAAAACCCGAAACGATGACTTTATTAAAATCTTTGATAGCAAAATTTGACACTGGTTCTTGATTTGACATTATTTATTCCTCAACTACTTTAATTAACTATAAACTAATCATACAAAAAAACCTCTCAAATGAGAAGTTTTTAAAAATTATTTAATTGGATTTTTGCAAGTTCCTGTTGCAACTAATTCTTTAATATTTTCAAAACTGGTTTCAACCATGTTTTTAATTGCTTCATCTGTAAAGTAAGCGATGTGAGGAGTAACTATTACTCGTGGATGCATACTAATCAATTCTTTTTGAACTGTTGATTTCATATCATTTTTTCACTTTTTGAAAAATAACTGATCTTCATTTTCTATTACATCTAAAGCTGCCTGTTTAACATGTTGACTTTTTAATGCATTCACCAAGTCTTCTAGATTAATTAATTCTCCTCTCGAAGTATTAACAATTATTACTCCTTTTTTCATTTTTGAAATTACTTCTTTATTAATAAAGTGTAGATTTTGACCCGGAATATATGGAATGTGTAAAGAAATTAAATTTGAATTTGCAAGTAAGTATTCCAAGTCTTTGTATTCCAGAATTCCTTTTGCATTATCACTTTTAAAAACATCATATCCAATTACATTAGCTCCCATACCCTTTCACGATTTAGCGGTTTCTAACCCAATTCTACCAGTTCCGATTATCCCAATGGTTGAGTTTCGAGCTTCAGTGGAAAACATTTGAGAGTCTACTGTAAAATCTTGATTTAAAAATTTTTCATAACAATAGAAGTTATTTCTTAGCATTGACATCCCCATTGAGAATGCCAATTCACTAATTGCATTTGGTGAATACCCTGGCACATGGCCCATTAAAAATCCTAATTCTTTTGCTTTTAAAATATCAATGTGGTTTGTTCCCACTGTTCTTGTTAGTAAATATTTAATTCCAAAATTTTTGATAATTTCTAAGCGAGCCTCGTTAGCATAACAATTTGTCATTAATAAAACTGCATCATGCCCCTTAGCTTTAAGAACGGTTTTATCATCTAAAAGATCTTCCAACAAAGTTAAATCAAAACCATATTCTTGATTTATCTTGTTAAAAACAACCGCTTCAACGTCACGGACACCATAACAAATAATTTTCATTTTCTAAATTCCCCATTTGCCTATTTTATAAGACTTTTCTACATAAACAAATCTAATTGCCTATATTAAAATTCTATCTTTGTTAAAAAAATATAACAAAAATAGGAAAAATATTTAATTTATTTTAAAATCAAAATATATTTGAATATTATTGTAAATATTCAGAAAAATGATTATAATTTTACGAATAAAAAATTGAAACCAGTTTGGTTTCAATTTTTTTTGTATTAAAGTTTTACTATTTTTTAATAGCTTCTCTTGCTTTGCTAATTGCAGCAGATAATGTAGTACATGATTCATTGAATAATTTTTGTTCATCTTTTGTTAAATCTCATTCAATAATTTTTTCTCATCCGTTTTCACCAATTATAGCAGGTACTCCTGTAAATAAATCTTTATTTCCATACTCCCCGTTTAATTTAGCTCCAACCATTAATGTAGCGCGTTCATTTCTCAAAACTGCCTTAACGATTCTTGTTAAACAAACACCAATTCCGTAGAATGTTGCGCGTTTTAGTTCAATAATTTTATAAGCCATGTGAACAGCTTCTTCTCTAATTTTATCTAAATCTGCTTGCTTAATTACTCCATCGCTGATGTATTTGCTAATTGGTTGTCCCATAACTGAAGCGCGTGATCATACAGCAACTGAAGAATCACCATGTTCTCCCGCTAGGAATGCATCAACTGATTCTGCTCCAACATTAAGTTTTTCAGCAAGCAATCTTCTTAAACGAGCTGAATCAAGTGTAGTTCCTGAACCAATAACTTTGTGTTGATCAAATCCTGTAACTTCTTGGTAAACTAATGTTAATACGTCAACTGGGTTTGAAGCAATAACTGTAATTCCTTTAAAACCAGATTTTTTAATTTCTTCACCGATTGATTTCATAATAACTGCATTTCCAGCAACCATGTCTAATCTAGTTTCTCCATCTTTTTGTGGTCTTCCTGCTGTAATAACAATTACATCAGCGTCTTTACAATCTGAATAATCTCCAGCTTTAATTGAAGTAAATGGTTGTGGTAAAACAGCCATTGTATCAGCTAAGTCTAAAGCATTCCCTTGCGCTGCTTGAGGAAAGGCATCAATTAATACATATTCTGACGCAATTCCTTGATTAATTGCAGAATACATAAATGAGGTCCCAACAGCACCAGCTCCTACTAAAACGACTTTGTTAGATGTTTTTTTCATTTTTCTCTCCTCTTACCCATTATTAGGTTATCCTTCTTTATAAACAAAAACCGAAATTGTTTATAAAGAAATTATAGCACTTTTATATTAATAATATTATTGAAATAAGATAATTTCATAAAAATAGTTCTTTAAATATTTAAAGAACTATTTTTTTAATATTCTTCGTTGGTTTTACCTTCGATAATAGCAACCCCGCCGCTTGTTCCGAGACGATCGGCTCCTGCTTTAATCATTTCTTCGGCATCCTGGAGGTTTCTAACTCCTCCGGCTGCTTTTACTTTAGCTTTTCCGTTAACTATTTTTTTCATTAAAGTAACATTTTCGATTGTTGCCCCAGCTGTTGAGAAACCTGTTGAGGTTTTAACAAAATCTAATTTAGCTTCAACTGCTAATTCACAAGCCTTAATAATTTCTTCCTTTGTTAAAAGTGCTGTTTCAAAAATAACTTTAACAATTGTTTTTCCGGCTGCTTCTTTTACTTTTTTCATGTCATTTAAAACTACATCATATTTTTGGCTTTTTAGAGCTCCGATATTAATTACCATATCAATTTCAGTTGCCCCATCTTTAATTGCTAGAGTTGTCTCAAAAGCCTTAACTTCAGATGTGTTCACTCCAAGTGGAAATCCAACAACAGTTGTAATTCCTACATTCGAACCTGTTAATGATTCTTTAGCCAGTTTTATTCAATAAGGATTTACACAAACTGTTGCAAAATCATATTTTTTAGCTTCTTCACATAGCTTAATTATTTGGGGTTCAGTTGCCTCTGGTTTTAATAAAGTGTGGTCGATATATTTATTTAAATTCATATTAGTTTTCTCCTATTTTCTCTTGATCTAATTCGATCATATTTAGTACTCTAATTGCTTCAATTGAAATTTCTAACAAATAGTCTCTTAAATTAAATTCGAGGTTTAATACCATTTCTACAAAAGTTTGAATTTCATAATCAAATGCATCTTGATTTTTTGGTGCTTCAAAGACTGTTTTTAAATTTTCCTCTCTTTGAGATACTGAAATTTTATTTATTTTGGTTAGTCCTTCAAATACTAAAGTTTCCTCATCTGAAAGTAGTTCGCTTCCTATTTTTCCATGACTAGCCTTTGAATTAACAATATTAACTAAAGTATCATTTTGGTGTCTTAAAATAACTGTATTATTCAATCCAACATGATTTGGTAAGAAGTGAGCCATTGCCTTTATCTCTTTAACTGGTCCAAATAAACTCACCGCTAATTCTACGGGATAAATTAATGTATCGTAAGTTGAACCCTTACCTAAGTTGGAATCGAAAACAGATTCATAAACACCCTTTTTGATGTCCTTCATTCTACTTGAATATTGATTAAATGATAAATTTGCTAAAAATGGGTTATTATTTTGAACTCAATCAACCAAGTTTTTAAATTGAGGAACATGAATAGTTTTGAATGCTTCCATTAAAATTACATTATTTCTGCTTGCAATTTCGCTTAGTTCAACTGCCTCTTCAAATTTCAAAGTTATAGGTTTCTCGACAAAAACATGTTTTTGTTGTAATAAAAAATACTTTGCTTGTTCATAGTGCAATCCATTTGGAGATGAAATATAAACTGCATCTATTTCATCAACCAAAACATCAAATTTATTAACTGCTTTTGCAGTTTTTATATTACATTTTTGGATAAACTCCTTTGCTCTTTCGATACTCCGCGAGTATACGCAAGCAATTTTGATTGCAACATTTTTTTGTGCTGCAGCGATAAATTGCTCACAAATTTGACTTGTACCAATTGTTGCAATTTTAATCATCAACAGTTTCCTCCTCAATCGCAAATGGATTTTCTTTGTTTTTTATTTGAGTTTCCTTCAAATTTTTTGAATTCAAATTTTTTTTAATTTTAGGTTTATTTTCTGCTGATTTAACTTCTTCTAAAACCTTTTTTCGATTTCAGTAAATAGTTTCATTTAACCTACTAAAATTTTCTAAAATAGATGCTAAAACACTTATGATAAGCGTTAATGTTAAAAAAACAATAGAAGGTATTTTTATTCTATTTAACTGAAAATTAATTATATAATAGCTTGTGAAAAACACTTGAAACAATATTACAAGAACTATTAGCGAAATAACTAATCATAAATAAATTTTGTCAATTTTAACCATTTTATAATCTGATTTTTTTTTATAAATAATTAGGATGATTATATAAGAAATACTAAGTAAAATTATTAGTCCAAGAAAAATAAATATTGTTTTTCTAACATTATCGATGTATTGAACACTTAGATCTTTTTTTGAACTAACTATTATTCCTAAAACAAATGTTATTAGATTTAAAAGAAAAAATAAAGTAAAAATAAATTTTGCATAAATATAATTTCTAGGATTCATTATTTTTGTAAACTATTTGTCCTTCGCTAATTGTCATTTCTACTTCTAATTCCTTATTCAAAATAACTAAATCAGCAAATTTATTTTCCGCAATACTTCCCGTTTTATCAAAAATATTCAATTGTTTAGCTGCATTAATTGATGTCATTTTTATAAGATCTAACATATCCACTCCACAAATCTTTTGGAAATAGCGAACATTATAATCATAATTCGCCCCGGCACCAGCTAGTGTATTTGTCCCTTCAAGAACTACCTTCATTCCCGTTTTTTCCACCGATAAAGTTCCGAGTTTATAGTCACCATCAGGCAAACCTTTCGCATTCATGGCGTCTGTAATAATCGAAATTCCTTCAGGACCTTTAATTTTATAAATTAATTGTAAAGTTTCTGGTTGAATGTGAATTCCATCAGTAATAACCTCGGCAATAACGTCGTCTCTTAGTAAGGCTGCGGTTGCTAACCCTGGTTCGTGCTGACTAACTCCGCTCATTCCATTAAATAAATGAGTTACATGTCTCAATCCTAATTGATAATCTTTCTCAAATTCACTTGCGTGCATATTGCTATGTCCTGCGCTTGGAATAACGTTATTTTTGAATAAGAACTTTGTAAAATCACCATTTTGTAAATCACTTGCATATGTAAGCATTCGAATGTTATTTTTAGAAAGGTCAATTAAAACTTTCATGGTTTCAATATCTGGATTCATTAAAAGATTTTCTGCATGAGCGCCCTTTCTAAGAGGAGAAATAAATGGGCCCTCTAGGTGAGCTCCTAAACATTGTGATTGAGGCAACCCCTTTTGTTTATCAATAAAAACAGCAAACTCTTTTAGTATTTTCTTATTATCATCTAAGCTATTTGTAACAGCAGCTTGTAAATATTTAGTAATTCCTTCTCGACTTACATTTTTAGCGAATTTATTAAATCCATCAACTGTACCAGTTTCAAAATCTACTCCATATCCTCCATGAACATGAACATCTATAAAACCCGGAACAATTCACGAGCCTCTTAAATCAACCCCTTCAAGTCCGCAACTCCCCTCTTTGATTCTAAAGATCCTATCATCTTTTATTTCCAAGTATCCGTTAGTGATTATCTTATTTTCTAATACGATTTTGGCATTTTTTAATATCATATTGCACCTCTTCTAATAAACAATAATATAAAATAATTTTAACTCTTTTTTAGTTTAATTAGCAGAAATTTTAAATTATCTCATTTAGGTAATTTAAAAATCTTTCAAAAAATATGAAAGATTTTGTTATTTTTAATTTTTTTCATGATTATTTATAAATTCGTCAATTTCTGATTCCTTAGAGTATATAAAACTTTGGGGTTCATTATTTTCCAAATAGATATATATAAATTTATTAGAGGCCATATTTTTGGCTAATCCACTAGCAAATATTTTTTCTTTGTAGTTTGTTAGAGCTAATTTCAGTGAATTGAAATTCCTAAATTCTCCGTCATTGTCTTTGTAACTATACAAAGTTCTAATATTATCTTTATCTAAAAAAAAATTTTTATTTTTTTTACTAAAATAGTGGTGTTTTATATTTAATAAATCTATATTTTTATTTGCTAGTTGAGAGTGATCCTCTTCTATCATTTTTTTCTTGCCAAATATATTCTGACATTCATTATAACTATATAAAAACGGCTTTTCTAACTTAAAAAATTTTAGCTTTAAATCATCTAAATTTGTCTCAATTTTATCACCTTTAATATCAGAAAAATCTTTCCCTTTGTTTCATGTATAATATTTTTTAAAATCATTGTATTGGTAAAAGTCGCTTGGTGATTCCTCGTGCAAATTATCATCTATAATTAAATTTTTTGATTTAAACGGAAATTTACTTATTAGTTTATAGAAACCTTTATATAAACTGATCATAGCCTTTAAATCATGCTTATTTTTTTCTAATTGTCCCCTTTCAATTAGAGGCATCATTGAATTATTATTATTGAAGACTTGGGTTTTTATTCCATAGAAGTCGCTGTCTTGATTTCGACCTCTTTTATAATCTAAATCGAATTTATCAAATAAATATTTATCGTAGAAATTATCAAAAATTATTTCAAAATCATCTTCCTTTTCTGAATATCACCTTTCTTTTGATGCCTCATCTTCTCCTATTTCTGGATAGTATATTTTAAATGGGTTATCAATTTCAGTTGTAAATTTTAAACCAATTTCCTTGTGAATTTCAATACCTTTTTTATCATGAAAGTGAAATGAAGCTTTTTCAAAATTTGGGTGATGCCCTTCAATGCTATCTCCGTAAGTTTTTGGATGAGCATTTTTAAAAACGACATTTACTTTTTCGTCATTGCAATCAGAAACATTGATTTCTCAATATGGTTCTCTCCCTGAATGCTTTTTTCAATTCTCCCTATTTATAACATATTCGATTCAATCATTACCGCCCTTTTTAAGTCTTAAATTAGCAATTTCCCCCCCTCATATCTTTCATATTTTCCGTCTGTATCTGGATAAAAAAAGTCAAATCTATCATCTGGACCAGGAATAAAATCTAAAGTATCCACATTAACTTCTTTCTGATTTTTATAATAATTTAGAGACAAATATTTTTCTTCATCGCTAGAATAATTATCTATTTTTTTAAAAAAATTTTTCTTTACAGCTTGTTTAACCTGACTTTTTAAATCTTCTTTTGAACCAAAAATAAAATCTTCTTCCAAAGGAATCATTTTTGATTTAAATATTACATAAACATCTTCTAATCTGCTCCTGAAATTTTCAATATCTTTTTTATTATTTGGATTAAAATAATTGTCATTTAATTTATACATTTTTAAACTTCGTACTTGAACGTCATTATCAAAATATTCATTTTTAGCCTGATCTATATTATCGTATCAATTGTTCCCTTCATAACTATATTTTTTAGTTCAGTTTAAATTATAAAAAAAACTTTCTGCGGCATTTTTGTAATTAGTAAGGACTCCGTTTTCACTTTTGAAATAAGAATTGTAGTTTTCAATCTCTCAATCGATAATTTTACTTTCATCTATTTTATAGCTTTGATAATTACTTAAATCTAAATCTTCAATTGTTTCTCTCTCAAAAACAAAATTATTTTTTATTAAGTAGTTGTCTAATGAAATTTCATCACTGAATTCTAATCCATTAAATGAAATTCTATTTTCATCTTTAAGGATATTAGAATTTCTCTGAATTTCCTCAACTATTTCATTTCTATTTGATGATGTTTTTAAGGCGGAAATGGGAGATAAAGCTCCTACTGTCGTTAAAATAGAGCACAGTAATTTAATTGAAAAGTTTTTCATTTGGACCTCCTGAATTTGTTTCTATAATTTCGCCTTCAATATATTCGTTAAAATTTTCCAAATTTTTGAATATATTTCCTTGATAAATAACAAATCTTTTATAAATATTGTAAATACCTTTTTGAATATCCAAATTTCTAACTAGGTAATATTTGGCGTCTTCATAAGTTTTAAAATTCAAAAGACGATCATTTAAATAAATTTGAAAATAATTACTTGTCAAATATGGACTTGCTTTTAACTGATCAAAATTTGATGAAATCAATAAATCATTAGAAAGAACGCTCTTCTTCAATACTAAAACGTTTTTTATATAATCTAAATTTTCTTCAATAAATTCCTGATTATTTTTATAGTATGTATCATACAACATTTTAAATGTAGGTTTTAATAAATATTGGTAATTTTCGTTTTCCAGAGTTTTATTGAGACTAGTTAAAGCCTCATCGCGACTACCAAATGTTTGCCCAAAACCATTTGTATATTCCTTTTTAGCATAGTCCTTGTATCTTGAATTAAAAATATCATTAGCATATTCATTAAGTTGAGTTTCAAAATTTTCTAGACTTTTATCTTTTATTACCCGCTTTTTAGAATTCTCTTGGTAATAATTTATTTCCAATTTTACTTCACTAAATTTTTCCGGAAATCTAATTATGTAATTTTTTAGTGCATTTATTGCTAATTCCTTTGAACTGTGAAGCGTGTTCATAAAAGTATAAAATTCTTCGTTTTTATTTGAGACAAGTGCTTTAAAAAATTGTTTTGAGTAAACGTATTTTGCAGGATTGTTTAAGTTAAATGAATAATTAAATATTGGTAATTTTAAGTCCATACCTTTAAAATAAATTTCCTGACCATTACCAAAATTTATTTTTAATATTTTGCTTTCAATAGGAGATAAAGATTGACTTAATTTTCATACTTTGGAAATTTCCTTAAAAAACGGCAATTCACTAACTATAGGTAATTTTTCCACATTTTCTACAAATTTATTTATCACAATATTCAAAGTTTTTACCATGTCATTAAATTTTTTTTTATTTGTAAGTTTTGAATTAAATAAACTAGGACTCAACAATAAATCTAATATGTCTATATTCAAAAAATCTTTATTATCAAAAATTTCACTTATCGGATTTTTTATTTCTTCAGTAACATTAACTATTAGAGATTTTTTAATGGCATCTTTAAATCTTTTATTAAATAAATTCATATTAACCTCATTAAAATCGTTGTTAGATGATTCAATATTTAACATAATTTTTTTTAAAAATAAAAGTGACTTTTGTTTATTATTTAAGCCATCAAAATTATTTAAATCTTTTTCCTCTTTTTTTCGATTGAAATTTAAGATATTGTCATCAGAATCTCATTCTGAATCTGAAACTAAATTAAAGGCATTAATAAAGTCGCTATAGTCAGAAGAATTATTATCAAAAATATCTCTTAGAACACTTCAACTTTTATCCTTTATATTTGGATTCTTCTTAAATTCAGTAAGAATATTTAAAAATTTAGATTGGGCTAGAATTGAGCCAAAAGCTAGACTTATTGATTGACTGTCTACAACTTCTCAGTTTGATAGTTTATCGCTAAAAGATTGCTTTCCAAGCTCACTTCATATTATTTTATCACCATAAAAATTTTGATTATTAGAATTAAAATTAATAACATAGCCATTCAGGGAATTATGAGATTTTCTAATATATTTATCAATGTATTTTTGAATTAATTTATTGTCAAATTTTTCGAATGGTGGAACTACATTATTTGATCAATGATAATCACCAAAACTAAAATTTTTAACAGTTTCTTTTTTAATTTTACTTAATACATCGCTCTTCTTAAAGCAAGAAGTGAATCCGATAGTATAACAATCTGTTTGAATGCTTGATTCTAATTCTTTTCTCTTTTTATCGTTTAAAAATTTAGTTAATTCATGTTTAAATTCAAATACTCCATCCTTAGCGCTTTCATCATCACTTTGTCAGTATTTGATAGTTGATAAATAACTTTCGATTGCTTCTTGTTCGTTTCTAACTGCATTTCCGTGAGAGTCACGATAAACCTGAACAATTTTTGATTTGTTTGAATCATAAACTCTAGAATTTATTTTATTACTATCATCAATATCCAAATTATCTAGATTCTGCAAAGTTTGTTTTTTTACAATTGGATGATCTTTTAAAATCTCTTCATACATTTTTTCTGATTGATAATTTTTGTAAATAACTCCTTTATAACTTGAAAATTCTGTGTCATCTTCTGTATAAGGTTTTGTTAAACTTCTAGCGTACTCCTGAGCTGCATTTTTGGTTGAAAAAAACTTGTCTTTAAAAATGAAACCATTTAAATTGTCTTTTTTAACAACTGAGCAAGATGCTGTAACTGCTGCTGATGATGCAATCGGGAGAATAGCACAAAGAATTTGTAAAATCCTTTTCATATACTCTCTCCTTTTTAGTCTTTTCACTTTTGATTATATAAAAATACATTATTAGGCAGCCAGTTATTCCAATTCAAATTATTTTCTCAACCTATCTTATAAAAGGTTGCAATTTCTTGGTGCTAAATTATTATTGCACTTAATTTTTAAAATACAATATTTCATTTAATAATAATTAAAGTTACTTTTTTAAAAATTAGAAAAAAACAAAACTGATAAATAAATTTTTAATTAGAAATTAATTAAGTCAAATTTATTTATCAGTAATTTTATCTATTTTTATTTGTAGAAGCTTGATAATTTTTCTAAATTATTTTCACCCTCAGTAATTAAACTATTGTGAATTTTTAAAATACTTTGAGTTTTATTATCAACTATTTTACCATTATCAATAATAATTAGTCAATTTTAAATCAACTGAAGATTATTGATTAAATGACTTGTATTCATAATTGTGATACCCTCTTTATGTAATTTTTTAATAATTTTAATGAGCTCCAATTTTGATTTGACATCAAGATTTACAGTCGGTTCATCAAAGATGATTAACTCGGGTTTATAAATAAAAGTTGCTACCATAATATCTTTCTTCTTTTCTCCATCTAAAGGGTCCTTAAGAAATGATTCGCATAGACTTAAAATTACCATCATGGACATTAACTTTTGACGAATATAATCAATTCCTCTTTTTTAATACCATATAACAATCCTATATATTTATCATATTTCTTTTTTGTCATTAAGAATTTTAGAATTTCTTTGAATTTACTTGATTAGTTCAATTCTATTCGATGGTGTTTTTAAAACAAAAATCGGAGACCAAGGTACTAATTCTCGTAAAACTGAATACAGTAATTTAATTGAAAAAATTTTCATGCTTCCCCTCTGAATTTGTTTCTATAATTTCGCCTTCAATATATTCGTTAAAATTTTCCAAATTTCTGAATATATTTCCTTGATATATAACAAATTTTTTATAAATATTGAAAATACCTTTTTGAATATTCAAATTTCTAACTAGGTAATATTTGGCGTCTTCATAAGTTTTAAAATTCAAAAGACGATCATTTAAATAAATTTGAAAATAATTACTTGTCAAATATGGACTTTCTTTTAACTGATCAAAATTTGATGAAATCAATAAATCATTAGAAAGAACGCTCTTCTTCAATACTAAAACGTTTTTTATATAATCTAAATTTTCTTCAATAAATTCCTGATTATTTTTATAGTATGTATCATACAACATTTTAAATGTAGGTTTTAATAAATATTGGTAATTTTCGTTTTCCAGAGTTTTATTGAGACTAGTTAAAGCCTCATCGCGGCTACCAAGTGTTTGCCCAAAACCATTTGTATATTCCTTTTTAGCATAGTCCTTGTATCTTGAATTAAAAATATCATTAGCATATTCATTAAGTTGAGTTTCAAAATTTTCTAGACTTTTATCTTTTATTACCCGCTTTTTAGAATTCTCTTGGTAATAATTTATTTCCAATTTTACTTCACTAAATTTTTCCGGAAATCTAATTATGTAATTTTTTAGTGCATTTATTGCTAATTCCTTTGAACTGTGAAGCGTGTTCATAAAAGTATAAAATTCTTCGTTTTTATTTGAGACAAGTGCTTTAAAAAATTGTTTTGAGTAAACGTATTTTGCAGGATTGTTTAAGTTAAATGAATAATTAAATATTGGTAATTTTAAGTCCATACCTTTAAAATAAATTTCCTGACCATTACCAAAATTTATTTTTAATATTTTGCTTTCAATCGTAGATAAAGATTGACTTAATTTTCATACTTTGGAAATTTCCTTAAAAAATGGCAATTCACTAACTATAGGTAATTTTTCCACATTTTCTACAAATTTATTTATCACAATATTCAAAGTTTTTACCATGTCATTAAAATTTTTTTTATTTGTAAGTTTTGAATTAAATAAACTAGGACTCAACAATAAATCTAATATGTCTATATTCAAAAAATCTTTATTATCAAAAATTTCACTTATCGGATTTTTTATTTCTTCAGTAACATTAACTATTAGAGATTTTTTAATGGCATCTTTAAATCTTTTATTAAATAAATTCATATTAACCTCATTAAAATCGTTGTTAGATGATTCAATATTTAACATAATTTTTTTTAAAAATAAAAGTGACTTTTGTTTATTATTTAAGCCATCAAAATTATTTAAATCTTTTTCCTCTTTTTTTCGATTAAAATTTAAGATATTGTCATCAGAATCTCATTCTGAATCTGAAACTAAATTAAAGGCATTAATAAAGTCGCTATAGTCAGAAGAATTATTATCAAAAATATCTCTTAGAACACTTCAACTTTTATCCTTTACATTTGGATTCTTCTTAAATTCAGTAAGAATATTTAAAAATTTAGATTGGGCTAGAATTGAGCCAAAAGCTGGACTTATTGATTGACTGTCTACAACTTCTCAGTTTGATAGTTTATCGCTAAAAGATTGCTTTCCAAGCTCACTTCATATTATTTTATCACCATAAAAATTTTGATTATTAGAATTAAAATTAATAACATAGCCATTCAGGGAATTATGAGATTTTCTAATATATTTATCAATGTATTTTTGAATTAATTTATTGTCAAATTTTTCGAATGGTGGAACTACATTATTTGATCAATGATAATCACCAAAACTAAAATTTTTAACAGTTTCTTTTTTAATGTAGTTTATTAAATCAACTTTTGTGTTGCATTCTATTTGAGAAGTTGAATAACAATCTGTTTGTATGCTTGATTCTAATTCTTTTCTCTTTTTATCGTTTAAAAATTTAGTTAATTCATGTTTAAATTCAAATACTCCATCCTTAGCGCTTTCATCATCGCTTTGTCAGTATTTGATAGTTGATAAATAACTTTCGATTGCCTCTTGTTCGTTTCTAACTGCATTTCCGTGAGAGTCTCGATAAACTTGAACAATTTTTGATTTGCTTGAATCATAAACTCTAGAATTTATTTTATTACTATCATCAATATCCAAATTATCTAGATTTTGCAAAGTTTGCTTTTTTACAATAGGATGATCCTTTAAAATTTCTTCATACATTTTTTCTGATTGATAATTTTTATATATTAATCCCTTATAGCTTGAAAATTCTGTATCATCTTCTGTATAAGGTTTTGTTAGACTTCTAGCGTACTCCTGAGCTGCATTTTTGGTTGAAAAAAACTTATCTTTAAAAATGAAACCATTTAAATTGTCTTTTTTAACAACTGAGCAAGATGCTGTAACTGCTGCTGCTGATGCAATCGGGAGAATAGCACAAAGAATTTGTAAAATCCTTTTCATATATTCTCTCCTTTTTAGTCTTTTGACTATTGATTATATAAAAATACAATATTAGGCAGCCAGTTATTCCAATTCAAATTATTTTCTCCAACCTATCTTATAAAAGGTTGCAATTTATTGGTGCTAAATTATTATTGCACTTAATTTTTAAAATACAATATTTCATTTAATAATAATTAAAGTTGCTTTTTTAAAAATTAGAAAAAAACAAAACTGATAAATAAATTTTTAATTAGAAATTAATTAAGTTGAATTTATTTATCAGTAATTTTATTTATTTTTATTTGTAGAAACTTGATAATTCTTCTAAATTATTTTCACCCTCAGCAATTAAACTATTGTGAATTTTTAAAATGCTTTGAGTTTTATTATCAAATTTTTTATCATAAAGTATT
The DNA here is from genome assembly GCF_003363775.1 of Spiroplasma alleghenense. Lineage (NCBI taxonomy): Bacteria > Bacillati > Mycoplasmatota > Mollicutes > Entomoplasmatales > Spiroplasmataceae > Spiroplasma > Spiroplasma alleghenense. The sequence goes on from NZ_CP031376.1 coordinate 622,801, forward strand.
TTACCATTATCAATAATAATTAGTCAATTTGAAAGCAACTGAAGCTCATCAATTAAATGACTTGTAATCATAATTGTGATGCCTTCTTTATGTAATTTTTTAATAATTTCAATGAACTCCAATTTTGATTTAACATCAAGATTTGCAGTTGGTTCATCAAAGATGATTAACTCGGGTTTATAAATTAAAGTTGCTACCATAATAGCTTTCTTCTTTTCTCCAGCTGAAAGATCCTTAAGATACGATTCACCAAGACTTAAAATTCCCATCATCGACATTAACTTCTGACGACTTGCATCAATTTCACTATTTTTAATGCCGTATAATAATCCTACATATTCAACATATTCATTAACTTTTAAATCTAAAGGAATATTATTTGAATCTGGAAAAAACGCCATTTTACGCAAACTATTGCGATCGATTAATTTGTCCCTAAACTTAACTGAACCAGTATCGCTTTTAATTTCCTTGAAAATAGTTTTAATGGTGGTAGTTTTACCTGCCCCGTTCGAACCAACAAAAGCTACCAAATCCCCTTGATTAATTTTAAATGAAACATCCCTAATTCCGCTTCCGTTTTTATAGACCTTTCAAAGTCTTTTTACTTCTAACATTTTAATCACCTTTCTTAATTATATATTGATTTTCTGAAAACAAAATAACTACCGATTGCGATGCCAATAATAAAGCAATAGTAAAATATATACAAACTTCAGAATGGTACAATATGGATTTCTTTTAGTTTATCCACTAAATCATAATATGATTTATAACCTGCTTCATTATTTTGTAAATCTAATCAAAAACTATTACCTTCCCCCTCATCGCTTTTTTCATTAATAATTTCAGCTAAATTTGACTCACTGCTCTTTGAATAATTAACTTTGATAAAATTATTATTCAAAGAATAATTTAAAATTGAGAAAGGAAAACTGCTGATTAAACCATCTATTATCAAAGAACCTGAAGCCCCTTGACTCATATTTTGTAATTGTGCCATTGGGTTAAATATTAAATTATTTTTTAAATTTTTGTTTATCTGATTGTTATAGTCATTAATATAGTTAGCTAAACTGTTTGAAATATTAAAAACATTATTACTGAAATTTAAAATTAATCAAGATGAAAATACTGCCCCATAATTATGATTAAAGTAATTTCAAAGTTGTTCATTATATTTATACTGGTAATTATCGCTTGCTCTAATTAAGAAATCCTTGCTGTTATTATTTAGTAAAAAGATTTTTTCAAATAATTTGAAATTAGTTGAAATAAATTTAAGTAAATCCAACTCTGATTCACTACCTTGATAATTTTCAATTAAATAATTTAAGCTCTTCTTGAAATTATATCTTAAGTAATTGTTGTAGTTGAAAAAATAATTACTATTGAATGGCAAAGCACTGATTGGATCATCTTGAAAATTAAAAATATAAACATTATCATTTTCAAAAGTTTTATTTATATTTTTAATTATTAATGGATATTCATCGCCCATTTCTTCCATTGCGAAAATCTTTTCAAAGTTTGATTCATCATACTTGAAAAGGCTATCAAAATAATTATAAAAATTTTCAAACTCTTTATCTTTTTTTAATACTTGATAAAAGTCAAAAGTCATTTTTAATTCTAAATTAGCTTGAACACTTCTTTGGGTAAATTCTAATTTTTCTGTATTATTTGAAAAAGCATAGGCAAATCCTGAAATTTGTGAAAAGGATACCAAAACCGTTAAGGTCATAGAAATAATTAAAGCACTAATATATTTGAAGGCCATTGTGGCGAAAATTGTAATAACCATTACTGCAAGAACTATGAAAAAATAGAATAAATATGAATACAAATTGTAAAAGTAAATGAAATTATAATCACTTCAATAATTTATTGAAAAATCCAAAATCATTACTGATAGTAAGATTAACACACTAAAAACAAAAGCAACAAAAAACTTTTCTAAATAAATTACTAACTTATTTTTTCCTGATCGCAGTTCCAAATTTATTTTGCCACTAGCAATTTGATTGTGAAATAATTCGACTATTAAAACAATTTGTAAAATACCAAATAATAGGACTTGGATAAATTTTTTTATTGCGAAGATATTTAAAGCTAATTCAATATTTTGGTTCTCGGGTTTGCTAGTTGATTTCAATAAAAACAAAAATAAAGCGGAGGTAATTAAACTTGAAAGAATAATTTGCACCGCAATTATAATAATTATTGGTTTTCTGATTGTTGTTTTAAAATTATGTCAAAACATTTTAAAATATAAATTATTTGCTTTCATGATACCCTCGCTCTATTTTAATAGTTATTTATCAAATAAAATCAATTTGTTTGATTTTAGCATCTAATATTACAGATGTAAAAGCTCCTGTTGAATATGCTCTCGAATAACATGAAAGGTATACATCTCCTGTATCTTTGTAAATATAAACTTCCGGACTTATTTCAACTTTTTGAGTTGCTCAACCTTCTTTTCGCATAAATTCCCTAGTTTCAAAAAACATTATATAATCTCTTGCTATATATTGTTTATTTACTCCAAATCCGTCTAGATTTTGTGGTTTTTTGCCATTTTTGTAATTAGCCCACATATCCCCTTTGATTCCTAAACCTCTATATTGCGCGATACATTCATAACTTTCATTAAAATCTTTTATATTACCAAGAAAAACATTTCTAACTGATGTACCTTTTTTTCAACCCTGACTTAGAGCGCTTGCTGCAGTAATTTCTGCATAGTAAGAATTTGCCGGCGCAATAAATGTAACATCTCCATTACAAAGTTTTTTATTTGTTTTATTATCTTCAAACTCAACATCAACTTGATTTTCACTTGATAATTTTTGAAAACTTGAAACTGATTCGGTTACAACTGGTGTAATCAAATTAGTAGAAATCAAAGCCGCTAGTAAATATTTCATAATACGTCCTCTTTTCCGGTATATTCTCTATACCTGACTTCATTGTACTCCTTTATTTTAAATATTTTTTATTATATAAAAAATATCCAATTCCTAGCACAACCGATCCGTTAAAAATTTCACTAATATAAATTAATCAAACTGGCATTATTGCAACAAATGAAGCTTTATTAACTAAGTCGTAGTAAGAAGTTACCTTCGAATTTGAAATGCTTATTAAATCTGGTTGAAATCCATTTTTTCTTCTTATTTTATCTTCATTTTTGATTATTTCATTTAAAGTTTTTTCATGATCAGATTGATAATCAATTTTTATTCTTCCATTAATTGTTGTTCCAAATAATGAGTAATCAAGAATTTGGAATATATTGCTTAAGTAAATATTATCTGATTTTAAAATCATCATTTGCGACATTCTGGTTCAAGGATTAAATAAGAAGTTCGTTAAATCAGAATTATTATTATAACTTTGATAATTGTATAAATATTTTATCAAGTTATCTGAGATTGAAAAAACTGCCTTGTTGAAATTCATCAATAATCAACTTGAATACATAACACCATAGTTATAATCATAGTATTCAAAAACCTCATCCCTTAATCATCTATTTCGCTCTAATAAATTCAAATTTTCTTGACTTGGTAAATAAAATGAAGTCTGGTAATATTTTTGATTTTGATTAAAATATTTAAAAATTGGCAAATATTTCATAGCCTCTTCATCATCGGATTTACTAATTTTTTCAATTAAATCTGGAAGCACTTTATTAAATTTGAAGTCATTTTTGAATTCAAAATAATTAAACTGTCCAATTTCCATTGAAGGCAAAGCCTTATAATCTGAATTTGTAATTTTGAATTCAGGATTGGCATATATCTTAATTATTTTAGTAAAACTGAATTCTTGTTCGGGTGCTTCTGAAAGACTAAAGTAACTCAAATATCTATCGTTGGAAATTCCTTGTTGATAGAAACTGATATTGGTATCTTTCATTTCCTCGTATAAATCATTTGATTTTAATATTCGATAATATTCTCAAGCGTTGAAAAATTCTCATTCCGCATTTGCTTGCACATAATTATTTTCAATTTTTTCTTCTGAGGAAAATAATGAGTAAGCTGCTGTTGCAAATGAGAGACCAAAAATTACTAAAATTAATATTACAAAAGCATAGGTAATTTTAAATATAAATGAAAATACTATAGTGGCCCCAATTAATATAAAAGCAAATAATAAAAAGTATAGATAACTTGAAACAGATCTCATGATTAAAAAATTATAAGGATTCAAGCAACTAAGAATTAAATCGAAAATAAAAGTAATTCCGATTAAACTCCAAATTATTAATAGACTTGCTTGCAAGTTGGTCGCAAATACCACAATTGCTTTTTTACCAGCTCGTAATTCCAAATTTAAAATACCACTTTCACTATCCTTATGAAATAATTTAATAGCAACAATTAAAGTTACAAATCCCAAGGAAATAATTTGGCCACCATTTTTTATAGATAAGAACACATATCAATTGGTGCTTAAATCTTGAGCTTGGCTTCGCGATGAATTAACAAGCAATAAAATCGAAAATAAAAAACTAATCAAAAAAAATGTGGCACTAGCAATGACCAATGATTTTAGTTTTATTGTACTTTTAATTTTTACTCAAAACAGATTTATGTTATTCATTTATTTTCAATTTCCTTAAACCACTTTTTTATATATTAATTATATCACTGCTAAACTAAAACAACCACTTTTAAGTGGTTGTTTTAGTTTAAATTTTAGTTTTGATAAAAAATGTTAACGAAATTAAACCAATTGTAATTGATAGGATTGGAATGAAAACCGCAAATGTTGCTGGATAATTAAAGATATCTTTGAATCCAATTCATAAAACTAATTGAATAATTATTCCAACAAATATTAATAATAACTGTTGATAAAACATAATTTTATGTTGAGGTAGTTTAAAAATTTTATTAATTAAAATCTTTTGTACAATTGTTGGAATGAATGTCACAACCGCGATTACTAGAACTACAACTGTTACTATATAATCTTGAGGTTCTGAATATCTATGAAATACTCCTGGGATGAAAACTGAAATTCCAAACCCTGCTACTGCAACTCAGAATCAAATGTTATGGAAGATCATTTCGCGAAATTCTCGACGAGTATAGATTCCGCGATAATCAAGTCAGTTGTGGAAGTGTTCGATTTCTTGGTAACTTTTATTTGAATACATCGCCCCAAATCTAAATACAATCGCGTTAATAGCTAAGATTGAAGCAATTGGAGTTAAGATGATTAGAAAAACCAAACCAGCAATCATTTGTGATTCATTGATATTAGCGTTACTAAAAGCTCCCCCAATTTCATGAAGTTGATCGTTAACTCCAGGACTTAAGATGTTGGTCATAGTTGCACCAAACATGAATTTTAAAGCGGTAATAAATTCAAAAACGTGAACTAATTTAGTATTAACAATTACTTTGTCATTGTGAGTTCCGCTTCAAGCTGTTAATAAACCTGATTCTTTTAAATTTGATTCCATTGGTAAAAAGATTATAAATCCTATTAGTAAAAATACAATCGCACTAATACCAGCAATATAAATGATGAAACGATTGATATGACGAATCTCATCATAGCGATATTGTTTGGTGCGGTCGATTAAAATTTTATAACAATAAATTCCTCCAAAGAAGAAAATAAAGATAGCGCTAATCGGAAGTAAAATTGTTAAAAATATTACAAAAGCTCCAAAACTTGAAGAAACCCCAATATTTAACATCCCATTAAATGAAAAGAATCCTAAAGCAAAGTATGCTAAAGAAAATGGATTATCAACATTACCCTCAACTCGACTCCAATAATCTTGATTAATCTCTCCCCCATTTGGTCGCAATTGTTGGAAGACTTCCTCAACATTAATTGCTGGTGCTAATGAAAAAGTTGTAATTAAGCAAAATAAAAATGCTGTTGCTGATGTTATTGTTGCAATTGTCAAAGCTTTATTACGCATATAATTCTCCTTTTTATCCTTGATTAATTTTTAATATTTTCTCTACTAATGTAGTATTCCTTGGCTTGGTAGTTTTGGCTAAACCATTTCAAAATGCTTGCGATCCACCAATTACATATAAATGTTCCTTAGCTCTGGTTATAGCAGTGTAGATAATTTTCTTACTTAAAAAATGGTTATTGGCACTTGGATCTAGAACCAGGATGACATTATTGTATTCGCTTCCCTGACTTTTATGGACACTAATTCCATAACCTAAAGTCAATTCAGCAAAATTGGCATTTTTTAAATTAACATCTCGACCGTTGAATTCACAAATAGCTTCAACAAATCTGGCATTTTCAAACTTCATTAAACCAATTATTCCAATATCACCATTAGAAATTTCTAAAACAGAATCATTTTTTAAGTACATCACCTTATCGTTTGTAGTTATTTTCGTCTCTCCCTTTTTAAAAATTTTACCACTAATTTTCGAATTTTTATTAAAATTTTCTTGAATTATATTATTTATTATATTAATCCCTAAATCTCCTTTATAGAAAGGTGCTAAAATCTGGACATGATTAATATTATTTACATCTTGTGTCGCGATTTTATTTTGATAAATTTTTATCATATTTTCAATGTTTTCTTGGTTATTATCACTAAAAAGAAAATCTATATTATTTAGCTTTTTAGTCTTGAATTCTTCAGTATCCCCACGACTAATTCCTGCTGCCAACTCAATAATATCGTTTTGCTCAGATTGTCGAAAAATTTTGTTTAGCGTAATAGTTGGAAAGTTTTTTGAAATAATTAAGTCTTCAAATAAATTCCCATAACCAACACTTGGTAGTTGATCCACATCACCAACTAAAACTAATTTCTTCGCTTGCCCTGTTCCTCTAAGGAAATCAGAAAACAAGTGATTAGATAACATGCTTGATTCGTCTAGGATGATTAAATCCAAAAATATTGGATTTGTTTCGTTAACTTCAAAACTATCGTCACCACTTGCTTTTAAAAGTTTATGAATTGTTGTAGCTTTATAACCGGTTGTTTCTTGAATCCGACTCGCAGCTCTTCCGGTTGGAGCGGCTAAAGCAAAATTTTGTGAGCCATATATTTTTTCAAAAATTCTAACCATTCCATTAATAACCATGGTTTTACCTGTTCCTGGCCCTCCGGTTAAAATAATAATATTGTTATGGATAAAAGCTTTTAAAGCTGAGATTTGAATTTCATCATAATGAAAATTATCAATTTTAAAATTATTACCAATTTCTTTTTCTACTTGAGAAAGTAAATCTTCAAAATCAATTTGATTATTATTTAACAAGGGTTCGCGCTTTTTGATTTTAGCTAAGTTATTATTAATTAATTCCTCATCATTTCAACTTTCAAAAGAGTAAATTTTGTGATCATTAAAAATTAAAGATTTTTCTTCTTTACAATAAACCAAAGCCGCCATAATGGTATCATATGAAATTGCCAATCGCTTTTGAACTTCTTCGATTAAAATATTTTTTTTAGTATGAGTGTCGCCGGTAGTAAATAGAATATTATTAATTGTCTCATAAACTCAGGCCCCCACTCTTTGAGGACCATATTGCTCGGCTCCAAAATATAACGCAACTTTGTCTACTTCCAAAAATGGTTGAAAATTATTTTTTCTTGCATAATCATAAAAATTTGATTCTAGAATTGCGCTAATTTCATTTTTATCTTCGTGTCATTTCAACATTGATTGTAAAAAACTTACCTTTAATCCATTCATAGTAAAAATTTCAAGAAGTTCTTGTTCAGCATCAACTTTGCTAACAACACTAATGATTATTTGAGCAACTTTTTCAGATACCCCTGGAACAGTTTTTATCAAATCGGGATCTTGACGAATTTTTTTAGCAGCGTCAATTCCAAGATTTTCAACAATTATTTGAGCGGTTTTAGCCCCCACAGTTGGAAATAATCCTGAAGTTCAAAAAGCGATTGCCTGTTTAATTGTGGTGCTATCAGCCACTTTAAAACTTTGAACTTCAAATGATTGTCCATATTTTGGATGCTCATCAAGAAATCCTTGAATTTCATATACCACTTTCAAGCGCATTTGTCCAATTGGGCCCTTAATTCGCATTTGTTGATTCTTGTTATTTTCATCTAAAAACAAACCGATTCCCCAACCCATTTCGTTTATGAATAAAAACTTAATTAATAATCCCCTAAAAACCTTTGTATTCATGATAGCCTCCTTGATTATTATAAATAAAATAAACCGCATTTAGTTAAATAAATGCGGTTTATAAGTTAAATTAGTCTTCTTCAAATCAATCATCAAAGTCTGAGTCCTCATCTTTATTAAGTGGTTTTTCTTTGAATTGATCTAAATTCATTTTATTTAAATCGTTTATACCAAAAACAGGAGTTTTAATATCGTTTTTAGGCTCAAATCGAACTTTTTTATCCTCTTGAACCATTTTATCGCTAAAAACTTGTTTTTGCTTGTCTAAGGAATTAATCTTCAATTTCTCAGACTCGACGACTGATTTGGTATCTAATTTTTTAATTGTTACTTTTTTTCAGTTTCAACCTCATTTTCAGATTCGTTTTCTGAAGTGCGCGGCATTTTAGGAATATCATTTGTTTGAATGATATAGTTTTTCTCAATAATTGCAGTATCAATATCACCCATGTCAAGATCGTTATTGATTTCTTCTAAATCCGAATATTTGATTGAATTAATATTTAACTGAATTACACTATCATTTTCATCCAATAAATTAATTACTTCATTGGCATTAGCTGGAAACAAATCCTTAACAAACTCATCGCGTTTTTTGTTTCAAGGATATAATCGCACTCCTTTTTTAGGACGATTCATCATTGGAACTAAGTCAGCTTTAATTTTTTTAATATTTCCTTTATTAGTAATAATAACAATATCTTCATTATCAAACGCTTTTCCCGCCACAATTTTTTCATCTTTAGCCGAGAAAGATTTTACCCCTTTTGCAGTTACACTAGCTGATGGAATTTCTTCAATGTCATATCTAACTGAGAATCCGTTTTCACTAACCATTGTAACAAACTTGGTTTTTGAAGTTACCAGAGAAGCTGAAACTAATTCATCACCATCTCCTAGTTTCATTAGTTTGAAAGCTTTTGATGACATTTTTGTCTGCATACCCTCAATTGGAGTTCTTTTAATTAAAGCATTTCTTGAAGCAACTAAAATTTCTTGTTTTGCATCTTGGAAATCATTAACTACAAATGCAGCAACAATTTTATCATTACCGTTCATTGTAGCAATCTGGTTTAAGTGCATTCCGGTTTCTTTTCATTTACTTGGATTAATTTTAAATACTGGGATTGAATAGTAAACCCCTGCTGATGAAACTAAAATCAAGTGATCTAAAGTTGTTGCTGGTACACAAGAAATTCATAAGTCATTTGGACGTCTTTTAAATTCGTCAAAACTAAACTTACCAATTTGGCTAGCTTCTAAAGCTTTTACATAACCATCTCGAGAAATTCAAATTGTAAATTCTTTTGAAACAATTGTTTGTTTAATTTCAACATCTAAAGCTTCGATTTCATTAATAATTTCAGTACGGCGAGGCACGCCAAATTCATCTTTAATTTCTTTTAAGTTTTTAATTATTTCTTGATTCATCGCTTTTTCATCTTTTAAGATTAAGTTAAAGTGAGAAATTTGAGCATTCAAGTTAGCTTGTTCTTCTTGTAACTTAACAATGTCAGTCGAAGTTAAACGGTACAAGCGTAAATCAACAATTGCTCCAGCTTGCACATCGCTAAATTGGAATCGAGCAATTAAGTTGGTGATGGCTTCACCACGGTTACTCGATCCTCTAATAATTGCAATAACTTCATCTAAAACTGAAATCGCTTTAATTAAACCTTCAATTATTTCTAAACGTTTTAGAGCTTTTGCAAGTTCAAATTCTGTTCTTTTTGTATAAGTGATTCGGTGGTGCTCAATGTAAGCTTTCAGAATCAGGATAATCCCCATTTGCATTGGTTGTTTATTAACAATAACAACATTGTTGTAGTTATATGAAACTTGTAGTGGAGTGTTTTTAAACAAGAACTTGCGAGTAACTTCAAAATCAGTATCTGTTCCAAGTTCGATCACAATTCTTAATCCAGTACGGTCAGTTTCATCACGAACTTCTTTAACTCCGATTCCCGGATTAGCATCAACCACTTCTCCAATTTTTCTTACTAAATCTTGTTTTACAACTTCATAAGGAATTTCTGTAATTACTAAATGTCCATTTTCCTCATGGAATTTTGATTGAATAAATACTCTTCCTTTTCCAGTTTCAAAAGCATTTTGAATACCATCAAATCCACGAGCAATTCCCCCAGTTGGAAAATCAGGACCTTTAACAATTTTGAAAATATCATTTAAACTTAAGTTTGGTTTATCAATCAAGGCAATTGTTGCGTCAATGATTTCACCTAAGTTATGTGGAGGCATATTTGTTGCATATCCAGCAGCAATTCCGCTTGCTCCGTTGGCTAAAATGTTTGGAAAATAAGCTGGCAGAACTGTTGGTTCTTTTTCAGAATCATCAAAGTTTGGTGCAAATAAAACTGTATTTTTTTCTAAATCTTTTAATAGTAAACCTGAAAGTTTTGCTAGACGTGTTTCAGTATAACGCATCGCTGCAGCAGAATCTCCATCAATCGAACCGTTGTTCCCTTGCATATCAATCAATGGACTTCCTAATTTTCAACTTTGACTCATACGAACTAGCGCATCATAAACTGATCCATCACCATGGGGGTGATACTTACCAATAACTTCCCCAACAATTCTGGCTGATTTTTTATGTTGTTTATCATTGGTAATTCCCAATTCATTCATTGCATAAAGAATTCTTCTTTGAACCGGTTTTAAACCATCTCGAACATCAGGTAAAGCACGTTCTTGAATAATGTATTTAGCATAACGTCCAAAACGCTCACCAATAATTGTCTCCAACGGATAATCAATGATTCCCTGTTCGTTTAATAAATTCTGTTCTTCTTTTGACATTTTCATATCTCCTTTTAATTAATATCCATTGATAATAAATCATTTACGGTTTCAAAATTCAAGAAGTCTAACAAGTTGAAGTCTTCTAAAATCTTTTCTCCCAATTTTGTTAATCATCATTCTTTGGTTTTTTCATTTTGATAATAAAACGGGAACTCATTTCTTACAATCAGTTTCTTAGTAAATTCTAAAATTACAATGTTACATTCTTCATAATTTCTGAGGTGATTATAAAGATTTAAAACCTCTTCACGATGTTCTAAGTGGGCTTCAATGACGTTGCTCATTTGTACTTGATCGCCATTATTGTTTGAGGCTGTAATCATTTTCTCGTTACAATTTAAAACAAATAAATCTTTTTCTTTTTCAGTTAGATTAACATCTCATCGAGGCACTCCTTCAACTCGATATAATAACTCAAAGTTTTTTTCAAATCGATTTGTAATTATTTTCGCTAATTTAATTATCTCAGCGTTTGATATTTCTTGAACTTCTTCATCAAAGGTTTTTGACCTGACAAAGTTTTTTAAGAAATATATTATCGCTAAGATATCAACTTTTGTTAAATAGATTTCATTTTGAAAATCTTTGTTTAGTTGTAAAATTGATTCAATTTTTGCATTGGGTACATAAGCATCCAAGATGGGATTATATGTCATCAATCCTGCATCTGGTTTAGAAAATTCCTTCGCTTTTTTTAAGTTACTTTCACTTCTTTTAATTAAGCATTTGCTAGTGTAAATACCTCAAATAACTTCATCATTTTTATTTAAATCAATTATCAAGGCATCATCGTTATTGGTTTCGTTCAAGACTTTTTTATCTTGGCCAACTTCACCTTCACAAATTTCAATGTAAACTAAATTTTTATCACGAAAGTTGGTGTGGTAATAGTAGTTAAAAATTGGATAACGCGATAATTTTAAATTAACTTCATCATATTCCTTAAAACGCTTTATCAATAAGTTATATTTCTTATCTAAGCTATCTAAATTTGACTCCATAATTTCACACTCCCTTTTAAAGTTAGTTGCTAATTAGTTCTGTTTGATCATCTTCTAAAGTAAACTTAACGTTTTCTTCAATTCATTCTTTACGAATTTCAGCATCATCACCCATTAAAGTTCTAAATGCTTTTTCTGCCACTAGTGCATCTTCGATTGTTAATAAAATTAATTTTCTTTTAGCTGGATCCATTGTTGTTTCTCAAAGTTGTTCGGCATTCATTTCTCCAAGCCCTTTGTATCTTTGAATTTCATACTTAGTCTTTGAAGATTTTAAAATCCCTGCTAATTCTTCTTCATCTCAAACATAATAGAAATCACTTTTCTTGCTTGTTGAAGTTAATTTATAAAGTGGTGGTAATGCTAAATAAACTTTATGATTTTGAATTAGCTCTTTCATATATCTGAAGAAGAAAGTTAGTAACAATACTTGAATATGAGCTCCATCAGTATCAGCATCCGTCATGATAACAACTTTTCCATAGTTTACATCATCAATATCAAAGTCTGAACCGATTCCAGCTCCAATAGCTGTAATTATAGTATTGATTTCCTCATTTTTTAGTAAATCAATTAATTTTGTTTTTTCAGCATTAATTACCTTACCTCTTAATGGAAGAATTGCTTGGAAAGTACGATCTCTTCCAGATTTTGCACTTCCTCCAGCTGAATCCCCTTCGACTAAAAATAATTCATTACGATCTTTATTTTTACCTTGTGCAGGAGTCAGTTTTCCCAACATTCCGCGAGTTTTAGATTTATTTTTTGAATCTCGAATTGCTTGACGAGCTTTACGAGCTTCGTCGCGAGCTTTACGAGCAAGAAGTGCTTTTTCAATAATTATAACAGCAACGGTTTTATTCTCTTGCAATCAAAAACTAAAGTGTTGATTAGTAATTGCTTCAGTAGCTGTTTTTGCTTCACTTGTTCCAAGTTTACCTTTGGTTTGACCCTCATACTGAATTAGATTTTCTGGAATTTTAACAGTAACAACTGCGCTTAATCCCTCTTTGATATCAGTTGAATCTAATTTTCGGTCTTTTTCCTTAATAAGATTTGCTGATTTTCCGTATTCATTTAAAGCCTTGATTAACCCTGTTCTAAATCCAGAAACATGAGTACCCCCATCAGCAGTTTTAACGTTATTTGCAAAACCCAATACTGTTTCATTATAGTCTTCAGTATATCTTAAACAAATTTCTACTTCAATTTCTTCAGCAGCCCCTTTGATTAAAATTGGACTAGTAATTGGTTTTTGATTTGTAGTTAATTCTTTTACAAACTCGACCAAACCATCTTCGAAAAAATATTCAACTTGCTTGTCGCTTCGTTCATCACGCAATTTAATTTTTAATCCTGAATTAAGTAATGCTGATTCTTTAAGTCTTTCTGAAATTGTTGAAAAACTAAACTTTGTTGTTGAAAAGATTTCTTCATCTGGTAAAAAGTTAACTTTTGTTCCAGTAGTTTTTGTTTGACCAATAACTGTTAGTGGTTCAGCTAACTTACCACCTTTTTCAAATTTAATTGAATAAATTTGTCCATCGCGATTAATTTGAACTTTGAATTTTTTACTCAAAGCATTAACAACTGATGATCCAACTCCGTGTAAACCACCAGAAGTTTTATAACCACTACCACCAAATTTACCCCCAGCATGCAAAACTGAGAAAATGATTTCTGGTGTTGATTGATTTGTATCACGGTATTTTCCCGTAGGAACTCCACGACCATTATCAACAACAGTAACTGAACCATTTTTTTCTAAAACAACTTGAATTTCGGTCGCATAACCCGCTAGCGCCTCGTCGATTGAGTTATCAACAATTTCTCACACTAAATGATGCAAACCTCTTACATCTGTTGAACCGATGTACATCCCAGGTCTTTTTCTAACAGCATCAAGTCCCTCTAAGACTTGAATACTATCTTCGTTATATGATAAGTCCTTTTTTTCTGACATTTATAATCCACCTCTTAAACTTTTTTTAGTATAAATAGATTTTGACAAAATAGCAAATTTTTTTGCAATTTTGTCGCTATTAATTAGTTATCAAGGATTAAATCCCTTAAAACTACACTATTATCCTTCAAAATATGATAAAAATCTTCATTTTTATCAATTTTTCTAACAACTATTTCAAGTAAATCACTGAGCTGATAGTTAGTTATGTATCTTGCTAACTTGAAGTTTTTTACTGATTTTCGAGAAATTTTAACTATCGCACCAGCTTCTCAGCGATGTTCTAATAATTGTTTCTCATTTACTACTATAACTGATTTTTGCTCATTGAGATTATAAAGTGCATTAGAAATCATTTTATCTCAATATCAGCTCTGATTTTCATTTTGCAAATCAAAAATATTTTCCTTAAAATAATTCAAATAATCTGGTTCTTCTTTTAAAATTTTTCTCAAATTTAATAAATAGTAATTATGATCATCTGCTGCAAGCAAAGTTGCGCCAATTAAATATTTTTCTTCAACCAATAAATTAATCTCATTTAAATACATTATTTATCCCTACTTTTTAGCAAACTTTCAATTTTAGTTGCAATCATATCAACTGCAACTTCATTTCCTTCATAATATGGAATTATAATATCAGCATATTTAATGCTTGGTTCCACAAAATACTCATGCATTGGTCTAACTGTTTGCAAGTACTTATTAACAATGTCATCAAATTTACGACCATAATCTTTCATGTCACGAGTAATTCTTCTGATTAAGCGAATATCATCATGAGTTCTGATGAAAATCTTTATATCTCCTAGTTCGCGAATTTGTTCAACATGAAGTGCTAAAATACCGTCAAGAATTATAACGTCAGCTGGTTCAATATGCTTAGTTTCACTTAATCTTGAGCTTGTTGTGAAATCATAAACTGGTGAATCTATCGCTTGTCCATTCTGAAGCTTTTTTAAATCTGATACCAATAATTCAACGTCAATTGAGTCAGGATGATCAAAGTTGATGTCCTTAGTTTTATCTTTACCAACTTCTTTAAAATCACGATAATAACTATCCATAGATAAATTTATTACTGATTTGCCCTTAAGGATGTCGTTGGCAATTCTCTTGGCAACTGTTGTTTTTCCACTAGCACTTCCCCCAGAAATAATAATAATGTTTGTCTTTTTATTTTCCATTTGACTCCTTTAAACTATTATTCATTTTAACATTAATTTTAAAAATAAAAAATTTTTATAAATTTTGATAAAATATTAATAAGTTGGTACTTATGAAGAAAAATGAAAATGCTAAAATAATCAAAGAACTTAAGGAATTTTTTACAGTTCACAATTTTTATGGGCTGGTTTCTGAATTTCAAGGAAATCAAGACCTTTATAGACCGTTGGAAATTAATAATGATTTAATCAAAGATGAGAATAATTCTGAACTTTTGAGCAATTCTGAAATCCTTAAATTAACAAAAACTGAAAGAGATAAATATTTTGAAAAAATCAAGCAAAACTATATCAGGGAAGTTTTAGAAGAACCAATTAAAAATGAAGTTCCATTTTTTGAGGTTATTTACAAAAAGATGAGTTTTATTGTCTTTGAATTTTTGCAAAAATTGAATAGACTATCAATGGAATTTGAAAACTTATTTGATTATGATTTTGATTTTCAAGCTATTTTAGACTTTAAAAAAGAATTTGAAAACTATTTAAAGAACTTTAAAAAACAACTCAAGAAAATTAATAATAAAAAAGCACTGCTATTATTAGAACAATTTGAATTATTGTATTACAATTTTGATGAATTACTAAAAGAAATGAAAACTTATTTTATTAAGCAAGGATTTAAAGATTTAGTTTTATATAATAATTATTCATTTTTCACTCTTTATAAATTCAGTGCGCAAATACTAGATAACTTTTGAATACAAAATTTTGTTAATAAAAATGGTGAATTTATTTTTGATAAAACTGATAAGTATTTCATTGGTTTCTATTTAGAATTTTTGGAAATCAAAAAAATAATTAAAGATGAATACTTGAAGACAAAAAATTCTACAAAAAATTTGCTAAAGACAATGGAGTTGATCAGCCAATTTAAAGATAAAATGTCTAAAAATTTAATTCGTTATAATTATCAAATTTTATTAAAGTCACTTGAGAATTGAATCATAAAATTTTATTTTCTTTACTTAATTCACCTGAGTGTATATGAACATCAAGGCATAATTAAGACAGAAAAAATCTATGATATTTTCCGTTTAGATATTTGACCAATAAAAAACTAAAATACTAGTTTCTTTTTTAGAAACTAGTATTTTTTATTTGTAAATTTTTTTAGCTTAAATTCAACTCTTAAATATTTTTTGATAAAACAGTTTATTTCCCTCACCCAAAAATCATGTTGTTATTATTAAGGCGGGTAATACACTAATTCAAATTATTGGTGGCGATTGAAATCCTAATCTATTATTCAAATTAGGAATAAAGACCATTCCAAAAACAATTACTGCAAAACTTGAAATTATAACTAATATTATTCAATTAACATTACTTTGGAAAATTGAAATTCTATCAGTTCGATAAATTATCGATATCATCATATGTGTTAAAAAACTTTCCAAAAAAAATGCTGCTTGAAACATTTGTAAAGCATTAGTATCTCCGCCTTGAATTCTAGCAACCAAGCCAAAACCATAACCGATAATTGCAAAATTAATTACCGAAATTATTGTAGCAGCAATCGCATTAAAAGCAGCAAAAGGCAAAATTGATTTAGTTGATCATTGCTTAGGTTTGATTATCGCTTGCTTATCAACATTATCCCAGACAAAAATTAAATTAGTAAAATCGTATAAAAGATTTTGCATCAATAAGTGTAGCGGCAACATTGGTTGGAAGTCAAATCACAAAAGCGCGATAATCAAAGTTAGCATAAATGAAAAATTATTTGTTACGGAAATCTTGATGTATTTAATTGCATTGGTAAAAATGTGGCGACCTTGTAAGAAAGCTTTTTCTAAAACTAATAAATCTTTTTCTAACATAATTGCATCAGCACTCGCCTTAGCGATTGAAGAAGCTGTATTAACACTAATTCCTACATCACTTTGTTTTAAGGCAATTGAATCATTAACCCCATCACCTAAAAAACCAACACAATGATTTTTGTCTTGCAAAGTTTTAATAATTTCTGCTTTTTGAAATGGAGTTAATTTACAAAAGACATTGTAATTTGAAGCTATAGCCTGAAGTTCTTCATTATTTAGTTTTTCAAGTTCTTTACCTGATATCGCTTTTGATTCCCTTAATCCAACTGTTTGAGCAACCCTTAGCGAATTTGAAACTGAATCACCTGTCAAAATTTTCAAGTCAACATTATTTTTGTAAATCAGTTCAACCACTTCTCCAACGCCATCTTTGATAGTATCAGTAAATATTAAAAATCCCAAAAAAATTAAATTTTTTTCTTCTATCTTAAAAATGCTTTGAGATTTTTTATATCCCAGCCCTACTAAGCGATAACCTTGATTTGAATAAAAATTTGCTTTTGTTTTAATTGATTCAAAATCATCAATATTTATTTTCTTAATTTCACCGTTAGTTTTAACGTGACTGATAGTTTCTAATATTTCCTCAATTCCACCTTTGGTAATTTGACAATAAAATTTATCTTGAAATATTTGTGTTGATACCAATCTTCTTTCGTGGGTAAAGGGAATTTCATCAATAAGTTTCATTTCTTTTAAATCATCAGGAGTATAAATATTTTTTCGTAAAATGGTTTTATCTATTTCGTTGGAAATAATCGATTGAAAATTTGCATTAAGAAATGCTAAATTTAGTAAATCACCATCCTCTTGTAAATCAAAATTAAGATAATTTTCTAAATAAATTTGAGAATTTGTTAATGTACCAGTTTTATCAGTACAAAGAATGTCAATGGCTCCTAGAGTTTGGGTTGTAGAATTATTCTTAACAACAATTTTTGTATTTTTTAATCTTTTTGATCCCTCATATAAATTCAAGGTCATGATTGCTGGAAGTGATTCAGGAGTTATTGATACAATTAAACTAATGGCAAAAACTAAAGAACTGACAATTAATCCATTTTTTAAAAACATTATTAATAAAACTAATGGAAAAATAACCACCAATGTTAATAAAAGAACTTTTGTTACCTTTTTCAACCCTAATTCATACTCTGTTACATTATTTTTTTCATCATTTTCATTCATAGAATTTGAATAAGTTTTCGGACCAACACCGAAAACTACTGCAAAACAATTTCCTGAAGTAACTTTTGAATTTTGATAAATAATATTTTCCAAATCAAATATGTTATCATTTAAATTGCCTTTATTAGAAATTGATTTTTTAATTCATTCACTCTCTCCGGTGAAATCTGATTGATCAACTGTCAAATTTTTACTTCAAACTATTCTAGCATCAGCTGGAACTTTATCACCTGAAGATAAATAAATAACTTCACCAATTGTTAGCTCCCCTTCTTCAACTAAAACTAGTTTACTATTTAAATTTTTAATGCTATCGTCTTCAAAAACATCAACCTTACTTCTTAATACTAAGATATGGTTTTCAATTAATTGAGTCAACTTTTTATTCATCTTATAGGCTTTGTAGTCTTGGAAATAATCAACTGATGTTGATAAAAAAATCATAAAAATAATTATAGCAAAAGAAATCATATCAATTGGTTCATAACCTTGTGTTAAGTAAATTACTAATTGAATGATTGCGATAATTCAAAGTAATAAGTTGAATGGTGCGAACAATGAAAAAAATATTTTTCTTCAGTGATTAAAACTATTATTGTAAATTTTATTTGAACCAAAATCATTTTTTCTAGATATAATTTCTTCCTCTTTTAAGCCCCATTCTTTTAAGCCAAATTTATCTTTAAAAGCATCGTTGTCTAAATTGTAAATATTAAAAAACTCACTTTTTTTATCTAAACTTGGAAAAGCACCCATCTTATTTTTCTTCATTTTGAACTCCTAATTAATTATAATTTTATCGTAAAAATAACAATATGTATTTTAATTTAAAAACTCCTACCTAAAAATAATTTCAGGTAGGAGCAAATTTTAAAGTAATTTTTTAGACTATTTTTTTAGTTTTTAATAACTAATTAAGAATTAGAAGAAACTACTGGTTTAGCAGAATCTGCGGGTTTTGAAACATTTACAGGAGCTACTGGTTTAGCAGAATCTGCGGGTTTTGAAACATTTACAGGAGCTACTGGTTTAGCAGAATCTGCTGGTTTTGCAATATTTACAGGTGTTTCTGGTTCAACAGGTGCTTCTGGTTCAACATTATTTTCTATTATTTGGTAGGTTACCTCAATTTGGTCATCAATAAATAATTTTTCAGAACTATCTTTAACCTTAATTATCGACTTTCCTTCACTATAATCAGGTGAAATTACTAACTCGTTGATATAATTTGCGATTTCAGGGTTTAATTTTGCTAAAGGCACTTTAACGGTTTCTCCATTATTGTCACCTTCGATTTCTTCAATTTTACCTAGATCGGTTTGTTTGATTAAGCTTGATAATTTAGGCAATTTTGAGTTAACGCTAAATTCTAATTTAACACTTGTTTTAGGAACCAGTAAAGTTGCATCATCTTTGGCTGCTACAATAGCACTTTTTGTTGTAATACCTTTTTGAACTACAATTTCGTTTTTGAATACTTCTAAACCTTTGTTTAATGCAACTAAACTATCTAGAATTTGTTGTTCAGTTGGAATAGATTTTTCAACTTCTATTGTTTCTAAATTTTTCACAATGATAATTTCATCAAGTTTTTTAGGCGCCTTTTTAGTTGTGAATGAAACTTCAACCACCCCATTAGCTACTAAATTTTTTGCATCTTTTTTTACCGACACAATCAATTTGTTTTCATCGCCTTTAAATTTAAATTCAACTTGATCTTTATATTTTACTAAATCAGGATTTTTTGCTAGTAGTGCTGTAGAAATTTCTTCTATAGTTGGTTTATCACCAGCTATTTGAACTTCTCCGATTGCAGCTACTTTAATTAAATCACTAAGATTTTTTTGAACATCTGCTTCGACTCTAACTTTATAGGTTAATGAAACTTGGCTATCAACGATAAAGTAACCTGATTTTTGAGTTGCTTTAAGAATGGCTCCATTTTCAGTAATTTTATCAAAGGCATAGTCTTCTTTTACGTCTAAACCATTGTTTAATACAGAGCTATAGTTTTTAGCCTTTATAGCACCAACTAATTCTTCACTTGTTGGAAGTTTATCTTTTATTGATATTTCTCCTAAATCAAGAGTTTTAACCAAATCGATAAGGCTTTTCTTTTTATATTCTACGACACTAATATTTAAAGCAGCAACTTTTCCGCTAACGGTTTTTGAAGCCGCCTTTGCAGCTATGTCAACTGTAAATTTTTTATCTGCATTATTGGTCTTAAAGTTACTTAAAGTAACTTCATTAGGATTAATTCCTTCCAAACCACTTATTGAGTTGATATTTGCATTCACGCTTTCAATTGTTAGAGTTTTACTGTCTTTTGCTTCAAATTCTGCTGATTTTAATTTATCAAGTTTTATTATTCCCTTGGTGGTATCTTCGCAAGCAACAACAGCGCTACCAACTGAAGCTGTTACTCCCAAGGATGCTAAAATACTAAGTAATTTTTTCATACTTCCCTCTTTTCCAAGGATGTCGTTTCTAAAATCTTCTAGTCCTAAAAGGATTATAGTCCTTAATTTTAAAAAGTGGGGAAAAACAAAAAATTTCAAAAAAAAATGAAGTTTTTAAACTTCATTTTTAAGAAAAGTAAGTACTAAGCTTCTTGTCCGCTTTCTTGGTCTTCTCCACCAGTTGCTTTAACTGTGAAAGTTACAGTAACATTACCTTCGATAGTTTCATCATCAGCTTTAGCTGTAATAGTTGCTGATGCTCCTGCTGTAATAACAACATCTACTAAAGCATGCATGTCAGCTGTAAAGCCTGCGTTTAATGCAGTTACTTTTGCTAATAAAACATCTTTAGTTGGTTCTTCATCGAATTCTCCTAAAGCAAGTGTTGTAATTAAAGTTGCGATGTCAGTTTTTTCAGTAACTTCTTCTTTAATTTCTGTTAATAAAACATTTAAAGTAATTTCTTTAGTTGCTTCACCATCAACGATAGTTAAAACAACTGCAAAAGTTCCTTCTCCAGCTTCTGCTTTAATTTCAACAGCTACTTTTTCAGTTGCTAATGCAACTACTGCAGCTTCAGCAGCAGCTTGATCTGCAAATGGTTCAGTTTTTGAAGATGCAGTTAAAGCGTTAATTGCTTCTTTAACTGTATCCATTTCACTTTTTTCATTGTCAACGTTACCACAAGCAACAACAGCTGATCCAGCAGATGCAGTTAAACCGAATGCTGCTAATAATCCTAATAATTTTTTCATTCTCTATTCTCCTTATAAATATTTTCTTGTATATATTTAATTTCTTTAAATCTTTTAAAATATACAATAATAATTATTGGTAATATATACCAAAATTATTATAACAAAATAACACAGATAAGTTTAATTTTTTTGAAAATAATTAGTGAAAAGTTTTGATTTTTTCCAAGCGCGATGGTTTTTGAGCAATTACACTAAATACTAACGCTAAAATAGCTAAAATAATTAGTACTCCAACTACTATCACAATCATTAAATTAGTGATAAGAACAAAGGCAAAAATCATGGTAATGATAAATCCAATTAACAACGAATAAAGTCCGCGACCTAAAACGTGATCAAAAATCATTGCTAAATTATTGTGACGACCATTAATTAATGTTAAAGTGTTTTTCTTAGTTTTTGACATGATAGCCAATCCAACACCTAAAAGAATCTCGTTAATTAAAAAGCCAGTGAAGTAAATATATCAATACTCTGGGATAAATAGCATAACCATGGCCCCGGTTATTAAAACCACTAATCCTGTAACTACTAAAGCATAGGAAATGATATTTCATTTTAATATTTTATTTTCACTGATTTTTAAATTAACCACAATTAAAGCTCCAACTTTGCGAATTAAAAATCCACAAACTAGTAGTCCAACTACAATTAATTCACTCAATGGTCAATGCATGTTTTTAGCTAAAATATAAATAAAAGCAATGGCAGTATAAGTGAAAGCTTCCCCTAATGCGTAAAAGAAACTATTTGAGAAAATAAATAAGAAGTACTTTTTATGAGCTTTTAAATTAGCCATATCATCGGGTTGAGTGTAGAATGTCACCTCTTCGATTTGGGTTTTGCGGTTAAAATTAATTAAACAAGTTAATAGCAATCCAATAGTTGAAAATAAACCAATTAAACTATAGAACATGATTTTTTCATCCTTAATAAATAAAAATAAAATATAAGGTATCGGTATCATTATTAAACTAAAGATAATTTGTATTAATTCAAAACGATATTTTTTGTTAAAGTTTTTTCCATGACTTCTTAAAATCTCCATTGTAAAAGGTACAATCCCTGCCACAAATGATCCCGTAAAAAATAATAGTAGTGCCAAAGTTGGAACAAAGTTGTTAACCCCTTTTTGTAGCCCTCAAGTAATTAATAAAGTTAACATCAAAAATAGTCCAATACTGGTGATTTTGATTGTACTATGGTTTCCAATAACCGCTTTAAGTTTTCTTCACATTGGGGTGAATAAAAACATTCCCAAAGGTATTAATAAGATTAAACTTAACCCCTTAACCCCAACTAAATGGTAAATAAAGAATGGTAAAAAACTAAAGACCACTGCGACCAGACCGGTTTCGATCCCAAAAGTTAATTTTCAAGTCCGAACTGAATTTGGTGATAAATCCTTAATATTATTTTTGTTATATTTGTTAAATGCTATTTTATCTTTACTACTATTTAAAAAATCCTTGTTGAAGACAAACGGCATACGAATTTTTAAATTAGCAAATAGTTCTCAAATTAATGGAGTTATTAGAATTGGTAAAATTAGATAGGCTGTAAATAAGACATCATTTCTTATAACTCGACTTAAATATAATACTTTTGCTTTTTCTCAGCTTTGAGTAATTGCTAGCTCAAAAAGCATGTTGCTAGCCTCTAATAGGCACGATAAAATTGGGGCAATAATTAAAATTATTCATCAATGTTTGACAATTTGTTTGCGCATTAAAAATACAACCAACCAAATGATATTCAAACTGATTCAATATGGAATAAAAAAGATTGCCGAAAAAGTTGAAATTACCTTTAGTAATCCTAAAATATTTGTAAAGAGTGCTGATAGTGAAGTTGATAAAAATGTTGTTATTAAAATAACCATGAAAAAACCAATTTCTAGTTCATATAAAAATTGGGTTAGCATGTCAATTGTGATGGTAAATGCTAGTAAAATTCCGATTAGTGCTAGGGAATAACTTGTTGCCAGTCGTTTTGGTGGATTATTCATGTTTTTAATACCCATCCTTAATATTTGATTGATTCATTATATTAGTTCCTTTCATATTATATTAAAATGAAAGTCACCAATAAAAGTTGCATTGACTTTTAAAAAGAAAATTAATCATAATAAAAGCCCTCCTTAAAATTATTCTAACATATTATCATTTCATAATTTATTAAAATTAAAACAAAAAAATAAGCCTGGGCTTATTTTTAAACTATTATAACAAACTAGACAATTTTCTTTTTTAATGACTTAAATGGACTTTATCTTCCAAGATCATGAAATTATTTAAAATATAAAAAACCAGAACAGCAACAGTTCTGGTTTTGATTAATATTTAATTTTAATATTGGTTAATAATATGTTTTTGTAAGAATAATTAAATTATTCTCCTCCACCATCAACATCAGCTGCAGCAACAGTGATTTCAAATTCACCTTTGATTAATTTTGAGTCTTTTTTAGCTTCAACTTTAATTTTTCCTTCTGCTTTAGTGTCTCCTGTAATTGTGTAATCAGTGTCTTTTTTAGCATCTTTTGCTAATTTAGCAATTTCAGTTTGAACTTTTTCTTCAATACCTTCATCTCCAACTTTTACACCGTCAATTACAATACCAGTAATGTCAACTAAAACTGCTTTTTCAGTAAATGAAACTTTAACTTTTGATTCAAAAGTAGTAGCTTCTCCATCTTTTGCTGTTTTAACCACAGCTTCTTCAACACCTTCAACAGCTTTTACTGCTTCAACAGCTGCTTTTTCTGAAAGAGTTTGTTTTTCTTCTTTTGGCCCTTCTGCTTTTACATCTAATTTAGCAATTGCAGCTTCAACATCAGCTTGTTTAGCGTCTGCTTTTAAAGTAACTGTTAATACTACCTCAACAGCATCAACTTTATTTTCATCTGTTTTTGGGTCACCACAAGCAACAACAGCTGATCCAGCAGATGCAGTTAAACCGAATGCTGCTAATAATCCTAATAATTTTTTCATATTATTTGTCTCTCCTTTTTTCTGTTTTTTTTGTCTTATTTTTTAGTTGGTAATTTTCATTACCTTTACATATTATATTACAAAAAAAGTCAAAATTACTTTAAATTTAACATTTTTAAGTTGTTTTTTAGAAAAAATAAAAAAACCGAAACAGCAACAGTTTCGGTTTTTGGTAAATACTTGATTTTTATGTTTTTAATAAATTAATAGTAACTAAATAGTTTTACTTATTCAGCTGCAGCAACAGTAATTTCAAATGAACCAGTGATTAATTTTGAATCTTTTGTAGCTTCAACTTTAATTGTTCCTTCTGCTTCAGTGTTTCCTGTAATTGTGTAATCAGTGTCTTTTTTAGCATCTTTTGCTAATTTAGCAATTTCAGTTTGAACTTTTGCTTCGATATCTTCATCTCCAACTTTTACATCTTCAATTTTGATATCTTTAATATCTACTTTTTGAGCTGGTAATGCTTTTTCAGTAAATTTAACTGTTACTTCCATGTCAAATGCAGGAGTATTTTCTCTTGAAGCTGGTAATTCAACTTTTGGAGCTGCTACTGCTAAATCTTTAGTTGAAGCATCATTATTAATTTTATCTGCTGCTGCAAGTTGAGATAAAGTTACTTTAGCCTCTTTTGGTCCTTCAGCAGTAAATGATAATGCATTAATTGCTTTTTCAATATCTTCTTTTTTATCTTCACCTTTTGGTGAGATTGTTAACATTACTTTTACGTCTTCTGCTTTTGATGTGTCACCACAAGCAACAACAGCTGATCCAGCAGATGCAGTTAAACCGAATGCTGCTAATAATCCTAATAATTTTTTCATATTTATTGTTTCCTATTTCTTTCTTTTGTTTATTGATACGCGGTAATTTTTAATTACCTTTAGATATTATATTACAAAAAAGTTGTAAATTCACATTTAATTTATATTTTTATGTGTTTTTGAAAAAAACAGAAAAAAAACAAAACAGTTGCTGTTTTGGTTTTTGATTTTTATTTAATTTTAGTATTTTTTAATAACTAAACTGTTTCTTCAGTGTCTTCTTCAAGAGTGAATGAAACTTTTCCTTCACCTTTAACTAATTTTGCACCTTCAACAGCTTTTACTGTAGCTTCTGTATCAGTAGCTCCGCTAACTGAAATTTCTTTCAATTCGTCATCAGTAAATAATTGTGCAGCTTTTAAAGCAGCTTTAATTGTAGCTTCTTCGTTATCTGCTAATTCACCTAATTGAGCAGTTTCAACTGTTAAAACTGATAAATCTTTAACTAAAGCTTTTTCAGTAAATTTAACAGTTACTGTCATGTTAAATGCTGGTGTGTTTTCTTTGCTTGTTGACTCTCCAACTTTTGGAGCTGCCATAGCCATTTTGCTAATTGTTTCGTCAGTATTAATAGCCATTATAGCTGCTGCTAATGACAATTCATCTTTAACTTCTTTTGGTCCTTCAGCTGTAATTGATAATCCATTGATTGCTTTTTCAATATCGTCTTTGCTGTCTTCACCAAGTGGTGTAATTGTTAATTCAACTTTTACGTTTTCTGCTTTTGAGTTATCTCCACAAGCAACAACAGCTGATCCAGCAGATGCAGTTAGACCGAATGCTGCTAATAATCCTAATAATTTTTTCATATTAATTATTTCCCATTTCTTTCTTCTATTTATTGTTAAAAGGTAATTTTAATTACAAATGGTAATTTTAATTACCATTTGTAATTATAATACAAAATAACTTAGAAATACAAGAAATATATTATTTCTAACTGCATTGTCAATAAAATTCAAGCATTCGGATTTATCCTAACCCCTTTTCAACTTATTTTAAAAACGTTTATTTTAATATTAACTTTAACCAGGATTCCTTGACTTGCCAGAAGTTTAATAACTTAACTAGAAAATTTCATCTAAAATTATTTGATAAAAAAACCTAAAATAACAGCATCTGTTATTTTAGGTTTACTAATTAAATTATTCTTCTATTACTGGTGGATCAACTGGACAAGTTGAAAATTTAACCTCGATTTTTCCTTCGACTAGTTTAGCATTCTTTTTAACTGATAAAGTTGCAGTTGAAGCTTCAATATCTGTTACAAGAATTTCTTTTATTTCATCATCTGAGAGTCCAAAAGCTGTTTTTGCTGCCATTAAAATAGTCAAGGCTTTATTATCTTTAATACTTCCCAAATCACTTTTTTCAGTAAAGGATGCTAAATCAGTTTTCTTATCAACTGGTTTGTCTCCACAAGCAACAACAGCTGATCCTGCAGATGCAGTTAGACCGAATGCTGCTAGTAATCCTAATAATTTTTTCATATGTTTCTCCTTTAAAATATTTAATAGCATTTATCTTAATAAATCTATCTTTATTATAATAACACTAATATTTAATAATTTATTCTATTTTATAAGATATTTTTAATAATTATTAAAAAATTATAGGAAATAAAAAATCAAAACTATTAAGTTTTGATTTTGAAATATTTTAATAATACAAAAATATTATTATTCTTGTCCTTCTGGTTCTGGTTCTGGTTGAGGTTCTGGTTGAGGTTCTGGATCTACAGTTCCACTTTCTTTAACAGTGAATGAAACTTTTCCTTCACCTTGAACTAATTTAGAATTTTTAGTTGCTTTAACAGTTGCAACACCATCTTTAACATCAGTTACTTCGATTTCTTTTAAGTAATCTTCTGAGAAGTAAGCAAAAGGAATAATTTCTTTAAATAATTTATCAATTTGAGCTTTAATAGTTTCAGGTTTAGCATCAGCTAATTCTCCTAAATCAAAATTATCAGCAGTAAACATTTTTAAATCAAATTTACCGATTGTGTATTTAGCAGTCACAGTTACATCAAATTCACCGTCTTCTAATTTATATTCAGTATCTTCAATTTCAAAATATTCTAATAGCGCATCAAGCTCTTTATTTGATTCTAATTTATCATCTACAAAACCTTCAACAGCAACTTGGTTGTGCTTGTCTTCTTTTAATTTTGGAATTTCAAATTCCATTTTAGTTTCTTTGATAATTTTTTCAATTTTGTCTTTATCTTCAGCATTTTTTGGCTTATAAGTTACTCTAACGTCAGCAGTCGCTTGTTTTACAGTATCTCCACCACAAGCGACAACAGCTGATCCAGCAGATGCAGTTAAACTGAATGCTGCAAGCAATCCTAATAATTTTTTCATGTGTCTCTCCTTTATTTATTTAATAGCATTTACTTTCGTAAATCTACCTTTAATATAATAACACTAATATTTAATAAAAATAAATTATTTTTAAAATATTTCCAATAAATATTAAAATATTCAAAAAAAAGGAAAAAAATCAACCTTTTTAGAAACAAAATGAGTTTCTTTGAGGTTGACTATTTTATTTATTAATTTATTCCATTAATCCCGCTTCATAAAGATTTTTAAAATGACCAGCTTGAGATTTTAGTTGATTGAAAGTACCAGTTTGGACTATTCCTGCCCCATCAGGGCCTAAAACAACGATTTGGTCAGCATTCTTAATTGTACTTAAACGGTGAGCGATTGACACTGTGGTGCGCCCTTTCATTAATGATTCTAATTTTTCTTGAATTTCTTTTTCAACAATATTATCTAAAGCACTTGTAGCTTCATCAAGAATTAAAATTGTAGGATCTTTTAAGAACATTCTAGCGATAACTAAACGTTGCTTTTGTCCCCCAGATAATAAGAATCCACGTTCCCCCAAAATAGTATTATAACCATCTGGTCAAGTTTGGATTAGTTCGTGTAATTCAGCTTTTTTACAGGCCTCAATAACTTGTTCATTGGTTGCTTCAAAAGCTCCATACTTGATATTTTCATAGACATCTCCAAATAAAATTTGAGGCTCTTGTTCAACATAACCAACATGACTTAAATAACTTGAAAGATTAACGTCTTTTAAATTAACATTTTCGTTAATAATAATTTTACCCTCAGTTGGATCATAGAAACGTAATAATAGTCTTGAAATTGTTGATTTACCACTTCCAGTAGCCCCTACAAAGGCATAACTTTTTCCCTCTTTAAAAGTAAAGTCAAATTTTGGTAATACAGTTTTTGTTGGTTTTTCTGGATAAGCAAAACGGATTCCTTCAAATTTAATATCTCCAGTTATTTTTTCAATAATTTGACCATCAAAGTAATGAGGTTCCATTATTGATGGGGATTGTAAAGTTTTATCAATTCTTTGAGCCGCTACTGTTGCCATTGCTAATCCAAAGGCACAGTTCATAATATTAAATAAGGGTCCAATAATCATTCCTTGTGCTAATGTGAAAGAAGCAAAAGTTTGAGAAAAGAATGTTTTAACAACCTCAGGATTATTGTTATTCCCAAATAATAGCATCGCTGAAATAATTGTTGCAAATTGCAACAGTGATACTCCTCCAAATAAAATCGTTAACATTAAGGCTTGCATTTTCCCTACAGGACGACTTCTTTTATAATATTCTTCATGAACATTTTTGAATCGTTCAGTTTCGTAGTTTTCAGTTCCCGAAGATTTAATCAAACGTACAGTCACAATTCTATCAGTAACATTACCGTTAATCTCTGTTAATACTTGACGAACTTTGTAATATCTTTTTGTAGTGATCACAAAGCAAAGTCCCATCGAAATTAAGATAATCATAAATGTGGTGAAAGCTACTAAAGCAATCTGTCATTGGAAAATAAACATCATTGATAGTGACGCTAAAATTTGGAAGAAAGAAATTCCTACTTGCATTGGAATGTTAACCGCTCAATCACCAAATAGTTGAGAGTCAGAAACAACATTAGTTAAGATTTCTCCAATTTTTTTATCTGAGTAGTAAGAAATGTCTTGACGAACTAAACGTTCTAAACAACGATTTCTTAAATCAATTTCAATTTTTTTACCCATCAAATAACCAAGATAGTTAAAAGTAAAAGATGCAATTGAATTGGTAATTACAACTCCAATTCCAACATAAATTAATTTATCTCATGGTACTCCTCAATACATCGAGGTTTTTTCACTAATTCCTTTTTCAACCAAAATCGAAGTTGTCATTTGATTTGTTAGAAGCGGAATCATAATTTGACAACTAACAATGATAATCATTAATAGAAGCATACGAATTGTTATTTTTCATTCTCTTGCATAATAACCAACTATCATTTTAAAAAACATACCGTTTTTTGGCTGAGTTGGGTGGTTTTTATTTTTTTTCAAATTTCTTCACCTTTTCTATCTAAGAAAGTTTCTAAAAAAGATTATACCTAAAAAATGACCATCTTGATAAAAAATTAAAATTTTCTTTTTTTAAGAATTTTATCAATACGTTTATTCATTTTTTCGTGGATATGAGCTCTTTCGAACTTTCTATTAACACGATGTGCAAAAATCGACTCTGTTTGTTCTGAGGAATTTGGCGCTGTTGTGTTTTTATTTTTAGTTTTTATTTCCTTTATTGGTTTTTCTTTAATTTTTTTCTCTTTAACTGGTTTTTCTTTAATCTTTTTAACTTTTTCTGGTTTTTCAACTTTAATTTCATCAACAACTTCAATTCCTAAAGCTGGATCAAATTGAAATTCAGGTACAAGATTTTCTTCTAAAGTTTTTTCTCCCCCTTGCTCACCATCTTTTGATTCAAGATTATCAATTGGAGTTGGTGGTACGTCATCTAGTTCTTCAATGTCAAAATCTTCATCCACAATTAATGTTTCTAAAATCGTTAAGTCTTCAATTTTCTCAACTTTTCTTGATAACTGTTGACTGGTTTTAAGTGTGTTACAAGTAATATGAATGGGCTGTCAATTTTTATAGTGAAATTCTCCACCTAATTCTAGTAAAACAATGAAACCAATTTCTCAACTTAAGTCATTGGTTAAATCATATGCCTCATAAAAATTCATTGTTTTACTACATCAAGGACAATCTAGTTGCATTGGAAAAATCGGACCTGCAAGTCCTAATTTTGTCGCATAATTAATTCATAATTTTTGCAATTCAATTTTTTTAAATTCCATAGTTACCTCCAGTAAAAAGCTGTTTTAAATAGGAAAAAACAGTCTTTCGACTGTTTGTGAACTGGCACCGTGCTATTTTGCACTTTCGTACTATCGTCGCCGCAATAGAGCTTAACTTCTGTGTTCGGCATGGGAACAGGTGTGACCTCTACGCTATGGGCACCAGATCGGTTTTTTTGAAACAATAATATCCTTTAATCGAAATTGAAGGTGATTATTCTTTCAAAACTGAACATTAGATTTAACATAAATTTGCAACTTTTTAGATTTTTCTTGATTCTAAAAAGACTCTCGATCTATTAGTACTGGTAAGCTAAACACGTCACCGTGCGTACACACCCAGCCTATCAACCATGTGGTCTACATGGGATCTTACTTGCTAAACAATGGGAAAACTCATCTTGAAGGAGGCTTCTCGCTTAGATGCCTTCAGCGATTATCCGTTCCGCATATAGCTACCCTGCTATGCTCTTGGCAGAACAACAGGTGCACCAGGGATGCGTCCAACCCGGTCCTCTCGTACTAGGGTCAGCTCTTCTCAATTTTCCTACGCCCACAACAGATAGGGACCAAACTGTCTCACGACGTTCTGAACCCAGCTCGCGTACCGCTTTAATGGGCGAACAGCCCAACCCTTGGAACCGACTTCAGCTCCAGGATGCGATGAGCCGACATCGAGGTGCCAAACCTCCCCGTCGATGTGAACTCTTGGGGGAGATCAGCCTGTTATCCCCGGGGTAACTTTTATCCGTTGAGCGACGGCCCTTCCACACGGGACCGCCGGATCACTAAGTCCTGCTTTCGCATCTGTTCGACTTGTAAGTCTCGCAGTTAAGCATTCTTCTACCTTTGCGCTCTATGTATGATTTCCAACCATACTGAGAATACCTTTGAGCGCCTCCGTTACATTTTAGGAGGCGACCGCCCCAGTCAAACTACCCACCAGACACTGTCCCTGATCCGGATAACGGACCTAGGTTAGAACCTCAATGTAACAAGGGTGGTATTCCAAGGATGACTCCACAACCACTAGCGTGATTGCTTCATAGTCTCCCACCTATCCTCTACATGTTACACCAAGATTCAATATCAAGTTATAGTAAAGCTCCACGGGGTCTTTCCGTCTAGTTGCGGGTAACCAGCATCTTCACTGGTACTAAAATTTCACCGAGTCTGTAGCCGAGACAGCGAAGGGATCATTACGCCTTTCGTGCGGGTCAGAACTTACCTGACAAGGAATTTCGCTACCTTAGGACCGTTATAGTTACGGCCGCCGTTCACCGGGGCTTCAATTCATGGCTTCGTCGAAACTAACCACTCCTCTTAACCTTCCGGCACTGGGCAGGCGTCACCCCCTATACTTCGTCTTACGACTTTGCAGAGAGCTGTGTTTTTGCTAAACAGTTGCCCCTTCCTCTTCACTGCGGCTCACATAAAGTGAGCACCCCTTCTCGCGAACTTACGGGGTGATTTTGCAGAGTTCCTTAGCTACAGTTTTCTCGCTTGCCTTAGGATTCTCTCCTTGACCACGTGTGTTCGTTCTAGGTACAGGTACCATGTAGATTAGCGCTAGAAGCTTTTCTTGGAAGCATGGAGTCATGGACTTCGCTACTTGCCGAAGCGTTCACTCCCCATCACACTTCAGAGTTAAAGTACGCGGATTTGCCTACGTACACCCCTTTGTGCTTAGACCAGCATATCCAACAGCTGGCTTCCACTATCCTTCTCCGTCACTCCATCACTCTACATAGTAGTACAGGAATATCAACCTGTTGTCCATCGACTACGCCTTTCGGCCTCGCCTTAGGTCCTGACTAACCCTGGGTGGACGAACCTTGCCCAGGAAACCTTGGTCAAACGGCATGGGGGATTCTCACCCCCAAACGTTACTCATGCCGGCATAATCACTTCTAAGCGCTCCACCAGTCCTCACGGTCTGACTTCATCGCCCTTAGAACGCTCCCCTACCACTGACGCTTACGCGCCAATCCATAGTTTCGGTAGTATACTTAAGCCCCGGTACATTTTCGGCGCAGAATCACTCGACTAGTGAGCTGTTACGCACTCTTTAAATGATGGCTGCTTCTGAGCCAACATCCTAGCTGTCTGTGCAATTCCACATCCTTACACACTTAGTATACATTTAGGGACCTTAACTGATGATCTGGGCTGTTTCCCTCACGTGCATGGACCTTATCACCCATGTACTGACTGCCGAGTATGAAACAATGGCATTCGGAGTTTAATTGCATTCAGTACCCCTAGGTGGGGCCATCATACATTCAGTGCTCTACCTCCATTGTCCTAAACCTCGACGCTAGCCTTAAAGCTATATCGGGGAGAACTAGCTATCTCCGGGTTCGATTGGAATTTCACCGCTAGCCACAAGTCATCCACGGTCTTTTCAACGAACGTTGGTTCGGTCCTCCATTTGGTTTTACCCAAACTTCAACCTGCTCATGGCTAGATCACCCGGTTTCGTGTCTACGACATCGTACTAAACGCCCTATTAAGGCTCGCTTTCACTACGGCTCCACGGATTCCGCTTAACCTTGCACGATATCGTAACTCGCCGGCTCTTTCTACAAAAAGCACGCCATCACCCATTAACGGGCTCTGACTTCTTGTAAGCATATGGTTTCAGGAACTATTTCACTCCCCTCTCGGGGTACTTTTCACCTTTCCCTCACGGTACTGGTTCACTATCGGTAAAATGGTAGTATTTAGGCTTACCCAGTGGTCTGGGTAGATTCCGACAGGGTTTCACGTGCCCCGCCGTACTCAGGATACCTCTTCGAGACTAATGTATTTCGCATACGGGACTATCACCCTCTGCGGTGCTGCTTCCCAACAGCTTCTGCTATACATTAATTTTGTAACTCTAACTAAGGTCCTACAACCCCGGTCCGTAGACCGGTTTGGCCTGTTCCGCTTTCGCTCGCCGCTACTGACGGAATCTCATTCGATTTCTTTTCCTCTTGGTACTAAGATGTTTCAGTTCCCAAGGTTCCCTTCTCATGACCTATGAATTCAGTCATGGATAATACGAGATGAATCGTATTGGGTTTCCCCATTCGGATATCACCGGATCAAAGCTCACTTCCAGCTCCCCGATGCTTTTCGCAGGTAGTCACGTCCTTCTTCGGCTCCATTTTCCAAGGCATTCACCATATGCCCTTACTATACTTTTTAGAGAAAAACCTATTGCAAATTTATGATTTCAATTTTAGTTTTTTTAATAACAATTGATGTCTAATTTTTTATTTATATAAAACAAATAAGAAAATTGTATTTTTTCATCTAATATTCAGTTTTCAAAGAACAATTCTTTTTTCAAAGATTATCAATAATTTGTTGCCAAATTATTCAAATAATCTCTGAAAACTAAATAGAACATAAAGGATAGTCGAAGCTGTTAATACACTTAGTCACTTTCAGCTTCATTTACTTAATTCTCTCCATAGAAAGGAGGTGATCCATCCGCACGTTCCCGTACGGATACCTTGTTACGACTTCACCCTAATCGCTAATCCTACCTTGGTAGGCTCCCTCCTTACGGTTAGGACACCTGCTTCTGGTATTACCAACTCTCATGGTGTGACGGGCGGTGTGTACAAGACCCGAGAACGTATTCACCGCGGCGTTGCTGATCCGCGATTACTAGTGATTCCGGCTTCATGAAGTCGAGTTGCAGACTTCAATCCGAACTGAGATCGGCTTTTTGAGATTAGCTCCCCCTCGCGAGATTGCGACTCTTTGTACCGACCATTGTAGCACGTGTGTAGCCCAGGACATAAGGGGCATGATGATTTGACGTCATCCCCACCTTCCTCTAGCTTACACTAGCAGTCTCATTAGAGTCCTCAACTGAATGTTAGTAACTAATAATAGGGGTTGCGTTCGTTGCGGGACTTAACCCAACACCTCACGGCACGAACTGACGACAACCATGCACCACCTGTCTCAATGTTAACCTCCACTACATCTCTGTAGTTTTGCACTGGATGTCAAGCCCTGGTAAGGTTCTTCGCGTTGCTTCGAATTAAACCACATGCTCCACCACTTGTGCGGGTCCCCGTCAATTCCTTTGAGTTTCACTCTTGCGAGCATACTACTCAGGCGGAGTACTTAATGCGTTAGCTGCAGCACCGACATAATGCCGACACTTAGTACTCAACGTTTACGGCGTGGACTACTAGGGTATCTAATCCTATTTGCTCCCCACGCTTTCGTGCCTCAGCGTCAATAACAGGCCAGTAGATCGCCTACGCCACTGGTGTTCCTCCAAATATCTACGCATTTCACCGCTACACTTGGAATTCCATCTACCTCTCCTGTATTCTAGCAAAGCAGTTTTCAAGGCGAACCGGAGTTGAGCCCCGGGCTTTAACCTCAAACTTACTAAGCCGCCTACGCACCCTATACGCCCAATAAATCCGGATAACGCTTGCCACCTATGTATTACCGCGGCTGCTGGCACATAGTTAGCCGTGGCTTTCTGGTAGGGTACCGTCAGACTAAGAGCATTTCCTCTCCTAGTTATTCTTCTCCTACAACAGAGCTTTACGATCCGAAAACCTTCATCACTCACGCGGCATTGCTTCATCAGACTTTCGTCCATTGTGAAAAATTCCCTACTGCTGCCTCCCGTAGGAGTCTGGGCCGTATCTCAGTCCCAATGTGGCCGATCAACCTCTCAGTTCGGCTACGTATCATCGTCTAGGTGAGCCATTACCTCACCTACTAACTAATACGCCGCATCCTCATCTTTTAGCGGTCCAAACGGACCTTTCAACACCTTCTGATGCCATAGTGGTGTCATATGCGGTATTAGCAGTCGTTTCCAACTGTTATCCCCCTCTAAAAGGTAGATTAGACACGTGTTACTCACCCGTTCGCCACTGGGTGCAAGCACCCCGTTCGACTTGCATGTATTAGGCATGCCGCCAGCGTTCATCCTGAGCCAGGATCAAACTCTCATTTAAAAAAATGTGACTATATTTGATTCTGACTATCCTTTATTTTATTAAACTCAAACAAATTGATACAAGTTAAATTGTACAATTAATGATTGTTGTAAATTGTTCTATTTAGTTTTCAAAGATCATTTGTCGCATATTGCGCCACAAATGAATATATAATATTCCAGAATAAAATACAACCTTTTTTGCAAAAAAAATGAATTTTTTTTGCATTTTTCGTCATTATTTTACGAAAGAATATTGATTTAATAATGAAGTTTAAAAAAAACCGGATTTAACCGGTTTTCTATTTAACTTTTAAAAATAGAGAATTGATAATTACTGATATTGATGATAACACCATGATTAAAGCGCCAAGTTCTGGGAAAATAAGTCCAAATGCTGCTAGTGGAATTGCTAAGACATTATAGAAAAATGCTCAAAATAAATTGGCTTTGATTTTTCTATATGTTTTTTTCGCAATAATAATTGCTTTGGTAACGTTTAAAATATCATCACGTAAAATTAAAACATCACTAGAACTTATCGCAACATCTGTGGCATTAGCAAAGGTAATTCCTACATCAGCTTCATTCAAGGCAATGGCATCATTAATCCCATCACCAACCATTGCAACACTATTGTAGATTTGACGCTTCTTAGCAATTTCTCCAGCCTTTTGGGTAATTTTAACTTCCCCCATAATCTCGCTCATTTGTAACTGAGTTCCAATTGCTAAGGCAGTTCTTTGTGAATCACCAGTTAACATAGCTGTGGAGATTTTTAAAGCTTTGAGTTGCTCTAGCATTTCTTTAGCATTAGGTTTAATTTTATCCCCAACCACTAAAAATGCTATTAAAGTTTTGTTAATTGCTAAATAAATAATCGTATTACCTTGTTCTTCATAAACTTTAGTCTTACTTAAAACTTTTTTAGTTTCAATTTTATTTTCAAGCATCAAGTTTTGATTACCTAAAAGATATTCTTGACTTTGGTATTTAGCTTTTAAGCCAAAACTGGGTAAAGTGTGATATTCATCAAATTCTCATAATGGGGTTTGACTAAATTTAGATTCTAAACTTTTAGCAATTCCTAAACCAATGGAGTGTTCGGATTGTTTTTCTAGATTGAAAACCATTTCTTCAATTTGAACTTTAGAATAATCGGCATTAATCATCACAACTTCTTGCAATTGGATTTGACCTTGAGTTAAAGTTCCAGTTTTATCAAAAACCACAAAATCAGTTTTAGCTAACTTTTCTAAACTGTCTGCTGATTTAAAGATGATTCCTAATTTAGCAGATTTGCTAGTTACTACCAGAATGGCTGTCGGAGTGGCTAGACCTAATGCACACGGACAAGCAATTACTAAAACTGTAATAGCTCGAACCAAGCTTATTTGATTTCAGCCTTGATAATAAATAGTTCATCCAATCAAGGTAATTATAGCTAAGACAAAGATTATCGGTACAAAGTAGCCTGAAATTTTATCAACAATTAATTGCAATTGAGTTTTACGTGTCTGAGCAGTTTTAACCATTTCAATTACTTGAGCTAAAGTTGATTGATTAACTAGTTTATTAACTTGAACAATTAAATAACCAGTTTGATTAATAGTTCCAGCACTTACCAGATCACCTTGCCCTTTTAAGACCGGCAAACTTTCTCCAGTTAACATACTTTCATCCACACTACCTTGTCCTGAAATTACCTCCCCATCAAAAGGAATACTTCCCCCGGCCTTAATAGCAATTTGTTCACCAACTTGAATTTCTTCTAACGGTTTTTCTGTAGTTTGACCTGACTTAAGCACAAAAGCAGTTTGAGGTACTAATTTTATTAATTGGTTCAAAGCATTACCTGTGCGAGTTTTAGCACCCTCTTCAAGTAGTTTACCCAATAAAACAAAAGCAATTATGGTGGCACTTAATTCAAAATAAAGGGTTTCTCCGCTCATGGTTGCTTGTCAGTTATTTAACCAAGCATTATAAATGCTTAACCCATAAGCTGATAGAGTTCCCACAACAACCAAGAAAGCCATGTTAGCTTTACGTGATTTAATTCCATTATAAAATTCTTTATAAAATCTTGCTCCTAAGATGAATTGAACGATTGAGGTGATGGTAAGTTGAAATCAAGGATTATGTAAAAATAGTACAAAGCTGTTATGAACTCCGCTTATAGCCAAAATCATCCCCAATCACATTGGCAAAGTTAATAGCAACGCTAAAGATACTTGTACAATCTTTAATATCATCGGTTTGTCAAACTGAGCTTGGAATTGGTTGTTCTTAACTAATTTAGCAGTATATCCAGCTTTTTTAACCGCTTTAATAATTTGCGAGTCATTGGCTTCTTCAACAAATACCACGGTCATTAAGTTTAAAGCTAAGTTTATTTCCACACTCTTAACTATTGGAAGTTTTCTAACTTGATTGGTAATTGAAACAACACAATTACTACAAGTCATTCCAATAATTTGATAGTCATTAGTCTTCAATTGTTAAACCTTCAATTTCATAACCCAATTGGGTAATTAGATTTTGCATTTCCAATACGCTTTTTTCATCTTTTAGTTGGCAAGTTAAGATTTGTGAATCAAAGTCTAAAGCAACTTTTTTAGCTTTAAGATTTTTTTGTAAAGTCTTAGTAATTTTGTCAACGCAATGTTGGCAATTCATTTTTTTTATAATAGCTTTAATTTTCATATTTTACCTCCTATTTGGCAATACGATCAATAAGATTATTAATTTCTTTAAATGCTTCTTCATGATTTTGGTTGTCGCTAATAACACAACCTTGAATGTGCTCATTCACCAGTTTCTTGCTCACCGAAAGCAATGATCCACGAATGGCACTGATTTGGTTGATGATTTCAACACAATATTCATTATTATTAATTTGATTGATAACTCCTTCAATTTGACCCTTAATTCGATTCAAATGTTGTTGGTAGTTTTTTTGTAATTCTTCATTTCGGATTGTGTGTTTTTTCATAAATCCTCCTATATACCCCTATGGGTATATCTAAATAATAACACTAATTTGCATAAAAAAGACAATTAATTTTCATTAATTGTCTTTTTTGTTTTTCCGAGTATTTTATAAGCAATTTGGGTTAACTTTTTTACTTTGATTAATTCAAAATCAATTTTACTTGCCAAAGCGTTCTTAAAAATTGTTTTCGAAGCGTCCTTTTTAATAAAATCCAAACTTTGGTAGTTAAAAATTTCCTCGTTGACTTTGAAGTTAAAACAAAAACAAATTTTTTTCTCAAAAATTTTAATTGTTAACTCACTAAATTCTTCTAAATCAACTTTACCAAGTCAACTTTTAAAATTAAGAATTTTAATAATTTTTTCAACTTGTTGCGATTCTTCAATATCATTTTTATCAAAACCTGTTTTTTCAAATAAATATTGATTTAAGTCATTTTTTAAAAATCTCTCTTGCATAGTTTCAGTAATTTCAAGAGTTATTTCGTTTTCAAACCAATATTTTTCATCAATTATTTCAAGTCCATAAAACTTTAGAGTAGTAAAATTATTTTTGTTATTTGGAAAATAAATATCTGCATAAGAAATTAAATTTTTATCAAATTGAAAATTCAAAGCTTGATTAATGTAAAAATCACTTGTGCCAACTAACGGAATAAAATCAAAGTTATCCTCAATTAGAGGGACTTGATCATCTAGACTTAAAAGTTGCATATTGATATCAATAATAATTTTGCTTCTCAAATCATATAAATATTCTCAATCCTCAAAATATTCAAAATTGTTCTCCAATTCCCGACGTTTAAAAAATGAAATTATAGCAAGAATTGCCCCAAGGACAAATATTAAAAATGGCAAAATATACATGCAAAATATTTTTAAAGATTGACCATTTTTAATATCTTTAAAGGCTTTATCAAATTCTTGATAAAGAATTGATGAGACATAAAAATAAATAAATGCTACTGCAATTAAAGACATTCCATAGTAGATTAACTTAGTAGACCATTTACTCTTTTCAAAATTGACAGTTTCAGAGTAAAAACTATTGACAGAGTTTGTTAATAATTTTTGATATTTTTGCTCTAAATTTGACTCCATAAATAATTCACCACCTTGATAACTATTTAAAATTACTAATTTTTTTGAAAAATAAATCTACCTTTTCATCAATGTCATCAATATTTCCATCAATTACTATGAAAGGAATTTTATCAATTCATTCCAAATATCATTGTTCATACAAACTATTTAGAAGTTCTCAAAAATGTTGTTTGACTCTTAGTTCTCCAGGAATAGCTCTTTGATTAATTCTATTAATTGAAGTTTCATCACTAACTCTCAAATAAACCACTAGTTCATATGATTTAATATTTTCGTTGTTAAAAATTGCTGGAATAATATTAGTTTCAAAAAAAGTTCGATAAGTGTCTCAATCTCTTTTATCTAGATTACCCTCTTCATAATTGGCATTCGCAAAAATTAATGTATCCATAACACCGCGATCAAAAACCACATTTTCTAAATTCTGTGATTCTAAAAACTGCTTCATACGTTCTGAGAGCATAAACAATTCCATTTTATAAGTATTTGAGTTTTTATCTTGAAATTGTTCATAAAGTTTATCAAAATATGGATTCTTATTCAAAGGTTCAGCATAGACCTTATAACCTAATTTATTATTTAAAGCATTGATAAAAGAAGTTTTCCCTGCCCCAACTGTTCCAAAAATTACTAGTCTCATTATTTAGCTCCCTTTTATATTTATCTATTTTAATACAAGTTTTAAGATTT
Source organism: Spiroplasma alleghenense (assembly GCF_003363775.1). Classification (NCBI taxonomy): domain Bacteria; kingdom Bacillati; phylum Mycoplasmatota; class Mollicutes; order Entomoplasmatales; family Spiroplasmataceae; genus Spiroplasma; species Spiroplasma alleghenense. The sequence continues at coordinate 662,977 of NZ_CP031376.1, forward strand.
TACTTATCTTAATTGAAATTTCTTGTAAAAATTGATCAAATTGAATTTCGCTTGAATTATTCAAAAGATTATCTGAGATAATCTTGATTATAACAATTTGCTTTTTGAATCTGTTTGCGACATGAGAAAGCGCCGCCCCTTCCATATCAAAAACTTCAACTCCAACATCAGTTTTCTTAACAAAATTATTAAATTTTTCTTCACTATTTATAAAAATATCACTAGATGCAAGAGAACTAATTTTGGGTTCAAAAATTTTTAAATTTTTGAAGAATTCTGCATTAATGTGAGGATTGTGGTAATATTTAGGCTCACCTGGTAATTGACCATAACTATAATTAAATCCAGTTAAATCAGCAGCTGAATAATAAGTTTTATCAATGATAACAACATCTTTTACATTCAATTCCTGTGAACAACTTCCAGCTGTTCCTATATTTATTATTTCTTTAATTTCTTTATGTTTTGTTAAAAAGACACTTAATGTTAAACTCGCATTTACTAGACCAATTCCCGTAATTAATAGATAGCTTTCTTTATTTTGATAATAGTTTAAAAAAAGATCATCTACTTTTGAAAATTCTAAACTATTGATTGTATCTTGAGCTTCTTCTATCATAGCAAAAATTAATAATTTCATTTTAATCCCCCATTAATCATTCATAATTCAATGTTGATATGCAGCTTCTAAAATGCTACCAATTTTATCATGACCATTCTTTTTCAAAGCATTATCATACTGATTTTTTAAAATGGTTTTAAATCCCTGAAGCAAGTCTTTTTCAACTAAACTGCGTAATTGTTCAACTCCAGGATAATCACGCTCTATACTCACCTTATCAGCACAAAATACAACCATATCCAAAGGACTCATTTCTAAACTAGCGACAGTGTGGTTGAATACCGCTTGTAGTATTTCAACATCTTGGATTTGTCAATCCTTTTGCAAATGTAAATATCCAGTGAAACTGTGTCAAACCGGAAATGGTTCACTAATCATTGGGGGCATTCATTTTTTTAAGTAATTGAAATGTTCTTCTTGAGTTCATCTTTTGGTTACATCATGCAATGTGCCTGCTACTCAAGCTTTATTTTGGTCTAGATTATTAATTTTGGCCAGATGTCTTGCCATCACCCCGACATTCAAACAATGCTGAAAGCGTTTTTCATCCATTTTTTGAGCAAGCCTTTCATTTAGATATAAAAGATTTTTATTAATGTATTCGTTAATTTCAGGATCTTGTAAATATACGTCTTGCAAATTTCTTATTTTGGTTGATGATAAATGATTATTGTTAAATTCAAAAACTTCCAAATTGTATTTTTCAACTATTTTCTTATTATAAAATTCACTTCTCAAAAAAACTTTAAAATTTATCAACTTAATTAATTCTGGAAAGTGATCTCAATTTTCAAAATCATCAAGTTGGTCACTTCCCATAATAAACGAAAATTCAAAATCTTTGTATTGTGGTTGGAACTTTAAATATTTAACAGTTTCATAAGTAAAACTTCTTTCTTGCTTGCGAATTTCATACTCATTTATTCTAATAAAATCGTACTTTTGTCTTACAATTTCTAACATTGCCAAACGATCTTTTATAGAACTATTTGTTGATTTTTTAAAAGGACTAAGATAATTAGGAATCATTCAAACTTCATCAAAACCCAAATTTTCCACACAAGCTTTAGCAATATTAATATGGTCTGTGTGAACCGGATCAAACGTCCCTCCAAATAAAGCTATTCTTCGCATACCAAAATCCTCAATTCTATTCTTTAGTTAAATAGTCCACGCCCTTTTCAACTTCAACTTTACTCAAATCCAAATAATCTCATTGACGCAATACTTCATATGTGGCAATTCCAACTGTATTGGCAATATTTAAACTTCTTCCAGTTGATACCATCGGGATTCTAAATACTCTTTCTAAATTTTCTTGCAAGATATTTTTTGGAATTCCAGTTGATTCCTTTCCAAAAACAATAAAAATTTCGTTATTAATTTCACTGAAATTAAAATCACTTAGAGGTTTTGAACCGTACCTGCTCAAACAAAAAAGCATCGCTTTAGGATTTTGTTTAATAAAATCTTCTCAATTATCATACTTAAAATAATTAACCCCTTCAAACGTATTGGCACTACTTCTTGCAAAATTACGACGATCAAAAATAAAACCAAAAGGTTCTATTAAATGAAGACTAGCATTAGTTAATGCAGCTGTTCTAAAAATTGCTCCTACGTTATCGGCAATTTCAGGCTCAAATAAAACTATATTAATCTTTCTGCCCATAATAATTCCTCCAATTATTTTATTTTTTTCATCACTCCAGTAAAGTTATTTCTGTAATAGTCATATCATTGATCTGGTGACTTATATTTTTCTGGAGCTTGAGTTACAAAATTAATATCGAACATCGGATCGTAACGATTCTGATCTTCAAAATTTAAAGCTCTAAATAGCAACTGAACATCTTCGATATTTATTTCTCCGCGAGATTTCAAGTTTCCGCTTTTGTCCAACATTGCAGTTTCCTTAAAAATTTTACGATAGTCTGGAAAGTAGTTAAATAAGTTTTCTAAATGAACATAAACATTTATTGAAACGATATTATACTTACTTTGCATTTGATAAAAATATTGATCTTTTTTCATAATTCTCCTTGTTAAATTTTATCTAAAAATTCTCTTAATTTTTGACAAGCAATAGCACGGTGAGAATATTTATTTTTCTCACTAGTGCTCATTTGAGCAAAACTATTTTGATGATTACTTGGAGCAAAGATCGGGTCATAACCAAATCCTTGATTTCCTGTTAGTTTTGTTAAAATTGTTCCCTGAATTTCTCCTCGAAAAACTTCTTTGATGTTAAGTTTTTTATTAAAAATAGCAATCACCGTCACAAAACTAGCTTGTCTTTGATCGATACTATTTAATTTATGTTCTAACATCTTTTCTAAAAGTTTATCATTGATTTTATTTCAATCTTTTTCCGGACTAGCCCAACGAGCTGATTTAACTCCAGGAAAGTTATCCAAACCAAAAATACATAAGCCTGAATCATCAGCAATTACAGTTTCATCAATGATATCATAAAGTGTTTGTGCTTTAAAAAGCGCATTTTCTTCAAACGTTTCAAAATCCTCGGGTATATCTAAAACTTCCTTAAAATCTAAAAGTGATTTTATTTCATAATTTGGTAGTAAAACTTTAAATTCTTCTACTTTATTAATATTTGCAGTTGCCACTCAGATATTCTTTTTCATGACTACTCCTTTGAAATAATAGTATAATATAATAATAACATATTTAGAATATATAATTTGAGGTGAATTATGAAAAATGTAACCTTTTTAGAATTAGGATTAACTAATTTAACATATCTAGAGAATGGTCTTTTTTGTAAAAAAAGTAATTTTATTGTTGATGATTTTTTAGATAGAAAAAATGAATTTCAAGTGCTTAAAGAAATTTCAAATTTGGAAAATAGCGTTCTTATTAAGCCAGTAAAATTTGGATTTAAAAGTAATTTATTTACTAGTAGTTATGAGTATTTTGATGACAGTGAAACGCTGGAATCACGCGAAATTAACCCTGAGATAATTTTAGAAATTGCAAAAGCAATCAAGAAAATGCACGAAATAAAACTAAAAAATTCAAAAGTTAAAAAATTTAATTTCAAGAAAATTCTTAATTTTTTTGAAGAAAATACTAAGAATTTAATTTTTGATTTAATACCCTTTAAGGAAAAAATATATAAAATTATTAATGAAAATCAGATCACAGAGTTTACTTTTTGTCACAATGATTTAGTGCCTGGTAATTTCCTATTTACCAATTCTGGGTTAAAAATAATTGATTATGACTTTGCAAGTTTGAACGATCCATTATTTGATTTAGCAAGTTTCGTAAGCGAAACTTTAAAACAAGACCCCCTATTTACTAGAACATTTTTAAAAGAGTTCGATCTGACAATTGATGAATATAAAAAAGTAACGAACTATATTTTTTATCAAAATTATTTGTGATGTTATTGGGCAATGTATATGTTCCAAAGAACCGAGAAAAACATTTTTCAAAAAATTGCTAAAGATAAATATGAGCAATTAATTAACACTAAGTTTTAAAATTTAATTATAAAAAAAAATCAATTTCAATGATTTTTTTTCATTGAAATTGATTTTTATTTCTTTTTTTTACTTTGATTAATTTCCTTAGAATCCAATTCCTTAGAAACTTTTTCTTGATAATTAATTTTACTTTTTTCACGCTCATTCAATTCATCACTAATTTTTCTTTGCAATTCTTTACGAAAGGCAGCTAATTCTGCTTCGCGTTCTTGATTTTTTTTAACTTTATCCTCATAGCGGCGAATTTTCAATAATTTTTTTTCAGGAATTGTCTCGTTATTTTTGAAAGCCTGATACATTACTTTCAAATCTTCTTGACGCTTGTTATCTTGATTACGCATTAAAGCGGTTAACATCGCTCCAAGAATTCCTGATCCAATTAAAATAAAAACTCCCAAAAATGCCTTTAAAACAATTCCTGAGGGACTGTTACCCAATCAAAGGCCATTATATATAAAAGAAGTCATTACCATTGATGTAATAAAGGCAAAAGTAAAGTTATCGCTTTCATGTCAGTTTAAATAAAAAAATAACATTGTACTAAAAATACTTCATGCAATTACCAATAAACAAGCTAGAACAACCCACAATTCTTTTGGCTCTGCTAAATCTTTGAAAAAGCTAAAGCTAAAATCTTTTCCCATTAGAAATCAAATTAGAAATGCTGGAATTATAGCCTCAATTCATAGTCAACCAAAACTAATTCAAAAAGGAGTTCTTTGCGCATTGAACTCATTTTTGGATTTTCCTTCTTTAATTTTTTCGTCTTTTTCGTTCATATTCAAAACCTCATTAATGAAATTATACACCAATTGAAATAAAAAAATCTAACCTAAGTTAGATTTATCATAGTTTTATAATGGAGCGGGTGAAGGGAATCGAACCCTCACAGTCAGCTTGGAAGGCTGAAGTTCTACCATTAAACTACACCCGCATTAATAACCTTTGATATAATACAAGATTTTGAAATTAATGTCAATAAGTTTTGTAGAAAAAAGTTAAAAATATTCATTTACAATACTTTTTCTAAATATTCTAATACTAAATTACAAGTTTTTTGAAAATCTTTAAGGTTATATTCAAATCACTGAATATCTTTTAATTGATGTTTAAACCAAGTGATTTGTTTTCTGGCATATCTTCTATTAGCGGTCTGCATATCCAAAATTGCTTGCTCATAAGTTATTTCCCTTTTCAAATATTTTACAATTTCTTTACCACCAATACATTTTAGTGCTTGGGCATTTTCATTGTAGTCATTTTCTTTGTACGCTTTTTTGATTTCTTCAAATAATCCTCTTTGAATTAATTTATTTACCCTACTATTTAAAGATTCATGCAAATCTTGTCGATTAGGATTAAGACCAATTATTATTAATGGATTAGAAAAAAACTTTTCTCCCCCATCCTTTATTAAATCCGTCTTTAATTCTTTTCTTTCAAAAACCACTGAATTAGCTCGCAATAATCTTTGACGATTATTTTCGTGAATTTTACTTGCAGCTTCACTATCAAAATCATTTAGCATTTTCCATAATTCAATATTACTATAATTATCTAGATCGGGATGGTAAAGTTGACCATATTTTTCTTCTTGAAAATGATATTTTTTTAAAAGAGCATTAATGTACAAACCAGTTCCTCCAACAATTATTGGAATTATACTTTGTTTCAATAGCGAATTTATAACTTTTCGACCCTCATTTTGAAACTGAGCAACTGAATAATTACCATTTACAGGAATCGTAGAAAGCAAATGATGTTTAATTCCTTCCATTTCTTCTGTTGTAATTTTATTTGTCGCAATATCTGTTCCTGAAAAAATCTGAGTTGAATCAGCATTGATACACTCGCCCTTTAATTTTTTTGCAATTTTTATAGACAGATCAGTTTTCCCAGAACCAGTTGGTCCAACAATTAAAATAATTGGAATATTATTCATAATTACTCCTTTGCATTTTTTATTTTTAAAAAATCTAAATTTTTAAATCACTTAAAAATAAAAAATGCCCCCACCCGCTATAACCATGTATAAGATAAGAAGCATTAATTTATATAGCGGTTTTATAACACTTACACATACTTAAGAATAAACTTTGTATTCTTTGTGCTTTCGCACAAATAAATTATACTATACATTTTAACAAAGTTTTAAGATTTAAATATTGAAGAGATAAAGAAATATCTTTAATTTCTCGTCACTACTCAAATTACAAAAATAACCACCATCGCAATATAAATGAAAGTAACTATTATTTTATAAAGTTTAGGTTTAGGTTTATTACTAGAATATCGATGCAAATTATAGGGACCATGATTATTTTTATCGTTGTTAACACGGCACTTAATAGCCATTCCTTCTTCTTGATAATCCTCTTGATTATTAGCGAGTCCTTGAGTAATAAAAAAACTAGTTCCTATTAGCAATATGTAAAAATATAATAATTTAACTTTTTTAATCATGAATTTAACCTCTTCTTTTAAAAAAAATTTATTTAAATCTAATATAATAATATTTTCCTGAACTTTATAAAAAAATAATGAAGCAAAATCTATTAAATTGTTATTTTATGTTCATCAAGAGGTGCCTGGTTTTATCTGTGATAATTCAGATGATGTTAAAAAAGCTGCAGCAAGGGTTGGAGACAAAGGTTCCATTCCTGGTATAATTGCAGTTGCAATGGCACCCAGACCATATAAAAGCAAGCTTAAATTTTTCGGTTTTAACATTTTCAGACTTTTCAAAACTTATATCATATTTTTTTGTTTTACTATTTATTTCATAGTTTTTTTAATTGGTTGTGAAATAACAGTTTCTAGATTTTGTGGTGACAAATTATCATTTACATTGGTTAATGTTGGAACAAAGTTCATTGCAAAAATCAATAGATTCATTTGGGGAACTCCTTTCTTTTAAAGAATTAAAATATTAGGTTTCTCATTGAAATAATCAATTGATTTTGCTTCAATATTTATATTAGCACTATTAAAAATAAAGTGGGTTACTTTTAAAAATTTCTTTAAAAGTAACCCACATAACATAATTAATTTATTAATTAATTTCAAATAAAAAAACATGTTTCAGAACATGTTTTTAAATTATTTTTTATTAGATTTTCTAATTTGTAAGTTAATGCGTTTTGGTTCAACTTTAGTATCTTGGAATAAAGTTGTTTTACGAACTTTTTGGATAACTTCTGCTGGAATTTTTACATCTCTTAATTCATTATATGTATCTTTTGTATCTCATGAACCAGTAACTGGTGCAATTCACATTTCATCTGGTTTACGTTTAACTTTTGCATTCATTCAGTGCATTGCAATGATGTTGTTTACTTCATCAGAATCACCATTTGGATCAGCTAAAGTTAATACTCAACCAAATTCTGATTCAAGGTTTTTTTCTTGAACTTTAATAATCGCACCACATACGTCACGACGGTAAATCGATTGGTTATGCCCTGAAACTGGTTCAGCTTTTTCTCAAATGAATTTTTCTTGAACTTCAGTCAATTTAATTCCTTCAACTACGATTTTTTTTGGTTTAGGATCACTTGCTTTTTTACGAGTTTCTAAGTGTTGTGGCTTAGATCCTTTTGATTTGTTTGTTGTTTTAGTAGCCATGTGCTCTACCCATCCTTTTCTTTTTTATTCGATTAGATTCTAGCAATAACTAATTTATAATTAATTACCAAAATACTTATATATTATATCAAAAAAATGGCTTTTTTAAAATAGTATATAAAAAATTTAAAACATTATAAAAAAAATATATTTTTTATAATTTTTTAAAATAAATATACTATTCTAATTATTTTCTTAGATTTAATTTTGCGATAATTGCTTTATAGCGTTCAAAATCATTTTTGATTAAGAAATTTAAGTGATGTTTTCTTTGTGAAACTTTTTTTAATAAACTTCTTCTTGAAGTGATATCTTTTTTATGTAACTGTAAGTGTTCAGTTAAGTTTCTAATATCATCTGTTAAAAGTGCAATTTGAACTTCAGCACGTCCAGTGTCTTTGTCATTTTGACCAAATTCTTTAATTATTTCGGCTTTTCTTGCTTTTAATACCATAATATTTTTCCCCCTTGTTTTTTTCACTGGTTTTGTTTTGACAAAGTATTAATTTCGGGATAAATTAAAACAATGACAAACTATACCCTTAGATATTATAAATGAAAAAATAACTATTTACCTAAATATTTTAAAAATATAACAGATTTTGGTTCAATTCCAATGATGTCAGATTCATTTATTTTTAAACGATTTGCAACAACATGGAAATAGATTTTTTTACCTTCGATCAAGCCTAAATACTTTCCGTCCATTACAGTTATTGCATTATCTTCAGATTCATACAAATTAGCTTTTATTTTAGAAATTTTCAACTCCAATTTCTTCAACATCATTTTATTTGCTTGAGCTACATGACCAGTTGAGATTAACTCCTTTAGTTCACTTGATGAAAATTCATCAACTCTGTGATAGATAACAACATTATCGGTTCCAAATTTGGCTAATAAATCATAAATATCCCCTTGTCCCCTAAATCCAAAATTAACATCGCTTCCAACTACAATTTTTTTAGCCATCAATTTTTCCATCATTCATTTAATGAATTCATCTTTGTCAATTTTTATCATTTCGTCGTTTACTTCAATTTCAATAATATAGTCAATATAGGTTAGTTCTTCAATTTCGCGATATTTAATTTCATTATCAAGAATTTGTTCTGAATTTCCACTTAAAAAAGATTTAACTTTTCTTGAAAATGTAACAACCACGGCCTTTAAATCGTTTTTAGTTGCTAACTTAGCTGTCTTTTTTAAAATTTCTTGATGAATTCTATGAATTCCATCAAAAAATCCGATTGTGACAACACTAGGTTCCTTGATAATTTGTTCTTCGATTGTTTTACTCAAATCGATTTTAATAATTTCCATTAGTAGCCCTCCATTTCGGCCTCTGTTTTTTTAATAGCCGGATCATCTTGCCAAAGACCTCTTTGGCAAGTATAAATGTGATTAGCGGCGTGTTTATATATTCCAATAACTTCTTTTTTATCATTTACAATAAAAACGATTGGAAAAGATACTCTTGGCAAAGTTATTGATTTACCTTGACGAACATCTTGTTCAAAATGATATTGAATTAATACTTGTTCTGATTTAATTAGTGTGTCGTACAAGGAAACTAAATGATCTCAATCAATTACATCTAAATTCTTTGAATTTGATAAATCAAATCCCCCCGAAGCTGTTCGTTCTAATTTGGAGACTGTTGCAATTGTATCTAAATCATTTGCAAAATCTGTTACAAAACTCCTCACGTAAGTACCCTTGCTGACTTTTAGCCGCAACGAAATTTCGTGATTTTTTTTATCATAATTAACAAATTCACATTTTTCAATCGTCACCGTTCTTGGAGTTATTTCAACTTGATCAGCTTGATTTTTACGAGCATACTCATATAGTTTTTTTCCATCAACTTTAATTGCTGAGTAAATTGGTGGGTATTGTTCATAGATATAACCATTATATTTTTTAACAATATTATTAATTAAACTTTTATCAAGTTTATAAGGTTCAACTTTATTTATGACCTTTCCGGTAATATCTTTGGTATCAGTATCTTCAAAAAGTTTCATTGTCACATTGTAGGTTTTATTAGCCGACAATAAAAAATCACTAACCTTGGTTGCTTGATTAACTAAAACAACCATCAGTCCTGAAGCAAGCGGATCTAGAGTACCAGCATGGCCAATTTTTTTAATGTTTAATTTTTTTTGAATTTTTTTGATTAAATCATTTGAGGTCATTCCAGAGGGTTTGTTAACTAAGAATATCCCTGATTTTTGTAACATTAATTCCACTCCTAAGTCCAATAAATTTATTTTACCTCAATTATTAGTCTAAAATACATAATTTTTGTTATTATACTAGAAATATAAATTTATAAATAAGCGATACTGCAATTAAAACAAAAGTAAAATTTTATGCAATTTATATTTTATATATTAGCAAAAATGCAAAAAATTTGTGGTATAATAATTTAAATGAAAGGTTGTGCCTAGATGATTTATAAATCAAAACTATTTGATGAAATTGAGGTTGAATTTAGCAAAGTTACAGCAAAAGATTATACAACTGCTGCTAACCCCATAAATAATTTAAAAACAAGTATTTTTTATATTAAAAAACACCACTTCCCTACTCAAGAGGATTTTGAAAAGGCGGCAGTAAAGGCCATTGCTGATACAATAAAAATTTTAGAAAAAGACATTATTTCAAAAGCTTTAGCGTTTCAAGAATTGGCGTACAAAGACTACAAGCAACTAGTGGATCCACAAAAATGAATTAACTTTAGCCAAAAAGAAGCTTCTAAAATAAGCTATGAAGAATATAGCGATGATGAAATTAAATTTTTAAGACATTTGTATATCCTTTGATTGACTTGAGTTTATTGCGATGAAGAGCTTAAGAAATTAAGAATTAAAAGTAGTAAAGAACAGTACCAAAACCTTGGTAAATCTCAAAGGGAATATATTACTAAAAGAAACGACATTTTAAAACAACGCGTTCAATCTTGGCATATTACTGATGACGAATAAACACAATTAAAAATCCAACTTTTGAAAGTTGGATTTTCTTTATTTTTTGGCACTTCATTTAAAAGTAAAGCTTGTAATTACAAATAACGCTGTAATAATCAATATTGCACCCAAAATAGGTTGTCATGTTGATGTAAAGTTTTGCCCTCCAAATGATTCGTGATTATTAAACGATGAGTCTCATCCTGAATTGATTGATCCTTGCGTTGCATACAAGAATAACGATACTGAGTACTTGTGAGGAATGAAGTATGTAAAAATCATCATTCCCTTTGAAGTTTCGATAAGCGAAGGATCTAGCATAATTCCTGAAAAGAAAATTGATAAGAAGTAAACCATCATAACAACACCTTGCATTGCTCCCTCAGAACTAAATAAACCTCCAAATAAAGTTGCTAAACCAATAGAAGTCAGAGAAACTAACATTGTTGCCAATAATAACCAACCCCAGTTAATTTTGTTTAAAGTACTGATAAATGAAGGCATTCCTTCTGGTGATTTTATAATTAAACCAAAAATTAAAGCTACTACAAACATTACCACTAAGGCCACTAATGAAATTAGTAGATAAAAAAGTCAAAGCGCAGCTAAGAACATTCCCTTTTTAACTCCGGTTGTATCAATTCTTTTTAAAAATACTGAATTTTTTCACTCAACAATTGCTGGTGCTAGTGAAGTTAAAATTGTTAACGAAGGTAAAAGCATATATGGGTACAACGACTGTCCACCGCTTGCTTTATTACCTATAATACCAAAAAACATTATCATAAAGAATATCGGAACTATAAACATAAATAATGGTCCACGAGCATTTCTAAAAAATGATTTTGAAATTAAAACAAATAAGTTACCAAAGATATTTAGACTTCTTTTTAGACCAAATTCTGATTTTTCAAGTTTAGTTGTCATATTTTAGGCTCCCTTCAAAATGTTTATCCATAATATTTCTAATGGTTTTAAATTCCTTGATTGCTTCAGTTATTTTGCGATCGAAAGCAACTTTTCCATCTTTGATAATTACCATTCTATTACATAATAGTTCTACTTCTTCTGGACTGTGAGATACCAGGATTAAAGTTTTGTTATCTTTCTTCAGTTTATCTTTAAAAAAACTAATGATTGAAAATTGTAATTGCATGTCTAAACCAGTAGTTAGTTCATCTAAAATTACCAATTCAGGATCATTCATCATTGAAATCATTGCATTAAAGCGTTGTTTTTGACCACCAGATAATTTTCTAATTGATCTTTTTCTAAATTCTTCAATATCAAAAACTTGATTTAATTGTTCTTCTCAATCCTTGGTAAATCTTGGGTAAACCGAACGATAAAATTTTAGCATGTCTTCTGCACAAATACCTGCTGGCCATTCTCCTTGTTGAAATTGAATTCCAATTTCTTTTTTCAAGTCCCCTTCTAAATTAAATTCAATTGTCCCTGAAGTTGGTTTTGAAGTTTGAGCAATCATCTCTACGAGAGTAGTTTTTCCACACCCATTAGAACCCAAAATCGCTAACCGTTCTCCTTTTTTAATTGTTAAGTCAAGATCCTGCAAAACTTTCTTTTTACCGAATTCTTTTTTTAAATTTTTTATAGTAATAAAATCCTTCATATGTCTCCTTTATTTAATTGTCAAAACCAACCAAAAACTGTTTCTCAGATATACCATCAATTGTTTGAACCATTGTTTCCATTAGGTCATCAAAATTCTTTATTAAATGAATTGGATATTTAGTGTCAAAGTATGGTTTTGAATAAATTAATTTTGCTTGATAGATTGATAATCAATTATGCGCCAACTGGTTTAATGCTTCCATAGCTTCCCTTTGCTTTAGAGATTTTATTTCAGCAATGATTTCGTTTGGCAATTTATCATAAAGCTCTTTGGATTTTTTAATTAAAGCTTTTTGATAAATCACCAGATTAGCGCTACCTGTTTTTAATACTGGTGAAACCACATACCTTCGATCATGGGCTCGAGCGAAATCAAAGGCTACTTTGGAATAGCCTTCACTTTCACTTAAACCAGATTGTAGCTCATATTGGGATTCATAATTTCTTAAATCAAATATCTTGAAATCTTCAAAATAATCAACTGGTAATTGAAAGTTTGAATTTGTAAACACCGAGTATCGTGATATAGACTCAAACAATTCTTCCTCTATAAAATTAAAATTATTAAAGTAGTAAGTATTAGTTTTAAAAAACCTCTCTAAAATGTAGGTCATCATTTCTTTGAAATTAACATTCCTATTAAATCAATGTTGCAAATTATTTAACTTAGTGAAATTTTTAATATTAAAGTCCTTGAAATCCTCGCTTTTTTTCTGAAAAGTTTTTTTAAAAATATAATTATCAATTTTTTTGCAAAAATATTCATAAAATCAGCGAAGTATTAACATATCAATGTTGTAATTGTAGTCAAAATCATTTTTTAGAGTATATTTTATAATTAATTTTAGAGAAACTAAATTATTATTAGCAATTTTATTAGCCTTTTTAAAACTATCTGTAACTTTTACCATCAAATCTTCTTGAACAAATTGATTTCTCAATACAAAATAAGCACTCTTTTTGTTAGTTAAAACTGTTTTTACTACTGGTTGTAGATAAAAATTTATCTTAGTGTCGTTGATTACTTTAGTTATTTTTATATATTCATTATTTTTAATTTTTGTAATACTAAATTGATTACTAATTTGATCAATTGCTTTATCAATTTTTAACTGAAGTTTAGAAAAAGAAGGCTTAGTTGGTTTTAATTTTGAATAGATAATTAAGGCGACATCCAAATTAATTTCTTGAGAAAAATCGGTTAAGGCATTATATTCAAAATCACCAAGCTTTTTGAAGTGAATCCCAAAATCAGCAAAAGTTTTTTTCATTACTTGGCATGAATCTGAAATAGATTTTCTTACTTGTTTTAGGATATTGATGTGTTTTTTTACAGCCTGATTAAACTGACTTAACTCATTTTGACCTTTAGCTACTTTCATCATTTTCTCCCTATTCTAAATCAAGTTTATAAAATATTGAAAATAATACAAAAGTTCCAATTTCTTTATTATCGGGATAAATATACTTTTTCATTAATCTTAAATTTGATTCTTCATTCAATCTTTCTCAATTTCTTATTAAGACATTTTTATTTAAACCCTTACTTGTTAAATACGGATTAAATTCATATAAATGATAAATCTGATCTAAATCTTCATATTCTCTACTATTATACTTTGCTAAGAATGATTTTGCAAATTCAGTGTATTTGGAGATAAATTCGTCTAAATTTGGGTATGTCATGCTAAAAACATAGTTTAGTTTTTTTAGTTTAAATGAGTTGTATATTTTAGTAAATATTTTAGAACTCTTAAAATAAAAATCCTGAGTTTTAAATAAATCATCTACGTAAACCTCGTTTTTAAGAAATTTTTTAAATACTAGACTAACTCATTTTCTCATATATTCATTTTTATTAAGTTCAACCTGTATGTCGCTAATTATAACCTTTTTTAAATTATCAATGTCCTTTCGACTTAATTTCATATTCTTGTCCAATAAAAGTGATAAAAATAAAAAATCTAATTTTTTAAACAATAATTGATTTAAAGTTCGGTACTCTTTTGATAAATGTAAATCAAAATTTAATTCATATTTTTTATTTCTATTAACTATTTGATATATTTGTTTTGAATCAAGGCAAAACAAAATTTTTAAATTAATTTTTCTACCCGCAATTTCTCAGCTAATAACTAATTCATTATTTTCTCTATTTGGTAGTTTAATTTCAAAAGGCTTATTAATTAATTCCAATTTTAATTTTTTTATAATTTCAATCTGAAATTCTGATAATTTATCAGTTTTACTTTCTTTGTCATTTGATAATCCAATTAATTTTTCATAATTTTGAAAATTGCTAAAATTAATATATTTTAAAGCTACTGCTTTTAAATTCAATTCCTCAGTACTTTCCAAAATAAACTCGCTAGAAAGATCAGTAATTAGTTTTAATTTTCCAGATTTTGAAATCATTTGGCCTATTAGATCAAAATTACGTTTAATGTTTAATTGAAATTCTCTTGGAATTTTATAACTTAAAATATATTTATTAATTATTTCATAATCTCCAGTTATGTCTTTATAATTTCGTTCTTTCAAATTAAAACCTACAATCTACATTTCGTAATTAAAAATAATATTACTTAAAAACATTAAAGGAGCGGTTTCTGCTCGTAAAATTCTGTTACCCAAGGAAACGATTTTATAGTCGTTTTTCTCGAACCAACTGATTTCACTTTTTTCAAAACCACCTTCAGGACCAACCACTAAAGTAATCTCTTCCAGATTTTCTATTAAATATTTTTTAAAATTTTCATCTTTTTCAGACTCATATGCAACAAGTTTAGTTTTGCATAAATCAATTTTTTTTAAGTCCTCAATTTTAGTAACTATTGGTAAAATTTGAGGAATTTGAACTTGATGTGACTGTTCCGCTGCATCTTCACAAATTCTTTTTCATCTTTCTAGTTTAGAAATGACTTTTTTGTCTTCAATTTTAACAACATTTCTTTTAAAAATAACCGGGATTATTTTATTGACTCCGAGTTCCGTGGCTTTTTGGAGAACAAAATCTCATTTTTGTTCCCTAATTATACCTAAAACTAGATTAACTCTACACCCTTGTTTTACTTTTGATTTATTTTGGGAAATAATTTTTGTTTCAATTAAGTTTTCAGTCACCTTAATTACTTCAACCAGATACTCTGTTTTATTATGAATCATCATTACCTGTTCACCAGATTTTATCTTGACAACATTTTTAAAATGATGCAAATTCTCTTGATTAAAAACAAAGGAATTTGCAATTTTTTCTTCCACAAAATATCGATGCATTTTAAATTTCTCCTTCAATAAAATCTATCATTAATAATAAGTTTATAATTATTTTTAAAATAAAACAACTGAAATAAAATCCAGTTGTTTTAAAATTTATTTGTTTTTAATATTTTTTAGAATTTCTTCAATTTTATTAGCATTACTTAGTGATTCATCATAAATAAATTCTAACTCAGGAACAAATTTCATTTCAACTTTTCCAGCAAGTTTATGTCTAACTTCCTTACTTTTCGATTTTAATTCTTCAATTACTTCTTCTTTTGAAATTGAATCAATTAAATGCGAATAAAATACCTTAGCATGACTTAAATCATTTGTTAAACGTACTTCTTTTACAGAAATTGAACGCATTGTTTCATTATCATGAAACTCTTTTGAAAAAATTAAACTCAACTCTCTTAAGATACTTGAATTCAATCTTTCTACTTTAATATCGTGTCCCATATTACTTCACCTCTTCAACTTTATATACTTCTATAATATCATTTTCTTTGATATCATTAAAGTTTTTTATAGTTAATCCACAATCTTGGTCCTTTTTGGCTTCTTTAATTTCTTCTTTAACATGTTTTAAAGAAGATAATTCTCCAGTATAAATTATGATTCCATCTCTTAGAATTCTTAATTTTGACCCTCTTGGGATAACTCCATCGATTACATGACATCCAGCTATTGTTCCAACTTGTGAGTGTTTAAATATTTGACGAACTTCAGCTTGACCTAAAACTTTTTCTTCAAAAATTGGATCAAGCATACCTTTGGCAGCCTCTTCTAATTCTTCAATTACTTTATAAATGATTGTGTGTAGTCTAACTTCAACACCATCCTCATCAGCTTTTTGACGAACCTGAGCTGTTGGTCTAACATTAAAACCATAAACAATTGCATTACTTGCTAACGCAAGGGTAATATCTGAATTTGAAATGGCCCCAACTGTTGCTCTAATAACATCAAGTTTTACTCCAGGAATAGTAATTTTTTGCAACGAGTTTCTAACCGCCTCAACAGAACCTTGAGTATCTGCTTTCAAAATAACATTTACTGATTTTAAATTACCTTGATCAATTTGATTTTTAATTGAATCTAAGGTGAATGATTGAGCCTTATTGCGACTTTCTTGAATTTGACGTTCTAGTTGAGCCTCTGCAATATCACGAGCCATTTTCTCTTCGCTAACAACCATAAATTTATCACCAGCTCGAGGAACTTCATTTAGACCAACAAGTACAACTGGTTGTGAAGGAAGTGCTGATTTAACTTTAGCACCATTTTCATTTTCCATATCCTTGATTAGACCATAGGTTGCTCCTGCAACTACCAGATTTCTCATATTCAATGTTCCATGTTGAACTAATACAGTTGCCATTGGACCTCTTGATTTACTTAAGTGAGCTTCAATTACAGTTCCAGTTGCGAATTTTTCAGGATTTGCTTTTAATTCTTTTAACTCAGAAACTAATATAATTGTTTCAAGTAAGTTTTCAAGACCTTGTCGGTTTTTTGCCGAACCTTCAATAAAAGGTACATCTCCACCAAATTCTTCAGCTACAATGTTAAAACGCATAAGTTCAGTTTTAACACGATTTGAATCAGCACCTGGCTTATCAATTTTATTTACAAATACAATAATTGGCACTGCTGCTGCTTTTGCATGATCAATAGCTTCTTCAGTTTGAGGCATTACCCCATCATCAGCTGCAACTACTAAAATTACAATATCAGTTACATCAGCTCCTCTTGCACGCATTTCTGTAAACGCTTCATGTCCTGGTGTATCAATAAAAGTTATTTTTTGATTTTTATCGGTTTTAATTTGGTAGGCTCCAATATGTTGAGTAATCCCACCAAACTCTCCGTCTGTAACATTTATGTTTGTGTTTCTAATTGAATCAAGCAAAGTTGTTTTACCATGATCTACGTGACCCATAATGGTTACAACTGCTGGACGAGCTTTCAAGTCAGCTTCGTTATCATCAACTTGTAATGTTTCAAAAATATTTGACTTTGTAACTTCAACTTCTTTTTTAAAATCAAAACCAAATTCTAAAGCAAGTTCTCCGATTTGTTCTTCTGTAAGTGATGTGTTTGGCGTCACCATTCCCCCACTTTTGAAAAAGTACTTTACTATTTCAGCAACATTTTTATTAATTTTTTTACCAAATTCCGAGATGGTAATTGGACCAGTAAAAATAAAAACTCCGTCAATCAAGCCTGTTGCTTTTGTCTCATTCAATTGGCTTTTTAAAGTATTTGAATGTGCTTTAAGCTTACTTTTATCTGGATTTTGCTTTGACTTTGACCCTGAGGGTTTATTTGATTTAACATTTTTTGTAGCCATATTTATTTCCTCCTTATTTTATTTTTCGATAATTTCTTTTAATCACCTTGCATTATTGAAATTTTTAACTCCAACCGCTTTAACATTTTCCCTACCAATGGATTTAGAAAGTTCTTCACTAGAAATTAAATCAGAATAATATTCAATTTTATAAAAAATGCATTTATCTGTAATTTTTTTCTTTTGACTTTCTCCCATATCAGAAGAAATTATAACTAGTTTAATTTTATTAGTTTTAATCCCTTCGAATAGCATACTACCACTAGTTAGTCCTCTGCTTGATTGTAGCATTCCTAGAGTTTGAAGAAGTTTTTTGCTATTGCTAAATTCCATTAATCTCAATTCTCTTTTATTTCTTTTTCTAAAAGTATTCAAAAATTTTCATCTAATTTTGTTTTCAAAACACGATCAATGATATTAGTCTTTTTAACTTTTTCTAGTGCAGCAATGCTAGGACTTATGTAGATTCCTCGACCATTGGCTTTTCTAGTTGAATCAATAAAAACTTCTCCATTTTTATTTCTAACAATTCTAATCATTTCTTGCTTGGGTAACATTTTATTTGTTGCAACATCTTTTCTGGTTACAACTTTTTTTAGAATTTCTGACATTCTTCTACCTACTTATCGTAATATTGATCATAATCATCAATTTCTTCGTCTTCTTCGTCAACTATTTCTTCTTTTGCTAAGTTATCAAAAGCTTCTAAATTAGCTTGAATATCATCAAGACTTGCGGCTTGAACCTCTATTTCTGGTTCCTCTACAAAATCATCTCACTCTTCATTTTCTTCATGAATAAGTGGTTTTTCATTTTGATAATTTCTCTCAGAATTATTACGTCTTTTGAAAACATTATTAATAAATTCTGGGTCATTCATCTCTTCTTCTGTAATATTACCATTTCAAAGAATTTCAACCCCTTTTTCCAAAGCGTTATCATATGATAAAATGTTTATTTTCATTTTAACCAGATTAGCTACCAATCTAGCAGCCATCCCCGATTTACCGATTGCTAAAGAAAGTTGGTTATTTGGAACAACAACATCACATTCTCTGTGAGCATCTTCTAAATTACCTTCTTCGTCAAAAAACTCTTCTTCATCAACAAGAATATTTATTACTCGAACAGGAGCTAGTGCATTCATAATGAATTTTTCTGAATTTTCATCTCATTTTACAATATCAATTTTTTCCCCATTTAGTTCGTTAGTAACACTTTTGATTCGAGAACCTCCCGCACCAACACAAGCACCAATTGGATCGATATTTTCATCATGTGAATAAACAGCAACCTTGGCTCTTCTACCAGGTTCGCGAGAAACTGATTTTATCTCGATAATTCCTTCAGCAATTTCAGGAACTTCTATTTCTAAAAGTTTTGCTAAAAAGTCAGGATGAACTCTTGAAGTTGAAACCTGTGAGTGTTTGTTTTCCTTTGAAACATCTTCAACATAAAATGAAATTCTATCACCAATATTTATTTTTTCTTGATTAATTGTTTTTTTATTTCAAAGCGAAACTACTGTCCCATCAACATCGATTAAATAAGAATTTTCTGTTAAGTCAACTACTCTTCCAGTTTGGATTTCGTGTAACTTTGGTAAAAAATAATCATAAACTTTATTTTTTTCTCCCTCACGGATTTTTTGTTTAATTATTTGACCAACTTGAAAAATAGCCAAACGAGAATATTCATCGTTAAACTTTACTGGTTCGTTAATAATATCACCAATTGTACAGTTTTCTGAATATTTTTGTTTTGCTTGTGACAAACCAATTTCCAATCATTCATCTTCAACTTTTTGTACAACTGTTAGTCTTTTTGTAACATTGATCATTCCGGTAACCTCATCAACATTAACATCAATTATTGCCTCAGGGTCAAAAAACTTTTCATAAGCCTTTTGAAATCCTTCGCGAATTCCCTCAAAAATAATGTCATCTGGAATTTGTTTTTCTTGTGAAATAGATTTAATTGCATTTAGCAATTCTGCTCCGTTTACCATAAAATTATTTATCTCCTTTTAAAATTTTACTGCTAATCTAACAAATTTAATGTCTTCTCATTTAAGTACTGAATTTTTCTTTTTACCTTTTAAGAAAAAGAAAACTTTAAATTCGTCTTTTGTTGAATCATAATCGATTAAGTCGGCATTAAATTCATCAACAAATTCTATTTTATGGTTAATTTGAAAAAATAAGTATTTTCCTACATTTTCAATTAACTGCTCTTTTGTAAATATTGTTCGCTCAATTCCAGCAGAAGCAACTTCAAGAATATAAGCATCACTTAATTCTTTAATTTCATCTAATACAACTGAAAGTTTTTCGTTAGCACCAACGAGATTATCAAAATCAACTGTTTGGATTGATTCATCTTGATTAGTCACTAATACCTGCAAAACTGTGGTGTCAAAATCAAAAATTTGGTTTAATTCATATAAATTTAAATCAAAATCTTTTAGTATTGGCTTAATAACTTCGATTAAGCGCGTTTTTAATTCGTTAAAATTATTCATTCACTATTCCTTTCAATAATAAAGGAAGGCTTTCGCCTTCCTTTCATTTTATTGACCTGACTTTTAAATTATATGACTTTTAATTTTAAAAATCAAGTATTTGCTATTATAAATTCAAATTAAAAGTCAAATTTTAGTTGCTCATCATTTTCTAAAGAATTAGTGATTTGTAATTGATCAAAAATCTTAATTTGAGTTTTAGTGACTTGAGTTCTATTTTTCAAATCATTAATAGAAGTAAATTGACGTTCATCTCTGGCTAAAACAATTGATTGGGCCACAGCCTCCCCTAAAGAATCAATTACATTAAATGGTGGAATAATTGTTTTTTCCTGAGTTTTTTTATCGACAATTATTTTGAATTTTGAAGCATCACTGCTTTTGAAATCAATATTTTTAATCTTTACTCCTCGAGCAAACATTTCCAACATTATTTCATAAACTGTAATTAAAGCTCGTTCTTTTGAAGAAATTAATTCATTACGACTTAATCTAGTTTCCAATTCCTGGAGTTTTTCCTTAACAGCATTTACTCCAAGTAGCACTGTTGACAAATCAAAGGCATCGGCACGAGTTGAAAAGTAAGTTGCATAATATTCTTCTGGATAATAAATTTTATATCAAGCTACACGATAAGCCATTAATACATAAGCTGTCGCATGTGCTTTAGGAAACATATACTTAATTTTTAGACAAGAATCAATATATCATTGTGGGACACCATTTTTTAACATTTCAGTCACTCATTCTGGTTTAGGAATTCCATTACCCTTACGAACACTTTCCATAATACTAAAAGCAACCGAAGGTTCTAGACCTTTACTTAATAGGTAAACCATAATATCGTCTCGACAACCAATTACTGTTGAAATATTTGCCACTTTTTCTTTAATTAAATCTTGGGCATTGTTAACTCAAACATCAGTTCCGTGACTAAGTCCTGAAATTTGAACTAAGTCAGCAAAAGTTTGAGGTTTAGTTTCTCTTAACATAGCACGAACAAACTGGGTTCCAAATTCTGGAATTCCAATGGCCCCAGTTGTCTCCCCATTTATTTCTCCTGGCTTAATGTGCAAACTTTCCAAGCCAGAAAACAGTTGATAAACTTTTTCATCATTGGTTGGAATTTCAATCGGATCAACTCCGGTTAAATCTTTTAGCATTTTTAAAGCAGTCGGATCAACATGACCTAAAATATCCATTTTCAATAAATTATCGTGAATGGAATGAAAGTCAAAATGGGTTGTAAGTCAAGTTGAACTCGTGTCATCAGCTGGATAATTTACCGGAGTAAAATCTTCAATTTCAAACTCTGCAGGAAGAATTACAATTCCCCCAGGATGCTGACCAGTTGTTCTCTTAACCCCAGTGGCTAAATCTGCAATTCTTTCAACCTCAACTCTTCGTTGATTATTATCAATTCCATAAACTTTTTCAAAGTAAGCCTTAACATATCCATAGGCAGTTTTATCAGCAACAGTGGCAATGGTACCAGCACGAAAAACATTATTTTCTCCAAACATATCTTTGGTAAAATTATGGGCACGAGCTTGGTATTCTCCTGAGAAGTTTAAGTCTATATCTGGAACTTTATCTCCATCAAAACCCAGGAAAGTTTCAAAAGGAATATCATGACCATCACCAACTAGTGGTGTCTCACATTTTGGACATGGTTTAGGCGGCAAATCATAACCACACTTAATTTCTAAAGGAGTATTGAAATCTGAGTATTTACATTTAGGACAACGGTAGTGAGCTTTTAAAGGATTAACCTCGGTAATCAAACTTGTTGTTGCCACAAAACTAGATCCAACCGAACCCCTTGAACCAACTAAGTATCCATCTTCTAAACTTTGAGCCACCAACTTATGAGAAATTCAATAAACCACGGCGAAACCATGTTTGATAATACTTGTTAACTCTTTTTCTAATCGCTTAGCAACTATTTCTGGAAGCTGTTCTCCATATAATTTTCTTGCATTTTCATAACATAAATCTTTTAACATTTTATCAACATTGTCAATTTTTGGTGGATAACTCCCTGATTTAAGTGGTGAAATTTCAGAACTTATTTGTTCTGCAATTAAATTTGTATTAGTAATTACTAAATCATTTATCAGTTTTGAATTATTTAAAAATTCAAACTCTTCTAGCATTTCTGCTGTTGTACGTAAATGTTGTTCTGGATAATCAGTTACTCTTTGTTTGAAATCATAAAGTGGATGATTAGAACCCCCAAGTCCTTTGGAGTTAATAAACACTTCTCTAATTGATTTTAATTGCGGATTAACGTAGTGAGCATCACTGGTTGCCACAACCAATTTGTTCAAACTTTGAGCTAGTGAAATTATTTTTTCAACAATAGTTTGTAACCCCTTTTGGTTTAAGTCCCCAGTCTGAATCAAGTTTTTATAAACACTTAGAGGTTGAACCTCAATATAATCATAATTTTGCATGGCAGCGATCAAGTCAGTTTCCAACCCTGTTCGAGCTAATTCAAAAATTTCACCATTTACACATCCCGAGCCTATTAGGATATTATTTTTCTGACGAACTTCTAAAATCTTATCTTTGAAAATTTTTGGTGAACCAAAAAAGTTTTTTGTATGGGAGTGAGAAATTAGTTTATATAAATCTTTTAAGCCCTCTTGATTTTTCGCCAAAACGTTAATGTGATATCCTCGAGTTTTAATATAGTTAGCATTTTCTTTTTCATTTTCAGGAATAATTTGATTTCAATCACTATCAACAATTAAACTATATTGCTTTTTAACTTCAATAACAATTCTGTCATATACCGCTTTTAAAACCTCTGCATCATAATCCCCGCGGTGAGCAACTCTTTCATCATATAAAACTCCGACCGCTTTTGCCACTGTACCAAGACGATGATTTTTAATCTTTGGATAAAAATTACGAGCAATCGTTAAGGTATCAATAACAGTATTATCAACTGGACCATAGCCTAATTTTTGAGATCAAGCTTTCAAAAAGTTCAAGTCAAAGTTAGCATTATGGGCAACTAAAATTTTATTTTTGATAATTTCCATAATTTCCCCAAATGATTCTTGAATTGTTGGCTTATTTTCCAACATCTCATCTGTTATTCCTGTTAAATCGGTTGTGAATGCGCTTAGTGGTTCTGAGGGTTTTATTAAGATATCTATTTTAGCAGTTTCCCCAGTTTTCGGGTCGTAAACTACAGCTCCAAATTCTATAATTTCATCATATTCTGGTGAAAGACCTGTTGTTTCTAAATCAAAAAAAACAAATTCCTCTTGGCTTAATTGTTTACCTTGATTATTTTTGACTAGTCAAAAATCATTATTCAACATGTTCATTTCAACACCATAAATCATTTTTAGCTTATTATCTTTATCGCGATTTTTATTTATTTTACTTAGGGCTTGAGCCGCTTCTGGAAAAGCTTGAACATTTAAGTGATCTGTTAAAGCAATTGCACTATGTCCCCACTTATCAGCATATTCTAAATAGTCAGCAATTGTACTAACTCCGTCCATAACTGACATTTTTGAATGAGTATGGAGTTCAACCCTTTTTGTCTCTGATAAATCCATTCTAGTTTTCTGAATTCGATCTATTTTTTTAAATTCATCAATGTAAAAAACATTGTCTTTACTATACTCATTTCATCTTAGTGAACCACTCATCCCAACTCAGTCACCAATCCTAACGATATTTTCATACTCGGGGTGATCTTTTTCAATCTCATCAAAAAGATTTGGAACTCCAGCTAATCTTTGAAAAAAATTAGCTTGTAAAGACGAGGTTTCATCTGTGATTACAAAAGTATAAATATTTCTACCACTTTTTGGAGAAAATTTAATTGATTTTTTAATAATTCGAGCATGGATAATTACATTCTGTGCTCCATCCTCAATATCTCCAAGTTCTTGATATGTTGGAACTTCCAAATCAGCTTTTGGTTTTCTAAAAAATGTTTTCTTCTCCTTAACAACTTCATTATTTGAATCAGTTTTTTTAGATTCAAAATTGTTATTTGGTTGCTCTCTAATTTTTTTAACTTTTTGATTAGTTTCTGCATAAGATTCGTCAGCCTTGGCAATAACATCAACTCCGCTTGGTTTAACTTCAAAATTAAATTTTAAGTTATTAAAACCATAGTCTTGAAATTTTTTAATATAAAAGTTTAAATGGTTTTCTCAAAGGTTTTTTTCAGTTTCGTCATTAACACATAAATTTATTATATTATTTTTAAAAGTAAATTCATTTTCTCTTAAATTTTCAACAAAGCCATTCTTAAATTCTGCTTTATATTTAATTATAAATTGAAAGTAGTCTCAAACTAAATCATGACTCATTTCATCATTAGAAACTTGAAAAACCAGTTTGCTACCACAAACTGGATTATTTAATAATTGCTCTTCAATCGTTTTTAAAACTTCAGTGGGCAAAAAATTTTGAATGCTAATTTTAACTGTTACGCGATTTTTTTTCACATCAAAAATTTGTCGACCAATTATTTTAGAATTTTTAAAATGCTCTTTGTGTGATTCATGAAGCTCAACACTCATTGCTGTAAAAAAACTTTTTAGAGTTGAATCCATTTTAACCTCCTAATTTATATAAAGTCTTTTAGAATTACTAAAAGGAAAATTGATAAGAAAAGTAATAATCCAATTAAAGTAATAATTATTTTGAATTTTTCATTCAATTCACGGCGCAGACATAATTCAATTAAATTTTCTAAGAATCTATAACCATCAAGGGGTGGAATAGGAATTAGATTTAAAACAAATAGATTAGCTGAAATAAATGCAACATACAAGAAGAAACTATCAGCTCCTGAGGTAAATGTTGAAAATGATTGATTAGCTGTTTGGAATGGAGATGACACTCCTGAAAAATCAAAAGTAAACATTTTTCCAAAAGCTTTCATTATTTGTCACGACTGTACAAATGTATCCCCTCAACCAAAAGCATATCCTTCACCAGCTGTTCTAAAATAACGATTTGGTGCCGCAATTCCTACTGTATTTCCTGGAGTAAAATTAATTTTGTTATTTAATTCGTCAGTTTCATTAGGATTATAACCTTTTGATCAATTTGTTAATATTAAATTGTGATCTGAACCCTCTACATTGTCATTTAGAACTACACCTGTGTAAAGGTCTACTTTTTTAAAAGCAAATCTAATAAAAGTAGTTTTATTTTCTTCAGCGTTTTTAAATTTTAAATTATTAATAAAATTATAAACAGTTTTTTCATAAGTGACAGCTTGTTGAGAATCATAATTATTAATTAATAATTTTTTTTCAACCTGAGCTTCCTTACTTGTTAAAAAAATGTCTGAATTTGAAAATCCTTCATGTTGAATATTATTAAATAAGTAAGTCGTAGTTAATTCCTCATTTGGACTTAAATTACCTTGAAAATCTTGTTGAATAACTTGTCAACCTCAAATAACATATTGTTGATTTGGTGAAGCCGGGTTTGATGGATTTTGAATTTTTAGTTTTTCATCTAATAAATTATAAGTGATTTGATTTGAATCATATTGAGCACCATAGAATTGCATATCACTTTTTTTAACCCCAGTTGCAGCATAAATTGTTGTAATCAAAAATAAGGCAAGTGTAAGGTTGAAAGCGATTCCACCAATAATAATAAAGAATTTCTTTCATCTAGCAATATAATCCATTTTACGACTATCTGGGATATTTTTTTCTTCTTCTTCACGACCCTTTGGTGGATCAGCTTTATCCGAAGCGATAGAACAATAACCCCCAAAAGGAATAACTCTAAGAGTAAATCATGTTTCTTTTGTTTTGATAGTAAAAATTTTTGGTCCTAAACCAACAGAAAATTCATAAACATAGGCCTTGCAAATTTTTGCTATAATAAAATGCCCAAATTCATGAAGTGTAATTACAAACTGTAAGACAAATAATCCTAAAAATAATCCTAAAATAATTTCGAGTCAAACCGGCAAAATAATCCCTCTCTCTATTGCTTAATTAGATTTCGAGTTTCACTCCTAATTAATAAATCATACTCTTTTATATTATTATAATCATTAATTTCCTTGTTTACTGAACTATTAAATATTTTTTCAAGAATATCTGTTATCTGTCAAAATGCTATCTCATTATTTAGAAATGCTTCAACCAAAACTTCGTTTGCTGCATTTAAACAAATCGCTTTTGAGTTGTTACTATTTAGACATTCAAAAGCTCAAGCAATTGGTTTGAAACGTTTTTGGTCAATAGTTTTTAATTCTAATTTTTGTCAGTTTTTGAAATCTAATTTTTGAAACTCAGGATGTTTAAGTCTTTTAGGAAAGTTAAGACCGTAGTTTATCACCTGGCTCATATCTGGAACACTTAGTTGTGCTTTTACCGAAAAGTCCTCAAACTCAACCATTGAATGAACAATTGATTGAGGATGTAGTAAAACCTCAATATTTTTTGTTTTAAATAAATGGTAGGCTTCAATAATTTCAAACGCCTTATTCATCATCGTTGCTGAATCAACTGTAATTTTAGAACCCATTTTTCAGTTCGGATGATTTAATACTTGCTCTTGAGTTACAAATTTGGTTTCTGATAAAGTCAAATCTCTTAAACTTCCTCCTGAGGCAGTTAAGTAAATTTTTTCAATTTGATTACCCTCTTCAAGACATTGTAAAATTGCTGAATGTTCTGAGTCAATTGAAATTATTTTTGCATTTAATGATTTTTTTAATTCATCATTGACAAGTTTACCCGCAACAACCAAAGACTCCTTATTTGCTAATAAAATAGTTAAATTATTTTTTATTGCCTGCAAAGTGACTTGAAGTCCATAAAAACCCGATAATGAATTTATAACAACATCGTGTTGTTTGGCCTTGTTTACTAAATCAACAATTTGAAAACCACTTAAAAAATTAATATGCGGAAATTTAGCAACCAATTTTTCACTAGGTTGACTACTATAAACGAACTTAATTGTTGAAAAATCGTTAAGAATTTTTTCAAGAACTTTTAAATTTTGTCCTACCGAAACACCAATTAATTGATAGTTATTATTATTTTTAATTACTTTAAGGGCTTGTAACCCGACACTTCCAGATGCGCCAAAAACTATTATATTTTTCATACTAACGAATATAAATAGTAATAAAAAATACTACAAAAAAAGCAAATGTGAAAGAATCTAGACGATCTAACACTCCACCATGACCTGGAATTATTCTTGAGTAATCCTTTACATCAACTTTTCTTTTTATTCATGAGAAAAGTAAATCTCCAAATTGGCCGATTATTGAAAAAACTGCCGATAGACCAATATATGAAAAAACAATATAAACTGTGCTGCCATTTTGTTGCATTGTAATTGTTAGCGGCGCAAAGTCTCTAATTGGTTCTACGAAATAAAACATTAGTGCATATAATGCCCCAATAATGAAAGCTACAACAAATCCAATTGTGGCACCCTCTCAAGTTTTCTTAGGACTAATAGAAGGAGCAAGTTTTGTTTTTCCAAATTTCATTCCACCTAGATAAGCAAAAGTATCTGTTAAAATAATTATCATTCAAATTCAAATTACAGTATTAAAACTATAGAAAGCTTTATATTGCCCAAGTCCAGTTTCGATAACCGATAAACACAAGACTGTGAATCCTTTATAGGCAAGAACTATTACTAGACTCATAGCAAAAGCTAGTAGCATTTTAACTAAACTGGTATTTTTCTTTCAAAAACCATATGATAAATAAACCATTAAGAAAACAAAACCAAGAACTCAAAAAATTCAAAATTTTAATCAATCAAAATGTAAGTCTGTCATAAATTTTAAAGATGACTGGCTAATTGTCAATAAAAATTCCTCAGAACGAACTGGTGTAGCAAATAATAATAACGCAATTACAACTGTTATTAAATGCATTCATCAATCCTTAATACCTAAAGCGCGGTTCATTTCTCATATACTTATTGAAATTAAAAAAATACTTCCTAGTAAAGAAATTATGACAAAGTAAGGAGCTCCTGATCAAGAATTAATTAATGATGTATAGATTGCTCCTGAAATAACATAAATCAATAATAGAGTCAATAATACAATTGTTGATAGTGCTCTAACTTCGAGATTAGAAATCTCTTTTTTTGCTGACTTGAATTCTGGACTTTTTTTTGTTTTTTCTTTCGCAGCAGATTCTTCCGCTTTGATTTTATTGTTCTTCATTTTCAAGTCCTCCAAATCTTCTATTTGTTTTATTATAATATGAAATTGCTTTTTTTAAATCTTTTTGAGAAAAATCGGGTCACATTTTACTATTAAAGTAAATTTCCGCATAACTGCATTGTAACATCATAAAATTACTTAAACGAGTTTCTCCACCAGTTCTAATAACTAAATCAACATCAGGTAAATTGTTAGTATATAAGTTGGCTTTTATTAAATCTGTGGTAACTAGTTCAAGATTTTCACTTATTTTCGGATTGCTACTGATGATATTTTTAAAGCATGTATTGATTTCTTCTCAAGAACCATAATCAAAGGCTATTGTTAAATGCAGTCCTTGATTGTTTCTGGTTTTATTTTTAGCTTCAATAATTGCTTCAAATGTTTCTTTGGGAATTTTATCTTGGCGACCGATTCAACCAACCTTTATATCATTGTCCATAAAAAAATTGATTTTATTTTCCCCAAATATCTGGCTGGGGACCTTCATTAAAAAATCAACTTCATCTTTGGGACGATTTCAATTTTCTGTTGAAAAAGCAAAAACAGTTAAAAACTTAATATTTTCTTCTTGAGCAAAAAGACAAAAGTCTTGAATTTTTTCCATTCCTTTTTGATGACCATAAGTTCTTGGTTGATTAAATTTCTTTGCTCAGCGACCATTACCGTCTAGGATAATCGCTAAATGTTCCAACGGTTTTTTCATTTTTTCCCCTTTTAATTATTTAACGAATACTAATTCTCTTTTAGCAGTTGTTAATTTTTGGTAGCCAGTTGCGGTAACTAATAAGTCATCCTCAATTCTAACTCCCCCGATTCCAGGAATATAAATTCCAGGTTCAACGGTAATTACATGACCTGGCATTAAAACTTTATTTCCTGCAATTGATTGATAAGGTTCTTCATGAATTTCAATTCCAAGTCCATGACCAGTACCATGAGTGAAATACTGTCCATAACCTTTTGATTCTATAAAGTCAAAACAAATCTCATGAATTTTTTTAGCTTCCACTCCTGCTTTAACTGCATCAATTCCTGCTTGTTGAGCATCATAAACTACTTTAAAAATTTCTTGCAATTTGGGATCTATTTTTTCTCCCATAGCAAAAGTTCTAGTTTGATCTGAAGCATATCCGTTGTAGAAACAACCCATGTCAAGAGTTACCAATTCTCCTAATTCGATTTTTTTATCCGAAGGTACTGCATGAGGCATTGAACCGTTAACACCTGATGCTACAATTGTGTCAAAACTTAATTTTTCAGCTCCAAACTTTAAAAATGAATCCGAAACAAATCGAGATAATTCTTTTTCTGTCATTTTTGGTTTAACATTAGCTAAAACATCTTCAAAAACTTGGTTAGTAATATCACAAGCCTTTTTAATTTGTTCAACCTCTCATTCATCTTTAATTATTCTTAAATTTTCTGTATTAATCGAAACCATTTGAGCTTTAATTCTTTTGGTCATGATTTCACTATCTTTAACAAAGACTCAATCACTTTCAAAACCTAATTTGCTAATTTTATTCTCTAAAAGTTTTTGATTTACCAAATCAAAAACTGGTCCAAAACCAATTATTTCATCAATATTTTGTAAATCTTTTTTTTGTTGCGCTGCAGTTAAATATCTTCCATCAACAAATAAATATGTCTTTGTTTTTGTAATAAGAATATAACCAAGTGATGAGTTAAAGCGACTAAATCAGTAGCGATTTTGTGGAGAATACAACAATAAAGCATCCACTTTATTTTCTTCCATTAAATTACGAACAATTTCTTTTTTATCTAATTTCATTTTTCAAACCTCTTCTTAGTTAAAATTTTACAATAAAAAAATAGGAAAATCCCTATTTTTTTTGCTTATGTATTTGATGGCTATTACATTTAAAACAATGTTTTTTAACTTCAATTTTTTCCTTTTTTTTGTCGTTTTTAGCTATATAGTTTTCTTCTTTACAGCTTGAACAACGTAGAATTACACCTTCACGCATCTTGAAAGCCCCCTTTTTAGTTTCTTAAATTTCCCAAATAAAATTTATTGGCAAATAAATAATATCATATTTTTTAATTATTTTTAAAAAATATGATATTTTAGTGATATTTACAGTTTTTTTGATAAAATAATAAAAATGAAAGAGAGTGTTATTTATGAGGAGATTATTGGCGATTTTAGCATCAGCAAGCTTGATAACAGCTGCAGGAACCACTGTGGTTTCTTGTACAAATGAATTGTCAAACTATAACACATTTAAGAAGTGGATCAAAAATCGCGAAACATTTGTTCTTTATATCGGGGCAGAAGATTGTCCATATTGTCAAAATTTTGTAAAAGCAACAACTGGAAAGCCTAATGGAAGCTTAGATGATTTTGAAAACCAAGTAAACAATGGTGATAACAAAATGTTTAACGAATTTAAAACTAATTATAACAATAAATTAGAATCACTACAAAATGGTGGTAAAGAAATTAATGATGATTTTAGAAATGGTTTTGGAGCTAAAGTTGATCAAGTTAAATTTCATCACTTTACAGAAGAAAAAAAGGATTCAATCAATTCTAAAAAGTGATTAACAAAAATTAAAGAATGAATTTTAGATGAGTACAAAGCTCAATACAAAATTCACAATATTCCAGAAACAGACCCTAATTATGTAACTAATGATTTGACAGTTGATGATTTAAAAATTTCTTCAATTCCAACTTACATTATTATTCGTGATGGAAAATTAGTTAATGTAACAACAGGATTTGATTCATTAGAAAATGGTGTTGGTGAAGAACAAGCATTGGAAAAATGATTTACTGAAATTAATAGTTACTTTACCGATCCAGCCTCATTCTTCCAACCATCTAATAATGGTGGAGAAACTGGTGGAGATGGAGATGGTGGAGAAACTGGTGAAACTGGCGGACAAGAACCAGCTGCTGGATCAATCCCCTATCAAGATAAATCTTATGAATATCGCTATAAAAAATAAGAGTTTTAAAACTCTTATTTTTTTTACAAAAATTAAGAAAATAAAAAACGAACCTCAAAGATTCGTTTTGTTTGTTTTTAAAATGGTCCCCAGGGCCGGACTTGAACCGGCACGGGCGACAAAGCCCGCTGGATTTTAAGTCCAGTGCGTCTACCGATTCCGCCACCTGGGGATAAAAAATCCAAAAAATAATTAATATAAAATGGTGTCCCGTGCAAGATTCGAACTTGCGACCCACTGGTTAAAAGCCAGTTGCTCTACCGGCTGAGCTAACGAGACGAAAATGGCTGGGCTAGCAGGATTCGAACCGGCGCATGAAGGAGTCAAAGTCCTTTGCCTTACCGCTTGGCTATAGCCCAATAATGGTGGAGGGAGGCGGATTCGAACCGCCGAACCTTTCGGAACTGGGTTACAGCCAGCCGCGTTTAGCCACTTCGCTATCCCTCCGTTTATAATGGTGCTGACTAAAGGATTTGAACCCTCGACCTATTGATTACTAGTCAATTGCTCTACCAACTGAGCTAAGTCAGCGTAATTCTAAAATTTAGAACCTAAAACATTATACAAAAAATATATTACTCTTGTCAAGAAAAAGAGTTAAAAATTTCATAAAAAAAGTACTCGGGCGGAGCACTTATTTGTCAATCTGAATAAATAAAATTAAAAAATTAAAAATTTGATAGGGCTAAACAAATCATTATAACTTTTTTCTTCAAAAAGACTTAATTATTATACGACTTTTAAATAATTTAAACAATATAAAAATTAAACTTTTATTTACTTTTTATATTGATTGCCCTATTTCAAATCTAGATCACTAATTACCTTAATAATTACTGGTTCTACAAAGGCCTTGTCAACTATTTCAAATGTTAACTTTCCTTGGTTAGTAAATTCGCCGCTAACAGCCTTGTTTGTCTTCAATGTCATTACAACGTCTCCTGCCAAAACTTTTTCACCAGAGACCTTATTTAAGGTGATTCCGGCGGCGAAATCAATACTTTCCTCTTTGGTTGCACGACCAGCACCGATTTGCATTGCTAAGTAACCTAATTTATTAGTGTCAATATAGCGAATATATCCGGATTTATCAGCTTTGATTTCTATAGTATTTTTAACTTTAAAGCTTTTTTCAAAGTTTTCAATTACACTAAAATCTCCACCTTGGGCTTCAACAAACTGTTTTAAAATTGGTGCAGCGACTTTATTTTTAATTTTTTCACGAACAGCCTCTTTTGCTTCGGCTAAAGTTTTAAAAATTCCTGCTTGCAGAAGTGTAATTCCAACCGCTTCTTCGGTCAGTTCGTTTAAATCAGCAGGACCATTTCCTTGTAAAGTTTCATAAGCTTCACGAACCTCATTGGCATTACCGATTTCACGTCCTAATGGTTTATCCATATCTGTTATCATGGCTGCAATGTTGCGGTGGTGATTTTTACCAATTTCAACCATTGCTTGAGCTAATTTTGTAGCTTCATCCACAGTATTCATAAAGGCTCCACTACCCATTTTAACGTCTAAAATAATCCCATTTCCTGCAATTGCCAATTTTTTCGACATTATACTTGAGGCGATCAAAGGAATTGAATCAACAGTTCCTGTAACATCTCTTAGGGCATACATTTTTTTATCAGCAGGAACAATATCTTGTGATTGAGAAATAATGCTCATTCCCACTTTGTTAACAATTTCTTCAAATTTAGCTTCAGAAATTTCCCCAGTTCAACCTGGACAAGATTCTAATTTATCAATAGTTCCCCCAGTTTGTCCAAGTCCACGACCCGACAACTTGGCTACTTTGATACCAAAACTAGCAACCAATGGAGCATAGATTAATGAGGTTTTATCCCCAACTCCCCCGGTTGAATGCTTATCAGCTTTAAAACCAGTAACTCCTTTTAAATCATAGGTTTTACCACTTTTAATCATTTCTCCTGTTAAAAACGAAGTTTCTTTAGCATCCATCCCTTGAAAGTAAATTGCCATTGCTATGGCACTCATTTGATAATCTTTGATTTCATTTGAAATGAATCCCTTAATTAAATATTCAATTTCTGCTTGGTTTAAACTCAAACCTTTTTTCTTTTTAGTAATTAATTCTGCAAAATTCATATTTCACCTCTACGAAAAAACTATTTTTTTTCTTTTCTTTTCTTCTTAGTTTCTATTTTTTCAAAATCTTTATATTTTTCCATATTTTTAACAACTTCCTTACGAACGTTATTTGTTAAAATATCTGTTTTAATAGAAATAAACTTTTCTGGTAATAAAGGCTTACCAAAAACAACTTTAACTACCACTTTTTTAGGTCTCTTTTTAGCAAAAACATAGTGAGAGTCAATGATTGTAACTGGCACAATCGGCACATATGCTGATTGTGCTATTTTCATACTTGCTCCTTGGAATTCTCCAATTTCTTGGTCAGGACTTCTAGTTCCTTCTGGGAAAATAACCAAACTTCGGTGATATTGGTTTAAAAGTTCTTTACCTTCTTTATAAGCGTTTAAAGCACTTCTTGGATTTCCTCGGTCCAACGGAATTGCATCAATTAACTTAATGAAACGTCCAAATGTTTTATGGTCTCAAAGTTCTTGCTTAGCAATAAATGCTAATGGTTGTTGACGACTAAAATCATTTAAAGCAATCAAGGCAACTGAATCAAAGTTAGACTGGTGGTTTGGTGCTAAAATAATTCCGCGATCTAATCAGTTTTCAATGTCAATTACTTGAATTTTAACATCCAAAAGTCACATCATTCGACGAGCAATTTTTTTAACTCAATAGTAACGGTATTCTTCACTATATGAATTAGGATCTTTTTTGATTCGGCGAGCCATTTTCTTAGCTTTACTCATATTCATTAAAACAATAACTCAAATTAATAATAATTTTCATTTGTTGAAATTAGTACTTCCCCGCTCCTTTTTTTGATCCTTTGCTTTCTTCTCTGTTTTAACTTCTTCTTGATTAGTAACTTCTTGTTTTTCTAATTCGTATTTTTCTTTCATGTTATTTTTTCCTCTCATATTTTTTTATAACAAATTCATCTTTATCAATTTCGCTATAAATTTCAAAATCGTCTCAATTTACTCTTGGAAAAATAGTATCTCCGGGGTAATTTTGTTTTATCACACTGACAATCAGTTTATCAGCATATGGCAAGAACATTTGATAAATTTGCGATCCCCCAATAACAATTAATTCGTTAGGTTGGTTTTGATATCTTTTAATTAAATAATCAATGTCATTAATGATTTTAACATTTTCATTATTGATGACAAGATTGCCATTTTTTGAAAGGACTATATTTTCTCGATTTGGTAATGGTTTGGAACCAATTGCTTCAAATGTCTTACGACCCATTACAATTGTTTTTCCAGTTGTATACTGCTTGAAAAAATTCATTTCTTCAGGAATTTTTCATGGTAACTTGTTTTCTTGGCCAATTATTCCCTCTTGGGTTTGGGCTCATACTAATTTTATCACTAAACTGCCACCTTCCCCTTAATTCCTGGATAAGATTCATAGTTTTCTAAGATAATGTCATCAGGTTTCAAATCAAAAATTGAAACGTTAGAATCTTTTAACGTAATTGATGGCAATTTTTTTGGAATACGAGAAAGTTGAAGTTCAATTTGTTCTAAATGATTTTGATAAATATGCGCATCCCCGATTGTATGTACAAATTCTCCTGGTTCTAAGCCAACTTCATTTGCAATTAGAATCAATAATAAAGAATAACTTGCGATATTAAATGGGACTCCCAGGAAAATATCCCCGCTGCGTTGATACAATTGTAAGTTCAATTTTTTATCCCCAGAAACATAAAACTGAAATATCGTATGACACGGAGGTAAAGCCATCTTTGAAACTTCTTCTGGATTTCAAGCAGAAATAATATGTCGCCTTGAATCGGGATTATTTTTTAGATTAAAAATTAAGTCTGCAAGTTGATCAACTCCATTAAAATTTCGTCATTGTTTACCATAAACCGGACCTAAATCACCATGCAATTTAGCAAAATCATTATCTGTACGGATTTTGTCCACAAAAGTTTGTAAATCCTCTCCTTGATAATCATTGGATTTTTTGTAAATTTCGTAAGGCCATTCATTTCAAATATTTACCTTATTATCAACTAAATACTTAATATTTGTGTCTCCCGATATAAATCACAATAATTCTACAACTACTGCTTGAAAATAAATTTTCTTAGTTGTTAAAAGCGGGAAACCATCGCCTAAATTATAGCGGGTTTGGGTCCCAAAGAATGAAATTGTCCCTGTTAAAGTTCTATCATTTTTTCTAGTTCCGTTTTCTAAAACATTTTTTACCAAATCTAAATATTTTTGCATTTTATCACCACAATTATTATAAACCAAAGTTAATATAAAAATTATCCCATTGAGGGATAATTTTAATCTTTTTTCAAAGCCATTCCAACTGCATAGCGTTTTTCGTGACTAATAGAAACAATGATTTCACCAAATTTAGAATTTTTCAGACTTGGTTTTTGATCAATGTAACCAATATTTATTTGATTCATTGCGATTGGTGAAGGTAAAGTTTTTATTATAGCTTCTTTAACAGCTCAACGACCTGCTAAAAATTCTCTTTTTGAATTTTTAGTTAAACGAGTAGATAAAATCTTAATTTCATCTGGATGTAAAATTAGTTCAATCATTCTGGGCTTGAGCTTTATTCTTTTAACGGCAACAATATCAATTCCAATTTTTTTCATAATTCTCCTTACACAAAATCAACAATCGCTGCTCAATCATTGAAAGAATATTTCTTGTTTGTGTGATAATCTAATCCTGTGAAAGTATTAATAACATTACCCGAACTGACAGCTTCAAGACCAGCAATAAGTCCTAAACTTGAATAAAATGATGGCAAGAATCCCCCGGTTCCATAATCTTCGTTAATTTGATTAACAAAATAAAGATTTTTAAAGAAGTTGTAAGTTAGACGGCCGTTGCACAATACTCTAATAATACTATTACTTCTTCCTGGGGTTTTTTTAATTTCTGTTTCAATTGTATCAGCGACTTTAATAAATTCATTATTTGAGCCATTGTTATTTTTTGAGTAAAATCTTTCAAAGTCACGAATTCCCATTTTGGCAATATTTTCTTCAGCCATAAATTTTTGTAGTTGTTCTTGTAGAACTGTAAAACTTCCTGGTGAAAAGTTAAACTGAGTTTTATCATCAAAACTTGAGATTTCCTCACCAGCGTTTGAATATGATTCATACAGCGCTGCAGTCATTAATGATGATTCAGTTACAATTCTAAATAGACTCTGTGCCTCTCTTGGCATTGATAAACTACAGTTACGAACATCGGTTTTTAAATAACTATTTGTTGAATAATTATCCACATATAAGTTGTTGATAAAATCAGTAATTTCTCAAGTATTTTCTACCCCGTTTTCGTTGAAATGGTTAGCAGCAGTGAATACTGGAATTACCACAAATTTTGAAATACAGTCAGCATTATAATAAAACCCGAATTTAGGAATTCAACGAAATAAAGGACTAGAAGCTGACCTACGATAGTAACCGTTTCCTGATTCATAAATTTTTTGAACATTAGCAAAAGATAAATCATCTGTATTGATACTTTGTTCAGTTAGAGCTTGATTATTAGTCTTAAAGAGCGGATTAGAAGCAGTACTAAAAATGGCAAAACTAGCCAATAGTCCTAAAATTAAACCTAAAATCGAACCAATAAGTGCGTTTGCATGGGAATTAATTTTTATAGCAATTAATTTTCTTTTTATAAACGTAAAATAAAGAATTAACGCAATTATGTTAATCACAAAAAAGAATAGCAGTTGATAAATCATATTTAATATAACGGCCACAATAGCATTGATGAAGTCAACAGCAAACTGTTGGGTATTTACAGTGATACCCTCTCCTTCAGAACCAAATAATGCTATTATTTCGTTGAAAACACTTTGAAAAATTCTATCAAAATCACCAAATGCATCAATTAAACCTTGTAATTTAAGTAACGGAGCAATTTTTGCAACCGTAGCTGTTGTTAGCAATGGGACCAAAAAAATTATTACGATTGCAACAAGGATATTAACTGAGCCAAAATAAACCATTACCCAGGTTCCACGTTTAACTCCCCAGATTGTGAAGGCTAAAATTAAAATAAAAATTAATAAGTCAAAAAGTCATCAAGGACCAATATTAATCAACATTATAAAGCCTCCCTTAAATTAGCAAATAGCATTAATATCATTATACATTTTTTTGGTATTTGTTTATAATAAATAAAAGAGGTATTTCAAAATGGCTGAGAAAAATTCTACTATTTCAAGCAATAAGATGATCGGAACTGATGAAGTTGGAGTTGGGGATTTTTTCGGTCCACTAGTAGTTGTTGCTTGTTATTTAGATGAAACCAAAATTTCTAATTTGAGTGTATTTAAAAAAATTAAGGATAGCAAGCAGTTGTCGAATGAAAGTATCATGAAAATTTTTGAGGAAATACAAAAACATGTTAAGTATAGCGTTGTTATGATAGACAACCTGAAGTATAACAATATTTATAATAAGGTCAAAAATAGTCATGTCCTAAAAGCATTAGGACATAATGGCGCTTTACTAGATTTAATAAAAAATAATCCAGAACTTGAAGATACTAATATTGTTATCGATGAATTTGTTAACAAAAATAAGTACTTTGAATATTTGAAACAGTGAGAAAAAAATATAGTAAGTAAAAATGTAAATTTAGTCACAAAAGCTGAAAGTAAATTCTTAGCTGTTGCTTGTGCAAGTATTATCGCTAGAGCTTATTTTCTTAATGCCATTGCAACTCTTCAAAAAGACCTAAGATTAAGTTTGCCACTTGGAGCAGGCAATGAAGTGAAAGAATTGGTTCGGGATTACAAAAAAAATCACCCCGATAAAGTTGAAAGTTTTATCAAGATGCATTTTAAGGATAATTAATTTATTTGGTTATTTTTATTTTAACAGCCGGCTTGCTAGAATAGGTTATTTTAACCTCATCTAGCATTTTTTTAGCAGCAATATTATCTGGGGTATTTTCGTACTTATTAGATCCATAATAAATGTGCTTGATTCCGGCTTGAATAATTACTTTAACACATTGATGACAAGGAAAAAGAGTTGTATAAATATCACAACCCGATAAGTCGCAACGAGCAGAGACAATGGCGTTCATCTCCGAATGAACAACATAAGGGTATTTATTTTCAAACTGATTTTCTTTGTCTCTATCTCAAGGGAAACTGCTATTATCAATTCCGCGAGGAAAACCATTATAACCAGAACTTATTATTTGATTTAAATTATTCACGACTACACATCCAACTTGAGTTTCAGGATCCTTGCTTCGCATGGCGTTTAATTCAGCTATGGACATAAAGTATTCATCCCATGAAATGTAGTTATTGCGTGATTTTAGCATTTAAACACCAACAACAACTAAGACATTTCCGTCAAAAATAAATTGTCATTTTCAACCTATTTTTTCCATAATTTCATTTGCCATTTCAATTTTTAAAAATCCTCTTTGAATGTACATTCCCAAGACATTAATTGTTGGATTATGCAGAGCTGGAATATAGGATGGAACTAATAGCATAATAATTGGTAGCGTTATAAACGAAGCTACAATAAAGTAACCTGAAAATAAATAACCGTTAAAGCCTTCCTTATAGTTTCAATTCAAAACAATTGATAACCCCATTCCAATACCTACTCCCGAAGAAATAACTCAGTAGATTGACTCATTTCAAGCAATCATTGGGAAGAAAAATAGGAAAAATGCTGGAGCAATCATTTCCCTTTTGGCTAAAATAGAAATGACATCTTGTTTACCACTTACTTTAATAAATAAGGCACCAAATAGAATTGATGATATAACAATCGAACCTCCGAAGACATTTGCAGGAATCATAACAGAAAGAATTAATCCGCAAATAACATAACCAACTGCAACGATTACCATTAATTTAAAAGCACCGATGATGTTTTCTGAATACGAAGATAATTTTTTTATAATATACATATTTAATGCTAGTAATATTAAATCCGTTATAAAATTACTGCTAGAATTTGCAAAACCATATGTAAAGACCCTTCAGAATTGTCCTCCTAAAATTGTTAAATTATAGTTAGTTCCACCTACGAATAATTTAGTTGTATCTGAATCAATATTATTTAATCTAACAAAAATAGACAAGTAAAAAATAATAATAAATGGTACGAAACAAAATAAAGCCGTAATTATTCATGTACCAATTAGTTGTCCATTTTGTATTTTATTGTGAAATTCTTGAAATTTTTTGCTTACATCACTATTTTTATCATCTAGATCTTCTATTAATTTTTTAACTTGCTCTTGATCTTTTAAATCAACGATGATTTCTTTTTCTTCTGTTTTATCACTGAATTTCAATTTATCCACATTTGAAAAATATGGATTTAATTTGCTAACCAAATTTTTTTCATTTCCTAATATTTTGATATCTGAATCAACAACTAAATCTTTTTCAAATGATGAATCATCTAAATAAATTCAAAGAATTTGAATTTTTTCACGACTTGCTTCTTTGGATTTATTTGCGATTTCCTCAATAATCGGATCATTTCTAAAATCGCTATCTTCTGAACTAGCCTTTATTCTAATAATTTTAATTTTAGCATTACTGTTATATAAATATGAAATTTCGTCATTTTTTTGAGTTTTCTGCGGTTTATAACCCTCTTTTTTAATAAAATAATTCACTAGGGCAAGACGGTTATTTGTTATTTCTGATTTCATTGCACTTTCCTAACTTGACTTTCTTAACATATTTATTTTATCATTAAATTGCTCTGGTGGGTTAATTTCAAACAACATTTTATCTCCAGTAATTGGGTGATCAAAAATCAATTTTCAGGCATGTAAATATTGCCCAAATTCTGATTTTTTATCACTTAAATATCCATAAACTTGATCCCCATAAATTGGGTGTTTGATAAAATTGAAGTGAACTCTAATTTGGTGGGTTCTACCAGTTTCAATTACACAGCTTACTAAAGTGTGTTTTTCAAATCTTTCTAAAACTTTAAAATTAGTTTTGGCATATTTACTGTTTTTTTCAGTAACAGTCATCTTTTTGCGATCCCCAGGATGACGACCAATTGGGGCGTCAATTACTCCTTCATTTTCCAAAATTACACCATGAACTATGCCAAGGTATTCTTTGTGAATTTCTTTATTTTTTAACATTTCTGTCAATTTTTTATGAGATTTATCATTTTTAGCAACTACCAAAAGTCCTGTAGTTTGTTTATCAAGACGATGAACAATCCCAGGTCGATTTACCCCTCCAATTGTTGATAAATCTTTGATGTGAAACATTAGAGCATTAACTAATGTTTTTGAATAATTGCCTAGTGCCGGGTGAACTACCATATCATTTGGTTTGTTCACAACAATAATGTCTTTATCTTCATAAACAATTTCTATTGGAATGTCTTCAGGCAAAATTTCTGAAGAACTTGGTTTGGGTATTGTTATTTCAACAATGTCACCTGGTTTTAGTTTATAGCGAGCTGGCTTAATTTCACCATTTACTTCTACAAAATTGTCATTAATTAGTTTTTGAAGATATGAGCGAGAAAATTCAAAGTCATTCTGACAGCTACTAAAAATAAATTTATCAAGTCTTTCTTGTTCTAAAACTGTAAAATTTATTTTATTCATAAATTAGTCCTCCTTGATCTTTGATTTTTTAGTGGTTTTAGTGGTTTTAGTATTTATATTTTCTGTCTTAGAATCGAGTTCGCCATTTGAGTTAGCTAGCTCTTGTTCATAACGACGATTTTCCCTTGATTCTTTTATAAACAGATAAACAGTCATAGGAAAGGCTACAACAATTAGGTAAACAATTGCGATATTAACTCATAAATCAGCAATATTAAAAATATACCCATCACTACCAAGGAATTTGAAATCTCAAACTAAGAAGTCAACTACTCCACCTTTTATTCCATAACCTGGAATTTCCGGGGCTCAGGCTCTAGCTAATAAATTACCTCAACTTCCTGACAATAAAATTGTGATTCCAATAAGTCAATAGCGACTATTGACAAAAATGAAAACTAAAGAAAATAATAATGTAGCTAATGTAGCAATTGTAATTGCCAAGCCAACATTGTTAGCATTCATTCCATAAGCAGCTCCTGGATTAATTATGTAGTGCAACCTTAAGAAACCTGGAATTAATGGTTTTTCTGAATTATAAGCCATTTTAGCAACTACAATTCCTTTTGTAATTCAATCAATGACCACCAAAACAATAAAAATTGGTAAACAAACAATTAATTTAAATTTTCATTCATAATTATACTTTTTTAAAAAGTTTTTAAAATTTTGAAAAGCCAAAATAATCTACCCCCATTTCTGTTAATCTGATATTACTTTATGACAGCGTTCACATAAATCTTCTGTTGCTAATTTTGCAAAAATTCCTCAACATCTTTCACACTTTGATCCCTCACGAATTTGAACACAAACTTTTCCGATTTTACCTGAATAAATTGGGTCAGCAACTTTTTTAAATTCAATTTGACTGACAATTAAAATTTGCTCTAAATCTGAAATTTTTACCATTTCTTCAAATTCAGAACTAATCTCAATTTCCAATTTAGCTTCAAACGATTTTTTAATAATTTTTTCATTACGAGCTAGCTCCAAAGCCTTATTGATTTCGTCTCTAAAAATTAAGAATTTATTTCAGTTATTCACTTGCTCTGATTTTATAGAAAAATCTTGTTTTCTAAGGTCTAATAGATGAACTGACTCCTCTTTTTTAATAAATTTAATGTTATCATATATTTCCTCAGTTGTGTGAACCAAGATTGGTCTAATTGAGTCAATTAAAACTCACAGTTGTTCATATAATACAGTTTGAACTTGTCGACGTCTTAAATCATCTTGTTTTTCGATATATAAAATATCTTTAATGAAATCTAAATAGAATGCCGAAAGTTCATTGTTAACATAGTTATTTAATAACTGGTAAACCAAATTGAATTGGTAACTTTCATAAGCTTGAGTAATTTTTTGTTTAAAAATTGTTAGATTATGTAAACTAAATTCATCAACTGGATTTAATTTTTTTTGGTAATTTTTTTCTGGATCAAAATCAACAAGGTTAGATAGAATGAAACGCACTGTGTTTCTAATTTTTCGATAAGATTCACCCACTTGTTTTAGAATTTCTGTTCCAATTTTTTGGTCATCTGTATAATCTGTTGAAGCAACTCACAATCTCAAAATATCAGAACCCATTTCATTGGCAATAGAAATTGGATCTATTGTATTACCGATTGATTTTGACATTTTTTTACCTTTTTCATCATTGGTCATTCCATGAGTAATTAATTGTTTATAAGGAGCTTGATTGTCTCAAATAACTGAGTTAATTAAACTAGAATTAAACCAACCACGATATTGATCATTTCCTTCCAAATAAACATCATATGGACGTTTAAATTCTGGGAAGCGTTCTTGCAAGGCGATGTTTGAACAACCCGAATCAAATCATACATCAAGAATATCGGTTTCTTTAGTATGATTCTGATTTCTATATGATTCTGGTAAAAAGTAATCGGCTGGTTTTGTGAATCAAACATTTGTTCCTTCTTTTGCAAGAATATCAATTGCAAAATTCACTACTTCTGAATTTAATACTAATTTATCATTTTTGTCATAAAATCCAATAATAGGAACCCCTCATAGTCTTTGGCGAGAAATAGTTCACTCCTTGCGACCTTCGATTAATGATTTTAAACGATTTTGACTTCACTCGGGTTTTGTTTTTATTTTATCAATATGAGTAACAATTTGAGGAATTGCTTTTTCTAGACCTACAAATCATTGAGCAGTCGCTCTTCAAATTACTGGCTTTTTAGTTCTTCAGTCATGTGGATATGAGTGAGTTATTCATTTCATTTTTAAAAGGTTTTTATTTTCAGTTAATTTCCCACCAACAATTTTATTGGCATCATCATAAAATACACCGATTAAATCCTTGTCCTCAATTGTTTTGTCAAAATGACCACTATTATCAATTGGTGCGAATGCTTGCATTTTTTCCCTTTTTACTAATTGATAGTCATCTTCACCAAAACCACCAGCAGTATGAACTAATCCAGTTCCAGAATCACTAGTTACATGTTCTCCAAGTACAACTTTTGAAATTTGTTTTTCATAGAGTGGATGTTGATAAGTTGAATTTTCTAATTCAGAGCCTAAAAAAGTTGCAATAATTTTTGGTTCTTCTCAACCGATTGTTTCCCCAA
Organism: Spiroplasma alleghenense; assembly: GCF_003363775.1. Classification (NCBI taxonomy): domain Bacteria; kingdom Bacillati; phylum Mycoplasmatota; class Mollicutes; order Entomoplasmatales; family Spiroplasmataceae; genus Spiroplasma; species Spiroplasma alleghenense. The sequence goes on from NZ_CP031376.1 coordinate 707,002, forward strand.
CAATAGGTAAAAGAGATTTTGCTATAACAAAACGACGTTCATCACCTTTTACGCTCACAAGTACATATTCAATTTCACTTCCTGCAGCAATTAATTGGTTCGCTGGAATAGTTCACGGGGTTGTCGTTCAAATTATGAAATGGTCTTGAGGTAAATTTTTTCAAGCCGAAGTTTTAACAACCTTGGCTGCAATATACATACTTGGAGATTTAACATCTTGGTATTCGATTTCAGCCTCAGCCAAAGCAGTTTCACTTGATGGAGACCAAAAGATAGGTTTCAAGTCCTTGTAAACTAATTTCTTTTCAACCAATTTTGCAAATAGTTTCAATTGGCTAATTTCAAAACTTGGATCTAAGGTGCGATATATTACTTTATCGTCGGTAAAAATACCTAATCTTTTAAAACCTTTTTTCTGGTTTTCAATTTGCTCGATTGCATAGTTTCTACATAAATCTCTGAAAACCTCAGGACTAACCTTTTTACGATCAACTCCTGTTTTAGCAATTGCGGTTTCAATTGGTAGACCATGAGTGTCTCAACCCATTATGTATGGTGATTTGTAGCCATTACTATTTTTTCAACGAACGATAAAATCCTTTAAACTTTTATTTAAAGCATGACCAACATGAATATCACCATTCGCATAAGGTGGACCATCATGAAGTATAAATAGAGGTTTTTTATCATTAAGTTTAATTTTTTTATTATAAATGTTTAATTTTTCTCATTTTTCTTGAATTTTTGGTTCTTTGTCCTTTAAACCTGCTCTCATTTCAAAATCAGTATTTTGAATTAAAAGTGTATCTTTGTAATTTGCCATTTTCTTCTCCTTATAAAATAAAAATTCACCCCAATTAAGGAGCGAATTAGCGCGGTACCATCCTTGTTTGCAAAATAATTTGCCTTAATTTTAATTCAGTGAATAAAAAAAATCAAGTGATAAGTATAAAAGATAAATACTAGTTCGCACCAAACACTAGTTCTCTGAAATCTATTGCTTTCAACTCTTGTCTTAACTAAATATATTATAACCAAAAAATTAATTTTGTTACATAGTTTCTAATAATTCTTCACGAATTATTTGTGCCACCTTGGCAATATCATTCTTTTCAAAATTAAAGATTTTTTCGTTTCTTTCTAAGAAATTTTCAATAACTTGTAAAAAATTTTGTTCATCATCTTTAAATTCTCTTAAATTTAACAATAACTTGGTAATTGCTTGTTTAACATTAAAGGAAAAATCTAAGGCTCTCATAATAATTTTTTCAGCATTATGATTAGCCACATCAAATACTTCTTTGGTTTTAGCAACTCCCTCATCTAGGTATTTGTGTTTAGCTCTCAAAACTTCTACCTCTTGGCGTAAATGAAGATTTTCATCTTGTAAAAAACTTAATTTAGCAAAGTACTCATTATTTTCATTTGATGAACTCATTATAAACACCTCTACTCCTTTTTATTATTGCGATTTTTATCTTTATTGTCAATATATATTTTAAATTTATAATTTTCTGCTCGCTGTTTTACTCGATAAAACCGAACTTCCAAGTCGCGAGTTTTACTAATAGCTTCTAAAGTTTGGATATCTGAAATATTTTTTATTTCATCAATGTATTTTAGACTTTTAGCTTTGAAAGCACTAAATCCCGCACCTTCAATTTTATGAAAGCGATTTTTATAGATAAAATTTAAAAGAATTATAAGTGTAAAAATTATTATCATTAAAATTGTAACAAAGTATGGAATTCATAATTGTCCTCCAAACCCAAAATCTACAGATCACTTAAGTTCAGATCCGCTATAAAAATCATATTTCATATTTGGAGCATTAACTCAAGCCGCTTGTAAAACATTAATCATGTATCGATGCGGGATAAAGTAAAGAATTACTTTAAGTCATTGGTATTGAATAATTAAATGATATGGAAATCCCAGACCCAATAAATAGGTAATGAAGAAATATAAAAGTGTCGCAATGGCCATCATTACTTGTTGATTCTTAAAAGCAATAAAAATTACATAGCTTAGAAGAATTGAAATTAATCAAACTAGAAACAGTCCAGTTGAAAGCATTGCTCAATTTATTTCTGATAAGTATGCTCTCTGCTCAGGGAAAAATGCTTGCCCAATTCCAAAAACTAGAATAGTAACAAAAATACAGTTAAAAAGATTAAAAGAAAAAATGGCAAAAAATTTAATAGAATTGGATATTGGCGTATTATCTAGTCTTTCGCTAAAACCCTTTGTTCTTCAGTCTGAAATTGTTCTAAGAAAAGTACTAATCGAGTTTCTGGCTATACCAACCGCTATGGCAGAAATTAATAAAAATGGGTCATCTTGCTTAAATGAAAGTCAAATTAACAAAGTTAAGATTGTTACCCCAATCCCTAAAGATAAATTAATATAACCCTTGAGCCAATTTTTTCACTGCAATCGGTATAAAATCATAATTGTTTTTAAATTTTGTTTCATGAGCTATTTACCCCCTTTTGCTTGAATTGGTGGTTCAATTTTATCGGGTCTTGCTTTTTTCCCAGAAATAACTTGATCAAGTTCTTCTAAATTCTTAGCTTCTTTAAAACGATAAATTCGATTTAAATGCTTATGAATTCCTGGATAACCTTTGAAGCGCTTTGCATTATATGAAAATTTCTTGTAAAAAATAATTGAAATTCAAATTGAGCAAATTAAAATTAATAAAATTGTCACTAAATACGGAATTCATGTTTGGTTCATATATCCAAACCCATTCTTAGCAAAAGTTCCGTCTCCCATTGGATATGACATTGTTGTATCCCCAATTCAACCCGCTTGCATAAGGTTTAGAACATAGCGGTGTGGGAAAAAATAAGTTATGACATTTAAAGTATTATTTGAATTAATTAAGTAGTATGGAATACCAAGACCTAACATGTACATTGGAATAAAATAAAATCAAACAAAAATCGAAATGATTACTTCATTATTCTTAAATGAAAAAGCTATTATTATGGCAATCAAATTTGATAAAATAATCATTAAAAATAGAGAGCTTAAAAACATTAGTCAGTTAACATTAACAAGCAAGGCGCGTTGTTCTGGAAAACACATTCCTATTCCGAATAATAAAAATATTACCATAAAATTCATCACAAAATTAAAGCTTAATAATGAAAATACTAAAATTCTTTTCGAAATTGGTGTCAGTAAAAAGGCTTTTACTAGATGCTTATTATTAAAATCATTAATTGTTCGACCAAAATTATATAGAGAATTCCTAATAACAGCAATCCCAATAGCAGAAGCTAATAAGAATCGGTCAGTTGTAACACCTTTGTTTTTAAACATTAATCAACATATTAAAGTAAAAGTGGTGATAACAATTCCCAAAACTATATTTGTAACGTCAGTTCAATAGTTATGAAATTGAATTTTTCAAAGTTTTTTAAAAATTACTCAATTTCTTTTCATATTATCCCCTTCTAACTATTTTAAACTGCGTTTAAATTTTTTATAATTTTTTCGCTCCATTTTTATAATTTTCAATTCTTTACGAATATACTTTTGCTTCATTTTTTCTAATTCTGTTTGATCGCTATTAATATTTAATAATTTTTTCTTTTTACCACCAAAAATAATTTCATTTGATCTAAAAATTGGTTTAACCTTAATATTTAAATAATCAATAAAGTCTTTAATTAATTTTTCAATTTTTTTCAACTTTAAAAAATTACTATTTTGTTTTATAAATCTCTTAATTTTTTGTAACTCTACTTTAGACCTCTTTGTATTTGACTTAATTAGTCTTCTTAAATTGATAACATTTTCTTTTTCTAGACTTTGATTAGAAAGTTCTGTAATTTCATTAGCGATTTCATCAAAATAAAATAAAATATTTTCGACAAAAATTTCAAAAGAACTTTCTTTAACGAAAGTGTACTTTTCAAAAGCCTTTTCAATTTGCTTTTTAAGACCTGTTAGTTGTAGATTATAATCTCTTAAAATCGGTTTAAAAAACGGATCGGGCTTTGGTTTGATAATTTTTGAAGTAATTTCATTACTAATTTTTTTGATGTAGTTTGCTGCTGAAAGATATTTTTGCTCTAGTTCGAATATACTACGATCATCAATAATGTGACCATCATTTAAGAAAATAACTCTTGATGCATATTGGTCAATAAAGTCATGGTCAGGAGAAACTATTATCAAAGTTCCGTTATAATTTTTAACAAAGCTTTCAAAAAATTCAAAAATTCTTGTTCTAAAATTATAACCAATCGATGATGAGATTTCGTCTACTACAACTAGTTCTGGTTTGTGAAAAAAAGCTAGAAACAAACTAAACATTTGTAAATTAACGACACTCAATTTTGAGAGTGGTTTATTAATAAAAGCATTGATTTCAAAAACTTCAATTAATGTTTGAATTCAAACCTCATCTTCCATTAAAAAAATGTTTTTGTAAAGTTCAATTATATCTTTTGTAATAAAGCCGCTTGGTCAGCTTTGATCACGAAATTGAATTCCAACAGAATTGAAAACTGAATCCTGAGTAAAGTAATAGTCAATAAATCCAGCGGTTTGAGCTAAATTATTAGCAATAATACTTGCTAGAACGCTCTTACCACTTCCGTTGGCTCCAAGAAAAGTTACTATTTCATTTCTATGGATTTTTAAATTTACTTTTTTTAAGGCCCAAGCTCCCTTTTTAAATATTTTAGAAACATTATTTAATTCTACAAGGACATTACTTTCTTTTTCTTTCATTGATAAAACTCCTTAAACATTTATTGATTATTGATTATAAATTGATTCGAAACCTTCATATACTCATCATAATTCTTTACAATAGCTTTAGTATGACCGCCGCTCTCAAATAATTTTAACTCATTATTGGCTGATTTTTCAGCATTTGTTTTAGCTTCATAAATTTTAACGCTATCTTGATAATTTGTTACATCATCATCAATTGTATGAATCAATAAAATTGGAAAACTTTTAAGATTTTTAGGGATTAACTTTAAATAATCAAGGTTGTCTAAGTTTACATCATTTTCATCACGATAAATATCAATTATGTCTTGTTTAACAACTGATAAGTAATTACCAAAAATTGATGGAGCTTGATGGTTGATTAAATATTCTAATGCTTTGGGAGCGCTCATAAAAGTAGAATCAGAAATCCCAAATTTTACTTTGTGTTTACGAATGAATTCCTCTTCGGTAATTGAAAAATAATTCAATGTAAAAGCACCCATACTAGTTCCTGAAATACCAATAGACTCAACAACCTCGTTGGCTCAAAGATATTTAATTGCAGCTTTTAAATCTCAATTTTCTTTGTATCCCAAAGTAATAATGTCATTATCACTATTACCATGACAACGAAAATCAAAAACCATTAAATTGTATCCGAGTTCTCGATAATTTCAAATTGAAAATAATTTAGCAATCCCAGAACTTGAATAACCATGTAAACCAATAATTCATTTGTTAGTTTTAACAGGATTACGATATATTGTTCCTGATAAATTTAAGTTATCCTCTGATTTAAAATTTATTGTTTCCAATTTTACACCATCCCCAATGTAAAGTGGATTGTTTTTAAATTCATCATTAAAAGCAGTATTAAAAAGTTTAACCAAATTATAGTTAACTTTTGTAGTAGAACTACTTAGAAAAGCCAAATTATGTGCTTTATTAAAAAGATTTATTAATTTTCTAGCAATAAAACGATCTTCCATTTTTCCTCCTTAAACACAAAAAAGAGTTTGTACTCTTTTTCAATCTAGTGCTGTAATATAAATTGATAGACTTTATTATCTAGCTTGCGGTAATCACCATCAAGACCATACATAACTCCGGTCAAGAAATCAATTACTCTAACCTTATCTTGAGCAGTTAGTTTTGCGAAACTAACTGTTGCTTTTCGAAAACGAATCAGCGCATCAGCCACTTCTTGAATTTCACTATAACTATTTGGTTCAAAATGAGTTGTGTGACTGATATCAAAAACTTCATTTTCAAAACTAAATCGACTATTTAAAGGTCTTTCATGTGGTGGTTGATATGCTGATTTATTTTCTATTTGATTATTAGCTTCTGCTTTCTTATCTTTTCTTCAGCCCATAATTACTTACCATTTTTTTCTCAAGAAAGTCGGGAAATCACCATCATCATCACTATTATCAGCAACATTAATTGCATCTGGTTTTGGTTGAAGGTTATCTTCTCCCTCTTTAAATTTATCCATGCGGTTTTGAATTGATACCATTTCATTCTCTTCCTCTTGAACAAAACTTGGACGTTTTGGATCTTGTCGCTCTGTTAAAGGAGTTCGACGATCATAAGCATTTTGCAACGGCTCATCATCAAATTCATCATTAAAGTTTTCAAATTGGTTATTAGCAGGAGCAACATTTTGATGATTCACTTGTTGATCGTAATCATTAAATGATTGAACTTGAGGTTTTGGTTGAATTTGTGGTTCAGCCTCAAAAGTTTGACGATTATTGTTTGAAGGTTGAAAACTTTGACTAAACATTGGTTCAGTTTTACGATAGTCATCTTCAAAGCCGGTTGCAATAACTGTAACGATTAATTCATCGTCTAAATTTTCATTTATAGCGATTCCGAAAATAATATTCAAATCCTCACCACTAGCTTGTTGAACAATATCAACTGCGTCATATGCGTCATTTAGAGAAACATTTTTACCACCAGTAACGTTAACAATGGCATCTTTTGCACCACGAACGCTGGTTTCCAATAACGAAGAAGTGATAGCTTTATTAGCAGCTTCAATAGCTTTATCAGGACCTTTTCCAATACCTATTCCAAACAAGGCATTACCCTTACCACGCATTACAGTTCTAACATCAGCAAAATCTAAATTGATTACTGATGGAACAGCAATTAAATCAGTAATTGTTTGAACACCTTGTTTTAAAATATTGTCAGCTTCGCGGAATGATTCAGCTACAGGAATTCCTCCAATTATGTCTAAAAGACGATCATTTGAGATAATTATAATTGAATCAACATATTTTCTTAATTCTTCAATTCCTTGAACTGCATAAGAATTTCTCATACGTCCTTCAAAACGGAATGGTTTTGTAACTATTCCGATAACTAGAGCTCCAGTTTCTTTGGCAATTCTAGCAATTTCGGGAGCTGCACCAGTTCCAGTACCTCCACCCATTCCAGCAGCAATGAAAATTAAATCACTTCCTGAAAGAACTTCTTTTAGCTTAGCTTCAGTTTCAATCGCAGCTTGTCTTCCAATATCAGGGTTTGCACCAGCTCCTAATCCTTTTGAAATTTCAGCTCCAATAACAATCTTAGTTTCAGCTTTACTTGCAGCCAAAACTTGTGCATCAGTATTTGCAACAATAAATTCGACTCCTTGGACGTTTTCTTCAACCATGCGGTTAACAGCATTACATCCACCTCCACCGACTCCAACTACTCTAATTTTAGCCGTTTGGTTTAAATTTAAATTTATTTCGCTCATATTTTTTTCTCCTAACTAATTTCTTGATTTTATTAATTAATATTATTAACAGATTGGTTTTGTTCCGTTTGTTTTATAATACCATTTTGTTTAACAAAATTGTAATTTTATTGAAATTTTGAATTTCTAATATTATGACCATGGCTTATAGCTGCAAAATTTTGGGGTTGGTGAAATTGACCATTTAAATTTGCATGCTGAAATGTATGATTATGATTTGGCAATAACGGTTGATGATTATGATTGTGTTGTGGCCCAGCCATATGACCTAAATTTGGATTTTGATTATAAACTGAAGGGGTTGGATTAATTTCTTCAACCATTTCGATTCCAGTTGAAGTGGTAATCACCTTGCTATTTTTATTAGTAATGTGTTCTTGAATCATGATTCCACATAAGGCAGTAGTTCAAATATCATTTCCCCCAATTACATCTGAGTAGTAAATCATTTGGTGATCAATCAACTCTTTTGAAACAAGTAATTCTTCAAAACCAGAAATCTCAGTAATTTTGCCAGTATGGTAAATTTGATAATCGTTGTTAGTATTTTGGATAATTTCGTGTTTGATAATGTTATTAAGTTTACGCATAATATTGCTAATTAATTCACTGAAAATGTTTTTAAACTCTCCAATTGTTAATTCAAAGTTTTTATTTTCGTTTGTTAAGTGTTTTCTATAAATTATTGATTCACTTAAATTATTTGATTTAAAATCAAGGATTTTAAATAAGTATTTTTTAACAACATCAGGTTTTGTAAATATTTTATTACCAATTTCAATTGCCATTTTGTCTAAACCAACATTAATTGGAGTAATTCTTACCAAAGTTTCTTGAGCAAAGATATTAAGTGAAATATACTCAGAATCTCAGTTAACAACTAGAGAAATTTTGTTTCTTAAATCAGCGATATTTACAATTTGTCTCGCCAATGCATAAGGTTTAATTAAACAGTTTAATACATCATAGCCAGCCATTTTAACAACTTGTAAGTGAGAATTATAAACTTTTGTTGGAATTGTGTAAACATTTGAATACATTGCAATTTTATGAGCAACAGCCCCTAATGGAGCTACTCCCTTTTTGTAAGTATCATCGATTACATAACGAGTTGGTTTAATTGAAACAACTTTACGGCTATCAGAATAGTTAACATCTTTGGCCTCGTTATTTAAGTGAATGATGTCTTGTTGAGTTACGATTCTAGCAGGACCCCCATTACTTATATTTAGTGTTGAAATTGCTTCCTTAATTTCTGTATCTTTTTCAGGAACCACAACTGCAATTTTTAATATTTTTTTGTTAAAGTTTCTTTCATATTCCTTTACAGCTTTTGCTAATAAGTTTGAAACCATTTTTGAATCAATTACTTCGTTTTCTTGATTTAATCAGTTTCCATTTTCTTGAAATTTGTATAACACTTTCAAGGTTTTATTGCTTTGGTATTTACCAACAGCAAAGCGCAATTCGTTTTTTGTAATCTCTAATGCAGCGTATATTTCACTTCTCATTTTTTTGCTCCTTCTATATTTTTTTAATAGCTCATAATTTTGCACTATGTGCACGATTATTTATCATAATTTCTTCTTCGCTGGGTTTAATAGGCTTTTTAACAGCAAGTTCAAAATCTTTTTTTGATGTCATTGGGATTGGTAATTTTGCAATGAATTTATCTTGCTCGTCAATTGTTACTGATTTAAATACTTCTTTCACAACTTTTTCTTCCAGTGATTGAAAGGTAATTACCGCTAATATTCCATCTTTTTTTAGTAGTTTTAACGAACTTTTTAAAGCCATTTTAAGAACTTCTATTTCATTGTTAACACAAACTCTCAAAGCTTGGAAAACCTTTTTAGCGGGATGTTTTTTTTCTTTTAAAACTTTTTGTGGCAATGCAGTTTTAATCACATCAACAAGTTCTAGAGTTGTATTGATTTGTTTTAATTCTCTAGCCTCAATGATGCGATTTGCAATTCTCACTGCATAGTTTTCTTCACCATATTCTCTAAAGATTTGGATTAAATCCTTCAAACTTCATTCATTAACGATTTTTCAAGCAGTTAATTCATTACTTTTCTGATTCATTCGCATATCAAGTTTTCCTTCAAGACGATAACTAAAACCCCTGTCTGCATTATCAAATTGTGGTGAAGAAACTCCTAAATCGAATAAAATTCCATCAACTTTGAAAACATCATTCAAGGCCAATAGAGTGGCAATTTCGCTAAAATTACCTTGCAGAATTCTAAAATTTTTACCCACATTTTTTAGTACACTTTGACTATATTCAATGGCTGTTGTGTCTTGATCTAAACCAAACAGTTGCCCAACCGTTAGGCGCTTTAGAATTTCTTGACTATGGCCAGCTCTACCTAAAGTTGCATCCACATAAACTCCTGATTCCTTAATATTTAGAATCTGTAAAGTTTCTTTTAATAATACTGGAACATGTAGTTCAGTCATTATTTTGCTCCGCCTAATTGGTTTGCAACTTCTTCAAGATCTGTTAAGTGGCCATTGCTATAATCTTGATATTTTTTGACATCTCAAATTTCGATTTTATCTCCAATACCTAATATTAAGACATTTTTTGTAATTTCAGCCAGATTTAGTAGATTACTTGGAAGTTTAATTCTTCCAGCTGAATCAAAATCTATTTCTGCTGAGTTTGAGAAAATTTGTCTTGCAACTAGTCTTGCATTAGAGTTAGTAGAACTATGCTGAGAGATTTCCTTATATCAGATTTCAAACTCAGTTTGACTACGAATCTCTAAACAACCCTCAAAACCCTTAGAAACATAAATAGTATCACCTAATTGGTTTCTTAGTTTTGAAGGAATGGTTAAACGTAATTTTTCGTCTAAATTATGTTCGAATGTACCTAATAACACAAAATCCCCCACTTTCTCCCACTTGAAAACATTATATATCTTTTTATGGTCATAGGCAACATTTTTTCAAATTATTTTCAAAAAAATAATAAATTATATAAAATGACTTTTATCGCTAAAACCCAGTGTTTATGGGCTTTTACAGGTAATAAAAGCTCAATTTACTACTTATTTTTAAAAATAATTGAAAATAAAAAAAATAATTTAAAATTATTTTTTTTATTAGGCTTTTAATTTTGATTTTTCCTCCCACTTTTAGACACAATTATCAAATAATCTGGCTTTTTAGCTAATAAAAAGCAAAAAAAATTCAGTTATATTCATGAATAAACATGAATATAACTGAATTATTAATAGAACTAAGTTAATTGAAAATTAATTTTCAACTCTAACTACTTCTTTGCCTTTATAGTTTCCGCATTCTCTACATACACGGTGTGGTCTAATCATTGCCCCGCAATTCTGACAAGAAATAATTGCGTTTGAAACTAAACTTAAGTGACTACGACGTTTGTTTTTCGCAGCCTTACTAGTCTTTCTAAATGGTACAGCCATATTAACACCTCCTATTTTTATTTAATGTTTTTGTCTTTTTCTTGTAATTCAAGAAGTTTAGATCAGCGTTCATCAACGCGATTTTCTTGTTGTTCGTTAAATTGATCTTCTGATAATAAACTTCAATTTTTACCAACCTTAGAAATTGTACCACAATTATTAGATAAGTTCACAGGAATATTTAAAAGAATTTGTTCAATTATTAAATCTTTTAAAACTAATTGGTCGTTTAAAATCAGGTTTTGTTGGTCGCTATATTCCTCATTAAAGGTATAACTATCATCTCAATCAATTGAGTTTTTATAGGGAAATGTGCCTCCATTTCTAGCATCAATAGCCATTAATTCAAAGTCAATTTTACCCTTTATTTCAACAGATTCCAAAGTATCAGAGTAGTTGATTTTTCCTTTAAATTGAATTTTATTAAATCCCTTTACTAAATAAGCTGAAAAATCCTCGTCTTGGCTTATTTCTAGTTCAAAATTTAGATCAATTTTCTTTTTATTGTTCAGTTCTCTTTTTGTATAGACATTCATTTTATCTCACCTTATAACCTAAATTTTCAATATTTTTAAGAATTTTATTAAATTCTTCAGCTACATCTTGATCTGATAATTGTTTTTCAAGAGAGTTAAAAGTGAAATTCATTGCAATTGCTTTGGCATTCTTGTTTTTTAATCCCTCATCTTGATAAACATCAATTATTTTATAGGCTATTAAGTGGTCTACACTTGCACAAATTTGTTTAATGTGTTGACCTAGAGTTATATCTGAATCTATCTCAAAAGATACATCACGAGAAGTTTTTTGGAATTTTGAAATAGATTTTAATTCAATATTTTTCTTTGACATTAATTTAATTCTTGTTAAATTCATTTCAAGAATGAAAGCGCTTGATACTTTCAAAGCTTGTTCTTTGCGAGGATTTAATTTAAACAAAAAACCAATAATTTCATTTTTATACATTATTTTTGCGTTGATGTATGGATGCATTTCGCTTAATGATTCTTCGTTTAGAAGAAAGTCGATTTCTTCTAAATCTACATTCATAACTCTTAAAACATTTTCACAAATTGATTTTAAGTATTCAAAACTTCCAGGAATTTTAGTTTTATTAACCTTATCATCAATAAAATCACCTGTTGTTGAAATTGTCAAATGACGCTGTCTAATTTTATCCAAATTATAGAGATCTGCTATTTCGTAAAATTTAGTATTTTTATTACCCTTGCTTGAATTAAATTCAATAGTATCAATAAAAGATTTAATAAGTGTTTGACGATAGACTTCGTGATTTTTACTAATTGGAGACATCAATTTGATTGGTTTATTAATTTTAAATAAATCTCAATTAATCGCATCCTCTTCTTTTATTAAAGAGTATGTTTTAATATTAGTAAATCCTGCCCCTATTAAATAATTGGATACTTTACCTTGAATATTTCTCTCTAAATCCTTAGGTTTTTGAGTCATAGGAATCACAGGAGCAATTGGTTTGATATTATCATAACCATAAAGACGTGCGATTTCCTCGATTATATCAGCTTCAAAGTTCAAGTCTAATCTATTTTTATCGCAAATAAATTCAAAAATATTATTTTTTTCACCAATTAGATTAATTTCAAAATCTAAATGTGCAAATAGTTTTCTCAGTCTTGACAAATTAAGTCCAAAGCCAAGGTATTCGCGTATTCTTTTCGATGGTAATAAAATTGTTTTTGGGTCAGTAGCTTCAGTTTTAATAAAAGTTAACCCCTCAAAAGATTCAACAAAATCATACTTATGAAATCAACTAATAGTAACCTCTCATGCTAGATTTACCAGGTTCAAACTCATTGGCTTCATATATCTTTGTAAGGCACAATTTGATAAGTTTAATTTTTTTTGTTGGCGACGCATTAAAATTGGGTTAATGTTTAAATAAAATATTACTAATTGCTCACTTTTTTCAGTTGGTAAAAAATCACTTTCAATTCCTTTACCAAGAATTGAAACTAATTTGCCATCATGTTTTATAACGATTTCAGGATCATTTTCATTTCCTAAGTTAACTATTTCTAAAGATTTAGTAATTTTTTTAGCATCCAATATAATTGCTGGTTGCCCAGATTCAAAACCAATTAAATTGGCGACATCTTCAAAAAAACTATTTTCTTTTTTAATTCCACTAAATTTCATCATCAACTCATCATTTGAGTATAAGAATAGATTTTCTGATTTTAATGAATAAATCTTTTTTGTTTCAATTAAAGTATGGGCCACCATTTTAATATCATCTCTAATACTTTCAGAAATTTTAACATCAAATTTAGTTTTTTGAGAACTTTCTTTTAAACCCGTCTCCAGATTTAGATTGAAGTCTCGCTTAAAGTAATTGGCAATTTCCTTCCCGATTTGGAAAGCAGAAAGGGCATCACTTCGATTTAAGGTTAAATCAACTTCTCAAGTATAATCTAAAAAACCAATTGTTTTTAAAATCGGAGTCCCTGAAAGTTTATATAAGTCATCTTTTGAATGAATTTCATAAATACCATCTAGTTCTTCTTCGGTTTGAAACTCTTTTCCTAAACCGATTTCTTCTAATGAGCAAATCATTCCCTCTGATGTTTTACCTTGAATTTCCCTTTTATTAATTGTTAGTCCGTTGGCAATCTTCATCCCGGGTAAAGCAGTTATAACAAATTGCCCTTCTGCTACGTTTCCAGCTCCACAAAGAATTAAGTGAGGCAATTCAGTTCCAGTATCAACAAAAGTGGTACTCAAAGCAGTGCCTTGTAGTTTTTCACAAAAACCAACATGACCTAATACTAATTCATCATTTAAATTATCATAATTTTTTTCTTCTTCAACTTCAAATCCCAGCGAATTTAATGCCACCGAAATTTGAGAGTTGGCTATTCCTTTTAAGTCAATATATTTTTCTAGTCAATTTCTTGTAATTATCATCAGTTTACCCCTTCCTAATTACCAAAAAAATGAAATTGATTTAAAAATCTAATATCATTTTCATAGAAATCTCTAATATTAGAGATTCCGTATTTTAACATCGCTATTCTTTCAACTCCAACTCCGAAAGCCAAAGCGGTGTTTTTTTGCGGATTAATACCATTTAGTTTTAAAACATTCTCATTAAACATTCCTGATCCCAAGATTTCAATTCAACCAGAATTTTTACATAATTTGCAGCCACTTCCACAACATTTAAAACAGCTTAAATCAACTTCTGCACTTGGTTCGGTAAACGGGAAGTAGCTAGGACGCATTCTAATATTAACATTGTCACCAAATAGTCTTTTACATAAATATTGTAAAATTCACTTTAAATTTGCAAAAGAAATTTTTGGTCCAATCAAAAATGCATCAATTTGCATAAATTGGTGCGAATGGGTAGCATCATCAACATCACGACGATAGACATTTCCAAAACTAACTGATCCGTGTTGCTTTACATCTCCACTTAATAAGGCAAGTTCTGATAAAACTCGCGATGACATGTTGGTACAATGAGTTCTTAAAACCTCTTTTTCGTTTACATAAAAAGTATCTTGCATATCTCTTGCTGGGTGTCCCTCAGGCAAGTTTAAACGCTGAAAATTATACTCATCCTCTTCAAATTCAGTACCATCAACCATCTCAAAGCCTAACTCTGAAAATATTTCACTTAATTCTTCAATTACTAAGTTTAATGGGTGTTTTGAACCAAAACTCATTTCTAAACCTGGTAGTGAAACATCCATTTTTTCAGAGCTTAATTGAGATTTTAAATCTTCTTGGTCAAATTTATCTTGTAGAGCATTAATTTCACCAAGAATTTGATTCTTAATTTCGTTGGCTAATTTACCAGCTTCTTGACGAGTCTGAGCGTCAACATTTCTTAATTGTTGTAAAATTGCATTCAAAGGCGAATTTTTGCCCATAAATTCTTTTTTTAGCTCCTCCACACTCTCGCGTGATGAAGAATTTTTAATTCTATCATTAAAATTAATTTGTAGTTCTTTTAGTTGATCTATCATCTTATTTCTCCTTAATTATAATATTATCATTAATGATATGGTTTATAAAGCGTATTATTTTGTTTCCTTAAGTAATTTAATTGTATTGTTATTACTAATTATTTCACTATTTTTTTGCAATAAAATCTCTTGCAACTCTGAATCTTCAGGACTTAATTTAATAATAACTTTTATTAACTTAATTTGTTGAAGCAAAAAATCATTTATTAACTTATGAAATCCAACTTCATAATACTTATCAACATCAATATATTGCCCATTTACATAGATTTCTTCATGAATAATATTATGAAAAATTCATTTAATTAGGGTCAAATTAACAAAGTTTTTAACTTTACTATAAGTAACTATCAAATATTCCTTATATTGTTTAAATTGATCTTCTTGGTTTGGTAGTTCAGTGATTATTTTGACAGCAAAGTCATAATTACTTTTAACTAATTTTCTAAGAGAAATTATTTTACTCTCAATTTCATCTGAAAGTAGATTACCGAATTTATAATCCAAATCTTTCTCCAAAAAAGTTATCATGTTTGCTAATGAAGTTATTTTAAAATAATCCTCATATGGTCACCTGATTTTATATTTATTGTAACTAATTTTGATGATTTTTTGAGTATAGTTTTCTACTATTTTTTGAAAGTGATCTAAAAAATTCAATGATTTATCTCCTAATCTAAATTGCTAATAATTGACTCTCTTCTGATTTTCATTTGAGCTGTTAATCACCCAAAGAACGCCACAACACTTAGAGCCGAAAAAGTTATCATTGGTGCTGCAAAACTTCAAGGGAATTCCATCAAAACATTCGAAGTGGTTCATGCAATATCTAAAACGATTGACCAAACTATCAATGAAAATAGGTATGATAGGATGAAAGCTATAAATGAAAAAATCACATAGTTTCCGATTACGATTCAATTAATTTCTGAGTTCTTGTAACCAAACGCTTTCATTGTAAATATAATATTTTTCGAAGTATCAATTACTATGTTCATTATTATTATAAATAAAATTACTAGAAGCGCAGAATTTAAAATCATAAATAGAGTCATCATCGAGCTAATTTCTGAAACTAAATCGTCAGCATAAATTTTTGATAATTTTACATAACTCATACTTGAATTGTTGAATTTATCAGTAAGACTAGGATTTGTAATAAAAGTTGGACTTTTAGCAAAGCTAACCTCATCGTTGAATAATTCTTTTAAAGGCAAAATTTCTTTCAATCAAAATCCTAAGATTGGGGTCCCGATCTCATAATTAATTGCTAGAGAATCAGTATTAAGCTTGATATTTAAATAAGTGCTTGCAAAATCATTTGTATTTAAATCACCTAAATAAATTTCAGTTTGTGAAGATAAGCGGTTCTTCAAAACAACAGAATCTTCTTTTTCGGGGTTTAAAATACTTGATGAGTTAACTTGGAAAAATGTCTCATAATCAGCAAACATCGTTTCAGTATAAGTATTTGCTAAATTAATGTCAGCAACCCTCATCCTAGTAATTGCCGAAAGCCCTGGATTTGTTTTTGTACTAACAAGAAAACTATCCCCTATTTTTAAATTATATTTTTTGGCAAATAATTTTGAAATAATTACCTTTGTTTCAAAAGGATTGTCAAAACCTTGATTTTTCATATTTTGCAAAGTATCTGACTTGGTCAATCTAATCCTTCAAGCATTTTTAAAATCACCATATTTATTGTCAAAATCAATAAGTTCCATATTTGTATAATCTGAATTTGATTTTATCAGTGGCTTGACGTTTAAACTATATGATAAATTATCAGTATCCCTATTATAAAATAGTTTGTTACTTGTTATCAATGTTTGATTTTCTAGTTGTGATCCAAGGGCTGAAGCAAATAGTATTCTTGTTATTTGTGGAAGGTTTCCTGATTGAAAATCAACACTTCTAGTAAGGCCATTATTATTTTCATTAAATAATTTTTCATTTATTTTAAAATCACTAAAATCTTCTTTACCAATTATATTTTCAAGACCTTTTCTAGTAATGCTTAAGGCTATTTGAGACGGCATTCCTTGATCAATCAGATTGTTATAAGAAGTGTTTGAGTACTCAATTGCTGAGTTTTGAAAGTAAATCAACATGATTATTCTTTTTAAATCATCTAATTTAAAAGCACTTGTTTTACCTTGAATTTGTTCGTGAGGATATAGGAGCGCAGTTTTATCTAATTCACTATTATTACTTATTTGCGGAAGATTTTCAAAGCTGTTGTTTTCACTCATTTCAAAAATGTTTGTTTTTAGCAGTTTTGTTAAACCTATTCCTAAATTTTCTCAATTTTCACTTGAAAATCCATTAGTAATCATTTTATCAGAAATAAGGTTTTCACTATCATTTTTAATAGCTCCAATAATTGAATCAACCAAAAAACTAACTTTTTCTTGAAAATTATCACTATTTTCTTGAACGGTTTTTTGAAAATCACCTTTGTTGTATCCTACATAATTTATAGGATTATTGACAAAATCATTTTCTTTTTCGATCTTGAAGCCATTTTCTTGATCTCAAATAATATTTGGTTGAGAATTGAATTTATAGAAGTGATCCAAATTTTCATTATAAGGTCTAGTAAAGCGGTGATAGTTTTGATCAATTAAATCTTTTGACCCCAATTGGAATAAAAATAACATAGTTGATAAAGAAAATAAGGAAATTGTAACAATGAATTTTCCTTTTGATCTTTTTGTAAAAGCCGATCTTAAACGGTAATTGAAACCAATATTTTTTTGAATCAATAAGTGGTTCATTTTGTTGGAAGTAATTTTTCAAATATAAATCGGAAAGAAAACATATGTCAATATTATTTGAAATTGATTAGGTTCTTTTATTCTTGCTGTGTTATTTATCAAAAACATAGTAGATTTACCAAGTAGTATAGTTATCAAAAAATAACTAATTAATAAAAATGATACTGGTATAAGAATGAATATAAGGGCTAGAAAACCAAGAGAGTAAAGGACTGGATGAACAAAAAATATGATTTGTTCTGAAAAAAGCGACAGTACATAAGATTGAACAGGAAACGAAATAAAATAACCTATCAAAATTCCTATAAAGATTGAAATTGTAACTTTAATAGCAAATACTCAAGCAAGTTCAAAGTTTGTATATCCACTCGCTTTAAAAATTCCCAGTTGCTTTAATGAGTCGTTAATTTCTTTTCTAATTAGGAAATTAATGAATACAAAAGCTAAAAACAAAACCACCACTGCAATCATTATAAATAGCATTGCTTCAATTCTTGTTATATTTAAGTTCTCAATTGAAAAATCATCTTTAAAATTTATCAAGATATCATCACTTTTATTAAAAATTGTCACTCCAGTATTTTCATTCACAAACATTTTTTCGATATTAAAATTTTTATCATTTAATTTAATTAATGTTCTAGCTCTTAGAGCATGAATATCTTGATTTTGATTGTTATAAAAGTCAAAAAATTTATCATCAAAAGTTTTCGAATCTAAGAATGCATAAAAATAATTATGACTATTTTTTCAGGTTGAAAAATAATTTTCCCCGGTTGCAAGTGATTCTAGGCTAGTTCCAAAACCTGATATTTTAAATTTCTGATTAATCATTAGGCCATTATTATATCCTAAAGGCAACTCCAACATATCCCCTATTTTTAAATTGTTAGACTTAGCAAACAAATCAGTTACAACAACTTCTGGTGTATTTGTGTTATATTTTGGTAATTCACCTTCGCTTATAATTAAGTTGTCTAGCTCATTTTTGCTGTTATCTGAGATTTTTCTAATTTCAATTGAGCGACCTTTTGATTGTAAAACCGGTCTTTCCTCAAAATACATTTTAGGCTTATAATCTACTAAAATCTTTTTTTCTTCTAAAGCATTCTTAAAAATCTGATTTTGTAAGAATAATTGAACGCTTCCATAATTTCCGCTGTTCTTGCCAATTAAATCTTGAAAATCAACAGTAAATAATTCACCATAAGTCAGATTTCTTGATCCACCAATTTCTTCAATCTTACTTTGTGTATGCAAACCATTTTGTGAACTCATCAAAACACTCATTGTGGTATTTAAAATACCTGTAAAAACCCTGCCATCCTCAATTTCCTCCATTTTTAAAGGTTGATCTGATTCAGGGGCTCCTAATTGAGCATGAAGTGATTGATAAAATTCTGGGGTAAAAAAACTAAACTCACCTTCAGGAATTTCAAGCTTGATTTCATCATTTAAATCAAAGTCATTATGAGAATAAAAATAATTAAAAACTAAATCAGCAGAGTAATAGTTGTAGTTATTATCCATTTCAAAGTCTCACTTATTGGTTTTTCTTTCAATATTGTTAATTTTATTAATAATCTGAACTGAAGGTCCCATAAGACCGATTGCAGTTAAAGTTAATAAAATTGTAAAAAGAATTGACCCGAAAGTTTCAACTCACGACTTAAAAAAAGTTTTCAAATAACTTTTTGTGATTTTTCTCATAATTTGGTTCTCCTAAAATTTAGATTGTAATCTCGGTTATCTTTTTTCTTTTAATTTTAACATAACTAGACACTCATCCACACAAAATTACCAAAGTTAATATTGAGAAGGTGATTAATGCAATTGATATATTGATTCAATAATTGATTAATAAGTTCATGCTTGATCAAGCAAAAATACTAAAAACGTAGAAAAATAGAATTGACATAAAGTAACTGCAGATAAATAAGATTAGACCTCAGATGAAGTAGTCCCCCATAACAATTCAATTAACTTGTGCCGTTGAATATCCCAGAGATTTTAATGTTAGAATAATCTTTGCAGCCTCATCAATTATTGATAAAACTAGCACCATAATTATAATTGATAAAATAGCAATAATAGCACCTAAAACAATATTTAATATTGTAGTAAGATTTGAGGTCATCGTTTTGGCATAAGCTTTTTCAGCTGAAAAAAGATTAGTGTATGGGGAATCTGATTCACTAATTTTAACTGGATTAGTCATCAAAGTTGGTTTTTTATCCAAAATGCTCCCAATTGGATATTGGTCAAAATCAATAAAATCACTAAAAATTGAACCAAAAATTGGAGTATTATCATTTGATATATTGGTTAGACTACGAGCAATTAAAGAAACATCTCCTGCATTTGGATTCACTTTATTTGAATAATTAAAAACCGGAGTTGTTGAAATTAAATTATTGTAAAGTTGAGAACTATTTCCCCTAACCTCTTCATCACCATAGACATCTAAAAACGTTTTATGATCAACTATTACATCGTGAGAGTAAATATCATCCCCGTTAATGGCACTAACAGTCAATGGCACAGCTAATTTAGTATCCGTTTGAATAATTACTTTAAAAATATCACCTTTTTTTAAATTAAAAGTTTTCGCTGTTAATTTGCTTATCACAGCATTTACACTATTATCTGAATTATTTAACTGTGATAAATTACTTCAATCACTTCAACTCATTTGACTATTTTTTATTACATTAAAGTAAGCGTTTTTGTCCCCCTTGGTTGTATCAGCTAGCACCAAGTTCATTTCAGTGGTTAGGTTTTGACTAAACGGTGCCGCTTTAAAATTATAAGTCAAGTATTCTTTACCACTTCTTAAAAGTAATTGATTATTAAGAACTAGAGTTGAAGGTTTGTCATCATTTAAAAATGCAAGTTGAAAAATGTCTTTTGAAAAAGGACTCGCCTTCGATCAAATTTCGTCTAAAGATTTATTTTTTCTAGATATATCATTACCGCTTTTTAAATCATCAAAGTTTAAGGGATTTCAATAATAATTATCATCACAATCTAAGCTATTATTCTTAATTAGACTTTCAACCATTTTACGAGTTGCAGCTAATGCTGATTCAGGACTTTGACTTTTTAATAATTGTTGATAAAACCATCTACCTTCTTCTTTAAGAAATTCTTTTTCCCCAATCAAGCAAGCTGTTTTACCAACATCTGATAAGTAGTAGTTATTATTTAAATCTTCATAATTTTTTGATGTCATTAAAAATAAAGTATTTTTTAAAGCGCTTGGGTTGGTTTTTGAAACACTTTCAATCAAACTAACATCATAATTATTACTAGGATTAATTTTAATAATGTTACTCAAAAATAAATCTTTAATTATTTGGGCATCATTTTCCTTTAATCCAGTTATTTCATTATCACTTATAATATATTCAGAATTTTTGATAACTTCTTTATTAATACTTTTCAAAAGCCATGATATTTGCTCATGAGATTTAGAAGATTTTTCGTCTAAATTTTTCTTAAAGTCTTTACGATTTTCATAAAAATCAATTTCCATGGGTGCTTCTTGATAAACTTCAGGATTTACTCAAGATAATTTTTTTTCATCTTTATTATAGTCAATTTTTTGATAATTCCCAAAATTATAAGAATGATCAATTGAAGAAATAAACTTCTTGTCCCTTGTAGGTACAAGGTCTTCAGCAAAGGTTCTTACCTGGAATTGAGAAATTAAAATTAATGATGAAAAACTAAATAAAAACATTATCAAAATAAATTTCCCCATTGAACGAGTTGTAAAAGCGCGTCGCAATCGTCAATTAAAACCAATACTACGAACTTCTAAATATCCAGCAATTTTATCATTAATTAATTTAATGATAAAGAATGGGAAGAAAATTATTTGTAAAGCTAAAATTCTTTTGCTGTTTGTTCTTTTTTCTACTCCGTTATCTGAAATCATTTCCAAGGCAGTTTTTTTCATTGATAAAATTATTGAAGTAAAGGCAATTAAGCCAAATAAAATCGGAACGATAATTAGAATCATGAACAAAAATAGTGCATTAAAATAAAATTGATGAATAAAAAACATGATATTAACTTCAAATGAAATAAAACCAAGATATTGTAAGGGTAGTGATAAAAATAATCCCAGTAAGATACCCATTCCTACGATTATCGTTGTTTTGATTGCAAAAATTGATGCAAACGTTGAATTTCGATATCCAAAAGCTTTAAATATTCCTATTTGTCTAACACTTTCATTTAATTCTTTTTTAATTAAAAACATAATAAAAATAAATGCTAAGGAAATAATTAGAAAACCAAGAACAATATTCATAATCACTTGAGCAAAGACACCAATAATTACTGGTTGATTTTTGAAATTAGCTAAATTATTAATAATAACTGAATCAGCTTGATAAATTCCAAATTCATTAACCTGACTAATCATAAATAAATCATTTAAATTAACAGTACTTTTTTGAAAATTGATGTAGTTATTAATTGACAGGTTTGCTCTAGCTAAACTAGTTTCTTCTCAACGTTCGGCCTCTATTTTTTCAATCATTCTATCATCAACATAGCCAAACCCAAATTTACTCATGTCGCGATTAACTTCATTAACATAACCCGTGGTTGCCAGATCTTCGTATCTAATACCTGTTCCCACAACTTTTCATTCTTCCATCTGAGTTTTGCCGTTTTCTCAACCCGTTTCTAATTCAATGATAGAACCTGGTTTAAGGTTATTAAGGCGAGCGAATTTATCTGTTAAAACAATTTCTCTATCTTCAAGGTTGTTAGGATCAACATTGCGCCCCTTTTGAATATAAAGTTGAGAAATTTCTTGACCATTAAAATTATTAAAATCTCTTGATAGTCCATTTTTTAAATGGACTACTCTTTTTTCACTACTTTCAGCAACTCTTGATTTAATAATTGGTAAGTCCAAGGATCAAGTCATTTTAATAAGTTCCTTATTAAAGTTATTATTGGCAATAGTTTTGGTAACATAGAATGGGATTTTGTGGTTATAATTAACGCCTTCAGGATTAGACCCACCAAGGTAATCTGTAAATTCGGTTGAGAAAAAATCAGCTCCTAAGAAGGCACCATTTGAATCCTTAATTTCTGATTTAACTTTACCACCTTGTTCAAAAGTCAACATTGAAGATTTAATTTGCTTTGCAATTAAATCTTCCTTGCTAACTTTTTCATTTTCCTCATTTTCATCTGATAGTGAAGATAAATATTCCTTAAAACGAGGTGTCAAAAAACCATAACCATCTTGGTTATTTGGAGTTGATAAAAAGATTTCATTATCCTTTTTTATGGGATTTCCCTCGTAAAAGTATTCATAAACGAACTGATTGGTTAAAGAATGGGCATTATAATTAAAAAATAAATCTCACTCGTTAGTATTATTTTTAATTTTGCTTGCCCGACTTTGAATTTGCAAAGATGTAGTCATCATTCCAATTGAAACCGAACTTAAGATAACTAAAAATAACAATACTCCCAGCATTTGGACAAAGTATTGTTTAAAAGACCTTAAATAGTTTATTAAGATTTTTTTCATTAGTTCACCATAATTATTATAATCGCTTTATCTATTTTTTTATAAAATTTTACAAAAAAATAGTTAATAAACTATTTACAAAGTTTATTAACTATAAGCTGTTATATTTGTTAATGGACGGTTTGAAATTTTCAGCATTGCTGTAATTCATCCAATTACCATTATAGCTGCTAGTATTGAGAATGAAATAATTGGGGTTTGTCAGTCTGAAGGGAATGGTATTAAAATACCAAACGATTGTCAGACAAACTCTAAAATTCCCATTCATACAAGGATTGATAATAGATAAGCTAATGCAAAACCTATTAAAGTTCAAATTACATAGTTCCCCATTACAACTCAATTGATTTCCCCAGCCTTGTAACCCAATGCTCTCATGGTTAAAATAATGTTTGCCGCTTCATCCACCACAATATTCATAATAACTACTAAGATAATTGTTAACAAGAATGCTACTAGTAAAATAAATAGTGTCATTAAGACTGTTGAACGGGCTAAAATAGTGTCCAAAGTCGCTGTCATCAATTCTAATGGTATATTTGAGGCAAATTCTGTTGGAGCAATTAAACTACCATTGGTTAAAACTGTGAATTGATTTGAATTTCCAGCTCTACCTGCCCCAAATCCTGGTAAACTTTCAAATATTTTATCAAAGATTGTTCCAAATATTGGAGCATCAACCCCTGTTGAAACAGCTACGCTTTTTCCTGCAAATTCTAAACCTGCCACTGATGCTCCGATATTATCAATATCAATACTTCCGTTGAAAAGTCTGTTTTTTGATCAAATTGAATTTCCATAAATAATTTCATTTTGATAGTCTTCGATTACCTGATTTGAACCCTCTTCAGTTCTAAAAGCATTAAAGAAGTTTTCATAAGATGCTATTATTAATGTCCCAAAAGCATTTGATTGGTTAATTCCTGATACTTTAATTGTCAGTGGTTGTTTTTGTGTAGTGTCTGTACGAACTTTGAATTCACTTCCAACTGATAAATTCATTAATTTAGCAATTCGATACGAAACAATGGCATTAATTTTTGTTGGATCTGAATTTTTAACTTTTAGTTCATTATATTGGCTATCACTAACCCCACTAAATCGGTAAATATTTTGAGTTCTTCCAAGATTGTCATCAAAGTAATCTAATTCCAAGTCGAACTTTTGTGAATTCAAGTCATCAACAAGAACATTTGTTTTGTATTGTAATAACTCTCTATTTGAGTCAATATAAATTTGATTTGGTGTTACCACGGCATTTTGATCAACTTGTGCTGTCAATGCCATTGACATTAAAGCTTGAACATCTGGGGAAATACCAGTTAGTAAATCTAGACCACTAAATGTTTGAGAGTTAGGCAGACCTCAATTATTTGAATCGTTACAGTCAGCACTTTCGCCTGTATATGCTTGAGTAAGTACACAAATAGTTTTTGAAACATCACTTAAATAGTAATTATTTTTTTTACCATCAGTTCCATTTACTGTAGCTCCCATTATGGTTTTTTGAGATTCTCCTGTTAGATGTAGTTTTAAAACTTCCTCTGTATTTTTAGTTTTAATTACCTCATCATTTGTAATATCAACATTTTTGTAAACTTTTAATATATCCATAGGATCTAAGATTTTACTTTCTGCAATATCTGTTGCTAGCAACCCTATTACATGAGACATATTATCTCTAAAGGTTGTTGAGTTTTGTTCTAAAGCTGTGTTCATATTATCTTTGTAACCGATAAATTCAGTACGCATTGCATCTCAATCTTGGTTAACAATTTCAACCTTGTCGCCTTTAAAGTCAATTTCTGGATTTTTCTTTCAAGTAAGTCGGTGATCAACACCATCTTGAACCATTTCATATCCTTGGCTGATTGCTGAGCCCATAACTGCTTTAGCACCCAATTGTAAAGTGAATAATAAAGCTGAGAATGAGAAAATTGTAATAACCATGATGAACTTACCTTTACCTCGTGCAGTAAATGATTGTTGTAGTCTTCAAGTAAATCCTTTATTGTGATAACTTAAAGATTGAGCGGTTTTGGTTAAAATTAAACTTGTAATTCCCACTGGGAAAAATACTCATTTCAAAACAGTTCTAAAAGTTGATTTTGTTGGTGCCTTTGTCCCGTTAGTAATTAGTTTTAAAGCAGATTCACTTAAGTATTTTAAAGTTAATAGGTATGAGATAGCTGTAAACAATAACGGAATTACAATAAAGATAATGGTTGCAAATCAAGCTGAGAAGTAAACGCTACTAAATGCATAAGTAACACTGTTGCTAAATTGTCCAGAAACATAATCTTGTAACGGAATTGAAATTATATATCCAAAAATTACTCCAATTGCGATTGTTATTAACATTTTTGTTGCAAAAATTCATGATAATTCTGAATTTTTGTAACCAAATGCTTTAAAAATTCCTAATTGAACTCTTGTGTTATTAATTTCTTTTTTAATAACAAAGTTAATGAAAATAAACGCAAGGACTAGAACTACAACAGCCAAAACTAAGAAAATAATTACTTGAATACGAATATTGCTTAATGCTTGAATTGTTGGATAGTCATATTGAGGGGTAATAAAGTTTTCCCCTTCACGATAAATTGAATCTGATTTTAATAAATCAATTGCAAATAAGTTAAAGACGTTTAAATTTGGAATAAGGTTTTTTGTTCTAATAATTGTTTTATAACCGATTTCATTATTTTTATTTGATTCTCACGAATCTGAACGCAATTGATCTAAATATTTATAACTTACAAATCCATAAGCATATTCATCAGGATTACTTGTCAAGATTGAATAGTTTGAACTTGGAGTTAAAGTATCAAATTTAGTTCCCAATCCAACAACTGTCATCAAACTATTTTGACCTGTTGATATTCCAGGTAAAGTAATTTTGTCCCCAATTTTAATTTTATTTGTTTTAGCATATTTTTCTGTTAGAACAATTTCATTTGTTGAATCTTTTTCAATATTTCGCCCTTTAGAAATTACTAAATTGTTAATTTCTTTATCACCAACCATTTGGTTTTTAGCATCGGCTTGACGTAAATCAATTTCAAAACTATTATTACCAACTCTTGGAGAAGTTAAAAAAGCTGACAACTCATAAGTTAAGGCAATTTTTGATGAATTATTTTTGATAACTTCGCTAGTAACAAAAAGGTTAATATCATTGTGGTATTGATCACTTAACATTTCTTGGAAATCTGGGGTGAAAATATTGTCACTTTTAATGTTGTTAATTTCAGCAGCTCCACCTTTTTCATAAGATACTAATAAGTTGCGAATTTCACGACCAATTTCAGCATGACTTTGGTTTTCCCCTTCATTAACAAAATCTTTTAAATAATCTTTTGCATCATTACTAAAAAGAGTTGTCCCATCTCCTAATGGGTTTTTAATAATCTCTTTACCTTCTGGTCCGTAGTCTTCTCCATTATAGAAGAACGTATATAAGAAACTATCATTAAAATAACTTGGTTTAGCAGTTATATAATTTTCTCAGTGATTAATTTGATTTTCAATCCCTTTATTTTTATTGGTTAATTGTAAAGGAGTTGCCACCATTCCAACTACAACCGCAGTTAGAGTCAAAACAAAGATAATGGTTCCAAATGTTTCCACTCAGGCTTTAACAAACGACTTTAAATAACTTTTTAAAACTTTTCTCATAATATAACCTACATTCCTATTTGATATTTCAAAAAAATTAAAATTAAATGAAATAAATAAAATCTTATAATTTGATATATTATATCAAGTAAATATCATTATTATTAAACAAATTTAAACTTTCTAATAAAAAATAGAATTATTAATAAATAATTCTATTTTAATTATTTTTGAGCCATTCTTGAGTATTTATTAATCTTTGATTGCTGCTGCCCCTAAACATTAGTTCAGGATCATATAGTTCTTTCACCCAGCGACCATCAACTAAAGTATCAATATTTGATAATATTTCAAAACGCGCTTGGGTTTCAGGATTTTCGTTGCGTTGGGCATAGATTTCCTCAATTGTAAATCCGGTGTAAAGTCAGATATTCAAACCTGTTTGAGCTTTTATATCTTTAATTAGTTGTAAAACTTCAATAGCTGAAAACATCGGGTCACCTCCTGAAAAGGTTACCCCACTAAGTAAAGGATTGGATTTTAAATCACTTAATATCTCATCGCGATAGTCTTGGTCAAAATCACGACCAACCTTAAAACTTCAACTTCTCAGGTTATGACAACCTTTACAAGCATGCAAGCAACCTGATACATAAATTGAATATCTTCAGCCTGGACCATCACTAATTGTTTCTTTAAAGATTTTAAGAATTTTCATTATTTAAATTATGCTTGACTCTTTCACGTTCTTCAGCTTGTTTTCCACTGTTTCAACCATCTAGGTCTCCAACAAGATAACCAGTAATACGACGAGTACGAGATATCTCTAAACTTGAACAATTTGGGCAAGCTAATTTAATTAATGAACTATAATTACATTTTTTACAACGATCAACAGGATGATTTAAACTACCATAATTAATTTCATTATCTTTCATCGCTTTGATGACCCCAAGGACAGCATGCAAGTTTTTGCGAGCTTCTCCATCCAATTCAATATAACTAATACTTCCCCCAAGAGTTAGAGGGTGGTATTTAGCTTCAATTTTAATTTTATCAAAAGCTTTGATATTGTAGTAAACTGGAACATGGTTAGAATTTGTAAAATATTCACGGCTTGTTATTTCTGCAATATTACCAAATTTTTTAGCGGTGATTTTAGCCATTCTTCCAGCAACTGATTCAGCAGGAGTTCCAATAACCCCAAAATTTAATTGCTTAGCTTGTTTTCACTCAAGCGCTACTTCATTAATAGCAGTGATTATTTTTAAACCAAAATCTTGAGCTGTCTTTGATTCACCATGATGGGATCCAACCAATGCTTTTAAAGCTTCTGCTAAACCAACAAAGCCTATTGTTAGAGTCCCTTGACGAAATACTGACTCTACTGTATCACTCATTTGCAACTGTCCCCCACCCTTTAAGACATTATTTCCCATCAGGAATGGAAATTGCTTAGCCTGAGCGCTTATTTGGTATTTAAAACGCTCTCATAACTGCTCAGCCACAATATGAGAGTAATTTTTAATAATTTTAATAAAATCTGTCTCAACTTTTTCTAAGTTAATAACTGAGTAATCAATTTTATTATTTTTTAAATAACCATTTTCATCAAGATATTTTAATGCTAAGTGCGGTAAGTTAATTGAAGTAAAGGAAATATTCCCACGGCCTACTGGTGTTTTATCTCCGTTAATATTTTCAAAAGTTCTTGTGCGACAACCCATTGTTGCAGGTTCATATTTTCATGATTGAGGGTCTAGTGCTTTTCATTGTTCGTGAAAGTTGAATGGAGTGTCTAAAAACATAAAATTTGGAAATAGTCTTCGTGAAGTTGTTTGAATTGACTTTAAAAATAAATCGAAATTAATAGTTTTTCAATCAACAATATTTTCCCACTCATCTTGGGGTAAACTGAAAGCTCTTGCTACATCTTCTTCATCATAATTTACTTCTTCTTTTACTTTAAATATTACTATTGGAAAGATTGAGGTTTCCCCATTTCCCAGGCCTTTATTCAAGGCTTCTAGAAGCATAAAAGTAACCAATCTTCCTGACGGAAAGGTACAAGTTCCTAAATTAATAGAAGAAAAAACAACTTGATTTCCTCCTCGAGAATGTTGAGTATTTAGATTATAGATAAATCCTTCCATGGATTGACGAGTTTCTTGTTGAACTTCTCTTTTTGCAATGCTAATTATTTTTTTAAACTGCTTTTTATCTTTAAATAGATTTAATTCTGAGAATAGTTTGTCTTCAACGTTGACAAAAGAATCATAGTTAAAATTTAGTTTTTCTATAATATTTTTTACTTTTTCTTGATCAAACTCTTTTATGTCCTCAAACTCACAAAAATTTTTGATTGTTCTAATAACAGCCTTAACATAACTTTTATTCACACCAGGAGCCATAAAGTAGTCAAATGCTGGTATTGCTTGACCTCCGTGCATTTCATTTTGTGCTGTTTGAAAAACAATGGCTGCTAGTTCTGCATAGACTCCAATTGATTGTGGTGTTCTAATTAAACCATTTCTTGTTCTAAAACCATTTGTAAATAGTTCTTCTAAATCGTATTGAACACAAGTAGCTGATTTTGTAATATAAAAATCTAAATCATGGATATGAATTAGACCTTCTTGATGCAATTTTGCAAATTTTGGATTAACCACATTATTTAAAGCAAAGTCTTTACTAGTTAATGAAGCAAATTTCATCATTTGACCACTTGGGGTATCTCCATTCATATTAGCATTTTCGTTTTTTAGGTCACTATTCTTTACAGCAATTATTGATTTGATATCTTTTTCGTTTTTAGTTTTACTGAATGTCATATTGTCTTTCATAATCTTCTTCTTTTCTATTCTATTCATACTTATAAAGTACTACTTTATTTTAAAAAAATTAAATTTGCATTGAGTAATTTAGTTGTCAAAAACCCCGATGAAAATTAGGTTTTTTAAAATTGAATAAAAAACCATTTTTTAGTTTTGTATTCAATTTTAAGTCAAAAAAAACTTAGTCAAAAGACTAAGTTTTTTTTGAACTGGCACCGTGCTATTTTGCACTTTCGTACTATCGTCGCCGCAATAGAGCTTAACTTCTGTGTTCGGCATGGGAACAGGTGTGACCTCTACGCTATGGGCACCAGATCGGTTTTTTGAAACAATAATATCCTTTAATCGAAATTAAAGGTGATTATTCTTTCAAAACTGAACATTAGATTTAACATAAATTTGCAACTTTTTAGATTTTTCTTGATTCTAAAAAGACTCTCGATCTATTAGTACTGGTAAGCTAAACACGTCACCGTGCGTACACACCCAGCCTATCAACCATGTGGTCTACATGGGATCTTACTTGCTAAACAATGGGAAAACTCATCTTGAAGGAGGCTTCTCGCTTAGATGCCTTCAGCGATTATCCGTTCCGCATATAGCTACCCTGCTATGCTCTTGGCAGAACAACAGGTGCACCAGGGATGCGTCCAACCCGGTCCTCTCGTACTAGGGTCAGCTCTTCTCAATTTTCCTACGCCCACAACAGATAGGGACCAAACTGTCTCACGACGTTCTGAACCCAGCTCGCGTACCGCTTTAATGGGCGAACAGCCCAACCCTTGGAACCGACTTCAGCTCCAGGATGCGATGAGCCGACATCGAGGTGCCAAACCTCCCCGTCGATGTGAACTCTTGGGGGAGATCAGCCTGTTATCCCCGGGGTAACTTTTATCCGTTGAGCGACGGCCCTTCCACACGGGACCGCCGGATCACTAAGTCCTGCTTTCGCATCTGTTCGACTTGTAAGTCTCGCAGTTAAGCATTCTTCTACCTTTGCGCTCTATGTATGATTTCCAACCATACTGAGAATACCTTTGAGCGCCTCCGTTACATTTTAGGAGGCGACCGCCCCAGTCAAACTACCCACCAGACACTGTCCCTGATCCGGATAACGGACCTAGGTTAGAACCTCAATGTAACAAGGGTGGTATTCCAAGGATGACTCCACAACCACTAGCGTGATTGCTTCATAGTCTCCCACCTATCCTCTACATGTTACACCAAGATTCAATATCAAGTTATAGTAAAGCTCCACGGGGTCTTTCCGTCTAGTTGCGGGTAACCAGCATCTTCACTGGTACTAAAATTTCACCGAGTCTGTAGCCGAGACAGCGAAGGGATCATTACGCCTTTCGTGCGGGTCAGAACTTACCTGACAAGGAATTTCGCTACCTTAGGACCGTTATAGTTACGGCCGCCGTTCACCGGGGCTTCAATTCATGGCTTCGTCGAAACTAACCACTCCTCTTAACCTTCCGGCACTGGGCAGGCGTCACCCCCTATACTTCGTCTTACGACTTTGCAGAGAGCTGTGTTTTTGCTAAACAGTTGCCCCTTCCTCTTCACTGCGGCTCACATAAAGTGAGCACCCCTTCTCGCGAACTTACGGGGTGATTTTGCAGAGTTCCTTAGCTACAGTTTTCTCGCTTGCCTTAGGATTCTCTCCTTGACCACGTGTGTTCGTTCTAGGTACAGGTACCATGTAGATTAGCGCTAGAAGCTTTTCTTGGAAGCATGGAGTCATGGACTTCGCTACTTGCCGAAGCGTTCACTCCCCATCACACTTCAGAGTTAAAGTACGCGGATTTGCCTACGTACACCCCTTTGTGCTTAGACCAGCATATCCAACAGCTGGCTTCCACTATCCTTCTCCGTCACTCCATCACTCTACATAGTAGTACAGGAATATCAACCTGTTGTCCATCGACTACGCCTTTCGGCCTCGCCTTAGGTCCTGACTAACCCTGGGTGGACGAACCTTGCCCAGGAAACCTTGGTCAAACGGCATGGGGGATTCTCACCCCCAAACGTTACTCATGCCGGCATAATCACTTCTAAGCGCTCCACCAGTCCTCACGGTCTGACTTCATCGCCCTTAGAACGCTCCCCTACCACTGACGCTTACGCGCCAATCCATAGTTTCGGTAGTATACTTAAGCCCCGGTACATTTTCGGCGCAGAATCACTCGACTAGTGAGCTGTTACGCACTCTTTAAATGATGGCTGCTTCTGAGCCAACATCCTAGCTGTCTGTGCAATTCCACATCCTTACACACTTAGTATACATTTAGGGACCTTAACTGATGATCTGGGCTGTTTCCCTCACGTGCATGGACCTTATCACCCATGTACTGACTGCCGAGTATGAAACAATGGCATTCGGAGTTTAATTGCATTCAGTACCCCTAGGTGGGGCCATCATACATTCAGTGCTCTACCTCCATTGTCCTAAACCTCGACGCTAGCCTTAAAGCTATATCGGGGAGAACTAGCTATCTCCGGGTTCGATTGGAATTTCACCGCTAGCCACAAGTCATCCACGGTCTTTTCAACGAACGTTGGTTCGGTCCTCCATTTGGTTTTACCCAAACTTCAACCTGCTCATGGCTAGATCACCCGGTTTCGTGTCTACGACATCGTACTAAACGCCCTATTAAGGCTCGCTTTCACTACGGCTCCACGGATTCCGCTTAACCTTGCACGATATCGTAACTCGCCGGCTCTTTCTACAAAAAGCACGCCATCACCCATTAACGGGCTCTGACTTCTTGTAAGCATATGGTTTCAGGAACTATTTCACTCCCCTCTCGGGGTACTTTTCACCTTTCCCTCACGGTACTGGTTCACTATCGGTAAAATGGTAGTATTTAGGCTTACCCAGTGGTCTGGGTAGATTCCGACAGGGTTTCACGTGCCCCGCCGTACTCAGGATACCTCTTCGAGACTAATGTATTTCGCATACGGGACTATCACCCTCTGCGGTGCTGCTTCCCAACAGCTTCTGCTATACATTAATTTTGTAACTCTAACTAAGGTCCTACAACCCCGGTCCGTAGACCGGTTTGGCCTGTTCCGCTTTCGCTCGCCGCTACTGACGGAATCTCATTCGATTTCTTTTCCTCTTGGTACTAAGATGTTTCAGTTCCCAAGGTTCCCTTCTCATGACCTATGAATTCAGTCATGGATAATACGAGATGAATCGTATTGGGTTTCCCCATTCGGATATCACCGGATCAAAGCTCACTTCCAGCTCCCCGATGCTTTTCGCAGGTAGTCACGTCCTTCTTCGGCTCCATTTTCCAAGGCATTCACCATATGCCCTTACTATACTTTTTAGAGAAAAACCTATTGCAAATTTATGATTTCAATTTTAGTTTTTTTAATAACAATTGATGTCTAATTTTTTATTTATATAAAACAAATAAGAAAATTGTATTTTTTCATCTAATATTCAGTTTTCAAAGAACAATTCTTTTTTCAAAGATTATCAATAATTTGTTGCCAAATTATTCAAATAATCTCTGAAAACTAAATAGAACATAAAGGATAGTCGAAGCTGTTAATACACTTAGTCACTTTCAGCTTCATTTACTTAATTCTCTCCATAGAAAGGAGGTGATCCATCCGCACGTTCCCGTACGGATACCTTGTTACGACTTCACCCTAATCGCTAATCCTACCTTGGTAGGCTCCCTCCTTACGGTTAGGACACCTGCTTCTGGTATTACCAACTCTCATGGTGTGACGGGCGGTGTGTACAAGACCCGAGAACGTATTCACCGCGGCGTTGCTGATCCGCGATTACTAGTGATTCCGGCTTCATGAAGTCGAGTTGCAGACTTCAATCCGAACTGAGATCGGCTTTTTGAGATTAGCTCCCCCTCGCGAGATTGCGACTCTTTGTACCGACCATTGTAGCACGTGTGTAGCCCAGGACATAAGGGGCATGATGATTTGACGTCATCCCCACCTTCCTCTAGCTTACACTAGCAGTCTCATTAGAGTCCTCAACTGAATGTTAGTAACTAATAATAGGGGTTGCGTTCGTTGCGGGACTTAACCCAACACCTCACGGCACGAACTGACGACAACCATGCACCACCTGTCTCAATGTTAACCTCCACTACATCTCTGTAGTTTTGCACTGGATGTCAAGCCCTGGTAAGGTTCTTCGCGTTGCTTCGAATTAAACCACATGCTCCACCACTTGTGCGGGTCCCCGTCAATTCCTTTGAGTTTCACTCTTGCGAGCATACTACTCAGTCGGAGTACTTAATGCGTTAGCTGCAGCACCGACATAATGCCGACACTTAGTACTCAACGTTTACGGCGTGGACTACTAGGGTATCTAATCCTATTTGCTCCCCACGCTTTCGTGCCTCAGCGTCAATAACAGGCCAGTAGATCGCCTACGCCACTGGTGTTCCTCCAAATATCTACGCATTTCACCGCTACACTTGGAATTCCATCTACCTCTCCTGTATTCTAGCAAAGCAGTTTTCAAGGCGAACCGGAGTTGAGCCCCGGGCTTTAACCTCAAACTTACTAAGCCGCCTACGCACCCTATACGCCCAATAAATCCGGATAACGCTTGCCACCTATGTATTACCGCGGCTGCTGGCACATAGTTAGCCGTGGCTTTCTGGTAGGGTACCGTCAGACTAAGAGCATTTCCTCTCCTAGTTGTTCTTCTCCTACAACAGAGCTTTACGATCCGAAAACCTTCATCACTCACGCGGCATTGCTTCATCAGACTTTCGTCCATTGTGAAAAATTCCCTACTGCTGCCTCCCGTAGGAGTCTGGGCCGTATCTCAGTCCCAATGTGGCCGATCAACCTCTCAGTTCGGCTACGTATCATCGTCTAGGTGAGCCATTACCTCACCTACTAACTAATACGCCGCATCCTCATCTTTTAGCGGTCCAAACGGACCTTTCAACACCTTCTGATGCCATAGTGGTGTCATATGCGGTATTAGCAGTCGTTTCCAACTGTTATCCCCCTCTAAAAGGTAGATTAGACACGTGTTACTCACCCGTTCGCCACTGGGTGCAAGCACCCCGTTCGACTTGCATGTATTAGGCATGCCGCCAGCGTTCATCCTGAGCCAGGATCAAACTCTCATTTAAAAAAATGTGACTATATTTGATTCTGACTATCCTTTATTTTATTAAACTCAAACAAATTGATACAAGTTAAATTGTACAATTAATGATTGTTGTAAATTGTTCTATTTAGTTTTCAAAGATCATTTCTTCGCATATTCGCGACTTATTTATACTACCAAAACTGGAATATTATGTCAACAAAAAAGTGAAAAAAAGTGAAAAAAAATTATAAAAAACTTAAATTAATTTCACTTAAATATAGATTATAAAAAAGGAGAAGATTTTAATCTTCTCCTCAGTCTATTGTTTTATCATATGTATAAATACTTTTAATCTTTTCGATTTCAGCTTCATTCGGTTGATAATAATCTTTTTGTGGAGATTGATTTTGCAATGATGCTGGATGCTTCTTCAGTACATCACGATTGGCATTTCTAATTGCATTTCAAATTCTATCAGAATCTCCTAAAAATATTTTATTTTCATATTCTGGTTTTACTAAGTCGCGGTTCTTTTTAAAACCTTTAAGCGGATCATGGTAAGTTACCCCAATTGGGCCTTGATTCATAAATTCTTGTGCTTTCTGATTACCAGCTCTTCTTGGAGTAATTGTTTTTACATAAGGATCAATTATTTTATCAACAGGTTCTTGAATTTGTGGTTCTTCTACAATTTTAGAAGGTTCTCTATCCAATTTAATTGTTTCATCTTTTACTGTGATAAATGGTTCCCTAGTTGCAGTTGTATCAATTGGTTGAGTAAGTTCTTGAGTGACAAATTCTTTTAAAATTGGTTGAGGCTTAATATCCTCTTCAATTTTACTGGTTTCGATTGCATTTTCCTCGGTTAAATTATTCATTTCGGCCGGACTTTTTGCTAAATCCGAACGTAATCGATTAATTTTAGAATTTAAATCAATTGAATCTTCATTTGCCCTGATGGTATCAGATTTTATCGGTTGTTTATTTTCCTTAATTGCTGCAGGTCTTATGTCTTCTACTTTTTCATTTGCTTTAATAGATTTATTCATTGCTAATCCAACAATTTGGATTAAACCTAAAAATAGGATAGCATAAAATACAAAAGAATTAATTCCTTGAGCCGCAAAGACTGTTGTACCATCTTCGCTTAAAACCAGAAAGTAATTAGAAAACTGCTTTGCACTAAAAATAAAGACTTCATTTTCAAAATTGTAAGAAATGAAAGTCATAATAAATTGAATTATTGAAATTAGCATTAATATTAAAACTAAAAGAATAATACTAAAAACCTTGATTCCCTTAGGCTTTGATTTTTTGAAGTATACTGGCACTAGTGCCATCAAAATTATTGAAGATATGCTAATAATTATAAATACCACTAAAACCATGATAGTTATTTCTGAATTAAAAGGAGCAACTTCTGCACTAGCCTCACTGTTTCTTGATAAAATACTAAATCAATTAAAAAAGCCGGTTCTTAATTCAAAGGAACTATTCATCGATATTGATACTTGATCTATTACAAAACCAGAAGCTAAAACTAAAGGCAATAGTAAAATCATTAAAAGTACTGATATTTTTTTTGACATTTTTTCTCGCCTTTCTTAATCATACTTAATTTTTATTATATCATAATATGAAGGTTTTTTGGCTAGGATTGTTTGACCAGGCTAAATAAAAACTACAAAGTTTTTTTCTAAACCCCGTAGTTATCTGATAATTTTTCAGTGATTTCATACTGTTGTAAAATACCTTCTACATCAAATCCTTTTGGATCATGCTTATTGACAAACTCCAATATTAAACGAGTTTGATCGGCAAAATGCACTCTTGTTGATTGGGTATGTGGTGAATTTTGAAAGGCATAAATCTCATTGCCCTTTAAAACTGCTTCGCTCAATAAACAAAGTTCATAGCTATCAGAAATTGGTGTTACACGGTCATACTTTCCATGTAAGAATAGCGTTGGCGCTGCTGGTACATAGTTTTCATATTTTAACTTACGAAATAAGTTACAATCGCGCAAATCCACATTAGCAGCTTTATTGATTTTGTTTATTAACTTGTTAATTCTTTTTTCTGTTGATCGTCTTGTCATTGTTTTTAAATATTGGTGTTTTACTTTTCAAAACAAACTTTCCATTGACCCATAAGGCACATCGGCGATACAAAATTTTAAGTCTAAGGAGCGAAGAATATCTCCATTAACAATATTGTTGTATTCAGTTACATAAGCTCCCATACTTGTGCCCATAATTCCAAAAGTTTCAATGTCATTGTGATTACTTCTAAGTCATCCAAGGACCGCAAGAAAATCACGGTGTTCTGTGGCTCCCATTGTTGCTGGGGCGTCACCACTATTGCCATGATTTCTAAAATCATAAGCCAAAATATTATAACCAGCTTTAGTTAAAACTAAGGCGTGATAAAGAGCTCAGTACTTATGACCACCAAATCAATGCGAAGCAATAATTCATTTCTTAGAATCTGGATTAGGTGTATATGTAAGCAATTCAATTTCAACATCATCAATCGACATTGTTTTAAATATTTCTAGATTTTGTGTATCTTCAATTCTTAAAAATTTATTTTTATAAAAAACTTCCATCAAGCGATTTAATCTTTCGATCTCTGGAAAATCACTTTTTTTATTTCTTTTAAATCTTCAACTTACGGTTTTTTCTAAATTTAAGTACAATTTATTGCAAAAGCGTTGTACTCTGTCTATTGTTGTAATTTTTCTTTTTCTCATAACATTAATTGTAATTTAATACGATCCCCTTATATCTTGTCATGCTTAATAGCGCCTCACGAACACCTTGAACTCCCATTCCTGAATCTTTAATTCCTGAAAAAGGAAAACTATCTGGTCCTCTTTGTGATTTACCATTAATATTAACAGTACCACATTTTAATCTTTTAGCAATTTTAATTGCAGAATTAATATCTTTTGTAAAAATTGAAGCCTGTAATCCAAAATCACTTTCATTAGCTACCTTAATAATTTCTTCATTGTTTTTTAAACGAATTATTGGTAAAACTGGTCCAAACGGTTCTTCTCAAGCCAGCCTCATTGAAGTTGAAACATTATCAACCAGAGTTGGTTCCAAACGATTTTTAACCAAATTTCCCCCGTGCAAAATTAAAGCCTTTTTATCAACTGCATCATCGATTAATCCCTTAACAAATAAGGCTGCTTTTTCATCGATCATTGGAGTAATATTAGGATTATCTTTTGGTTCCCCCACACTCAAATTTTCAACTTTTTTTAGTAAAAAAGGGATTAGCTGATCGGCCACTTTGTCTGTTGTTAAAACTCGTTTAATGGCTGTACATCTTTGACCAGAG
Organism: Spiroplasma alleghenense; assembly: GCF_003363775.1. Taxonomy (NCBI): domain Bacteria; kingdom Bacillati; phylum Mycoplasmatota; class Mollicutes; order Entomoplasmatales; family Spiroplasmataceae; genus Spiroplasma; species Spiroplasma alleghenense. The sequence goes on from NZ_CP031376.1 coordinate 745,188, forward strand.
TAACCAAACGCACCAGTAATAATTTCGTTGGCATAAAATTCAATATTTTCATCATCTAAAATAATGGCAGGATCTTTTCCACCAAGTTCTAGTACCATGTCTTTTGTGCTAGCAATTTCTTTTAAGTGATTTCCAACCCCAACACTTCCTGTAAATGAGATAAAATCAATTTCTTTATTGGTTGAAATTAAGTCTCCAATTTCTCTTCCTCGACCGGTTACAACATTAAAAATTCCATTTGGTAATTTAGCTTCAATACTTAGTTCTCCAAGAAAAGCCCCTACTAAACTACCAGCAGTCGCAGGTTTGAAGACAACACTGTTTCCAGAAACCAAAGCTGGAAATATTTTAGCAAGTGCGAGATTCACAGGATAATTAAACGGTGAAATAGCCAAGACCACTCCCTTAGCAACTCTACTAAAGATACCAATTTTATTTTCAGCTCCAAGTTCTTCTCCAGTTAACGCTAAAGGGTTTAGTCTTTTTGACTCTTCGAAAGTATAGTCGATTAGTTCCAATGTTCTTATAACCTCAGTTTTACTTTCATTAAATCCCTTCGCAATTTCTAGCATCATAATTTCTGCAATTTTATCGCTATTTTTTTCAATTAAATTACGGAATTTTCTTAAAATTTCTATACGATCTAATAATTTGGTGTTTTCTCACTTCTCTTGAGAGTTACGAGCCGCTTTAAAGGCTTCTTCAATATTTTGCGCATCAAGAGCTGTCACCCTTCCTGCTACTTGTAAGCTTGTTGGATTAATTATTTCCAACCATTGTTTATTATCGATTTTCTTTCCATTAATAACTGATTTAAATTCCATTTTCAAAACCCCTTTTTCATATTATAACGACAAAAAGCGAACACCTTTCGCTTTTTTTAAAAAATATTATTTATTTTTTATTGATTTAAAAGATTCATAATTATTGCTCCTGCAACACCAACATTAAGTGATTCCACTTGTGGATTAATTTTAATAATAAAATTTTTTTCAATTAAGTCAGAAACTTCATCGCTCAAACCGCTACCTTCATTTCCAAGTAGTAACAATTTTAAACTAGGATTTTTAAGTACTTCTAAATCCACAGAAGGTTTTCTCAAATTTGTTCCCACAACCTCGTAGTTTTTTTCACCAACTTGTTTAATAACGTCAGCAATTTCTAAATTTAATAAATTTAAATCAAACAGATTCCCTTGTGTTGCTCTTACTACCTTGGGATTATAATAACTAACACTGTTATTGGTTGAGATTATTGTTTTGAAATTAAATGCCGCAGCCGAACGAATTAAACTACCCATATTGCCAGGATCTTGAATATTTTCTAGAACTAAAATGTTACTAGTAAAATCAATTTTTGAATCTAAAATATGACAAATCCCAATAATATTTGGAGCATTTTTCAAATCACTTATTTTTTTCATAACCTCTTTAGTAACCAAGGTTTGTGGAATCTGTTTGCGGAATTGTTGGTTTTCTTTATTAACAACAATAACCGATTCCAAACAGTTGTGTTTTAAAGCCTCGAAAACTAAGTGTTCCCCCTCTACAAGAAATTTTTTTTCTTCTCTTTGGACTTGAGTCAACTTTAATTCTAAAATTTTTTTAACCCATGAATTAGTTAGGCTAGTAATGATTTTTTGATTATCCATTAAATAAAAATCCTATCTTGTATAGTTTGTTTTCTGGATTAGTATAATCCTTGCCGCGATATTTTGGATTCGCACAAGGGATGGTTATCATGAATTTACATCTTCTTGGAGGTAGCAGCATTTTAGACTGAATCGCTTGAAATGCTGTAGTTTTGATTTTTTGACTAAACTGATTTTTTATTTCATCATTTAAGTCTTCTAAATCTTTTTGACCTGCGGTTTTAATCATAATATTAATTTTATTTTTAAAGTACCACTTTTCAATTTTGCAATATTCCTCATATGTAAAAAGTTTAAAATCTTTGGTGCTGCTAACGAAGCGATTACGTTCAAAATTAACATCAACAACATAATCTTTAAAAAGGTTTACTCCCGTTTTACCACGAACCATTAGTTCATTTGTCTTTTCAATACATTCTTCAAAAGTTTTGAACCCATAGCCAATAAAAGAATTTCCTTGTCAGACATGATTAAATTTGGGGCTTTTAAGATTAATCGGCTCTTGAAATTCTAGAGCATTAACTCAATAGCGATTATCAACTCCATTGATGAATATTTCATAACCAAATTTGCGGTCCTTTAAGATTACGCATTTATCTGATAATGATAAAAGTTTTTCTTTAAAGTTATTGGTTATTACTTGTAATTGTTTATTTGATAATTTTATATTTGGTTTTGGTTGGTTAACCATTAATATTTTGCTTTTTTTATTTGAAAATTCAGATTTAGCAACTCTTAAAGATTCCAAAGCTCAACCCTTTTTATAAACATTTAATTCATTATTTGGGTCAGGTAAAACAGTGTTCTCAAAATCTTGGGTATTCATTGAATTTTCTGAAATACCGCTTTGATTTAAACTAGTAGTAGAATTTGAACTTTCAGACTCATAAATATTATCAAAATCTAAATTCAATACTTGGGTGAATTCAACGGTACTATCCAAAGTTAGAGTCGGGCGCTTACTTTCGTCAATCAGAATTTCTTCGCTCAGTTTTCTTTTTTTATAACTCATGGTTTTAGTTCCTTTCTAGTAGTTGTCATTTTGACGATTAAAATTTATTTCATTTTTTTTAAAATACGTTTCTAGTAATTCTTTTTCTGTAAAGCTAAATCATGTTCCAATCAATAAAAAACTTGTAATCAATTTTTCATAATTTTTTAATGATTTTTTCTGAGCATAATTACTAAAGTTTTTAATTAATTCTAAATAATCAAGTTCAAGATTTTCAAGTTTTACAGGCAAGTTTAGACTAAAACCACAAAAATCAAAATTAATTTCAATACCTATGCTTAAAATAAAGTGCATTCCATCAATATATTCTTCAAGCAAAATATTTCTTGGACTAGCGGTTTTTTGTGACCAAAATTTAAAACTTCTTTCCTCATTGATAAATTCACCCAGTTCGACAAAAAATGCTATCAACTTCTTGTTACTAATTTCCTCATTAAATTTTATTTGTCTTTTTTCGTAGATATAATCATCTAATTTCTTTTGACGATTCGCCAAATCAATAAGAGTTTCTTTTGTAATCATATTTATCTCCTTGCTAAAATTATACAATAAAAGCCATTCAATAACTTATTTTTCATAAAACTCAAAAAAACAACCCAAAGGTTGTTTTTTAAAAATTTGAGTAAGACTGATTGTCTGATTTGCTTATTTCTTTCCTAATAATTTAAACATATTTTTTTTATAAACCTCAACCCCGGGCTGATCGAAAGGATTAACTCCCAATAAATAAGCACTCATGGCACAAGCTTTCATAAATCAGTATGCTAAATATCCAAAAGATTTTGCATTCATTTCTTCTATCTCTAAAATGATGTTAGGGATATTCCCTTCATTCGCATGAGCTTCAATAACTCCTTGCAGAGCGATTGTATTTACTTCATGAAATGATTTATTGTGTAGATAATTTAACCCATCCAAGTTAACTTCGTCAGCTGGAATAGATAAATTTAAAAGAGGATTTTTAATTTTTAAAATAGTTTCAAATAGTAGTCCTTTTGTTCCGTCTTGAATAAATTGTCCTAGTGAGTGTAAATCAGTTGAGAAAACCACGCTTGTTGGCAATAAACCTTTACCGTCTTTACCCTCCGATTCACCGAATAGTTGTTTTCATCATTCAGTAAACATTTGCATTTGTAATTCATATGATACCAAGGTTTCAACTTTATAACCTTTTTTTGTATGTAATACATAACGAGCAGCAGCATACTGATAAGCACTATTGCTTAAGTCATCAGCTTTTGTATCTTTCATAGCTTGTTTTGCGCCTTCAAACATTGCATCAGTATCAACACCAGCTACAAGTAGCGGGAAAATACCAACTGGTGTTAGAACACTAAATCTACCACCAATGTCATCAGGAATTGTGAAAGTTGTATAACCTTTCGCATCAGCCATTGTTTTCAAAGCTCCACGACTTTTATCAGTAACAGCTACAATTAGCTCACTAGCTTTTGAACCTTCTTTTTTGATTAAAAGATTCTCAAATACCCTAAAAGCTATTCCTGGTTCTGTTGTTGTTCCAGATTTTGAAATATTAACTATTCCAAATTTCTTTGTTTCAACATAATCTAGTACCTGCTTTGTATAAGTTGAAGAAATTGTATTTCCAACATAGATGATTTCGCATCCATTTTTTGGATACAACCCACGGATCATTTCATCAGCAGCTCTTGCTCCAAGATAACTGCCTCCAATTCCAACTACTATTAGTACTTCAATTTTTTCCTTCAGTTGCTTAGCAACTTCTTGCATTTTTTTATACTCGGTTTTATCGAATTTTTCTGGCCAATCTAATCAACCTAAAAAATCTGAACCAGCTCCACTTTTTTCAAAAATTTTCTTACTTGTTTCTTTAATTAATTTACTTTCAATTATTTTTTCAATATTTTCTAATTTTGAATTATCTAAATTTACTTTTATCATTTTATTTCTCCAAAAATTGCCAATCGATTAATCGTTGTTCATTGAATCGTCAATACTGTCTTCTAGTTTTGAAAAACCATTTCCAGTTTCTTGAATTTTGTTTTCAGAACTTTTTAATAGTTCTGGGTGTAATGCTTTATAACTTAATTTTACTTGCTTTTTAGCTCCATCGTATTCAAGTACTTGTACTTCAATAACATCACCAATTGCAAAAAAACTATTTATATCTCTTACGAAAAAATCCGAAAGTTCACTAATGTGAATTAATCCTTTTGCGATTAATTCACCATCTTCTGAATGAACTTCTGAAAAAACTCCATAGTTTACAATACTAGTAACTTTAGCATTAATAATTTGTCCTTTGTTTAACATATTAATTTCCTCCATTTCTATTATAAACCTAATTACCGAAAAAACTCTAATTTTCGGTAAAATAAATTATAATTATTTATATAAATGGAGATTTAAAAATGAATGAAATTGCTAAGAAAATAGAAGATAAAATCAACGAACTAAAATTTTTTGTTCAACAAGATGGCGGTGATATGGAGTTTGTAGCCTATAAAAACCGAATTGTTTACCTGAGGTTAATGGGTAATTGTGTCGGTTGTGGTCTGGTTGATGTCACTTTTCGCGAAGGAATTGAGATGATTATGCTTGAAGAATTTCCAAATGACGTTGATGGAATTGACATTATAATGTAAATTTACCAGTAACAATAAAATCTAACGGAACATCATTTTCTTCAATTGGTAGAACTTCTTGATGTTTTTGACAGCTAAATGCCAAACCAATTTTAATAGTATTGCTCAACTTAACTAAAGTTCGATCATAATATCCCTTACCGCGACCCAGGCGGTTTTTTTTATCATCAAAACCAAGTATAGGCACTATTATAATTTGTAAATCATTTAAATCTACTTTACTGGTTAATTCTTTTGGCTCTTTAATATTATAAGGATTGTTTTGTTCCCAATTACTATTTTCAAAAATTTGATAAAATTCTAAAGAATAATATGGACACATTTTTGGAACAAAAACTTCAATTGCATTATTTAAGCAAAAATCCACTATTTTAATAGTGGAAACCTCATTTGGCATGGAATTATAAATTCCAATTTTTGTTAAATTATTTTTTTTAAGGTAATTAATCACTCAATCAGTAATAACTTGATTTTCATTATTTTTTTGTGATTCACTAAACTCTGATACTAAAACTTTAAATTTTTGTCTTAATTTAGCTTTTAAACTCATTACCCCACCGAGCCTTCCATGTCCATTCTAATTAATTGATTTAATTCAACTGCATATTCTAGTGGCAATTCTTTGGTAAAGGGCTCAATAAATCCCATGACAATTATTTCTAAAGCCTCTAGTTCAGTTAAACCACGACTCATTAGATAAAATAATTGTTCTTCACTGACTTTTGAAACTGTTGCTTCGTGTTCAATTTGACTACGATTATTTTCAACTTTATTTTTAGGGATTGTATCTGAATGAGATTGATTATCTAAAATCAACGTATCACATTCAACTCTTGCCTTAGAATCAACAGCATTTGGACCAATGTAAACCAAACCCCGATAGTTAGCAGTTCCTCCTTGGAAAGTAATGGATTTAGAGATAATTTTTGATTTAGTTTCTTTTCCTAAATGAATCATCTTTCCTCCGGCATCTTGATAAACTCCGGTTTTAGCAACTGCTATTGAAATCGTATCTCCTTGGGCACGATCACCTTTTAAAATACATGAAGGATATTTCATATTTACTTTTGAACCGATATTACCATCAACTCATTCCATACGACCATCTTCTTCGACTAAACTTCTTTTGGTAACTAAATTTAAAACATTATCACTTCAATTTTGTACTGTGGTATATCTTAAATTACTTCTCTTACCAACAAATAACTCCACATTAGCTGCATGTAAATTATTTTTTGAATAGATTGGTGCTGTACAACCCTCAATATAGTGCAAACTGGCATCATCATCAACAATAATTAATGTACGTTCAAATTGACCAGCAGCTTGATAATTTATTCGAAAATAAGCTTGTAAAGGTCGCTCGAGTTTAACCCCTTTTGGAATATAGATAAAAGTTCCTGCTGATCAAACCGCTCCATTTAAAGCTGCATATTTATTATCATTATTTGGAATAAGGGTTCCAAAGTATTTCTTGAACAATTCTGGATGTTCTCTTAGGGCTGTATCACAATCTGTAAAAATAACACCTTGATCTTTAACTTCATCCAACATTTTAGAATAAATTGGAGTTGCATCTCATTGAGCGTTAATTCCCATTAAAAAATCCTTTTCAGCCTTTGGTATTCCTAAACGATCAAAGGTATTTTTGATATTATCAGGAATTTCATCTCAACTGGTTGCTGTTTTTTCAGTTGCTTGATTAAAATAACAATACTCTTGAAAGTCAATAAAATTTAAGTCCGGTCCAAAACCAGGTTGAGGCATTTTGGCAAAATTACGATAACTTTCTAAGCGATAGTCCAACATTCATTGAGGTTCATTTTTATGCTTAGAAATTTGCGTGACAATTTCTTCGTTTATCCCCATTTTAGTTTGATAGACTGAGCTTTCACCTTCGTTAAAACCGTACTTATATTTACTAATTTCATTAATAGTTTTAGTTTGTTTTAGTGGTTTCATTATTTTCCTCCATTTTCTTAACTATCATATTTTTAAAACCATTGGCTCCCAGAAGCGCACAAGGAATTCGATTACCTTGTTGAGCAACATTTATAAAGGCAATTAGTTCACCTAATTGTTCTTCATCATATTTTTCGTTTTTAATTAAGTTATGAAAATTTGTTAAGATTTCTAAACCTTCTTGATAGGTTTTATTTTCTAGTTGATCTGCTAATATATCGGTTGAAGCTGAAGAAATTGCACAACTAGAACCATCTCATTTGGCAAATTTGATTCTGTCATTTTCAAAATACATCTCAATAGTAATCTCATCACTACAACTTTGACTTTTTTGTAGCTCTCTAATTGAATTAAGGTTATCTGATAAACCCTTGTTATTTGCTTCCACAAAATGTTGCATAATAATTTGTCTCAACATGAATTTATCATTTTTATCTAGCATAAATTTACTCCTTTTTATAAAATTGCTTCAAGGAAATTATCACTATTTTTAATAGCCTCAAATAATTTATCAATTTCTTCTTTTGTATTAAAAAAAGAAAAACTTGCTCTGACTGTAATTGGGGGAATGTTTTGATTTTTAACAATTCTGGCACAGTGACTTCCTGAACGAACTTGAATTCCATATTTTACTCAAAAAAATGTGGCAATATCTTGAGGATTATAATCTCTGATATTGAAAGTTAAGATCGGACTATTGTTATCTAAATTATAGAAAGTTGCCAAATCGTGAGGTATTTGCTTAGCTTTTTGGATTGCATATTCTTTTAATTCGTTTTCTTTAGCAACAATGTTTTCAAAACCAATCGCTTCAATAAAATCTAAAGCCTTTGAAAAACCATAGATACCACTAATATTTGGAGTTCCCCCTTCCAGACGAGCTGGTAATTCTTGTAATTCAAAACTTGATAAGTCGCCCTCTACTTGGCCACTCATTCCTCCACCATAAAATATTGGTACTAATTTTTCTAGAATTTTGGTTTTGCCTCATAAAACTCCGACTCCAAATGGACCAAAAACTTTATGAGCTGAGAATGCCACTAAATCAGCATCTCATTTTTTTAAATCAGTTACTTCATGAGCAATCGATTGGGCTGCATCAATAACTACAATTATCTCTGGGTTAACTTTTCTAATGGCTTTAACTATTTTTTCAACGTCGTTAAACCCACCTAAAACATTAGTTGAACTAGCAAATGCAACTAATTTAGTTTTTTTTGTAATCTGGTTTGCGATTTCATCCATTTGAATCCTACCATCATTTTGTAATGGCAACAGTTTTATTAAAGCTTTATTTCTTCGCGAAACTTCTAAAAAAGGCAACAAAGTTGAGGAATGTTCTAATGTTGTTGTCAGAATTTCATCCCCAGGTTCAATCATATTTTGTAATCCAAAAGCTACTTGATTTAAGCTATGAGTAGTTCCAGAAGTAAAAATAACCTGACTATTATCAGGGGATTTCAAAAACTGTAAAGCTTTATTTCTAGTAATATCTAAGACTTCTCATGCCCTGAAAGCATTTCCATAATCTAGAGTATGAGGATTTGCGGCAATTTTTTCTAAGTACTCTTTTTCTGCATCAATAACAATTTGTGGTTTTAAGCTTGTGGCTGCATTATCAAAGTAAACCACATTAGGATTCTCCCTTAAATAGGGAAATGAACTTGTAAATTCTTTCATTATTTAATCTTCTCCTTTAGTAATTCAATTAAATATTCCATTAACGGCTCATTGTGCTGAGCAATTGTTTCAAGAACCGGTTTAAAGTAACCCAAAATTAGTACTTCTTGAGCCTGAGAATTATTTAAACCTCGAGAATTTAAATAAAATATTTGTTCTTGATCTAACATTCCAATTGCATTTGCATGGCTAGCAACAATATCGTTTTCATCAATTAATAAAATCGGATCGGAATGAGCTCGCGCTGTTGTATCCAAAATTAGTAATCTTAACTCTTGATGTGCCTCTGAGCTAGTTGATCCGTTACGTATATCACTTGCACACTTCACAAAACCTAAAGCCGAGTCTTTTATAACCGTATAGCTACAAATTTCACTAGCAGTATTTCTTGCTAAGTGAATTGGATTTATAAATGAACGTTTTTCCAGATTTTCAAACGCCATTGTGGCGCTATAGTAATCCGCCTTAGCTCCTGGTTCTTTTAAATTAATAATTATTTCTTCGTTAATGCTTTGGTTTGAAAGATTTGCCAACTTAATATTTAGTGAGCTGTTTTCGCTTAAATTAAAAGTTACTTTCAAATCAATGCCTTTTTTCATGACATCTTCACAGTAATTAAGCATTATAAGTTCTAATTCTGTGTTTGGTTGGACATTAATTGTTAAGTCTGTTGATTTTGCTCCAATAATAATAAAACTAGTTTGTGACTTTGAGTAAGATATTTCTTTTAATGGATTATTTGTTAAATCATATTGATTTAACAAATTTAAATCTTTTAAGAATTTTGTTTTGTTTTGGCTCATGAGTATCCCTCTTTATTAATTCTTTCAACAATTTTAGAATCCCCAGAAACAACTATTTTACCATCAATAATCACGTGAGCATGAGTTGGAGGAACTTTATTAAAAAAGCGATCGTAGTGAGAGACAATAATCATTCCCAATTCTGCTTTATTATAAGAATTTAGGTTTTGTGACACAATTTCTAAAGCATCAACATCTAATCCAGAATCAATTTCATCAATCAAAGCAAACTTTGGTTTTAAAAGCTTCATTTGCAAAATTTCGTTTTTCTTTTTCTCTCCCCCAGAAAATCCGTCATTAACTGAGCGTTTCAACATATTAACGTCAAAATTCAATTCCTTAGCAGCTTCTTTAATATCTGCAAAAATCTTTGGTAATTTTTGCTTAGTTTCACTATGCGCATTAACAATATATTTTAGAAATTCTAAATTACTTACTCCAGGAATAGTTTGAGGATTTTGTAAGGCTAAAAAAATTCCCATACGACTTCTCTCGTCAACTGGACTTTCTAAAATTGATTTTCCATCAAATAAAATATCACCTTTAGTAATTTCATACTTTGGATGTCCCATAATAGCCATTAATAAAGTTGATTTCCCGTTTCCATTTGGACCCATTAAGGCATGAGTTTCTCCTGTCTTAACTATTAAATCAATTCCTTTCAAAATTTCTTTATCTTCAATCGCAACATGAAGGTTTTTAATTTCTAATTTATGACTCATTATCTTTCCCCTTTTCTTATTATTTTTTTCGTTATCTATTTAATAATTATGTACTAAATTTCGCATTTTTTTGTGAAAAAAAGATATTTAAAAGCAATTTTTAATTTATAATTAACCTTATATAGTTATTTTTAGAGAAAGAAGGAGAAAAAATGAAGAGATTATTAAGCATTCTAAGTTCAGTAGCTTTATTGAGTGGGGCCGCTGGAACAGTGGTTGCTTGTACTAGCAAATTTGACAAAAAGAAGGATGGTAACTCGATTTTAGCGTACTTAACAATTGATGGAAATAAGGTCTCAATTGATTCAAGTAACGTTTTACTAGAAATGATTAACGAATCAGGTCCAAGTAATCGAAATAAATTTATTTTGGATATTTTAAAAATCCTAAATACATCGTTTTTTGTAAACGCTGATGCATTTGGAGAAGAAGTAGAGAAAGCCGGTAATTCAACTGAATACCAAAATCACGACTTAGTTAACCAATTAAAAGAATCTTATAAAGATATTCAATCAGAGGCAGAACGCCAAATTGCTGAGGAAAGAAAAAAATATAAAGATGATTACGGGAAAAAGGCAACTCAAAAATGATATGAAATGTTGGAATCAAAATTTAAAGGGATTAAAGATCGCGATGAATTAGATGCTAAATACTTACAAAGCATTATAATTGGTGGTAACAAAAATACTACTTCTGAGATGTTAAACATTTTGCTAAATAACAACCAATTATCATATACATTCAAAAACCGTATCGATATTATTAATCAAGAATTATTGGACTTAAGAGTTTACACAAAGGACAATAAAACTGTGGAAGACTACTACAAAGATACTGCAAAAAAAGATAAAGTTTTAATTCTTTGAAATGCTAGTGGTCAAACAAAAGATAAGTTTGCTTCAAGTCTAGCTGATTTTAGTGCCGAAGACTTTGCTTCTCATTTTGATTTAAAAAAATCAGATAGTGAATTAGTAAAACAGAATGCTCCAATAAGCACTACTAGTTATGCTAAAAACACTACAGCGCGTGGGATGATTTCCAATTCACAAAGATTTTTCCTTGATAAATACTTTAATTACCAAAAACCAGTTGCTTTAACTGAGATTTCTTTCCCTTTCGAAACTAATCAAAAAATGGATGACGGGATTACCGCCGCTGATTTTGGATTAGAAACTGGTAAGGAAACCGAGTTAGGTCGTAATATTGAAACTTTTATTACAAAAGATACTAATGCCAGCTTAAAATACTGAGATGATGCCTTAGATGCTCAAATCCCAAGTGGAACAGCTAAAAGATTTGAAAGTCTTTTAACTCTTGATGGAGATACAACCACCTTCTCAAATACTTTAAGAAGTTCAGTTTATGATTATCTACAAACTGCTTCTACTGGTAATGCTCCTGCTTCAGGTAGTGCGTTAGTTGATTCAATCAACCGTACTACAAATGGTAAAGTTTACTCAGTTGTTGGTGATGGAGTAATTGCTTTTGTTGAATCAGATGGACTTCACTTTGTTAGAATTGAAGGTTTTAAAGAATTTAAGGCTGCAAACGGATCATGAAGTTCAACTGATGGAGATAAAGGACCCGGAACTAGTGATAAAGAATTAGCTCTATTTGATGACTTTTGAAATAATAAAAATGATAGTGAAAGAATTGCTGCAATGCAAAATACTGAAAGCGAAACTTATAAGGGTTTAAACTCAAAAATTAACAATCAATATTTAAAATACTTAATTAACACTTCTCTAACAAAAGGAATTACAGGTTCAAAAACAGCTTATGACTTTATGTCTCAAGTTAAAAACTTTATTAAAGTTGAAGAACCTTCATCTGGGGAAGGAACTTATGTATGATGAACTGCTATTTTAGAATACTATGAATACATGCTTGGTGCCCCTTCAACTAACTCACCAGAAGAATACAATGAAAAATTCTTAAGTAAATTTATTACTTTTGGAGAAGAAGGATCAGAAACAGCTCAAAATGAGATTGCCTTAAAAATGCAAAGCTGATTTATTAGTCATATTGGTTCAGCTAAGTCAACTGCTGCTGGTACCCCTCTTACAACTCATGCTGAAAATCACAAAGCTTGAGTTAAATCAATTAAAGCTGGAAAAGCTTCAAACACTGGTTATCCTGAAGGATATATCGAAGAAAATATTCAAAAAATAATTGATATCAAACAATTTGGATTACCTTCAAATATGACAGGTTCAAATGTAGTTGATTCAAGTACGAAAACTATGAGTGCCGCTGAAGGTTTCTCAAAAGCAAAAGATTTTGATATCTTTTATAACAATAATAGTTATGCAGTAGTATTAGGAGGTAAGAGATAATGAAGAAATTATTAGGAATACTTGGTTCTGTAAGTCTCTTAGTTTCAACTAGTGCAACTGTAGTTGCCTGTGATACTAATAAAAGAATTACAGAAGCGACTCTAAACGATGAAATCCTAAGATCACTTTTAGCTTCAGTGTTTGGAGACAGACATGCTGCAGCAATGGATTTTGGAGATATCTTCAATAGTGGTGACATTCAAACATCATTGATTAATATTATTAACCGAATGATTGCTCAAAATAACTACTTTAGAGCGACAAATAACTTATATGATAGTTTAGGTTTAGGTAAGAACAGCGAAGAAGTTGCTTTTAAAAAATACCAAGATTTAAACAACTCAATTGCAACTGATAAATTATATACTGATTACACAAAAAGTATTTCAGGAGCAGCCACTACTCAAGCTTTAGATTATAGTATTCGTCGTCAAAGTTATTCACTTAACGCCCAAGATTTAAAATTAGAGGTTGATGGTAAAGAAGAAACTTTCCAAAACGTTGGGGTAAAACTTCCTGATGGGAAACTATGATCAATTCGTAATGAATTATCAACAACTGATTATAGCGAATCAATCCCCACTGCTAAAGTTTTAAGTGGTAGCGGATTTTCACTAGTAGATATTTCAGCTGGAACATCTTCACCAAAAGCGATTGCTGGTTATGATAACCTAACTGGAAAAGAAGCTTTAAAATATCGTTTCAAAGACTGATTTGAAAACGAAATTCAAAGTAAAATTATTGAAAACTTATTATCAATTTCACGTCAAATACCTGAAGCCTTCCGTGTTGCTGCAGGAGCAGATAATAAAAAAACTGCTTACTTTAATAGATATTCAGCAATTGGTAAGTATTCACAAACTTGAAACAACTCAAGTACTCCTTGAACAAGTAATATTAAAATGGTTTGAGAATTCACTTACAAAAACACAAACTTTGGAACAGTTAAAACTGCTTTAGATAAATTAAAAGTAGACCAAAATTCAGGAGTATTAGCCCCTGGAGAAAGTATTGCCAAAGAAATTGCAGCCTTCCATTCTGGAGAATTAGAAAGTGCTAATTTATCTGAGGACGGAAATGATCCCTACTTTAGCCAACCTGGTTTCAAAGGATTTATCAGTATTAAAGATGGTGAAATTTATGGAACAAATAACTTAGCAACAGACTTTACTTATAAAACAAGTTTAGTTAATGCTAGTGAACCTGGAGTATTAAGTGAGAATGGTCACCTTTACTTCCAAGGTACTAAAAGTGATGAAATTTCAGTAGTATTCGTTTTACCTGTATACTTAATTCAATTATTAGAGGATTATGAAATTAAACGCGAAGATGATGGAGAAGCAGTTAAATTAAATCTTGGTCCAAGTATCGCAGATCCAAATCAATACGAAGACGTTTGAAATCAAGAACAAAACTTGAAAAAACATAGTAAAGATATTGAAGATTTAAATGAAAGTTTAAAACAAGATATGATTAATCAATTTCACTACATTGTTTCTCAAAACGAAGATGTATTGAAAGAATCAAAAACCTCACTTTATTCAATTTACTTAGATGCTGATGATATCCTTTATTCAGGACTTTGAGAATCAATTAGTAAATACATCAAAGATGAAGAAGATTAGAAAATTTTAAAACACCATTGGTGTTTTTTTTATTTATCACTAAATTTTTAAAAGCAATTATTTGCTATAATTATTTAAGAAACCGAGGAGAAAATATGGAAAATTGCCTTTTTTGTCAAATTATTGACGGGAAAATCCCTAGTAGAAAAGTTTTTGAAAATAACGATGTTTATGCCTTTTTAGACATTATGCCCAATTCTGATGGTCATACCCTGATAATACCAAAGAAACATTCAAATGACCTTCAGAGCACCGATTTGGAGGTTTTAAGGGCTATTGGTAGCGCACGTAAGGAAGTTGTTGATTTACTGACTGCTAAATTAACTAAACCAATCGTTGGTTTTAACTATGTTTCCAATCAGGGTGCTGAAGCATTTCAAATGGTGTTTCATTACCACGAACATGTTATTCCAAAGTATAAAAAAGATGAAGGTTTTCTTATTAAGAAAAATGTTCAAAATCTAAGTGATTTGGACGAGGTTCATCAACTTATAATAAAATAAAAAATAGACTTTAAATTTTATAATTTAAAGTCTATTTTTTTGTTGTTTTGGAATTGTAGTGATTTAAGAACATTTTTCCGTCCTCACTTAAAATTCGACCACTTCATTCGTTATGTCCAACCTTATTTATCTCATCATTTATTTTATAAATTCTGGCATCTAAGCTATCAAAGGTTGATAAAATAACCGCTTCTAATAATACCGGCTCCACTGGAGATCCAAACTCATTTTTACCATGACTTGCTAGAACCATATGTTGTAACTTTGTTACCTCACCATTGATTTGCCCATCTTCATTAGTTAATAAGTTCAGTTCGATTGCAACATTATTTATAAAGGCATTCCCTATTGAAATGTGTCCTAATAGTTTTCCTTCTAAACTGTAATCTGTTCCTGTAATATCCGCAATTTCCACAACTTTACCAATATCGTGTAAAATTGATCCACATATTACTAAGTCTCAATCAATATTGGCATAGCCATAATTACCCATAATAGCTTTTGCATTACGAACCAAGGTATAACTATGTCAAAACAAACCACCAACCACATTATGATGAATCGACATAGCTGCAGGATAGCTAAGAAAATCCTCTTTAAGACGACTTAAGATAGTTTCAGTAATCTTTTTATAAATTGGATTTTTTACTTCTCCCAATATCTTTGTAAAGGTATTTCAATTTTCTTCGATATTTATTGGGGCACTCATATTAAAATCTTGTAAATTTACTCCCAATTTATCAAAATCGGATGGTTGAATAATTTTATAGCTATTTATTTTTAGTTGAATTTGATTACGATATAAGTTTGCAACTCCCTCCACACTAATTATTTGATTTAATGCAATGCTTTCTTTATCCTCATTTGTGGAATTTCATAAACGAGCCTCAACTCTTCCGGTTTTATCAACTAAGTGAATTATTAAATAATTCATTCCGTTGCTACCTGTAGAAGAAATGATTTTTTCAATTCTGGCAATAATATTAATATTTTTATCAGAACTTTTTATGTCAAAAATTTTCAATGTGACCCTCCTTCTTAAATTAATAATCCTGGGTTAATTATTAGTTTTGCAAACTCTTGCAATATTTGATTTGCCTCTACTAAATTTATAGTTTTATTATTAAAAGTCATTGTAATATTAACCATATTTTTAACAAAGATTGAATTGTTTTCTGAAATCGGTTTTTGGATTATGTTACCCACTCCAATTGCGAATAGTTCACCAGGCTTTAACTGTCAATTTCCTCGATTTAAATTTAAACTTCCAAAATCAATAATTGAAATTTGGCAATTACGATTTTCTGGATAGTCATTTCCAAATTGAAATTCTTGTTTCTGTTCAGTTAACATTTTGGCAATTTCATTAATTTCCTCATTTAAACTTACATTTATTGTTGGAAGAACCATTTCTTTTTTACTAAAGAGCGAGTATTTAATAACTTTTTCTTCTTCTTTTAAATGCAAACCATTTTTTTGTAAAACTTTATTTCAAGCTTTCATAACCGCTTTTATAAAAAAGGTCATTAAAGACAACTCTAATCCCTTTTCCATAAAAGGATGAGACATTAAGTCGTATAAATTACTCAAAGAAGTTAAATCAACCTCTAAATCAATTGTAGAATTTGACAAGTAATTTTGTTGACCAAATGAGGTGTTTGCCTTTGTTTTTTTAATAGGATAACCTTTTTTTGAAGCATTTGCTGGCACCACTTTTTTAGGAGAATCTTTTGTTAAGAAATTGAATTCTCTAATAGTTAGGTCAATGTTTGATTTTAAATCTTTTTCCTCTTGTTTTATCTCAACATTTGGAGTTTCGGTTTCAGCTAATTCTTTTGCTAATTCTTTTTTTATCTCAGAAATATTTTTAATTTTTTTTGGATTTAATTCAAGGTTTGATGAAGTATCTTCTTGCAATAATTCAATTTCTTTTTGATTTTCTGGTTCAATAAAATCTAGTTCTTCTGTTAGAGTCTTGTTCAAACTTTCTTCTAATAAGTTTTCCTTAAGTTCATCCCATGTTAGAAAATTAATTCCATCTTGGGCGTATAAATTAGTTTCTTGCGTTTCAAAATTTTTATTGTTCAAATCATTTTTATCTAATTTTTTATCTATAACTGTTTGCCCTTCGTCTTCAAGTATATCTATCTCAATTAGTTCTGCTGATTCGGCATTTTCCAAAATTTGGGTTTTCTCATAAAGTAAATCAAAGTCTTGTGTTTCTTCAGCTAGATTTTTTAAATCAGTTTCAATTGAAGAGTCCAAAATCTCATCAGAATTAATCAAAATTTTATCAGTTTTATCAAGTGTGGAAATAAAGCTTGACGCAGGAACGTTAAAATTTTCCCCATCAAAAACAGTTGAAGTAGATTCGCCAATTGAGGTATTATCGAAGTCTTCAAGTCGCTTATCAATTACATTTCCGATTATATCTAATTCTTGAGTTAAATTATCAAAACCAGTTGTAACTTGATCAAATCTAGTACGATCAAGAACATTTTCTTCGCTTTTAGAAATTTCATCAGTTCAATTATTTGATAATTGTTCTTCTAAAATAATTTCTCTAACTGTTGTTTTTAACGGTGTTGATGGTTTTGTTTGCATGTTTACAGTTTCCACAATAATTGATTGTCCACTTTCTTCCGCAATTTCCATAGTCATTGTCTGAGCGTTTTCGTAAATATCATGGTCTCGCGAATCATATTTAGGTTGATTGTAGCGTGGATTTTCGGTGATGACATCCTTTAGTGAACGACCAACGCTTTTAACACTATGGATATTTTTGACTTCTTGTTCGTTAAAAATATCAAAAATAATATCACCGTTACTTACAATTAAAGATTCTAAGATATTTATGTTTTTTATCACACCATTAACGTGAGCAATAACATCAAAAGTTTCTAATTGAGTGGAAATTTTAGATATTACTTGACCCTTTTTTACAATATCTCCATCAAGAACGTATACTTTTTCAACAATCCCTTTTAAGTTACTACTAGTTTTAAATTTTATTCTATTCATTTTAAAGCCCTTCTTTAAACATCAAATTAATTTTACTACATTTATAGTATTTTTTGTAATAATAAGAATTAGAAATAATTAAAAAGTTATTAAGATTACTTAATAACTTTTGATTAATTGTTTGCTAAATATAATTTTAGCTGTTCAATAGCCCGATGAAAAAAAGCTAAATTTTTTTCACTTCTATTCTCAAATACTTTATCCAAAGCTGGCAAAATTCCCAAGTTCGCTTTCATAGGCTTAAGTTTTTTGTGTTGAGAATTTGTAATATAGTCAATGAGAGAACCAAGAACAGTTTCTTTAGGTAATGGTTTAAATTTTGACTTATTAATAAACTTGTTTACCGCCATTGCCACAACTACTCCAGAAGCCGCTGACTCTAAATAGCCCTCAACCCCTGTAATCTGACCGGCAAAAAAGATATTTTTATTACGCATTACCTGGAGTCCTGAATTTAATATTTTAGGTGAATTTATGTAATTATTTTTGTGCATTACACCATATCTAACTATTTCAGCATTTTCCAATCCCGGAAGCATTTGGATAATTCGTTTTTGTTCGGGTCATTTTAAATTGGTTTGAAAGCCGACAATATTATAAAGCGAGTCAATTGCATTATCTTGACGTAATTGCAAGACACTAAAGGGGGTATTATTTGTGCGAGGATTTATTAGTTTGTTAGGACTCATCGGTCCATTCAATAAATTCTTTCGACCTTTTTTTCCTAAAACTTCAATCGGTTGGCAACCTTGAAAGAAAATTTCTTTTTCAAAATCATGAATATCAGTTGTCGAGGCAGTGATTAATTCTTGATATCATTTTTCAAATTGATCTTCTTCCAAGGGGACACAAATATACTCACCATTATTTTCTCCATGTCTTGAAGCCCAATAAACCTTTTCAAAGTTAATGGAATCTTTTGTTATTATTGGCGCTGAAGCATCTAGGAAAAATAATTTATTTTTGCCAGTAATCTTAGCAATTTGTTCTTGCAAATTCGGAGTTGTCAACGGTCCTGAGGCAATTATTGTGATTTCGTCTTCTTTAATTTCAACAAACTCTTGGTTGATGATTTTAATGTTTGGGTGATTTGTAATTATATTTGTAATTTTTTTTGAAAAATCATCACGATCAACTGCCAGGGCATCATCACTGGGAATTTCAGTTTCAAAAGCAACTTTAAGAATTAGTGAGTTCATTAATTTTAATTCTTCTTTTAATATTCCTACAGCATTTTTTGTTGATTTACTTCTAAATGTATTGCTACAAACTAATTCAGCAAAATTATTAGTTTTTTGAATTGGATTGGGTTTTAAAGTCTTGACCTCATAGATTTCAACCAAATGGCCCAGGCTGGCTAATTGAAAAGCGGCCTCACAACCCGCAAGACCAGCTCCCACTATTTTAATTAATCCCATAATTAAGCAGGTTTCTTTTGCTTAAATGCATTAATCTTATTGATATCAATGTCACTATCTCATGTGTTTGAAATTCTAGCCGCCGTACCAATATGAATTTGATCAGTTGCATTCAAGATAGCTTCAACATTGTTGATTGTTACTCCTCCACCAGCTAAGACCTTTAAAGTTGTATTGAAATTTACTTCTTGAAGGATATCAATATTTTCATCTATGGGGTTATTACCCCCAGACGTCAAAATGTTAGTTACATGAATTGAATCTAAAAATATAGCCGCTTCAATAAAACTCGGAACAAAGTCAAATGCTTTATGAAATGTTACTGTTTTATTTTTAACAGTATTCATTATTTTTATCATTCGCTGATAATCCACTTCACCATTTTTATCTAGTACCCCAACAACTATTCCTTTTGCTTTTGTCTTATTAACAAATCTGATATCTTCAATTATTTGATCAAATTCTTTTTCTGTATAAACAAAGTCTCTCGCTGTTGGACGAATAATAACATTAATTGGCAACTTAGACGTCTCAGTTGCTGCTGTGATTAATTCTCGATCCGGAGTTAACCCACCAACTTCCAAATCTTTGCAAAGTTCAATTCTGTTTGCTTGCGAATTATTAATACGCTTAATATCTTCTAAATTTTTGGCAATTACTTCTAAAACCATTTTGTCCTCCTTATTTTAAATACCTACTTAATTGGTTCACCTTATCAAGTTTTTCTCATGAACAATCTTGAATACCGAAGTGACCATATCGACTTGTGTTAAAGAAAACTGGCTTTCTCAATTCTAACTCTTTGATGATTCCTGAAACAGAAAAATCAAAGTTATCTTCAACGGCTTTATAAATTTTATCTAAACTTATTTTTTCAGTGCCAAATGTTTCAATAAATATTGAAACGGGTTTTGGAATTCCAATAGCATAACTAAGTTGAATTTCTAGCTTCTCGGCTAGACCTGCAGCAACCAAATTTTTTGCTGCATAACGAGCCATATAGGCAGCACTTCTGTCAACTTTAGTGCCGTCTTTTCCTGAAAATGCTCCTCCACCATGACGAGCATACCCACCATATGTGTCTGCAATTATTTTTCTTCCTGTAAGTCCTGTATCTCCTTGAGGACCTCCTATTACAAATCTTCCTGTTGGATTAATTAAAACATTAAAATCTGAATTCAGACCATATTTATTAACAACTATTTTATCCATAATCTCTGATTTCACAAATTTCTTAAATTCTTTTTCATTAAATTCTGGGTTATGTTGAATTGACATTAAAATTGTTTCAACACGAGGATTTTTTTCATCAGTGTAATCAATTGTAACTTGTGACTTCATGTCTGGACGAGCATTAGCAAAATCTCCGCTTTTACGTAATTTTGTTGCCAAATAAACCAAATCGTGAGCAATTGTAATTGCTAATGGCATAAAATTTGGCGCTTCGTTTGTTGCATACCCAAACATAATCCCTTGGTCTCCAGCTCCAATTACATCGTTTGCTTGATCGATCCCCATTGCGATATCAATCGATTGTTCTTCAATTTTATTTATGATTTCACATGATTTTGAATCAATTCCTCAACTGGCATCATTATAACCAATTTTCCATAATACCTCTCTTGCAACACCCACGTAGTCCACTTTTGCCTTAGTTGATATTTCTCCACCTATGACAATAAAGTTTGTTGTTGCGAAGCACTCACATGCGACCTTTGAATTAGGGTCTTGGCGTAAGACCTCATCTAGAATAGCATCAGATATTTGATCGCAAATTTTATCTGGATGTCCTTCTGATACAGATTCACTTGTAAATAATTTTTTCATAATTTTCCCCTTTAAACTACTATCAATTTTAAACAAATTCTAAATTATCTGCAAGTTTTTTTTAAATTCAAGTCCCCTTTTTCTTCATTTTTGAAATTAAAATACTTGCATAAATATTAATGATTAAACCAAAGAAATTTAAGAAAATTAAGTCTATTATGTAGTTCTTTCTTAAGTAAATTGCATAATCTAAATAGTTTGATATTTTTCTGATATTTAAAAATATTCAACAGAAACTTAAAATGAATATTGCTAGAATAATAAAACTTCATACCGGACCAATTAAGGTGAAATCTGAATAATCTATTCAACCAATTGCTCAAAAAATAAATATTAACTCAAAAAAAGTAAATAATAAGAAAATATTTAACATAATTAAAAAAACTGATATTCGATTTATTCTATACTTGAATGTTTCTAATGGTGATTCCTTCACAAAATTAATTTTAAAAATATAAATTGAGCTCGCGAAAAAATAAGGAATATTGAATGTAATTGCATCAAAAATACAGTTTCCTAATGGTACTGGGATTAGATTTTCTAAATAATATTTTTTTCTAATAACCGAAAATAAAGTAGACAAATTAATTCATAAAAATACTCATAAGTAGCCGTATTTTAATTCCTCTCCAATAACTAGCGTGAATCTTAAATAAAATAGAATAATATTAGTAGCTAATGCAAAAATTGTAAATCAAAAAAAAGACCATAAAATTAAACTGACCGCTTTGTTGAAGCCAGTTTTAACGTTAATTCCTGAATTTTTATTATACTGCATTTTTCATACATCATACATTGGATTTTTAAAAATTGAACGTAGCTGTAAAATCGAAAAAATTGGATTAAGACAGAATACCGATAGTATTCCAATTGAAACTTTTTTACGCGCCTCAAAATCACTCAAGTAAACTTTTTTTGAATTATTCATTACATATATGATTAAAGGCATTAGAAACGGAGTTAAAATAATAGATAAACAACCGCTAATCATTAGGAAAATATGTCACAATAAATTGGATTTATTGCGATAATTTTCATCAGTGATTATAACGCTAGCTATCGTTTCGCTCTCGTTTTCCAAACTAGTAATCTTCATCAATTGAGGAATAATGAAAAAATTAATTGAGAAAATTGCCACCAAAATAAGTGCGTCTCGGTTTTTCTTGAGCATTTCAGTTGAGGAAAAAGCGATTATCAATCACGAACTAGCTCAAAAACCAGATAAAAAAACCATCGGTAGAGTTAGTTTTATGAAAACAAAGTTTCTATGACGTAAATTTTCAATTTCATAATTAGCAAATCACTTTGCAAAAGATGTAATTAGGACAACAAAGCAAGTCAAAGAAATCATGAGCATTAACAGACCAATCATAGTAAAAACCTTATCAGAATAAGTGTTTTTAAATATCATGGATTCTCTTTTTTTCAAAAAATCGTTTCTGACCATTTTTTGACCTCCTCTAAATACTTTCAAATATTGATTCAGCTTGTTTTTCACTTAAAATTAAGTGTCTTGTATTTTGTAAAATTTTAAAATTTTCTTTATTAAAACCCAAAATTTTTTTAGCAAATATCTTGGGATTAACAAGTTTATCATTATCTCCTTGAATTATTGTTATTTTATCTTGATTTTCCATAATTGACTTTCAAAACTTATTAGATAAAACCCTAAATTGAAAAAGTTCGCGAACTGAAATAGCCCCAGCAACCTCAAGACAAGCTTGATAATTTTTAATTTCTGATTTATTATCTGTTAAATCTGCAGGATTGTAATTTAGATTAATTAATTTTTGAGAACTAAAAATGGTTCCCAAAAATATCTTAAAACGCATCGACAAAGTGTAACTATAGATTAATTGTGTACAAATTGCTAGTAATATTATTTTTTCAACTCTTTCATGCTTGATAATACTTTGAATAGTTAGAGTTCCAAATCCTGATGCCAAGATAATAATTTTTTGACTAGGATACTTATTTGAAATATAATCAACCACTTCTTTAACATCACTTAAATATGCCCCTAAGTTACGTTGATCATCGTTTTTGTTTTTGCCATAGTTTCTAAGGTCAAAACCAATTACTGAGTTCAAAGGTTTGTTTTTTAGCATATACAGCTCTAAATTATCAAATTGCTTTGATGAATAGCCCAAATCATGGAGGCACAATATTATTTTTTCACCTTTTGGGTTAATCTCCCCCATCCAGTTAAGCTCGTATTGATCTGAATTAATAAAGCACTTTTTTTTAACAAGTTCTGGAATTTGTTTCTTAGAACTTTTGTTTTTTAAACTATTAAAAGTGATTAACTTTATTACTATTGCTAATAATGCTACAAAAGCAAAAAAACCAAGAGCGGCGTATAAGAAAATATAAATTGCTTCAATAAATGTCAACTTTAAAACTCCATCCTATTTTGATTATTTTTGTTTTAAATTCCTTTTAAAGGATTAAAGACTTTTTGTTAATAAATTTAATATTACCATTTTTTTAAATTGTTTAAAGTGTGTTATTGTAAATTTTTAGTAAAGTAATTTTTTAAATTACTCTCTAACAAATACTCTATTTAAAGATGTTACTTGATTTTCATCGTTAATATTTATTATTATTCCACAAAATTGTCCCAGGCCATTTGCTGGATTAAATCTAGTTGGTAGACCCGTTTTTTCTTTATGAATCACAGCTTCAGGTTCGACCCCAATTATTGAGTTCACCGGACCAGTCATTCCTAAATCAGTAATGTATCCTGTTCCTTTTGGCAAAATAGTTTCATCCGCGGTTTGAACGTGAGTATGAGTCCCCACTAAGGCTGTTATAATACCATCATAGTTTCAAGCAAACGCCATTTTTTCAGCGCTAGCTTCACCATGAAAGTCAACTAAATGAATGTCACATTTTTCTTGATTTTTTAGTAATTCATCAAAAGACATGTAAGGATTTTCTGCTGGCTCCATAAAACTACGTCCAATTAAATTAGTGATACGAACTTTTTTACCTAAACACTCAAGAACTATACTTCCAGAACCTGGTGTGTAAGGATTTATGTTAAGTGGTTTTAAAAGTCTTGGAGTATGTTCTATATAATCTAGAACCTCGCTATTTTTAAAGATATGATTTCCAGAAGTAATAACATCAATTCCGTTATTTATTAATTCATTGAAATGTTTTTCAGAGATCGATTTTCCGTGTGTAACATTTTCACCATTTCCAATTACTAGGTCAATATTGTTGCTTTGTTTAAATTTAAATAAATACTTTGCAATCATTTCACGACCTTTAGAAGCGTAAATATCACCAATCATTAAAATTTTCATTTTATATCTCCTTTTCGATCTTGTTTATAAGTTCTTTAATCTTATTGTCTGCATCGTCTTTGTATTCTTCTAAAATATTACGAATACTTTGGGTGATTTTTAACAATTTCACCTTCTCTTCGCACTCTTCTAAAAGTTTAATGGCATTTTTGATACTATCTGAAACTGCCGCTCTTGAAATTTGGTGCTCTTCTGCAATTTCTTGTAAAGAAAAATCTTCAAAAAAATAAAACTCAAAATATTGTTTTTGCTTTGTAGTAAGAAAGTTTTTATAAATATCGAACAATTCAATGACATGATCATTTTTCTCAAAATTACTAGTCATTGTTGTTATCCATAAAATCAGCTGCTAAGTAATAGACATAGTCGTCAACATCAAAAGGCTCAATATCATCAATTTGCTCACCAATACCAATCATTTTTACTGGAATATTCAATAAATCTTTAATTGCTAAAGCGATTCCACCTTTGCTGGTTCCATCCATTTTGGTCAAGATTATCCCTGTAACATTAGTTGTTTCTGAAAAGGCTTTTGCCTGAGAAACTCCATTTTGTCCAGTAGTAGCATCAATTACTAATAAACGCTCGTGAGGAGTATTTTTGTACTTTCTTTCAATAATATTTTGCATTTTTTCCAATTCACGCATTAAATGTTCTTTGTTTTGTAATCTTCCTGCTGTATCAATTAATAATAAGTCATATTTACCTAATTCAGCTTTTTCTAAAGCATCAAAAACAACACTAGCGGGGTCTTGGTTAACTTTTTGTCCTCGAACTAAATCTACTCCTGTTAGTCTTTTTTCAACCCACTCTTGGAGTTGTTCAACAGCTCCCGCTCTAAAAGTATCAGCCGCTGCAATTAAAACTTTATTCCCTTGTTTTGCAAAGTAATTAGCAATTTTAGCTAAACTGGTTGTTTTACCCGTACCATTAACACCGACCATCATAAAAATATTCAATCGACCCTTTACAAAATTTAGATCAGATTTGAACTTTCCTGAATCAACATAGGCATCGTATAATTCTTCAATTAAAATCTCTTTGATTTCATCAAATGTATTTTTGCGTTTTACTTTTTTTTGAACGGCATTAGAAATTTTTACAACCATACCCATGCCCATATCTGTGGAAATTAGAATATTCTCTAATTCCTCAAAAAATTCACTATCAGCTTCCTTGTATTTTTTTGAAAGTTTTTTAATATCCTTAGAAAAACTTAAGCTCTTTTTTATTTCGCGATGTTTAATTTTTTCTTGTTTTTTTGCATCGCGCTTATCCTTTAAATTTTGTCAAAAACCCATATATAATAATACTCCCTTATCCATTTAATTGTATATTATTTTTCTCTTAGTTAAAATACCATAAAAAAAACTTTAGCGAACTAAAGTTTATTGAAAATCAACATCATCGACAAAAACTTCGTCGAATTTACCAGTTCTAATAAAGTTTAAAATTTCTTCAATATTAACCAGGTGGTCTCCGGCACGTTCCAGGTTTCGTAATTCACGAATTGCGTTGATAAAAATTATTGATTGTTTTGAAGCTTTCTTTTTTGAACTTTCAATTTCTGAAACTAACAAATCGTTTAATTCTGATAGATTTGTATCCAACATTTTACGTAAATCTAAAACTTTTTTTCTTTGATCATTTTCATAGTTTTCAAATAAAGTTGAAATAAAATTTAGCATCTGATTTACTAAATCAAATATTTTTGAAATATAACCAATTTCAATTTCCCCGGGTTGATAGTTAATATAGAACATGCAAACTAATTTGGCATAATCTGCAATTCTCTCAATTTCTCTACTAATAAGAATAGACCCAACCGCTAATCGTAAATCTCCTGCAACCATTTGCTGCTTGGCAATTTTTCACAAGGCCATATTGGTAAATTTATTTTGTTGCTGGTCTATTAATTTATCCCCAACAATAACTTTATTAGCTAACTCAATATCGCGTTTCTCCATTGCTTCAAAAGCACGAGCATATTGTGACTTTGTTGACTCAACAAGATTGCTAATATCTTTTTTGATGACGTTAACATCATTATCTAGTATTTTATTGTATGACATCTGACTTTTATCCAAATCTACCTGAAATATAATCTTCAGTTTTCTTATTTTTTGGGTTAGTAAATATTTTTTTAGTGCGATCGTATTCTACCAATTCTCCCGAAAGGAAAAAGGCTGTATAATCACTAACACGAGTAGCTTGCGCCATTGAGTGTGTTACTATTACTATTGTATATTCTTTTTTTAATTTTAGAATTAATTCTTCAACTTTTAGTGTTGCAATTGGATCTAAAGCACTAGTTGGTTCATCCATTAGTAAAATTTTGGGGCGCATTGCAATAGCGCGAGCGATGCAAAGACGTTGTTGTTGTCCTCCTGATAGTCCTAAAGCTGAATCTTTTAAATAATCTTTAACGTCTTCTCATAAAGCAGCCTTGCGTAATGAATCTTCAACTAACTGATTTATAACTTGTTTATCACGAATCCCTTGACTGCGAGGACCAAAAGCAACGTTATCAAAAATTGAAATTGGGAAAGGGTTGGCCTTTTGGAAAACCATTCCAACCTCAGTTCTTAAACGAGCGACGTTAATTCCTGGTTCATAAATATTGACACCATTAACCTTAATAGAACCATTTATAACAATATTTTCAACCAAGTCATTCATTCGGTTAATTGACCTTAATAGGGTTGATTTACCACAACCACTAGGACCAATAAATGCTGTAACTGTATTCTTTTTAATTTTCATGTTAATTTTTGAAAGCGCTTGTTTATTACCCATTGAATAGTAGAAATCCAAATCTTCAACCTCTATTACATTTTCACGATCTTTTAAGGCAACTTTTTTAGGAGCATTAAATAGCTCTTCTTCATTTATTTGCTTGACCTCAATGTTATTTTTAAACGAATTTTTTTTAGCTTCACTTTCAGCTGCCTTTGCTTGACGGCGCAAATGTTTATTCTCTTTAGCATTTAATTCTTTAGTTGTTAAAACTTCATCATAAACATTTGTTGTGTCTGATGTTACTGTGAGATCTTTTTCTTTATTTAATATCATTTTTCGACTTCCCCTCCTTCAAAATGTTTTTGATGATTTTTTTGTTTTGCTTATGGTTTGCTATTATTATTTTATTCCTTTTTATGTTAAAAATTAATAGCATTCTTTTAAATCTAACTGAAACTGAGTGTCAGAAATTTTTAAAGTCATTTTTATAATTATGTTTAAATATTCTTGCAAACATCATTGATCAATAAAGTTTAAATTTAATTGGACGATAACGCGGATCTAGTTTAACTGAAATTACCTTACTAATATAATTTAAGAATAAAACTAAGAATAAAGTCACCATTGCTAACTGGTAGGCAACTCCCATAGTTTTGCCTCCCCCACCTTCAGCGGCCATCATATAGATTTGTGTTGTCATTGTAGCCCCTGATGATAAAAATCCTTCAGTTGGATAACGAACTGCAGTTCCTAAAGTTAGATAAACTGGAGCTGACTCACCGATTATTCTTGAAATTGCTAAAATTGAACCAGTTAAAATTCCTTTTAAAGCATTAGGAATAACCACTTTAATTAAAGTCATAGTTTTACTTAATCCCATTCCAATGGCAGCTTCTCGATAAGATGCTGGAACAGCAATGATAGCATCCTTAAACGAAGAAATAAGTGTTGGTAGAATTACTAATGTCATAGTTAAACTGGAAGCAAAAATTGACATCGGCAATCCCATTGTGACAATAAATATCGTTAATCCAAAAACCCCAAAAACAATACTTGGAGTTGAGGCTAAAACATTAATTGAGAAATCAATAATTTTAGTAAAACGGCTTTGTGGGCGAGCATATTCTGCTAAATAAATTGCTACAATTAATGCTAATGGGAAAGCAAATAACATAGTTGATAATACTAAGAATATTGTCACCAGCATAGTTGCAAATATTCCAGCTTTTTGACCTTCAAATTCTAAGAAGTAACTAAACCCAAAACCAATAAACCCCTTAACAATTACCGTTAAAATAATTCACAAAGTAAAGGAAACTACAATGGCTGTTGCCAAAATCATTAACATTTTTTTTCAAAAACTATAAAAGTTTTTGTATCCTGTTCTCATAGCTGAAGATCTTACCAAGATTCCTAATTTTAAATCCTCATATTGATAATTACTTGAACCTAAGTTTTTCTCTTTGATTTTATTGTTCATGTGGGCGTTGCTGCGATTATTACGTTTCTTTGTATTAAAATTAGTAATTACAATAATCGAAAGATTAATAATGATTACTAAAATAAACAAAATTAAACCAATAGCATAAAGTGCTGACTCATGAATTGAACCATGGTTTTCTAGCATTTCTAAACCGATTGTTCCTGCAAGTGTTCGAACTGATGAGAAAATGAATCCCAAAAACCCATCACTTGTATTTAGACCGATTGTTGAATTTCCAGCAATCAGGATTACAGCCATTGTTTCTCCAATGATTCTAGCCATCCCGGTAATAATAGCTCCGATAATTCGTGGACGAGCAGAACGCCTAACAACTTTAAAAGTTGTATATTCTTTTGAAAGTCCAAGACCTAAGGATGCAAAGCGGTAACCATCAGGAACAGAATCAATTGCATTAATTGATAAAGTTATCATTGTTGGCAATGCCATAAAAGCTAAAGTAAAACCTGCAGTCATTAAGTTTCCCGGAGAAGCTGCCCCCATTTTAACAAAAATACTTCCAATTTGATCTAAAGCGAATAAACCAAAAACTACTGAGGGAATTCCCGCCAGCAATTGAATGATTGAAATAACTGTTCTTTTCGACTTACCAGAAAGGTATTCGCAAATAAAGAGCGAAGTATAAATTGTTAAAGGAACTGCAAATAATAATGCAATTCCTAGTATAGCTAAAGTTGATAAAATAATACTAAATATACCATAACTTGCATCTAAATCGTTATCCGCCCCAGGTCTTCACTTACTTGTAAAAATAAATTTAAAGAATCCAAACTCTCTAAGGCTAGGAACTGATTTATAAATAATAAAGCTTACCAAAATGATTAAAACTAAAATAACAAGTGATGTTATTGTAATAATCGAAAACTTAGAAGCCACATCCAGCTTAGAAGTTTTGACCTTCGGTAGTCCAGATTTTTGTTTTTTTGGTTTAGGATTTAACTCTACATTCGTATCGTTAATCTTTGTTGTCGTCATTTAAGTACCTACCTTTAATAAATTAGCTTTCAGTAGCTAACTATTTATTTTGTGGATTAAGAACCACTTTTCTGATTAAACCTTCTTGTTTAAAGATTTCTTCTAATAGTCCGCTTGTTCGTGACTCCTCAATAATTCAAATTAAAAAATCAGTGATATCATTTATCTTTTTATGGAAGCTATTGAAAATAGCAATAAATGGTCTTTGAAATTTATAAATTTGGTCGTGAATTGCTTCTTCGTTAGTTGGCAAGTCTTCACTACCTGGGTTGTTTAAATCAATAATTGGAGCATTCTCTCAATCGTCACCTGAGTCAACAGGATTAGCTAAACGAACGCCATCAACAGCACTTAATCTGATTCCTGTATCTTTTGTTATCGAAGGAATAAAGGCATAAGAAATGTATCCAAATCCTCCCGAAGCAACCATTTGAAGCATCATTCCATTTGAGTTAACAACATTGGCTGAGGGCATTTCTTTGACACCAGTTAGGGTTGAGAAAGCATCTCTAGTTCCTGAACCATCTTCTCTTGTGATTGGTAAGATTCGTGAATTCGGTACCTTATCAACTACGCTTTGATCAATTGGTTGGGAACTATTTTGTTTAACAAAATCCGCCAACTCTCTTCATGTACATTTATTATCATAAATTTTTTGTAGCATTGCTTGAGAATTTGATTGATCTTTTTTGGCGAAAATAAAATTCAAGTTTTGGGAAAGAATTTCATCTCATCCAGCTGGTGGATTATAAATAATAGCAATTGCATCAACTGCAAATTCTAAACTTAAAGTTTTATCTAATTCGTCAGTTTTGCTTAAAGCTTGAGCAACACTTGATTGCCCACTTTCATTGATTTCATCAAAAATAGCCGGCGCCTCTGTTCACTCACCTGTGGTTAAAGTTGATTGAGTAACATCTTTGGAAATAAACCCTATTTCATAACTACCATTTTGAACTCCTACAACCCCAGCTTGGCTTCCAGTAGAGTTATAGACAAAATCTTTTTTAGTGTCCTTGTAGTATGAGTTTGTTAATTTTTGCATTAAGGGGTTTACACTTGTACTACCCCCTAAAATATGAGAATTTTTCGGAATAACAAGAGTTCAAATTCATAAAGCTGCTAGCAATACAAAAATTGTCGATAGTCAGATTGCGATTTTTTTTGTCATATTACCTCCGAAAATTTAATTTTATATTTTATTATTCTTGATTAGAAATTAAGTTTTTTGCCTCAACCAGTTTTATTTGAACAATTTTAGTAATTCCTTTTGCCTCCATTGTCGCTCCAAATAGAACTTCACAATTTTCCATTGTTCCAGTTCTATGAGTTACAACAATAAATTGAGTATTAGCTGTGAATGATTTTAAGTATTTAGCAAATCTTTCAACATTAGCTTGATCTAATGGGGCTTCAACCTCATCTAAAATTACCATCGGGATTGGTCTTACTTTCAAAATTGAAAATAGCACCGATAAAGCAACCATTGATTTTTCTCCTCCTGATAACAAATTAATATTATTAATTTTTTTACCTGGGGGGTTAATTTTAATATCAATTCCTGAATTTAGCAAGTCTTCTGGATCTGTATAAATTAATTTAGCAGTTCCTCCACCAAATAATGTTGCAAAGGTTTCGGGTAGCGCTAAGTTTACCTCACTAATCACTTTCTTAAATTGAATTACCATTTGATTATCCATGTTTAAAATAGCTTCTTCCAAGTTCTTAATACTTGTCTGAACATCATTGGTTTCTTTTAAGTAGAATTCATAGCGATCATTTTCTTCTTCAAAAGAATCAATTGCATCTAAGTTTACATGACCTAAATTTTTGATTTCATTTGAAAGATCCATAACTTCTCTTCTAGTGTCTTCTTCATTTGTTATTTCAACTTGAATATTTTCGCTTGCTGTATCAAAAGTAATTCCGTAATTTTGCACTAAACGATTTGAAGCTGAATTTAATTTCTCACTAATTAGAGCTGCATCACGTTTCGATTCAAATTCTTTTTCTTTTAAAGCTGCTAATAATTTTCGTTTTTCATTTGCTGACTCATTTAGTGAATTTTGGCGCTCAAGTGATTTGTCTTTTAAAGAACGTGAGACATTTAATTTTTGTTGCATTTCTTCTTTAAGATTATCTGCATCAATAATTTCTTGAGTAATTTCTAGAATCTCTTCTTCTAGTGTAGACATTACACTATTTTGGTTTTCAATATCCTTACCAGTTATAATGCGATATTCTCTTTTAGCATCTTCAATATCTTGATTTATAATTTCAATATTTTTTCTTGAAGCTCCAATGTAAGACAACTTCTGAGAAATTTCCTCGCGTAATTTATCAGAACTAGTTTTTAAAACCTTGATTAATTCATTTGTAGTTTTTTGTTCTTCATTAAGAGTAAATAACTTTTCTTCAACCTCTTTAATCATTGAGGCATTATTAAGTGAAGTAATTTTTATTCTTCTAGAACCCCCAACAATTGCACCATTTGGCAGAATTCTTTCTCCATCTAATGTAGAAATGTGCAAACGATAATTGACCAATTTAGCCATTTCACGAGCACAATCAAAATTTGAAACAACGATACTTGTTCCTAAAATATAGTCAATCGCCTTTTTGAATTTTGCATCAATTTTAACTAAATCACTAGCAAAACCAACAAATCCATTAGCCTTTTGAATAATAAATTTTTGGTCGTCGGCAATAAAATTTGGTTTTATAGTATCAATTGGTAGGAAAGTTGCGTAACCTGCTTTATTAACTTTAAGGAATCTGATGATTTCTTTTGCAGATTCTCCTGAATCAATAATAATATTTTGTAATGAAGCTTGAATTAGCGAACCTATAGCTTGTTCGTGAATTTTTTCAACTGAAATTAAATCCTGAACAGTTCCATAAACCCCTGGTAAATTGTTTTTATTATTTAAAACACTTTTAACCCCATCAAACAAATCTTCGTTTGAGGCTTGTTTTTGTCTAATTGTTTCAAGTGAAGACTCTAACTTTGCAATTCCTCGATTGATTTGTCCTAGACTCTCATTCTTAGAATCAAGTTCTTGATTTGTCTTTAATAATTCTTGGTTTAATTGATCATTATCCAATGTAAGTTTAGATAGCTTTTGGTTTTCAGAATCAAGATTCAATTTTAGTTTTTTATTTTCACTCAATAATTGATCAGCCTTGAATTCGTCATTGCCAGTTGAAATGCTTTTTTGTTGATTTTCTAAAGCCAATTTTTGAACTTTTAAATTTCCGATTTTTTCAATAATACTTGTGAACTCGTCGTTTAGTTTGATAATTTCGCGTTCACTTTTATAGTTCTGCTTTGAGATTTGATTAAACTCTTCTTCTTCAGCTTGTGTAACTCTTGATAAATCAATAATGTTATTTTTTAACTCTAATTTTTGTTGATTCAGAGAAACTAATTTTTGTTGATAAATTTCAATATCTTTTACCAAAATTGCAATTTCAATATTTTTTAACTTTTCAAATTTTTCTTTATAAATTTTGGCTTTTTCTGACTGATTTTTTAAGCTAGGTAATTTTCTTTCAATTTCATTCATGATGTCATTTAGACGATCCAAATTTTCTTGTGTTCGTGCTAATTTACGAATTGATTCTAATTTACGTTTTTTGTACTTAGCTATCCCTGCGGCCTCATCAAACAATTCTCTTCGCTCATCGGGTTTTGATTCAACAAATTTATTAACAGTCCCTTGAGAAATAATTGCTAAACTTGATTTTGTAAGTCCAGTTTCTAGAGCTATATCTTGAACATCTTTTAAACGGACACGGTTTTTATTGATAAAGAATTCGCTCTCTTTTGAAATTCTAAAGTAACGACGAGTTATCTCGATCTCATTTACATCTAAGCTTGAAAATTTTCTATCAGAATTATTAAAAGTTAAAGTAACTTCAGCCATATTTAGTGAAGAACGATTTGCACTTCCAGAAAATACAATATCTTCCATGTTATCACTACGCAGAGATTTTGAAGATTGTTCTCCTAAACATCAACGGATAGCATCGTTTATATTTGATTTCCCTGAACCATTTGGACCAACTACTCCTGTCATTTCGTATTCGAAATTTAGTGTTGTCGGCTCAGCAAACGATTTGAAACCGAAAGCTTCAATTCTTTTTAAAAATAACATATTCATCATTCCTTTTGGTAATACCCGTTAATTAACTTTGATAATTATATATTATTTTTTAGCGCTATTAAAAAAATAATATATAATAATTTTTATTTAATATATAAAGTAAAAACTATTTAAGAAACAGAAATTTTCTTAAATAGTTTTTTTGTTATTTTTTTAATTTTAACAAGCAATCTTTAGCAGACATTTGCTCTGCTTCTTGTTTTGAAAAACCTTCCCCAACACCGTACTTAACATCTTCTAAATAAAGCGCTACTTTATAAATTGTACGATTTTGTGAAGTTTGTTTTGAATCTATCACTTTGTAAACTAAATCATGACGATTTTCCGCTTGTAAAAGTTCTTGTAGTTCAGATTTAAAATCAATATTTTTTTCCATAAAACCTGGTTCAGAAATAAATTTTAACATTGTCTGATTTAATCAGTTATTAAGCACTTTTTCACCTTGATCTAGATAAATCGCTGCTGTAAATGACTCAAAAACATCAGCCAATATACTATTCTTTTCATAACCTTTAGAGTTAATTTCTCCAATTCCAAGGCGAATTATTTTTCCTAAATTAATACCTCTAGAAATTTCAGCTAGAGTTTCTTCTCGAACTGAATTACTACGGTATTTGGTTAGAACTCCCTCTTTTTCCCTTGGAAAGTTTTTAAAAAAATGTAAGCTTACGTACATTTGCAAAATAGCATCCCCAAGAAACTCGAGTCTCTGGTAAGTGTAACCCGCTCTTTTTTCATTTGCATATGAATTATGAGTGATTGCTTCTTCATATATTTTTATATTGATAGGAATTATGTTAAATTTTTTTAAAAATTCTTTAATTTCCATTGTCTAACTTCCTTTGAATTCTTTTAAAGATTTTCTTAATTTGTTATCGACGTCATTTTCAATTGCCTCATAAGTCATTCTTAGGGTAGCATGAAACGAACGTAGATCACTTGATCCATGCGATTTAAAAGCTATCTTGTTAATACCTAAAAGAATAGCTCCAGCGTGATTTTTATAGTCAAACTTGGATGCAACTTCTTTAAATGCTGGCTTCAAACTTAAAGCTGCGATTTTACGAAATGGTCCTTTAGTTACAGCTTTTTTAATTTCAGTCAGCAGTTTTTTACCCATACCTTCGATTGCCTTTAAAGTAATGTTTCCAGTAAAACCATCTGTAACAATAATATCAACATCTCCTGAAATAATTTCTCGGGGTTCAATATTACCATAAAAATTGATTTTTGGGTTTTCTGATAGTAGTTTGTATGTTTCGATTTGCAATTCTTTTCCCTTAGATTTTTCTTCACCAATATTTAGTAAACCCACTAAAGGTTTTGCAATACCTTTTGTTGATTGAGAATAGGCTGTTGCCATTATTGCAAAATCAAGCAGATCTTCTGGATCATTTTCGATGTTTGCCCCCACATCAAGTAATAACACGACTTTATCTTCTATGACAGTTGGAATTGTTGGCATAAATCCTGGACGTTTTACTCCCTCAAATTCCTTCAAAATAAAATGACAACCAGCGATAAAACTTGCAGTACTTCCTCCGGTCACAATTGCGTTTGCATTTCCTTGTTCAACGATTTGAATAGCTTTTGCCATTGATGAGTCCTTTTTACGGCGGATTTCCAAAATTCCATCAGTCATTTTAATTACCTCAGTTGTTGGGAATATTTCATAACGATCAACTAATTTACTAGCCAATTTTTGTTTTTTCAGTTCCTCTTCAATTTCAGTTTTGTTCCCCACTAATGTAATTTTTAAATCCTTTTTTTCATTTAAAATTTTTAAGGCTGCCCCAATTGCTGGAGATAGCCCTAAATCTGAACCCATTACGTCGAATGCTATTGTTTTCATTTTAATTTTCCCTCTCGTAAATTTCTAAATTGTTATTTAATAATTTTACTATTAAACTTTCAAAAATGATATTAAAAAATCAAAAACAAGATTTGATCTTGTTTTTGATTATTCGATACCTATTATGAAGTCGTAAATTTCTTGTCCACCTTCGACAATTTCGTATTCAACATCAAAGTTCTCATCTAAGAATTTTCTT
Organism: Spiroplasma alleghenense; assembly: GCF_003363775.1. Classification (NCBI taxonomy): domain Bacteria; kingdom Bacillati; phylum Mycoplasmatota; class Mollicutes; order Entomoplasmatales; family Spiroplasmataceae; genus Spiroplasma; species Spiroplasma alleghenense. The sequence goes on from NZ_CP031376.1 coordinate 781,118, forward strand.
AAGTCATTGATATCATTTGCCGAAGCATCTGTTCCTGAAAAAATAGTTAATATTTCAGTTTTATTACTAATATTTTTTGCTAAAACTTTATCAAAAACTGATTTAATTGTTGGTCCAGAATAAACGATTTTACCATCTATCATACCCATTTTTTGACCGGCTTTAATATTGATATTATCGACCAGAGAATCTCGGGCTGCAGTTGAAACCGAGAAACTAATAACTTCTTTGATTACTCGATTCAAGTTAGATTCATTCTTTCTTGGAGTTTCTCCAGGATCATAATTTAAGAATGACACCATTCCTTGCGGAATTGTTTTGGTTGGTATCACAAAGACTTTTGATTTTTTTTCAAGTTCTTTAGCTTGCTTAGCTGCCATAATAACGTTTGAGTTATTTGGAAGGATAAATACTGTTTTTGCATCAACTGCTTCAATCGCCTTCATAAAGTCGGTTGTTGAAGGGTTCATTTTCGAACCACCATTAATTACGTAATCAACATTTAACTCATTTTTAAAATACTTATAGATTCCCTCTGATGGTACAACAGCGATTGTTGCAAAATCATTAACAAGATTTCTAGCATTTTTAATTTGTGAATGCCCTGTTTCCTTAGTACCTTTAACCTGACGGTCTGCTTGAAGACTCATATTTTCAACCTTAATTGAATTAAAGTCTCCAAATTGTTGTAAAAATGTCAATACTTGTCCTGGGTTTAGGGCATGCGTATGAATTTTTAAAATATCTTCATCCTTAACAGCCACAATTGAATTGTTACCATATTCTGAAAGTTGTTGACGGACGCTGTCCACTTTCATTTTGCTAATTCATTCACTTGTTAACATTACAACCGCTTCAGTACAATAACCAAATTCAGAGTCTTCAATATCTAATGATAGATTTCCACCATCATTTGTTTCTAATTTTTTCTTACGTGCGATTACTTTTTCTTTTGTAACTACATTTTGCATACCTTCGAAAAATTTGACAAGACCATAACCACCACTATCCACAACCCCAACATCTTTTAAAGCTTGTAAAAGATTTGGTGTATTGTTTAAAGAAATTGTGGCAGCTTCAACTACTGTATTTCAAAAATCTTTTTCCGATACATTATTATCTAATTTTTGGACTGCATCACTTGTTTCTCTAATTACTGTTAAAATTGTTCCTTCAACAGGCTTCATAACAGCTGAATAAGCGACTTCTTTTGCAGAAGCAAAACTTTTCTTTCATGTTTCAACATTAAGTTCTTCTGCATCTTCCATCCCCTTATAGAAACCTTTCATAATTTGAGAAAAGATAACTCCTGAGTTACCTCTAGCCCCCATTATTAGCCCTCTTGAGAATTTCTGCATTAGTTCTTTAAAACTACTAAATTCTGCCTTATTTATTTCTGAATAAGCGTTTGACACAGTTAAATTCATGTTTGTTCCTGTATCTCCATCTGGAACTGGAAAAACATTCAATTTATCAATGTACGGGTAGTTATTATACAAATTGTTTGCTCCACTATTTATCATAGTTTTAAGCAGTTTTACATTTTTCATTCTATTCACCTTATTGTTTCTTTAAATTAAAAAATAAATTTCTTCAAACTGAAAATTAAAAGTTGTTATTTTGCAAGCGCATCAACAACAACATCAACATAATAACTATTAGTAAAATTAGATAGTTTTTCCAATTCGTACTTAACTCGAATTTGTACTTCAGTAGCAACATCTTTAATGTTTACTCCATTCAATAGTATTATGTGAATTTTTAATCTATGTATTTTTTCGGTGATCGATACTTCAATAGCTTTATCAATTTCCTTAGTGGCCAAGACCAGTCCGCTTTCTTTGTTAACTTCTGCGAAAGACATTAAACCTGGAATTGTAATTACCGCTTCATTGATAACTTTCAAAGTACCCTCATTCATCAAATTACTCATAAACTCACCACCAATTATATCAAAAAAAATCGAAAATGTAATTAATTCAAATTTATTTTGATTTATAAATATATATTACTACATTTTTTCAATAAATTATTAAAAAATATTGTAATTATTTCGCATATCTTGTATTATATATTAGTCGTGAGGTGAAAAGAATGGCTAGAAAAGATAGTTTGACAGGAAAAGGTCCACTTTCAGGTAATAAAAGATCGCATGCTTTAAATGCAACAAGAAGAAAGTGAAATCTAAACCTTCAAAAAGTTAAGGTTATGGACGAAAATGGAACTATGATTACATTAAAAGTTTCTGCTAGAACCTTGAGAACTTTAAAGAAAAACGAAAAATTAGTTTAAAATTAATTAACCAACAAAAAGTTGGTTTTTTTTAACTTTAATTTAAAAAACTTGTTATAATAATTTAGGAATTGCCCTCTTGGCGGAATTGGTAGACGCAGCAGACTCAAAATCTGCCGAGGTAACTTGTATCGGTTCGACTCCGATAGAGGGCACCATTTAAAAAATAAAATCTTCTTTTAAAGAAGATTTTTTTTATTTTGTCATAATCATTGCAATATCTTCATTACATTCTATCATTCCATCTTGGTAAGGAATAAAGCAATTAGAAATAGCTTGTAAACTATAAGGATCTATTTGTAAATTTGATGCTTCGTATTTTAAACCTTTAATTGTCAAACTAGATGTTTTATTTGCCACAAAAGAAATATAAGTATAATCTTGGTATTTATCAAAAGCAACATTATTCTTACCTTGTTTTAAAATCGTAATTAAACTTTTATCCGATAGTACGTCAACATCATACTTAAAGGCAAAAAATAGATTCGCTAGGTTCATATCGTGTCTAATATTGGGTTTGGATACATAAATGATTTTCTTAATTCCTAATTTTAAAGCTTCTTGAATTGCAATTTCCCCATCAATATAGTCTTTTTCAGGGTCTAAAACTGTTGTTTTTAAAGCATTTTGCTTAATCAAAGCCAGTTCAGATTCATCAACATGGTCAAAATCTGATATTGCCAAATCAATTTTAACCTTCTTTTTAATTAAATCTAAGCAACCCCTTTCAACTCCAATAAAGTAAGCATTTGGAAATTTTTCAAAATTAATATCACTTTCGTAGGTCACAACTATTCCAACTTGATTATTCATTTGCTTGTAAAAGCTCCAGTCTTTTTTTAATATCACTTTGACCAAAAAGATAACTTCCAGCAACCATAATATCAATTCCAGCTTTTTTTACTAAAGAAGCAGTTTCCTCGTTAATTCCACCATCAACTTCAATTGTTAAATTGAGTTTTTGACCGTCGATTATGGTTCTTAGTTGTGAGATATTTTCTATCGCTCTTGAATCAAATTTTTGACCACCAAAACCAGGAAAAACACTCATAACTAAAACATTATCTAGCTTTGATAAATATCTTTCAATTTGATTGATTTTTTTATCCGGGTTTATTGCCAAACTAGCCTTAATATTATTTTTGTGACATATTTGAATAAATTCATTGATTTGAGGCTCAGACAAGGATTCAAAATGCATTGTCATCATTTGTGGTTGACACTTGATAAATGGATTTAAAAAATCAATTAACTGCTTTTGCTTATTTTTTATCATAAAGTGAATATCAACATTCAAATCAATGTTTGCTTTGATATCTTCTAATATTTTGGGTCCAAAAGTTAGATTTGGAACAAAGTCAAAATCCATAACATCATAATGAATTCATGAGACTCCCAACTCTTTTATCTGGGTTAAATCTTTTTTTAAATCCCAGAAATTTGCGCTTAAAACGCTAGGTGCAATAATATATTTTTTCATTAAAATTTTCTACCGCCTTCTATTAACTTGATTTCTTCAAGCATTTTTAAGTAATCTGTATAAATAAATTCGGGGAATTGTTTTTTTTCAACAGCATCTTTAATGAAACATCCCGGAGCTGATTTTAAATGTAGGCAATCTCTAAATTTGCACTTTCCTAAATTTATCTTAAAAAAACTATAACTTTGAGCAAGCTCACTACAATTAACTTCGCTTAATTCAAAAGATGAAAAACCAGGTGTATCTGCAATATAGCCTCCATCAACTGGAAATAATTCATTTTTTGTTGTTGTATGTTTACCTCGGTTTAAAGCCTTTGAAATTTCTTGGGTTTTCTCCATTAGACCCGGAATTAGATGATTTAGGGTCGTTGATTTACCAGCTCCTGTTTGTCCTGTAAATACTGAAATTTTATCTTTGAAGATGGTCTTAAACCGCTTTCAATCGCTGTCGCTAGTAATTTTATTATTAATTAAAAATATTTCATAACCAATATTTTTATAGCTGTTTATTTCTTTAATTACTGGGTCATTTGAATCTATTAAATCGGTTTTGGTAAACGCTAATACTGGTTTAATTCCAATAATTTCAACAAAAGCCAAATATTTATTGAGGATGTAGCTGGCAAACTTGGGATTGGCAACAGAGGTAATGATGATAACTTGATCTATATTGGCAATTCTTGGTCGGTGCAACAGATTTTTTCTTGACTCAAAACCAGAAATAGAACCTTTAAGATTTATTTCATCTAGAATTTCAAACTCAGCTTTATCACCAACAGTTAATTTCAACTTTTGATGTCTCAAAATTCCGACAGCTTTGCATTCATAAATTTTTTCATCACTTAAAACATAGCAATATTCACTAACAATTTTTATAACCAAACCTTGTGACATTCTTACCTCTATTTCCTTATATTATTATTTTAACTTGATTTCCTTCAATATTAAAAATAAAAAAAACTAATTTAAAATAAATTAAATTAGCGCATAAACTATAATAAGTCCAACAACCAAAAATAAGGCAACTAAAACATAGAAAGTTAAAAATTGTGGTTTTAAAAACTTAGGCAATTTATCGTAGTTATTACCAATTTTAATCACTTTTTTTGGCGATTTATTGGTCTTGATAATGACATTTTTATTAGATTTTCAAGGTTTAGCTTTAATATCATTTTCAGTTCCAATCAACATCAATCTGTTTCTAAATTCTGTAACATTTGCTAAGCGGTCTTCAGGATTTTTTTCAATAGATTGAAGAATCAAATTGTTTAAAGAAACCGGAATATTACTATTAATATTAATTGGAGGTGTTGGAATCTCTTTTACATGCTTTGCTGCAATTATTTCTGGGGTTTTACCTAAGAATGGGGCTTGTCCAGTTGTAAGCTCATAAAGCATAATTCCTAGCGAATACATATCACTTAGCGGAGTTGGTTTTTGATGAGCAATTATTTCTGGGGGCATATATTTTGGAGTTCCAATTGCTTTTGAACTTTCTTGACTTTCTTCATCCATCATAATAGAAATACCAAAATCTCCAAGTTTTACTTGACCTGACTTAGTTAATAAAACATTATCTGGTTTAATATCTCGATGAATTATCCCTATTTCGTGTGCCTCAATTAAGGCATTACAAATCTGAGAAAAATTATGTTTTAATTCTGGCAAAGTCATTGGGCCAAAATCCAAAAGACGGTCCTTTAAAGTCCCTCCGTTGATAAGTTCTAAAACTATAAATCAATCAGCTCCATTTTGAATAACATCATAAAGTTTCACAACATTAGGGTTTTGGCCAAGTTTTGCAAAAGCTTCTTTTTCAATATCAAAACGCATTTGAGCCGTATCTTTAACAACCATTGCCTCAGCAATGGCTTTTACAGCCACTCTTTCTTTGGTAAAAACATCTTCTGCTTCAAAAACCGATGCCATTCCACCTTTACCAATTGGTTTGACAACATTATATCGTCCAGCAATTAAGTCACCTTTTTTATACTCCTTCATAATGCCCTCCTTAAAATGACAAAAAGTAGATTAAATTACTCTACTTCAATTATTAAAATCGACAGATTATCTGTTGACATGTTATCTTTTGCATCCTCGATTATTAAATGAGCTTTTTCCTTCATTTTTTGCTTTGGATTTAATAGCGTACTTACAACAATATCCTCATCCATATAATCATGAACTCCATCAGTTGTTAAAATATAAATACCTTTAGGATCTTCGATGAAATAAGTATCTATTCTTAATGTTTTAGCAGGTCCTAAAGCACTTGTAAGAACTTTTCAAAACGTAACTTCAGTCGCTTTATCATACATTCCACTCATTTGAATATCTTTTCTTTCAGCTTCTGGAGTTGAATTTCACAGGTTTTGATCTTGAGAAACTTGAAATAAACGATTATCAACAACTTTGTATGTTCTTGAATCACCAACATTAATAACATAAGCGCAGTTATTGGCGAAAAGAATTGCTGTCAAAGTGGTACCCATATCTTTTGTAGTTAAATCTTGATCCGCATAATCAATCATATCATTTAAAATATCTGTAACAGAGTTTCTCAATCAACGGTTAATTTGATTATTATCTAGACCATCAAAATTTTGTGATTCAAATATTTTAGCAAATTTATCAACAGCCATTTTACTGGCAACTTCACCATGGGCATGGCCACCCATTCCGTCACATACGATTCCAAATGCTTCTCCTCTTGAATTCTCAAAAAAGTCTAAGTTATCTTGATTCATTTTACGATAATTACCAATATCTGTAAGTTTTGCATGTTTGTATTTCATTATTTTAATATCCCTTCTCTAATTGCTCGCAACTGACCACATGCCGCATCTATATCTGCGCCAAACTCTTTTCTTACTATGCAATTTATTTTTTTTGATTTTAATGCTTTGAAAAAATTATCTATATTTGTTGATTTTCTAAAAGGATTTTCGTGAACCTCATTATAAGGAATCAAGTTGACATAAGCATTTTTACCCTTAATTAAGGCGGCTAATTGATGCGCACTCTCCACCGAGTCATTTACTTTATCAATTAAAATGTATTCAAAAGTAATTCTTCGATTAGTCTTGGCAATATAATAATCAACTGCTTCCATTAACTTAACCAGCGGAAAGGCCTTGTTAATTGGCATTATTTGATTTCTAATTTCATCATTTGGAGCGTGTAGCGAGATTGCTAGATTTGCTTGTAATTGTAAATCTGCAAAAGCCTTTATTTTCGGAACTAATCCACAAGTTGATACTGTGATATGTCGAGCACCAATTCCAAAACCCTTAGGTGAATTTAAAATATTAATAAAATTTAAGGTATTTTCATAATTATCTAAGGGTTCACCAATACCCATAACAACAATATGGCTAACTCGGTTTTTACCTGTAGTATCATTTGGGTATTTGTTTTTCAAATATCGATTTACGTAGTAAACTTGAGCTACAATTTCATCCACATCTAAATTACGAATTTTTTTGATAATTCCTGAAGCACAGAAAGTACAACCCATATTGCACCCAACTTGTGTAGTTACACAAACTGATTGACCATAAGATTGAGGCATTAGAACCGTCTCAATTGATCTGTTATCACAAAGTTTGAATAAAAATTTAACCGTTCCGTCATTTGATTCTTGACAAACAAGCTCTTCTAACAATTGTGAATTAAAATTTTCATTTAGAAATTTTCTTAATTCTAAACTTAGGTTAGTCATTTTTTGAAAATCAAGCTCATTTTTTAAATAAATTCATTCAAAAATTTGATCAGCATTAAACTTCTTAAAATTATTTTCAGCAAGTAAATCTTGCAATTGTTTATTAGTGTATTTTAAAATATTATTCATTGCAAAAAATCTCCTTTTTAATTATATCATAGTTGTTAGCTTAAAAAGTTTAAAACAAGGAGTATCTAAATAATAAAAAATCCCCAAAGGGACTTCTAATATATTTAATTTAATCGGTCTCTGGTTACTTCTTTATTATTATGATTTGCTTTTATCATTTTTTTGATGTATAGAATTGCAGCTCCAAGTACTATTGATCCCAATGTTGAAGAACCGACAATTATCATAATTTCTTTTATTTTTTTTGAATTGCTATCAACTACGCTAGTTTTAGCATTTAATAAAATATCTATTTTACTCTCCCCCTTTAACAAATTTGAAATTGGTTTTATTAAAATACTACCTCTATTTACTGGTGAATTACTTCTTGACTTTTCAAAAACCCTTTCTAATTTAAAATCTTTATTAATTGTTAGAAACTCAATTTTAGATTCATCTCTTATTAATTTGGTTATTTGTTCAGTAATAAAATCCCTATTTAAATCTTGCTGCTCTAATTTAATTTCTTTTTGACTAATTAAGCTCAAGTCAAAAGGCTCATTTGTAACTAACGGCTTTGGTAAAATTACTGATTCAGGTAGCTTAAGTTCATTAGCTACGGGTCTAACACTTGGTTCTATCAAAGGTTTTGTCACAGCCAAGCTTGTTGGTTTGGTCTCGGCAACTAAATTAGGTTTTATTAGAGGTTTGTTTGTGAAATTATCAATTGTGGTATCTCCTGAAATTTCATTAGTTACGTTGGAATTTTCTGTCTTTTCATTTGCATTTTCTTTTAAATGTTTATCGTAATTAATATTTAATTCAACAATAATTTGAGTTTTATTTATTATTTTATTTAAATCTGAGGAAGAAACCTCAATGGTAAATTTTAAGACTTTTTGATTGTTTTTTATAGCAGTTTCAATCAAATCATATGGTAAAGTACTTATCAAAAATTCAGTATCTAAGTTAAGCTCTCTATTTAAATTTTTATTAACTAGATCTTGAATTTTTCTATTAAGATTTTTTTTATTTTCGATCGAATTCAAATACGATTGAATTTCCAAGGTAATTGTTTGTTTTTTAACTTTGCTTAAATCAATAAACTCATGTTTCATTTTAGATGCAGCAACATTTATGTATTCAATTCTAAGATCTGAAGCTTCAAAGTCGGCCCTTCCTTGTTTAAATAAAGTATTTCTTCAGGGATCTTTTCTCATGCTTATACTGTGCTTTAGGTTCACTCTTATTTTTCCTAAATCTAAAAAGTTTTTGTAATTTATTTCAGCTTTATAAGTAATATTGCTATAAGGGGTACCTTTTATAGCGTGAACAAGATTGTAATACCTTTCTTCCATATCAAAATCAACACTGATGTCATTGTGATAACTGTTACTTTCGTATTCTCCATATATATTTATTCTTGAAAAATTTATTAAATAATTAAATCTAAATCTCGCTCTTGAAACATTTTCCATATCTCACTTCAAATCTGAGTACTTAATATCAAAGTTATAGTCATCTGAATCTTCTGGATATGCTTTTTCAAAAAAACCAGGAACAGAGTCAACTTTTATAGGTCTGGCTCAAATAGAACTTTTTAAATTAATTTTTTTTCAATCCATAACAGATTTTCTTGAGGATATAAAATTTTTATTTATAGGCTTCGGTCTGCCAATCGGTTGTTCTTGCAGGAATTCTTTTGCTCCTTTGTCAATATAATGAAAGTTTGTCATAAATAAAGGGCTTAATAAAAAAAATAGGGTGATAAATTTATACAATAGTAAATAACTGGTTCTCATTTTTTAAAATCTCCTATAAATAATTCGCAAAAAAAGCAAGAAATCTCAATATTTCTTGCTTTAATTTTTAATTCAACTAATCTTCTAAATTTTCTTTTTTGATCGGCTTGGATTTAATCATTCTTGTAATGTACCAAACGGCTGTACCCAAAACTATTAAACCCAAAATTGAAGCTCCTGCCAGAATCATTATTTGGTTTATTTTTTTCGAATTTGTCTCACTATTATTAGTTTTATCATTTATTAAGATATCTATTTTATTTTCTCCTTTTAGCATTTTTGAAACTGGAGTTATTAAAATACTGAGATTATTTTCAGATGAACCGCTTTTCAACTGTTCTGTTAATTTTTCCAATTTAAAATCTTTATTAATTGTTAAGGACTCTATTTTAGATTCATCTTTTATTAATTTGGTTATTTGTTCAATTACAAAATCTTTGTTTAAATCTTTTTGATCTAATTTAATTTCCTTTTGAATAAGCAAATTTAAGTCAAAAGAAATATTTTCACCAACTGGTATGTCTTCATCAGTTTCATTAATGACAGGTTTAGGAATCTGAACTAATGAAGTTGGTATTTTATTTGGTTTGGTTGCCGGTATTGGATTTGAATTAGTAGGATTTGGTGGAATTGTTACCAAATTATTTGAAGCATTCAAAATTTCCATTGAAGGTTCTGAAGTTTCTATTTTTATGTTATTAAGTACTTCTGGTTTCTGAACTTGTGAATTTTCTGGTTTTTTAATTGGTTTTTCAAATTCAAAAGTATCTTTAATTTCATTTTCCTGAACAGTTTCAATTTCTGGCTCAGGAATCGGAAAGAAAATCGATTCTAAAAGTGCATGAACATAAGGTTTTGTAGGTCCATTTTTTATAGGTTCAGGCTTAGTTATCAGGATTGGAGAAGGAATTCCAACTGGTTTTTTCTCAGGTTCTTGTTTTGACATAGACTGTTCTACATCTTTTTCTGGTTCTTTGGTTAAAGATTCGCTATCTAATAAACCTTTTTCTTTCAAATACTGATCATATTTAAATTCCAAATTAACTTTTATCTTGGATTTGTTTTTGATTTTTACTGAATCAGCTCCCGAAACTTCAATATCAAAGACAATATTTTTTTCTTGATTGTTAATTGCGTTCAAAATTAAATCAACTGGTATTTCGCTTATTGAAAATTTTAAATTTATTTTTAATTGCTTATTTATAATTTCATTTATCGCACTTTCAATAACTTCCTTGATTTTTTTTCTATTTTCGATTGCTGTAAAATGAGCTTGAAAATCGATTGAAATTTTTTCAAAATTTATTTTACTTAAATCTAACGTTTCTTGCTCAATTACTTTTTGTTTTTTTGGAACATACTCGATTACAAAATTAGAAATACTAAAACTCGCTTCTGATTCAATATATAAAGTTTCTCTTCAAGGATTTTTTACCATTTCAGTACTGTGTTTCATTTCTAAACTCACGTATTCAGAAGTAAAATTATTATCAATACACATTGATGCAAAATACTTAACCTTACTATTAGGATTTCCTTTGGAAGTGTCCGCGACTACCGTCGGATATTCAGCAGAGTTTTTAACAATCGGGATTGAAAATATTTTATTAAAAAACTTACTTTCTAATTTTCCGTAAGCATTTCTAACAAATCACTTTGCTGAATAGTCCATTTTAAAATTGGCAGCAAGATAGTTATTTTTGCTAAATTCTGTATTTTTATAACTAAATGTGAATTTATCAGATTTTTCATCTCTTGGATATGCTTTTTGAAAAAACCCGGGATTTGCTTTTATGCTCACTCTTGGAACATTCATAGTTTTATTTCTGTTCAATTCAATCGTTTTATATTCGCTTTTTTTAAATTTACGAGTCGTATTCAAATTTAAAGACCTACTCATATTCGGTTCGATAAAATCTTTTCTGTTATCTTTAATTATTAAATTATTGCTAATACCCAATAAGGGACTTGATATTAAAAAAGGTGTTAATATTTTATAACCTAATAAATAGTTGGCTTTCATTTTTTAAAATCTCCTATAAATAATTCGCAAAAAAAAACAAAAAATACCAAAATTTCTTGTTTTAATTATTTTTAGTTAACTTACAAATATAAAAGCCGTCAGTATTTTTTTCAAATCCAAAAATTTGAATTTCCTCAAGAACAACCGCTTTTTCATTATTTTCTTGTAATAGTTTTATCTGGTTTTGATTCTCATCAAGATTGATAGTGCAAGTAGAGTAGACCATTTCCCCTCCAGGTTTTAATAATTCAAAAGCTCTTTGTAGTAATTTTTTTTGAGTTTGATAAATATTTTGTAAATGCTCAGTGGTAAATGATTGAAGTTTAATTTCTGGCTTACGCTTTAAGACACCAAATCCCGAACAAGGGGCATCCAAAACAATGTAGTCAAATTGGTTTTCACCAACTATTTGGGATGCATCTTGATTAATAATTTTGACATTTTCAACTCCAAGTCGAGCAATGTTTTGATTGATTAACTTTATTTTTTTTTCACTAATTTCACAACCAGTAATTTGAGCTTGATTATTTGTTAAAGCTGCTAAGTGAGTTAATTTACCTCCCGGAGCTGAACACATATCCAAAATTTTACTATTTGGTTGAGGATTTAAAACTTGACAAACCAAAGCTGAAGCCTCATCTTGAATAGTAATTTCCCCATCCTTGAATAAATCTGAGTCAATTACACTACGTTCTGAAATCAATGAATCATGACAGACCTCAGAATATTTAAAGTTATATTCTTCATGATAGCGTTTAAAAATATCATCAATATTCCCTTTTAAAGAGTTAACTCGAACAGCAATTTTAGCCTTCTGTAAAGAATTTTCTGCCACCTTTAAGGCAACATCTAAACTATAATCACGAGATATTTTTTTAAATAATCAGAAAGGAAAACTTAAACTTAGTGGTTTAATATTTTGTTTATTTTTTATATCAACTTTTAGCAGTTCTTTTTGCTCTGTTAAAAATCTTTTTAACACTCCATTAACCAAACCGGCAAATTTCGGTGTTACTTGCTTGGTTAATTCAACCGCTTCATTAACAATTGCATAATCAGGAATATTTTTTAAATGAATCATTTGAAAAACACTCATTCATAAAATAACTTGAATTTTTTTTGGAGTCTTATCGGGATTAATTAATTTATTAACAACATACTCAATAAAAATTTTGTGTTTTATTGTTCCATAAACTAGTGTGTAAATGAACTGCTTATCAACTGAGGAAATTTGTTTAGCACTAGAAATTTTACTCAACAAAACATTAGAATATTGTTTGTTTAAAAAAACTTCAAAAAGAATTTCTAATGCTTGCTTACGACTATTCATAATGCTCTCCTAATCTAATTTAGTTTGTTTCAAACTGAAAAAATCAACTTCTAACATTAATTTTTCAACTTTTTTACTAATAAAATCTTTATCAACCAAACTGTTAACAAACCCGTGGGCTAAAACATCCTCATAAATACGATCACTTAAAATTACAGTTAAATGGTTCATGAAATCAAAATCTTCACTTTTAACACGATGATTATCTTCAACTAATTCTAAAACATTTAATTTTCAATTCTCTACAAAGTATAAGTAACGCATTGTAATAACCTCTTTAACAACACCAAATAAGTATCAATAGCGACTTTGACGAGCGTCACTACATAGAGCATCTTCTTTTTGCAAAACATCTTTGATTTTATCAACGGCATTAATTAAGTTATCATTTTCAATTACATACTGATAGTTTCATTTCAACGGGATTTCTAATAAAGCCTTGTCCATACGTTGTTTGATTATTTCCGAACTTTCAGTTCCTCTTTTTTTAATACGATTTTTTAACTCAGTTAAACTTGGGGGCATTAAGAAAATTGATAGAATTTCTTTCTTAGTATCTTGAGCTAAAACTTGCATCGCCCCTTTTACTTCAATTTCTAAAATAACATTTTTACCAGCTTGAATTTGTTCGTAAACATAAGATTTTGGAGTCCCATAGTAATTACCAATAAATTCTGCACATTCAATAAAGGCATCTTTTTTAATCTGTTCTTCAAAATATTCTCTGGTAACAAAGAAGTAATTAACCCCGTCAACTTCACCTTCTCGTGGTGCTCTTGTGGTCATTGAAACTGAATAAGTTAAATTCAGATTTTTATCTTTAAACAATTCATTATTAACACTTCCTTTACCCACGCCACTTGGTCCAGAGAGAATGATAATCCTACCAGGTTTTTGTTTCATTTAATTTTCCTCCAATCGAAATAAGTAAAAATGTTTATTTTTAAAATCTTTATATTTTAACAAGTTAAGGTTTTTAATTTTATCTAAGTCTAGTTTTTCTGGAGCCTCAGTTAAAATTACACCATTAACTGCTAAAATATTTTGCTGACTAATCTTTTCAAAAAATTCATAATAATAATTAATTTGTGGAAATGGTGGATCTAAATAAATCAAATCAACTTGCTTTTTAGTTTCTCCCAAGTAATCCAAAACTCGTTTGAAATCTCAGTTAAAAATTTTGTAATCCTGTTCAGAAATTGTTCGTAAATTTTTCTTAACTACTTGTAAGGCGGGGGCATGTCAATCGTTTATATAAGCAAATTTGATTCCGCGACTTAAACCTTCAATTGATAAAGCTCCGCTCCCGGCAAATAAATCCAATGAAACTTTATTTTCGTAAATGAATCAATTTGATAAGATATTAAACATATCCTCTTTTACTCGCGCACTTGTTGGACGAGTGTTTTGACCCTCAAGTGCAATTAATTGACGACCACGATATTTTCCGCTAATAACCTTCATTTCACACCTACTATTAAATAATTATACTAAAATTCCACCTGTAAGACTATTTTTTATGTGATTAAAATAAAATAATTGCTATAATTATCAAAGTAAGAGGTTAAAACTATGGATATGACTTATAAAGATTTACTACAAAGCGAACGCCCCACTAACAAATGATTAGTTAAGGACACAAATCCACAAATCATTCGTGCCACTAGTGAGGATGTTTTAGTTCCCTTGAATGAGGAAAATAATTTGGTAATGCAAAAACTAATTGATTTTGTGAGATTGAGTCAGTGTAAAACTTTAAATCAAAAAAATAATGGTGACTATTTACGTCCAGCCGTTGGTTTAGCAGCTCCTCAAATTGGTAGCAATACCAATATGTTTTTTGCCCGTTTTGAATGAGGTGAAGGTGAGGAACCCGAAGAATTTGCCATTATTAATGGTAAAATAACTGCTTCAAGTCCACAAATTGTGGCTCTTGATGGTGGTGAAGGATGCTTAAGTGTGGATAGTGATCACGAAGGCATTGTTCCTCGTAGTTATAAAATTAGTGTCACTGGTATTGATTATTTTACTGGTCAACTAGTAGAATATAACCTTAGAGGTTATAAAGCTGTGGTATTTCAACACGAACTTCAACATAATCAAGGACGTTTATACTATGATTTAATCAATGAAAAAGACCCCAGTTTTGTTGGGGACGATTGAATCTTATTATAGTACTTGCTTAGCAAATAATGCTCAAGCACTGATTTCTAGCATTTTCTTTTGAATTTGTAACAAATTAGAATCAGAAGTATGAGTTTCACTTTCAAACTGTTCATTATTAATATTTAATTGGTCAAACACGAGTTTTACGGTTTGGCTTTTTTTATTATCTTCAATCAAGACCTTGCAAGCTAAGTTAATCAAAATCCCGTCAAAAACTTTTATTAAATCAAGGTTTTGTAAATCTAATCTTTTTTCTTGAACTTTTTGATCAAATTCAGTTAAAAACACATCAAACTCGTCTTGATTTTTTCTAATAAAAATTGGAGTCAGTGAAGACTTGCTGTTTATAATACTTGTATAACTAAAATTCATTTGATCATCTAAAGCAATAATTAAAATTTCAATAATTACTGCTAACTGGTTGTCATAGATTTGTTCAATTTTGCGGGTTTTTAAATCTAAATACTCATTAATCAAAATAATGAGTTTTTCGTTTAATAAGCTATTAACTTGTTTAAATAAATCGTTTTTTCAAGACATCTTAACCTACTCCATTCATTTTGAATTTTCACCACGACAAAATTTATCAAGTTCTTGAGCTTGGTTAAAAAGTTTTTCATCAATAATGTCATTACCTAATTGAGATTTAATGAAGTGGATTTTAGCATAATGTGGATTTTTTAAAGATAATGTTTTTTTTCTTTGATTTCTTTGAGCTTGAAGTTTACGGTCAACATTTTTTGTATGCTTGACACGAGCCAAAAATCTGGAAGTCAAAAATCACAATATTAAACTTGTAAAAAGACCGCCTAAAAGTCCAGATAGAGTATCTAATCCGAACTGTTGTCATTGCTCTTGGGTTACTAAAAGTACTAAAAAATCCATGTTAAATTCTCCTTGATTAATTATAAACACTTTTACTAACGCAAAGCAATTATTAATAAATAAAAATAATAATTATCAAATTAATATTATTATTTTATGATAATATCTTAATAAGTTATGCATACTAACAAACAAAGAGTTTAAATAATAAAAAAGCTTGTAAATTACAATTAAAAACGGAAGGAAAATAAAAATGAAAGATATTAAAAATAACGAAAAGCCTGTTGAAGGTACTGAAATATCAGATTCTTCAATTGGGGTTATTAAGACAAATACTAGTAAAATGCATTTACGTAATAACAAAATCCCCACTAAAGTTTTTGCTTTAGGAGGACTTGAAGAAATTGGTAAAAATACTTATGTAATTGAACACGATGAAGAAATCATTATGATTGATGCTGGAGTTAAATTTCCCGATCCAGGTATGCTTGGTGTAAGTGCGGTAATCCCAGATTATTCTTACTTAAAAGAAAATAATAACAAAGTAAAAGCCCTATTTATAACTCACGGTCACGAAGACCACATCGGAGGAATTCCCTACTTGGTCAAACAAGTTAATATTCCAATTATTTATGCTCCAGAATTAGCAGCCGCTTTAATTAGAGACCGTCTAAAAGAGCACAAACTCTTAAATAAAACCATTATCAAAGAATATACCGAAGATGATGTTTGAAAATCAGCAAGTTTTACAGTTTCTTATGCAGCTTTAAATCACTCAATTCCTGATGCTTTTGGAATTTTTGTTGAAACACCAAATGGAAACATCTTTTCAACTGGGGACTACAAATTTGACTGAACTCCATTAGGGCATAGCGCCAACGTTAGTCGTTTAGCTGAAATGGGAAATAAAGGTGTTGAAATGCTTTTAGCAGATTCAACCAATGCTGAAGTTGAGGGTTATACTCTTGGTGAGAAAAAAGTTATTGAAAACATTGATGGGATTTTCTTAAAATCAAAACAAAGAATTATTATTGCCAGTTTTGCTAGTAATGTTCACAGGATTCAACATATTGTTGAAACTGCTAACAAATATGGTCGCAAAATCGCAGTTATTGGTCGTAGCTTAGAACGAATTATTAAAATTATTCGTCAAATGGGACACTTAAAAATTAGTGAAAAAGCTTTTATTAAAACTCAAGATATTAATAACCATCCAGCAAATCGAGTTATGATTATTTGTACTGGTAGTCAAGGTGAGCCAATGGCTGCTTTATCAAGAATGTCTCGTGGAGAGCACCAATCAGTTAATATAATTCCTGGTGATACTGTAATTTTATCTTCTTCACCAATTCCTGGTAATCGTGCAGATGTTGAAAATGTTGTTAATAAATTAACTCGTTTAGGGGCTTTGGTAATTGAAAACTCACCAGAGAACCGCATCCATACTTCAGGACATGCAAGTCAAGAAGAACAAAAACTACTATTTACTCTACTAAAACCCCACTACTTCATGCCAATGCACGGAGATTATCGAATGCTTAAGGTTCACGGCCAAACCGCTGTGTCTGTTAACGTGGCAGAAGATAATGTCTTTGTTGTAGCAAACGGTGATCAAATTGAAATGCTCAACGGAAAAGCCCAAATCGGGAAACGCGTCGCTGCTGAAGCCATTTATGTAGATGGTAAAGATATGACAGGACAGGCAAGCAATATAATCCGTGAACGTGATATTTTAAGTAAAGATGGTTTAATGGCAGTTGTAGTTTCAATTGATTCTCAACAAAATAAACTATTGTATCAACCAAAAATTATTTCTCGTGGTAGTTTCTATGTAAGGGAAAGCGGAAATTTAATTAATGAATCAATTAATATTGTTACAAATGCAGTTATGGAGGTCTTGAACTCACCAAAACCAACATTTGGAGCAATTAAGTCAGCAATTAAACAATCACTTTCACCATATATTTTTAAATTTAAACGAAGAAATCCATTAATTATTCCAGTTATTTTAAATAAAAAATAAACTTAATCTGGAAAACTAGCATTTATTATTTTTAAAATAATAATGCTTTTTTATTAAAAAAATAGGAGGAAATATGAAAAAAGATACAAGAATGGGTTTACCAACTCTAATTTGATTAGGTTTTAGTTTCATTGCTGGTATCACTTTTACAGCCAGTTTTGCTTCTATTGTTGGAAGCAGCGATAATGAGGCTGCTAAAGGTGTTGGAATTCATATTTTATGAATTTTTGCCATCGAGGGACTTGTTGCCTTTATCTGTGCTTGAGCGTTTGCTCGTTTAATAAAGGTTCACCCAACCGCAAACGGAGGGGCTAGCCAATATGTTCGAACTGCATTTGGTGATTTTTGAGGTCTATTTATGGGTCTAATTAACTATGCAGTTATCCCCTTGGTTGCTATGGGTTTATTAGTAACAATGGTGAGAAATAACTTTGGATCAGGTTCTGTGATAGAGTTATTTGGTAAAAACGGAATTTGAGGTTCATGAGGTAAGTTATACCTGGACTTAATTTCATTAGCAATCTACTCAGTTGCTGCAGCTATTTTATTTTTTGGAATTCGTAAATATAAAATTGTTGCAAATGTAATTGGATATATGACTTGATCTATTACTATATTAATTATGATTGTGGGGATTGTTGTTTTCTCTGGCAACGGTTTTAGTGGACTAGAACACTACTCAAATCCTGAAAACATTGATTTAACATTCTTTAATTTTAATAACGCCTTTGTTTCTTGTTTTTTCGCCTTTTGTGGACTTGAAAGCTTTATAACAGTAGGAAATAATATTAAAAATCGTGGTAAAAATATGCCTATTGCTATGACAATTATTATGATTGCAACAACAATCTTCTATATTGTCTTCACTTTAATTTTAATGGGAGCTGTAACTTCAGGATTTGATGAAAATCCAAATATTCAAGTATTTGGTCAGTCAAGTCCCTTCTTAAAGGCATTTGGAGGATGAATTGTAATTTTATGTACAGTTTTAATGAGATTTAACTCAAATCTGCAAGTTACCCTATTTGGAGGAAGCGCCTTAGAACCAATGGCTTCACAAGGTTTTTTACCAGAAAAAGTATCAATTAAAAATAAAGAAAACGTTCCTGTTGCTGGAGTAATTACTTCAATCGGAATTGTTGCTATTACATTTATATTATTTATGTTAATTCCTGATATTATCGAAGGTGCCACAGGTAATGCTTCACCATTTGATTACGCAACAATAGCTGCCGCTACCTCAATTATGTTGATTTCGGTTTACTTGATGGTTTTAGGAACCGTTTTAATTCAAGGAATGCGTAAAAATATTAAAACAACTTGGTATGAAAATACCGGTTGAATTATAGCCTTGGCATTCTTAGTCCTTCAATTCTTTATGTACTTCTTCGATCGTATAAGACAATTAATCAAGGGAATTGAATCAATGAACGGAATTGGTTCGGGTAATGGTATTTCAGACGTTTTAGGGGCTATTATTCCTATTATTTATTTCTTGGGAGTAATTGCAGCCATCTTTGGAATTTACTACTTATACTACAAACCAAAAAGAGCTAAATGACTTGCAAACCCAGATGGAGTTTCTAAAATGGAAGAAATTAATCTTAACTTTAGAATTCTTAACGAAACTGAAATCCAAACAATAATGGAAGAAGAAAAGAAAATTGATGAATACTGACTAGAGATTAAAAATAATCATTTACAGGCAAAAAAAGCTAAAAAATTACAAAATTCTTAATTAAAAATCCTGAACATTTAGTTCAGGATTTTTATTTGAAAAAACTCGCTATTTTTCAAATATATGATATATTTAATTAAACAATTTTAACTATTTTTTTGTTTTAAAATAGATTGATTGTAATAATAATTAATATTAATTTAATTGTAATATTTGTTATTAATGTAGTAAAATATCTTTATGAAAAGGAGGAAATTATTATGCAAGCTGTTAGATCAAGGATTATAATATATAACTATATTGGTATGTTCTTCTCAGTATTTTTTCTAGGACTTTACATCACAGCACTTTTTGGTAATGTAGAAGGTTTTAGTTTAGCAATGAATGATTTTACACCAGTGGAACAGACTTTATTAGTTATGGTGTTAGCTTTTTTATTTTATTCATTATGAAAAACAATCTATTTTGGAATGACAATAATAAAATTTGTTAAAACAAAAAGCGATGAAGATATTATTGCCAATCGTTTTATGTTAGCAGTTTATAGCTTAACTTTAGGAGGTTTTTTAACTCCATGAATGTTAACAAAAATTCCTAATGTAGATTCAAATTCAACTTTGAATCCAAGAAACGAAATTGCTAAAGTTTACACAAAAAACTATGTTATTGGTGGTTCAATCTTTATTGCAAGTTACTTTGCAATTGCTGCAGCTTTAAAGGTTAATGTATTCGCAACTCAAGATGCTCAATTAGCAAGTTACATTTTCTTAGGAATTACAGGAGCTGCTATTGCACTAGGATTAGTTGGGGGTATCTTCTTCTGAAAGAAAAATTCAGCAGAAGCTTATGAAAAAAGTGGATTCATGAAATTTATTGCAGGAATCTTTATCTTTATCGTAACATTAGAATTAATTCTAAAAATTATTTCAGCAATTTTAACTATAATCGATGCAATTGCTGACATTGCAAGATCAAATGACAGAAATTTCTTAATGAAATTCTTAATTTGAATGAACAGCTTAATTACAATTATGTACTCAATTTTCCTAATTAAAATTTGTTGAGCAACAATTAAAGGAATTTGAAGCAAAAATGGTGTAACAATGAAAGAATTTGCCGGATTAACCAACGCGGAAGAAAAACAAGGAAGAACTCCAAGTTGAAAAACTAGCTAATAATAAAAATCTTTATAAAAAGTAAAAACATCGTTTTAAACGATGTTTTTTTATAGCCTAGTAATTAAATATGGATTTTTCATTAAGGGGAAAAACGCGTAAAGATTAACAATCAACTTCAATTTTTTATATTCTTTATCTGGTAAATAATGAATTGCCATTTCTGTCATTTGTTTTCCCAAAGATTCAAATATAAATGATAATGATATTCAAGAAATTAAAATAAGTCCTAAAGCACAATAATTAACTACCTGTAGTCAAAAATCAATTCAACCAAGTGTTACATCATCTAATCCATAAGGAGTTGCTGTTACCATTATTATGCTTGTTAAACCTAAAAGTAAAGCCAGGATGTGAAAACCAGTCATTCATCACAGGCTACGACGGAATTTAGAGTTTCCCTCCCTTGTTTCAATTATTAAAGTATAGTTAAAAAACAAGTTTATTGTTGCTGATAAATTTTGCTTTTCTAATTCCCACGGTTTAACATAGTATTCTTTTATAACTGGGCGATAATTTCTAAACGGCATTCTTAAGCCTTTTTTTAATTTAACCATTTTAATATCACTATATCCGTTATCAGAATTCAGTTCATCAAAAAGTTCTTGATAGGTTTTTTCCGACTTGCCTCTTCAAGCAACAAAATAATTAACTATCAGACCAATGAATAAGACAAATAGAGAGAATGACAAGAAAAATCAGGTTACAAAAGTTACCCCGACATTTAATTCTGACATTCACTCATATCTTTCGTTATTAAACATTTTATTTTACCTCTATTCTATTAATATATAAATCACGGAGCTTGGTAATAGTTTATTTCACCAAAGCGATTAATAAGTGGTTTTCCAATAATTAACTCTCGATCAAAAGACTCTAATCGATAAAAGTATTTTCCAACGATTTCCTTGCGCGACTTGGATTCATTTAGAAAACAGCAGTAAGTTTTGCCATTTTCATTATCTGACATTAAAAAGGCTTCTTCGCTAAAAACGCTAATTTGT
Source organism: Spiroplasma alleghenense (assembly GCF_003363775.1). Lineage (NCBI taxonomy): Bacteria > Bacillati > Mycoplasmatota > Mollicutes > Entomoplasmatales > Spiroplasmataceae > Spiroplasma > Spiroplasma alleghenense. The sequence continues at coordinate 802,747 of NZ_CP031376.1, forward strand.
TTTTCAAAGATACTATCATCATAAATTTTTCAATTTTCCAATTGCTTATCAGTAGTAAAAACCTCAAATTCATCTGTTAAGACGACTAAACCGTCCTTTGATTCTACTATTTTTTTAATTTTATAATTTAATTCTTCACTGGTATTGTTGATAAAATTATATCTTTTAGTAATTCTGGTTTGATTATCTTTTAAATAAATTATTTCCTTATTTATTAATGTCGAGATGGCAATATGATTTTCAAAACCAACCATCTGATACATTAATTCAAATTTACCATTATAACGATTTGTATGGGTAGTTGTTATATCTTTATCTTTGTGAACAAATGTCACAAAGTAACTAAAATCAAACATGAAAATGTTTTGAACGAAATCAGGACTAGCTAAGCAAATTCTTAAATCGGTTTGACTTGCTGAAATAGCATTTAATCTTTTTGGTCTGGGATGAGCTAAAAAGTAGCGATTTCATGGTTTTTTTATTTTAACTTCTTCTAACAAAACCTTTTTATCAATTTCACATAATAAATTAATTTCATTATCAAAGTTGCTATCACTGACGTAGACTTGACCATTTAGTGGAAAAAAATTAGTAATTCAATCGAAGTCATCAAAAACAGCTTTTGACAAATTTTTCATTATCTTTTCATTGCTCATAATGTACCCCCATTAAATATTATTTTATCTTAAAAATAATCTTTTTTTAAGCGATATTAGTGCTAAAAATAAAAATACAACCCAAATGGTTAAAACCGAAATGAGTTGTATTTTGTATTTAAGTAATTAAGCTGCTACTTTACTAGCTTCTTTAATTTCTTTTACTTTTTTAGTTTTTTTAGTTGCAATTTCTTCAATTGCTTTGCTTTCTGATTTAGCTTTGTTTTCATCAGCTAGTTTTCAGAATCCTAAGATTAAAGCCATTGTGAATGTTCCGATTGCAATTGCTAAGATGTACAATGCTACTCCCATTCCTACCGCTAATCCTTTATTTCCGCTAAACATTGCTGCTTTTGATTCTAATAATGGGAAAACAAATACCCCTCCGTGAGGAGCTGCTAAGGTTATTGTAAAGGCTCCTACAATTAATCCAGTTACAAATCCCCCAGCCATCGCTGAAAGTGCCACACGTTTGGGATCTTTAACCATAAATGGAATTGCTCCTTCAGAAATGAAACAAGCTCCCATTAATCAGTTAGCTTTAGCAGCATCACGATCCTCCACAGATCAAACTTTTTTAAATAATAAAGTACATACTGCAATTCCTAATGGAGGAATCATTCCCCCAGCCATTGCAGCTGCCATAATAACAGTTTCAGTCCCTAATCCATTAACTAGAGTCCCTCCAACTGTCATAGTACCTAGAGTATAGGCAATTTTGTTGATTGGTCCACCCATATCAACACACATCATAAATCCGATAAGCGCACCTACCAGAATTAGTAAGTTAACTCCCCCAGTTTTACTTGGAGTTGATAGTAAAGTTAATCCTTCTTGGATTCCATACATTACATATCCTAATGGAATATTAATCGCAAACATTGCTGTCCCGATTCCTAAAAGTGATAAAACAGGAACAAAAACAATATCTCTTACTCCCATTCAACCTTTTGATACTTTACTAAACGCCTTACTTCATCCAAAGACAATTAAGGCTGCTAAATAAGCACCAACCATGGCTCCGATGAATCCTGAAGAGAATGGCAATCCTTCTGGAAGTACTCTACCTCACAAATTACCTCAACCAGTTTTTTGAGAACCATAAACCATACCATCTCCGTTAGCCAGAACTCCGGCAACAAAACCAGGCATTAGTCCTTGAGGGCCAATAATCGAATAAGCAATATAGGCTGCTAGAATTGGTACCATGGCTCCCATGGCAACTTTTCCTAACCCAGAGAATCAACCCGCAACTCAGTTAACAGTTCCGTAGTCTCCTCCTGCATCTGCATTTCCTGCAGCAAAGTCAATTAAAAATCCTATTCCTAGAATAATTCCCCCAGCTACAACAAATGGTAACATTTTTGAAACTCCTCCAAGAAGATTTCCTTTAATATCGGCAAATTGTTTTAGAGAAAAGTTTCCTCCACTCTCAGATCCACCATTGGCTTCACCTTGAATTTTTGTAACTTTTTCACCCTTTTTGAATCCTTCAATTAAGGTTTCAGCATTGTAAATAACATCTTTTGTATTTGTTTTAATAACATCAAAACCATTAAAACGTCCCATTCCATCAATTTGTTTATCAATTGCAATGATTCGTACTTTAGCATTTTCAATGTCTTCTGCTGTTAATTGGTTTTCAGTTCCACGGCGTCCTTGGGTTTCAACTTTAACAGTTAATCCCATTTTTCCCGCCACTTCAACTAATTTTTCTGCTGACATATATGTGTGAGCAATTCCAGTTGGACAAGCAGTAATCCCAACAACATCATAGTGTTGTCCGGCTTTTAATTTTTTTTCTTCTTTTTTTGGTGCACCAAAAACTTTTTCTAAATCAGTAATTTTTTTAGCTTTCATTAAGACTTTTTGGTTTTCTTCTTTCATTAGGTAAGTTGATAAATCACCTAAGACTGATAAATGTTCTTCTCCATTTTTACCATTAGTCATAATCATAAATACTAATTTAGTTGGTTTTCCATCCAAACTATCTCAATCAACTGGATTTTTTAGACTTGCAAATGCTACACAAGTTTGGTTAACAGATTTATCCAAAGCATGTGGAATCGCAATTCCATCTCCAATTCCAGTAGAACCTTGAGCTTCACGTTTTTTGATGGCAGTTACAAACGCTTTTTGGTTATTAATAATATTTTCTTCAGCTAACTTAGCTGCTAAAAAATCAATAACCTCTTCACGAGTTTGTAAATCAACATCAAAGAAACTAGTTTGGGCACTAAATAAATTTTTTAGTTCCATAAATATCTCCTTTTTAGATTTTTTTAACTTTGATTTCATTAATCAATTTTATAATTTCTGCTTTAGTTGCTAGCCACTCTTTAAAAGCAGTGGCCGCTCCTGAAGCTGCTGCCAATTTTAGACATTCTTGGATATCTAGGTTTTGGCTGACCCCGTGAGTAAATCCAGCTAACATACTGTCTCCAGCTCCAACTGAATTTACCAATTTTCCTTGGGCAATTCCAGTTTGATAAATATCTTGATTGCTAGTGAAATAATAACTACCATCACTACCCATACTTAATAAAATATTTTGAGCGCCAAGCTTTTGTAGTTGTAAAATCATTGATTTTATTTCTTCAAAAGTATATTCCTTGATTGGTAAGTTTAAAATTCCACAAATTTCATCAATATTGGGTTTTATTAAAAATGGTTTTGAACTTAATGCTTTTAACATCACAGTTCCTGTAGCATCTAAGATAAACTTAGCTCCTACATTATTGGCAATAACCCCAATTTGAGCGTAAATATCATTAGGAATCCCTTTGGCAATTGAACCCGCGGCGACAATAATATCGTCTTTGGTAATTTTTGATTTTAAATAATCCAATAAATCTTTTCAAGTTTTGGCTTGAGTGGTAAATCCCAAACCATTTAACTCAGTTTCTTCTTTAAGACTTAAATTTTTAATTTTGTAATTTGTTCGGGTTTTTCCCGGATTGAAAAAGAAGTGGTTGGGCACTTTAACTTCATCAAACTTATCTAAAAAGATTGACTTGTTATCTGCCCCCATCACCCCAGTGGCTTGCACTTGGTTTTCTAGATTATTTAGAATAATCGCCACATTAATTCCTTTACCCCCAACAACTTGATATTCGTTTTGGTAATAATTGGTTTGTTTAATGGTAAAGTTATCAGACTCGATTATATGATCGATTGCGGGATTCAAAGTAATTGAATATATCATTTCTTAATCCTCGCTTATTACGGTAACTTGACTTTTAGTTGCAAATTTAATAAATGATTTTGAATTAAATTTAGAACGATCCGCTAATGCAAAAGCAAAGCGAGATTGCTTGATCGCTTGTTCTTTAACCTGAGCCTCATCATCATCGGTTGTATAGAGATTAAACTCATTATCAACAGCATTGGCACCAATAAAGGCTAAATCAAATGAATACTGTTGAATTGACTTAATAGCCTCATATCCAATAATGGCTCCTGTTTTAGGTTTAAAACGACCCCCAAGAATGTGAACAAAGTTGTTACCGTTTTTAGTCAATTCTTGGGCATTAATAATTGAATTGGTTAAGATTCTTAGCTCCAACTCGGGTTTAATAATTTGAGATAAATAATAAGTATTTGAACCAGCATCCAAAAATATGGTTTCCCCTTTTTTGATGCAATCCAAAGCTTTAGCAGCGATTTGTTTTTTAGCAATAATATTTTCACTTAGTTTTTGATCTAACATCTCTTCGGCCACGTTTTTGTCTCTTAATGGCTTCGCTCCCCCATGAACACGGATAATTAGGCCTTGTTCCTCTAGTTCTAGCAAATCCCGTCGAATCGTGGTAAAAGCGACATTTAAATCTTGAACCATATCTTCTACTATTGATAATTCTTTACCATTAATATAATTAAGTATTAATGACTGTCGCTCCGCTTTTATCATTACTTCACCCCTAATAATTATAACAACAAAACAAGAAAAAAACCAAAAAAAACCAAAAAAAACCATTTTATTTAAATGGTTTTATCTCTAAATTTCCTTCATTTCTAAAGGTTTTTTGAAAGGTAAAATAATAGACTCACCCAAACAAAGGGATCAATAAACAAACATGTCGCATTGAATTATAGTAATCCCCGATTCCCTTAACATAAATTATAATTGCCAGAATTAGAGCGATTATATATAAAATGAAAAATAAAAAATTTGCTAAAAGTATGAATGAAAGAATTTCTAAAATTGCAAAGATACCACTTATGATTGACGCAAATAAAATTGGAGTCCAGAAAATATTGCTCAATGTTAATAATATTCCAGAAGCAACAATAACACTAATTAGGAAGTACCTTTGGTTAAGTCGAAAATTTCCCACATTTATAAAAAATATTTGGTATAGTCATTCAATTCACTTAGGAACCGAAATTAGAAAATTTCTCAAAAAATAAAGAACGACTAAAAAGAAAATAACTACAATTGTAACTCCCAGAGAAATGAATGAGGTTTCATTTTGATCATCATTAAATGGCCAAGTAATAAAAATTAAAGTTCAGATTAATAACGTAAATAATAATAGCGATATGATAACGCTAGGAATACACTTATTTTTCACAAAAACCTCTTCTTGAACCTTTCTTCTAATCTTGGTGTAAATAAATTATATTATCATATTTCAAATAGTCAAACTTTTTTAATTTATAATTTAATTTTTTCTTGACTTTGTATAATTTGGTAGTATTCTTTTAGTAGAAAGAAGTTGCAGTCAAGATTTAATAATTGGCTATAATAGTTAAAATCTATTAGCCTAGAAAAGAGGTACTTATGAAAGTATTGCTCCCAATTTTATTAAGTTCAGGTCTTGTAGTTCAACCTGTCGCCAATATTAATTTATCTCAAGAAAAAGTTGACAATAGATCAACTGATGCAGAGATATTTAGAAATAATATCGACCAATTAAATGCAATATCCAAAGAGGAATTAAAAGAGACTCTTTATTCCTTAGGAGATAAAACATTGTTTAATACTTCAAAACTAGAAGCCCTTATGAAAAATAAAGAGGTAACAGGGATTACTGAAATTATTAGTTATTTTAAAGATTTCAGCTTTGAAACTAAAATACTTGATAGTTCTTTAAATAAGATGTTCGATAAAGATATCAATGGTAAATCTATGCAATTTTGAAAATTTAAAGCAATATCATTTTGGTACACTTGAATCTCTGGATATTGAATTGCAAATTTTAATGACGAATTTTCAAAAGATATTGCTGGGGGTTCATCAATTACATCAGATAATACAGGAATATTTTCAGATGCGACCGGAGGTATACCAATATTATCAGGAGTGGCATCCGGACTTTCTGCAGTCCTATATGGTATTTCAGAAATATTTGAAAAAAATAACCAGGGTAACGGAGTATATATTAATTTTCTAACATTGGTACCTGTAGGTTGAGGCCCTTCAACTGAAAATTGAAACTAATTAAAAATAATCTTTCAAGAATTTAGATTCTTTGAAAGATTATTTTTTTAATGATGGCTACAAATTTCACTTAAAGCTTGAGTGTAAATAAATAGTTGCTTTTTGAATTCTTCTTCATAAACCCACTCGTTGACTCCGTGAAGTGTGAGGTTTTTAAGATTTAAAGCTCCTCCAAAAGCAATTGCATTGTCAATTTCCTTAGCATAAGTTCCTCCCCCAATTGCGCAAGGCGGGGTTTGAGAATCTTTGGTAATATCTAAAAATGCCTTATGCATAATTTTAAGCATTCAATGTTCTTTGTCAAATAAAAATCCTTGATTGTAATGATGAGTTTGAACTTTTAAATTAAAGGGTTTTAATGCCACAGATAACTTGTCAATAATGTCTTTTTCATAATCTATTGTTGCGGGAATATCCAATTGTAAGGCAATTCTTTGTTGGGTATTATTAATTTCAACAATTGATAATCCAAAAGTTAAAGTCCCTGAATCATCTTCAATTGGACCAAAAATCGCTTTTAGGTCATAATTATTTTGTAAATATTGATTTATAAAACTAACCATATCACCTGAGATTTTTATATCTTTCAGTGACTCACACAATAATAGTACAGGACTAATTCCCCAATCAGGCAGTCCTGCATGAGTTTGCTTACCATAAATTTCTAAACTTTCACTTGTATCTTTATTCACAATTCCACGTTTATTTAAATTTTCTTTTACCAAAGCTTTTTTAATTCCTTGATATTCAGCTTTACCATCAACAATATTATAAGTATCTCCCGATTTAATTTGATATTCCAAATTTTCTTCTCCGGTGATATTTATTCATGCTAGCGATTTTTCCCCAAAAACATAAGGAAAGCAAGCATCAGGAACGTATCCCAAATCTGGTTGGCCAAAATCTTGTAAGTATTTTTTAACACAACGGTTTTCATTTTCTTCATCTAGTCCAAAAAATAAACGAATTTTATATTGGCCTTCAAAATTATGATCTTTTAAATATTTTACAGCCATTATATTATTAGCTGTTGGTCCTTTATCATCAAAGGTCCCTCGACCATAAAGTTTATCCCCAACTTGATTTAGTTCAAAAGGATTATAGGTTCACTCACTTAAGTTTCCAGGACTAACAACATCTAAATGGCAGAAAATTACAAACAATTTATCTCCCCTACCAAAATCAGCGTAACCATAATTTTTATCAACATCTTTGTAACACTCTAGGCCCATATCTTTACAAAATTGTAAAGTAAAGTCTAGGACTTTATTATTTTCTTCCCCATAAGGAAAATTCTTGTTACTTTCATCCATCACTGAAGGATACGATATTAGTTGGCTTAATAGTTTTTTGCTATCGGGAAAATAAGTTTCCTCTAATAAATTGAAATCTATTTTCATTTCTACCACCTTTCAAGTTAATCAAATCACAATTTAAAAAAAAGTCCAGTTTATTGTTGACTAATTTGAAAACAATAATATGATTAGGGCGAAAGGAGTAATAAAAATGTTTTATGTAAAAAATTTATGAAGCTTAACCAAGATAAACTGGAAGCTTTTACTAATTCGTACTAGTCTAGCTTTTAGCGGGCTTTTCATAGCAAGTTTAGGAACTAAAATTTATCTACCGTTAACTGTTGGATCAGGAAATGTTGACTTTGCAATTTTTTCGATGTTGACAATGTTCATCCCCGGGGCAATTCAAAGTCATAGTTCAGATTCTACAACAATAGGAAAAGTTGACCCAACTGTAAACGAAAATTACTACTACTTATATTTAATGTTATTTTATTTTATACTACTTTTATTTGTAATTCTTTTTACTGTTTTAAGATGTCTAAGAGAATATCGAAAAACTAAAGACCGCGAAATTATTTCAAGAGCAATTGTTTTAGTAATCGGGGATATAATCTTAATGTTTGTAGGGCCTTTATTCCTACAAATTCACCAGGGTTACTTTCAATATTCAGGCTTTCAAGATTGACTAGTTAGTCTTTCACAAAATAATACCCCTTCTGGCCATTTAGCAATGGTTTGAGTTTTCTTTGGAGCATTTTTATTATATTGCTTTGGAGTAGCTGTGCTAGTTTGGTCAAAAGTTTTTAATGGACCTTATAATTCTGTGGCAACCGAATTTATGGGTTTAACTAAATGAAGTTATCTGCAAAGTCGAATTCTATGAGATGTTATCATTTTCTTATTTGCCCTAACGATGTTCTTATCAGCCCCGGGATATTCTTGAGATGTTAAAGTAGCTTTCTTCTCAAATTATTTAGTATTTGGTATGATAATATTTACTTTTGGAACCGGATTAGCGATAAACTTTTTCTTACCAATTTTAAAAAAAATCTGAAATCACGAGAAACTTTATCTAAGTGTTAATGAATATGAAAAACGTCTTAAAATGATTGAAAAAATTAACAAAAATAATAGCACAACCGCTTAAAACATTGCCCTCTAAAGTAATAATATAATTTTTTTAAATTGCATTATTAATGTAATATAATTATTTTATATTTATTTAAGAAAAGAGGTATTTATGAATTGAGCTAATCGTATCACAATGGTCAGATTATTGTTAATTCCAGTCATTATAATAATGATGATAATTTATCAATTTCCTAATTCGCCATTATTTGATGCTTGAAATCAGACTATTGAGATTGGAGAAAATTATAAACTTCCAATAGCATACTTAGTGGCAGGAATACTATTTATTACTGCTGCTTTAACTGACTTTTTAGACGGTTATGTTGCTAGAAAATTTAATCAAGTTACAACTTTTGGTAAGTTTTTTGATTCAATCGCTGATAAAATTCTAACTAACACAGTTCTAATTGTGTTTGCTTGTGCTGGAATTATTCCAGTTTGAATGGCTGTTATATTAATTGGAAGAGATTTTCTAATTGACGTAGTTCGTCAAATTTTAGCAACAAAAAAAGTTGTAATGGCTGCCAATCAGCTTGGACGCGTTAAAGCGGCAGTCGAGATGGTTGGAATGAGCTTGCTGTTCTTTGCTGGTTTTAGAATGTTTAATGGTTCGGTTCACGGGACCGGAACTTTTGATGAATTTGGTTGAATAAATCAATTATTAATGATTCCGATGTATGTGGCAACAGTTTTGTCAATTACTTCTGCTGGGGTTTACATTTACTTTAATCGCAAAGAATTATTTGATACTAGCGTAATCGAAAGAAAGACCAAACCTAAAAATGAGAAAAAATAAAGCTCAAATTAATCAAGAAAAATGAGCCATTGTTACTGGAGCTAGCAAAGGTATTGGTTATGGATATTGCAAAAAATTATTAGATTTAGGTTGGAATGTTGTTGCTGTTGCCAGAAATACAGATTCTTTAGATAAGCTTTCTAAGGAATATACACAACAAATTGTCTTGAAAATTAATTTAGATTTAAGTGATCCAAAAAACAGTTATAAATTGTTTGAGGATACCAAAAATATGCCAATTTCATTAATAATCAATAATGCTGGTCGAGGTGTTTTAGGTGATTTTGACAAAGCTGATTTAGAACAAGAGTTAAATATGATTGATTTGAATATTAAATCTTTACACATTTTGACAAAATTATTCACTCAAAGGTTTTCAGAAAATGAAATCGGTCGCATTATTAACATCGCAAGCGTAGTGGCCTTCCTTCCAGGCCCAGGTTTTGCAAGCTATTATGCTTCAAAGGCCTATGTTCAAAGTTTGGGTTCAGCAATTAATCATGAATTAAAAACTAAGAAATCAAAAAGCAGAGTTATAACAATTTGTCCAGGACCATTAAAAACGGGTTTTACCCAAAGAAGCAGAAATGAATTAGAAAATAAAACTGAATTCACTTCCCAAAGTAAAGACGTTACCAATTTTGTCAATATTAGTTTAAAAAAAGCTTTGAAGGCGAAAAGAAGAAACTACTTTATAATTGGTTTTAGAAACAGATTTTTAAACAAGCTAATGATGTTTATTCCAAAATCATGATCCATGAACGCCGTTTATCGTTACAATCGTAAAAATAACAAATAAAAAATTATCCTCGCGGATAATTTTTTTGTTTAATTTTATTATTTGTTTTGAATAGCTTCAACACCGGGTAAAACTTTACCTTCCATGTATTCTAATGAAGCTCCTCCACCAGTTGAGATATGAGTGAATTTTTCTTTAAATCCTAATTGGATTGCTGCTGCAGCAGAGTCTCCACCTCCAATTAAAGTGAAAGCTCCTTTTAAGTTTGCGATTGCTTCACAAACAGCAACTGTTCCCTTTTTAAAGTTTTCCATTTCAAATACTCCCATTGGTCCATTTCAAGCAACAGTCTTAGCTCCTGCTAATTCTTTTTGGAATAATTCAATTGATTTAGGTCCAATGTCTAGTCCCATTACATCATCGGGTAAATCAACACCTGAGAAAGTTGGAGTTACATCTTTGAATTCAGCAGCATTAGCTGAATCGATTGGTAAAATAATTTTACCATTTGATTTTTTTAAGTATTCTTTTGCAAGATCAATTTTATCAGCCTCTAAAAGAGATTTACCGATTTTGTGCCCTTGAGCAGCGAAGAATGTATAAGCCATTCCTCCCCCAATAATAATTTTGTCAGCTTTAGTTAACAAGTTATCGATAACACCGATTTTGTCAGAAACTTTAGCTCCCCCAATAATAGCTACAAATGGGTGCTCAGGTTTATCAACCCCTTGAGCAAGCATTTCTAATTCTTTTTGAACTAAAAAACCTACGCATGATTCTTTTATATTTTTTGAGATTCCTACGTTTGACGCATGTGCTCTGTGGGCTGTTCCAAAAGCATCGTTAACAAAAATATCTCCAAGTCCTGCTCAGTATTTACCTAAGTCAGCGTCGTTTTTACTTTCCGCTTTCACAACTTCATTGTTTTTAACATCTTCAAAACGAGTATTTTCTAATAATAGAATTTCCCCTTCTTTTAGACCGTCAATAGCAGCTTCTAATTCAGCTCCGCGAGTATTTGGTACAAAAACCACTTTTTGACCAATTGCTTTTTCTAATGCAATAGCGATTGGTGCTAATGATTTTTTAGCCTTATCTTCCTCGGTTTTAATTCGGCTTAAGTGTGATAATAAAACGATTTTAGCTTTATTTTTAACCAAATGTTTAATTGTTGGTAAAGCAGCTTGAATACGATTATCGTCTGTAATAGCTCCGTCTTTTAATGGTACGTTGAAGTCAACACGAACTAGGACTTTTTTTCCTGTCACATCAACTTCGTTTAAAGTTTTTTTGTTCATTTCTTTTCTCCTTTTACTTAACATTTATATTTTAATTGAAAATAGCTGCTTTGATTGAAAATAATAAAAAATCTATCTAAAAAAATTTCCCTGGAATTTTTTTTAAATAACCAATATTAAAAGATATTTAAAAAATGACCGAAAGGTCATTTTTTAAATATCTAAATAAAATTAGTTTTTTTCTTTTAATTATAATGAAACAACATGTTCAATTACTCTTACAAATTGTGAAGTAAATGAAGCTTCATTGTCATATCATGAAAAGATTTTGTACATTTTTTTACCATCAACTTCAATTAATCTAGTCATAGTTGCGTCAAAAATTGAACCGTAGTTTGATCCGATAATATCTGATGAAACGATTGAATCATCTCTGTATTCTAGAGCCATTCCTAATCCTTTTTTGTCAGAATCGATTGCTTTTTTAATTGCTGCGTTGATTTCTTCAACTTTTGGTGATTTAGTCAACTCAATTGATAAGTCAACGATTGAACCTGTAATTACTGGAACACGTAGTGCTAATCCATCTAATTTACCATTCAATGTTGGTAGTACTTTACCGATAGCTGCTGCAGCTCCAGTACTTGTTGGAATAATATTTCATGATGCTGCACGCCCACGACGTAAGTCACTGTGAGGTAAGTCTAATAATTTTTGGTCATTAGTTACAGCGTGAACTGTAGTCATTAAACCTTTAACAACTCCGAATTCTTTATCAAGAATTTGTAGTACAGGTGCTAAACAGTTTGTTGTACATGAACCTGCTGATGCAATTACATCATCTTTTGTTAAGTCAGTGTGGTTTACACCAAATACAACTGTTTTCAAATCACCAGTTGCTGGTGCTGAAATCATAACTTTTTTTGCTCCAGCTTTAATATGTGCTGATGCTTTTTCTTTGTCTGTGTAAAAACCTGTTGCTTCAACAACTAAGTCAATTCCCATTTTTCCTCAAGGTAATGCTGCTGCATCTCTTTCAGCTAAAACTTTAATACTTTTTCCGTCAACTGTAATTGAATCATTTGTAAATGAAACTTTACCTTTTTGGAAATATCCATGAGCTGAGTCATGTTCTAATAAGTATGCTAAAGTTTTTGGATCTGTTAAGTCGTTAATTGCAACGATTTCAACATTTTTTGACTCTCATAATTTTCTGAAAGCAAGTCTTCCGATTCTTCCGAATCCGTTTATAGCGATTTTTTTCATTCTAATCTCCCTTTTGTTCTACAATAGTTATTTTATACTTATTTGATTTATTAAAGGGAATTATGAGTCAATATTTTTTTGTTTTTTTTATCGTTTTTGATTTTTTTGATAGAAATTTTTCCAATTAACTATGACGTTTATTTTCTCCGTTAATCATTAAATCCTCAATTACCAAGCCTTTAATTCTTTCGGTAAATCTTTTAGTCTTCATTTTGATAATTTCACGATCATTGTTATTAATATCTGCAACCCCATAAATTGCATCTAGTTTATTTAACCTAAAATTAGCTGAAAAGAAGGTGGGTTTTTTGTTTTCCATACGGTAATTTAGTAAAGTAAATAGGATTTCATCTCTTGAGTAAGCTGTAACAACCTCTCCTCCAATATCATCAAGAAATAAATAGTCAACTCTCATCAAACTTCTTAAAAGATTTTCTTTTTGCAGTTCGTTATTTGAAAAACCATCTTTAACGGTTTTTATAAGATTTGAAACTGTTATAAAAGCTACCTTATTTTTTTGAGCAAATTGATTAGCAGTTATTTGTAATAAAAAAGTTTTCCCAACCCCAGGTAGTCCAGATAAAAAGACCCCTTTTTTATAGTTATTTTTAATGATTGTATTAATTAATTTTACGTACCTTACTCGAGATTCATCAACCACTTCACCGGCTTTTAGCTTTTTATCATAACTTGAAATTGTTTCAAAATTATCATCAACATTATAGTCACAGTATACAAAATTCTTCTTAATTTCATAGTTTTTATTAGTCTTCATTCAGTGTAAACAATGTCTGCTTCCTGAATAAAACATTTTATGGTTTCATTCCAAAAATGGTTGATATCCTTTAGGAACTTGTTGGCACTCTTCTATATATCCTTGTGAACATTCTTGATAGTTTTCCAAGAAAATTTCGAGAAATTCTTGATTTGCCTCCATATCAGATTTAGTGATTTTGTGCTCTTTCATAAAATCTTTTAAGGAATTAAATTCATTAATTTTAGCAATTAAATCTGATGTCTTCATTTTTTCAGCTCCTATCAGATTAGTTTAGATTGATACGCTTCAGGTTCGCTATTTGAATCCCAATCAATTGATGCCACAATATCTTTAAACTTCTCAACTACCTTTGTTTTTGAAGTTGATTTTTTGGCTTGATTATTTTTTAGTGATTCCTTGTGAGCTTGTTTTAAATAGTTCATTAAATCAATGGTTTTAGTTATTTTTAAATCTTGAACTGATTGGGCAATTTTTATTAAATAATTACCAACAATTTCATGAGAGTTTTTGTAATAAGAAAACTCTAACAAACAGTTTATGATACCATTATTAAATTTAAAATCATTTTGTAAAGTTTTGATAATATTTTTTGAAGCAGAGGTTAAAGTTTTACCATCTCTTAAAAGTTCTAAATAATTAATGGGATCAATTTCTTCCATTTCACGGCATTTTTTTACAGCAACTAAATCACAATTGTTTTCTGTCATTTCAACGTTTTTAACAGTAATAAAATCAAATAAAACCTCAGGACTTAAAATATCGTTTTCATAATCATAGCAAATTAAAATTGCTTCTAAAACTTGAGCAGTATTTAACTGATATAGACTTGCAATCTTTTTGAAAGTACTTTTATAAATCACTGTATTTAAATTGATAGTTATATTTTTTTCCTTTAATTTATCCATTATTTCTGCTACTGAAATCTTGTTTTGGATTTGCTCAGCATGGCGTTTTTTTAATTTCATTACTGATGGATTTAAATCTAATAAACTAATAGCATCTTCTTGGAAGACTTTTGAAAAAGTAGCTTTTTCTTCAATATACTCATCTGATGAAACACAATCATCACGAAAAATATATGTTACAACTTCAAATTCCTCTTTACCAATTTTTTTTAAAAGAGCTTTTGAGTAAATTTCGTCACTTAAAAATTCGCTTGGTTCTAATGGGGCATATACATTAAATAGTTTTTTACTATTATCTTTTTTAGTCATTATCTTTAATAAACCCATTGCCGAAAGTTTTTCAATATCTTTTTTTAGATTTACCAAGGTTAAAGAACTAATTTTGGCCAAACGCGAAATGTCAAATTCTTTTTTCTTGAATTCTTTTTGCAATCCCGCTTCATTAACAAGGCAATTAAACACAGAAAAAGCACCACTTCCAATGATTGGTAAATATAAATATTGTAGTGTTTTTAAGTCGTAATTGCTAGAATTATTTTTAAGATTAATTTTATAACTATAATTTTCCATGACTTTTTTGCTACCAACCTTTTAATTATTTTAAAATAAGTCCTGATGATTTAGACAAAAACAATTTTATTGGTATAAGTTGTAAATAAAAAACCTCTTTAAAAAACCATAAACAAACGGTTTCTAGAGGTTTTCCACATTTTAACATTGAATCTATTCCAAAACTTGACAAGTTTGACAGTAATAAGTACCTCTTCCATTTACCTTAATTTTAGTGATTGTATCACCACAAATTAAGCATGGCAATCCCACTCTTGTGTGGGCTTTCAAGTAATTTTGAAATTTACCATCAATTCCGTGAGCAGACTGATAACTGTCAATAGTTGTACCACCCAGTTCTACGGCTTTATTAAGGATTTTTCTAGACGAGGTGATTATCTGTTCAAAGTCGTCTAATTTAAGCTCATTTCCGCTTTTTAAGGGGTTAATTTTGGCATCAAACAATATTTCATCAGCATAAATATTGCCAATTCCTGAAATAATAGTTTGATCTAAAAGAATTGTCTTTATATGTTTACGCGATTTGTTAATTCTATTAAATAGATAGTTTGGTGTCACCAACTCGCTAAAGGGTTCGGGTCCAACAGTAGAAATTGGTTTTGAGTTTCTGAAATTATCCACATCCTGTCAATGTAGGGTTCCAAATTTTCTAGTATCGTAGTAAGATAATTGCATTTTATCATCAATAATAAAGGCAGCTTCTTGATGTTTTATATTTACTTGACTACCAATTTCTTCATAAAATCACTTACCTTCCATTCTTAAATGTGATATCAAAACCTTGTTATCAAAATGAAAAATAATATGTTTAGCAATTCTTTCAATTGAATTTATAGTTTGTCCGGTAATTTCAGTTTCAAACTGATTAATATTTGTAGGTTGTTTTAACAAATTTGGATAAATAATTTTAGCGGAGGTAATCTTTTTACCCACCACTAATTTCCTTAATGTTCTAACAACTGTTTCGACTTCTGGTAATTCTGGCATAATTCTCCTTTATTTTAATTCAAATCAATCATTTCCTTGACTTGAACTTACTTCTAATTCAACCAAAACCTTGTTATCAAAATTCATTATTTCAAATAGTTTTGATAAGGCTGATTGCATTTCTTCTTTAACAATTTTTTTAACAATTTCAGATTCTTCGCTTGGAACGTAAAATATTATCTCATCATGAATTTGAGCAATCATTTGGCTTTTTAAATTATTTTTAATAATACATTCATTAATATTTATCATAGCTAGTTTCAAAATATCAGCTGCGCTTCCTTGGATGGGAGCATTTAGAGCTGCTCTCTCCCCAAATTGTCTTACTTGGTAATTTGAACTCATTAGTTCATAAATAAAACGACGACGTTTAGTTATTGTCTCTACATAGCCATTAACCTTACCTTGATTAACTAATTTTTCTTTGTATATTAATATATCAGGGAAAGATTTAAAGTAAGCTTCAATAAACTTCTTCGCTTGTGGAATTGAGATATTTAAGTCATTTGATAAACCAAAGTCACTTAGTCCATAGATAATACCAAAGTTAAATATTTTAGCTGTACGTCGCATTTCATAACTTACAGTTTCGTTGGCCCCAATATTATAGATTAGTCTTGCAGCTTCGGTATGAATATCTCTTTTTTGACTAAAAATTTCCAACATATTTTTTTCTGGGGCAATCTGAGCCAAAACCCTTAATTCAATTTGTGAATAATCATAACTTTGATATTCCCAACCAGGTTCACTTGAGAATATTTTACGAACCGCCTTTTGATCTTCATCACGAATCGAAATATTTTGTAAATTAGGTTCAATTGAACTCAACCTTCCAGTTGTTGTCAAAGTCTGATTATATATTGTATGTACTTTGTTATCTGAAAAAATGTATTTCTCAAATCCTTTTAAATAAGTTGAGTAAAGTTTTGAAAATTTACGATGTTGCATTATTTTTTCAATAACCGGATTTAAATGACTTAACTTTTCTAATGCTTCTTTGTCCGTGCTTCCTTTGTGATAATCTGGTAACTTTAAATTTATGTATAATAATTCTTTTAGTTGCTTTGGCGAAGCAATATTGAAATCTTCGGTTACATGTCCTGAAACTAAATCTTTTATTTCGTTTTCTAATTGCTCAATCTTTAGTTTGATTTGATTTGTCTGCAATGCTAGTTCTTCACGATTCACATAAACACCGGCTTGCTCCATTTTAAATAACAACTTCGCAAATTTCAAATCGATGTTTTCATAAAGATTCATTAGATTTTCTGAATTTAAAAAGTCATAAGCAGGTTGCTTTGACTTAAGTAAGGCATTTGATTTTTTTGCTAAGTAACCAAATTTAACCTCAGGATCAATATTTGCAGTTTTCTTAACTCCTTTACCAAAAACATCTTCTGGCTCGACCACTTCAATTTCTGGTAAAATGGATCTCAAATAGTTTGAGAAAGTTGATTTCAAAGAACTATCCTTAATATAACCAACAAGCATTAAGTCATAAGTGATTGATTCTAAGTTAACTAAATAACCTAGATTTTTCAGTGCAGTAGTTCCTGATTTTAAATCATAGAAGTACTTTATTTTTTTTGGATCACTTAAAAATTTTTGAAGTTTTTCATCAATTTCTTTTTTTTCATTTCAATTAAATAAATTCAAGTCCCCTTGTTCGAATAAATTTAGAACAAAATTACCATTTTGATTACTGATCGAAATCCCGATTACATCTGACTTATGATAATTATTGTCTAGTAATTCAATAATTACAGCATTTTCTTCACACTCAAGTTTATCATCTCAATTTTTTAAAACTTGGTATTCGATTTTTTCCTCTTGATTAATATTATTCACTCGGTTTGACAGACGTTTAACTAGAGAAAACATTTCATATTTGTTCAAAAATTCAATTATCGCATCAATGTTTAAATTTATTTTTTCACATTTAAAGTTTTGAATTACAACATCAGTCTTAATGGTAGCAATTTCTTTGGAAAGTAAGGCAATTTCTTTGGAATCTATTAATTTTTTTTGGGTTGCTCCAGTAATTTCATCAATATTATTGTATATTTCCTCAAGACTGAAATATTTCTGTAATAAATTAATAGCACCCTTTTCTCCAATTCCACTAACACCCTTGATATTGTCACTTGGGTCTCCCATAATCCCTTTTAAATCTGGGATTTGCTCTGGTTTAATTGATCACTTTTCAAGTAATTCTTCCTCCCCAAAAACCAGTAAATCACTGACACCGGTTTTGGGAATTAGTATTTTTGTATTTGAATTAATTAATTGGAACATATCCTTATCACTAGTCAGGATTTCAACGAGATATTCTTCATTATCTTTAAACAGAATTTGAGAAATGCTACCAATGATATCATCGGCTTCAATATTTTCTATTTCAAAATAAGCAATATTAGCTGATTGAAGAAACTCGCGAACAATCGGGAATTGTGTTACTAGTTCATCTGGGGTTTTACTTCTTCCTGCTTTATAATCAGGCATTTTGTCGTGGCGAAAAGTTTTTTTCCCTTTATCAAAAGCAACAACAACATCATAGTAATCATTTTCATTGAGTAAACTTGAAAGCATATTCACAAAGGAATAAACCGCATTAGTTGGAATACCTGATTTTGTTCTTAAAATATTACCTGTGTAGGCAGAGGCAAAATAAGCTCTAAAAATTAGCGAATTTCCATCTACTAATAGTATTTTTTTATTTTTCATAATTATCATCCATTCCTTTTTAGTTTAACAAAAAAATAGCGATAATATCGCTATTTTTAGGTTGTAGCAAAACTTTTTAATACCTGGTTAAGCACTCCTGAAATTTTACCGTTATAAAGTTGTGTCTTAATTTCTCCAATTAAAATATCACCTTGATTCAATTGGTCTTTAAATTTGTTATAAACCGAAGAAAAAATAGTTATATCAATATGTCCGGTTTCATCTGAAACATCCAAAAAGACCATTTCATTATTATTTTTATCTAAATGAATTCTAAAATCATTAATTACAAATAAAATCGGGCTTTTCATTTCTGGTTTTGTTAAATCCTTAATAAAACTTAATCGATCAGAGTTTGCCAACTGATTTCTAATAATTTGTAATGGGTGTGAAGTAAAATAAAATCCTAACGAGTCTAATTCATAAAAAGACTTTTTAATTTCTGAATCAGGTTTAATTTCCAGCTGCGGGAAAGTAAAAGGATTAATTTTTTCGATATTTTGATTTAAATCAGCAAATAAAAGAATTTTATCCTGATTTTCAAGCAAGGTTTCGCGTGTAAATCCAAAGATATCCATTGCCCCAGATTTTACAAGATTTGAAAAGGTAGTTTTGTTTAAACCTCTTTTAAATGTTTTAGAACAAAAATTAAATAAATCAAGGAATGCTGTTTTGTCTATTTCCTTCAATTCCGCCAAATTTTTAATGAATTCTATTCCAACTTGTTTTACTAAAATTAACGGCAAGTATATTCCCACTTCATTTCCAAAATAATTTAAATTAACATTTTTAACATTTGGAGGGATAACCTTTATCCCCAATGCCCTAGCTTCTTCTAAATACTTGGCAGTTTTAGCATCGTTTCCAACAGCTGAGTTCAATAATTCACAATAAAACTCTGCTGTATAATTTTGTTTTAAATATGCCAGCCAGTAACCAATGTAAGAGTACGCGATTGCATGAGACTTATTGAATCCATAATTTGCGAATTTTAAAATTCACATTCAAATTTGCTTGGCTTTTTCAATAGTATAGCCTTTGCTAATTGCGCCCTCAACAAAATCTTCTTGCTCTTTTTTCATTAACTGAAGATCTTTTTTACCCATTGCCCTTCTTACAATATCTGCTTTTGCTAAACTAAATCCTGCTACTGTTTGTAGGATTTGAATAACTTGTTCTTGATAAACAATTATTCCAAATGTTGGTTCAAGAATAGTTTTTAAACTCTCATCTAGAATTTCAAATTTTCCCCCAGAATTTTTCCTTTTAATATATTCAGGAATATTTTCTTGAGGACCAGGTCGAAAAAGAGCTGAAGCAGCAGCAATATCATTAATTGATGACACTTTCATTTTAATAATTGTGTCCGTCATTCCCCCCGATTCTAGTTGGAATATACCTGTGGTTTTACCTTCTTGAAGACTTGTAAATGTAGGATAATCATTTACGGGGATTCTAGATAAACTAGTATTTATCTTACGGTTTCTTGAAACGGCTTTCAAAATATTATTTAAAGTTGTTAAATTTCTTAATCCTAATAAATCAATTTTAATTAAACCTAGGTCTTCTAAATAATTCATCGAAAATTGAGTCTGATTAATTCCGTTATAGCCAACTTTTAGTGGTACCACATCACGTAAATCAATATCACAAAAAACTAATCCCGCCGCATGAGTACCCGTTTGACGTGGAAGTCCTATAATTTTTTTGGCAACCGTATAAATTTGTTGATTATTTTTTAAAAATATTTTTAACTTAGGAAACTTTTCAATCGCGCCATCCAAGTCCCTTAAAAACTCATTACCAATTGGTTTGGTAATTTCGTTAATTTCATCTGGTGTTATACCAAAAACTCTGGCACAATCTCTTAAGGCATTTTTGGTACCAATTGTTTGATAAGTTGTAATTGTTGCGACATTAAAACGTCCATATTTTTCAAAAATGTATTCAATAACTTCATCACGGCGGTCATCTTGGAAATCAATATCGATATCAGGAAGCGAAATTCTCTCTGGATTTAAAAATCTTTCAAAAATTAAACCGTATTCAAGTGGATCAACTGTAGTAATTTGTAATAAAAATGAAACTAAAGAACCCACAGCACTACCTCTCCCTGGTCCTACTAAAATTTCTAATTCCTTAGCTTTTCTTACAAAGTCATAAACAACTAAAAAGTAGTCAGAAAATCCCATTTTAAAAATGGTATTCAACTCCGCTTCAAGACGTTCCAAATATATTTGTGGAATTCCAGGCATTTTCTTAAAATTTTTAAAGTAGCCTGTTAAACTTTGTTCACAAATTAATCTCAAATAATTATCTGATGGGATATTTTTGGTATTTGGGTATTTAATCAAATGTCTTTGTGGGTTATCGAATAAATTAAAATTACAATTTTCAAAAATATAATTTATGTTCTTTTTATGGACATCAAGTTCCAAAAATACATCCAATTCTTCATCACTATAATAAAAATAATTATTTTGGATTTCACTTTGTTCATTAATCCTAATATTTTCTTTAATTGCTTTTAAAATTTTAAAAGAAGCAAAATCTCTTTTGTCTAAATATTTTATTTCTTGGTTAAAAATAACTCTGGATTTAAATTGATAATCAATTTCGTTTGAATTCACATTCACACCAATAAATATTTTTTCTGATTCAAACTTTGATTCTAATTTTTTAAAAATTTCATGATTAAATAAGTTATTAAAACTTATTACTGCAATTAAATTTTTATTTATGTTTTCTAAGATAAAATCTCACTTTTCTATGTCATTTTTAAATTCGTGACACATTATCATTGAACTGAATTTTGAAATAGTTTGATATCCTTGTAAATTTTTTGCATAAAAGTTAATTGAGAAACTATTATTATCAATTAAAAAATTTATTGTTATTCCAACAATAGGTTTTAAGTTTCTTTTTTCTGCGGCTTTAACAAAATCAGCAAGACCATAAAGAGTTTCAATATCGTTGTAGATAGCGAATTGGAATCCCTCTTTTTTAGCAAAATCCAAGTATTCATCAATTGTTATTAAAGAGTCTTGGAAATTAAAACAACTTCTGACATTTAGTAACGGTGAGTACATAAACGATCACTTCGCTTTCTACCCTAAAATAATAAATAAAAGTACAGTAACAATTATTAAAGCAATTATCAAATAGATTGTAAGTCTGAAAATAATTGGGCCCTTTATTTTTACCTTCTTGCGAGTTATTTCCCCACTACTTAATTCAATGTAGTCATTATTATTTTGATTATTTTTACCAATTTTAGTAATTGTTAAATCTTCTTCATTGTAATCTTCTGTAAGGAGTGTGTCATTAACTTTTTCTTGACCAGAATTTCTTACTAATGAACCTTGAAAAATGCCATATTTACCCTTTTGGATCGATTTCGGTGCCTTCTTCACTTTCTTCTCATCTGCTTTCAATGATTTCACCTTCCCTTACTATATAATGTTTAATTGAATTTTTGATTGTAAATTCCAACAGTTCTTGTCACATAATCTGTTCTTCTTGTTGCTCTGCGCGATAACTTCTTGGTTTTGTAACTGGATTTTTAGGCACATACATACTACAAACATCATCAAATGGTAATATTGAAGTTTCGTATGTATCAATTTGTTTTGATATTTTTATTATTTCCTCTTTATCGAAAGTAACTACTGGACGAATGATTGGGATATTTGTTACTTCATCAATTACTCCAATACTTTCGATTGTTTGACTAGCAACTTGTCCTAATGCTTCTCCTGTAATTATTGCTTTAGCATTTATTGTTGCTGCTAACTTATTCCCAATTCTGATAAACATACGTCTCATTAAAGTTATGCGATAAGATTCATCTTTAATATGCATTAATTCTTGTAATAATAACCCAAAGTCACAAATATATAATGAAAAAGTGTTTTGGTTAAAACGAGATATTTTTTTAGTTAAACTAAAAACTTTATCTAAGGCTTCAGGAGTAGTATGAGGGGGGGTCATAAAATGCAAGAAATCAACTTGCATTCCTCGCTTCATTGCAAGAAAAGCAGCAACTGGAGAATCAATTCCTCCCGAAAGCATACAAATTCCTTTTCCGCTAACTCCAACCGGTAGACCCTTTAGGGCATTAATTCTTGAAGTAAAAATATAGGTTTTGTCATTTTTTACGATAACTTCCATCTTAGTATCGGGATTATGAACATCAACTTTTAAATTATCGGTATTCATTAGAATTTCTTTAGCTAAAATTTGTTTTATTTCTTGGGAAGTCATTGGAAAAGTTTTGTCTTTTCTTTCGACCTCCAACTTAAAAGTTCCCGTTTTTGCTTCTTTGGCAATTTTTAAGGCTAACTGAGCAATTTTTTCAATATCATTTTCAACTTCATCTACAACAGATAAAGAATAAATCCCAAAAACATCGGTAAGATTATCTAAAACGGGTTTCAGTAATTTATCATCATTTAAGTCAATTTTTAAGCTGTTGTGACTTTTAATAAACACAATTTCTTCGCGATATGGTTTTAATTTAAACTTAATATTCTGCATAAGTTTGTTGATAAAGAAATTTCTATTAGAACCCTTAAGCGTTAATTCTCCATACCTAACTAAAATGTGTTTCATATTATGTCCCCTTTTCTATTTTCTTTGGTTTTTACTTTTTAAATTATTAATTTGTTTAAATGAATAACCAATTAATTGATCTAAATGGCGATTGTGATAATATTGTTCTGCAGTAGCAATTACTTGTTCAGCTCCTGGGTGTGTATCCACAAATCTTTCCATATAGAGAATGATCTCTTGAGAAATAAAATCTAAGAAAATAGTGTCATTAATTTGGCTAGATAATTTTCATGCTCGTTTTGCTAGATCATTGATTTTTTCTGAAATATATTTTTTTTCTTCTTCACTATCAGCATGAATAATTTTCTTTTCTTCAAATTCATTAATAGCTTGATTTAATTCATTTATAGGCATTAAGTATTTTTTTAACTCTGGCACACTTCGATGTTGGTTGATTTTAACTTCACATTGGCTCAATATTGATTGCACAAAAATAACATCATTTAGTAGATGTTCCATACTTGAAGTTTTACCCTCGATTTCTAAAACTGAATTTTCTAAGTTTTCAACATTTTGAAGTGCTCTTTGAATTACAATTTTTGAATTATTTTTTAGAGTTTTTAAATCTAAGTCCGCTAAATTTGAACTAGTATCAATTATAGCAAAAATTTTGTACGCTAACTCTTTTGTTTTCAAAAATTCATAGCGAGTTTTTTCAAAGTTATTTCATTCAGGGCTTGGAGCTTTGTTAATCGCTTTAATTGAGCGATGAGCTTTTTCTATATTAGCACAAGCGGTATCAATCTCTTTAATGAAATAGCGCATTTTTTCATCATTACTTTCAAAAAAGTTCTTTAGACTGTCGTCGTATTCTACCTCATTGGTAAATTTGTTAATCAAATCAAAAATTTCAGCAAGTAGTTTGTTTGCTTTTTTATACTGTAGTCGCTTTAATTCATTATTAATTTTAATTCTTAAAGTATCAACATTATGTTCTAATATTGAATATTGTTCTGCAGTTTTAGTAATTCGCTCATTTACTTTACCAAATGTAACATATTTATTTTTTAACTCAATTAATTTATTAGGAACTGTTGTTAATATAGTTGAAATTATGGTTGGGATATTATCTAGAAGTTCAATTAAGAAAATTAAGCTGTTGTCAATTTTGTATAAAACATCCCAAGACTTACGATAATTACCTTCTTCTAGTTCAATGTAAAACTCCTCAAAAAATCCCTCAATTTGTTGAATTGTATTTGCTAGTTTTAATTCATCGATTTCAATTTTACCAAAAGTCAACATAGTTGCTTCTTCTTTTAACTCTTGAAAAACCTCTCTTACCAAAATTGAGTTACTTCTTTGAATTAATTCTATTTCTATTGCATCTTCAATTTCTTCGTTAATTTCTTGAACTTTTCTTTGAATTTCTTTTAAGGTTAAATAAATTTCATTAACTTTTTTATAATTGGAAATTAATGGTAAAGTTGCCTTACGGTTATTTATGATTCCACTTAAAGAATCAAAGATTTTTTTTAATTCCTTTTCAAATAGTAGTTCGTATTTAGTTCTTCAAACCATTAATTCTTGTTCAAAAACCTTATTTACATTGTTAATATTTGATATTCTTTGCAAATGAATCTTTAAAGGTGTTCGCTTTAATATATCAATTAAATCTACTGATTGGGCAATTTTTGAAATAATAGCTCGATAAATACAAAAAATACTTATTAAAATAAAGAATATTACTAGTAAAGCAAAAAAAATGCTTCAACCGATCAAGTTGGCAGTACTTATATTTGAACTTAATAAAAACGAAATTTTTGCCATAAATACCTCTTAAGAATGATTATAGCATAATAAAAATCATTGAAATAGTTGCATTACCTATTATTAGCGGTTAAAAAATAGTAATTAGCGAGGCTTTTCAATTGACTATTTTTGAGATTTGTATATAATTATTTTGTTATATAAGATATCTGCGAATAAGTATGTCAGAACAATTGTTTATTAACAATTTACAGTAACCTTTAGCAGTAAAGGCGAATTTATAAACTTTATCTGATAGGGCTTATTTTTATCTCATGTTAACAAAGAAAAACTTTAGGAGGCTTAAATGTCAAGATACACAGGATCGACATTCAAAAAGGCTCGTAGATATGGTTTCTCTATTTTAGAAAATGGGAAAGAATTTAGTAAAGGTAAAAAACGTACAACAGCACCAGGTCAACACGGTTCAAAACGTGTTAAATTATCTGGTTATGGTTTACAAATGCAAGAAAAACAAAAAGTTAAATTCATGTATGGTTTAACTGAACGTCAATTTAGAAATACTTATGCAAGAGCAAAAGGTATGCAAGGAATTACAGGTACAAACTTCTTACAACAATTAGAATCTCGTTTAGATAACATAGTTTATCGTATGGGACTTGCTATGACAAGACAAGGTGCAAGACAACTTGTAAACCACGGTCACGTTTTAGTAAATGATAAAAAAGTTGATATTCCATCATACAACGTTAAAGTTGGAGATAAAATCAAAATTAAAGAAAATATGGCCAAAAATTCAAAAATTGTTGAAGCATTAACTAATAACCAAGCTACTGTAGCTTTTGTTAAATTTGATAAAACAAAACTTACAGGAGAATATGTTCGTTTCCCAGAACGTTCTGAATTAAACCAAGAAATCAACGAAGCACTTATAGTTGAATGATACAACCGTTTAATTAAGTAATCAAACTACTAAATAAATATTTGTAAAATAAAACCTTCAGATTAATCTGAAGGTTTTTTAATTGATTTGTTTTAAAATGTCTTGAACAATGCTTGTTGTCATTATAAAAGAAGAAGACTCTGAAATAACTTTTGCTGTACTGATTGTAAAGAAAGCTAAGTTATCAAAATCATTTGCTCCACCTGTCATTTTTGAAGAAATTTCTTGGTTAGCCGCTTTTAAGAATTCATCATTTGCAGATAAAAGTTTTTTTGTCTGACTAACAATTTTATTAAAATCATCAGCTTTGAAGACATCGCTTAAATTATTTTCAAAAAACTTAAAATTACTTGAATTTTCATTTTTTTTAATAAATGCATCAAAAGCTCTCATAACGTTTGAAATTTGATTTTTTAACAGTTGAATTGCAAAGCTGTTGTTAACTGTTGAATTATTTAAATTCTCAACTTCAGCATTATTTCCCAAGTACTTAATTTTTGAAATACAAGTTACTGCAGATTCTAAATTGCTTTTAACTATTTTTGAAAAAACTACGGACTTCATAAAGTCTTTCATTTCTTGTTCATTTTTAATGTCAATATTGTTTGTAATAGATTCTACTTTGTCAATACTATCTGATATTAAGATTATTAAATCCTCAAGTTTTTCATTAGAGTTTTCTTTTTCAATTTTTGAAGAGAGATTAGCTAACTCTGCTTTTAATAAAGATTCATTCGGAAAGATGTCTTTCAACTCTGAACAATAGTACTCAACTAACGATTTTAAATTACTTATTCCTATATCGCTTAATAACATTTTTAAACCCCCACTTTTTACTTAATTATAATAACATAATACTTTCTTTTTCCTCTTTTGATAACGTAGAAAATTTTATCAATTGCTTGTATATTTTCAATAAAAATATTTTCATCTTTTAGTATTTCATTATTAATAGTAATAGCCTTTTGAGCAATAAATTCACGAAGCTCTCTTTTTGAAGTTCCTACCCCAACCTTAATTAAGGAATCTAGGATATTAGTTTTTTTATCAATTTCACAACTTGGTAAACTTGAGATTGCACTTTTTAGAACATCAGTTTGTAAACTTAAAATTTCACCATTAAAGAATGCTTTTGAAATTTCTTGAGCCTTTTTTAATCCTGCTTCACCGTGAACAAATTTGGTAGTTCACTCTGCTAAATTTATTTGCATAATTCTTTTGCTTGGTTCTTTTTTATGATCATCAATAATTTGGTTAATTTTTTTCTCATCAAAGTCTGTTAAGAATTTTAAAAGCATTTCACAATCATTATCATCTTGATTAAAGAAGAACTGGTAGAAATCGTATTCACTTGTTTTGCTTGCATCAAGTCATACAGCCCCTGATTCGGTTTTACCAAACTTGGTACCATCCTTTTTGGTAAGCAAATTCATTGTGATTCCAGCTGCGTGAGAATTCTCTTTACCCAGTTTTGAAGAAATATAATCAATTCCACTTGTTATATTTCCTCACTGATCACTACCCCCAATTTGTAAATAGCAATCATTGTTTTTATACAAATGATAGAAGTCATAAGCTTGCAACATTGTGTATGAAAACTCTGTTACACTAAGTCCAGTTTCAACTCGAGTTGCAATACTTTCCTTTGCCAATAAATAACTTAAGTTAAATGATTTACCAACATCTCTTAAAAACTCAATTAAAGTCATTGGTTTTAATCAATTAGCATTATTTTCAAATTCAACTTTTGAAATCATTTTTTTTAATTGAGCGTTTATTCCTTTAACATTAATTTCTAGTTGTTCATTTGTTAAAAAAGCTCTTTCATCTTTTTTAAAACTAGGATCGCCGATCATTCCAGTGGCTCCCCCAACAACAGCAATGGGTTTAAATCCTGCTTTTTGAAATCTTAGTAGGTTTATGATTTGAATTAAATGTCCAACATGTAACGAATCAGCTGTTGGGTCAAAACCACAGTAAACTCCCTTACCGTTTTTTTGAGCAAATTCTATTTTTGCTTCATTTGTGAATTGTTTAAGTAATCCTCTTCATTCCAATTCCTTTAAAATATTCATCTTGATCTTCCTTTTTAATTATTCTGCAACTGTTTTTTTTGTTTTAATTTTTCGAATCGAAGTTTTAGTTTCTGAACTATTTAACTTTTCCTCAATTTGTTGGTCACTTGGTTGGTGAGTTTTTTTCGAAACCTCAATTAATGGTCCATTTGATTTTTCATAAATATCTGTTGCTCCATCAATTGCACTGACAGTCATTCCAGCAACATCTTTTGTGATAGCAATTACATTGGGTGACATAGCAATTGATTTACCAATTTTTAAAGCACCGACTCCAATTTTCTCTAAGGCTTTATAAGCAATTTCCTTTGTTTTAGCTAAATCTAATTCTTCACTAGCCAAACGCACAGAATCAAGTTGCATTTCAATATTAGCAACTACTTCATCTGATTCTTGTCCTTGAGATTTTTCTCAAACCTCTTCTAAAGTGATTATTAATTTTTTAATTTGTGGTCGATACTTCTTCAAACTTTTCATAAAGTCCGCTCTTAACTCAACACCTTTTTTTGGTGCTAACATCATTCCTAAAGTTACTCAGCCAGCTATTTTTATCAATTTAAACATTTAAAAATCCACCTAACTAATCCGCTGAATTTGCAAATTCACGTAATTTATCAACTAATTTATAAGCGATGTCACGATTTTTGGTTGCAACTTTTACTCATGATTTAACATTTCTTTTAGCGAAAGCATCAAAAATATCAATATAATTTGAAGCTTTGGCAATTGTTTCCACTGAAGCGTTCAGCATTTCTGATTTATAAGCTAAATCTTCAAAGAAATAGTC
The DNA here is from genome assembly GCF_003363775.1 of Spiroplasma alleghenense. NCBI lineage: Bacteria > Bacillati > Mycoplasmatota > Mollicutes > Entomoplasmatales > Spiroplasmataceae > Spiroplasma > Spiroplasma alleghenense. The sequence continues at coordinate 831,404 of NZ_CP031376.1, forward strand.
AACTTTTTTAGCTGCAACTCCGATTTTTCTTAAAGTAGCCATTGAGTAGAGAACCAGGATAATTGTAAGTACAAGTAAAATAAAAATCAAAACAATCTGAGTTGTTTGAACTGAAGTATTTGCTAATAATAAACTATTTTTCATATCTAATCTGTCCTTTTACTACTACAATTATACATTATAAAAAAGATTATGATTTTTTTTTGTCAAAAATCATAATCTTCTTGTGTATTAATTTTTAAAATAGTCTTTTCATCTTTTAGAATCAGAACTGGTGATAACTTCTTTAAATTCAATTGTGTCAGCTTTATTATCCAATTCACGAGCCTTGGCCATTACCATTGTGTTATTTCAACCCTTTTGATTGGCCTTAGCAACCGGAATCTCCATAGTTAAAGTCAAATTAGCTTTTTCATTCATTTTCATCATTCGTTCAAAAATAGGATTTCTATCGCGCATATATTGTAAGTTACCATGATTTTGAAGTTGCTTATGATAATTGGACTGCCAAGAATCTTTTGGTTGAGCAACTCTCTCAAATCCCCCTTTTGCAACCTGGGAATTGATTACCTTTAATTTATTTGCTCGACCTGCAGAAGCAATGCTGGCATTTTCATAAATTTGCTTACGACGATCTTTTAAACTAAGGTTTTGAAAATCAGATTTAATCTTGGGCATTTCTTTATTAATCTTACGCATCGCCTTAACAAAGTTACTTTTAGTTTCAATTGTTTTTGAAATTAATTCTGGAGTTTGTAGGTCGTTATTTTCTAGCAATTCAATGCTCATTTCCATCTCACTGGTTTTTTCAATTAAACGATCAATTTTCTTTTCCAATTTTGCAAAGTTTTTAGAAATTGATTTGAAACTTTTTTCTTGTTGATTTTCTGGTAACTTTTTAATTGATTCTAGACTCTCTAAAAACACCTTTTCTCTTGGCAAAATTAAAGTTGGATCTAAAAAACGATCATTACCACGACTATTAATTTTATCTTCACTAATTTGATTTCTTTTACGAGGAATTATTAGGTTAGGTTCTTTTTTTGTTGGAGTGGTTAAAGGACTTGGGTTTTGAATTGAACTATTACTTGCCTTTTTGTTTAACAGTTCTAGTGACTTTTTTAGAGCCTTTTTCTCCTCTTCATTTTTTTGTAAATATTTTTGGGTTTCTTTGATCAATTCTTCTGAATGCGGTTTTTTACCATACATTTTTTGAAACTTATCAATCTTTTTACTTAACTCTTCTAATTCTTTTTGTTTTTCATTTAAAAGAATTTCTTTTTCAGATAAAATTTTAAGTTTTTGTTCGATATTATCTTGAATCATAATTAACTCGTTAGTTCTTTCAATATCAAAATCATCTTGACCAAGTTCTAATGTATGTGATTTATGGAAACGATCTGCTTTTTGAGAATTTTTCTCAGCTACTCTAAAATTAAATGATTTTGTGCTTGCTAAAGTATTATCCAAATTATTTTCGCGTTTTTTGGCTTGTTCAGCTTCTAAACGACGAGCTCTTTGTAAATCAGTTTCATAACCTTTTTGACTATTTTGTTCTAAATAATCACGAGCACGATTTGAGTAACTATTTAATTCTGATTTTGTTAAATCAGTATATAAGTCATCGGAATGAATTCCTGATTTTCTCGCTTCTTCAATTCTTCTTAATTTTGAAATTACAGGATTGCTTTCCTCTAATTCACTAATTAGATTTTCGCTGTTTTTTTGAGCATTGGCAATCACTTGACCAAGTTGGCCCGAAAGAGCCGGCTTTTTGGCACGCAAGGTTTCTAAGTGTTCCTTAACCAAAGCTTGGTTTTCTTGTTCTGAAATACCAACTTGTTGACCCACAGGATTGACATTTTCATCAGAATTTTTATCAGAAAAAACTGGATCCAAGTTTAAAATTGGATCATCATCAAAAGCTCAGTGATTTGGTTGTCTTTCTTTAACTCCGTCCTCAACTGAACTAGTTTTGTCATTTTTATTTTCATTTTTTTTCTTAAATAATCCCATAAATATTCCTCTTACTCTTATTTTACTATTTTTTAATATTAATTAAAGTCTTTTAGTTAATTCTTACCAAACGGCTTGATTCAATATATTCACGACCAAATTTTGCCTGTTTAACACCATTTAGCAGAACACTGTCCCCAGTAAAACTAGATACTGATTTTGTAATAGCTTCTCCAACCCCATAAATATCAACAGGAGCATTTTGTCTTTCAAATTGACTAATTTTTTGAGAATCAAAACCTGAAGAAACAATGATTTTTACATGACCATATCCTTCTTGGTCCAAACTGCTTCTTAGTCTTTTTACTAATTCAACATTAACACCATTTAATTCCTGTCCCTTTTCAGGTTTAATACTTTGTAAACTCTTATCAACTAGATTTTTAGCAGTATCAATTCTGACAAATTTCAAGCGCTCTTTAAACTCCTTACAACATTTCAACGCATCAGTAATACAGTCGTTGTTATAGTCAATTAAAGCCACCAAAGGAACTTGCGGATAGGTTTTCTCAAAATCTTTAAGAGCAGCAATTAAATCTCCATTATAGGCTTGAATTAAAGCGTGAGGCATTGTTCCTGATGGCTTTTTAACTCTTAAATCATCGATAAATTCAATGGCAGCTAAGGAAACAAAATTGGTCATGCCTCCGTGATAAGAAGCCAATCCGTCAAATGCTTGATTAAAGTAAATATCGGCGCGGTCATTCATATTTAAAACTGTTTTTGAACCTGCAGCTTGCATAATTCTAGCCGAGTTGGTAGCCACACTTGTCATACGAGATAAAATCCCATCAATCATCCCTTCAAGAAAACCAAAGTCTTGATAGTGACCAGTTATTCTCAAAACTGGCTCTAAAGGGTTGATTATGCTGGTTTCGGGTAATGCTCAAATTTCTAATTCTTCAAATTTTTTGCAAGAAAATTTTAATAATTCAATAACTACATCAATCCCTGAAAGAATTGCATTTTCAGTTCTTTGAAAAAATTGCATAGTAATTTTTGCTTCTGGATTATTTTTTTCTAAAATTGTTTTAGTTTTAATAAAGTAGTCTGCTAAGTATTCGTTATTTAAAACTCTTTCGTCAAAGTGGTACTTATTTGCTTTCAAAATTTTCTTCTCTCACTTTCATGAAGTCCTGTCCTATATATTTTTCTCAATTCTTATCTAAAATGATGATTCCATCGCTAAAATTATGATTTTTTAGTTTTAGTTCGTTAGCCGAGCACAACATTCCAAAAGATTCAAATCCTTTTAGTTTTGAAGGCTTAATTTGTTGTCCGTTTGGCATTCAAGTCCCAATCGTAGCTAAAACAACCAAGCTATTAACAACTACATTTTTAGCACCACAAATAATTTGCAACTCATTTTCTCCATCATAAACTCGACAAAGATTTAGATGAGTTTCAGGGATTGGCTCAGCTTTTACTATTTTAGCAACGGTTAGTTGAGGTGAGTGAGTGATTGGATTTATTTTTAACTCTTTTAATGATTTATTGACAATTTTAATAGCTTCAGGACTATGACTAACAAGTCCGGGATTTAAACCTGTTTCCTTGCTGATTTTTAAAATATTCAGACTTACTAAGTCATTATCATCAAAAATGGCTATCATATCCTCTTTTTTAACTACTATAGGTTTAATTAAACTTGAATCGCTTCAAGTTACTAATAATGATTCAAATTGTTCATTATAATACATTCCTACTTTTGAATTCATTTGATTATCTCCAAACTATTTAAATATTTCTATTGAATATTATTATATCAATTATATAATATTATAGTCTCAAAAAGATGGAGGAAATTAAAATGAAAATTGCAATATTAACAGATTCATCATTTGATGGTAATATGAATGAATTTAAAGATTTATTCAAAGTACCACTAATGATAACAAGAGATAACGGTCAGCAGATAAAAGATGACGAAAATCTAAGTTATGATGATTTTTATAAAATGCTTGAAGTTGAAAAACTCAAGACATCACAAACAATTCCCGAAGAAATGTTAAACAAATGAGATGCCTTATTAAAAGATTATGATCAAGTGATTGTAGCCTTACTTTCAAAGGGTTTATCAGGTCAGTATAACACAGCAGTAATGCTTGCAAACGATGAGCCATACAAAGGTAAAATTATTGTTATTGATACCAATGGTGTAAGTGTTGTTTTAAGTAGGATTATTGAGAAAATTACAGAAATGATAAATGATGGCAAAGATGGTTATGAAATAAAAGAAGTAATCGAAAGTAAAACTAACAAAGATTTCAGAGGATTTATCATTCCTAAAAATTTAGAAGTTTTAAAGCGAGGTGGTAGAATTAAACCAGCTGCAGCTGCATTAGCTAAGCTTTTAAAAATAACACCAATTTTAAGATATGATGGAGAAATTGATAAATTCGATACAACTAGAACCTTTAAAAAGGCAATTAAGGAGTCTATCGAGCAAATTAAAAAAGAGTGTCCTGAAGCAGATACAATTGATATCAGTTATTCAAAATCTGAGCAGTCATTGATGGATCAGGTGAAAGAACTTGTCTTAGAATCAGGAATGAAAATCGGAAAATTCGATCAATTATCAAACGTGATAGCAACCCACACTGGAACAGAAACGTTCGCGTTAATGTGCTGGTTGAGTTAAAGGAGTAAAAGAAGAATGAAAATAGGTGTTTTATTAGATAGTTCTAGTGGAACTACGAACGAAGAACTAAAAGGAACCAACATCGAGGTAATCCCTTTGCACATTATTTTAGAAGATGAAAGCGATTTAAGCGATACAAGAGAAAATATCGAAAAATATGATGTCTATAAAAGAGTTAACGACAAAGAAAACGTTAAAACTAGCCAAGCATCACCAGGAGAACTTGAGATCAAGTATACTGAAATGCTTAAAAAATACGATCATATCATTCATATTACTATAACTAAAAATATTTCAAGTATGCAAGATACTGCAGTTATGGTTTCCAACCAAGAAGAGTTCAAGGGTAAAATTACAGTTCCAGAACATAATCTGGCAGCAACAGCAATTAAGGACTGTGCTTTATATCTGAACAAACTAATTAAAGAAGATGAGAAAGATGTAAATACTTTAGTTAAGAAAATTACGGAATTTGAAAATAAATTTATAGCAATAATCGTGCCAGGTGATTTATCAAAACTAGCAAAAGGTGGCCGAGCAGTTAAAATTTTTGCTTCAATCCTGAATGCTTTTAAAACTAAAGCAGTTATTCACTGGGCGGCAAAACCCAAAAAAATTGCCATGGCAAGAAAGTTAAGTATTATTATCGAAAAAGTTTCAGGAATGCTTGATAAAACTTACGGTAAAAACGGTTATAACTTAAAATTATTGACAACATGAGACATCCCTAAGAGACTTCTAGAGAACACTCGCTCAGAATTAGAGGCAGAAGGAATTAAATTTGAAGAAGCTTACCTTCCATCAATTTATGCAGTTCATGCAGGAATTGATACTTTAGGTTTTGTAGCATATAGCAAAGAATTTGATTACTAATTAAAAATTTAAAAAACACCTTTAAAAGGTGTTTTTTTAGGCTCAAATGAGGTTATTTGATATCTTGTTAGACATTTTTACATCTTATTTACAAATTGCATTAAATCACCCATTTTATTACCATAAATAAAAAAGCCACTAAGTGGCTTTAAAAAAGTTAAATTTGGCAGGGGTGACAGGACTTGAACCCGCGACACTCGGATTTGGAGTCCGATGTTCTACCAACTGAACTACACCCCTATAAAAAAAGACCACTTTGTGGTCGTTTGTTTTTAAATGGCAGGGGTGACAGGACTTGAACCCGCGACACTCGGATTTGAAGTCCGATGTTCTACCAACTGAACTACACCCCTATTTTTCAACAAAATAATTATACTTCATTTTTGCAAAAATTTCATTAAAAAAATCAAAAGTGGGTCATTTTAACCCACTTTTATTTTTATAAATTAAATTCTAAAACTAAATTTTATTTATTAAAATTTCTCAACAATTTTGTTTTCGTGAGTCATATCAACTTGTTGTTTTCCTTCAATTCGACATGTATCACATATACCGTGAGCCTCGATTTTTAAATGATTACTTGTAAGATTATTTTCTTTACAAATCTTCTTAATTTCCTCAAGAACACTATTTTGTTCTTCTGATTCTTCCACATGCAATACTTTTGCACATAAATCACATTTTAAGTGAATTGAGCTATCTCCTAGAACTTCATAAATAATATGTTTACCGTTGAATGTATTGGCAAAAATTAAATGTTCATTTAGAAGCATGTCTAAAGTATTATATACTGACATTACATTTACTGAACCAAATTCTTTTTCAACCTCTTTAATGATCGCGCTTGCTGACACGTGTTGTTTTCTAGTGATTACCTTGATTATTGATAATCTTGCTCCAGTTAGTCTTACACCTTTTCTTTTTAAGGATTGAACCATTTTCTCGTACGTTAAAGTCATCTTTCTCCACCTTTATTTTTTTAATTCTGCAATTATTTTTTCGAGTTGCCCTATTGTTTGAATACCCGGCAATTCATCATCTGGTATTGTAAATCCCAGATTTTCTTCTAATTCAACTACTAAATCCATCAAATCTAAAGAGTCAAGACCAAGATTTTTGAATAAAGTGTCTTTGTTTATTTCACCTTTTGCGCCTTTTTGTTTAAGAGCTTTTTTAATTTCTTCAAAATATTTCATTTAATAAACACCTCTTTCTATTTGAAGTTTTTAACCTTATAAAATCAATGATAAATAAATTGTTCATTTGTCCCGTAAATTACTTCTATTTCTGTTGGTGTCTTTTTATCATTCACCTTAAAGAATAATCTTGAATTTATCGGAACTGGTATCAAGTACAATCATTTTTTAATAAAACTATACTTAAAAAATTCTAAGTTAAAGTAGTAGTAATATAAATTTCGATCCTGTTTAATGCTGGTAAAATTTAAAACCTCGTTAACACTAAATTTTAAATTTTCAGCGGGTAGTCCAAGAATTCTGGTTTCATTAGTTTTGGCTGGCGTTATATCATTGGTTTGCTGTGGATTTAGATCCTTAATCACTTCAGATTTAAAATCTATTTTATTGTAAAAATATTGTTTTACAATTCCATAAGCTAATGATGATAGCGAAACTGTTGTTAGTGAAAAAATAAGTAAAAAAATTAAATTTTTTTTATTTTGCCTAAACATCTTTTTCGGCCAGGCTCTCTAATTCTTGAAATTCAGCAAAATTAAGATCATTGATATTTACAAAACGGCTGATTATGTCGGGAGTAAACAAAAAACAAATTTTAAATTGTTCTATTGAGTCTCCATTAATAATATTATCATATTTATTTAGAAAAAACATATTATAATTGGAAATTGACTCACTAAATAAAGGAATTTCTAGACTTATATCCATTCCTGATATTTTGATATTCATGTCTAAAAGAATCGGATCTAAGAAATTAGGATTTTTAACTAGACCCCTGGCTCCCTCCCCATAAAAAGCTGGCCTAACAGTGTTTAAAAAGGGGTCAAATACAGTTCTATTGGCGATACTCACGTCGTAATTAACCGTGTTTTTATTATACCCTTTCAAAAAAGAATTATCTTGAATTATTTTCGGTTCTAAATTAACTGCATATGCTTTATCGATTTTTCGACCCGTAAGAGATCTTAAATTAAATTTTATAAATGGTAGTTGATTAATAATTAGTCCATTTTGGATAGAATTAAAAAAGTTTTCACTAAGGCCAAAATTCTCTAATTCTTCTTTTTCAAAGTCTTTATTTAAAGTGATTTTGGTATCAATGTTTATTAAACTGTCAGCAACCGGGATAGGCAATTTTCATGGTCTTTCAAAGTCTATCAAAATTTTTCTATTAAAAATTGAGCGGTAGTACCTAATTTCTTTAACATTGGGGTTGTATTGTAAATACGCAAAGGCCAGTGAATCATCTTTAAAAACATGTAAATCTATATTTTTTTCAAAATTACTTTTTTGGTTTTTATGATTATTAATTGTGATTAAGCCCTGACTTACATTTTTTGATTTTTTATAATTATTATTCTGTTCATCAATTCCTCCTTCATAATTTAATTCATATTGGATTAAATTACTTCCATTTAGATTTATTTTATTAACTGGGATTTCAAATTTTTGAAAACCTTGATAGCCTTTGTAGTCCTTTATATTTCACTTTAAGTTTCCGAAACTAAAAGCTTCATTTTTACTTTTAACTATTTCGCTTGTAATATCACCATTTTTTGCAAATAGTCTTAAATTGACATTTCTTATATCAATTTTCATATCTCAACCGTTTTGAATATATCTTTCCAAAGTTTTGCCACTTTTTCCTATAGCGGAAATATTTGGGCGTAAGTAAATATCATAATGGGCATTTTTCTCTGAACCCATTTGTTGATTAACAAAAACCGCATCCAATCCTATTCAAACATCTTCTTCTTCTGGACCTGTTATTGCATTCACTTTAAGCATTTGGCTATCGATAAATTCAGATGTTATTACTTCATCGTTGTTAAATCTTGTTTTATTGATTATTTCGTTCATTTTTACCTCCAAATTTGATTCGTAAAAAGAGTAAATCTGAACAAAAAAACCTAGCAATAATGCTAGGCGTTAGTATCTTATAATGGGGCGTATAAAGGGAATTGAACCCTCGAATGCTGGAACCACAACCCAGTGCGTTAACCACTTCGCCATATACGCCATTTCTGTTGAAATACAACAAAAATATTATACAAAAAATAATAATTATTTACAAATAAAATTTAAAAATTATTCAAAAAATTTCATGAATCTTTTTTTGTCACTTGATACGATATTTGTGAAAATATTTTGAAAAATAAATAATAACGAAAATAGCGAACTACATTTATTGAACCAAAGTGGATGATCCTTATCCTTAATGTTAATAACACAATCAAAATTATCTCGATAATTGATTGAAGAATTAATTGAGATAAAAATAACCTTGCCACCCTGACTCTTAACCTTGTTTGCATTATCAAGTATAAATTCATTTGTTCCATAACAAACAAAGAAGAAGACGAACTTTTCATCGCTATGTCTCACAAAATATTCCAACTGTTGTTGGTTATCGATAAATACTGGGGGTATTCCAATTGAAGTCATTTTTTGACTAAACTCTTTGGCCATATTTTGGGTATCATCCATACTTACTAAAACAACAGTTTTAGTATCAAAAATTAATTGCGAAATCGCAGAATAATAATCAGTACTAATTAGATTATCATTTTGATCCAAAACATCCTTTATTTCTTTTAAAAGTTTTTTTGAGAAATTATCATCATTATTAAAAATAACTTTACGGTTTTGTTCTTTTTCTGATAAATAAATTTCACAAACTACCCTTAAACCACCAAAGCCATCTAGATCCAATTCTTTGCAAAATCTTGTAACCGAAGATGGAGAGGTTAGAGCTAGTTCAGCTAATTTATTCAATGAAAATGAAGAAATTTGATTCATGTTTTGCATAACAGTCAGAGCAATGTAATTTTTTTTGTCATTTTTGTTCTGCGATATTTCTTTTATTTTCGAAATAATATTATAAACATTCATTGTTATTCATCTCCTTAAATTAATTCATCATTAAAAGCTCAGGTTTTTCAAGAATTTCTTTTAATGAAGATAAAAATCTCCCTGATTCACTAGCATCAATTATTCTCTGATCAACAGTTAGACTTATGCTCATAATAGCTTTGATTGCAAGTTTTTCTTTTTCAACAACAATTGGTTTTTTGATAACTTTTCCGATTCCGATTACTGCTGCGTTCGGATAGAAAATTGTTGGAGTGGCGTGAATAGCTCCAACATTACCATAATTTGCTAATGTTATTGTGCTCCCTGTTGTTTCATAATTAAATAATTCACCTCGTCTTAGGCGATTGGTCATTTCCCTTATATCTATTGCCACTTGCTTTACTGTCAGTTTTTCAACAAATTTTAAAACAGGCACAACGATTCCTTCGCTTGTTTCAGTTGCCAGACCAATATTGTGATAATTTTTTACAATCTGTTGATTTGTTGTAGGATCATAAGTTGAATTAATTTTTGGATATTGTTCTAATGCCAGAGAAACTGCTTTAGCAATAAAGGCAATTGTTGAAAAAGCCAATCCTGTTGGATCTGTCTTTTTCAAAACGTGTTTCAGTTTTAATATTGCTGTCATATCTATTTCTGTTGATATTGATAATGGTGGTATATAGTTTTGACTCAATAGCATCGATTTAACTGCTGGGTACCTTGTAAGAGAAATATCCTCTCGATTCTCACTTAAATTTTTTGTATAATCTTGATTTAAGTAATCAAGATTTTGCTTTGGGTTTAAATTTATAAAATTAGCTTGTTGATTCTTAAACATTTCTTGTTCCATTTGAACGTCTTGTAAACTTTGGTTTTGATACATTTTTTGGTTAGTTAATGGGTTTATAAATTCCTTAAATTCTGGTTCTGGTTTCAAATTAAAATCAGAGTTATGACCATTGGTGTTTGATGATTTAACACTATCAAAGGTATTATAAAATTCTTTCATATTTTTTTGAATCGCGTCTCTAATTTGAGCGTCCATATCAAAATCTTGATTTTTTTTCGCTCCGCCAATAGATTGCATCATATTTTGCATCATGATATATTGCATCATTTTATTGAAAAATTCGTCATTATTTTTTTCTGGGATTTTAGTGTTGTTTTGGCGCATTGACTCAACAACATTTTCAAGTTTATCAACTGATTTTAACTGATTTTTAAGATTATCAATTTCGCCCTCTAAATACTTGCTTGTTTTTTTATTTAGATTTAATTGTTCTTCTAACTTAGCGTTTTCATTTTTTAGTTGCGACAGTTCAAAATTAGCTTTTTCTTGTTGAATTTTTTCTTCTTGTCTTTTAAGCTCTTCAGCTTTTAATAGAGATTTTTGCGCCTTGGCAATCGCTTCATCAATGACTCTTTGAGTTTCTTTTTCTTGATTTTCTTTATCTAAAGCAATTTTGTTTTCTTTTTCTTTTCTAAAGACTTCTGGATCTGTTTCTAAAAGTTTCTCTATATCTTCTAAATCTTTATCGACATGTTTTGATAAATTTTCATTTTCCATCCATTGTTCAAAATCATGTTGACCTTCTTTGGTGTCTGTGTAATTTCTCAAGATTTTTTTGCCTGTTTTAGAATCGAAAGACTCCACTTTTTTTAAAAATCTTTCTGGAACATCATCAATTAAAATCGGTAGAGAGTTTATTAATTCTAAATTATCTGCATCAAATTCATCATGATTATTGTTGAATACTGGGTTTTTATCATCCATAATTGCTTTCATTCGATTTTTGATATCATCTTTTTGAGTTCTTGAAGAAATTATCGACTCACGACGTTGATCGTCGTAAAGACTAGCCATTTTCTTGTAATTATAAGAACCATCATCTCCTGATTTTTTTTTCTCTTCTAAAAGTTGTGATGGGCTTTTCTTTGGTAATTGGACTTGACCGTGTGTATCTAAATCGTGTGAGTCAATTAAGAAATCTTCGTCTTCTAAATCGTTATGAGATTGAGGTTTTTTTGATGTTCACATACTTTCTCCTTCTAAATCTTCTACTACCTTTGCTTTTGGCTCTGGATTGTTTCGAATTACTTTAGGCGCAACAAAATTAGGCTCTTCCAAAGCGTGTGGGTCTCCACCTGATTCATTTAAACGTTTCATTCTATCATTTATAATGTTTCTCATTATCATTGGACGACCATTTGAATCGAGACGATCCATAGCACTTTTTATTTTCTCCTCTTCAGGAATCTCTTTAAAGTCATTTTCCTTTAGTAACTTAGCTTTTCTAGCTTCAATGATTTTTCTAAACTTTGATGATCCTGTCGAATTATCAATTTGAAACATCTTAGAATCATTGAAAACTTCTTCGTTTTTTAATTTTACCAAGTTCGGATCATCATTTTGAGTTTTATTATTAGCAGCGGCTGGTGAGTTTTTAATTGAATCTGCAATATTTTTTCTCATTTGAGCAAACTTATCAAGTCCTTTAGCATCTTCTAATTTATTAAGTTTTTCCTCTGAATCTACTATATCATCTCTTGTTGAAGAAAATGGAGTAACTGCCATATAGTTTTTATCATACAAAACGGCTCCAGAAAAATCATCGCGATAATCTTCGGCATCTTGAAACTTTGAAGTCTCAGAAATCGGGATATTCATTGGTATTTCAATATCAAATTTTTCTTCAATTTCTGGTTCTTCAATCGATTCTTTAGTTGAACTATTTTTAAAATTATTCTTAGATGGTTGTTCAATAATCTCTTGATCTTCATCGACAGTAATATTTGCTATTATACTACCATTTTTAACTGTTGAACCTAACTTTATCGTTTTAACAATGACTCCGCTATAATTAGATTTTATTGTAAATTCCCCTTTGCTTGTTTCTACAAGGGCAAAGTCTTGACCAATTTTTATTTTATTTTCGCTAAAAAGTCATTCTTTTAAAACGCCTTTTGAAGGCAAATTACGCGCCCTTAAATGAACCATAGTGTGCCCCCTCATTAAATACCTCTTTATTATAACATATATTAGGCTCTCTGAGACACCTAAAATGCTTGTCACAACATTTTACTTAACAAAATTTAAAAAGAACCCATAAGGGTTCTTTTTAAATTTTGTTATGAAACAAATTACATTGTTGATTAACCACAGTTATCAAAAGTGGTTAAAATCGAGTTAAAAGTTTTGCATAAAGAAGAAACATTGCTTTTTTACCATTTAGATAATTAATGGAACTCGTAGTTGTAAGAATAGTTTTATCTATCATACAACTACACTTATTGTATGATAAATGTATAAAAAGTCAATATACTTTTGAAAAAAAATAATAAAATTTACAGTATAAAATATTAATTATAAATAGAAAAACTAAGTTCTTATAAACTTAGTTTTTCTATTATGCTGCCGCAGCTGCTGATGCTGGTGCAGATTTTTTGTCTTTTTTACCTGACTTCAAACTCTCTTCAATTAGTTTTTCAAATTCCGCAAACATTTCAGTTGGTGGTTCGGGATCTAGCATTGGTGCTGGTTCTGGAGCCATTACTGGAGCTGGAGCTGGTTGAACCACTACTGGTTCGGGAGCTGGAGCTGGTTGAACCACTACTGGTTCGGGAGCTGGAGCTGGAGCTGGTTCGGGTTTAACTACTGGAGCTGGAGCTGGTTTAACAAATACTGGAGCTGGTTCGGATTTAACTACTGGAGCTGGTTGAGCAACTGGAGCTGGTTGAATTTCCCCTGAACAACTTCTGTTATGACAGCAATTACAATTATTAGTTTTGCTATTAAACAAATCCTCAACACTCTTTGGTAAACTAGTATTCATAATTACTTTATCTAAATTGTAAAAGTAACCATTGTTATTTAGGTAACCATAAGTTGGACTCGAAATTGGACCAACAAAGTAATTTTCTGGATAAGTATAAACTCCCATGTTATAAGTATAAAATCAACGTCCATTAGCAAAGAAGAATTGACCATTTTGACTATAAGTATTTGAGTACATATTATAATTTAAATTTTGTCCGTACATAAGATGACCTCTTTCTTAATCTATATTAATTATACCATATTTTTTAGCTTTTTTCACACTAATTATCAAGTCTGGTTATTTTTTGTAAAAACCAAGTACTCTTCTTCTTGCTTGTTGGCATTTTCTAAATCTCCTTGATAAGAGATATTCATTTTAACCACTCTGCTTTGAGTTGGATTAATCATTGGAGCATTTCTTTTTAAAGTTTGATCTTTATTCGTAATCAATGAGCTTTTAAAGAATTTAATTCATTTCGGAATTAAAGCGAAGACCTCTTCAACTTTACCCACTAGTTGGGCTGAATCTCAAGTTACAACATCAATTCCGTTTGTGGCATAAAGCGCATCGTTTGCAAGAAAAACAAAGTATCCCTTTTCTTGGATAACTTGTGTAATACTTTCAAACTGTATTATTCTATTTTGTTCCATATTTAAACCGCCTTAAAATTAGAAGTTTTCAATAATCTCTTCCATATTAATTGCAATTTTTTCAAAAACATCTAATGGTAAATTATTTCTAACTAAATACAAGAATAAGTAGTTAACCTCAAATTGTTTATTGAAGATAACTATTAAACCGTTTGGAGTAGTTTCGTCTTCAACACAAGAAATATTTTTTGATCTCAGGAATTCAGCTACTTTTAAAGCATCTCCATCAACTACTACTCGATATTTCAAGTCTAAATCGATTGACTTAATTTCTCCTGAATAAAGCAATTTCCCCTCTTCAACAACTGTTAAGGCATCAAATAGTCCATAAAATTCATCGATGTTGTGGGTTGTCAGGATAATTGTTTTTCCTTCTTCTTTAAGACGTTCAAAAATAGCGTAGATTTTTTTTCTTCAAATTGAGTCCAAGTTGGCACCTGGCTCATCAAGAACGATAACGTCAGGATTTTTTAGTAAGGCGATAATTAAACTAACCCTATTTTTCATCCCATAAGAAAAGGCTTTAATTGACTTAGTTCTATGTTCTCAAAGTTCAAATAATTTTACTAAATATCTAATGCGATCCATTCGATATTTTTTTGAAGTAATTCCTGAAATTTTAGCAACTGTGATTAAGTATTTTCATAGCGAATCATCTACTAAAGAAAAGTCTGTTGGTTGGTAGTAACCTAAATTAGCATTTTGTCTTCAACTACTTCTTCTTGATTTTCCTTCAAAAGTAACTTGACCACTATACTTATAAATAGATCCAATAATTGTATTCAAGATAACACTTTTACCAGATCCTGAAGAACCAAGAACAGCATGAAAGTCTCCTCTTTTAATATTGAAATTAATGGGACCAATTTTGAATTTTTTAAAAGTTTTTACAAAACCATTAAATGAAATTATATTGTCGCTCATATTATCGCTCCTTTCTAGTTAATATCCATACGTTTAAATACTACCGATGAAATAATTAGCAGCATTAAACATAGAACTGAATCTGTTGCTACAAACATTCAGCTATTTGATTTATAATTTTTTCATTTATCAAATTTAACATTTAATGCATTTGTGTTTCCATCAACTTCTTTGGCAAAAATCCTTGGATCATCATATGACAGGAACAAGTTTTTTTGATCTTCAAAAGAAATGCTTGAGTTTGATTCAGGATTAAATCAGAAATCCCCGTAAGCAAAACCTCTATTTGATGTATAGAATTGTAAGAATTTTTCTAAAAAGTTAAAATTTGAAACTAATCTATTAAAGTCTGTTTTTTTATTGTAATTTTCTCATGAAGAGTCATTTACAATTGTTAAATTTGTGATATATGTGAAGTCTGAAGTTTGACTAATAAAGTAGTACTCCAAAATTCTGGCTGCTAAATAAGTTGGTTCATAAGCTTTTAGCATGAAGTTAGCCATTGCAGTAGTTGTGGTTGATTCTGTGGCACTTGGTCTTAAAGTTTGACTTGACTCAACATAAGATCTCACAATTCCGTTGAAGTGATCTTGGGTAACTGGTAGGTGTTCTCCATCAGTTCCAGCCTGTACTCAACTATCTGCTGCATTAAAGTCTAATAATGGTCCAAATTTACTTGAGTTTGCATAGAACATTCTGTATTCACCAAGTTCTAATTTTAGTCCTTGAGGAATTGGAGTGTCTTTTGCGTTAACTTGTGCAGTGAAAAATGCAATTAAATCATCGTAGTAATTTGCAAAATCCTTAACAACATCTAATTTTACTTTGTCTGCTTCAGAACCTGAATTTTCATATTTAGTAATCAAAGAATCGATTTCATTTCTTGAAATAAAGTTTTTGAAAACAAAGTGGAAACTTGCACGCGAACCTTTAGTTGGGTAAGTTTTATCTCAAACTGGATCGGAGGTTGGGGCATTTTGTAGTAAAACGTTGTTTAAATCAGCGCTACTTTCTGTTGTTTTTAAAAGTCCCAAATCTCTTCAAAGTGCCTGTCTTTCGTTTAAAGCACAATTTTGTTTTCCAGGTTTATTAATGTCAACAACACAATCAGAACTTCCTCTTTCTCATGATCCTTGAATGTATTCTCCAGAAACAAAATAGTCATTAATTCATTTTGACAAATGAGGATATTTGATTTGACCAGCTTCTACATAAGTTTGGAAGTTCAGACGGTTTTCAACCTCTTTGGCTTTTCAAACAGTATCTGGTTGATATTGTCATTTACCGGTTGTATCAGTAAATCTAATTGAAATTCCATCAAGTGACTGACGATAGAATTGGTAAGGTAGAGAACAAATGAATGTTGCTGCTAAAATAAATGTAAATAAAATCAAAGTGAAAGCTTGTGAAAATATTAGGTTAATAAATGTACAAAACGACACCAAACAAAATGCAGCAATCAATGAATAAATTAATAATGTAACTCAAAATCTTAGGAAAACTACATTTAATTTAAAGTGGAATGCCATAAAAATTATTAACATTGTTGCAAGATTGATAAGGATAATAATAATTATTAAATATAAACTTGATAAAAACATTGCGAAGAATAATTTTGTTCGCGAGATTGATTGTGCTTGGTAAATAACAATACTTTTATCTTCAAATTGAGTTTTCCATAGTGTTTGAGTGATTTTCATAATTGATACGAAAATAATAAAACTCATAAATACTACGAAAAAGTAATCGAAGTAACTTAAAATTTGTGCATTATTTTTTGCTGTCAAAAAAAGAATTGAAAATGCAACTGAAATTGCAACAGAAACTATCAATAATACAAAAGTTGACTTTTGTTTAAACAGTTTTGCAAAAATAATATTTGTAAAAGCTCAACCACTAATCTTTATCTTTGGTTTAGTGAGGTTTGTTTCAGCCTCGACTTTAGTTGGTCTTTCCTTTTCTAATTGTGTTTGGACTGCCATTATACTTCCTCTTTCCATTAAAAATAATAAAAAGTGAATCATAGACTCAACTTTTAATCTTTAATTATTATACACAAATTTGACGAAAAAACAATAAGCTATCGCTTATTCTTATAATTAAATTAATAATATCACGAATAATTATAAAAAAAACTATTTATTTATTTTTTTTTAGTTTTTTAATATCATTTAAAATCATTTGTTCTTCATTTGTTCGAAAGGCATAAATTTTAATTTCGCTTTTTGTACTACTTATTTCTTTAAAGTCATCATACTTTTCTAGATTTTTTTTATTGTCAATTTCTAGATTAACTATGTTAATCTTATCAATAATTGCTTGTCTAACAATATTTGAGTTTTCTCCAATTCCGGCAGTAAAAACAATTCCATCAATTTTTTCTCTATCTAAATTATTTAAATACTGAACAATTGTTTGTGCAACTCTTTGGGTATACATTTCAAAAGCTTTTTGGGCTTTAGAATTATTTTGAGATGCTGCAGCTGTAATATCACGCATGTCACTTGAAACTTCACTAACCCCCAATAGTCCTGATTCTTTATTTAGGATTTGAGTAATTTTGAAGACGTCACTGTTAGTTTCTTTAACCATGTATTCAATTACAGATGAATCAATATCTCCGCTTCTAGTTCCCATCATTAAGCCAGCCAGAGGAGTGAAACCCATTGTTGTATCAAATGATACTCCATTTTTAACACAGCAAACACTTGACCCATTCCCCAAATGACAAATTACTAAGTTTAATTTTTTAACATCTTTTTTAAAAACTTTCCCAAAGTGTTCACAAATATATTTATAACTGATTCCATGAAAGCCATATTTTCTCACTTCATACTTGTCATATCAAGAATTGGGTACCGGATATAAATACTGCTCTGGAGCTAAACTTTGATGAAATGAAGTATCAAAAGCAGCCACTTGTAAAACGTTAGGAATAATTTTTTCAAAAGCTTCAATTGCAACTAAAGCTCCTGGATTGTGAAGTGGTGCTAGTTTGATACATTTTTTAATAATTTCTTTTGTTTCAGGTGTAATAACAACGCTTTCTTTTATTTGCTCGCCTCCATGAACTACCCTAGAACCAACAGTTTCAATTTGGTTATAGTTTTCAATTATTTTCAAACTTAGTAGTTTTTTTAAAATCATCTCAACCGCAATATTATGATCGTTCATTTTATCTTCGAATTTATGTTCCTCGTTTTGATAGTTAATTACAAGGCGACCATCAATTCCGATTCTTTCAGCAATTCCCTCAGTTATTATTTTTTCGTCTTTATCGGTACTAAAAAGCTTAAATTTTATTGAACTGCTTCCCGAGTTTATTATCATATACATATTTATTTTCTCCTTATTTTTTTAATGCTTGGTATAAAGTTATTATTGATGTGTTATAAATATCTAACAAAGTGGCTCCTCGTGATAAATCATTAACCGGGGCGTTTAAACCTAAAATAAAAGGTCCAGCAGCTTCATAACCACCCATTCTTTGAGCAATTTTATAACCAATATTACCAGAATTTAAATCTGGAAAAACAAATATATCAGGTCTTTTTGTAATCGCAATGTTGGGAGCCTTTTTATTTCTAACTTCTGAATCAAAGGCTGTATCGAATTGAATTTCCCCAGCATAAACAAAGTTTTGCTTATTTTGATTTAAAATTTCTGATGCTTTAGCAACCTTTTCAACTGATTCTCCATGCCCTGAACCAAGAGTTGAATAACTAAGTAGTGCTAGTTGTGGCTTTTCAACCTCTAAACTGATAGCAAATTCGGCATTCATTTTGGCAATTTCAGCTAATTGTTGGGCATCAGGATTTAAATTTAAAGAACAATCAGCAAATAAGTAGCTTTCTTCCCCTTTTGTCATAATAATTGAAGAACAAGCAATTTTAAATTCTGGTTTGGTTTTAATAATTTGCAAGGCTGGCTTCAATGTGTCTGCTGTTGAGTATTTTAAACCACAAACCATACAATCAACCTCGTTGTTTTTTATTAACATTGTTGAAAAGTAATTTGGTTCCTTAACTAAAGGTCGAGCATCTTCAATAGTTAATTTATTTTTTCTTAGCTCAACTAATTGATTTGCCATTTTTTCTAAGTCATAACTTTCGATTATTATAACTTGGATTTCTGGATTAATTTTCGCAGGAACTTCACTTGCTTTTTTGTAGATCAAAACCGGTTGAGCCATTTTTTCTTCAACTAACTTTTGCGCAACTAGGACGATATTTTCTTGATCACCTTCTGGAAAAACAATTTTTAATTTTTTATTACCATTTTTTAATTTATCTTTAATTTCATTTATTTTTAACATAAAATTTCACCTCTATTTTTTTGTTTTATAAGCGTTGATTTCTCTAATAATTGATGAAGATAATTGCCGCACTGGTAAATCAGAAATAAAAAACACTGTTTCAATTTCTGGATAAACCGACTTATTACCATCAGCAAGCATAATTTCGTACTTCAAATCGTCAGAATTGCGTAATCCTCTAATTAAGAAATTTATATTATTTTCCCTTGCAAAATCAGCAGTTAATTTATCCTCATTTTTCATGACCTTAATATTTTTAAAATTAATTAGTTGTTTTTCAATCATTTTCACTCTATCATCCAAACTAGTTTGACAATCTTTGTTAATATTTTTGCTAACAACAACTCAAACTTCGTTAAAAACTTTTAAAGCTTTATTGATAATTTCGATATGACCTTCATGAATCGGATCAAAACTGCCTGAATAAATTCCTATCATTATTTAAACCTTTTTATATCTTTCTACTATTATTAAAGCACTTTTTTATAATATGTTTGAGGTTTATTAAAAATAATTAAATAAATTTATTTGATATAATACTTGTGAGGAACCTGATATGAAAAATGTTTTATTAATCGATGTGGGCAATACAACTGTTGACTTTAGATATACATCAACTATTAGCTCACAAATTATTAAATTAGAAAGAATTTGAACAAAGGATGAAGAGAAACAAAATTTAGATTTTATTATTAGTATTTTTGATAAAATTGAAAACTTAAGTAAAGTCGTCTTTTCATCAGTGGTGCCAATTTGGACAAATTTAATAAATCAAGGAGCTGAAAAAAAACGAATCCCTGTTTTCGCAATTAAGGAACACTTTGAACATGATTTAAATATTTTTCAAGAAGTTAATATTAATAAATTAGGTTCAGATTTTATCGCCAACTATTATGGGGTCGTTGATGGTCTAAAATTACAAGATTGTATTGTTGTTAGTATGGGTACAGCAACCACTTTATTTGTTATTGAAAATATGAAATTCAAAGGCGCTATTATCGCTCCAGGAATTAAGATTGCCTTAAATAGTTTAATTCAGAATGCCGCTATGCTGAGTCAATATGAGTTTAATTACACGGAAATGACTTTAGGAACTAACACTAAAACCGCAATTGAAATTGGAGCAATTAATGGTCACTTTAAAATGATAAAGGCTTTGATTGAAGATTTGCAAAAAACTAAAAAGCATCAAGTTGTTATTACCGGGGGGAATGCTGAAATTATAACCCACCAATTTGAGCAAGAAGATTATTTAATTAAAGAAGAGCTAATTTTTATTGGCTTACAATCAAAAGCCTTCAACAAAAAATCCTAAGACTTTTTAAAGTCTTAGGATTTTTTAGTTTACTATTCATCATCGCTTGGAGAAGCTTGTGAAGGATTTTTAATTTCAGAATTATTTAAAGATTGTTGATCTCTTCAGTTTTCATAACTTTTAAAGAATTTTTCTTCAGGATATTTTGCCGCCACATTTTTGCAAATTAATTGACGGTCTTGAAGTTCTAACTCTTTTCAGTTAGCTTTGTTTTTGTTAGTAATAAAATCAGTTAAATTCATTTCGGTTAATATATCAACTAATTTTTTATTACTCGAAGTTGAGAACATCATTTCACGGTGACGTTGACGAGCTGAATAGATTCCTAAAAGGGCAAATATGACTCCAAAAATCAATAAATAGCCAAAGTTAGCTAAAATAATTAAGTTATCAGCCAGGTTTTGACCCCCTGCTGCTAGTCCATAAATTATTGCTCCTTGTCCGTGAATTGAGTAAGTATAGGGAGCAATATAACTTAGGACTTCGAAGAATTTTGCTTGCATAAATGTGGGAAAAGTTCCTCAACCAGATGATAGGTTGATTACTAAAAATACCACACATAAGAATTTACCCACAGTTTGATCTCTGAAACTAAATCATAGAGCATTAATAATAATTGTAAATATAAAGGTTGTAAATATCATTCATAAGAATAATAATCAGAACTCTGCTCCAATTACATGGAATCCTAATCCAAAGACCGCTAGCATTAGGATGGTGATTTGAATTAGAGCTGTTGCTAACATTAAGGTTAGTTTACCAAAATAAAACGATAATGTTGAAGCAGACTGAACTCTTTTTTTACGATCATAAATGAATGTTTGCATTAGCACTCCCACTCATGCTCCAATACACAAGAAGAATTGCCCTAATCCAAGACCATAAAGGTTGTAATCAATTCCATCAATTCCACTAGTTATACCTTTTGAGAAATCTGGTAAAATGTTGTTTGCTGAATTAATTATCCCAATTCCAAGTTTGGCAATTGTTTCAATTAATTGAATTGCTTGGTCATCCATGGCTGGTGCTAATTCTAGCATTTTTTGTAAGGTTGCTATTGCCACTTGGGGACCCGATTCTATTAAAGCCCCAGCTTTAAAATGGTCAAATAAATAAATAAATTGACCAAAGATAAAGTTATTGCGATAAGTTGATCATAAATTAATTGGTGATTTAGCAAAGTCTGCTAAAATATCTTTTAAACTTTCACTATCTTCTGGATTTGAGATATTTAGTTTTTGACTAAAGTGGTCAAAAACATTAACCACATTAAGAGAAAAGTCTTGTGGCAGTTGTACTTGAACTCAATATTTTTTTGAGTCCAAAACTTTTCAACTTCCATCAGAATTTTGCGTAGCTATTTTTCTAGCTTCTGCACCATTTTTATATTCCACATTAGATAGGGAAATATTTTCACTAGCTTCAAAAGTATACTTTTGTTTTTTAGCATTAAAACTAATTCCTGGAACACTATTTGTTTTTCAAGTTTCCATTACCAAATCAATTAGAGAAACATAATAAGAATTAAAATCTTCTCCTGGTTTAATTTCTGTGCCGTTTGTTGTAATAATACTTTCAAATTTTTCCGCACTATTACTAAAGTCAAATTTTTCTTGACCGATTTGGTGGGTTTGCCCGTTTTTATCAACGTAGGCTTTAGCAACTCCAATTCCTTGAATCGGTGTGGCTCCATTAGTTTTTCCCGAAACTAAATTTACTTGATTATCATTACTGATAATTCCCATTGGTGCTAAACCAATGTTTGAAATAGGGTCTCAAAAAGCTCAAATACAGATAAAAGCATATAAAAAAGGTACAAAACAAATTGCAACAAATTTTATTACTCTCTTTTTACTGCTAAAGACGCGTTCTCGAAACTCTGATTGAACTACTTTCCAATAGTTTTTCATTGTTGCATCTTCTTTCTTTTATGAAAAATAAGAACAGGTATAGAAACGATTAAAACATTCCTCCACCAAAGCCTTTTTTACCTAACCCACCAAGGTTTGGCATACGCCCTGATTTTAATTGTTTAGTCATTTCCATAACTTGTTTCTTACCTTTATCAAATTGTTGCAATAAGTCGTTATATTCTTTTTCAGTTCTCCCTGAACCTTTAATTATACGTTGTTTACGATTTATTGCTTTTAATACACGAGGCTCACGACGCTCTTTCAACGTCATTGAATTCATTAGAATGTTAGCAACAAAAAGTTTTTTTTGCGCCCCTTCTAATTGACTTTCAGTTAATTTCTGAGCCCCGGGAATCATTTTCATAATTCCTCCAAGGTTTCCCATTTTGGCAACTTGTGCCAATTGGTTACGTAGATCCTCTAGGTCAAATTGTCCCATGAACATTCTTTTCATGGTTTTTTCCATAGTTCTTTGGTCCACAACTTCAGTTGCTTTTTCAAATAAACTATCAACGTCACCCATCCCCAAAATACGGTCAGCCATACGTTTGGGGTGGAATTCAGCTAGAGCACCAATTCCCTCACCTTCACCAATGAATTTAACTGGTAAATTAGTCATACTGGTGATTGAAAGTGTTGCTCCTCCTCGAGCATCTCCATCCAGTTTTGTTACAACAACCCCGCTTAATTTCAAGAGACTATCGAATTCTTTTGTTACGTTAATAATATCTTGACCAGTCATACCATCAACTACAATTAAGATTTCTTGAGGTGAAACAGCTTTTCGAATATTATTTAATTCTGTCATTAAATTTTTATCAATTTGCAGACGACCCGCAGTATCCAAAATTACAACATCAAAATTTTCTTTTTCAGCATAATCCATAGCTTCTTTGGCAGTTTTAACTGGGTCCTGTTTACCTTTTTCAAAAGTAGCAAAATTATTCTTTGCTCCAATTTCAACCAACTGATCAATCGCACCAGGACGGTAAATATCCAATCCAACAGCTAAAGGTTTTTTATTGTGTTTTTTGGCAATTAAATGAGCCACTTTACCAACTGTTGTGGTTTTACCAGCTCCTTGCAATCCAACCATCATAATCACTGATGGGCGTTTAGAAATTTCTAAAGGTTTATTGGTTTTACCTAAAATATCAACCAATTCTTCATGAACTAGTTTTACCATTTGTTGGTCAGCACGAACACCTTCTGAAATATATTGTCCAGTAGCTTTTGTTTCAATTTTTTTAATGAATTCTTTTACTACTTCCAAGTTAACGTCAGCTTCGATTAAAGTTAATCTAATTTCTCTTAGAGTTTCTTTAATGTTGTCTTCTGTTAGTGTGGTTTTTTTCATATTTTTTTCAATAGACTTTTTCATTCTATTGGCTAAAAAATCTCCAAATCCCATAATTTCACCTCAACTATCATCTAATAAATTGTATATCAAAAAAACCGTTTATAAACGGTTTTTTTGATTATTTTAACGAATTATTTTAATTTCTCGTTTTTCTCTAATAATTGTCATAGTTATCTCACCTGGAATTATAACTTCCTTAGTAATTAATTCTTGTAAATCATTTAAGATTCCTACTAATTGCCAATCTTCAACTAAATCAGGATCAACTATAATTCTAATTTGTCTTCCTGATTGAATTGCATAAGCATTTTGGACTCCCTCAACTGATTTAGCAATTTTTTCAATGTCGCTCATACGGTTTAAGAAATCTTCTGCTGAATTATTTCTCGCCCCAGGTCGAGCAGCAGACATCGAATCTGCAATCGAAACAATTGCAGCAATCAAATCTTCTCTTGGGAAATCCCCGTGGTGTGAGGCGATTGAATTAATTACAACTTTATCTTCACGATACTTTTGCGCAATATTAATACCTAGTACTACATGACTACCTTCTTCTTCAAAATCCACCGCTTTACCGATGTCATGCAATAATCCCGATCTAATTGCTAATTTGGTATTTAGTCCTAATTCAGCAGCAATTGTTCCAGCTAATTTAGCCACCTCAATTGAGTGAAATAAAACGTTTTGACCATAACTTGTGCGGTACTTTAATTTTCCAATTAATTTAATAAGTTCTATGTCCATATTAAAAATACCTAATTCTTCAATGACCTGAGTACCAGCTTCCAAAGTAATTTGTTCAATTTCCTTTTGCTGCTTCAAAATTTCTTCTTCAATTTTTACAGGCTGTATTCTTCCATCTGCGATTAGATTGTTTAAAGCTCTGGTGGCAACTTCTCTTCTAATTGGGTTAAAACTTGAAATTGTAATTATATTCGGGGTGTCATCAATAATTACATCAACACCACCAAAATTTTCAAGTGCCTTAATATTTCGGCCTTCTTTTCCAATTATTCGACCTTTGATATCATTAGTCGGAAGTTTGATAAAACTTGTTGTTTTTTCTGCAACAACATCCACAACATATTTTTCCATTGCTGTTACAATTAGTTCTGTAGCATTTGCCTTGGCACTATTATGAGCTTCTAGTTGTTTGGTTTTAATTAGGGAATTTAGTTCCTTTGTAAATTTATGTTCAACGCTTTTAAAAAGAACCTCTTTAGCTTCTTCTTGCGATATATTGGACACAATTTCTAATGCTGAAATTACATCTTCCAATTTTTTTTCATATTCTTTATATTTGTTACTAGCAATTGTCTCTTTACTAAAAAGAGACTCTAACTTTAACTCTAGATTCTTTTCTTGAATACTAATTTCGTTAACTTTTTTTTCTAAATCTGTTTCTAGTTTAGAAATTTCGTATTTTTTTTCCATTATCTTTTTTTCTGCTTGAAAAATTAATTCATCTGAATGAATTTTCGCATCAGCAGTTGCTGATATTAGGATTTTTTTGGCTTCGTCTTGAGCTTTTTTTATTAGTCGTTGTCGACGTTGGCTAAAGCAAAGAACTAAAATTGCTATAATCGATATGGAAAATAGCACAGTTAGTGCAATGATAACCTCAACGGCTGTTCTTGAATTCATTTAAATCTTACCTTTCCCTTGAAAAGCAAGCGGATTTGTGTTTTAACACAAATTAATTTTACTATTTTTTTGAATTAAAGTCCAATATATAAAAATAAAAAGTTCTGCTGCAGAACTTTTTATTTATTTTTATTCAATAAAGTTTGCGTACTCTTCAATACCAACTCTTATTTTTTGACGTTTGTTACCTGGGTATTCATTATCAGGTTCTCCAATCGCAAAACCAAAAACAGGACGACGGCCTTCTTTTAACATTCCCATTTCTTTTAATTGAATTGTTAATTTATCAACAAAAAATCCCGTCATAATTGTTGAACCTAAATTTAATTCAGTTGCTTTTAAAGCCATATATCCAACATGAATTCCAGCGTTAATCATGTCATATTCAGATTTAAACTCAATATTAGGATAAATATTCAATAAGTGTTTTTTAAGTTCCTCTTTTTTAGCAATATCCATTTCTGAAGGATCGAACAGTTTTTCATCCATCAATTTACCATTATCTAAAATATAGGTATCTGTTGAAATTCCTAAAACGATGATTAAAGCACTAGCAGACTTAATGTTTTCACAATTATAACCTTGAAAAGTTTCTGCTAATAAATCTTTTTTTTGTTTATTAGAGACAACTAGTATCTCAACTTGTTGAAGTCCAAAACCACTTGGAGCCATTCTGCCAGCATTAGATATTTCTATCAGTTGTTCTTTTGAAACTTTTCCTTTCGGATTATATTTTTTTATTGTTTTTCTATCTAATAATAGTTCATCCAAATTTTTCATACTTACTCATTTCTATTTATTTGTTTTTAAAACTGATTCCAATTCTTCACAAATTTTATTGTATTCTTCGGTATTAGCTAGAAGTCAATTTTTGACAACTTCTTTACCTTGGCCTATTTTTATTTCTTTATAAGAATATCATACACCCGATTTAGTTAGAATATTATACAAAGATGCTAACTCAATAATTTCTGACAACTTATCAATACCTTTGTTGTAGTTGATAGTAATCTGCGCAACTTTAAATGGAGAAGCCACCTTGTTTTTAACAACTTTAATTTTGACTTTATTCGCGATTGGATTACCATTATCTAAAATAGTTTCACCTTTTCTAACGTCAAGTCTTAATGATGAGTAGAAACGTAAAGCTCTTCCTCCCGGTGTAACTTCAGGACTTCCGAAAATAACTCCAACTTTTTCTCTTAATTGATTTATAAAAATAACTACTGTGTTTGTTTTAGAAATAATCCCATTTAATTTTCTTAAAGCCTTAGACATTAAACGAGCTTGCAGACCAATTGATTGATCTGACATTTCACCTTCTAACTCTGCTTTGGGCACAAGTGCTGCCACAGAATCTAGAATTACAATATCAATAATATTTGATTTAACTAGCATTTCTAAAATATCCAAAGCCTGCTCCCCTGAGTCTGGCTGAGAAACTAGCAAGTTACCAGTATCAACACCGATATTTTTGGCATACATCGGGTCTAAGGCGTGTTCTGCATCAATAAAAGCAGCTCTCCCACCTTTTTTCTGCGCTTCTGCAATCGCATGCAACCCCAAGGTTGTCTTACCACTAGATTCAGGACCATATATTTCTATAATACGTCCTTTAGGGTAACCTCCAATACCGATAATATCATCTATTAGAAAAGATCCAGTTGAGATAGCATCGATTTTTTGTTTCTCAATATCACCCAATCTCATGATTGAACCCTTACCAAAGTTCTTTTCAATATTGCTTAATACATTTTTAAGAATTTCTTCTTGCGAATCTTCTTTTTTATCTTTTTCATCGACTAAACTCATAAAAACCTCTTTTGTTGTTTCTTTTAACTTATTGTACATTTTTTACCTCCTAAAAATTAATCGTGTTTTTTATCGGCAAAATCACTTTTAATATAATTAATTAAATTATTTTTACATATTTTAAGAGCTAATTTTTTAAACTGTTTTCTACTTTTATTTTTGATACTGATTTCAATTACTTTTTGAAAATTATTTGAAACGATACCAATAAAAGCTAATCCCACATCTTTATTATCGCTTGCATTTGGGCCTGCATTGCCAGTAAAACTTATTGCAATATCACTATTAAAAATTTTTCTACAAGAAATAGCCATTTCTATAGCCACTTCATTTGACACAGTTGTAAATTTATTTATTAGATCTGAAGTAATACCCAAAATCTGCTTTTTGGACTCCACAGAATAAGCCACTATTCCACCAAGAAAAACCTCGCTGGCTCCAGAAATGTCTGTTAGCTTATTTCCAAATAATCCTCCAGTAAATGACTCACACGAGGATAATGTTAAGTTTTTAAATTTCAGTAGTTTTAATAATTTTCTCATTATAACTCCTTTGAAGAAAATTTCTTACAAATTATTAAATAACTAATTTACTAATTTGTAAGAAATTGAGATTCTATTATCATAACCCACGTTTTGTTCCTATTGCTAGGTATCAATCATCTATCTACCTTTCGGTTCAAACATCAGTTCATTTCCTTTTGTTTAATTCCTCTACCAAAATTTGAGTTTCTTGCTTGTGGAGTTTACCCGTTCCATTTCCTGGTTTCCCATTATTCGTCTCTGTGGCACTTTATTAGTTTTTCCATGTGATAGTAAAATCATTTAGGAAAAATACTAGTCGTCACCTCACGGTGCCTAGGGTTATTTTTTCCCCTAGCACAATCACTACTTCCATCTCAGGATGTGCAAGCGTGGAGTTTCCTCTACAATAATTTTTCAATTGCAGCGATTGATTCAAATAAAACCTCAACTTTGATTTTACACTATTTTTGACCTAAATTTTGTTTTTCCAAGTTAGCAATTCTTTTTAAAATCGAACTACTATTTACACCACTACGTGCCAATTTTTCCAATTGTTGTTGTGATAGTTGAAGACTGGCAATGATCTTATCATTTTCTTCCATTAAATTTTTGTTCTCTACTTCTAGTGCCATGATTTTATCTTTTAAGTTTTGCTTCTCAAATTCAGAAACTTCATAATCTCTAGTGATTTCATCTAAAAATAAATCAACTTCCTCAACTTTATAACCCTTAAATTCTACTGTAAAATCTTTTTTGGCGATATCTTCTTTTTTGTATTTAACGTAGTTCATTTTAATACCTCTTTTATAAACTAATTTTATCAAATTAAAATTAGTTTAAGTAAAAAAATATTTTTTTATCGTAATAATAATGGAGGTAAAAATGAATTTAATACTAAATAAAGGGATGTTTTTAGAAACAATTATTAATCATGCAAATGAATATTATAACGATAATAACTTAGCTTTAATTTCCAAAATTAATGTCAATATCAATCTTATCAAAGTGGAAAATAAACAAATTACTAAAGCTAATTTTACAAAAAATTTTAATTGCGATTATATCGGGGTTTATAAAGGGGTATACTTGGAATTTGAGGCAAAAGAGACGTATAAGGATTATTTTTCAATCGTTAATTTGAAGCCTGAGCAACGCAAAAAATTAGCTAGAGTTCGTGAGCACCTTGGGGTAGCTTTTTTAATAATTTATTTTCACAATTTTAATAAATACTTTATTGTTGATATTGAGAAAATAATAAATTTAGATAGTAAGGATAAAAAAATACCCGTTTCTTGGTTAGAAGAAAATGGGTATGAATTATTTATGAATAAAAATATTGTTCTTGATTATCTTAATGGTGTTAATCAGCTAATCAATTGTATTTAGTTAATTCTTTTGGTTTTGATTTAATATTGTTTTTAATTAATTTTTCAAGCGCTTCATAATCCTTAACATCATTGGCAATTATTAAATCAGTTAGACCCTGAATCGAAATGTCTTTTTCTAAAAATGACTTGATTGAATTTTTTTGTTCCTCATTCATCGGAATATCAAATTGATCTTGAATTATTTTAACCAGATTTGACTCACTATTTTTATTAGCTAAAGAATTTTCACAAATTATTGCCAATTGACTAAATAGTGGTGATAAATTTATTACTGACTTACCACTTTTATTTTCAATTTTAATAAATTTGGATTTAACCAAATTAGAAATTTCTAAATCAATCTCTTCAATTTTTAGAGTCATATAATCGCTCAATTCTCGAGCAGTTACAAACTTTCTATCATCACTTGATAATTGCATAATTAATAAAATAATTAAAACTTGATTCTCATTTAATCCGATTGTTTTGTAATAACAAAGTAGCAAAGATTTTTTTTGAATAATTCTGTTTTTAATTAAGTCAACAAGCATTACTTTTCTCCTTTAAGATTAAAATGTTGCCTTCGCAACATTTTTTACATTCAAAATTTTTAATTAGCTTTTAGCTACTGAATCTTTAAGTTGTTTTGCAACTTTGAATTTTGCAACTTTAGTTGCAGCAATTTGAATTTTTTCTCCACTTGATGGATTAATTCCTTCACGAGCAGCTCTGTCAGCTACTGAAAATTTACCAAATCCAGCAATTGATACTTCATCCCCTGCAACTAGTGCGTTTGTTAATTCATCAAAAACGAATGAAACCATTTTATCTGCTTCAGATTTTTGAACATCAAAAGTTGATGCCATTTTTTCAGATAGTTCTTTTTTAGTCATTTTTTATTACCTAATCTTTCTATACCAAAATAATATCACTAAAAATATTATTAATAGTAGCGCTTGGCACACTATTATTATAGAGTATTTGATACATGATTTCAAACAAAGGTAAGTGAATTTTGGCCTTTAATGCCATTTGATGAGCTATTTTACAAGCAGTTACCCCTTCAACTGTAAAGCCGTAATTACTTAAAACTTTTTGAGCATCATTGGCTTTTGCTATTTCCATCCCCAATGAAAAATTTCTAGATTTGTGGCTTGTCGCTGTTAGTATTAAATCTCCCAAACAGGCAAAATTTGTAAAAGTCTCGATTCTAGCTCCATAAGCCATTCCAAGTTTCATAATTTCATTATTACCAATTGTAATAAGACTTGCTTTAGAATTGTCTGAACCTTCAAAACCAAATAATATACCACTAGCAATCGCGACTGTGTTTTTTAAAGCCGCGCTAATTTCACAACCCTTTAAATCTGTTGTTGGTAAAACTCTAAAATATTCGTTATTGAATACTTCAGCTATCTCTTGAGCTACTTTAATATCTTCACTACAACTCATAATACAAGTTGGTTTGCGTTGAATTACCTCAATTGCCACAGAAGGTCCAAATAAAGCTCCATATGCTTTTAAAATGTTGGTTCCCTCAAATAGTTTAATAACTTTTTTACTTAAAACATCAAGATTATTTTCGTCCAATCCTTTAGCAACATTGATGATTATCATTGATTTTTTAGCATATTTCTTAATTTCACTAATTACTTTTTCGATTGCTAGAGTTGGTACTCCCAAAACTAGAATCTCGGTTTTTTCTAGTGCAGCAGATAAATCTGTAGTTGCCTTAATTTCCTTATTTAATAATAAGTCCTTAAAAAAGACTGAATTTTTTTTGTTATCATTAATGTCATTAACTTGATCTTCATCAATTCCATACATTACTACTTTGTGGTCATTATCAGCTAAGACATTCGCCAAAACTGTTCCATAAGCTCCGGTTCCTATTATTGTAATATTTTTCATAAAATACCTACTTTCTCTCTCTAAAAATTAGATTCATTGGTACCCCATCAAAGTCAAATTGTTGACGGATTTGATTTTCTAAGAAACGCTTGTAAGAAAAGTGCACATAAGCAGGATTGTTAACAAACATAACAAAGGTAGGCAGGTAAGCTTCTACTTGCGATCCATAATAAATTTTTAAACGCCCACCATTGTGGTTGGGAGCTGGATTTAGAAGTTGCGCCTTGTTTAAAACTTCATTTAAAACACTTGTTTTTATACGTTTTTTTAAGTTTTCATTTACATGTTCAACTGCTGCAAAAATCTTGTTTATTCGCAAATTCTCCTTAGCAGAAATAAAAACCATATGAGCATATTGCAGGTATTTAAAGTAGGCTTTAAATTCCTCTTCTTTTTTGATCATTGAGTTAGTATTTTTATTAGGTATAATATCTCATTTGTTACCAACCAAAATAATTGGTTTATGTTCCTCAAAGGCCAGACCACCAATATTGGTGTCTTGATCTGAAATTGGAATTGAAGCGTCAATTACCAACAAAACAATATCAGCTTTATTAATACTTGTAAGCGATCTTAAATAACTGTACTTTTCCAAGTTCTCATAAATTCTTCCGCGTTTTCTAATACCAGCCGTGTCGATTAAAACATATTTTTTTGAATTGACAGTAATTTTACTATCAACTGCATCGGTTGTGGTTCCAGAAATTTCACTAACAATCATTCTTTCTTCCCCAATTATAGCATTGACTAAAGATGACTTACCAACGTTTGGCTTACCAATAATCGCAATATTAGTCGCTTCATTTTCAAGGTTTTCGGGTTGCTTTGGCATTGATTCTACAACTTTATCAAGTAAATCCCCGACCCCAATTCCGTGGGTTGAAGATACCAAAGTTGGCTCCCCAAAACCTAAAGTCATAAATTGAAACGCTTCTTCATCAGTCTCTTTTTTATCATATTTGTTAACAACTAAGATAACCGGCTTCTTAGATTTATAAAGAATTTTAGCAACTACTTCATCTTCTGCAGTAATTCCTTCACGATAATTGATAACAAAAATAATAACATCTGCTTCATCAATAGCAATTTCAGCTTGCATTTTAATTTCCTTGGCAAAAGGAGCATCTTGAAGGGTAATACCTCCAGTATCAATAACTATAAAAGGTAAAGTAAGTCATTCTGCTGTTCCATACATACGATCACGAGTAACACCGGGAACATCTTCAACAATCGCTTTTTTTTCGCGAATAATTCGGTTAAAGAGAGTTGATTTACCAACATTAGGTCGACCAACAATTGCAACAAGACCCTTCTTTTTCATAACTATTCAACTCTTTTCTAATTTATTTTTTTACTAACTTCTTTTAGGATTAATTCTACCGCTTCATTAATTGTTAAATCACTATTATCTATTAAAATTGCATCATCTGTCTTAATTAACGGTCCTTCACTTCTTTGCATATCGCTTTTATCACGATTTTCAATCGCTTGTCTGATATCCTCTAAAATATTAGGAGTAATTTTTTGTTCTTCGTTTTGTTTAAAACGACGCATAGCTCTAGATTCCACTGAGCAATCTAAGTAAATCTTTAGCTCTGCATCCTTTAAAACAACAGAGCCAATATCTCGACCAACAACAACAAAACCTTTTCCTTGAGATAAATTGCGTTGTTCTTGAACCATTCAACGTCTTATTTCAGGATTTACAGTAATCTTATTAATATTTTTAATTATATCATTTGATGAAAGTTCTTTGCTAACATCAACACCATTTACTAAAACTTGATCTTGATTGATTTTAAAATCAAAATCTTTTAGAGAATTAACTAATAATTTATCGTTATTAAAATCAAGCTTTTTCTGGTTACAAAATCAAGTATAGGCACGATACATCAAACCTGTATCAAAAAAATGATAATTCAATTTTTCAGCAACTATTTTCATTGTAGCTGATTTACCACTTCCAGCTGGACCATCAACAGCAATATTTATTTTTTTCATAAAATTCTCCCTTAAATAACTAATGGTAGCACAATTGCTAAAATCATTAATAAAATTAAAACTGGCAGTAAGTAGACAATTCATCCAAAACGATGCTTATACATTTTAGTTTCTTTCATTAACAAATTATAGCCACGTTCATTTTTATCACTAACCTCTTTTAACATTGCTGGAGTTGTTCGGTTATCAGCATTTCTAACTTTAGTAACTGTGGCAAAATTAATGTCTGAATGAACATCGGTTTTTTTATCACTTTTACGACGCAATTCTTGAACTTGATTTTGAAAATTTTGTTCATTAACAGCAATTTTTTGGTAGTAATCAATGAATTTTTGACTTGTTAAATTAATCGATTTGTTGTCCTCCATTTTTGAAGAAATATCATCTTTTTTGTTTGATAAAGGTCTCATCAATTCTTCACTTGATAACAGTTCATTATAAAAACGACGTAAATCATATTTTAATTCATCTTTTATTAATGATTTAGATTTATCTTTATCTAAATAAGGTTTTTCAATAGTGTTTTTTTTATCAAATTCATTAACCTTATTTTTAAAGTAGTTCTTGTCAATGGCATCTAATGTTTTAAAAACTGCAGCAATGTTTGAACGCTCAAATTGGCTTTCTTTTTCAATAATAATGTCGCGATTTACTCGTTCATGAAGCTGACGGTTTCGCTCCATTCTAGTTAGTTGCTTATTCACAAAATCACCTACCATATCTTAAATATTATAAATTATTTTGGCATTAATTACTAAATAATAGTAATATTATTGTAGGTGATAATTATGGATAAAAAAAGAACTTGAATTGACCAATCAATCTGTATTGGTTGTCAAGCATGTGTGGAAATTGATGAATCAGACATCTTATTCATGGATGATAACGGCTTAGCCCAGGCAAAACCAAATGATGCTAAATTAGTTGAATCACAAATGGTTTGCCCAACTGGTGCTGTAAATATTGATGAGAATTAAAAATACTTTGTTGTTTCCAACAAAGTATTTTTAATTTTTTTACATAAAACGGTGATTAACTGGTTTCATTCGTTTTTCAACAACCGCGAAAATCAAGTAGAACAAAATAAATCTTGCTAATTGAATTCCAAAAGCAGCTCCTGCAAATTTACCAACAAAGCCTTGAATATTTCCTCAACTGGCATCACCAGAATGATCATGTCCTTCATGACCTTCATGATCGTGAGCGGCATGACGAGGACTTATGTAACCCCAAATATCATTAGCTGACTCCGCGCCGTGACTGTGATCGTGAGCGGCATGACCAGTGGTTATTCCACCCCCAGAAAGACTAACAACATAAAGTGATAACAAGTAAAGGGCTGTTGCTGCAAATGCTGCCACTGGGATTATTACACCCATTGGAGCTCATCTTTTGATTGCATCAACCTTTTTATTTGGATCGATATGAAATACTGAATTTCTAAACAATAAATAGAAGATTGATCAAAATAAGAATACAACAACCATGTACGATAACATATCAAATACTATTTGTACTGGACTGTGATCTGAATGTAATAGAAAGTGAATTCACGGAATAACAATTGCTATAAATTCTGAAAATATTAAACCTAGTGTTGGAATCGAAATAATTACAACTAGCAAGTCTAAAATTCTAATATTCATTTTTACCCCGTTAATTGGGATTGAGAATATAGTTTCAGATAAAACATCAATTAAAGTTGCTACAATTGCTAGACCTAAAAACACAGAAGTTGCTGCAATTTTGAAAGTTAAATTTTTTCTTGTAAAAGCAAAATGACTTTTTAATGAAAAGTCATCCGGGGTGACATCATCGTGTGCCCCCTTTGCTGTAAAGTGGTGTTCATCATGGTAATGATCTCTTTTTTCGTGGTTTTTTTCACCCTCTAAAGCAGGAACATCATGGTCGATATTGTTGCCATTTTCTGGATTTTCTCCTGAAGTGGCCTTAGATTTTTTGTTTTTATCGCTCTCAAGAACTGACATCTATTTCCTCCTTAATTATATTTAATATAAATAACCTTCTTATTTAATTATATATCATACCTTTTAAAAAGCAAGTCAATTGCATAAAAAATTGATAAATAAATTATTAAGTTAATGACTATTTTAACAAAATTAAAGATAAGAATTGGAATTAAAAGATAGTCACGACTCTCTTCAGGAACCCCATATAATTTCAGTAAAAAAGCTCAATTAATTAGAACTCCAAAACCTGCTGCAGCAAAAGCAGCAAATAATCCAGCAGTTCCTTGAGAAATATATAAGGTGATTAAATGCTGTTTTTGAGTTTTAATATATCCAATTACTAATTTATAAACTAAGAAATTAACTATTCAAAAAGTCAGCACCGAAACGATGTCAATTAAATTCATCGCCAACATCCCAATTGGTTCATCACCAATAAAAAAACGCATTCATGTTGCCAAAAAGATAAAGACGATGGTATAAAATAAATTAATTACATAAAGTAAGATAAAATAGGTTATTAAAGTTAGCTCTAATACTAAAAATGTTACTGGAGGAATTTGAATCAATCCAAGAACAAATTTGCTAAATACAGCCAAAACAATATTTAAAGCTAAAATTAATGCTAAAAATGATACTCGTAAACTTGTCAATTTAAAGTACTTATTTCAGTTTATTTTTTGATAGCGCACTTTGAAATCATTCACCTTTAAGTCCTCTTTAATTTGCATAAAAACCTCTACTAATTTAATTAAATTTTATCTTATTTTCAAGTTTTTTGTAATACAATTTATTTAGTTATAAGGAGAAAAAAATGAGTAATAATGTTATTGAAATGATTGTTGAAATACCAAAAGGTAGCAGCAATAAATATGAGTATGATAGTTTAACTGGAAGAATCAGTTTGGACCGTGTATTATATGGCGCTAACTTCTATCCAGGAGAATATGGTTTCATCGAAAATACTTTGGACTGAGATGGAGATCCTTTGGATGTTATTAGTCTAGTTACTTATCCAACTTTACCAGGAGTTGCTGTTAAAGTTAGAATCTTGGGAAGTATTAAAATGATTGACAACGGAGAAATTGATACAAAATTATTTGGAGTTTTTAACGATGATCCTAGATTTGCCACATATCAAAAATTAGAGGATGTTCCTCAACATTTAAAAGATGAAATTGAAAACTTTTTCTTGCAATATAAAGCACTGCAAAAAAAATCAGTTCGAATTGATGGTTGAGGCGATTTAAAACATGCTCAACAAGAAATTAAAGAGTGTCAAGAAAGATACAAAAAATATGAAAAACAATTAGCAAAACCAAACGGTAAAGAAGAAATAATGGCCGAATGAAAAGCTAAAGGTTTAGGTCAAGCATAAAAAAGTTCTCATAAGAGAACTTTTTTATTATAAGTGCAAGGGCTTATCTTGCAAAGCAATAGCCACTTCCATAATAGCTTCACTCACTGTTGGGTGGGGGTGAACTGATTTTGCTAGTTCAGCAATTGTTCCCTCTGCCACCATTAAAGTGGTGATTTCAGAAATCATATCTGTTGCTGTTGAGGCAATGATATGAGCTCCTAAAATTTGACCGTATTTAGGGTCGATTATGACTTTAACAAAACCATCGGTATTTCCATCAGCAATTGATTTACCATTAGCAACCAAGGGGAATTTAAAAGCTTTATAAGGAATATTGTCTTTTTTCACTTGTTCTTCAGTTAAACCAACTGCGGCCACTTCTGGGGAAGTATAAATACAAGAAGGCATGTAATTATAGTTCATTTTTGTAGGAGTTCCAACAATATTTGAAACTGCTACTTCAGCTTGATTTGAAGCTACGTGAGCTAACATGATTTTTCCTGTTACATCTCCAATGGCATAAATATTGGGAATTGAAGTTTGACAGTAGTCATTAATATCAATAGCTCCTCTTTCTGTTAATTTAACTTTGGCGTTTCCAAAATTTGGCAATACTGGGCGACGTCCAACTGATTGTAAGACATAATCAAACTCAACACTTTTTTCTTCTCCAGACTTATCTTTAAAGAATATTTTTTTACCTTCAATTTTAATGATTTGAATACTGGTTTCAATTTTAACATTTGGACGAGTTAGTAATTTTCTAGTCATTTCTTTTGAAATATCTTTATCCAAAATTTCTAAGATTGTATCTAGACCTTGTAGAATTGTAACCTCAGTTCCTAGACGGCGGAATAATGAAGAAAATTCAATTCCAATTACCCCTCCCCCAATAATTACGATTTTTTTAGGAATCTCTTTTAAACTTAAAGCTTCAGTTGAAGTTATTAATGTTCCTGCTTTTTTGGCTTCAGCAAAACCTGGTAAAGTTAGTTCATTAGCACTACTTCCAGTAGCAATAATTAAGTTTTTGAATTTAATTGTTTCCTTATTAACAGTCAAATTATTGTTATCAATAATTTCTGCATTTCCATCAATTCGATCAACCTTATTTTTTTTAATTAAAGTTTCAACTCCAGTAACCAATTGCTTAATAACTGACTCTTTTCTTTTCATCATTGCTGTTCAATCTGGTCGAACTGATTCTTTATCAACGATTATTCCGTATTTCTCAGCATTTTTCATTGTGTTATAAACACTTGTGCTTTTTAGCAAAGCCTTTGTGGGGATACAACCAACATTTAGACAAACACCACCATAATACTCTTTTTCGATTATCAAAGTCTTTAAACCGTGTTGAGCTGCCTTAATCGCAGCTACATATCCACCTGGGCCAGCTCCAATTATCGCTAAATCATACTCTTTCATTTTTTCAATCATCACTTTCTAGTTAATAAATAACGCTAATGGGTTTTCCAATAGTTCAGCCATTTGAGTTAAGAATCTTCCTCCATCAGCTCCATCAATTATTCTGTGGTCTACTGTTAAAGATAAAGGTAACATATTTTTTGTTACTAATTCTTTATTAGCATTCATTCCCAATTGTTCAACAATTGTTCCAACCCCCAAAATAGCAGCTTCTGGGTAATTAATAATTGGGGTAGCAAATTCAACTCCAGCTGATCCAAAGTTTGAAACCGTAAAGGTTGCTCCCTTCATATCATTTCCTGTTAAACTGTTATTTTTAGCTTTATTAGCAAGTTCTCTGATCTCATTTGAAATTTGTCAAATTGTTTTTAAATCAGCTGCTTTAACAACAGGAACTACTAAACCACGACTAGTATCAACAGCAATTCCAATATTGTAGAATTTTTTAATTAACAAATCATCACCATCAAGACTTACATTAATATTTTCTAATTGCTGTAATACAGTTGTAACTGCCTTAACCACAATTGGTAAGTAGGTTACTTTGAAGGTATCTCCAATTTTAGAATTTTTTAAGTCATTTCTCATTTCAACAATTTTTGAAATATCAACAGTTTTGGTTAGTGTGACTGCTGGAATATTTGTGTGAGAATTCATCATCGCCTTAGCAATAGCTTTACGCATCCCTGTTAATGGTTTACGGATTACCTCTTCTGAAGCCACCCCAGTAAATACTGGAGGTGTTGCTTGAAAACTAGACTGAGCTAAAGGCGCTGCTGTTTGAGGCTCTGTTTTACTTACAGTTGATCCAGATTGGGCTTTTAAAACATCTTCAACTAAAATTCTATTATATGGTCCTGTTCCGCTTATCTTACTTAAATCAACCCCATTACTGCTAGCAATTTTTCTTGCCAGCGGAGTTGAACGAAAATCTTTGCTTGTAGTTTGAGTTTCTGACTTCTCTAAAGTTCTGGGCTTAATTAAATCATTCGAGATCGGAACAGCTCCAACAACAGAAGCGCCTTCTTCAACTTTAGCAGTTTTTTCAGCAGGTTTATCCTCTTTTGGACCATCTTTTCCATCATTTATTTCTACAACAACTTCTCCTACTTTAATTACTTGTCCTTCTTTAATGTTCATGGCAGCAATAATACCATCAACTGGGGCAGGGATTTCAGCAGTAACTTTATCGGTTTCTACTGTGAATAATTCATCTCCCTCTGCCACCTTATCTCCAACTTTGAAATTAACTTTAAATACTGTTCCTTCAGTTAATCCCTCGCCGATATCGGCAAACTTTACTTTAAACATATTTTTTCCTCTTCTATTAAAATTTAAATTCGATTGACTCTCTCATCTTATCAATTATTTTATTTACATTAGGCTGGTGAAAGTATTCAGCAGCATCAAATGGTATCATAATGTCATAACCAGTTACTCTAGCGCAAGGTGCTTTTAAAAATTCAAAACATTCACTTTGAACACTGGTGATAATTTCTGATGAAACCGAGAATGATCTAACGGCTTCATGAACTACTAATAATCTTCCGGTTTTTTTAACTGATTCTACAATAGTTTTTTTATCTCAAGGTTGAATAGTTCTTAAATCAATTAATTCAACTGAAGCATTTGGGTTCTCAATTTTGTAAGCTTCGATTGCTTTTTCACAATCAACCACCTGAGCACCGTAAGTTACAACTGTCAAATCGTTTCCTTCTTGAATTTTGTAGGCTTCTCCCAGGGGAAGAGTATAATATTCTTCTGGTATTTCTTGTTTAAATGCTCGATAAATTTTAGTTGGTTCTAAAAAAATTACCGGGTCATTTGACTCAACTGCAGCTAGTAATAAACCTTTGGTATCAAATGGGGTTGAAGGAATTACTACTGTTAAACCAGGACAATGAGCAAACATTGCTTCTACAGCCTCTGAATGGTGTTCTAAGGCTCTAATTCCACCTCCCATTGGCATACGAATAACTAGTGGACATGTTCAACGACCACGAGTTCTATTTCTAAATCTGGCAATGTGAGTAAAAATATTTTGTAAAGCTGGGTAAGAAAACCCTTCAAATTGCATTTCTACAATTGGACGCATTCCTGCGACACTCATTCCGATTGCTTGTCCTGCTAGTGTAGCTTCTGCGATTGGAGCATCAAAAACTCTGGCTTCTCCAAATTTTTCTTGCAGACCAACAGTGGCACGGAAAACTCCACCTTCAAAACCGGCATCTTCTCCGTAAATTACGATGTTTTCGTGTTTGATCATTGCTAATTCTAAAGCATGATTTAAAGCTTGAATATTATTAAATGCTGGCATTAGTGTCCACCTCTTTCATAACCGTGTTTTTCAAAGTGCTCTTTAGCTTCTTGATATTGTTCTTCAAGTAGCGGTGGCATTTTTTCATAGTTGTATTGGAAAATATCAATTAAGTCAACTTTATTGTTTTCCACAACTCATTTAAACTCTGCTTTGATAAATTCTTCTTGTTCATTATCTAATTTAGCTTGTTTATCTTCATCTCAAAGATTTTTACTCATTAAGTATTTTTTGGTTCTAATTAAAGGGTCTCTTGTTAAAGCTTCTTGGAACTCTGCTTCTGGACGATATACTTTTGGATCATCAGATGAAGAGTGAGCTCCTAGTCGGTAAGTATCAAACTCAATTAAACTTGGTCCTTTCCCTTCTCTTGC
This sequence comes from Spiroplasma alleghenense, assembly GCF_003363775.1. NCBI lineage: Bacteria > Bacillati > Mycoplasmatota > Mollicutes > Entomoplasmatales > Spiroplasmataceae > Spiroplasma > Spiroplasma alleghenense. The sequence goes on from NZ_CP031376.1 coordinate 871,989, forward strand.
TAATGCAATGGCTTCTTGAACTACAGCATAAACTGCAAAAATATCATTTCCATCAACAATAACATTTCTAATTCCAACAGCTACCCCTTTTATTGCAAAGTTAAGCGCTTTGGTTGCTTTTACCCTTGGAGTTGAAATCGCTCATTTGTTATTTTCAACCATGAATACACAAGGAACTTCGTGAAGTTTTGCAAAGTTCATAGCTTCGTAAAATTCACCCTCACTACTTCCTCCATCCCCAGTTGTGGTTAAAACAACGTTTTTGGTTTTTTTATATTTTTCTGCAAAAGCAATTCCTGATGCATGTGAATATTGTGTTGCAATTGGAATATTAACAGGAAGAACATTAACTCCTTCTGGGGTAACGTTTCCTAGTTCATTTCCCGATCAGTATAGCATAATATTTCTCATCGGAATTCCACTTGTTAATCAAGCGGCGTTATTTCTATAAGCTCCAACAAATCAGTCTTGACCTTTATTTAATTGCATGGCATAACCAACCTCAGTTGCTTCTTGCCCTGTAGAACTTAAAAATGATAACATCTTTCCTAGTCTTTGCATTTTATTTTGATAATTATCTTGATTACGAGATAAATTCATTATTTTATAAGCTTCTAAAACCTTTTCATCGGTAAGTTCTTTTGGTCGAAGGCTTTCGTTAATTATTTTTCCTTCTAAGTCAAGAATTTCGACACGCTGGTTTTTACTTGAATCATATTTTTCAAAAAATTTCATTATTTGCTCCTTCTTTAAATTGGTTTCTTTTTTGATATTTGTTTTTTTAATAGGTTTTTCATCCTCCTCACCAAGAATTGTCTTAGTGATGATGGGTTCTTTAATTACTTCTTCGATTATGACTTCTTCGATTATCGGATCAGTTATTATCGACTCTTCGACTATTACTTCCTCAATAATTGGTTTAGTGATGATTGGTTTTTCAATAATTAGTTGACTAATAATTTCTTCTTTGATCACAGGCTCTTTGATTACCGGTGCTTTGATAACATTTTGACTAGCTATTAGTTCTTGATTTTGAACTGCAGCCTTTGATGAACTTGTTTTATTTTTTTGGTTATTGGTTTTGTTTCTTCCTTTTTTAATTCTTAAAGTCTTATCTTTGGTATAAAAATTAGTTAAACAAAAGTTCGATGATTTCATTAGTAGTGAAATTCCTTCCAAAAACCTCATCAACAAGTTCTTCGGTTAAAAGTCCTCTAATTGTCTCAATTTTATAGTCAATATTCGTTAATAAATCCTCAATTATTTTGGTTCCAAAACTTCCTAAGAAATCACCATAAAACTTTATTCGAGTGATTTTACCATCTTTAATATTTAAATTGGCTTCTACCAGTCCTTTGCTTTCAAAATGAAATTTTTTACTATAATCAAACTCTTCGGGCTCTTCAAAATTTCATTTATCAGTTAAAAACTTATTGTCTCTTAAATCATTTATATGATTTAGTTCAGCTTCACTAAATTTAATTTCTGTTGCAGTCTTAGAAATTTCTTCAATTAACATTTCTTTGAATTCTGTCAAACTAATATCAAATGGTAGAAAATCTTTTATATTAGCCACTCGTGCTGGTACTGATTGGATTTTCTTAGCTTTGACTTTAAGTTCATCAACATTTAAGTACTTACCAATTAATTCTAAATTCATATCAAACATTAAAGTTCCGTGATGTAGAAGACGGTTTTTAAGCCGATGCTGGGCATTTCCTGAAATTTTCTTACCTTCAACGACAATATCGTTTTTTCCCGAGAAAACAGCAGCTACTCCAAGCTTATTTAAAACCGAAATTACTGGTTCTAAAATCTTTTCATAAGTGGTCGGGCTATCATCATTGACATTGATAATAAAAGAGAAATTTAAATTTCCCAAGTCATGATAAACAGCACCACCCCCAGAAATCCGACGAATTATATTTACTTTATCATTAAAGCAATTCAATTGATTTATTTCTTGATAAGTATTTTGATTTCTACCAACTACAATTGTATTGTCATTTTGTCATAAAATAAAAATGATTTCTGAAGTATCGCGTTCCAACAAGGTGGCCTCAACAGCTAAATTATAATAGGGATCTACTGATTTATTGTTTAAAAAATGCATTCATTAACTCCTCTCTCACAAGAATTATACTCCAATTTTGAATAAAAAATAATAATATTTTCTAATAAAATAAATATTATACGGAGATTATTATATTTAGGTGGTATTATATTAGTGTGCGGAGGCACTAAAGGAGATATTCGAAATGAAGACTATTATTATCGGTACTAATCATACCGGAACTACAGCAGCTAGAACGCTAAGAAGAACTAACAAATCAATGGAAATTGTCACTTATGACAAAAATGACAACATTTCTTTCTTAGGTTGTGGAATCGCTTTATGAGTAAAAGGTGATGTTAAGGATGAAAAACAACTATTTTATGCTTCACCTGAAATTTTAGAATCAGAAAATATTAAAGTTAAAATGCGTCATGAAATGATTGAATTAAATGAAGCTAAAAAAACTGTGCGTATTAAAAACTTAGAGACTGGGGAAATCTTTGATGATAACTACGATAAGTTAATTATTGCCAACGGAAGTTGACCAATTATCCCCCCAATTGAAGGAATCGACTTAGAGGGAGTTAATGTTGTCAAAATTTTCCAACATGGGCAAAAAATCCACAAAGCAAATAATGACAAAAGTGTTAAGAAAATTGCTGTTGTTGGAGCTGGTTACATTGGAATTGAATTAGTGGATGCTTTTGCTGCCAATGGTAAAGATGTCACTTTAATTGATGTTGCTGACAGAATTATGCCAAGGTACTACGATCACCAATTTACTGATTTAGTGGAAACTGATATGAAAAAAGCAGGAGTTAAACTCCATTTAAATGAAGGAGTTAAAAAATTCAACGGAAAAGATGGAAAAGTAACAGAAGTCGTAACTGATAAAGGCACTTATCCAGTTGATATGGTAATTTGAGCGGTTGGATTTAGACCCGAAACCCCAATGTTTAAAGGTAAAATCGATTTAGCCCCAAATGGAGCTATTATTACTAATGAATTCATGCAAACTTCAAATAAAGATATTTATGCAATTGGGGACAGTGTGGAAGTATTAAACTATGCTTCTGGTAAAAAATCTTATCTAGCACTAGCTACCACAGCAGTAAGAACTGGAATTATTGCTGCACTAAATATTACTAATGGCAACAAATTACCTTCAAGTGGATTTGCTGGTGCTAATGGAATCTCAGTCTTTGGTTGAAACCTTGCTGGGGTTGGAATGAGCGAAACTGCCTGTAAAGCAGAAAAAGTTGATTACGACTCAATTATGTTCACCGATAATGATCGCCCTGAATTTATGGAAACTTATAACCAAGTTTGAATCAAAATTATTTGAGAGAAAAAATCTCGTCGTATCATTGGAGCTCAAATCGGTTCATTAGCAAACCATACCGAGGTTATGTACATGTTTTCATTAGCAATTCAAAAAGGTTTAACCATTGATGAATTACCATTGGTTGATATTTTCTTCTTACCTCACTTTAATAAGCCATACAACTTTATTACTCTAGCCGGTCTTGAAGTATTGGGATTAAATTACTTTAAAAAATAAAATAATTAAAATATAATATTAGAGTTAAAATACTAGACTAACTAACCACACCAAAGCAATAATCTTTGGTGTGGTTTTTATTTCACAAAAATTCATTATTTTAATTTACATAAAAAAACCATCCAAAAGGATGGTTAAAATATTACTAAGATTTTTATTTTAATTTCTTTAGTATTTTATTTAATAACTGTTGAAATAAAATAATTTTAAACTATTCATAGAAATCAACATTAAACATTGATTTATAAAATCTAATGTCTTTTCTGAATTTTTTAGAATTTCCATTTCAAAAAACTTTTTCTCTTTTTTCATGAGAAGTGAAATAAAAACTAGTGGTATTCGACATTGAATTACCATTTGAGAAAAAGTATGTTCTTAAAGATACATCATTTGTTTGTGTTTTAGGTTTATCAAATTCAAAAAAATGTAAGTAGGCAACACCTTTGCTAATACAATAGATAACATACGAAGGGATTTGTCCTGTTTGATTATTTTCCATTTTGGCATTAAAACCTTTTTCCTTTAATCTGCTAGTTGCTAAAGGATTACCATTCATAAGGGCATAATACATATTTTCGTCCAATTGATATCGAGTTCCGTCTTTAAAAGCTTTTTTATTTTTTTTCTGTCTTATAAAATAAGTCTGATCTCAGTAATCTTTTTTATAAGGAAATTTTTGCATATTATAAAAATCTTGTTGATATAAAAAAGCATTTTCAATAAAATCCTCATATAGTTTTTTTGTACTTCCGTCAGTTTTTTGTCTTAAAAATATTAATTGATCAGAAAAATCGTAAAAATCTCCATCCATCTTGAACTGGACCCCTTTAAATTCAACACCATAAACTGCAATTGTTGATTTATCCGCAGATTCATCAATTTCAAATTCAGAATTTTGATTTGACAAATAACTTTCAACTGAAAAATTTTCTTTTAAATTATTTTTTAAGTTATATTGATTAATGGATCTTGAAATCGTTGAATCCTTTTCAATTGCATCATCCAGAACCGTTTTCTCCTCTGGGTCATTAATTATAGGTCTAATTCAATCACCGGTGTCATCATTACTTGCATTTCTTAAAAAAACTTCTTGAGAATCTGTATCTCCACATAAAGCCTTATTTAAAAGACTAAGTCTATCGTCGAAATTAGCAATTCTTGATTCGGTTTTATATCGACTAGCATTTGTAATTGTACTTTGAATTACAGATGCTTCTAGCCCCCCTAAATTCATTTCTTGAATGTCACTATTTTGTGATTGTATTTTTCTTATATCTTTACTAAATTGTTTTTTTAGGTATTCACTATTATTAATTTCGTCTGAAATTTCATCATGTCTTCCTTTACCGCTTTCAAAAGAATATTCATTTGCAAGATTTTTATTTAAAAAATTACTGTACAAATCTGAAATTTCTTGGGCCTTTTGAGCTGAGGTTTTTTTAGCAAAAATATTTATTGAAACTTCAGTTGAAATTTTTTGAAAAGTTTTTCCACCCATTCTCTCAGCGTAATATACTTGAGTTGAAAAAGTAATAGAAACTGATAAATTATTTTCATTTGAATTTTGAGAATCCTTCTTCAAAATTTTAATTTCTTCAATATTAATCCCGTCTCTTAGTGGATTTGATGAATCAATTATCAAAGGGGTGTAATTTACGTTATTTGTAATATTTGAAGCTATCTGAGAATTTATTTTTTCGTTTGGTACTATTAAAAAAATTTGTTCAGAAACTCTTTTAAAAAACGCACTGTTTGAATCTTGTAATTCAGACTCATTTTCAAGTAGTTCTTGAATTGTTAAATCAACTGGTAGGCTTTCTTCTGACACTCACGCAAATGGTCGAAAAGCCTCTCAAATAGCATTTCTAAAAATTGTGGTTACATCTTCCATGAAACTATTTAGGGCTGTTGAGTAATCAAATTCATTAATCTTAGTTTTTTCAGATTTACAGCTAACTACATTCAAAGGTAAGGTCACAGTTAAAGAAACTGAAGCCAGCACTTGTAATAATTTTTTCATTTTTTCCTCCTTGTTTTTGGTAATAAATATGAATCAAATAAAGTATTCAAACTTCATAGTGATAATCATTTACTCATATTTAGTAATGAGAATTATTATTTTGATAAATTAAATATTAAATTTTATTGATAAAAATCCACTTTAAAAGTTGATTTTACAGACTGGAGTTTTCATCTAAAATTTCATTGATGGCTTATGAATTCAGCTTTTTCTCTCTTATCACTCGTTAAAGTATAAAATGAGGTTGTTCCTGACATGGTGTTACCGTACGAGAACAAATAAATTCTTAAAGAAGCATCATTTGTAAACTTTCCGACCGATTCCAGAAAATGAATTCTAATTTCTGTGGTAAAAGACTTTCTTTCGCATTGAAAACTTTTGGGTGTTTTTAAAGATTCATTATTGACAAATTCAGAGTTATAACCCTTTTCCTCAAGTAGTTCAACCGCTTTAGGATTATTATTCATAATAAATGAATAGCGAACATCATCTACAGGGAGTTTGACACCTAACGGGAAGTATTCTTGAACCTTAGGTAATCTTAGTCAGTATGACTGATTAATGAAGTCTTCTTCATATTGATACCTATCAAGATTGTAAAATTTGCTCTGATATGTTAGTGAAGTTTCAATAAAATCCTCATAAAGTTTTTTAGTATTGGGAAATGAAGTCTTTTGTCTAACAAAAATGATTTTTTTAGGTAATTCATAAAACTGTCCTTCAATTTTAAAGTTAATATCAGAAACTTGCACTCCATAAATACCAATTGTTAAATTATCTAAATTTTCATCAATTGCAAAATCTGATTTTTGAGAATCTAAGTAACTTTTAATTATTAAATTTTCTTCTAAGTTGTTGGCTAGATTATATTGGTTTACCGATCGTGAAATATTTGGATCTTTGCCAATCGCTTCATCTAAGACTTTTTTTTCAAAAGGATTATCAATAATTGGTTTAATTCAGTCTCCAGTTTCATCGTTGGTGGCATTTCTTAAAAAAATTTCTCTAGCATTTTCATCACCAGTTAGAGCCTTGTTTAAAGTTTCTACTCTTTCGTCAAATTCACCAATCAAAGACTCAGTTTTGTACCTGCTGGCATTTATAATAGAATTTCTAGAAACTTTTAATTCCATATCAGAATAATAAATTTCTTCAATATTACTATTATTATTTTTCAAAGTTTCAACGTCTGCTTTTAGTTGTGTTTTAAAGTCTTCATCTTTTTTAATTGTTTCAGCCACTTCATCTTGTCTTCCATTATCACTTATCAGTGAATATTTATTTGCATTAGTCTTATTAACTAATTTATCATAATCATCTGAAATTAACTGAGCTTTTTGAGCTCCGCTTTTTTTGGCAAAAATATTAACTGTTGTGTTAGCTGTAATTTTTTGAGAGCTTTTTTTACCAAGTCTGTCTTTAAAGTAAACTTGACTTTCAAAACCGAAAAAAACCGAAAGATTTTCACCTTTTTGATATAGTTTAATGGATTCGATTTCTATTCCATCTTTTAATGGAGTTCCCGAATCCAAAAGAACTGGTTTATAGTTAACATTGTTTGTAACATTTTCAATTAATTTACTGTTTATTTCAGATGTGGGTAAAACTTTATAAACTTGTTCTGAAACAACTTTGAAGTACAAGCTATCTTTATTTTGAAAGTCAGATTCGTGAGTTAAAAGATCTTGAATACTAAAACCTCCAGGAATTCCTTCTTCTTCGGAAATTCATGTATAAGGCAAAAAGGATTCCCAAATCGAAATTTTAAAAAGAGAACTTGTTTCTTCAATGAAACTGTTTATTGTAGATGCATAATCATATTCATCTATAATTTCAGGTTCGCTTTTGCAACTAATAACATTAAGTGGTGCTACAACAATCATGCTTGTTGCTGCTAATATTTTTAGTATTTTTTTCATAGCATTCTCCATATATTATTATCATACTAATTATATATCAAATAAAAAAGTTAAGCAAACTTCTTGGAAATACAGATTTTAAGAAATAAAAAAATTTAATTCTTTGGATTGAAAGTAATTATAATTAACTTTTTATGAATCTAAAATGAATCAAGATGCCCTTTAGAATAAATTATAATTTTTAGCTCTTTAAGTAATTTTTTAATATTTTTTTCTAAATTAGTAATAAAAATATTTTTAAAGTTTAAAAAGTAATTATTTCTATAAATAAAATAATTAAATTTTACTTATAAAAGTCTATTAAAAATGTTGATTTACTGTGATCTATATCATATCTAAATCTGTTCTGATGGCTTATAAATTCAATTTTATCTCTTTTGTCGCTTGTTAAAGTGTAAAATGAGGTTGTTCCTGACATAGTGTTAGCAAACGAAAACAAATAAACTCTTAAAGAAGCATCGTTTGTAAACTTTCCTATCTTTTCTAAAAAATGTATTTTCGCTACTGGACTAAAATTATGTACTTCATATTGTAAACTTTTAGGAATTCTTAAAGATTCGTTATTAACAAATTCAGAATTATAACCCTTTTCCTCAAGTAGTTCTACTGCTTCAGGATTATTATTCATAATTAATGAATAACGAACCTCATCAACGGGATGTTTATTTCCCATTATGAAGTACTTTTCGTCTTTTGGTAATCTTAGTCAGTATGACTGATTAATGTAGTCTTCATTGTATGGGAATCTATCAAGATTATAAAATTTTCTTTGATATGTTAGTGAAGTCTCGATAAAATCTTCATAAAGTTTTTTTGTATTGGGAAATGAGGTTTTTTGTCTAACAAAAATGATTTTTTTAGGTAATTCATAAAACTGTCCTTCAATTTTAAAGTAAATATCAGAAACTTGGATTCCATAAATACCAATTGTTAAATTATCTAAATTTTCATCAATTTTAAAATCTGATTTTTGTGACTCTAAGTAATTTTTAATTGTTAAATTTTCTTCTAAGTTGTTGGATAGATTATATTGGTTCACAGAACGTGAAATATTTGGATCTTTAGCAATTGCTTCATCTAAGACTTTTTTTTCATAATGACTATCAATAATCGGTCTGATCCAGTCTCCGGTTTCATCATTGATAGCATTTCTTAAAAAAGTTTCTCTAGCAGTTTCATCTCCGGTTAGAGCCTTGTTTAAAGTTTCCACTCTTTCGTCAAATTCACCAATCAAAGACTCGGTTTTGTACCTGCTGGCATTTATAATAGAATTTCTAGAAACTTTTAATTCCATATCAGAATAATAAATTTCTTCAATATTACTATTATTATTTTTCAAAGTTTCAACGTCTGCTTTTAGTTGTGTTTTAAAGTCTTCATCTTTTTTAATTGTTTCAGCCACTTCATCTTGTCTTCCATTATCACTTATCAGTGAATATTTATTTGCATTAGTCTTATTAACTAATTTATCATAATCATCTGAAATTAACTGAGCTTTTTGAGCTCCGCTTTTTTTGGCAAAAATATTAACTGTTGTGTTAGCTGTAATTTTTTGAGAGCTCTTTTTACCAAGTCTGTCTTTAAAGTAAACTTGACTTTCAAAACCGAAAAAAACCGAAAGATTTTCACCTTTTTGATATAGTTTAATGGATTCGATTTCTATCCCATCTTTTAATGGGGTTCCCGAATCCAAAAGAACTGGTTTATAGTTAACATTATTTGTAACATTATCAATTAATTTACTGCTTATTTCAGCTGTGGGTAATACTTTATAAACTTGTTCTGAAACAAGTTTAAAATATAAACTATCTTTATCTTGAAAGTCAGATTCGTGAGTTAAAAGATCTTGAATACTAAAACCTCCAGGAATTCCCTCTTCTTCTGAGATTCATGTATAAGGCAAAAACGCTTCTCAAATAGAAATTTTAAAAATGGAATTTGTTTCTTCAATGAAACTATTTATTGTTGTTGTGTAATCATATTCATCTATAATTTCAGGTTCGCTTTTACAGCTAATGACATTAAGTGGTGCTACAACAATCATACTTGTTGCTGCTAATATTTTTAGTATCTTTTTCATTGCATTCTCCATATATTATTATCATACTAATTATATATCAAATAAAAAAGTTAAGCAAATTACTTAACTTTTGATTTGTGATTAATTTTATTGAGCAAAAAATTAAGCAAATGGCTAAATATTGGCAATAGTATTATTATGATGGTTACAATAATTAGCAACCACTCTCATCCAGCTAACTCAATTTCTTTAATTGGTCTCTTGGAGTGAATATGAAGGAAGAAATATGGATATTGTGTTTGTAATGGTTTATTGGCCAGATAGCGAAACTCACCTCTTATTAATGTCAAAATTAAGTAAATTATTGGATAAATATAAATTTTTCACAAATCTTTTTTGAAAAAAATTTTATGTCTAACGAACTCATAACTTTTAAATCAATAAAGAGTTGCAAAAATTAGACAAACTGGACCAATTAAATGAATAACAATCTGTTTAACAATTTCTCACGCAGATAGTTTAATCTTATCAGGAATTAAAAATGTTCAAAAAATGAAAAGCATTAAAAATGCATAAACACAAATTCCGGTATAAACTTTTCTTGTTAAATAAAATTTATTGTTAAATTCGTTTTGATAAAAAGCCAGATAAAATAAAGCGCAGGAAATTAAAATGTTAATCTGTGTGGTGAAGTAGAAAAGGAAGTTTATTGTGTAGCCTTCTCGATCAAAAATTATCAAACCATTAATTCTGGAGTCTAATTTTCAGATTTGAGTTAATCCATTAGAAGATCTGATTTCGCTAATGTTAATTAGACCATACAAATAACTTATTATTAAAGTTAGAGAAACTAATAACCCCGATAAGAAGCAAAAGTAAAATTTCAATGATTGATAAAATTTTTTAAATTCCATAAAGACTTCTCCTTTTTAAAAAAAATAGCCTATTAAATTATTAAAATTTAATAGGCTAAAAATATGTTAGTTAAAAGGTTAAATATTTTTATATAACTATATTATAATCAATTTTTAGAATAAATTAAAGGGTCCGAAATACTTTATGTTGTCAGTACTACGAGAGAATTTCATAATTGGAATCTGTAAATATGGGATTGATCGAGAATAAACTCTCGCTGCCAAATAATCACTTTGATAACCCACCAATTGGTCTTTAACAAAAACAGATACTTCCATTTCATAGTAATCCTCTAAGTTTATTTTTGAATTTTGAGCCATGACAAATAATATTATCAATCCCAAAAAAGCAGCAATCGTAGTAATTGATAAAATTGGTATACGATAAAGGAAAAATAAAAATGAATTTGATAAAATTATATTTTCATAATCAACTTTTGACAAAATGAAAAGTATAATAGAAAATACTAAGAAAGCGTAGTAAACAATTTTGAAAAAAATTGGATAAATGATTGTTAATCTACGGTAATTCATTATGTTTGGGTTTTTATTGTAAATTTTTGCAGCAGTTCAAATGCGACCCAAAATATAATCAATTTCATAACCAACTGAATTAATAGTAATAGTTGGGATGATAATAAGTTTCTTTTTACGATTTAAATTACAAAAAGTCTTTATATAACTATTTTGTCTTTCATAAACTACTTTTAAATCGGCGCAGTTTGAATATATTTGAAATAATCTAATCATTTCATCTATTTTAGAACTTGAAATATTTATATCTGCTGATTTGATTACTGGAACTTCCATTTTATTGTGATAAAGTGTGAAATAAAGACGCACTCCAACCAAAAATAAAAAAGTAGAAGCTACAGTAATTAATAATAAGAAATTCATATTACTTAAACCCGCCATATTGATCGCTCCATTCTAATATAAAATTTTAATTAAGCGGCATTGTGGTAAACATCTTGAACGTCCTCTAATTCATTAAGTCGGTCTATCAATTTTTCAAAACTTTTTTTCTTTTCTTCATCATCGATTGACACTTCATCATTTGGTAACATTGTGGTTTCAGCAACTTTATATTCACTAACCCCCATTTTGTCCAAAGTTTGACGAACTTGGTTAAAAGCAGCAAAAGGTGCATAAACAAAAGTTAAGTTATTTTGTTTAACAACATCATTAACGGCTGCATCAGCTTCCATTAGATATTCTAGTACTGCTTCAACGTCAAAACCTTCAAAAGCAAAAACACTGGTCGCTTGGAACATGTGTGAAACTGATCCTGAAACTCCAATTTTACCATCGTTCTTTTTAAAAACATCTTTTATTTCCGCAATGGCACGGTTAACATTTGAAGTCAACGAATCAACAATAATTGCCACATTACCAGGTCCATAACCCTCATAGCGATTAGAGATAAAAGATTCATTATCAGCACCAGCTGCTTTTTTTATCGCTCTTTCAATGGTGTCTGTTGGAACTTGCTTTGATTTTGCCTTATCAATCGCACTTCTTAAAGCCAGATTGGCATTAGGGTCCGTTCCTCCCTGTTTAGCTGCCATATAAATCTCTTTTGCAGCTCTTCCATAAATTGCTGATTTCATAGCAGCAGTTTTTGCCATATCAGCTTTTCTAACTTCGTGGGCTCTTCCCATTAATAATCCTACTTTCTTTAAATACCTTGATATTATATAATATTTTTTATCACCAAACACATTATTTGAAAAGAAACAAAAAACTCCTGTCAACTTTAAAAGTCAATCAGGAATTGGTGGTAATTATTTTTTAGGTTTTAAACTTGGGTCCATTTTGTAGATTTCCCCCATTATTAATTCCATTTTTGCTTCCATGTCATCAGTTTCTGCATCAACAACGAAGAATGGAAAAGTTGCTTTATGTTTTTGATAAAAATCATTATAACGATTATTTAAAGCTTCTCAGTATTCTCGACCCATTAGTCCTTCACTATCACGACCACGAGTTTTGATTCTCTCCATTGCCTTATCAGTTGAAACTTTTAAATAAATAATAATATCAAATTTTACACGTTCATCTGGAATTGAAAGAGTTTGTAAAACAACATTTTCGTAAAAGTCATTATAGGTTTTAAAGTCAACGTCATTAACATTTCCTAAATCGTGGTTTACTTGCATAAAAATTGGATCTTCTAAAATTGTACGATCAAAAATTATTTTTTTAAGCTGCTGAGCTTGTTTTAATTGCTTACTTCTCGCTGCGAGCATAAAAATTTGCATTTTAAAAACATTATTTTTAATGTCTTCATAATAAGCCTCAAAGTAGGGATTGTTATCAATTGGTTCAGGGAAAATTTCATGCCCAATTGTTTTACTAATGTATTCTGAAACTGTTGACTTACCCGCTCCTACTGTTCCAAAAAGTGCTATTCTCATATTTTTTCCTCTTTTCTTGATTTGTTTTTTTATTATAACTTAAAAATATCTAAATTATAATATAATTATTTGTTAATTTTTGAATCTCTGTCACCTTTACGACGAACTGCTGTAAAGATACCATAGAATTGTTTAACCTCATGAGGCTTTAGCGGACGGTAATGGCCTGGTTCTAAATTGTCGATTGTAAGGAACTCAATTTTAGTTCGTTTCAGTTTAACCAAATAGATATCAGCTGCAATTAACATTTTTTTAACATGATGTTTTCGACCTTCTGCAATTGTTAACTCAATAACTGAAACATCTTTATCTTCATCGTATTTTACCAATCTTGATGAAATAGCTTTAGTTTTGTAATCATCATCAATTGTAACTCCGCGAGTTAGTTGCTTGACATGAAATTTTGAAACCTTGCCTTTACATAATGCTTGATATGTTTTTGTAAATTCATATCTTGGGTGCATTACAAAGTTTGCAAAATCTCCATCATTTGTCATAATTAACAATCCTGAAACATCATAATCTAGTCTCCCAACAGGATATACTCTTTCACCGACATTTTCAAAGTAATCAGCAACTGTGGGACGGTTTTTAGGATCTTTCATTGTTGTTAAGACTAATCTAGGTTTATAGAATAGGTAGTAAACTTTTTCACCACTACTTATAACTTCATTATTTGAAATTGTGATTTTAGCATCAATTGGAAATTTTGTCCCTAGTTCTTTAACAACTTCACCATTAACCTTAACCTTACCTGCTAAAATTAATTCTTCTGCTTTTCTTCTTGAAGCATAGCCACGATTGGCAATTATTTTTTGTAAACGTTCTTCAATCATAATTACTCCCTGTTAAAGATATCAGCATCTTCTTGATCATTATTAGTTGGTAGTTCAGGAAGTTCAGAAAGACTATTTAAATTAAATAGTTTTAAAAAATCATTTGTGACAGAATATAACATTGGTCTTCCTGGAAGCTCTGATTTACCCATTTCTTTTATCAAATTGCGAATTTTTAATTTATACATGATTTGGTCACAACCAACACCACGAATCTGTTCTATTTCTGGTTTTGAAATCGGTCCTTTATAAGCGATAATCGACAAAGTTTCAATTGAGGCCGAAGATAGTTTTGATTCTAATTTTATATTAGTCATTTTCACCATAAAATCGTGGTATTCTTTTTTTGTTATCATTCGATGTTTATTTCCAGCAAATTTTTGAATATCAATTCCACAAGTTTGATCGTTTTGATATTTCAATTTTAAAGCTTGAATTGCTTCTTGAATAACTTCTTCTTTTTGATCCTCTAAAATAAGATGAATATAATCTTCTCCAATTCCTTCATCTCCACTAATGAATAATAAACCTTCAATAATTCCCATTATTTTTTCTTTGTTCATTTTTACTTCCCCTTCTTTAGGCTTCTATATTTGATTCTAAACTATTATCAAGATATTGGATATGAATATTATCATTAATTTGATTTATTGATAAAATTTGGTTTTTTGCTAAATCTAAAATTGCTAAAAAGCTCGCTACAAGCATTTGGATGGTAAAATCTTGTTCAATTAAGAAATCCTCTAATAATCAAATTCTGTTCTTATCAGACTCTAAAATGCTTATGATTTGAGCACTCATTACCTCTGGGGAAATATCTTTTCGAGTAATTGTTTTTACTGAAGGAGTTCTTAGTTGGTTTTTTTCAATTGCTTTTAAGAAGATATTGGCAAATTTATCCAAATCAATATTAATTGGGGCTAAAGGTAAGCTATCGTCATCAATCTTAGAAACTTTGATTATTGATTTAGGTTTAGAGTGAGTCTGTAAATATTCTGCTTGTTTTGATTTAAAGAAATCCAGAGTTTGCTTAATTTTATGATATTCAACCAAACGCCCCAGAAGCTCGGTTCTTTGGTTTTCTTCATAGCCATCCTCTAAATTAACTTCTTCTTTTGGAATTAGGGTCTTAGACTTTAATTCAAGTAAATAAGCCCCCATTACTAGGTACTCGCTTGCAATTTCAATATCCAATTCAGCAAAAGAGTTAATATATTCAATGTACTGGTTTGATAAATCAATTAAATTTACTTCCAGAATCCCAATCTTCTTTTCCTTAATCAGATGAAGAAGAAGGTCTAACGGGCCTGTAAAATTATCTAATTTAACTTCATTTCAAATTTTCATATAAACTCCTATTTTTGATTTTTGATTTTTCTTTGTTGGATTGCCAAAATTTCATTAATTTCACGATCATCCATAAAAGTATCATTTATTAATAACATACAGCGCCCTATAATTATGAATAATAACAGAATTGAAAAACTAATATTATACTGAGATGATGGGTCTGCAAAATCGTGTTCTAGATTATTGCGTAATTTTCTGACATAATGTCATGCATTAGAATAGCGAATCGCATTTAATCCTTTAACCAGCTTCTCGTGATGTTCTGCTGATTTAGTAAAACTTCTTGCGTCTCCCGCAAAATTAATAAAGAATTTTAGTGTTAAGTCCCTATTATCAGATGTGGTGTTTTTAAAATACTTTTGGTTCAAGTGATTTATGATATAAACTAATTTATCAAAAATTGAAAATAAGTACTTAAACATTTCATTTTGCTCATGAAACTGAACAGAGTTAATTTTAAATAGCTTTTTATAATCCATTAACGAATTGTAGCGGTATGACTTTTCCAAGTAATATCTTACCATAGATTTAACCTCTGTAAATATCATAAAATTGAAAAAAATGGTTTTTTGAAATAAGCAACGTTCTAATAGTTCTTTACAGTAATTGAGATTATTAAAAATTAACTCTAAATCCTTTTCAATCACAAAACTGGATTTAAAATTAATGTCTAAATCACGACCACTGTTTTTACTTATTTCTGTTAGTTGAAAAACTAAATCATCATTGATAAAGATTTCTTGATCTATAAAATTTGTGATGTTATTGATAACCTGCTTAAATTCCACAGATGTCATCGAATTGCCTGTTAGGCTATCATTTAGCGCTTTCAAACTCATAAAATCTTTATAATTTTTATTCATGCTTATTAACCTCTATTTTTATTATAGACTATCAAGTTAAAATTTTCATCTGTTCAAGTAAGATTCAGACTTTTTTGTTAATAAATTTAAAAATCTCCTAAAATAAGATTAAGAGATTTTTTTATATCTAAATATTATAGTTAGGTGCTTCTTTGGTAATTTCAATATCATGAGGATGAGACTCTTTTAGACCCGCATTTGTGATTTTAATGAATTTTGCTTTATCTCTTAGGTCAACAATGGTCTTAGACCCTGTATAACCCATTCCTCCGCGCAATCCTCCAATTAGTTGGAAAATAACCTCACTTACAGTTCCTTTGAAGGCAACACGGCCTTCAATTCCCTCTGGGACTAATTTTTTAGCATCCTTTTGAAAATAACGATCACTACTTCCGCGTTTCATAGCAGCGATACTTCCCATTCCTACATAAGTTTTATATTTTTTACCATTAACAATTAACTCTTCTCCAGGTGATTCTTGAGTTCCTGCCAGAATACTTCCCAGCATAACACAATTAGCTCCCGCAGCAATGGCTTTAGTGATGTCACCAGAGAATTTAATTCCCCCATCAGCAATAACTGGGATTTTATTTGCAATACATCAAGAAGCAACATCATTAATAGCGCTAATTTGTGGTACTCCGACTCCAGCAACAACTCTGGTTGTACAAATACTTCCTGGACCAATACCAACCTTAACACAGTTGGCACCTGCAGCCACTAAATCCTTGGCAGCTTCTTTGGTAACAATATTACCAGCAATGATTTCTAAATTAGGAAATTTCTTGCGAATTTGAACAACTGTTTCAATTATGCCCTTGCTATGACCATGAGCTGAATCAACAACAATTACATCAACTCCAGCTCTTTCTAAAGCCTCAACTCTGTCTATTGTATCAACTCCAGTAGAAACAGCAGCTCCAACTCTTAGTCTTCCTTGCTCATCTTTACAAGCATTTGGATAGTCGTTTCGATTATTAACATCCTTTGTTGTAATTAATCCTACTAGTTTATTTTTTTCATCAACTATTGGTAATTTCTCAATACGATTTTTAATTAATATTTTCTTAGCTTCATCCAAAGAAATCTTTGGTTTAGCAGTGATAATGTTTTCTTTAGTCATAACTGAATCCACACTATCTTCAAAAGAATTAGCAGCAGCAATATCACGGTTAGTAATAATACCAATTAATAATCCTTTATCATCAACTACTGGAAATCCTGAAACTCGATAATAAGCCATTAGCTCATCAGCTTTTGCAATAGTTGTAGTTTTACCAATTGTAATTGGGTCGTTTATGAAACCTGATTCATTACGTTTAACTTTTTCAACTTCACCGGCTTGTTTTTCAATTGATAGGTTTTTATGGATGATTCCCATTCCACCTTCTCGGGCTATCGCGATTGCCAATTTTGATTCTGTTACTGTATCCATTGCAGCTGACAGAAAAGGAATATTCAAGGTAATTTTTTGAGTAAGTTTAGTTTGTAAGTTAACCTCACTTGGAATTACCTCACTTTTAGCTGGTATTAGCAAAACATCATCAAAAGTAACTCCGGTTGCAACTATTTTGCCATTCAAATCATTTGTCATTTTATTACTCCCATTCTATTGTTCCTGGTGGTTTAGAAGTTATATCATAAACAACTCGGTTAACATGATCTACATTATTTATTATTAAGGCTACAACATTTTCAATAAAGTCTCAAGGCAAGTGAGAAATAGTCGCAGTCATAAAATCAATAGTATTTACCGATCTTAAACTTGCAAGATAGTCATAAGTTCGATTATCTCCCATCACACCAACAGTTTTAACTGGTAGAAGGACAGCGAAAGCTTGATCAACTTGATTATATAAACCAGCTTTTCATAATTCATTGATAAATACATCATCTACTTCTCTTAAAATATCAGCTTTTTCTTTATTTACTTCACCAATTATACGAATTCCTAATCCAGGACCCGGAAATGGATGGCGATTTATCATTACTTCTGGAATCCCCAAAGCTATTCCGACTTTTCTAACCTCATCTTTGAATAAATCACGAATTGGTTCAAGTAACTTCAAGCCCATTTCTTCAGGTAGCCCTCCAACGTTGTGATGAGATTTTATTGTTTTTGAGGCATGATCTGGGGAACTTGATTCAATCACATCTGGATAAATTGTTCCTTGAGCCAATCATTTTGCTTGCTTCATTTTTTTAGCTTCAGCGTTAAAAACTTCAACAAATTCTCTTCCAATAATTTTTCGTTTTTGCTCTGGGTCTGTTACCCCTTTTAAAGCTTTGAAAAATTGGTTTGAAGCATCAACCATTTTTATCTTCATCTTGAAATTTTCTTGATAGGTTTTAAGAACCTTTTGACCTTCATCTTTTCTTAGTAATCCAGTATCAACAAATATACAAGTTAATTGATCACCAATTGCTTTGGAAATCAATGCAGCAGCAACACTAGAGTCAACACCCCCAGATAGTCCTAAAATTACCTCATCAGTTCCAACTTCTGATTTAATTTTATCAACACTATTTTTAATAAAAAAACTAACTTCTCAATTTGCTTCAGAATTACAAATATCAAAAACAAAGTTCTTCAGCATTTGTCCCCCGTATTCTGAATGCGTTACTTCAGCATGAAATTGAATACCATAGATTTCTTTGTTTTTATGCATAATTGCTGCAACACTTGAATCAGAATGCGCAAGTTTAATAAAGTCTGGTGGCATTTTTGTTAAATGGTCGGCATGACTCATTCAAACAAGTTTTTGATCAGGAACTCCTTTAAACAATTTATTTTTACTATCATCTAAAAATAGTTTTGCTTTACCAAATTCTTGAGTATCCGCTAATTCTACTTTTCCTTTGAAAAGTTTTGTTATTAATTGCATACCATAACAAACCCCTAAGATGGGTAAGTTTAATTGGAAATACCCTTCATCAACTTTATATGATTTATCTTCATAAACACTTGATGGTCCCCCTGAAAAAATAATTCCCTTTAAATTTGGGTACTCTTTCATTTTTTCAACGTTAGTACGGTGATCCAAGACTTCGGCTAAAACCTTATTTTCTCTAATTCGACGAGCCAGAAGTTGGGTATACTGACTTCCAAAGTCTAAGATTATTATTTGTGTTTGTTTCATAATCTCTCCTTAAAAAATAATTAATATTCTTAAAATTATATTATATTAATAAACCATAAACAACTAAAAATATGCTAATTTTTAAAAATAGATAATTGTTATTAAATATATTTGTGCTAATATGAATATGGAGGAAGAAAATGTTTAAATTTAAAAATCACTATAACGAGATTCTAGCAAGTAACTTTATTAGTTACAATAACGATCCCGCTTTAAACCAAGGTTTAATTAAGAAAATAAACCATGAAGAAAGCAACTGATTAGAAATAGACTCAACTTTAACTGAACTTAAAATTAATTTCTTATATTCTTACCCATTACTAGATGAAAAAGACCGAGAAAATAGCAAGGCTATTATAGAAAAATATACAAAACTAAATCAAAATATTATTTGAGTAATGCTATGCGATGAAGACCAAAGTGTAGAAAAGGATCAGTTCAAAGACTTGGGTCTTGAATACGAGGTTAGTTACAAAGCAATGCTTATGAATTTAAAAGAAGTTCCAAGCAGAGACGTTAAGGTTCCCCAAGGATTCACTCTTAAGAAATTGGCATTTGAGGATTTAGAAAAATTCAAGGGTCAAATCGACGAAGGATTTGGTAAAGGAGTTATTGATACAACAAAGTACGCAACCCTTTTAAAAATAAATGAAAGTCAGAAATTGTGTGACCCGATTTTGATTTATCACAATGATAAAGTTGTGGGAACCGGAAATATTTATTATGGTCCCCAAGCTTTTGTAATTGATGATATTACTATTAACAAAAATTATCGCGGTCAAGGATTAGCATCAGTCATTCTTTATAATTTGCTAGAAAAAGCACGTCAATATAACTGTGAAAAACTGCTTTTAGTAGCAACAAAAGATGGTTTACCAATTTATAAAAAGATGGGTTTTAATGAGACAGGATTAAAAATAGAAATCTTTGAAACAAGAAATTAGTCAGCAATGGCTATTTTTTTAATGCAATTTTAGATATTAACTATGGTAAAATTTTTTAAGCGGGTGGTTAAATGTATACAAGAGATAAAACTAGAAAAGTAATGGTGGGTCCTTATCAAATCGGAGGAAATAATCAAGTCATTTTACAATCAATGACAACAACTAAAACTCATGATATTAAGGCAACTTTAAAGCAAATTAAACAATTACAAGATGAAGGGTGTCAAATTGTCAGAGTTGCTGTTTTAGGAATCAATGATGCCCAAGCGCTAAATGAGTTAGTGTCTCAATCACCATTACCAATTGTGGCAGATATTCATTTTAACCACAAATTTGCATTGATGGCAGCAGATGCTGGAGTGGCTAAAATTAGAATTAACCCAGGAAATATCGGATTAAAAGAAAATACAATAGCTGTTGTAAGAAAGTGCCAAGAGAAAAAAATCCCTATTAGAATAGGAATTAACTCAGGTAGTTTACCAAAAAATATTGTTGCTAACTTAGGTTGAACAGCACAAGCCATGGTTGAATCATTGGCTGAGCACATTAAAATATTAGAAGAACTAGATTTTAAAGATATTATTTATTCACTAAAAGCCACCGACCCATTAATGGCAATAGAAGCGTATCAATTAGCAGCGCAAAGATGAGACTACCCTTCTCACTTGGGAATAACAGAAGCTGGAAGTTTATTAAATGGAGCTATTAAATCAAGTTTTGGTTTAGGTCATCTTTTGATGCAAGGTTTAGGAAATACAATAAGAATTAGTCTTAGCGAAGATCCTGTCGAAGAAATTAAGGTTTGCAAAAGACTTTTAAACGCTTTGGGATTATTTGATAATATTGTTGAGGTGATTGCTTGTCCTACTTGTGGAAGAATTGAATATGCCATGAATCCGGTTGTAAAGGAAATCGAAGAGTTTGTGGAAACATTGCAGTTTCCTTTTAAAGTAGCAATTCTAGGATGTATTGTAAATGGTCCTGGAGAAGCTAGCCATGCTGATGTTGGTATAGCCGGAGGAAATAAAGGTGGGATTATTTTTAAAAAAGGTAAAATTTTTAAAACCGTCCCTCAAGAAGAACTAGTGCCTGAGTTGAAAAAAATAATTACTCAAGCCTATGAAGAATATAAAAAGCCAAGTAATTAAATTACTTGGCTTTTATTTTTTCTAAAATTAAACCAAATGAATAATTTTGAAATTTAAGAATTTTATTTTTCTCCATTACCCATGAACGAACTAAATCAAGAATCATCTCTTGGTCAAATTTTGAACAAAGCTGTGGATTTGATTTTAAGTTTTCCAGTAAATCATCATTTATTTTATTTTGCTGAGGAACTCATATTAGTATTTTTTCTAAGTCCTTAATCTCAGATTCGCTTATTTTGTTGGAATTCAATTTTTCAATTAAAACATCTTTAAAATCAGAATTATTATTAATGTTTTGGTTGATTTCAAAAAACATAGTCTCTTGAATGCAATTGGTTAATGACTCAATTAATTCTGGTTTTAAATCCAAATGTAAGATTGTAAATAAATCTGCTTGGGTGATATTTTTACGATTATTGTAAATCGCACTCGCTGTAGTTAAGTTAATAAATTCTTCATCTGAAATTGTTAAATCAATATTGTTAATTTTTAAATAATTTAAAAAATCAACAGCCACCCTAGAATCTACATTAACAGACTGGTTGTTATTTAAAATACTTTGTAATGCTTCTTCAATATTCCTATTTTTAAAAATTATCATACTATTTTAACTCCATTACAAAGGTGTTGCTTCATTCTTCATCAACACCCAAAGTTAGTATATTATCTTTATTAGAAATTTTGTTATCAACTCTTTGGTCAGAGTCGGCTGTTCCAAATCAAGGCTCGATACAAATATAGTCACGGTTATTTTCCTCTGCCCACAGCAAGCAAACCGGGAATTCTTTTAAGTTTATTTTAAAACTCTTTTCATCATCAGTGTACTCAACAAAATCACTTTGCAAATTATCAGTTCAATAAAATTGAGAACCTTTAAAGTCGATATCCTTTATTTTAACTTCAGTGAAGTCAAATTTTGTTTTAGGATTTTTCTTTAAGTACAACATTTTCTCGTTATCTGTGTGAAAAATTTCCTTACTTGAAAATTTTAATACTCCATCTTGTTTAACTAAAAAAGCTGGATGATAACCAAAGCTGAAATACATTTCTTCTTTAGATAAGTTTTTAACTTTAAAAATTGTTTGAACTGAATCTTCTGCAATTTTAACAGTAAAATCAATTCTAAATTCAAAGGGATAGACATTCAAAAACTTTTTATCACTAGTTGTTGTAAAAACGACGTGCTCATTTGACTTATCAGTAATTTTTCAATCTTTTAAGTCTCTAAAAAATCCGTGTCGAGGCAAAGAAAACTCTTGATCTTTGTGAGTAAATTTATTATCTTTTAAAGTCCCACAAATTGGAAATAAAATTGGTCAATTCTTTTTTCAGTCATTGGTATGTTGGTAAGTATATTCTTGATCTTTTAATTTAATACTTCTTAGTTCCATTGTGGTTTGGTCAATTTCCACAGAAACATTATTTGATTTCAATTTATACATTTTTAATCTCCTTTTCAACAATACGAGTCTCAACTTTAGAAAGTGTTTGACTATAATTTAATTTTATCATATCTATATTAGCTTGTTTGACATCAACATAATTACTTAAAACTTTATCAATTGTGAAATAAATGATAATTATTAGAAGCAAGCAACAGCTAACCAAAATACTAATAGTAATATTTCAAGCGGCATAATAATTATCTTTAATTTCTTGTAAATTTTCATTTGCAACTAAACTTGTTATATCACTATCATAATTAAAGATTCAAACCTTATTTCGCTTCATTGATTGAAATGTCCCTTCACTAATATAGGTTGCCAAGAATCCAGAAGAAGCTACAAAACCGGTTACAGGAAAATTAGATACTCGATAATTTCACATTACTGCCAAGGCAAATAATCCATAAAATATTTGAGCAATTGCTAATGTAATTAAAAATTGGAATATGATGATTATTAACGGATTATCAATGAAAGCAATAATTGAAAGATAAATTGCCAAGACAAGCAAGTTAGTAATAAAGTGGTATTTGTATCCAGTTTGAGGTAAAACTCACTTATATATTCAGTAACCTAAGAATATTTGGGGTAAATAGTAGAAAGTTTGATTTAAACGAATATAAATTTCAATTGAATTTAGTTCTTTCTTATTTGCTAAAATTATTTTCAAATATTCTTCAAAAAATAATCCCCCTGAAATTTCAGAAATTAATACAATGACAAATGTTGCCAGAGACAAGTAAATCACATAGGTATACTTAAAATCATCAAGTTCATTACGAATTGTAATATCAAATGTACCAACATAATTTGAATTTTCCTTATGAATAAATGAAATTCCCAATGCTATAAATGCTGTTAATAAAATTATTGGCATAATTATTTCTATTTGGTGATTTGGATTAAAAATCATAGTTAAATTAAAAATATAATTCGCAATGAAATTTGAAAATAACATTATTGAAGCAACTGTAATTGTTGAGCCAATTGGGTTCAATCGATAAAAAGTTTGCTCACAAACTATCAAATAATGAAGCGTATTTGCAGAAAGCGAAAAACCAATTAATATAAAGGACAGATAAATGAAGGCAAAATTATCACCATTCAAAACTAAAGAATTAATCAGAGCAAAAAATATTGCCATTATTAAAGTCGTATTAGCGACTCAATATCAGATTCTTCTTCTTTTGAACTTACCTGTAATAAAAGTTGCAATCGGTTTGAAAATTATCGCAAAAAAGTTAACCCCAAAAAATATTGTGATTGTAAATAAAATATCATTATTTACTAGAGCGTTATTGCTTTGAGTCTTTTCGATTAACAACTTTAAAATTAAAGCGGATGTAAATCAGAACAAGAATATCTCCAAGTAAATCAATTTTCTTTTTAATTCACTCTTTTCATTTTTAAGCATAAAAAAAATTGAAATCAACGCCGCTACTATCAAGATTGGGTTTAAGAACATTAAATCTCAATAGCTCTTCATTATTTTCAACTCTTTTCTAAATATTACATTTTATTTACAACATCAATAGCAATTAATTTAAATGCATTTGAAAGTACTTGATATACAGCCTTTGTTAAAGCTACTCGTTGACTTGAAAGTTCCACATTTTTTGCATCAACGATCTTAGAATCAGAATAGTAAGAATGGAATTGCTTAACCAATGTCTGAATGTAGTCACAAATTATATGAGGAGCTCTTTCTTTTCCAGCATATTCAACATTCTTACTAAATTTATCTAAAGTTAGCATAATTTGAATTTCTTTTTCCTCTTTTAATAAATCAAAATTAGTTAATTTTTCAGGAATGTTATGTTCCTTACCTTGATTGATTACTTTAAAGCTTCGAGCTGTTGCATATTGTGCATAGTAAACCGGATTTGAACTATTTTTCTTTGCAACAATATCCAAATCAAAGTCCATATGACTTGATGCAGTTTTTGAAGAAAGCATATATCTTAAAGCATCTTTACCAACAAGTTCTAGCAAGTCAATTAATCAAACTGCGGTTCCGCGACGTTTTGACATTTTATATTCTTTTCCATCTTTAACCAAACGGACCATTTGAATCATATCAATATCTAAACAGTCATCTGGGGCTCCTAAAAGCGAAAGTCCAGCTTGCATTCTAACAATATAACCATGGTGGTCACCACCTCAAAAGTTTACTAATTTGTCAGCTTTACTTCTTAATAATCTTTCCTGGTGGGTTGCTAAATCTGGTGTTATATAAGTATAATCACCTGAAGATTTTGTCAGAACTCGGTCTTTGTCATCATTGAACTGAGTGGTTTTTAATCACAAGGCTCCGTCTTGCTCGTAAGTTGCTCCCATTTTTTTGTATTTTTCTAGCATTTTTTCAATTTGCTTTTCATCATACATTGCTTTCTCAGAAGTATAATGTTCAATTTCAACGCCAAAGTCTGTTAGTTGCTTTTTAATAATGTCTAGAAAGAATTTCACGGATTTAGTCTTAAATAATTCCATTACTTCTGGATCGGCAATTTTTTTATCTTCAAAACTAATATTTTTAAATTTATCTCCATACTCAGAAACAAATTGTTTTGCTACAAATTCATAAGCTTCTCCAGAATAAGAGTCTTCAGGAAGTTCAGCTTTGATACCAAGTTCTCTTAAATAGTGAACAAAAACTGTTATTGCTAAAATATTTATTTGATTTCCTGCATCATTGGTATAGTATTCAGTTTGCACATTGTAACCTGCAAAACTAAGAATTTTTGCAACCGAATCTCCAATTGCTCCATTTCGAGCATGACCAACATGTAAATAACCAGTTGGATTAGCAGAAACTAATTCAAGGTTATAGGTGAAATTCTTTTTTGCACCGGCTCCAAAATTATCTTTTAACTTCAAAACATCTTCCACTACTTTGGCGATATCTTTTTGTTTTAGTTTTAGATTAACAAACCCTGGACCAGCAACTTCAACTGATTCAAATTTTTTAGAATCACTTAATTTTTCAACTACTAAATCCGCTATTTCTCGAGGATTTTTCTTAAGATCTTTGGCTGCTACTAAAGCTATATTTGTTGAATAGTGACCATTTGATTCGTTTCTTGGCGTTTCAATAACTGGATTAATATCCAATTTCAATTCTTTTAAAACCTTTTTTATTTCGTCAGCGACGATAACCATATTCTTACTCATATTTTTACCTCTTTCTTTGTTCTAATTTATTATTTTCTTTTTATCAGCATTATTTTCAGAACTCTTCAAATTGATATCTAACTTATAGAAATTAGATTCAAAATCTTGAAACTTTTTATATAATTTTGAAAAGGCAATTTTTTCATTTTCCATTTGCTTTTTCAATTCCTTAATAGATCTATTACTTTTTGTTAATTGATAATGATAGTGAGCAATTTTTTTGTATTGTCTAACTAAATTATAGACGATATATGTAAAAAAATACAATAAAAATATGCCTCAAGCTACTGGCAAACCAATAATTGCCAATTTTTCTATAACTTTTGATGATGACATTAGTCAAAGCACTAAAACCACTGCACTAAAAACAATAACTAAAGAAAATAATATCAATAATCAAATTGTCATCATTTTAAAAGAACGAAATACCTTTGATTTTTTTAAAATGTCACTGCCAGATTCTGATGGTTGATTAAAAAGTGATTTAGTTTCTTGAGAAAAATTGATTCGATAATTTTTTTTATTTTTGTTATTCACGGGATTTTGTAATTTTGCATCCGTTAAGTCTGGATTGTCAAAACTATTAATAAACATTTGAGAATCCTCTGATTTACTTTCAAAATCAACATTTGAATGATTTGAATAATTTTGCTCTGATTTTTTATCGTTTACGAGACTGATATTGTTAATCCTCATTGTAGTTGGTGCAAAATCATCTTCTTCAACTTGATTTAATTCCATATCATTTGTAATCGAAATAGGTTCAACCACAGTTGTCTTATAGCGACTTAAATTTAAATCATTTGCAGTTGTTCTCAAATCAAAAGATTTAGAGGTGTTGTCTTGCTGCTGCAAACGTTTTGGAATGAATTCAACTGTTCCTGAATCTAGGGCAGATTTTAGTCCAGCTATTGTATCTTCACCCATTGAAGGACTAGTTCTTTGTTGTTCTTGGCTTTGGGAAATATTATCAATTTTTTGAGCTGAATTGCTGCGGGACCTATCAATTTTTATTGCTTGAAGTTGGTTTTGATTTACTAACAAGGTTGTTTGCGTGATTAAATTCTTTATTTGAAAAAAGGTATCGGTTTGATCCTTATTTAAAAGTATTTCCTTTTTATCTAAAACAACATAATTTTCATTGCGGTAAGCAACTACCATTCCAACCTTAAAGCCCATAATATTCATCCCTTTAACTTTAAGTATATATTAAGTATTCTATATTTTTCAAGTTTATTGGATAAAAAAATGTTTGCAGTCAAAAAATCGTTAGAAAAAGCCGATTTTAATCGGCATTTAGTTATATTGTCATAATATCTTTTTCTTTATCTTTTGTTACAGATTCTAATTTTTGAATTGTTTCATCTGTTAATTTTTGAATTTTAGTTTCTAAATCCTTAACTAAATCTTCGGGAATCTCTTTTGATTTTTTAGCTTTATCCATCGAATCGCGACGATCGTTTCTAACTCTAATTTTAAAAGTTTCTAATTCAGCTTTTAGTTTCTTAACTAAATCTTTTCTAATTTCTTCTGTTAATGCAGGGATGTTAATTCTAATCAAATCTGCTTCTGAAATTGGATTTAAACCTAAGTTGGCTTTATTTATTCCAGCAACAATTGCAGCAATTTGACTTCTGTCAAATGGCTTAATTACTAACTGTTGAGGTTCAGGCGCAGAAATTTGCGCTGTTTGAGCTATTGGGGTTAGCGAACCATAAGCATCCACCATTACAGAGCTTAACATTGATGCGTTGGCTCTTCCGGTGCGAATTTTTTTGATATATTCGTTGTAAGCATCAACTGTTTTTGCCATGCTAGTTTTGGTATTTTCTAAAATTGTGTTGTGCATTGTTTTCTCCTTATTCAATAATTGTTGATTCTAGTTTGCCATGAGCGACTTTAATTATATTTTCTTTTCCGTTCATATCAAACACTTCGATTTTTAATTTAGCATCTGCTGATAAAGTTGCTGAAGTTAAATCCATTACGCGGAGTTTTTTTTCAGCAACTTCTTGATGGGTAAGTTTGCTTAAAAATACTGCGTTTGGATTTACTTTCGGATCAGAATCATAAACCCCTTTAACGCCATTTTTAGCCATTAGTAATGCATCCGCTTTAACTTCAATTGCTCTAATGCTTGCTCCAGTATCTGTTGTGAAGTAACTAAACCCGGTTCCTCCAGTAAATATTAAAATATACCCTTCACTCAATTTATCACGTGCTTCGCGATAATTATATGGAGTTGTTACGGTTTTGATTTCTAATGAAGAGTAAACTCTAACCTTTTCATAACCCAAACTTTTAATAGTAGCTTCCAAGGCTAGACCATTCATGATTGTTGCCATCATACCCATATAGTCACCATTAATTCGATCCATTCCTAAGTTACTAGAAAGGTTACCTCTTCAAATGTTTCCACCACCAACTACAATCGCAATTTGCAAACCTTCTTTTACCAAAGAAATAACTTGATTTGCAACGTCTTGAACTTTTTCTTGATCATAGATGTCTTTGCCTTTTAAGGCCTCCCCACTAATTTTTAATAAAATCCTCTTATACTTTAAACTCATTATTTTACCTCTTTAAATTATTATATCAAAAAGAACAAACTAATTACTACTTATAGCCTGATATTTATCTTTAAATACACTCAAATTACTACAAATTAACGGAACAGCCACAATAAAGACAGCATAGTCCACAATTGTGTTTATGGAATTAAAAACCAAAGAATAGGTTCAAGCATTAAAACCAGGTCAAGGAAAAGTAGATCAAAACATTACTCCAGCAATTACTCGCGAAAAGTAAATCCAAATTATTGGTATGGAAACAAATACAATGAAATCCAATTTTTTAAATTTTTCTTTTTGAGTTGCAATCGGTTTGAAAATAGCGGCCAGCGTAATTCCGATTGGAGGAATTCAATAATCAAACATGAATTGAGGAACATTGACTATAAATGTTCCTGGGAAGAATCATTCAAAACCTCCACAAATAATTGAGCAAACCAAAACTTTTGTTCAATCACATATAAATGCCAAAAAATATAAAGGAATAAATTTTATTGTGATTGTAATGAAAAATGGCAATTGAGGTACAAGCGATGAAATGAAACCTAAAGCAAAGTAAAGCGCAAAAGAAATTCCCAAAAAAACATAATCAAAAATTATTCATTTTTTTGGCATAAAACTAAAATACTTAAAATTTTTCTTGTCCTTTAAAAAAACCCTAACTAACAAATAAATATCCAACGTAAAAACAGTGAAGAATATAAGTTGCCCTTTATATGAATGTTGGTATCTTGTTAGCAAAATAATTTTAAAAATTTGACTATTTAAAAATAGCAAATTAATTATAACAGCCGCAATTATTACCAGAGCCATTCTTCCAACAACACTTTCTCCATCTTCGCTTTGATAAAGCGAGTTTTGAATCTTTAACAACAAGATTGTTGACAAGTAAATAGCAACGGCTAAACCGGTCAAACTAAATATAACGGCTCAAATTCGGTCAAAAATTGAAAAGTAACTAAATTTGTAGAAATCATCAAAATTAGATTGGTACTCTTTTTTAAATATTTTAGAATTCATTATACCAACTCGCATTCATTATTATTTTATCAATAAAATTACCTATTTAAATAACAAAAAAACCTTGCTATGCAAGGTTTAATGCTATTTAGAATCTTCTGATTCTGGTTCTTTTTTAGTTTTTTTAACTGTGCTAGTTGATGTTTTAGGTTTAGTTGTTTTTGCAGTTTTTTCAGTTGGTTCAACTTTTTTAGCTTTTAAAGCTTTTTCAGTTTGTTCAACTTTTTTATCTTTTAAAGATTTTGGAGCATCTTCATTGATGGTTTCCTCTTTGATTAAAACTCTTTCTGCATCGGCTTTGTTTTCGCTTGCTAGCATTGTTGTATTAGCTGCATCCAACTCTGAATTTACTAAAGCCAAACTTTCAACTCTTATTTTTTGTCCAGTTAGTTCTGCGTTTTCTAAGACAAATTGCCCTACAACAGTTGATTTTCTAAATTTATAAGATTTAAAATTTGATCTTCCTTGTCTGTAAACAAGTGCAACAATTCCAGTTTTGTTATCATCAACAACTGCAACAATTTTTGAATAAGGAAGCAATTCCCCAACTAGTTCAAAATTATTTTCAGAAAATGCTACCCCGAATAAATGAGCGCAAATTATCATTAATGTAAACATAACAATTACCATACCAAGTGCGGGAAATATAATTCCAAATAGTATTACATTATATGCATGATCTGGTTTATCTGGAAATATTGTAAATGCATTGAAAAATAGTATAACAGCAACAATTCCTAAAGCAATAGCTAAAAATCCAACAATACTTACAGAAATTATTAACGACTTATTTGTATATGATTTAACTACTTTCTTTTTTTTGAATTTAAAAAAATAAGTACCAAGTATTATAAATAATAATGTTGTTATTCCTATTACTATAAAACCCATTCATAGCGCTGAGGCATTATCTAATTTGTTTCCTACGTAGTTAACCAATAGGTTCATTTAACTATCCCTTTAATTGAGCTGCAACTTCTGCTGCAAAGTCTGTTACGACTTTCTCAATTCCCTCTCCTACTTCAAAACGAATCATTTTTACAAGTTTAGATTTTTTAGATTCAATAAACTTTCCAACTTTAAATTTATCATCAACAACGTAATCTTGTTCTAATAAACTCACTTCTGCTAAACGTTTATTTAGTTTACCTTGAATCATACTTTGTTTAACATTTTCTGGTTTGTTTCCAAAATCAGTAGTTTCTTCAATTACTTTTAGTTCTTGCTTCTTGAAGTCTTCGGGAACTTCGTTTGAAGACATATATTTTGGTGACATTGCTGCAACGTGCATACAAATATTGTAGGCATCTTCTTTTGGGATGGCTCCATCAAAACTTAGTAATACTGAGATTCTTTTGTTTGCATGGTTATAAATTGAAACAACATTTTTGTCTTTGCTTATTGCTTCAAAACGACGGAATTCAATTTTTTCTCCAATTGTTGAAGTTAGTTCAATCATTTCTTCTTGAACTGTACGATTGTTTAATTTAACTTTTAAAGCTTCTTCAGTATTTTTTGCATTTGATGCTAAAAGAACATCAGCAACTGCATTAATAGCATTTAAAAACTTTTCATTTTGAGCGACAAAGTCAGTCTCTGAATTAACTTCAAAAATGATTGCTTGTTTTGCATTTTCCTTAGCAACAGTAATTCCTTCTGCAGCAACACGATCTGATTTCTTAGCGGCTTTTGCTAATCCGTTTTCACGAAGTCACATAATTGCATCATCGATTACTCCGTTTGTAGCTTCTAATGCTTTTTTACAATCCATCATTCCAGCACTAGTGATTTCACGTAATTCTTTGATAAGTTGTGGTGTTACTTTACTCATGATATTTTTCCCCTCTATTCTTCTGTTTGTTCAGGTTTTGCAGCCTTAACAACTTCTTCTGTTGAAGAAACTTCTTGATTATCTGGTCTCTTCTCAAATCTAGGTCTTGGTTTATATTCACCGTTTCCTGGGTTTCTATCGTTTCCAAAGCGTCCACGACGTTCTCCTTCAACAAATTCTTTTTTAGGTGCTACAAATTTTAAAGTTGTTGGTTGCATTTTAACTTTAGCTGCATCCGCTCAAACTTCAACAATGTGATTTACAATTACATTAACTGCTTCTGGTAAATCATCATTTCCTGGTATTACAAAATCTACCATGTCTGGATCCACGTTTGTATCACAAATTGCAATAACTGGGATTCTTAATTTTCTAGCTTCCTTAACAGCAATTTCGTCTGTTTTTGGATCTACTACGAACATTGCAGCTGGTAGTTTGTGCATTTGTTTAATTCCACCTAAAGTTTTTTCAAGTTTTTCTTTTTCTTTTTTAATTAAAACTTGTTCTTTTTTAGGTCTTAATGCCAATCTTCCAGTTTTCTCTTCATTTTCAATATCTCATAAAGCTTTAATTCTTAATGAAATAGTTTTCATATTTGTAAGAGTTCCACCAAGTCATCTTTGGTTTACAAAGAAGTTTCCACTTCTTACTGCAGCATCTTTTACTGCAGCTTTACCAGAACGTTTTGTTCCTACAAAAATAATTTTTTCACCCTTTGATCCGATGTTTGTTACTAATTTTCTAACATCCTCTAATCTTCATAAAGTTTGTTGTAAATCAATAATGTGATTCTTATTTTTAGCTCCATAAATATATGGTTTCATTTTTGGGTTTCATCTTTTTGTTTGATGCCCATATTGAGCTCCAGCTTCTCAAAGCTGTTCTCTTGTAATTTCTTTTGACATTTTAAAATGTTCCTTTCGTTAAACTTCCATTTGGTTCGAAATCTGACCACTAAATTATTAGCACTCGACCAGACAATTCCCAGATGTGATTAAATACCCTGAAGATACAAATCTTTATAATTATAGCCGATTTTGCAGTTATAAAACAACTAATTTTTAAAATAAAAATATAAAAAATGCCACCTTTGAAAGTGACATTTTAAAATTATCATTAAAATTTAGCTAGTTTTACAAGTGATTTAGTATATATCTCAAGCATCTTTTCTAATTCTTCAACCTTAATTGATTCGTTGTAAGCGTGCATTGATGAATTCTCTAAATCAAATTCAGCCCCAAATGCAACAACATTTGGCATTGATTTTGCAAAAGTTCCTCCCCCGATTGCTGCTGGTTGAGTTTTTAAATCTCCTGTTACTTCTTGATAAACACTCATAATTTTTTTAACAAGACTTGATTCTTTGCTCATAAAAACTCTTG
This sequence comes from Spiroplasma alleghenense, assembly GCF_003363775.1. Lineage (NCBI taxonomy): Bacteria > Bacillati > Mycoplasmatota > Mollicutes > Entomoplasmatales > Spiroplasmataceae > Spiroplasma > Spiroplasma alleghenense. The sequence goes on from NZ_CP031376.1 coordinate 904,596, forward strand.
GTTCTATTGCAACGGTTTTATAATCTAAATTTAAGGGTTTAATATATTTTTGAAATTTCTCTATTACATCTTTTTCGACTTCTTGGTGTACTGGAACTCTGAAATTAAAAGTCAATCTTTGAGAATTGTTTTTAAAATCTAAAATTCCAATATTTGCAGTTAACATCCCAGACTCATCAGTTTGATCACCAAATATTTGCTCTAATTGAAAGTTATTATGAAACTGATTGGCAATCAAGTTAGTTCAGACATCATTAATTCCTGATTCAAACATTGCCTTAAAAAGCCAAGTTCCAGCATTTACTCCCCGCTCAGGCAAACTTCCATGAGCAGATGTCCCCTTAACAACTAGGCTTTCTTCTTGAACAACATGATTAATTTTATTTTTTGTTAGATATTTACTTATTTCAGGAATTTTTGGACCTTTATATGTAACAATATCATTAACAACATTATAGGCTTCTCCACCCAAAATTTCGTAATCAATTTTTTGTGTTCCAATTAAATCACAATCCAAAATTCACTTTTCAGCATAAACCAAAGGAAATTGACCATCTGGGGTGTAGCCAATATCTGCAAGTTGTTCATTTGCGACGTAACTTTGCATACATTCTCAAGTTGTTTCTTCCGATAGACCAAAAACCAAACGAATTTTATAATCTGGAATAAAATTATTATCCATAAGATATTTGACTGCGTAAATGTTCATTATTGTTGGGCCTTTATCATCAAGCGAACCTCGACCAAATAAAATTCCATCTGAAATTGTTGGATCGAAAGGGTCAGCCTTTCATTCTTCAAGGTTTCCTGGTGGAACAACATCAAGGTGACAAAGAATGGCTAACAATTTTTCACCATCCCCATAATCTGCATATCCGTATTTAAAATCTTTAGCCACTTTTGTTTTAAATCCCAAATCATTACAATTTTTTATTATAAAGTCTAGAACTTTGCTGACACCAACCCCAAAAGGTTGATTAGGCTTAGATTCCTGGCGAAAAGATGGTATTCTAATACATTCTTTTAAAGTTTCGATTGCTTTTGGAAAATATTGGTTTTTTAAAATTTCACTATCTACTTTAAACATATTTTCTTCCTCCTATAATTCATTAATATTATTAGGATCTGGACCTAATCTTACTTCTGGTGAAAGTTTATTGATTAGTTCAATTTCTTCTTTTGATAATTTAAAGTTATCGATATTACAATTTTCTTCAATTCTAAAGTTATTAACTGACTTGGGAATGATAATAATCCCTCGTTCCCAAGCTCATCTTAAGGCAACTTGAGCTGGGGTAACTTTATATTTTTCACTAATCTCAACTATTTCGCCAATTTTTGAGACTTCACCTTTCATTATTGTTTGTCATGAAGTAATGGCAATATTGTTTTTATTGCAAAAATCAACTATTTCAAGACAGGGTAATTGAGGATGGAGTTCAATTTGATTTACAGTTGGTTTTACCTGAGCAATTTTTAGAAGTTGTTGAAGTTGATCAACCATAAAGTTTGAAACTCCGATTGCTCTAACTTTTTTTTGTAAATATTTTTCTTCTAAAAGTTTGTATGCTTTTTCTCAGTCAGGAGCAAACCAATGCAATAGACAAAGATCGATATAGTCAGTTTCTAGCTCTAATAAAATTCTATCAAAAGCAGCTTCTGGCTCTTTAAAATCAGTAATTCATATTTTTGAAGTAATGAAAATTTCATTACGCGGAACTCCAGATTCCTTTATCGCATTGGCAATTATTTTATGATTTTTGTAAATATGAGCTGTATCAATATGTCGATAACCTATTTTCAAAGCATGTTTTACAGCAGCCAAACTTTCTTCTTCGTTGGTCATTTTATATGTTCCTAATCCGAACTGAGGCATTTCAACATTATTATTTAATATTTTTTTATGGTTAAGAATTTTATTCATTATAACCCTTCTTTCTTTTTAAATTATTTTATATACCGCGTGCTTTGCGGATAACATCATAAGCTGCGTTTATCTTAGCCATTTTTTCTTTTGCGTAAACAGAATCATTTACGTCAGGGTGGTATTCTTTTGCTAGTTTTAAATAAGTTCTTTTTAAATCTTTGTCACTTATTTTTTCATCAACGCCCATGATTTTATAAGATTTAGAAAGCTCACTAGGCTCGCCATTAGCAAAGCCTTGGCTACGATTTTGCTGACGGTAATTTTGTTGACCATTATTTTGCTGTCCTCAAGGACCTTGACCTTGACTTCCAAAAAAACCCCGATTGAAGGTTTGAAATAATTGCTCAATCATTTTATTAATTTCTTGTGTTGCGTTTGAAATTACCTCATCACAGCGCCTTTTATTATACTGACTAATAATTCGACTTGAGTCAGAAATAATTTGTTCAAAAGTTCCTGAGGCAAAAATATCGCTGCAATTATAACCCAAACCTTTTCCCAAATAAGCTGGCATTATCTTCTCGCAAAATTGTTCTATAAAGACTTCGCGGGTGCGATCTAAATAGTTATTATAATGTTTTATATAGTGAGAGTATTTGATTTTAACTGGACTAGACATTTGAATTTCATCAAATTTTGATAATAAACGACTTTCTTGAGTCGATCAATCTAGAAAAAGACTTTCAAAACAAGTATAAATCTCCTTTAAAATTTCAACATTTTTCTCGCGATCTTGAGTTTTTAAATAAAGATATTTTTCTGTTAAAAAGAATTTAGATTGAAAAGGATATTTGTCAAATTTTTCCTCAAAATTAAAATGAAAAACTTTAACCGGGTCTACTAGTTTTTTAGCCCTCATATTCTTGCGAAATAATCTAGCAAATGATGTATTTCGGTTATTTCAAGAAGCTTTTAAGAAGCCTAAAATCAATAATAAAATACCAATTAAAAATACTGCCAGGAATAGAGTTCCTATAATTGAAAATAGTCATGTCATATATAAAATCACCTTTGTATTATTATAGCCTATTTTAAAAATAAAAATAAGCACATAAAAGTGCTTATTTTAATTTTTAATTTCTGCCGGAATAACAACCGCTCTTGTGCGGTCTTTTCCAAATTTTTGATATTTAACGATACCTGAAACTAAAGCGAACAAAGTATCGTCTCCTCCACGACCAACATTTTGGCCTGGGTGAATTTTAGTTCCTCTTTGTCTAAAGATGATTGAACCAGCATTGGCGAATTGTCCATCCGCTTTTTTGGCTCCTAATCTTTTTGATTCAGAATCACGACCATTTCTAGTCGAACCTACTCCCTTTTTAGAAGCAAAGAACTGTAAACCTAATAGAAAACGCATTTTAAGTTACCTCCTTTAAAGTAATATTTTTTGGATATTGAACTTCAATTGTTTTTAACTGCAAAAATATAAATTCGCAAACTAATTGAATTTCTTGATTTGATAAATCGTCAATAACAATTTCTACTCTATTATCTAAAACAGCTAAATTAACGCCGTCCTTAAATAATTCATCCAGTCCGTTTAGAGCTCCACCAACGATGGCTGTCACTCCTGCACAAATTAGGTCTTCACCATACTTGCCAGATTGGGCATGACCAGTAATTGTCATTTTTTTATATTTATTATTAGTTTTTTGAACTAAAACATTAATCATTTTGATTATGCTGCCTCTTCGTTTGAATTAGCTGCTTTTGAAGAACCCTTAGCTTGAATTGAATCAATTTTAACTTTTGTAAAAGGTTGACGGTGTCCGTAAACTTTATTTACGTTCTTTTTTGGATGGTATCTAACAACACGTAATTTTTTTTCTTTACCTTGTTTGATAATTGTCCCCTTTACAGTCGCACCATTTAAATAAGGAGTTCCAACTTGATCATCGATCATTAGAATCTCATTAAAAGTGAATATTGACCCTTCTTCTCCTAAGATTTTTTCAATAAAAATTTCATCACCGGGTTGAACTTTAATTTGTTTTCCCCCTGTTTTTAAAATTGCAAACATTTCTAAAATCTCCTTCAGTATAGACTCGCCTTGTACGTGAGTTTAAAACTTCTTCATAACGCACAAAAGAGCGGTTGAAACTGTCAACCTTATTAATTATATACATTTGCAATTTGTATTGCAAGAAATAAATTTAATTAATACTCTTAAATTAAGCTAGCCGCTTCTTCATCAACAATAATGGTAACATCTTTGTGTTTTTGAAGCACAGTACATGGTCAGTTAATTGAAATATTACCATTTACTAATTGTTTAATAGCTTCTGCCTTATTTTTACCAATAGCTATTAGTACGACTTTTTTAGCATTCATAATCGATTGTAAACCCATTGAAATCGCTTGCTTTGGCACTTCATCAATTGATGCAAAAAATCTTGAGTTAACATCGATTGTTTCTTGAGCTAAATCTACCACCGAAGTTAAAGACTCAAAACTTGTCCCAGGTTCATTAAAACCGATGTGACCGTTAGTCCCTATCCCCAATAATTGTAGGTCAATTCCACCATTTTCAGCAATCAATTTATCGTACGCTTCTGGATCAGTATTGTTAATACCATTAGGAACATGTGTGTTTTTTATATTGATGTTAACGCTTTTAAAAAGCTTTTCATCCATAAAATATCTGTATGATTTTTTATGCGTTGGTTCTAAACCTACATATTCATCAAGATTAAAGGTTCTTACCTTTGATCAATCGGTCTTATTTTTTTTAAAATCACCTATCAAATATTCGTAGGTTGACTCAGGAGTGCTTCCTGTTGCTAATCCCAAGACAATGCTTGGATTTGAGTGGATGTTTTCTAAAATGAGTTCTGCTGTCATTTTACCCACTTCTTTGTTGTTTAAAACTTTAATTACTTTCATAAATTCCCCTTTGTTATAGAATTATATTACCTTTTTATTTTCAATTAAAAAAGGGGTTTTAGGAGTTTTTTAAAAAACTAAAAGGTTATTATAATTGTTTTGGCTTGAATTTTCGGCTTTTAATTTTTCAGAATTATCTCAGGTTGTAGTAAAGTTCTTCATTTTATAACTACCTTGATTTGCACTAGTACCGTTAATGAACATAAAAGTAATTCCAGCAATTGTTGAAATAAAGTCTGTTATACCATTTATAATTCCTGTTATTCCCGAAAGAATTGCCCCAGTGATTCCTGCCCCTGCGAAAATTTCTGAGCATTCAGAATAATTTAACTCTTTGATTGTATCACCCCTATTTTATTTCGTTTAAAAGGTGGTAATTACCTATTTTTTATGAAATAGTTCGTATAACTTGTTTTTATTTAAACCAAATTCTTTTGATACTTTAGAAATTGCAGACTTAGTGTTTAGTCCATTGTTCTTTTCAATCATTACTTTTTCAATTTGTTCTTCTTCTGAAATTGATAATTTTAAGTTTCCCATCTCTGGAATTAATACGACCACAAATTCCCCTTTTTCTGTTAATTGATTAGTGTCTAAGTACTCCTGAATTTCACTAGCACTTAATCAAACAAACTCTTCATTAATTTTAGTTATTTCTCTTCCGATTAGTATTTTTGATTCTCCACCAAGTTTTTGTGACAAAAATAAAAGTGTTTGTCTGATTCGATGAACTGACTCATAAAATATATATGCCACATCTTTTTTGAAGTTATTAATCACTAATTCCTGATTCTTATTCTTTTGATCTCAGAATCCTAGAAAGTTATTTTCGATTCCAGAAAATCCAGAAACTATCAGGCAATGTATATAAGCTGGACCAGCATTAATTGCAGTAATACTAAAGTGTTCAAATTTATCATCATTAATTAATTTTTCTAGCAATTTAGCTCCCGGATCACAAATTACAGGAACTCCCGCATCAGAAATAATTGCAATATTTTTGCCTTGTTCAAGGGATTCTTTTATCTTTTCTAGTCTACTAGCTTCATTGAATTTATGAAATGATACAAGAGGTTTTTTAATTTTATAATGACTTAATAGTGTAGAACTCGTTCTGGTATCTTCACAATAAATTTCATCAACTGATGTTAGTACTTCAATGGATCTAAAACTCATGTCTTGAAGATTTCCGATTGGAGTTCCAACTAAGTAAATAGTTGGCTTAGGATTTTTATAAGTTTTTTGTATTTTCATATTACCTCCAATAAAAAAACCTAATAATATTTATTAGGCGTGATTTTATATTTTAATTATTTAACTTCCTTTATAGTGATTTTGTACGGTTCGCGAACTTCTCTTACCTCTACTGTATCACCGATAGAAAGACCTAAAATAGCTTTTGCAAGTGGAGACTCATTTGAAATCATGTTTTTAAAAGGATCAGCCTCTATTGCCCCTACAATTTTAAATTCAACATCAGTTGAATTTTTTAAGTTTTTGACAATTACTGTGCTTCCAATTTTTACATCACCAACACTTTTTTTAGTACTATCAATGACTTTTGCCTTAGAAATCATTGTTTCAACTTCTTTGATTCGAGCTTCAACTTCAGCCTGGCGGTTTCTAGCTGCATCATAATCTGCATTTTCACTTAAATCACCTTGCGCTCTTGCCTCAACAAGTTCTTTAATTACATCTTTTCTAACAACATTAATTAAGTTATCAAGTTCTTTTTTAAGGTCTTCTAAACCCTCGGCAGTTAGAATAATTTCAGTTTTATCAATCATATAATTCCCCTTTTTATTAACTATAACATTATATATGAATATTTGGCTATTTTGAAATTTTTATCTTATTTAATATGAATGGTTTATCCACATAATAAGTGTGGATAACTATTTTAGATTTTTAATAAAGGAAATTAAGTTTTCGCAAGCTTTTTTGTTAGAAACCAATTTTTCTAAGTCCTCTATTTTTGCCCCTTTAAGTTCACTTAAAGTGGGATAAACACTACGTATTTTAGCAATTGTAGTTGCCCCAATTAAGGGAACACCTTTGAGAACGTCTTGAATTAGTGATTTAGCTTGATTTTTCCTAAATCCCGCAATTGCAAAGTTATGCACACGATCTTGTAATTTTTTCAAAAAATTAAAGACAGGACTTTGTTGAGGTATCAGAAAGTCCTTTTTATTCAAATCAAGAATGTGGTCAGTTCTATGATTTTGATCCTTCACTAAACCAATTACTGGTATTTTTAAATCCAAAATTTCTAATTGAGAAAGGATTGCATTTACCTGAATTATACCTCCATCAGCGATAATCAAATCAGGAAGCTCTTGATTTTCGCGAAGAGCCTTTTGGTAGCGGCGATAAATCATATTTTGGAATCTTTGATAATCTCCCTTTTCTTCGATTTCGATGTTGTATTTCCTAAAGTCGTTGAAACTTGGTTTTCCACCTTTAAAAACAACCATGGCACCAAGTACGAACTCATCCATTATATTAGCAACATCGAAAATCTCAATATGATGAGGATATGATGGTAGATCAAGCATTTCTTGAAGCTCTTTTAAAATTGTCGTTTCGTTATTAAGTACAATTGACTTTGATAATTGTGATTGTCGTAGAACTTCTTGAGCATTTAGCATTGCTAAGTTTAGCATTTTTTTTTCAGTTTCTCCGACAACTGTTGCTAATTTATTATTATAATTGTTTGCAAAATCCTCAATCTTAATTGCTTCATCAACAAGAATATAATCAGGAAGCATATTTTTTGAATAAATTTGCGACAAATATGACTCGTATAATTCACTCAAATCTTGTCCTTCAAAGTCACCAACAAAATCATCTTTAAAAACCAATTTACCCTGACGATAAAATAATATCGCAAAGGCAATCTTATTATCACTGATAAAAGAAGCGACAACATCGCGGTTAAGATTGTCATTCAAATCAACCTCTTGGTCAACGCGAGAAAAATTCAAATGCTCAATTAACTTTTTAATTCTATTAGCTTCTTCAAATTGAAGATTATCTGCTGCTTGAGTCATTTTTAGAGTTAATTTTTCTTTGACTTCATCACTGCTGGTTTGGAAAAATTCGTCAACATGATTAATCATATCCTGATAATATTCTCAACTAACCTCTTTAAAACAAGCTCCAGAACATTGTTGAATATGAAAATACAGACAAGGTTTACCCAAATCACCAGCACACCTTCTTAAGGGATATATTCTTTCCAACATTTTTAAAATTTCCCTGGCACTTGTACCATCAGGAAGCGGACCAAAACTCTTTAATGAATTTTTATCATATTTTCTCAAATATCGATATTGAGGATTTGGTTCATTTGTGATTACAATATAAGGGTATTGCTTGTCATCATTTAAAACTATATTAAATCTAGGCTTGTATTTTTTAATCAAGTTTTGTTCAAGAATTAGCGCCTCTTGTTCGTTTTCAGTAATAAATGTTTTGATTTCACTGATATTTCTGACCAATTGCATTGTTTTTATACTACTTACCTTTTTAAAATAACTAGAAACGCGACGACGTAATCTTTTGGCTTTACCAACATAAATTACTTTACCATCGCTATTATAAAATAAATAGCATCCAGGTTTATCTGAGATAAGGTTTATTTGATCATCAACATTAATCATTTTAACCCTCCTTAAAATTCAGCAATTTGACTCATCTTTCTTAATGTTTTTTTGTAATTATTTAAATCCTCTGGGTCTAAATTCCAAACTGCGCTGAAATTTTTAAGTATTCCCATATTAGGGCTCTTACTTAAAACTAAGGCATGAAAACGATTTTTTCTTTCAACTTGAAATTTTTTGATTTCTTGAAAAATACTTTCTGGAATTTCCTCACCCAAAAAATCTGAAATCATTAAAACGTCTGCATTTCGATACTCATCTGTTTGCATAATTTCAATCGCTTTTTGCAGTGGTGTAGAGAAATCGGTTCCCCCATCTGAAAAGTTTTTTGATAAAAAATCGTATAGTAATTTTACATCACTGTGCATTGCTGTAAGATCAAGTCAGTTTATGTCCGTAGAAAATGTGATTAGATAAATACTACGACGATTTCTATTTGCCAAAGCACTCATAATTATTGCGGTCGCTTTTGAAATTAGCTCCGGGGTTCCGTGCATACTTCCCGAAATATCAATTATTAAAATAATCGGACCTCTTTTTTGTTCTTGGCTTAAACTTCTTTGTTTTTTTATTCGAGAAAGTTCATTCTCATCCATTGTCTCGGTATTTTTATAATCAAATGTTTGAAATTTTTGTTCCAAATATTTCACCATAAATAATTTTTTTAAAGCAGGAGATTTTAAATAAGCCAATTCACTTGCAAAAATACGGTCTATATCAGATGACAATTTCATTCCTAATATTTCTTCGGGATAATTTTGCTCTTCAATTTTTTGTTTTTTCTCAAAAGATTTTTGCAAACGAGATTTATCAAATTCTTGTTTCGCTCCTGACAATTTACCTAAAATCTCAAATAATCTCTGCAATACTAAATTATTCTTTATTTCTTCAGATAATTTAATCATCAATTCAATTTCTTTAGCAGAAACCTTAGTAAAATCCATTCCCCAACTTGGTCCATAAATATCTCTAACTGGCTGAGTTGTATCAATAAAACTAACAAAACCATTAATATCTGCCTTAATTTCTCGAGCAAGTTTATTGGCACCTTCATTAATATAAATAAATATTTCAGATAAAAACTCATCATAAATATCTGACTCTAAAATTTCTATAATGCTATCGAAGTTGTCCTTTTTACCTTCTTCTAAACTGATTTTTTCTAGTTCTTTTTCCACCGCTAATTTGTTTGGTTCAAATAAATCAACTATTTGAGTTAAGGTTAGGTCAATCGTAGAATCATCAATAAAGTGATTTTGAGAAATATTTTTTTCAATAACTTTAATATTGTTTACAATCTTTTCGTTAGGCTTAATTTGACTAATAATTTTAGTTCAATGGTTAAAAAAACCAACTATTAACTCACGAATTTTTCGACTTAATAGTATATTTTCTTTTCCGTTTAAATGAAATATATAATCATTGTATTCTGGAAGAGTTTTAAGGAAGTAAACTTTTTTATCCAAATAATCATAAGCTAATTTTTTGGCTTTTTGAGTATAATTTTCAATTTCTCGATAATAGTTATCAAAGTATTGTTTTATTTTCATTTTAAATTCATTTTCAATTTTTTTAAAAATATCTGTAAAGGCAAAATTTATTAAAGAAGAAACCCAGTCCTCCATTACACTTTCCTTGTAAAGACTTGGCAAAATTTGAAAATCTTCTTTAAAATAAGATTCATTCTTATTTAAAAATTCTTGAGTTTGATTTTTATTATATTCAAAATTCGCTGCTCCCATTTTTTCAATATAATTTATGTCATTTTTAACTTTTAACTCACTAAGAAATCTATCGACAAATATTTGGTAATTTCCAAATTGGGCCTCGAACACTTCCTTCATTATTTTTTTTTCTGATTGATTTGAAGCTTCAAAAAAGTCTTTATAGTATTCCTGCTTAAATCACTGTTTTTGATAATTAGATATCTCATTTATCAATTGGTTGCTTATTTCGCCCTCAAGTCTTTGCTTTAAATTGACCATTTAACCTACCATTTTTTGCAATTTAGCAAAAGATTTTTCAAAGTCGTTTCTAATTTCAACATCAACACCGTCAATTCCGTTGAAAGCAACAGGAAAGAATATAGAACTAGCTTTTGTTAAAACGCTACGTTCTTGTGCAATTCTTTTCAAAATTGATTTATAACGAGTTCCAATTTCTTTCGTGTAATTCTTGTCTGAAAAATTATTTTTTAAAACATTTTTTACTTGAACAGTTAAAGATTTTATTTCAGTTTCCGCTCAACTAGTTTCACTTTTAATACCAACTTCTTTATTCATTAACTCCTTATAGATTAAGCCTATTTCCGTTCTTTCGTTCACAGTATTATTATTTAATTTATTTCATAAAGTATGGTTTACAACAAATGTATCAACCATTTCTACTTTATCACGACCAGAACAATGAGCACTTACCTTCATTAAACGTATGACTTTTTTTCATCGTCTATCTGAAATATAAATTCCAGTTTTAGCTTCAATATTAGCCTTTAATTTTTCAATAAAATTAATTACATCATCAGATAAAGTAATTAACATTCCTTTTTTACCGTCAACTATTTCACTTATTTCTCTTATCATTTCTGGAGTTATTAAATCTTCACTAGCTAATTTAATTGGATTAATTACCTCTTCAGAATTTATCATTTTTAAAATATTATCAAAATCCTTGATTGGAGTGATTTCGTAACGAATTAAGAAACGATCGTATAATGCTTCAAGCCCCTGATTTTCTTCAGGAAATTCATTTGATGCTGAAATTAGCAGTTTTAATGGTACTTGATTAACCTTATTACCATTTCTAAATTCCTTTTCATTGATAATTGTTAACAGAGTATTTTGAATGCTTGGACCCGCTTTTCAAATTTCATCCAAAAACGCTACATCAGCTTTTGGTAAGTAACCTTCTGTTTTTCTTACATACTCTCCATGAGTTAATTTATCTATATCCAAGGGCCCAAAAATTTCATCAGGTGTTGAGTATTTATTCATTAGATACTCAAAAATTTCCCCATTTTTGATAATTTTTTTTATTAATTTAGCTAAGTTTGATTTCCCCAAACCTGGTTTACCATATAAAAAAATTGACTCTTCTGCGAAAAGCGCCAATAGGGTTAAGTGAATCGCTTCTTCCCTTTCATATAGATTGCTAGTTAAAAAAGTTATTAATTTTTCAATTTTATTTTTCATGTCTACCTCTTAATTATTATATATATATAAATAATTTAAGTCAAAATACTAACTTAATTTAGCATCCTTTTCCAAAATTGCCTGAATGGCTTTTTTTATAATTGAATCTATTTTTTCATTATTAAAAACTTTAATCCCAGCAATTGTTGTCCCACCTGGAGAAGTAACCTTATTAATTATTTCTTGCGGGCTATCACTTGAATTTAAATAATTTTTCAATGTACCAATAAAAACCTCTGTAAACAACTCTTTAAGATTTAAATAATTTATGCCAAGCTCTTCTCCTAAAAGCTCAAAGTTTTTATAGAAATTTAAAATTAGAGCGGGAGAACTTCCCGCCAAAGCTGCAAACTTAGCAAAATCCTCTTCTTTGATTTCATAACTTGACCCAAAAGAATTAAGTAAGTTATGCATAAGTTCGCGTTCCTCAGAACTAAATTTTCAATTTGAACAAATAGCTGTCGATGACTTACATAAACTAGCATTCAAGTTTGGCATAATTCTAATAATTTTATTAAAATGATTGTTTGATAAGGATTTAACAATTCTTTCTACAGGTCATGCAACCACCATTGATACAATGATTTTATCCTCACTTAAAAATGGTGATATTTCCTTCAATAGTTCTGGGACATCTTTTGGTTTAATTCCCAAAAAAATTACCTCACTTTTTTCGATAAGCTCTTTCAGGCTATCAACTGAAGTAGCTAAACCTTCATTTATACATCTATTTTTTGATTCTTGAGATCTATTATAAGCAAAGATCTTCAATTTGTCTAATTTTGTATCAGTTTTGATTCCTCGCAAAATTGCTGTTGACATATTTCCAGTTCCAATAAAACCTATTTTAAAATTTTTCATTTCTTACCTCCATTTTATAAAACAACTCCATTCACAATCTTGATATTTTTTGAAAAATTTAGTTGTTGAAATTTTTCAAAAAGCGAAATATCTTTTAATTTAACTATAAAAGTTTTGCCCGTTTTATTGAGATCGTTGATATAAGATATAGCTTTAATAGTTTCTTCATTAGAGAATTCAGCAAAATCAATTTCAATCAAGATTAATTCTGGTTGATTTAATAGCGCCACAAAAAGAGTAACACAAAATTTTTGCAGTTGATTTAATTTAAATATTTTATTGAATAATTCACTTTCTAATCCGAAATAATGAATCAGTGGAATCAATTTATCATCTGATTCTTTTTTTGATACTGATTTAAGTCTTCCACAATAATTCAAGTAATTATTTAAAGAGATTTTGTTTGGTAATTTTTTATAATCCAAAACATGACTTATTTTTAGTCGTAAGGATGACTCGCTTAAATTAGTTCCGTTTAAAAAAATGCTACCTTGCTGGAATTTACTTTGTCCTGAAATTATTTTAAATAAATTACTATCGCTATTATCCTCTAAATAAATTAACTCTCCTTTTTCAATTTCAAAAGAGATATTATCATAAAATATTTGTCTTGAGTTTTTTTGAACAATGTTATTTAAAATAAGTAATTTTTTCATATTATCTCCTTCTCGAAATCTTTTTGTAGAAAATTAAATAGCTTAAGGAAATTGAAATCATTGCGGCACAAGTTCACATCAGATAAATTCCTCAAATTTGGATTATAGGTTTTTTATAGGTATCTATTTTAACTATTCTTTCAGTATATTCATTTGTCTGGTTTCTGACAATCAAATACGATAAATCGTAATCTTCATTTATTTTTACCGAATAGTATTTATTGGCGGCATTTGCTATTTTAGCATTAGATTTATGGTATTCAATTCTGTTACTGTTTTGACCAAAATTATTCATAATTCAAAATTGCGACATGTAATTTAAGTAAACATTGGCTCTTTGTTTTCTAACATAATTTTTAATCGATCTATTATTTCATAAATCAAAATTATAATTTCAAGCATTTCTAATCATTGATAGAATTGAGCCTGTTAAAATTCGCTCTCCTGAAGAAACTTGAAAATCTTTATGAACTTGATTGACTGTTGGGTAAAGTTCATTATTATAAAAGAAACTTTCTTTATTAGTTAAATTCAAATCCAGTGGAGAGATACTTTGATTATTATAATAAGAATAATTGTTGATAAATTCGTTAGCAACTTCATAAACTTCTATTATATCTTCGTTAGAATAATATGGTGATAATGTTTGGTCTTGTGATATCTCAATTAAAGTTTTTAAAATCGCGTTGTTATTGAAAGGATTATCATGTATTGGTTTTAAATTACTGCGTTCTAAATTAAAAAGCGAATTAGTTCAGTCATCAACTCTTGAACTAGAAAACTTGTTAGTTTGGTAATAATTTTTTAAGCTCTGATTGACATAATAAAAAGTTTCTAAAGGGTGAAGTTTTTTTGCAATCATTTCATTTTCTCATTCAATTTTGTCATCACTAATTTTTCAATTAATTTCATAACTGTATTGATTTCCAAATGTACCAAAAATTCTTTCATCAATATCTAAAAAAAGATAGTCATTAAAGATGGCTGAGTAAACTTCATTTTTATTTTCGTCTTCAATAATACATTCATGTTGACAATCGCTTTTTTTGAATGCATAATCTCAGAACTCAAATGACTTTAAAAGTTCTTCCATAAAGATATTTGTTTCACTTAAGTGATATGAATTAACAACTTCATCAATGCTAATTGTTTGTCGATTTAGATTGACAGCCCAGGTGTTGTCTGGTGGGGTTTCTTTTTTCTTAGTTGATTGAAAATGCAAGTTGGCTGAAAAATTACTAACTGCTAAACTGGTAGAAAATAAAACTAAGAATATCGTGGTGAATAACTTTGGCAATCCCATTTGTAATATAATTCCCAGTCCACAAAATAATGAATTAATTATTAAAGCAGTTATAAAAATTGGTGTTGTCATTTGCAAATATAAATTTCTAGCACCATCTAATCTGACTAATAATACCATCGCTAAACTTAATCAGAACAAAAAAATCAGAATAATTGAAATTAAATGATTAATTAATAACCGGATTGAAAATGACTTTCCCAATGTTACAAAACTTGATAGTTCAATACGTATTATTTCTTGCCTGAAATGATTTCCAAAAAACTTTTGATTAAATCATATTTGATAAAATAGAATTCATCCTATAATAAATGCCACATTTACAATTATGAATATTTCTTCTTGTTTTAAAGATGAGTCATTAATTACAGAATTGATAATTAAAAGATTAAAAGCAACTTGAGATAACAGTAACGAAATAGTAAAAACCATTAAGCCTCACGACTTAAAAGTTTCTTTAAATATAAATCCTTGTACTATTTTTATTTTACTTTTCATTCTTTCTCCTATTTTAAATTAAAAGTATGGTCTCCTAAAACTTTCTGGGTAATTCCTACCAATCTTATTTTTGAAATTTGTGATAGTAAAGTTGAGTCATCAAAATCTGATAAGTTGGTTCCTAGATAAACATCTTTATCTTGGCCAAACTCTATTTCAAATCCTCTTTTTTCATAAATAAGGCTATTAATTTCTTCTTTAACTTTGCCAATTGTTGAATTTTGATTTTTATTAATTATTTCTTGAATTTCTTCATAAAATACTTCAATAATAAAATTATATTTAGTTGTGGAATTTATTTTAAACTCTTGGGTTCCTTCAAACTCAAAATTGTAATATAAGAATTTAATATCATTTTTTTCAAAAGTTAAGTCAATGTCATTGGTTGCTCTTATTTTAAATAAAAGATTATTGCTTACTGAGTAATTAAAATTTTTATCAAAAGAAAAACTACTATCAATTAATTCATAATTATTTTTGAGTTTACTACTACTGTCTAAAATCTTAATAACCTTTTGCTTCGCTTCTTCTTTTCTCTCATTTGCTTTCAACCTTAAACCTGAAAAATTACAGTCATAAAAACTAGTTGTAGGTCGTTCCAAATCCGACATGTCTTTTTCATCAATCGAAAACATCATATTTTTATAGTCGCCAGCAGAATATTGTTCATTGACATCTTGAGTGAATTCTAAAATAAAGTCTCCTTGTTTGGATTCTGAATCATAGTTCAAGTAACCACCATTACCTTTGTTATAATATTTTCACTTATTATTAAGATTTAAATTAGAATTTAAAATAGTGGTAATTTGAGTCTCAATTTCACTTATACTATTTCTGTCGCTTCTAACCCTAATGGCTTTTAAAGAAGTGTTCAAAATACTATCAGCTTGTCTAGCGTTTTCTGGATTGGTTCAGTTGATTCTAAAGTCAAAATCAAAAATGTCTCCTTTTTTATATGCTAAATCAACATCTTTTTCAAACAATACTTTACAAGAACCTAATTCCATAAATTTGCTGGTTTGAATTTCAACGACTTTGGTGGCTCCTTGAAAAAAGCTTGTGGTGTCCAAACCTTCTGAAATCGCATTTGCAACAATTTCGCTTTCACTACCAAATTTAACTTTAACGTCGGTGTTAAAGTTAAAGTCTCCCAGTCGAGTTTGACCTCTAACTTCTGGACCATTTACTAAAAGTGTTGAAAACTTAAACTCAAATTCATCACCTTTAACCCCAATTGTTTTGATGTCTTCGGTTAGTGAAAATATAAAAAATCCTGCGTTTTTTTTGTGGTTAAAGTCCATAGCTTCAAAAGTATATTTGCCCTTTATTTCTGGGTTTTTATCTAACTGATTTAAAAAATATGCTTTAATTTCATCGTTGTCTGTCGACTCTTTAATAAAGATATCTTTTCTTTTAATATTCAAAGAATCCAGTATTTCATCATTATTATCTCAAGGAATTTCTTCATCAGGAATTACACAAGAAACCACCGTAACTGTTGGGATTGTTAAAAAAGAGAATGAACTTAAAATTAAAATCAGCTTTTTCATAGTCATCACCAACTTTCTTTATGTTATTTTATCATAATTCACAAGATTAAATTTTGGATTAAATAGTAGTAAAAAAACTTCAAATTAAGAAATTCTTAATTTGAAGTTTTAACTAATTTTTGTAAGAAAACCTTTAATTTTTCCAAAAGCACTATGTCAGTCTTTTAGTTCAAATGCAATTTCAGGATCTCAATCTGATACAAAAAATGATGTCGATAACAAGATTGCCGAAATAAAAATTAGAATTAAAAGTGTAATACTTATTTTTTTAAGCATTCTGGCTTCTTGTTTTAATGTTACAAATGATAGAAACATAAAGAAACTTAAAATGGCAATTGAACCAATTCATAACCATGGATTCAATAGTGAAATTACAATTAATTTTATTGGAATTTGGTTATAAATTATTGTAGACATTCCAGGAATGGTTTCATCGTCAGATTGAATTGACATATATTTATATCATTCATCTCAAACTTTTGATGTTTCTACCATATTTATTAAAAAGTATCCCATGCTTAATACTAGCAATATACCAAATATGAATAGAAATATTTTGAAAAAATTTAATCTTGCTTTTAACATTAATTATCCTCTTTCTCTTTAAGTTAAAGTAATTATACCAATTTAAAACAAAAATTGAAATTATTTAAAAATTATTTTATATCAATTTAAAAAGCCGGTTAAAAACCGGCCTCTTAAATTGATTGAATTTTAATCGGGCTATAAATATAAGTCGAGAAAATAATACCCTTTCGCAATTCTTTTGTAATACGATAATATAGTTTCTCGCTTTCGCTTTCTTAACTTAGATTATTTTACAAATAAATAAATAAAAAGCAAGTTATTTTAATAAAATTTATTATTTAGCGAAGAAGCTCGCCTTAATTTCTGAATTTCAAGAAATTTTGTCCTCGTAATTTTTTTTAGAAATATATAGTCAAAAACCATTAATATTAGTTTTATTTTCATTGCAAATTGAATGGGTAGCGACTAAATTTGAAGAATTATGATTATTAACATTTCCGTCAACTCAATCAATATTCCACCCCTTCATACCAGGTTCTGGTTCTTTTGTGTTCATATCTTTAAATTTCAGAATGTCATCACAAATGTAGCACATTCTATTTTTTTCTTTATCCAAATTATTGAAGCTAATTGCATTTTCTCAAGCTATATTAAATTTTTCCATTTTTTTACCTCGTTATTATTATATCATAATTGATATTTTCAATAAAACTCAAAATTATTATTTGAAAAATAAAAGTAAAAGAAGCTCTATAGAGCTTCTTGTTTTTTTAAAAAAGTTACCAATTAATAAATTAATCAGATTTGTATAGATTGTTTTCTTGCCTTTTTTTCTAGTCTTCTTCTGAAAAGGGTGCGTCCTTAGCTCTTTTTCAACCAAAAGTTCTACCCGTCTTATTTCTTAAAGATTCAGGGCCTTTAGTTTGATAATTAATGCAAGCGTTTCTTGCAGCAGAGTAAGAAACTTTATACATTTCAACAAGATCTTTCAAAGGAACGTTATCTTCAAAATGTTTTTTTACCATCTCTAATTTTTGCTCATAACTCAAAATATTAGACTTATTTCCTTGGTGATTCGCCACAAAATTACTCCTTTCTTTTTTTACAATCTATTTATATAATAAACGATTTTTTTTAATTTTTTACAATAAGTGCAATTTAAATAGAAAAAAGTGCTAAAATTTAGTGTTAAAAGAGGATAAATTAACTTATTAGTTGAATAATAATTAAATAGGAATAGAATAAATATCAAGGAGGAATTATTATGAAGAATAAAATTTTAGTAATAAATGGTTCAGTTAGTCCTATTGAAAAATCATTTTCTGTCGCATTAACAAATCTATTTATTGATGAGTACAAAAAAAACGATCCCGAGGCAGAGTTTATTCATTTAGACTTGAACACAAATGAAATGGCTGGAAAAACACTTACAAGAGAAAATATGGGAACCTACTTTAACGAAAAAGATAGTATGGCTTATATTGAACAATTAAAGGATGTAAATAAGGTTATAATTGGTTGTCCAATGAATAACTTCAACGTTTCTGGAATTGTTAAAAACTATTTAGAACATGTATTATTGGCAAATCAAACTTTTTCTTATAAATATTCAAAAAAAGGAGATGCTATTGGTCTTCTAAAGCACTTGAAGGTTCAGATTTTAACTACCCAAGGAGCTCCATTTGGTTGATATCTGTTTGGTAACCACACCGAGTTTTTAAAAGGAACTTGAGAATTTATGGGGGCACAAGTTAACTCACCAGTTTTACTCGCAGGTACAAAAGTGGCTCCAGTAAATGCTATGGATCCTAAGGCAGCAGCCTTAACTGTTAAAGACGAAGTTATCAAAGCAGCTAAAAGCTTTTAAAATAGACGAAAGTCTATTTTTTATTTGGCTATTATTGTGACCGTTTTTAAATTAAGTACCCTTTTCATTCCATAATTGATGATAACTTTTATATCAATAAATCCAGCTTCTTTTAAAATGGCCTTAAATTCATCAACTCCAAATCAGTTTAGATTAAATTGTTGTCTTTGAGTCTCAACTAATTTCTCTTTATGAAAATCTTCATAAACTAATTCTGAAATAGTTTTTTGGTTAACTCAATCTATTTCCTTGGATATATTAGTCAACTTAATTGAACGATTATCATCAATTTTATAATCAAAAGAATGTATTGTCCCTGCTTTAAAATTTGAAGGAAAAATTAAATCAATTATTACCTTTCCATTTTTAGTTAGAATAGACTTAAATTTTTTTATAAGTTTAATTACTTTTTCACGTTCCTCAATTAGACAAATTGTTCCTGTTGGCATTAGTATTGCTTCATATTTTTTTTCAAATTCTGTTTCCACCAAGTCACCCAACAAAAGTGTCGTATTTTCTTTATACTTTAATAAATTTATTTTGCAAATTTCTAACATCTCTTGAGAGTTATCAATTCCTTCAATATCAATTCCTTTTCTCAAAAAGGGGATCAACATTCTACCCGTTCCCACACCCGCCTCAAGAATTTGGCCGTTAATTTCTTTTATTTCTTCATAATAAAATTCCAAGTCACCATCCACTGAATGACCAACCGGTTTTGTTAAGTCATAAATTAATCCACTTAAACTAGGATAATAATTTCCCATTTAAGCCTCCAAAACCGCGCTTCTATTTGCAATGGATTTTGAGTTTTTAACTAATATATTTATGAATCGGCTTGAAAGGATGCCATCAATTGCGACAGAAACCGTCAATGATGCGATAAAAACTACAACTCAATAGATTTCAACTTTACAGTTAATCAAAACTATAATTAATAGCAAGTATAATAAAGCTCTTAATGTCAAAGATGCAATCAAGTAAGAAATTTTAAGGCGGTTCGCAGATATTTTTTCTGTTACCGAAGGTTCTAGTGGGTTTTTTTGAGTTTGTTCTTTAATTTTATTTTTAGGTTTTGGCTTAATTAAAGGTCAAAATGCCAAGGCAATAGGAATAGAAGCAAGCGCGCTAGAATATCTATTAATGGGGAATTCAACTGCGCTTTCAATTATGAAAGATAAAACAATTACAGCTCCAACAGTTAGACTAATTTCGAAAATAAGTTCATTTTTAATCAATAGAGCCTCAATAAGCAAAAAAATTACTAATAAAATAGTAATTAAAGATTTTAAAAATATTTGTATTCAATTCAGTGATTTTGTTAATTTCATTTTATCGCCCCTAATATTAAAAACATTATAGCATATTTAGGTATATTAGGGTAATAGTTATTTATTTAAGATCAGACTCTATGAATTTAACCAGCTCTTTGAGAGCCAATTTATATTTCTTCATTTTTGTGTTTAAAGTAGCTGTACTAATAGGTTCATCAGGGTAAGGAACCAAAGTTTCATCTTTACTTATAATTGCCATTTGCATTGAGAATATCTCCGTTACAAATAGATTTTTGAAAATTTCTAAAATTTCATTAAGTATAGAAATATAACTTTTAGTTATTATTGAAATAACTTCATTTTCTCCACCTAGAGACTTTATTTTATTTAAAAATAATTCTTCAAGAATTGAATTGGTTTCCTTAATTTCATCGACTCCCTTATTTCACAAGCTTTCAATTTGAACTTCTGCCTTAGCAACTTGAGAATCTTTTAAATTTAATTTTAAATCTTGAATAACAGATTTTGGAACTCCAAAACCAAAAACCATTTTATTGCCAAAGTAATTTAAAATAACTTCAACCCTTGCATTCTTTAAAAAATCTTTTGTAATTTTTTTGATATCTTCTAAATCAGTTTTGTAACTATCATTTTTTTGATTTGTTACTACATTTTTTTTATCACGCTTCTTATTTTTTACTATAAGAATTAGACTTATAGTCCCTATTAAAATTGCCGCTATTGCTATGGAAAGGACAATTCAATAAATTTCACTCATAATTTAATCCCTCTCTTATTTCATAACTTTAAAATTATACATCAATTAATTTAAATCAAAAAATTATTTAATAAGTTTATTAAATAATTTATCATATTCAACTAAATCTTCGCGGCGATTAATCAACTGATCATAGTTTTTGTCTGCAAGTTCTTTTTCGTGAACCAATTGAGAAAAAGATGATGAAGATTGGGACTCCATTTCTAAGTCATACTTTAATTTTGCGAAATTTGGTTCTGCAAATAAATTTTCGTCAATATTCAAGCAGTAACTTAAATATTTAACTTCTTGATTTCTATCAATTTTTTCAAGTAAAGATTTAATATCTGTAAATTTTTTAATTACGGATTTCATTAATCTGCAATTTTCCCTACGAAAAGTCAGAGCTTGCTTGAATAATTCCAACAACTCTGAATTGTACGATTTTAAAACCTTATAGTTATTTGTAATTTTCTCTTCATTTTCTTGAATTCGACTTAAATTGTTTTTTAAACCAATAACATTTGCATCTCTCTTGGCAACCCTAACGTGTCTAAACTCAATATCTGTTTGATGAGCAAATTTTTGGTTGTCTTCTAGTAATAAGGAACTAAGATAGTCCAGTTCTTCAACCTTTTTTATTATTTCTGTGATTTTGTCAGTATTTTTTGAAAATAAAGTCAAAGCTAGATTAATTTCATTATTTAAAATAATTACTGGATCAAACTTATCTCTTACTTTCAAAAGCGTTTCTTTGGTCTGTTCATCTAAATAAATACTTTTTAAAAGATTTTTTCTAATAGAAAAAGCTTCTAGTATTTTTAAACAGTTTTTTTCGTCTATGCTTCCTAATGGATTCTTTAGATTCTTTATTTTAACACTGGCAAAATTATTTTTTCTCAATGTTAAAGATTCTAATTTCTTACTAGAACGATTAAGAAAGTCAATAATTATTTTCTTATCATCTAAACTAGTCTTCTTGATGTTAACAAAACCAATAACATTTCCAACTCTATCATAATCAATTCCCAAAGGAATAAAGTAAGTTCTTGTAGGAATTTTTTTGGTAACCTGGTTAACGGTTACTTCATATGAATAGTTGATCTCAAATATTTCTCATGTTTTCATTGAAATCCCCGCCCTCCTATTTTAATTAAACTAATATTCCTCGTTGCTTATGAATACTTCTCTAGGTTTAGAGCCGTTTTGAGGTCCAATAATTCCATTTAATTCTAAGTCATCAATAATTTTTGCAGCACGATTGTATCCAATACTAAAGCGACGTTGAATTAATGAAGTTGAAGCTTTTTGAATTTGAATTACATAGTCCTTGATTTCCTCGTAAAGGTCGTCATTTGAACCTCCCGCATAAGTATCATTATTTTCTTGAATATTCAAAAAATCTTCATCAAATATTTGTTGTTGTTGATTTGAAGCGTAATCTACAATTCTTTCAATTTCTGAATCACTTAAAAACGCTCCTTGCGCTCTGGTTAAAGTTGAGCTACCTGGCGGCATATATAACAAGTCTCCTCGACCAATTAACTTTTCTGCCCCAGTCGAATCTAAAATTGTTCTAGAATCAATTCCTGAAGAAACCGCAAAAGCAATTCTGGTTGGGATATTTGATTTAATAACTCCAGTTAGAACATCAGTTGAAGGTCTTTGAGTTGCTACAATTAGATGAATTCCAGCAGCTCTAGCCATTTGGGTTAGACGCATAATGCTATCTTCAACATCTTTTTTATTAGCTGTCATCATTAAGTCCGCTAATTCATCAATTACAATTACATAAAAAGGTAAACGATTTTTTTCATCTGTAATTTTGGCATTATAGCCCTCAATATTTTTAACACTCAATTCTGTAAACAAACTATAACGGCGTTCCATTTCATTAATGACTTTCTTTAAAGCATTATTAGCTTCGCGCATATCAGTTATAACTGGTGCTAGTAAATGAGGAAGGTTTGAATAAATTTGCAATTCAACTTTCTTTGGATCAATCATCAAAAATTTCACTTCGTGAGGCTTGCTTCTTAGTAGTAAAGAAGTAATAATTGTGTTTATCATAACTGATTTACCACTTCCTGTAGAACCAGCAACAAGTAAATGAGGCATTTTATCTAACTCAGCAAAAAGAAGCTCTCCAGTAACGTTTTTACCAATTGCAAATAACAGTTTTGAATTCATTTTTTGAATCGGAGTTTTTTCAATAACTCCACGTAAACGAACTAAGCTTGGAACATCATTGGCAAGTTCAATTCCTACCAAAGCTTTACCTTCAATTGGTGCTTCTAAACGCACGTTTTGGCTTGCTAGGGCCAATTTTAAGTCGTTTTCAAGCGATATAATGCTGTTAACCTTTGTTCCTGGAGCTGGTTGTAATTCAAACTTGGTTACAGTTGGACCGATATTCATATTAACAACTTTGGCATTAACGTTAAATTGAGCTAATGCATTATTAATTGCTTCCGCTTTTGCGTGAGCCATTGCTTCATTTTTCTTAATATCTTCAAGGCTTGTCTTGTGTTCATCCAATAATGAAATTGGTGGAATTTTATAACCCTTGTTAACAAAAATCTCTTTTTTTATTTGCTTAGTTTTATCTACTGAGATGCGGTTTGATGGAATTTGTGGATTATTCAAGAAGCTATTACTTACTAATCGAGTATTATTTCTTTGGGCAGCAATTTCAGCCATCGGACTTCTTGAATTGTGTTGTTTTGCCAATAGTTCTTCATAACTTTGACGTTCTTGTTTTTCACTTGAAATAAATTCCTCTAATGTAGATTGTCTTGGTTTGCTTGAATTTAAATTATCCAAACGGTCTTGCTGACTTGGAGAAATTCTTTCTTTATTTGGATTATTTAGACTGCTAATTAGCTCTGTTGTTTTACCATTCGCCCCGAAAGGAGTAATCTTAGTTTCTTTTTCAAAAATTTCACGAGCTTGTTTTGTTGAAATATTACCATAAATACTTGATTGCGGCATTTCGTATTTTTCTTCGCTAAGTCTTCTTGATTCATAAGATTCCATAGAAGGATTTTTAAATACAGAGTTTTGGTTATTAGAATAGACTTGATTTTGTTGCTCACGATTGGGTGAAAAATTATTTTCAAATTCTTGGAAGCTGTTTTCATAGAAATTATCATTATTGTGCTGAATTGGTTTGTATCCACGAGCCCCTTTTTGTAAAAACACATCATCAACTTTTTGCATCTGAGTTAACTGATCATCATTTTGATGAAAATCTAGTTGTGTGTTATAAAAACCACGACCCTGATTTTGATAAAGATCTTCTTGGCGATGTCTACGAAAACTTGGCAGTTCAATTGTAACATCACTTTCCTTAATTGACTCCAAAATCATTCGATCATTTAAACTTTCTCCTGGATTAAAGTCAAGAACGTCCATGTAACGGCGTTTTGAACTTGAGGCGCGATTACCACTATTTTTTAACTGCAAAATACGCAAACTTCTACCACGACGCTTGCTTTTGGGTTTAAATAAATAGAATGGGTCACCTGTGAAAATTCAAATCATTGTGATGAAAAATACAAAAACCGCAATTATTAAACCACCAAAAATTGTAGTAAATCCAGCGATAGCAGCAATTAAGTTACCAAAAATACCTCCACCAGCTCACAAAGTAAAGTAACTTTCTGGAGGAGAGATTAGTCAGGGATTAGAATTTTGATCATTTGCTGAGAAAACCGAATTTTCTTTTCAATTAGTAAAGTAACTATTCATTACATCAGAAATAATTGATTTTGATCACCAATTCTTCACAACAAATAACTCAGATTCAGTTGATCAAGCCACAATTAACAAGATTGCAGAAATTAAAAAACAAGATGCCAAAATTGTGATTGTTACCATTAACAAGAAACGCTTTTTAAATTTATATTTTATTCCAAAATAAATCGAAATATCAAATGCAAAAAAAACAAAATAAATAACGTATTTAAATCAACCAAAAGGCAGAGTAAAAATGACATCGTCAAAAAACTGACCAACAACAGTTAGCCTTGCGATTGAAACAATATTAAAAAAGAAAAGCAGTAAAGCCCCAATTATTCAACCAACCGAGTCCCCACGACGCTGCTTTTTGGAAACGCTAAATGCTCGAGTGCGGTCGTCATTTTGATCATCTAGCTCGCGTTCTCTATCCTTCATATTAAACCACCTTAATTTGTGCATATTTATTTAATTATTATACTAAATTCGCAAAGATAATTCAAAGAACCATCAAAGAAAGAAAAATATCTTTTTAAAATAAATTTAAAAAGATATTTCTAGATATATGTAAATTCAAATTCTTGATTTGTATAGTGTAAACTTTCACTATTTCCTTTAACTACTATTTTACCAACTTCGTCGTCTTCTGGTTGTTTGACAGAAACTATTTCTAAATTATTTGAGTTGCAAATTAGATGGTTATTGAATCTTTTAATTCTGGCTAAAATCACTTCAGGTTTTTCTTTATCAGCTTCAAAGTCTTTCAAATATGGTTGAATAACAATGTCACTTAAATTCTTTTTCTCATCCTTGAAAAGTTGGGTTTCAATGACTTCGGTGTGGTCTTCAAAATTTAGACTAGTTTGTTTGGCAACTAACCTAAAAATTACTTTATCACCAATTTTAAAACTAATATCTTTATCAGAAATAATATCATGATTTTCATTTAAATATTGAAATTCAAAGTCATCCTCTACTACTGGTAAATAAACATCGCTTTCAAAAGCTCTAGCAACATTTCATTCAAATACTTGCTGATCGGTTCCGTCTGTAGCCCCTTCCAAGATTCCGATTCGTGAAAATTCAGATGAACTATAGGCTTGTAAATTGGTTTTATTAAAATCACGGTTGTGAGTTGGATCTCCACAACTAATAACACTAAGCGCACTAGTTGAAGTTACTCCTAATGTAAATAGGCTTATAAGTAATTTCTTCATAATTAGTTACCCCCCATTTTAGCTTCTAGTTTCAAAATTCGTTTTTGTTCTTCATAGCGAATTGCTAAAATATCACGTTCGCGTTGAGTTAACAAAAAAGGAGTCAGTTCAACAAAGTTAAAACGATATTTTGAACCTCCATATGGAGTTAAAGGTTGAGTAAATGGCTTTTTATAAGTTAATTTTACTTGGTAACTACCATTTGGTACATAAACTGGAATTAATAAATAATCACGATAAATTAAATTAAATTCTGCTTCTGCATATGCTTCATAACGAGTTTTTAAATCAGTTGAAATTTTATCTGCAGCGTTTAGTTTAGTAGAAAAGTCTGCATAACTATTCATTGTTTTGGTAGCTTCTGGATTTTGCTCTAAATATTTGTATTCCTCTTTGAAACCTTCAAAAACAACTGTATCTCCATTTTTTTTGAAATTTCCTGCACGATTAGTTCCAGTATAACCTTGTAAATCCCCACCAATTGCATAAGTATTTAAGTAAGTTGAGGGATCTGAATAATCTGGTGATCAACCTGAAATAACTAAATTTCAACCACCTTTTTTAAGAAGGGTTTGGTATTCTGTTACATCCACAGTAATATGTTTAACAATTTCAATTGGATTATTGTCAATTGAGTTAAAAGTGTCAATCATATTTTCTAAGTAAATATTTGAAGTTGTTGCTAAGTTACCATTCATCAATGTTGGAATTTTAACTCTATCATTAATACCAACTGCCTTTAAATCTTTTCTAACTTGATTGAAAAGATTATCAAGAGTTATTTCTGGATTTGTATCTTTAAATGAATTTTTTAAATTAGCTTCATTATGATAAAGCGCGTCGCTTCCATCAGCTAATAAGTCACTTGCAGAAGTCGTTTGACCTGATGATTCAACATCTAAAGTGGCATTTAAAGCGTTTGGTTTCATTACTTGTTTTTCATATTGTTTTTCAACATAACTTGCATAATCTGTTCCATCTTCTTCAACAACAAATTTACGAGCTGTATAAACGTTTCTTAAAAATGATGATGTTTTTCCTGAATCTAAGGCATCTGAAAAGTATTTAGCAAATAAGCTTCGATCTAAAAAGTTCGATAATGTCGCTCTAACAGATTTTGTTGTCATCGCCAAGTTTGCACGTCGAGATATTTCATCCCGACCAACATTGGCCATATTCATTGTGTAGTTAAAAGTTGTTGGGTCTGGTGAAGTTTCACTTGTAGCTCCTGCAAAGATCGGGTTTGCCGCATCTTTTCCAACATATTTATTTCAACCAGCTGAGTCAGTTGGGGCGATGATAGCTTCACTTGCATCTCCTGATTCAAAAAGCACCCTGTTACGACTAACATCTGCATTTTTTAAGTAAGTATATTCTAATTTGCTAACATGGATATCACTTGAGTTAACGTAATTTGGGTTTTTCTTCAAAATTATTTGTGAAGTTGGTTCATAAACATCAACCAAATATGCTCCTGAATATCAAGGAATTCTTCAAGTTCTTCCGTAATTATAGTAAGATTCATTTGGTTTATCTTCGCTGATTGCTTTATCAGGTAAAGGTGCAAATGCTGTATAAGTTACAACTGTATCAAAGTATGGAACCCCTTTTGTTAAGTGGAAAGTGAATTCTTTAGAATCCTTTGAAGGAGTTGTAATTCCTTCAAAATTTTCATAAAGTTGTTCAATATCAGAAGAACTAGCTGGGGCAATTGAAAAAGTACCGTTTTTCTCCTTAACTCCATTTAGTTTCTGTTTTAATTCAGTAGCACCTTTAACAAAGGTTTCTCATAAACCAGCTGTTTCTGAGATACTTCTATTATTTAAAACATAAAATGCAGCATTTTTCATATCTTTTCCTAAAATAGGATCCATTTTATTACCAAAAGCATCATATCAATAAGCATCATCTTTGAATTTGAATGTTCATTCTGTTGAATCTTCATTACTTCTTACAATTTCTGCCAAATCGCCAACAATTCTACCATATTGGTCGTTTGTTAAAAGCGTGCCTTGAAGGTTGTTTAAATAACGACCATCTTCTGCTTGCATGGTTACTCCAGTTGATCAATTAGTTAATGGGTACAAGTAAGTAAATTTAAAGGTATTAACGTCGTTTAAACGACTCATTAATCGGCTAGTTGTTACACCACAACTAGTTACCGCACTCCCTGCTAGCGTAATCGCCGAGAAAGATGCTAGCATTTTTAATTTTAGTTTAAGCATTTTATACCCCCCTTTATTTTTATTTGCTATATTTGATTATTATAGTGTTTTTTTGTGAACAATTCCACTATTTGATATTTAATATTAAAAAAAATGCCAAACTAAATTGTTTGGTATTTTATTTCTTTTTTAATGCATTATATTCTCTAGTATTAGCCAAAACAAAGTGTCCAGGTGTAATTTCCACAAATTCAGGTACATCGAAAATATAGTCGAAGTGGACTTCTTCAGGATTATAATCAATATGAATTTTTGTTTTTTCTTGCTTTGGATCTGGTAAAGGAATCGCGGTTAATAGTGATTTAGTGTATGGATGCATTGGATTATCAAATAATTCATTTGCTTCCGCTAATTCAACAATTTCTCCATGATAAATTACCGCAATTCTATCAGCAATAAATTTAACAACTGACAAGTCATGAGCTACAAAAATATAGGTTAAATCAAATTTTGCTTGAAATAGTTTTAATAAGTTTAGAACTTGGGCTCTAATTGAAACGTCCAGCGCAGATATTGGCTCATCTGCCACTACAAACTCTGGTTTCATAACTAGCGCTCTTGCTATTCCAATTCTTTGTCTTTGCCCTCCAGAAAATTCATGAGGATAACGAGATAAGTGTTCTGATAGAAGTCCAACCTCTTTTAAAATAGATAAAATTAAAAATTGCTTTACATCGCTATCTTTTACTTTATCCATTGATAGTGATTGTTGTCCATCTTTTAAATTGTTGTTATAGAATTCAACATAACTTGATCGGGCTTCTTCATTTTTATATAGTTCAGGAAAGTTTTCTAAACCTTCTCCAATAATTTGGCCAACAGCCATTCGATCATTTAATGAAGCTGCTGGATCTTGGAAGATCATTTGCATTTTTTTCTTAAATTCTCTTCTAGACTTACGGTTTTGCAATACAAAGAATTTTGACTGTGCAATTACATCATCAATTGAAGGTAATTTTAAGAATTCAAGTAGTTCAATGATTGATTCATACGCTATTGACGGCTGCTCGTCATCATTTTTAGCTCAACGATAGACTTCAATGATGTCGCGCTCTTTAATAACTTCATCATTTACTACTTTAACTTTTTCAAGAGTGTTTTCATAACTACTTAGTAGTTCTTTTTGCTGAATTGTTTGTTCTTCTTGATTTGATAACTTAGAAATACGCTTTTCTAAAGTCGAAACAATTTGAATCTTTGTTGCTGTAATTTCAGCATTATAAATATCAATTTGTTTTTTACGACTTTTTTGCGAACTCGATAAAGCGACATTCATTTTTTGGTTATCTGAAATTGTTAAGAATGTTTTAGAAGCTTGACGGCAACGCAAAGTTATTTCTTTTAGAACTGTAAATAGGTCGTTAAAGAAATCCTTTAAAGAATTATAATGTCCCTTAGTCTTAAAATTACGGCGAATTTTTTCAACTTTTAAAATGTACTCATAAGCTTGATTATTCAAAGTTTTTGTACGCATAATCAAATCCATAGTATCATTTTGCTTTTTCATAATTGAAAGTTCTAACTCTTTGTCGATTTCTGGTATGTAAGAGCTTAAATTGTCAATGAATCTTAATAAACGTTTTTGTAGTTTTATTACCCCAATTAATGATTTTAAATTATCATTAACAAGCGCTTTAACTAGTTCAAATTGCTTTGCGCTTCAATCACTAGTGCTTATTTTTTTGTAAAAATTACTTCCATCTTTTAAAATATAATTTTGATTTTGTATTTCCTTGATTTCATTAGTTTTAATATTATAATCTTTATTTTCAACATATTTATAATATGTTTGTTTAGCAGATTTTAAGTAATTATTTAAAGCAACAATTGAACTATTAATATTTAATTGCATATTATTAATTTTGAAAAGAATCTTTTTATTCATTAAATTTAGATTGGGCAATTTTCCCCCAATTACATTATTTTCTAAATAAACAGTTCCGTCATGAATCGGCTGAATCCCCATAATAGCTCTTCCAATGGTTGTTTTACCACTTCCCGATTCTCCAACTAAACCTAAAGTTTCTCCCTTAAGAACGTCAAAGTTAACTCCTTTAATCGCTTTAAATGTTTTACCCTTAGCACGAAATTGTACTTCAAGGTCACGAACCATTACAAAAGGTTCTTTTTGATTAGATTTCATAAATTACTCACCGACCTTTGCATCTCTAACAGCTTTTGAAAGCATGTCTAATTGTTTTGGTCTTTGAACTTTTGGTGACCTTGGGTCTAATAACCATGTTTTAGCGTAATGATTTTCACTCACTTTAAACATTGGAGGTTCGTGAATATAATCAACTTTCATTGCATATTTATTTCTTGGCGCAAAAGCATCACCTTTAATATTTGAAAATAATGATGGTGGTGTTCCTGGAATTGAGAATAAATCTTCACCTTTGATTCCAAGTTGGGGTAGAGATGATAGCAGTGATCAAGTATATGGGTGTTGGGGGTTGAAGAAAATATCATCCACTGTTCCATGTTCTATAATTTGACCAGCGTACATTACAGCAACTCGGTTGGCAATATTGGCAACCACTCCTAAATCATGGGTAATGAAAATAGTGGTAAAGCCATATTCCTTTTGTAAATCTTTAATTAAGTTTAAGATTTGTGATTGAATTGTTACATCCAAAGCAGTTGTTGGTTCATCACAAATTAAAATTTTTGGACGACAAGCCAAGGCAATTGCGATAACAACTCTTTGACGCATTCCCCCAGAATAGCGACCCGGAATATCTTTGAATCGTTTTTCAGGATTTGGAATTCCGACTTTTCCTAATATTTCAATTGCTTCAGCTTTAGCTTGGGCTCGGGACATATTATGGTGTTTACGTAAAACTTCTGTAATTTGGAACCCTACTGAAAGTAAAGGATTTAAACTTGTCATTGGATCTTGAAAAATTGTAGCAATTGTAGCTCCTCTTAGTTTAGTAATTTCCTTGTTTGCTCTTGATTGGCTAATAAAACTTGGGTATCAAACATTTTTTCAGTTTTTAATAAAGGCATTGAAATCAATTTCACTGATTTCACCCCTTGACTTAACGATTGAATTTTTTTCTTGTAAACTAACTTCAAATTCGCTTAAAAATTCCTTTTTAGCGAAGTATTCATCAATTTTTTTAAAGTCATCATCTTGAATTGAATCTTTGTTTTCATAATAGTTTTTGATTAGCTTAACATTGTTCTTTAGTTTTAATTTACGAAATATCGATGGTGTTCTAAACTTTTCAATATCAGCTTTTGCTAAAGCGATTTCATTTGTAAGTTTTTCAAGTTTTTGCTCACGATAACCCGGAGTAGAAGCAGTTTTATAAATGTCTTCGTATTGTTCAATTTTTTCGATAATCGGAATAGACTTAGTAATCCCGCGGTTTGACTTTGAGAATTCGTATTTAGTTTTATTAGCTTCCAATTTCTCTTGAAGTTGTCTTAAAATTTCTTCAACCTCTTTAGGATCAAGAGCGTTAATTTTTTCAATTAAGTTTGATTTTTGACTTATAATATTTTTATTTTGTTTAATAATTCCTTTTTTGGTAGTTTTATCTAATAAAGTTTTATGAAGAGACAAAAGATCTGTCTCGTTTTTGAAATAAGATTCTTCGTCTTCAATAGTTTTTTTGGTAGGAAAGTAAGTAATTGAGCCGTTACTTACTCAACCATTTTCCTCTAACATATTTGTTAGAGTTTTGGTCATAACAGACTTTCCACTTCCTGATTCCCCAACTATAGCGACTGTTTCTCCATCATAAATGTCAAAAGAAACGTTACGAATGGCTGTTAAAGTTTTTGAACGAACTCGGAATTTAACTATTAAATCTTTTATTGAAATTATCTTTTCCATTCTGTTATTTCCTTTCTTTTAACGATGGTTTTTTGGATCTAGTGAGTCAGCAAATACTCGACCAACTAGGAAAACGATGATAGAAATACCAGCAATCATTGCTACTGGAATAATTATTAAGTGAGGGAAGTCTTGTCAAGCACTACTTGCTAAAACTTCGTTTAAAATATAACCCAACGAGGTGTTTTCACGACCAACAATAAATCCAAAGTTGAAGTAATTTAATGTTGAGTCAATCGCAATTGCCCCTGGAATTGAAAATGAGGCTGTTTGAATTACAATTGGTAAAATTTTTGGCATAATGTTACGACCAATTATTTTGTAACCTGGTGTTGCTAAAGTTCTTGAGGCAATATTATATTCGGTATTTTTAACCAAAATAATTTGTACCCTGATTATTTCTGCCATCCCGATTCAACTTACAATAGAAACTGCAAAAACAATTACTCCTCAAGATTGACCAAAAGCGAATATTATGATTAATCACAATATTAATGTTGGTACCAGACTGATAAAACGAGTTATTTCAATAAATAAGATGTCTAAACGACGGTAGTATCCTCAAATTGAACCGATAACTACTCCTAAAATAATTTGAATTACTGAGATTGTAACCGCAAAGATTAAAGTAGTTCGAGTTCCGATTCAAATTTTATTTCAAAAATCTTCACCTTGAATTCCTAAACCAAACAAATGATCTCATGAGGGATTTTTTTGAGTAATATCTCAAGTTATATCACCTGGTTTGGGAACAGCTATTTTACCAATTGGTACAATCGCAGCTAGCAAGACGATTATCAGAAGAACTGCAGTACATACTAAAAATATTCAATTTTTACATAAAATACTTCCAACTGTTTTTCAGTAACTATATGGTTTAGTTGTGATCCTTTCATTCTCTTCGTTTTGAGGTCCAACTATTTGAAATAAATCTTTATCAATTTTTTCAATATCAAAATCATTATTTAAATTATTTTCATTTTTTTGATCTTGCATTATGTGACCTCCTTTTTTATTATTTTGTTAATTTAATACGTGGGTCTAATGCCGCCATAATAATATCAGCAATTAGAGTTGTTATGATTCCAACAGATGCTGAGAAAACAATGTATCCCATAACAACAAATGAATCTTTGGCAGCTACCCCAGAAACAATGAATTTACTCATTCCTGGAATTGCTCAATTTTGTTCTGTAAAAATACTTGAACCAAATATAGTACCAACAAAAGCTACTGGTAAAGTTCTAAAAATTCGGATTCCAGCATTTCTAAAAATATGAATATTAAATACATAGGTACTTGACATACCTTTTGAAAGCGCAAATTTAGTATAATCTGCTGTCATCTCATCAATTACGTATCGACGAGTTGAAATTATAATTGGGGGCATAATCATTAACACAATTGTTAATGTTGGTCAAAATTTTGTATCAAAGGTTCCTGAACTAAACAATCCATGAGCTCCAAAGACATTTATTGAAATTAAGTAAATTCCAACAACAAATACCACTGGAGGAATTGCTGTAAAAATTATGCTTGCTGTATTAATTGAATTATCAACAGTTTTTTCCTTATTTTTGGCAGATAATATCCCTAACGGAATACCAATTCCATAAGAAAACACCATTGCCACTGTACCAAAAGCAAATGAATAAGGTATTGCTTCTGCAAAAACACTTGTGACTGTTTTTCCTGGTTCTGATACTGCTGTTGAGAAAACTTCTCCCAAGTAGAATCATTTGATTACTTTATCTCCAACTAAAACAATTTCCCCTGATGGTGTAATAGTTGCTGTTCCGTTAATAACAACTTCTCTTGGTATAAACGGGATGATATTAAGAATATAGTTCCATAGCTGAGTTAGTAAAGGCCCGTCTACTTTAAACATTGCCTTTCTCATTGCTAAAAGACGAAAGTATTCATCATCACCATAAGAAATTCCTAA
The DNA here is from genome assembly GCF_003363775.1 of Spiroplasma alleghenense. NCBI lineage: Bacteria > Bacillati > Mycoplasmatota > Mollicutes > Entomoplasmatales > Spiroplasmataceae > Spiroplasma > Spiroplasma alleghenense. The sequence goes on from NZ_CP031376.1 coordinate 938,525, forward strand.
TTTATTATAGTCAATATTTCCCATGTAAACTTCATCTGGAGTTTGTAATCTTAGCATAATAAATACTACACAAACCGCCAATAAAAGCGTTATTAAGGCGAAAAGAATACGTTTTAATGAATAACCAATTAAAGGAAATCGAGCTCAAAATTCATCAGTATTACTCTTAGCTGCTGCTAAATTGAATTTCATTCTCGTTCATATAGATGATTTAGTATGAATTATTTCATCGTCAAGACAGAAGTCATTTGATTCCAAATCGAAATCAATTTTCTTTTTTTCTTCCATCGAAATGCCCCTTTCGTTTTTTTCATTATTACTTTATAAATTTAAAAAATTGTATTTATTTACATATATTTGCATATATTTATTAATATAACATATAATAAATTATAAGTGAAATTATTTTAAATAAAATTCAAAAGTGAGGGATATTATGGCTAAAAAAGAAAAAAATAACAGTACCTTTAAACAACTTAAGGAATTAAAAGCTGATCAAAAAGAAATTCATGAGGCCGAGGTCAAAGATGTCATAAAAGAGACTTATCAAGGACCTGATAGTTTTGAGCAAAAGACTAAATATCGCTTTGCAAAATCGCTACGTTGATATGAGATTTTAATAACTGTGATAATTTCAGGAATTTTCTTGATGATAGCCTTTTTGGTAGACATTTACGCAATGCCAGGAAAATATTTTGCCTCTACAATGACAACAATTTTAATCGTCTTTGGTTTATTAGTTTGACTAATTATGGGATGAATCAAAAATCGCCGAGCAGCTGGTTATTACAATGATGCTCGAAGAAGATACTTAGCGACAATGACAGATGAAGAAGCTTGAATTGTCAAAATAAGAAAATTAGTATTAATTTTTGTTATAATTCAAGTAATTGGAGCAGGATTTTCATTTTTAATATAAAAAACAGCGGACATTAGTCTGCTGTTTTTGGTCTTGGTGAATTTCTTCTTGGTTCGAAAACCGAACCTGTAATTTCATTAATAATAACCAAAACAATTGGTTGTTTACCTGTATCTTGTTTTACAATACTTTTCATTTTTGAAATAATTTCTCTCTTAATTAAATTTAAGTCAAAACTTTCGGGTTTATTTTTATAATCCTCTTTTGCCTTTTCTAAAATATCAACAACATTTTTTTGCATTAATTTAAAGATTGGGTTATCTTCATTAATATAAATAACCCCTCGCATTTGGATATCAATTAAACTGGTTAGTTCCTTGTCGTTTTCATTCAAGTTAGCACCAACAATAATAACTCCGTCAGTTGCCAATTGTTTTCTTTCATTTAGAACAACTGCTCCAATATCTCCAATTCCAGTTCCATCAACATAGACATCCCCGGTTTTGATTTCCTCTTTTGCAACAACTAGTTTGCCTGATTGAGTAATTGTTAGAACTTGTCCATTATCAATTAATCCAACATTTTCAGGTTTTACCCCAGCTTCAATTGCAGCTTTTTCGGCTTGTAAAAAGTCTTTATACAACGCCTTAACTGGAATAAAGAATTTAGGATTCATGATTTTAGTCATTAGTTTAATATCTTCATAACTAGCGTGCATTGCTCAAATATTTTTTTCACTTAAAACTACTAATTTTGCATTAGTTCTTGCTAACTCATCTAGAATTTGAGCGTGTCGCATTTCAACTCCCGGTGCTGGAGGAGTTGCTAGAATGATAATATCTTTTTCTGTAAATTCAATTACTGTATCATTTCCTGTGGCTATTTTAGCTAAACGTGAGTAAAGTAAATCTCCAGTTCCTGTTACTAACAATATTCCATTATCTGATTCCATGAAATCATTTATTGAGAAGATATTTTCTTCTGAAATATTTAACTTAGTTTTAATAATTGGTGATTCTAAAATTGTTGCCAATGATCTTCCATAAATTGCCATTTTACGATTGTTTCTAATAGCTTCACGAGCAATTTCAGAAAACTTGAAGATATCTTCTTCAAAAATTCCAATAATTAATCTTGCTTTTTCTTTCATTGGACCAGCAATTTTAGCTTCAATTTTATGATTTGGAACTGTATACGACTTTCTTGAAGCACATTCCGCATCACTAATTAAGGCCAAAACCCCATTTTCTGAAATTTTGTTTAAGTGGTGCAAATCAGTTGAAAAATATGATTGCTCTTTTCCGTCAATTATGTAATCTCCGATATAAACGATCGCCCCTTGATCGGTTTTGATAGCATAACCAAATGATTCTGGAAAACTTGAAGTAGTTCTGAAAACTTCAACTTCAACTTTACCGAATTTAATAATCTCTTTATCCTTAACGATTTTAAAATTATTTTCACGATTTTTTAAACGGAATTTTTGAGTCTTGTATTTTAAAACTAATGTTGTTAATTCATTACAAAATACAGGAACATCAACTTCACGCAAAATGTAGTTAATCGAACCAGCATTATATGCTGCTGGATTTGAGATAAAAACTCCTTTTACTCTATGCTTATTATTTTTGATAAATTCAAGGTTAGGAATAACAATATCGATTCCTAAAATACCTTTTTCTGGAAACTTGATACCCGAATCAAAGATAAATAAATCTTCGTCCACATCAACAATAAATAGATTTTTACCGCGTTCATCTTGACCACCAAGGGCCATAAACTTAATTTCTGACATTTTTTTCTCCTCTATTATAAAGACCCTGCTTTACGAAATAAAAACTTTGCTTGTTTTTAACTATTATTTTTATTAAATTACTCGCAATTGCACTTAAGACTTAGTTTTTTATATTATATCTCATTTTATATTTAATTACTTATAATAGTTTAATAATTTTGGATGAAAATCATTAATTGCTTGTTTGCCCTTAATTAGGTGTAAAATATAAAAAATAGGAGGTTAATTATGCGTTCAATTTCTTTTGATGAATACTTAAAAATTCAAGATACCGCCAGAACCATTGATGTAAGGACGGCTAGCGAGGTTAAAACTTTGCTTAAATTCAACTGGGCAGAAAATATTTATGTTGATGATTTGATTAGGAATTTTAAAACCTATTTTCCTGATAAAAATCAATTAATTGTGACTGTTTGTAACGCAGGAAATCGCAGTGGTCAAGCTGCTCAGTTTTTACAAGAAAACGGTTATCAAAATGCTTATGTTTTAACTGGAGGCATTTATAATTACTTTAGAAATAAAAAATAATCAGTAAATTTACTGATTATTTTTTTATTGGTTCTACAAAATCTCTAATTGTATTATCAAAATATTTAGTTGTATTATTTGCTCAAAGTTGGTTTGGAGTTTCATACTTTGAAAGTTTTTTGAATACTTCATTTTTGCTATCTATAAAATCTTGAGTACTAGCAATTTCGTTTTCGTTAACAATTTCTACATGATTATTGTAAATGCTTTTATAAACTAAAATATCAAACACTTTTTTCTCATAATCTTGTAAAAATTTATTATTACGGTATAAGTAGAAATAACGCATCATTTTTTCATTATCTGAATCACCTCTTTGGTATTTAAATGGTGAATCTCAACCCGATAATTCCTCAATTTCAGCAATTGTACTTTTGTAAATCGCTTGGTATTCATCAGAATTAATATAATCTTCTAGGTTATTAATGTATAGCTTTAAAGCCTTAATAGTTTCTGAGCTTGGTTTAAATTTAGCAGTTGGATCTACAAAATCTGGGAACGCTTCTCCGTTAGGAATGATTTCAATACCATTATCATCACCGGGCAATACTGGTTTACTTGGGTTTGGATGAGTTGGTTTACTTGGATCTGGAATTGAAATATTTGGTTGTTCGGGAGTAATTCCTCCACCCCCATTAGCCACACCAAAAGTACATGAAACAACCGAAGTTGGAATTGTTGTTGCTAAAAAGGTTCCTGCCAGAACAGTTAATAATTTTTTCATTAAAATCACTCCTTTGTATTAATATATTATATACCTTTTTAAATCAAAATTTAACTGTCCATATTTTTTAATAACCTTTTTGTTTTCAAAACAAAAGTATTAAAATTATAATCTTTGAGAGATAAAACTACACTATCTTCTGATAAAGTACTTTTAATCCCCAATTTTTTTAAACGTTTTTGGTCCATTAATGAATTTGAAAACAACTTCAAGCAACAATCGTTATTGATAGTTTCGATGCTTTGGATATTATCTAAACCTCCAACTGAGTCCAAAATATTATCGTATTTAAAAATATTTTTCTTAAAATTGGGGTCCTTATTATTCTTATTAAAATTGGTATAAAATCCTTTTCGAATAAATAAATAGATTATACTTCATATGGCAATCACTACTGCCACGATTAACATTACAAGTCAAACTATTAGCATTATTTTAATCCATCCTTAATAAAAATATCTCTCAGCAACTTTATTTTTGTTGGTCCATTTTTAATCGTACTGATAACTTTAACTTTATTTTGAAGTAAACTAATTTGGATTTCGTTTGCATCTAGTTTTTTCAACTTAGTATCAATAAATAAATTATGAGAATTATTTTCAATTTGTAAAGCAACTTTATGGTTTGGTCCTAAAATGATTGGCGCTTGTAAAGAGTGATAATTATTATTATTAATGGGACTAATTTCACTAATTTGGATAATTCCTGAATCAGCAATCACAACACTGCCCCCATTAGATTTGCTAAATCCAGTTGAGCCATTAGCTGTGGTTATACAAAGTCCACTACCTTTGAAATTTTGCAACAACTCATTGTTAATAATAATTTTGATATCTCTAGCTCGTGAATCATTTATTAGTTTTAATTCATTAAGAGCTAAAAATTGTTCTGAACCAAATTCAACATTTAGAACATCAAAGTAATTTATTGTAAAATCACCATTTTCAATTGCACTTATTGTAGCTTTTTCATCCCCCATTTTATTATGGTTTGTATAGAATCCAATCCCTCCGCTTTTAAATGGTACAAAATTTATACTATCAAGAGATTTATTGTATTCTTCCACAGCTCGCAAAAAAGTACCATCTCCCCCAATTATGAAAACAAAATCTGGATTAACTTGATCTTTAATTCAACCATTTTTTAAATGAGTAGTTTCAAGCTTTTTAACTAATTCTTGAGTTTCTGTATAGTTATTTTGAATAATTGCATATTTTTTCATTGAAAACCAACCTTTTGATAATTTTAACAAAAAAATAGCAATTTTAATTTATTAAATAATCTTAGCTAAAATAATCTATAATTTTATTAATAGGAAGCGGTGAATTATGGAAAAGAAAAGATTAATTTCAGGAATTACAAGCACAGGTAAAATGACCTTGGGAAACTACTTGGGGGCAATGCAACAATTTGTTGAACTTCAAGATGAATTTGAAATGATGGTATTTGTAGCTAACTTGCACGCCATTGTTTTACCAATCGAGGCTAAAGTCTTAAAAGAAAACATTAAAAGTATGGTGGCACTTTATTTCGCTTGTGGTCTTGACCCCAATAAAGCAACTGTATTTTTACAAAGTGATGTTTTAGAGGTTACTAACTTAGCTTGAATTCTATCTTGTAATTCAACAATTGGAGAACTAGAAAGAATGACTCAATTCAAAGATAAGTCGACAAAAGTTAGAGCTGATAATGGGACTAATTTCATCCCAACAGGATTGCTTACTTACCCAACTTTAATGGCAGCAGATATTTTATTATATGATGCTCAGGCAGTTCCGGTTGGAAAAGATCAAAAACAACATATCGAGTTAACAAGAAATTTAGCAGAACGACTTAACAATAAATTTGGGGAAATGTTCACAATTCCTGAACCAATTATTAGAGAAAACGGAGCTAAAATAATGGACCTTCAAGATCCAACTAAAAAGATGTCAAAATCTTCTACAAATCCAAAATCATATATAGGTCTTTTGGATGACTTAAAACAGGTTGAAAGCAAAATCAAGGCCGCTGTCACTGATAGTGAAAATATTGTTAAATTTGATGTTGAAAATAAACCAGGAGTAAGTAACTTAATGACAATTTATTCTTGCATCACTAAAAAAACTAATTCACAAATCGAAGAAGAATTTAAGGGTAAGAATTATGGTGACTTTAAAGCCGCAATTGCCAAAGTTGTGATTAAGCTTTTACAAAAAATTCAAGATAAATACCAAGAACTATTTAATTCTCAACAAGTTGAAGATTGATTAGAACAAGGAGCTTTAAAAGCTAGAACAATTGCTGCTCGCAAGTTGCAAAAGGTTGAATGAAAAGTTGGACTAAAATACAAAAAATAGAGAAAGGTTATTAATAAACCATTCTCTATTTTTTAATTATTCTGCTAACTTAAACTGAGTCGCTTCCCCAGATTTGGGAACATAGTCTTGAATTAGCGCAATTGAATTAGCACCATTAAAATCTGTTGATAGAAATAACCTTAAACCTCAGTTAATTTCACTAATAATATTATCACCCTCAAGAGCATAAATATTACCATTAGCATCAACATAAAAACTATTGTGTTGTTTTAAACTCATTTGGTTGAGATTAAATGAGGGTTGAATTCCAAATTTATCTAAATCCTCCATGGCTTCTTGAACTGGTTCTTCTCCCAGGATTTTTCCAAATAAATCATTATAAGTATATTTTTTACTAAATTCCACATCATCAGGTTTTTTGATTTCTAAAAATGTATTTTCTGATTCTGGTTTTTGATGATATAAACTATTAAAAAACTTAGCAACCGCATCTAAAAGTTCTTTTTGATAAGTTTCAATATTACTTGAAGTTGTTTGTTGAATATAGAACGTTGAAATTTCAGGTAAGACAAATTCACTTCCACCATCATTGACAATAATCCCACTAACATTCATTCTTCCAAAAGCATTTGTTTTTTTGCTATCCAATTTTAAGTCATCTTTTTTAAAGAGTCCACCAAATTTTTGGTCAATACTATTTTCAAAATTATTAAAGCCGAATAAACTGGTTTTGCCCTTGCTATCAGAACTCATTTGGTCATAAAATGATTTCAATTTATCTCCATCAGCTTCCCCACTTTTCAAAATTTCTACAAGTTCCTTGCGTTGGGTGCTTGAGTGAATTATTCTCTGACTTAATGTTAAGTAGCTCATTGAATTTAAATGAAAATCAAATTTATCACTTGTTAAAGATAGTTTGGTTTTAAACGCTTCTTTTAAAGATTGCTTTGATTGATTTTCTCATAAATTTGGATTAGTATTATTTTCATTAAAAATTAAATCTGGTTTTTGCATTTTGTTACGAACATCTTGAAATTCAGCAGCCAAACTTAGAGCAGCAGGTTTACCTGCCGTATTGAAAACCGCTATTGATTGAGAAAGTTCAATTTGATCGGTTGTTTCTGCAAATCCTGATTCTTCTAAGTAGTTAAAACTAAAAATTAAAGAAAACTCAATCGCAAAAGCATTATTTACTTTTTTAACTTTAGTATTATCAACTGAGAAAAATATTTTAGTCTCTTCAACATCAGGTTTGATGGTACGGTATTCAATTTTAGAATTAATATTTGAAATAATATAATTGCGGATTTCTTTAATGTTAATTAATTGACTTAGATCCATTAAGAATTCAGCATTTTGTTCATCAATTGGATCTTGCTTATTTGAAAAATTATCTTCCAAATAAGCATAATTTAAGAATTTGAAATCGCTTTCTTGACTTTCATTATCATCTGAAATAAGGACATAATTATTCATCAGTGAATCTAATCCTTGAGTCATTAAATAAGTTTCAATTTCGTTTTTATACATTTCTGTTAAATATCTGTAATCAGCAGAAGGAAAGTCTAGTAAACTTTCTGACTTTTCCCTAGTATTACAAGCAACCACACTAGCAGTTGTGCTCGCTGTCAAGGTTAGTCCGCCTAAAATTAGTAATAGTTTTTTCATATTTTCTCCCTCTACTGATGAAATTCTTCATCAAAATTTCATTTTACTTTTCGAATTTTTTCAATTCTCTTAGTTGCGTTTTTCTTTTTTCTAAATTCTAAACATACGTTATGAATTGCAATTAAATTGTTAATTACAAATAAATCCTTAAGAGTTGTATCAATTAAATCAACATACCATTGCAAGGTATCTGGTTTTTCAAAATTAAAATAATTTTCTTTTAACATGTGATACTTGCAAACGTAACACATTTTCATTACATTCGGGTCTGCGTTTTCTAAAACAATAGCCTTATCTCAGGCTGCTTGCAATTCCTTTTGGTCAAATTCAACTTCGTTGCCATTAATTTTTGCCATTTTCAAACTTCCTTAAATAAATTTTAATAGGTATTATCAAAATAACCTTAAAATGATTATACTCTTTTTGATTCATTTTAAAAAGTGGCTGCAAATAAAAAATACCACTTTGAATTTCAAAGTGGTATTAAAGGTAAAATAAATTAGTTGTGATTTACTCAAAGTTTTTCAATTGCGGGTTTTAGTGATGAAATGTAGGGTCCATAAATTACTTGAACTCCTGTCCCTGCGGTTTTCACCCCTAAAGCCTTAGTGGTTTTTAATTTTGGTTCGTCAACAAGACTTGCATCAAATACTGTTACTCTCAAACGAGTTGCACAGTTATCTAGCAATTTAATGTTAGCGTCTCCACCAAGTCCATCAATGATATCTCTTAGTAATTTAATATCATAACCATCAATTTGATCAGCTTTAGCTCCTTTTTTACCTGTAGCTTTTTTTGCATCAGCGTGTCCTAATAATTGATTCAATTCGTTGTGAATTTGTTCTGGATTATCGTATTTTATATAAATTTTTGCCATAGTTTTAACCCTCAACTTTCATTGCTTTTGAACCAGTGGTTTTAATAACACCCTCTGATACTTTACTTGCGTCTTTAACTTCAACTATTAATTCAGTTTTTGAGTGATCTAAATCAATAATGTTGTCTTTTCCTCCAAGTGCTTTTAGTAATTTTTCAGCGCTAGCTGCATCTTTTTTAGTACCTTTTGCAAGTGATGCTTTTAAAGCTTCAACTGCTACGTTTTCTTCACCAGCATCTTCACGACCTGGAGTTTTGTAATCTTTTACTTTAATAATTCATCAGAATCCGAAGAAGTATGATGGTGACATGATTAGCAATCCGTAGATTGGAATTCACATTGCCCCAGTTCTTCCTGCTCAACTTCCAAATGCTGGATTTCCACTAGTTCCTGTTGAGTATCCTGGGATAATTCCAAAGAAGATTCAATCGATAAATCCAGCGGCAAATCCTTGACCAACAGTTACATTTAATAAGTACGCCATCATGAAACTAATTCCAGCCATGAATGCATCAAATAGGTATAACATTGGAGCAACAAATAAGAATGAGAATAAGATTGGTTCTGTAATTCCTGTTAAGAAACTTGTTGCAGCTGCTGAAATCAAAATTCCTGAACTTTGTTTTCTATTTTCTGGTTTAGCCATCATAATCATTGCAGCTGCCCCGAATGGGTAACCGTATTGCATGAAGGCAAAACGTCCTGACATAAACATTGTTCCTACTTCATTAGTAAACTTACCAATTTGAATAGACCAAACTCCATCAGAAGATTGTGAAAGTTGGTTCGCAAAGTTAGAACTTCAAACCTCATTGTTCATTAGAATTTGGTGAGCTTCATCAGTCATTTGTCAACCGTTTCCACCCATTCATTTCATTTGTTCAAAGAAGATTGTGTAAGCTCCTGAAGTCATTGTTCAACCTGTAATAATGTTGTTTGAATCAATAACTGGAGTTAATCATTCCCCTCCAGCTGATGTATATCAGAATGGAGTATATTGTACGTGGTGTAGTCCCATAGGAATCAATAGACGTTCGGTAACCCCGAAGAAGAAAGCAACTAGTGCTCCTGCTGTTCTAGTGTACTCTTCTTTTCCACCAATTCCCATTAATGATCCCATTCCTGTTCCAATTAGGTATAGTAATTGTAGGAATGCTGGTCAAATAAAGAAGAATGCTAATCCTGCTGCGATTCCAAAGAAGAAACCAGCAATAGGAACAAATTTTTCTCCACCAAAGAATCCTAAGATTCTTGGTACTTTAATATTATATGTACGGTTGTGAATAACTGCCATCCCTCAACCAATTAAAATTCCCCCAAGAACTGATAAGTCAAGTGTGGGAGTAATTCCTAGAACGCTTTTTAGCATTCCTTTATTTGTTCCTTCACTTACTAATCCAAATTTACCAGCTAGGCCTCATGGGTCGAATTGAACAATAGCGTCCCCGGCTGTATTAGTTGTTGGTAAGAATAATGCCATTATTGTTGAAGACATAACCATGTATGCAACAAAGGCCGAAACTGCTGCTACCCCTTTAGATTGTTTTGCAAATCCAAATGCTACCGAAGTACAGAAAAGTACTCCAAGTGAGGCAAAAACAACATCACCGATTGACTTCATTATGTTGAAGAAGTTTACCGCTCCGTCTCCTCAATTATTTTGTGAAGCGGCTGCGGCAAATCCCCCCCCAATTCCCAGGAATAACCCGGCAATTGGAAGAACTGCAATCGGGAAAACGATTACTCTTGCTAAATTTTGTAATTTTGAAAAACTGGCACCTTTAAATTGGTTTCAATTTTTTCCAAATTTAGAATTAGCAAAAGCTTCTTTTTTCTCAGCTTTTTTGGCAAGTTTTTGCTCTTTTAAAAGAGCTTTATCGTTATCTATAACGATTTTTTCGTCTGCCATAAATTCTCCTTATATTTTTTTATTTTGATAATTAGATATTTTGTGTATGAAAATTATCCAATCTAGTCTTCTTTTGTACTCATTGTTGTAACAAAAGAACTTTCACCTCTTCAAAGATTGTTACCATCGACTGCTTTAAACGTAACTTTAATGAAGTTAGTTTCAAAAAACTCTGCTTCAGCAAGATTTTTAACATCTTCCTCTGGTTCATCTGGAGTTACCACTTCATCTTTTTTAGATTCATAGTATTTAGTTTTAAATTCCCCGTCTTTTTTATCGTCTCCGTTAATTTCAAAAGTATAGTGTACATTTTCCACTGAACCTTTTACAATTTCGGCTGTGACGGATCTAACTGCGGCAACGTATAACGCAATTGGCAATGTCTTATCAAAACTGTTTGATCCATTGTTAAAATACAAACTAATATTTTCGCCGTCTCGGTTTCATCCGGGCAATTTAGCTTCTATAGAAGAAGCATATTGTTCAAATGAAGCTATTTTGACATCACAAGCAACAACAGCACTAGCCGCTGAAACTGTGACAGTAAAACCTGCTAATAGATTTAATAACTTTTTCAATTTAGCTTTCCTTTCTACCGTACTAATATCTGTACATTTTTATTATAAAGTATTTTTCCATTTTTTCTACATATTTTATAAAAAATTTAGAAAAAATGGAAAAATTAACATTATATAAAATATGTTTTAATAATTTATTTCCAATAAAAAAACTAGGTAAAACCTAGTTTGTTACATTATTTTGCTAAAGATTTTTTAGCAGTCGCAATAATTCCTTCGAACTGCTTTGGTTCATTAATTGCAAGTTCAGATAACATTTTACGGTTAACTTCGATCCCTGCTAATTTTAATCCATTCATGAATTTTGAATAACTCATTCCATGCGGGCGAACTGCTGCATTAATCCTTACAATTCATAAACTTCTAAAATCACGTTTACGTAATTTACGTCCAACGAAGGCATAAGCCATAGAACGAACAACTTGTTCATGTGCCTTTTTGTAACTTGATTTTTTGGTTCCATAATAACCTTTGGCACGTTTTATTCAACGTTTTCTTCTTGCTCTGGTTACTTTACCAAATTTAACTCTTGCCATACTATTTTGCTCCTACCTATCCTTGTAATAAACCTTTTAAACGTTTCATATCTGTTGAATGAACAAATATAACTTTTTTTAGGTGTCTTTTTTGTTTTGTTGATTTGTTTTGTGCTAAGTGTGAACAATAAGCTTGACCACGTTTTCATTTTCCAGCAGCGTTTTTTCTTACACGTTTTGCTAGAGAACTTTTTGTTTTCATTTTTGGCATAAATAAACTCCTCCTTATTTGATTAGCCTTTTTTCGGCACTACATAGACATCTAAGAATCTAGCTGTTAGTTTAGGTTCTTTTTCAACTTTACATACATCCTCAATAATTGCTAGGAATGAATTTAGAGTCTTTTGACCAAATTCTTGATGAACTATTTCTCTACCTTTAAATTTAAGAGATATCTTTACTCTATCTCCATTTGAAAGGAATTCGCGAGCTTTTTTAGCTTTGGTTTCTAAATCATGTTGCCCAATTCCCACTGTTAAACGAATTTCTTTATTTTCAGTCTTAACTTGATTTTTTTTGTTTTCTTTTAGTTTACGTTTTTGTTCATATTTAAACTTTCCATAATCTAAAATCTTTGCAATCGCTGTAAAATTGTCTTGTTGACTAACTTGCATTAAATCAAGTCCTTGATCTTCAGCCATTTTAATCGCTTCCATTTTAGGGATTGGTCCAATTTTGTTTCCATCATTGTCGATGATTAAAACCATTTTAGCTCTGATTTCACGATTGACAAAATCAGACTTTACGTCTTTTTTGATATCTGCCATTTAATTCCTCCATTAAAATAAAAAATGTGCCATTTAAAGACTAATAGCACACTAAAATATTATTAACTCTATAGTTATAATAATCAGATTTTACCGCTTCATTTAATTGACGGTGAGCTTGTGCTACTTCTTTAAACCTTTTTAATTATGACATAATTAGGAAAAAAGTCAATTAAAATTATCAAAAATAACTATTTTAATGATAACTGCTAGAACTAGTTTTCTGGACCATCATTTTCAATATCAAAAATAAGAGTTTTAACTCAAACACCGGTAATTATTTTCATAGTTTCTTCGGTTGCACATTTTTCTATATCTCAAACTCCTCAAGTAAATACAGCATTCTTTAAATCTTCAAATTCCATATTTGGGGAAATAGGAATTGTGGAAATCTCAACCCCAGGATTAAATTTTCAAAACTGTAAAAGTTTAAAATAAAATGCAGATCTTAGAATTAAAAACATTTGATGGTTGGTATTTTCTTTGGCAAAATCAAGGTATTCTTGTATATATTTAGAATTATTTGATCTAACTTTATTTAAAATTTGATAGTTAACCACTTCGCTAATATCCAATAATTCCTGCCATTGTTTTCCGAAAAATACTTCATAGTCCTTTAAAATTACCTCATTTTTTTTATTACAAGACACTACAGCTATCGAACTTGTCGAGACAAGAGACAGCGATGATAAAAAAATTAAAATCTTTTTCATCATTTCATTTCCTTTCAAGATATTATCTCTTCCAGAAATATATTAACTCAAAATATAAAATAAACAATAATAAGTTTCTGAAAACTAAGAAAATCTTTTAATTTCATCAATAATAGGATCTTCACGTTGTAAATTCCTTTTTAAATGATTTTTATCTAGAAAATCCAAATATTTAAGATTTTCTATTTCAAGCTTTTTTTTGCTTTCATTAACAATTTCATCTTTGCTACTATTATTAATTTCATAGTTCAAATCACGGATTTTTTGCTCAAATTCGTACTGTTTTAGACGCAAATTAAATCTATTAATCTTGTGCTCTTCGCTGAATTGCTTCTCAGGAATAACAGTAACTCCTTCAAAGTAGTCTAAATCAATGTGTTTGCAACCCACATGGTGATATCCAGCAGCTATTGCTTCTTTCATCGTTGGTGCTTGTGAGTGTTCCTCAGCGATGATTATGACAGTGTTTTCTCAAGGTCGACACAAATCACAAGGATCCTCTTCTTCGCGAACATAAACAACCTTAGATAATCTAAGTGATTGTTTTTTACCAAACCAGTTATAAACTCCCATATAGGGTTCATTTTTCTTAACTTTAATTTTTTCGTTAGTAATTTTTTCAAGCACTTCTTCTTTAACTACTTTTTTGCGTGATATTTTACCTCAAGGAATTAACAATAGTAGTAGTAATATAAAAACTATGATGACCACAATTACTCATCAAGGTAGATTATTGATTTCATTAGCATTTGGCCTGTTGGCTAGGATTAGGTTAGTTATTATGTTCATTTAAAACCTCGTAATATTGATGAATTGCTTTAATATCAATTTTCTGTTGGCGTTCACAAACCCCACAATTAAAAACCTTTAAATGATTTTTGTCTTCAGATAGTTTATCGTTGAACAAGAATTTTTGATAATTCCAACACTTTTTGCAAAATATGAAAAGGAATTCTGTTTGGTTATTTAATTTTTCTTCCATAATATATCTTCTTTCTATTTATTGGGGATGTAGAAACTAATTCCCATTGCAAACATAAATATTCCAGCAACTACACATAAAAATATCATAAAAATAAAGAAATAATTTTGTCAAAAACTAAAGATCTTATAGCGACCACTTTCGGTTGTAAAATCCGCCTTTTCAACCTTTCTTTTTCTTAATCATCTTTTGTAAATAAAAACAAAACCAATAGCTAATAAAACTGCTAAAAAACTAAATCCAATTAGTAAATTGCTGGTTAACTTTGATAATTCTTGAGCGAGTAACATAGATATCTCCTTTTTATAAATTATAACCGATTAATTATTGGAAAAGCAACATTTAGAAATTTCAAAGATTTAAATTTTTTATTAAATAAAATTTTGAACTAAATTTATTATTGACTAAAATCCATAAAGTACTATAATCTATTAAATTCAAGATTAAAGATAGAATCAAAAGGAGAAGTTCTTATGAAAAATCGATTAATCCCTAGTATGTTAATATCTTTATTACTAACACTAATAATAACCGATTTAATTGCTCCGCTACTATTTTTTCAAAATGATAATTGACCCGTTTGAGGAATTGTATTATCCTCAATTGGTTTTATAATTTTAAGCCTTCTTATCATATTATATTTTTTTAGAAATTATTTAAAAAAATGTCCAAATTGAATTTCTAAAGTTTATGATGTTTGTTTTATTAATTTTGGGCAATTTAAAATTAATCAATTATTATTTTTAATTACCGTTTTTGTAATTTCAGGAGCTATTACACTTGGCTCAAGCACTGCTTGGTCAATAATTTATACCTTCTTAAATATTTATACGCAAATAAATTTGGACATTGTTTTCTTTATGTACATGTTAAGTTTTATGCTTTTGTTAGTCTATATTGGAGCTATAATATGAGTCATATTGATTTATGGTAAATCTCAAAACTTTTACCATGATGTTCGCTGAGCATGTTTGTTATTACCATTATTTGGATGAATTTATTTTTTCACCTTCCAACCTTCAAAAAGAGATTTGGCTTAATTAAAAAACAAAATTACCTCGAAAACTACTTTTCTAAGGTAGTAATTTGAGGTAATTTTTATTTATTAATTGACTGTATAGTTAACAATAACATTAACCAATTCAGCTTCTTGTCATTTTATTGAATAGTTTTTTAGTGCTTTCTGAGATTCATTTTGATCCAGTAAATTTGTTAACTTAAATAAAATATAGTCATTGTTTTCATCAATTTGATGAGTTAGTTCAAATCTTGTATCATTTTTATCCCCATATGGAATCTCATCAACTTCATAATCATATGATTTATTTGCAATAACAACGGGAATGAAACAACTTTCATATTTTTGCCTGAAATTACAATGAAAATCATTTCCCTCATGTGAAGTAAATTCTAATTTGGAACGAAAATAGACTTCAACTTTTCGTTTATTATAATTTTTTAGTTCGCTTTTAGCAGGGCCAACATAAGCTTTATTCGAATATACTAATTCAATTTCCAACTCAATATCTTCAACCAAAGGATTTCTAGCCCTAAATTCCTTTTCTATAGTTGTCTTTTTCAAATCTGGCAAGTATCCCATTTCACGCTCATACATGTATTTATCTAAGGATTTTTTGCTACTTTTACAAGAAACTACGCTTATAGGTAAGGGGGTAATAATTGAAAAACTTAAAAATAGTTTTAGGATTTTTCTCATTATTATTTATAATTGTCGAGAAATTCCATATTTGCAAAGTCATTAGCTGTCTTTCCCATTCTTTCTAGTTCGGTTCAACTATATAACTCCCCTTGGTACTTAAAGCGTTTTTTTAAGGCTTGTTTTGGCTTATTTGGATTCGGGTAGAATGCATTTCAAAATCCACCCGAAAAAGTACTTCACAAAAGAGATTTTTTAATAATTCTAATCGGTTGACTATCTGGTCATCCATAGTGAACAACATAACTATCTGTTGATTTGTTGTATCCAAAGATTACAATATTGTGTTTGTGCTTAGTCCAAGACATCATTACCGGCACTCTATGTTTCAACAAATTGTCCTCAGGGCTTGAAGTATGCCAAAAACTCGCACTATATTCATTTGCAATATTGGCTTCGCGGGATTGAATTTGGATTCACTTATTGAACGTATTTTGAACCGATCCCCCAACTAATAAGTCTAGTTTAAAATTATTTAAATTTCACAGTTTAGATGCCAGAGAGCTATCCATTGTTTCGTATTCTTTAAATGAGTATCTATGAATTGGTGCTTGTATCTTTCCCTCTTCTTTGATGCCAAAATCAAAGTATTTTCTAAAGTTATCATCATTAATTACTTCTGAAGTTACAAAAAGTTCAAGATAAGTAAGTATCATCGCCAGAGAATTGTATTCACAAAGACCTTTTTTTAGTTTTCCTTTTTCTCTATACCTAGCTTCGCTATAACCAAAAGACTCTTCTTTTTTTAATTTGAAAAATCATTCAAAATTTGGGACAAGTTCAAAATCTGTCTGGTTATTTTCATAAAATAAATCGGAAGGATTATTTATAGGATCACCAGGTTGCTCACCGCCAGCACTTTTAAAATAATAATCTGGAATATCATTTACAGTTTCAGAACTTTCATCTTTTGATTGTGTTTCTATTGAATTCTTGGCATTTGTTATGTAAGGAGCAGAAATTAATAACGAACTCAAAATAAGTAATATTTTTTTCATAGTTTTATTCCTTTCTTTCTTTTAATTTAATTTGAGTGATAAATGTTTATATTAGCTATGTGGATATTTGGGATTGAAATAGAAATAGATGTTATTTTGTCTTGGTAGCTTTGATGAAAAAATGAGCAAGTACAAGTTACTAGAAGATAATCTTTATTTTCAGCAATACTTCACTGTGCAGAAATCGTTTGATCTCAATTATTTTTAATACTAATTTTATTTTCGTTTTTTTGAGGGTCAAAAGTTTTGTCTAAAATGCTTATAAAAGTAAAACATTTATCTCCCTTTTTTCTAAATATACAATTTGAATCAAGGTTACCAGGACTTCCAAAAGTTATTTTACTTTGATAATTTATTATGGCTAGGCTACCGCTTTTAACAATTAAACTTTCGCTTCTACCTTCAACTAATATGAAATTAGATTTTATGACAAAATCAAAGTCATTAGATTCAATTCTGGGGTTGAGTTTTATAATTAATTGACCAATAATTTCAAAGTTTGGGTTTGGAATAAAACCGAAATCATGGATATCAATCAAATCATCGACAGGGATTTTTTCAGGTTCACATGAAACAGTATTTGGCAAAATTAGTCCCGTAACTACAAATAAATTCATTAAAGTCATAATAATTTTTTTCATATTTAACTCCTAACTGTTTAATTAATACAATTTATTTAATGTCATCATAAATTATGGCGACTTTAACCAATCTGACTTTTTGTCAAAAAATGGTAAAACGAGCAGTTTTTTGATTGTTATTAAAGATAACTAAAATATAATCTCTTGTTCATTTAAATTTGATGTCAAGAAATTGTTCTATATCATTATCAGAGTTTCCAAAAACAATTCTTTCATCATTATTTTCATTATATGAACTATCCATAATTTTTATTGGTAAAACACACTTACCACTTTTGGGGTAAACACGACAATTATATCGAATGTTATAAGAACTTCCATAGTCCAATTTTGATTTAAAAGTAATTTCAACTCGACTGTATCTACGAACAGTTTTCTCATCATAATTAGCCAATAAAAACGCTGAATGCGCATACATTTTAAAGGAAAAAGTATTAGGAACTAATCTTGGGTTTTTCTCAAATAAAGCTGTCAAAAAATCATCCCTTTTAATACTTGGTACATAGCCCAAATCTTTATTATCGATGAAATCTGCAATTGGGTTACTGCTTACATCTAAAAAACCAACATCAAGACTTGTAATTGTCCCAATTCCAAAAAAACTTGAAAGAATTATTAAAATTTTCTTCACTACACCACACCACACCTTTCAGTGATTAATATTTTTTATAAATCTTAGATCCAAAACTTTTCTTTTTGTTTATTTTAAAACTTTTCTACCCTTATGGTAAGGCTTAATTTCTTATATGTCAATGCTTATTTATAAATAATTAAAATTAAAAAAAACTTCTTGCTATAAAAATAACAAGAAGTTTTTTTTAATTTTTTTTAAATTGATATCGATTGTTTGCTTTAATAAAGTTTAGTAAAAATAATTCTTCTGGCTTTATAGAACCTATGAAGTTATATTTTTTTTCATCGTCTTTAAAGTTGTCTTGCAAGATGATGTGACACTCCCCTTTATAATGAGCATCATTGTCATTGATAATTACAACATCTCCTTTATTGTAACTGGCTTTTTGTTTACCGACCAAGATTTTCTCAGCTTTGTAGTAAACTCGAGTCATTGTGTAACGAATAAAGGCTTCGGTAATATCCATTCTTCTAAAATGTAAGTGATTAAATAAGATTTTTTCTTCTACTGGTGAAACCTGATGAGCAGTTTTAAAATCAAAAGTAATTTCATCACGATCAATTTGAGAAACCAATTTCAATTCCTCTTCGCTTGCATATGCATTACCAAAGAAAATCACATCGACTTCATCACAATACATTAAGATTTTAGCCTGACTAACAACATCATAGAATCTCATGAATTCTAAAGTGGGAAATTCTTTATTTCCCAAGGCTGGACCTTGGGTTCCTACATGACTTCCAATAAAAGCTGCCGTACTTAAACGGTGTTGTAAATACTTTTGATTGGCTTCTTTAAAAAAGTCATAAGGAATGGCAGTATTTTTTTGAGGATAAAAATTATGACACCCACTAAGACGACTCTTAATCGGTTTAAAATCCATCACATTGGTAATTAAATTATCATTGTTTGACATATTTAATTGCACATCAATTCCATAACGGTTATGAGTTAACTCAGCAATTTCACTTGGTAAACTTGGTGAGTCTAGACGAATACAATCAATCCCCATCTCCAAACATTTTTTTGGATCATTTAAATCAATTCCTAATCTTTGTAAAGAAACATTTTCAAAGTCAGCAATAGTGTAAAAACCTATGCTTTTAGCATATTTCAGTGATTTATTTATTTTATCAATTACTTCAATTGGTTGATTATTAACATGGAAATAACTTGTAAATACTTGAGTATATCCAAGCGATTTAGCGAAATCCAAATAGGCTTTATCCTTTTCAAAGGTTGATTGTTCTGGGTAAATTGAAATTCCTAATTGTTTTTTCATAATACTCCCTTTCTAAAAAACAGATTCTAAAGAATCTGTTTTAGTTAATATAAAAATATTAAGCTTTTTGAGTTTTAGCTTCCAATTTTTCAGCTTTAGCTTTCGCTTTGGCTGCTTGGTTAGCCATATATTTGTCTCATTTTGGTTTATATTGTTCAACTTTGCTATCACGAGTTGTTTTAATTTCTGTAGCTTTTTGTAGGTATTTTTCTTCCTTAGCTTTAGCTTTTTTATTGTTATTTTCAATTGCTAAGGCTAGTTTTTCTTTATTTACCATACGTTTTTCTCAGAACTCATTAACTGTAGCAGCATCGTTTAAAGCATTTTCAGCTTTCATTTCGTTAGCCGATACTTTACGTTCAGTAATAACCCCATAACGGTATTCAGGATCATTGTAGTAACGCATTTCTTGGTTGTATTGTTCAATGTTTGATTCTTTTAATTTTTTAAAGTAATTTGCATTATCAATTAGCACGAATGGGAAGTAGAAGATTATACTTACTCCCAAACAAATGGTTGCTGGAATCAGCGCCATGAAGTCAATTGAAGTTAATACTGCTCCAAAGATTCAAGGACTAGTTCAAGGTGTTGCTACATATGAATATTTAACTACTCCAAGAACATCTGGTGAGAATAATCAACCAATAATTAAGTTAACAATTGGTGCAAAGATAAATGGTACAACATAAATTGGGTTCAAAATTAATGGGTATCCGAAGATAGTTGGTTCGTTAATTTGGAAAATCCCTGCTGGAGTAGCGTATTTTGCAACTTCTCGTAATTCTTGACGTTTTGAAACTGCAAAAGTCATAATTAATAATCCTAAAGTAGCTCCACTTCCCCCAACATACATGTATGAATCGAAGAATGGTTTAGTAAATACTCCCATCTGACCTGAAGCAGCTGCCATTTCATAACCCATTGAAGTTACTAAAGCGGCATTGATTCCTAAAATCATTCATCAGATTGGTTCAAAGATACCAGCCATTAGGTTTGATCCGTGAACCCCGAAGAATCAGAAGAATCCAGTAAAGAATACAAAAGCAATTCCTAACCCAATTCCCCCATTACCTGTGGCAAATCCAATGAAAGCACTAGTGAAGATTTTGTAAATAAATGCTCCTGCTCCAAATTGGGTTGCTCCCAGTGTAACTGTTTGAAATGATGCTGATATGATGTATCCTTGGTTAACTGAATCTAAGAAGAAAGACATTTTAGCGGCTTCATCTAGTCAAGCAAAGTTTGAGTGACCTTGTAAAGTTGCTATTGCAGTAGTTCAAACCGCTTGATCGGCTGCTCCTAGAGCGTTATAAGCATCAACAAATAGTTTTTGGTTTTCTATTGTATTGTCTAATGCTAAAATTTGTAGCATTGGAGTTAAAATTTGTTGGTATTCAGCAAAGGCAGCTAAACTACCGTTTTCGCCAAACATTGCTGCAATGTTGTCACCATCAATAGTGCCAAACATTTTTCCAAATTGGTCTGCTGTTAAAGTAAAGTAGGTTCCACTGTTAACAAATCAACCTCCCCCAACAATAGCCATTGAAAGGAAGATAATGTTAATTGCCCCAACAGTTCCTAAAGTAATTACCACTGGTAGGAAAACCGCAAATGATTTTCCAACAGCTGGAGGTACTCCATCTGGTAATTTAATATTTAAAGCTCGAACTCCTGATAAGTATATAAAGAATTCGGTTGCTAATAATCCAAAAATAATTGCTTGGATTAATCCAACTGCTCCCATGAAGAAAGTAACTTCCCCCATACAAGCTAGTAGAAATGCTGATAATGATACAAAACCAGCAATAATTGGTGATTTAAACTGACGGCTTAAAGCAATAAAGTATCCAAATAGGAAAGCAAAGTAAATTGCCATCATTCCTACTGTTACTGTATTAATGTGCCCAAAAGCAAGACCTCCAATTTTTGAAGCTTGTCCTCATCCATTTGATGTATCTGCTAATAGAGCTGTAACACCATCTCATGATACATCTGGATTGGCAGCTTTACAGATTAGACCTAAAAATGAAACATATCCACTTCCAGCTCCACCAAAAATAATTGCATTAATTAAAATACCGATTGAACCAGCAATAATTAATGGAATCATGGTTCCAAAAGAATCTCTAATCGCTGCTAAATGGCGTTGATTTCCAACTTTAGCCATTCCAGGGACAAGTGATTCGTTAATTCATTGTTTAAAAGTGCGCTTTTCTTTTTCTTTTTCACGCGCCTTTTTGACATCAAATTTTTCAACTTCTGCCATGTTTGATACTCCTCTCCATAATTTTTAAAATAAAAATAATGTTTCTGTTTAGGTAATTACTTACCTATTTTTTTATAAACATCAATAAACTCTTTTGCCAACAAAATAATTGTTTGGGTTGTTAGTAATTGATCTTCAGCATGAATAAATAAAATTGGGAAAGTAATTTTCTCTCCTCCAGCTTCTGCACTCACAATATCCATGTGAGTTTTTTCAGCAGTCAGAATTGATTTTTCAGCTTCTTCAATTAAATTCTCAGCCTCTTCAAAACGACCATTTTTAGCAGCATTGATTGCTCCCATCGCATGACCCTTTGCTTCCCCAGCAAAAGCGATTATTGTGAAGGAAATCTCTTCAAAATTTCAAGTTTTAGCCATTTTATTAACCCAACATCCTTATAGCCATTTCACATGCCTCTTTTGCTTTAGCTAAAGCATAAATATTTGCCGGAATTACCTCAACAGGTTTATCAGTTAGTTTTTTCAAGTCCCCTAATGCATAACTTACTTGTGGTCCAACCATGACAATATCTCATTGATCAACTACACTTTTAGCTTCTTGCATTGACATTGCTTCAATTGTTCATTCTAGGCCTTCTTTACGAGCATAATCAGTCATTTTCTTAACTAATGTACTTGTACTCATACCTGCTGAACAGCATAGTAAAATTTTCTTCATTCTATGTTCCTCCAATAAATTTTTCTATAATAATAGTATAACAATTATAGAATTTTTTTCCACAATTTTTATCTAGAAATTACTTTTTCTCTACTTTATGTTAAGATTATTTCAAGGAGAATTTTATGGTAAGTAATTTGATTTATTATTGTTTTATTCCAATTGGACTTTGATTGATATTTTTTATAATCGTTCTTGTTCTTGAAAAATACTTTCAAATTTTTATGCCAAAAAAACTTTTTTGGTTATTACTAACTTTTGTAATTGTTACTTTAATTGTCATTGGAATCGTTATAGCTTCTTTAAATCTTTAATTAAAAAACCGACTTTTAAAAGTCGGTTTTTTGTATGAATTTAATAATTTTTAAGTTTTATATCTTTATAATACCTATTTGCTAAAATCTTTTAATCTTATTCTAGTCGGAGCCTCTCCAAATTCTGCAGGCTGACTATTCAACCTTTTAGGAACAATCATTAGTAGAGGACTGGGATTTAGAAGCAAATTAAAATTTTCACCTGTACCACTTATTCCAAAAGAAAAGTGTTCCATTTCTATTAAATTATCACTTTTATCTAATGAATAAATATAACCATTACTATTTATTTTATAATAAGATTTATCAAAATCCATGGCAGGGTAAGTGTAGAAGGTGTTAATAAAATCTTTAATATCTGGATCAACAGACATCAGTTTTTTTCTTGTATTTTCCAAAGCAGCAATTTGGATTATTCTGGCATCATATTTTACATTAACCTCTAGTTCGTTTAAAATTTCCTCTGGTAATGTTAAATTATAAATAAAATCAGGGTTTTGGCCAATATCAAAATTTGAATACCCTAAAAATTCTCTACAAAATTTAAGTCAAGCCATACCGGCATTATAAGCATATTCAATCGTATTTTCAAAGCTAGTAATTTGACGATTTACAATAAAATAATTAGGCATTTCAATTGTTATATCATTTCCTGTTCCATTTTCTTTGTAAGTTAATGAAATTTTTTTTAAGTCAGTTCCTCATATCGCAATTGTTTTTTTATCTTTTTCTTTATCAATTTTAAATTTGGAAGCAGCCAATTTTTCAGTAAAATATTTCATATAATTATTTGATTCATCTAAAAAATAATCTATATGATAATGGTTAATACTTCAAGAGCTCTCTGTGTCTTTTTCAATAAATTCTCGAATTTCTTTAGGTACTACAAACTTAAAAACTTGATACAAAGGTGAATCAGAAAGATTTTGGTCTCCATCAGTTTCAGCCATTTTTCTTGCAAAATTTTCTATTTCTTGATTTCCATTAGAAGTTAAAGTGCTGATTAATTGGTTCATTTTTATATCATCGCCAATGGTATCTCATCCAAAATTAGAAACAGAATTGGTTACTCCAGATCCAAAAGCACTATAAAGTTTATTTGTAATCAAATTTGAATTGTTTACGTCAATGGAAAACCTTTCAGACTGTTCAACTTTTTCACTGGCATCTATAACTGCTTCACTTATTCTAGATTTTATCGATTCACTACTATTGATTGTTTCTGAAATATCTAAAAAATTACCGCTATTGCTGATAAAAGACATTGAATTTACATATTTATCAGACTCCAATTGTTCTCTAATTGAAATTGACAACTGGTTTAGGCTTTCTGCAATATCGACATCATTAAAGATATTCATTATTTCATTTCAAAAGATTTCGTTATTTGATGAACCACCATCAGCTTCAAGAATTTGAATTTGAAAATCAAATTTAAAAATTATTGATACTACATCATCTGATTTTTTTATTAATTGAATTGAATCTGTTTCAAATTGTCCACTAAAAGGGCTTGAGCTATTTACTAAAATTGGTTTAAAATTAATATTTTGAGTAATATTCTTATTAATGTCATTTTTTAATTTTTCTATATCAACAATATTTTTGAGGTCCTTTGAAATATTGTTAAAACTAGCGTGACTTGAAGGTATTTTAAAATCATTAGTTCCTTGCTCATTCAAAATATCCAAAATTCTTTTAATACTTATACTTTCAAATTTATTTTGAGCGGCTTGGTTTTCCAATAGTAAAAAATCAGTAAAATCTTGGTCTAGATTTCGCTTTATAATTTCGGTTGTTTCATCAATTAACTGCTTTTTTAAAGCATCGTAATCAAACTCTTTACCTTTATTTGAATCTCCTTTTTTACATGCAACAACACTTAGGGGTGCCGAAACGGCTAGAGTTGTTGCAGCAAAAATGCTTAATAATTTCTTCATTATTTGGCCTCCTTTTTATTTTTTAAAATCTATAATTTTTCACTTTGTTGGAGAATCTCCGAATTGATCTGGTTGGCTATTTTTTCTGCCTAAAAAATTTCTATATTGATTTATTTCGTTTCTAGCATCATTGAAGTCAACCCCGCCTCCTCTTCAACTCACTGAAGGGAATTGAAATCCCATCATTTCGCCGTTAGGGCCGAATGAATAAATATAACCATCTGAATTTATTTTAATAAAGGCTTCCGAATTTTCATAAGCTGGAAAAATTGAGAAATAACTTATAAATTCTTTTGCTAAATTATTATTTATCGAAATATCTTCGAGTGCTTTTTCAAAAGCAGCCAATATAATTGTGCGAGAATTATAAGATACTCCCACTTCTAGTTCTTCGATTATATCAGGTGGCAATTCAAGATTATAAATCATTTCTGGGTTTTCATTGACATTAAAATTTTCATAACCAAAAAATTTTCTTAATAATTCAAGTCAAGAAACATTAAATTTATACGTAAATTCATTGGTGTCATCTAAACTCGTTTCCTGACGATTTATCAAATAAAAATCAGGCATTTCAATAGTTATTTCTGTATTAGAATAAGTTTCTGTGTAAGTTACTGAAATATTTTCTAAATCTGTTCCTCATATGGCAATGGTTTTTTTGTCATCATCATGGTCTATTTTTAATTTTGAATTCAGGATTCTTTTTTTGAATAGCTTAAATAGATTTTCATTATTTAGATATTCTTCGATGTTGTAGTGATTAATTGCAATCGAACTTGTTTCATCATTTAATACAAAATTTTGAACAGCTTTGCTAGGGCTCATTTTTTGAAAGCGCGAAAGCGTAACGTCGTCAAATGATCTTTGGGACATTTTTCTTGATCAATTTTCTATTTCTTCAGAACCTCTTGAAATCAACGCACTAAGCAGCCCTTCCGTCCATACATCATCTTCAAAACTATCTCAAGTCCCCGCACTGAAACTGTATGATTGACTTTCTCCGGGTATAATATAATTTTTGTTAGTTTTTAAGTTTTTATTTTCCAAGTTAATAGTAAATCGTTCTGAATTTTCAGTCAATTTTTGCGCTTCATCTACCGCTTCGTTTATTTTTGATTTTATGGAAGAATCTGCATTAATTTTTTCTGTAACTTCTAGAAAATTGCCACTATTGCTGATAAAAGAAAATGAGTTACTATATTTGTCCGATTCTAATTGCTTCACAATTGATTGTGATAAATCATTTAAGTCGTCCACAATATTAATATCTTCAAAAATATTCATTATTTGATGGAAATTAATTGATTCATTTAATACATCACCATTTGCTTCTTGAAGTGCCAAATTAAAACCGAAATTGAATTCAATTGATACTACTTCGTTTGATTTTTTTAATAATTTTATTGATTTAGTTTCAACATCATTTTTAAACGGACTTTGCCCATTAATTAAAATTGGTTTAAAATTGATATTTTGAACAATGTTTTTATTTATCTCATTACCTAATTTTGCTAAATCAATTACACCCTTTAAATCTTTTGATATGTTAATAAAATTTGTAGAGTTTTGGTTTAATTGTAAGCTATCAACATCTTCTTGAGAAAGAATATCTAAAATTTTTATAATGCTAATTGAATCAAACTTTTTTTGAGCTTCTTCGTCTTTTAAGAATAAATATTTTTCAAAATCTTGATTAATATTTTCATTAATAATTAGTGTCATCTCATCAATTAACTGCTTTTTTAAGGCATCATAATCAAATTCTTCACCATTATCTGAATTACCTTTTTTACATGCAACAACACTTAGAGGTGCTGAAACTGCTAAAGTTGTTGCAGCAAAAATGCTTAATAATTTCTTCATTATTTTGCCTCCTTTTAATTTTATTAATAATAACACATATCAGTGTTATTATTAATAAAAAAATTGAAATTTTATATTTTTAAATATGTTGAGTTATCGAATTCATGAAGATATTCTTCATTTAGTCGCTTCTTCACCAAATTCTTCTGGTTGACCAGGATATCTTTTCGGGAAGATTCTATATTGATAGTTAGGATTTTCTAAAGGTTCCAGATCTCCTTCACCTTGTCATCGAAATATTGCCATAGTGTTTTCCTGTTTAATTCCATCTGCATTGAATGAATAAATGTAACCACTAGAATTAATTTTTATGTAGGAGTCTTGTAGTGTTGTTGGGATTATAACAAAACCATTAATTAGCTCGCTAATAATAGGATTACTTATTGAAGTTCTTTTAATTGTTTCCTCTAGTGCCGCCTTCATTATCGGTGCAGAATTGTATGAAATACCCACTTCGAGATTTTTGGTTACATCTTCGGGTAAAGAGATATTATAAACCATTTCAGGATTTTCATTTATATTAAAATTTTCAAAACCAAAAAAGTTACGACAAACTTCGAGAAATCCTATATTGAATTGGCGGTTTAATTCATTAGTATCTATCATGCTGGTTCTTTGACGGTTGAAAGTAAAATAGTCGGGCGTTGTCACTTTTATTTCTTCCTTGGTATCAGGGTCTGTGTATGTTAAAAAAATGTTTTCAAGGGTAGTTCCTCAAATTGCTATTGTTTTTTTATCTTCAATTTTATCAATTTTGAATTTGGAATCAGCTATTTTGGCACTTAAATAAGGGAATAGGTTTTTATTTTTCATATAGTAGTCCAGATTGTAATGGTTCACAGCCCAAGAACTGTTTTCATCTTCTAAAAGCAATGATGCAACTTCATTTTGAACTTTAAATGGATGAATTGCCCTCATAAATTCCAAGTTTTTATTGGCATTTGCTTCTTCAACCATTCTCTGAGCTAATATGTTGATTTTTTCCATTCCCAAAGAAGTAATAGCGCTGAATAATCCCTCTGTTCAAGAATCATCTTCTAAAGTATTTCATTCTCTATTAATTCAATTTTCAGTTTTTGATTCTCCAAAAACTGTATAAAGTTTTTCTGTTACTAAATTAGATTCTTGAGTGTCGATAATAAATCCTTGAGAATTTTCAACATTTGATTGGGCTTCAATAACCGCTTCTTTTATAGTTGATTTTATTGAAAAATCACTATTTATTTTGTCTATGCCTTTAGAAAAATCACCACTATCACTGGTGAAAACCATCGAATTAACATATTTTTCAGATTCAAGCTGTTCTTTAACGCTTTCAGATAGTTCATTAATGGTTTTGGCAACATCAGCGTCTTTAAAAAGATTGATAAATTGTTTATTTATAATAGTTTCATTTAATGTAATACCTTCAGAATTATTAATTTGCAAATTAAATCCAAAATCAAAAACCATTTCTACAACACCATCTGATTTTTTGAGCAATTTAATCGAATTAACTTCATAGTCATTTTTAAATGGGCTACCATTTACAAGAATTGGTTTAAAGTTAATATTTTTAACAATTTTTTCATTAATGTCAGAATTGATTTTAGTTAAATCAACAATTCCTTTAAGATCTTTTGAAATGTCTTTAAAATTTTGAGAATTAAAAGGTAATTGAAGTTCGTTCTTACCTTGTTCTTCAAGAATATTTAAAAATTTTGAAATACTAATCGATTCAAATTGATTTTCTGCTACCTGGTTTTCTAATAATTGATAATTTTTAAAATCTTGATTAAGATTTAAACTAATAATTTCAGAAACCTCTTGAATTAATTTATTTTTAGCAGCTTCATAATCAAATTCGTCCCCATCATTTATAATAGTTCTTTTACAAGCAACCAAACTAACTCCTGCAGAACTGATCATAGTAATTGTTCCCAATAGACAAAGTAATTTTTTCATCAGCTATCTCCTTCTTGACAAATTAATTTATCAAAATTAATTTATTTATTAAACGAATCTATTCTTCAGTAAGTTGGTGTTTCTAGATTAGAAGTCAGAATTTCTTTTCTTCTAGGTATTCTTCTAACCGCTCCATTACCAACCCTTTTATAATTTACTCCAGTTCCCTGTAATCAAAATTCAATTTCTTCAAAAGGTGTTGCATATCCATATTCATTGTATGAGTGAATAAATCCTTCAGAATTTATTTTAATGAATCCATTATCTGATGGTGAAACCCTAAAACTGCTTACAAAATCTCTTAGACGCGGATTGCTTGTTAAAATATCACTAATAGCTTTTTCTAATGCAGCGTTGAGAATCTCACTAGAATTGTAAGAAACACCAACTTTTAAATCACTTAACATATCTTGGGGTAATTTTAAATTGTAAGTAAGATTTGTATTTCCATTAATATTTTCAAACCCTAAAAATTGTCTACAAACTTCTAGTCAAGCAAAATTCACACGATAAACATATTCTTTTGTATTAATTAAATGGGTTTTTTGCCTATTAATAAAGAAATAGTTTGGCATATCAACAGTTGTTTTAGTTCCCGATTGATATTCTTCATATGTGACTGAAATGTTTTCTATTTCTGTTCCCCATATAGCAATGGTTTTTCTATCTTCGGTTTCTGAAAGTTTAAATTTAGATTTTGATATTCTTTCACTAAAATAAGGATAAAGATTTAAATCATTAAGAAAATAATCAATATTATAGTGATTTAAAGCTCATGAACTTTCTTCATCTTTTAACAATAGTTTTTGCACTTTTTCACTTACAATATACGGATTGACCTGATCCATGAATGTATTATTAGTTTGTGAAATTTTTTCATATTGATTCATTCTTAAAGCATAACTATCAATCACATCATAACCCGTTGATGTTATAGCGCTCAATAGACCACCGTATTTGCCATCATCTTGAATATTTTCTCAATACATCAGATTATTAGTTGATTTTGGTTGCGATTCTCCAAAAATTGTGTATAGTTCACTAGTTCTAAGATTAAGATTTTGAAGATCAATGCTATACAGTTTTGAATCTTTTATTGGAATTTTGGCTTCATTAGCAGCTTCTGTTATTTTAGCCTTTAGTAGGATGTCATTGTTCATATCATTTGTTGTTCGCATATAATTACCCGAATTACTCATAAATTCCATTGAATTACTATATTTTTCTGATTCTAACAGTTCACCTATATTATTTGACAATTCAGTAAAACCTTTAGCAATTTCTGCATCTTGGAAAATATTCATTGTATGTTTGTAAGTAACTTTTTCAATTACTAAGTTGCCAGGACGGTCTTTTAGCATTAAATTGAAATTAAAGGTTGCTAAAATTGAAACAGTGTCATTTGTTTTTTTTGTTAATTTGATTTGATTCAATTCAAAATCATTTTTAAATGGTGACTGACCATTAATTAAAATTGGTTTATAGTTAATATTTTGTAAAATTGCTTGATTAATCTGAGTAGTTAATTTTTCTAATTTAACAATATTTGTTAAATCTTTTCCGATTGCTACAAATTCAGATGAATTGGGTGATAATTCTAAAATGTCAACCTTTTTTTCTGAAAGGATCTGTAATATTTTTTTAATATTAATTGAATTGAAGTCATTTAAAGCGATGTCATTTTCAATAAATTGATATCTATTAAAATCTTGATTGAGATTTTGATTAACAATTTCAGTTACCTCAGAAATCAATTGATTTGTTAAAACATCGAAGTCAAACTCAACTTTATTTTCGGTTTTTTTACAGGCCACTACAGACAAAGGAGTGGACACCACCATTGCACTTGCGGCAAAAATACTAAGTAATTTTTTCATAATAATGTCCTCCTCTTATTTAGATAATAATAACACATATTAGTGTAAATATATAAAAAATAACTCTTTTACAAGTTATTTTTTATATAAATTTAATATTGTTTTAAAAAAAGTAATCAATAATCATTTTTATAGCAGAAGCCCAGATTAGGATAATTAAAACTCATTTAATATATATTTCTTTTTTGACATATTTTTTTAATCAGATTGCTGAAATGGTTCCAATAATTACCCCAAAAATCATTGGTAGACCGTGTACTACAATTAAATCAAATTCTTGAAAAAATTGATAATTGGTAATCAATGAAACTAGAGAGGCCCCAGCAATTAAGGCATGTGAAATGGGTGCTGCATTCTTAATTGATAATTTACATCAAATCAACAAGAGTGGCATTAATATTGGTCCACCCCCCATTCCAGTTAGCGATGTAATTAAGCCTCCAGTTAAAGCAATTATAATAACTTTAAATGTACTTATATAATTGCCATCACTTATTTTAAGAAATTGAAATTTCTTAGCATTTGTTTGTTCTACTGTTGTTGATAATAATTTATTTTTAAATTTGTACTCAACTAGAACTAATAGGATTCCAATAAATATTAAGGTGATCCCAATAATTAATTTTAAAATATTTGAATCGAATAAAGTTACTAAGTAGTTTCCCAAAAAAATCATTGGGATTGAAAAAGTCAAACCAATTAAAATAACCAAATAATTAATGCTTTTTTTGTACAAATTGTAGCAAACATTAATTAGCGAAGAAGTAAAAACTAATAAGGTCGAAAGGAATTTGACCTCCTCAATGGATTTTGAAGTCAACAATAACAATAAAATCGGAACAAAAAGAACTCCTCCACCAACTCCAGATAGTGAGCCTAGAGCAGAAACTAGTAAAGCTAAAACAATTAATATTGGAATTAATCCTGCTAGACCCATATTTTACCTCCTGCTTTTATTAAATATCTCAAAGCAAATTCAAATGATACTCATTACTATAAATAAACCAGCTCCAACCCCAAGCATTATATAACCTGGTAAACTGATTTTAAAGAAAAACAACACCATACCGATTAAAAGACAAAAAACCGCTATTAGTCCAACTGTACAAATAGCAATTTTTTGAAATTTAGTTAACGATCCATAAGATCCCATTTTAATTAAATTAAACCTCGAAGTTTATAGTTATTTTTCAAGAATAATTCTTGAGCAGCATGGTAGTTAATGTTGTTTTTAATCATTATGGCTGCAAATTTGCAATCCATATCAGCAGCTTGAAGAGCTGTTAAAGTTTTTTCGTTATCATTGGTATTGGTTAGCTCATTAACAATCTTTATGCAACGGGCAACCAATTTTTCATTAGTAGCCTTAACATCTATCATTAAGTTGTCATAAACTTTACCGCTTTTAATCATTAGAGTTGTTGAAATCATATTTAAAACCATTTTTGTAGCAGTTCCTGATTTCATTCTTGTGCTTCCAGTAACAACTTCAGGTCCTGATAATACTTCAATTACTGCATCCCCATAATTTTGAAAAGCAGAATTACTAGTCATACATAATCCAACCCCAAAGGCTCCAATTTCTTTGGCATATTTTAAAGCTCCGATTACATAAGGAGTTCGCCCCGAAGCTCCAATTCCTAGAACTGTGTCATCTTTGGTTAAATTAATTTTTTTTAAATCTTCAATCGCTAAATCTTCAGAATCCTCAGCACCTTCAATAGGAATTCGCAAAGCTAAATCTCCCCCAGCAATATAACCGAAAAACTTATCTTCAACCCCATAGGTTGGTAGCATCTCACTGGCATCTAAAACTCCGATTCTTCCCGAAGATCCAGCTCCCAAATAAATTAAGCGACCATTATTTTGAAACTTTAGATAAATCTGATCAATTACTTTTGCAATAGCAGGAATTACCTGCTTAACAGCTTTGGCAATCTTGTCATCTTCACTATTAATAAGATTTAAGATTTCTGTGGTACTTTTTAAATCAAGGTCATGAGTATTTTCATTAACTGATTCAGTTAAAATTTTTTGTAAATTTACTTCTTTCATTTTCTTAAATCCTTTCTATTTTAATTGTAAACTCGCCAATTGTTTACGAGCTTCGATTGGGGTTTTAACATATCACACAATTCATGAAACAAAGATTCCGATTATTGTTGCAAATGCAAAACCATAACCAATTTTTTTACCTAAACTAATTTCACTATCTTTTTTGAAAATAGTTTTCATTTTAGTTGAGCCATTTAAAGCTATTTTTGAGTAACTAAACCAGCAAAATGTTGCCCCAAGCATATAGGTTAATAACAATCCTGATAGATAAGTTAATATCCCAGCAACGATATTTCCATCAATTGTGGTCATCATGATGGCTGCTGTTAATCCTCCTGGACCTGTAGCAGCATTCATTCCCACATTTATTCCAGCTCAAAAGCTCATCGCCCCCATGTAGAATCCTCCAAATGCAGCAGTAATACAAGCTACTACAAATGGTCTTACTCTTGGTAAACAGATTCCATAAAGTAACGGCTCACCAATTCCTAAGAATCCAGGAATGATTGCTCCGGTTATTTGTTTTCTTAATACTGAACCTTTTTTAGCCATTAGTCATAAACCAATGCTGACCCCAACCATTGAGGTTCCCCCCATACACATAATTGGGAATAAACCATTAACCCCAGTTTCTTGAATTAATGCAAAGTAAACTGGTAAGAAACCTTGGTGTACTCCAAATGTTAAGGCAATTAAGAAGATACCAGCTAAGAAAGCGGCTCCAAATGGGTTTTGGTAAATGTTAATAAATAATCACGATATTGCAGTGAATAAGTATCCTGCTAGTGGAATAATTAGTAAGAAGTTTACTAATACCATAATAAAGATTACTAAGATTGGAGTTAAGATTGTATCAATAGCTCCTGGCATAAAGCGACGGAAAACTTTTTCAATGTTTACAGTCACCCCAGCAGCAATCATGGCTCCAATTAATCCAGCATGAGCTGCACCTAAAATCGGAACTCCTGCTGTGGTGTAGTTAACAAATCCAACGGTAAATCAATTTGATTCAATATTGTCTTTGTTAATTAACATTCCCAAGAAGTTATAACTATCACCTTGATCAATAAAGATTCCAATAATAGTTGGTCCAACAAATGAACAATACATTGCAGCCATTAAAGCGGAAATTCCTGGGCTGCCTCCTCATTCTTCTCCAATTCTTCAACCAACTGCAATAATAAACACGTTAGTTAAAACTGTTAATGACAAACTCATTACTTGTCATCAAGATTTCAAAGTTTCATAACCTACTCAATTGGGACCGGTCTTATCAGCTAGCATTGGAACTTGTGATAACATAATTCCAGCAATCCCTGAAAGAATTCCAGCTCCAATAAAGGCGGGAATTAACGGCGTAAATACTTTTGATATTTTACTTAAAAAGTTTTGTACTTTGTTTTTGTTACGATACTTACCTTTATTTTCTTGACCAGCTTGTTCAGCTGATTTGATTTCAAAGTTGGCTTGATCTAAGTTTTCTTCAACCACTGCTTGAGAAACTATTTCTACAAGCTTACCAAATTCAACCGCCACTTTGTTAACAAAGCCTGGTCCTAAAATAATTTGCAATTGATCATCTGCTACAACAACCCCTAATACTCCAGGAGTGGTTTTTAAAACATCTAAATTTACTTGCTCTTTGTTTTTGACTTTAACACGAAGTCTAGTCATACAATTGGTAAATGAATTTATGTTGTCTTTGCCAATGATGTCACAAATTTGCTTAGCAACATTTTTAGCATTTTTCATATAAATCCTTCTCTCTACAACTTAATGATATAATTACTAAAAGATATTACAATGTAAAAAATAAGTTATGGAACTAGTTCCATAACTTGAAAATTACTTGGCATAAATATTATTGAATAAAATCTTACTGAATTTTTCAGGATCTGAATTATAAATAAATGTAAATAATTTAATTACCAAATAAAACATCGAAACTTTTGATTTTAATCCCACTAATCTTAAAGTGTTTTCTGAATCATCTAATTTCAAAATAACATCAGCTAAATCAAATAAAGCACTTTTTTCATCTCGAGTAAATGCGATAACTTGACAACCATGCAACTTAGCGGCCTTGGCGTGCTTAATTACCTCATCTGTAATTCCTGAATAAGAAAACGCAAACAAAATATCTCCAGGCTGGGTATTGTTAATGCTAATAAAAGCACCGTGATAGTCGGGATTAAATTCTGAAGCAAATCCCAATCGTTCTAGACGAGTTTTTAATTCCATGGCCACAGAGTTGTTTCCCCCAACCGAGGAAATAATAATTCGATTTGCCTTTTGCAATAACGAATAAACCTTTTCAAATTCTTCACTTGAATTTAAATTAAAGGTTTGTCGAACAACGTCAAAAACAAATTCAGTTTCAAAGTCTCCATCGGGTTTTTGCTCAAATAATGCTTTACTTTCATTTTGTAGCAAAACTCTAAATTCTCTAAATCCTTCAAATCCATGTTCTTGAAAATAGCGAGTAATCGATGCTTTTGACATGTAACAATTTTTGGAAATATCATTTATTTCTAGATCTTGTTTTGCCTCTAGTTTCTTGCAAATATATTCTAACAAATCTGATTTACCACGATTGTTTGTTAGAAAGGAATAAGCTGATTTTTTCAATTTATTCATCTCCTTTAGATCGGGAATTTCTTTACATCCCAAATAATTGAATAGATTTTAAAAGCTAAAATCACTATTATTATAATTCTTTTTTAAAGATAATACAACTTAAAAGTGTAATTTATTAACTTATCTTATTTATATGAAAACCCCAAGGTTTTGCCTTGGGGTTTTAAATTAGTTATTATTTTCTAATAAAATAACATCGATTGCTACTTTTTTAAACTCTTCTAAAAATACAAGGCGATACTCAGTAGATTTAAGCAATCCTCCACTAACATACAAAGGTAGCATGCCGTTGAAATTGGATTTTTTTAAATCACCGACTAACTTCTTAATAATTTCAGTTGAAACTATTTTCTTTTCTAAACTTAAACCTTCGTTTTTAGTTAAAATTTGAACTGTGAATTCTGAAATTCTTTGTTTAAAGTTTTCTTGATTCAAATATAACTTTTTAATTTCTTCAAAATTATTCATTTCAAAAAAATCACAAGTTATTTTAACAAAGTTACTTTCAACTTTTTTATTTTCAAAATCGTTAATTCCATGACGAATTCAAGTTTTTCCAAAATCAAATGCCGAACCATAGTCACCAAGTAAATGCCCTCATCCACCAAGAAGTCTAGTTTGATTTTTTATTCTCTCTAAATTGACTGAACCTGTGCCCAAACTCATAAAGTTAAATTCTGATTCTTTAATTAATAAATTTGCTTGTAATTCAATATCTGTTAAGAATGAGAGATCTTTAAAATCTGGATTAAATATTTTCTTGATAATACTTTGATCGTACATTCTAATTCCAGGAATTCCAAACCTAATTGGTAATTGCGAATAAGGACTTAGGATATTTTTTATGAACTCTAAATTGTGTAAAGATTCAGTTTCAAAAGCTACCAAATTTAATCTTGGAGCAATTGTTTTTTCAATGACATTTTTTTTATCATCACAGAAATATATTTTTGTACTAGTTGCTCCGCCATCAACATAAATTGCTTGACAATTTATCATCTTAATATTCCATTCTATTTAACTATTTTAAATTTGAATCGAGTTCATGGTTTTATATAACTTAGTAAAAATAATTGATCTGGTTTCACTTTTGCCACAAGATTCTTGCGATTATCTTTTTCAACATCAGCAATTATAAGTTGTAACTCACCTTTATAAAGGCTAAAGTCATTATTACCAATAATTATGTCACCTTTTTTTAGGTTTTGGTCTGCGTTACAAACTGGAAATTGCTCATTTTTAAATTTCACACGGCTTTGAGTTGAGCGAATAAACTTGGGATTAACATCCCCTCTGCGAAAGTGAACTTCATCAGAAATTATTGTCTTTTCGATTGGAGTGGCAGTTTTTTCTAAAGTTATTTTAATCTCAGGAATATAGCGATCAAGCTTGCCAAGTTCAATAATCTCTTCTTTGGTAGCAAATGCATTAGCAATGATTATATCATCAGTTAACCCACTGCTTCAAAGAGCAATTGCTTGGGTTGTGATATCTTTACCTCGCAAAGATTCAAGAGTACAACAGTTATCATCAATTGCTCAATTTGAAATTTTACTTTCATTTAAACTTGAAATAAAAGCCGCAGTTCGTAACCCTAGGTTTCTAAATTTTAAAGAAGTTTCTAAGTAGTATTCATCTGTCAAGCCACAATTTTTTTGAGGGTAGAAGTTGTGACTTCCTTGAACACGATATTGTATTGGTTGATAAGATAAAACGTCATTAACTAGAAAGTCATTATTATCCATATTTAGCTCAATTGCAATATCATGATCATTAAATGTTAGTTTTGCTAAGTTAATCGATTCAATTGGTGAATCAAATCGAATAACATCAACTCCTAAATTTATAAAAAATTCTAAATCATTATTGAAATTTATTTCTTTTAAAATTCTTGAGTTAACATCAATTGTTACCTTCATATTTTTTGATTTACCATATTTAAAAATTTCTTGATACTTGCTTAGAATATCTTTTGAATTTTTATCTGTTAAATCAAGTTGCAACAAGGCGCTTCATAAAATTGAAAATCCATTGGCGGTCGCTATATCAATATAGTCTTTCATCGCTTGCATTTCCATTTTTTCAGGATAAACAGCAATGCCTAATTTTCTATCAAACATAATAACCTCTAATCTATTGTTATTGGAGTTTTGGAACTACCTTGACGTTTTCTATGAGATCTATTTGAAACCAAATTCAAGAAGACTCCAATATACATTGCAAATAAAACTCCGGTAATGGTTTTGGTATAAACATTATCTTCTCATAACATGAATAATCCGACTGCAATTAACATTACAACAATCATTCCGATTGAACCAAATAATATTAAACCTAATTTTGATCTTTTAATAAATTTATCTGCTAAAAAATAGCTAATAATAAATACTACCATCCCGATTGCCAGGGCAATAGTAAATTGAATTCCGTCTTGCATTATTTCATCTCGCTTGCTGCCATTTTTTGATCATTTAACTGCGCTGCTAATTCAACACGTTGTGTTCAATAATCTAATTTTGTTTTACTAAATTCTAATTTTGTTTCAATTAAAATTGGTGAATTTTTATCAAGTTTTTTAATTTTTGATTCAAAGTCTTTTTTGTTTTTTTCTCAATTAGTTGATAAGATGGCTTTTTGTTTTTTAAAGTCAGCCTTAATTTCAACAAATTTATTTTTAAATTCTTTTTTATGGATTTTTAGTTTATTTTTATTTTGCAATTCACTTTCTGCCATAATAAATTTATTTTTCTCAGTTTGCAATTTAACAATATCGTTTTGATATTTTTGTTCTTTCACAACTGCTCAAATTTTTTCATTTTTACGGTAAGCTGCTAATGCTTTTTCTTTTTCAAATTCTAAGTTTCTCAATGCAATTTGCAGATCAACTTGTAGAGCTTTATTTTTTAATTTATTTTCTTTGTTTGTTAGTTTTTCGTTAGTGTTAGTTGGTAAAATTTTATCTTTAAATTGTTTTTGTAAAGTTATTTTTTTGTAATCAAAACTAATTTTTACTTCATCAATTTTGGCTTTGTTAGTTTTATCGAATTTGTTTGGTCATTTCATTTTCAATGATAATGAACCTAAGAATGAATAGTGTTCTTCTTTGTTGTAAACTTTTCCTTCCAAGAATAATTCTTGTTTTAGTAAACTTTTATCATAGGCCATCATGAATGGTGCATAACAAACTGTGGAAATTCCGATTGTCGCGAGCGGTATAAATACTGCTTTTCAATCTACTCCTGCAGATAAGATAGCCCCAATTGGTCCAGGTAAAGTTCATGGAGCAGTTGCCACAAAGCGAACATTTAATATTTGCATTAATAAGGCTCCCACTAAAATACAAATTTGTGGGGTTAAAATAAATGGTATGAATAAGAAAGCATTTAACATAATTGGGAATCCAAAAATAACTGGTTCGTTAATGTTAAATATTCCTGGGATAATACTTACTTTACTAATTGATTTAATTTGTTTTGATTTAGCTAATAATAAAGCTGAAATTAGTAATCCCAAAGTAGCTCCACTACCCCCAACTCAAACCCCTCATTGTAGGAATTCTTCTGGATATAGGTATGGAATATCTAGTCCAGCATTGAAAGCATCGTTGTTAGCACTAATAGCTGTTGTTCAAAATGGTCTTAAAAAAGATCCCACAACACTAGCTCCCGAAATCCCTAACATTCAGAAAATGGTAATTAATAACGCAGTTAACATAACCCCAGGTAGAGTTCCTGTTAAAGCTCCTTGGATTGGATTCAATATTTTTCCTAAGTCGTTTATAAAGTCAAATCCTAATCAGAATCTTGTTAAACCAACAACTGTGGCTCAAATTAAGATTGGAATTAAAATAATAAACGAATTTGAAACTGATTTAGGAACTACGCTTGGCATTCTAATTGTAATGTTATATTTCTTACATAATCTGTAGAACTCATACATTGCAATACCAGAAATAATAGCCACAAATAATCCTTTTGAACCAATGTTGGCCATGTTCATCGCTCAAACTCCACCAGCTAATCCACCAGCATCATTTAATCCAACATATAACATGTCAGCTCCAACTCACATCGCAAAGGCAGTAAATGTTAATACTCCCCCAGTGGTTGGATCCATTTTATAAGATTTTGCCAATTCTGAACCTATGGCAAAGGCAGTTACAAATGACATTAATCCCATTGTCATACGATTAATTTGTTGGAAAGTTGTAACTAATCTTGGAGGTAGGATTGAACTTAATAAATCCGTACTTCCACTTCCGATTGGGAAGTTAAGAATAATTAGAAATAAGGCTCCAATAATAATTAATGGTATATTGGCCACAACCGCATTTCTCAAC
This sequence comes from Spiroplasma alleghenense, assembly GCF_003363775.1. Classification (NCBI taxonomy): domain Bacteria; kingdom Bacillati; phylum Mycoplasmatota; class Mollicutes; order Entomoplasmatales; family Spiroplasmataceae; genus Spiroplasma; species Spiroplasma alleghenense. The sequence continues at coordinate 977,949 of NZ_CP031376.1, forward strand.
GCAAGCATATGGCGTTGGTTAGCAAATTTGGTTAAACCAGGCATTACATTATTATTTACTCAAGATTGAGATAATTCTTTTTTCTTATCTTTAATTTGAGTTTCGAGACCGAATATTTCTTGTTCTTTATCGGTTTTTTCGATATTCATATAAATCTTCTTTCTAAACTATTTTGCAAGTTCTAATTTTATTTCTTCATATAGTTGTTTTGCTTGTGTTGCAACATATAGTTTTGGATCTATTTGCATACACTTAATGTTTTTGCTGTCACAAATTTTTTTAATTTCGTTAAAACGAAATCTAATTTGTGGAGATACTAAAACAATTTCATAATCGGCGAAAGTATCACTTGAGAAACCTCCAGCTGAAATACCTAAAGCATCTCATTTGATTCCTTCAGGAATTGTAATGTTATCTAAAGCCTGAGCCATCATGGTAGTTGAGAAACCACCTGAACAGGTCAACAATCCTTTTTTCATAACTTATTTCCTTTCTAATAGAATAAATTCTATTGATTTAATTATCTTTAATATTTTTTTCAAAACAATGAGTTTAGTGATTTTGTAAAGTAGTTTCACAAATAAGAACTAGGTTCTTAGATTAAATCTTTGTCAAGAATCTAAAATTTTTAGCAACTCATGGTCATCAGAATCAATTTTTCCAACTAAGTTTTTTTCTCCAGTATTTGGTGTCTTAGTTTTAACAATTTGTAATTCATTTTTATATAAACCTGCATCATCATTGCCAATTAGAACATCCCCAATTTCAAAAAACTTTTTTTCGATTGTTATTTTCGGATTGCTTTCATTTTTAAATTCTACTCTAGTAGCAGTTGAACGAATAAAATAATCATTTACATCTCCACGATTTTGGTGCTGGCGGTCTTGGATTATTATTTTTTCAATTGAATTAATTTTATTTGCCAATTTAATTTTTAAAGAAATAATAAAACGATCCAATTTACCAAGATTTTCAATTTCCTCTTTGGTTGCCGGACAATTGGCAATTATTAAATCATCAACTTGTTTTGTTGCTCACATTAGTTTGGCTTGACTGGTAATACTTAGATTGCGACAAATTTCTAAAGTTGGGGTTCCACTGTGATTTGGTCAAGAACAAAAAGCTAATGGATTATTGGATGAAAGATAGCTAGTTGTTTTTAATCCAGCTTCTAAAAAAGGTATGGAAGTCTTATTAAAATATTGTAAATTTAAAGCGCTGTAATTTTGAGGATAGAAATTTTGACAACCAACTATATTTTCTTTCTTGGGATCATAACTTAAAATATCTTGTAACGCATAATTATCATTACTCATTTGCAATTCAATTTTTATATCATTGGGATTATAAGATAAATTGGCAATAGTTTGAGAATTCATTGGTAAGTCAAAACGAATTATATCAATTTGCTTATCTTTAAATCATTTCAAATCTTTAATTTCTATTTTCAAATCATCAATGACTCTTTGATTAATGTCAGCTGTAGTATTGAATCCGATTATCTTAGCAACATTTATTGCGTCTAATATTTTGGGCAACAATATCTCTTGATTGTTTTCTAATAAATTTATTGGTAGAAAAGTAAAATAAGCTCGTGAAAAATTATTTTTCCAAGCTAATTGTAAGTATGATTTTATATCCGCTTGACTCATTTTGTCAGGGTAAATTGCTATTCCTAATTTTCTTGTCATTTATATACTCCATTCTAATAAGAATTTAAAATTAATTTTTCATCATATTTTTCATAATCCTCATTATAAATCATCATTGCCAATTTGATAATTAAAAAAAACATACTAACTCTTGATCGAACCGACAAAGTTCGAAAAGGAGATTCAGTATTTTCCGTGTATAAAATTACATCACTTAGACTTGATAAAGTACTTTCATCATTTCTAGTAATTGAAATCAAACGCATTTGTTTTTTAATTCCTAAATTAACATTTTTAATAACTTCGCGTGTTTCTCCGGTATAAGAAATCGCAATTAAAACATCTTCTTTTTTACCATTTGAAATTTGAACATACATCCCATGTTGGTCAATATTAAATTCGGTTTCAAATCCCAAACGATCAAGACGATTTTTTAACTCAATTGCTACAGAATTATTCCCACCCACAGCAACAATGTAAATTCTGCGAGCATTTTTAATAATTTCAATTGCCTTTGTAAAATTTTCATTTTGATTGAGGTCAATTGTTTTTTCAATGCTTTCAATTATTAATTGATTTTCTTGATTTTCTTCTTTTTGAATTCCTATTGGATTTTTAGATTCATTTTGTAGCAAAAATTTAAATTCTCTAAATCCATCTCACCCATGACTTTTAAAATATCTTGTGATTCAAGATTTTGAAACATAACAATTAGCAGCTATATCATTAATATCAATTGCCTCTTTGTTATTAATCAATCCAAGAATATATTTCAACATTACTTCTGAATCTTGGTTTTGAACCAAAAAAGCATATGCCGATTTCTTCATGATTTTTACCTCATTATTTTCTTATTTATTTTTATGCAAATATATAATTTCAACTGCCATTTCAACAGCAAGTTGCGCTGTAATCATTTGATCTTCTGAATGCATATATAATGGAGAGAATGGTACTTGTTGACCTTGCGCCTCTTGAACGATTACTTCCATGTGGATTTGCCCTGCTTTGGCCAAACTTTCTTGAGCTTCTTTTATAAATTCATCAGCTTTTGAGAAATCATTTTCCTTAGCTGACTGAATTGCCATCATCGCACTTGATTTAGCCATTCCTGAATTTGAAATTAGACCCATAGAAATTTCTTCTAGCTTTTCTTTATTCATATCATATTTCCTCCAACTTAATTTTATTACTTTACATATTTATTTGGTGAATTTGTCCTATTATGTAACTAGTTCCTAAAAATGAAATTAAAAAGCCCAACTTAAAAAGCTGGGCAATAAATTAATTAATATTTAAAATATGATAATTTTTTATTCTTTGGCTCAGTCTACTGCGGAAGTAACTCAATTAACAGGTATTAAACCTAAAATTGAAATCTGAATTCCGTTGTTATCTTTGTTAAAAGTCTCAAGTTTTTGTGCGATATCTTGAATTATTTTAGTTATCTGAGCTGTTGCATTTGATAACGAAGGCACTTGTTTGGTTAATTGCTCAATTATTTGGGCAATACCAACCGCTGTAGTAAATCCTGAAGCAAAATCTTTTGCCATTGGACCATTAATATCTATAATTCAATATGCTGTTATATATGTAAATCAGAAATATTGAATTTTGAATTTTCATTCACTATAAACTCTTGGTGTTGAAGTCACATCCACAAGAGATTGTTTAGGAAATAGTAATTCTAATACTTGAATGATAGTTTTATCTTTAAAAATGTAATTTTCAAAAATTTTTGAAACACCTTTGATATCTTTAACTCCTTTTTTTGAGAGTAAATCTTCAAGTTTGTTTTCATCAAATATTACATTTTCTTTATTTTGAATCAATAATGACTTTACTTCATCTTGGGTGAAACTACCCAATTTTGTATAATCATCTGTTAAATCACTTTTTAAATAGTCATTTTTAGCTTTATTTTCGTTAACATTAATATTTGGAATCGCTAAAACTGCTGCTGAAGGAATGACGAATCCAAAAGTTCCTAGTATAGAAAATAAATATTTCATAATAATACCTCCATCAAATTTAACTAATCTACTATAATAGTAATTTAATAACGGTAATTTATTTTTATTATCTTGAAATCTTAATCGTGCACTAAGAAGACGGCTTTCTTTAATTAGAGTATCACATACTTTAATAATTTCCAGTATTTTAATTTTTTTTCAAAAAAAAATTTACCACTTTGAAAGTGGTAAATAATTTTAAATACTAGTTTGTTTTAACTTCAAGTCCTTTATTTGCTCTTCTCTTAAATATTTTTTAATTTTTTTATCAAATGATTTTTTTGTATTATTTGAAATTTTAATTTGATTTTCATTTTGAAAGTAAACATAAATATTATTATTAATTAATGTAAATTGGTTTTCCAATGATTTTTTATTACGAACTTTTAAAATAACTTTTGTTGACAATGTATTTGTCAATCTTAAAGTTAAAATAAGAATGGCTGTACAGAAAACAAATGAGAATCAAGTGTCTGAAATATAGTGAGTTCTTGCAACTACTAGTATATTTACCATTATCATTTCATTTATAAATCAAATTATAAATAATGTGTTAACTGTTATGTGACGTTTTTTATCGTCCTTAATTAAAGTACTTGCAAATAAAACATAATATATTCCTGTATAACCTGAAATTGTATGCCCTGAGGGGAAATCTCCATTAGCCCAAGCTGCTGGTTTAACATAATTTGGATCAAATTTCATTCATCATGTAAGTCACTTTAGATTTGTTCAATACTTTAAATTTTGATACCAATTACCATTAATTTCATATCATTTATAGTATCCATCTGCTTGAGTTCAATAACCTCCGGTATTATAACTTTCTAAAATTTGCTCTTTTAGGTCTGGGTGATCTAGTTCTAATTTTTGAGCTTCAGGTGTTAAATCAATATCAACAGCTCAACCATTTTCATCAAGGTTAACTTTACCAATATATCTTTCAAATTCAACATTTAAATAGTAAGGTCGACCAAAAGTTTGTTTTAAAACATAGTTGATAGTAAAGTAGCAAATCATTCCAAAGAAGATTGAACTAAGAGCTATTACTCATGCGCGATTTTCTACAAGAATTTTTGACTTAGATATTTTAAATCTCAATAAGTAAATTGAAATAATCAAAATAATCGATTCTATTACAAATATACTAATTCGACTAGCGATTTTAAAATTATTGTTTGTTAAATACTCTACATCAATTCCTGGACCTCATCCTGTATTTTCATTTACTACCCCAACTAAACGGTCTAGATTATAGTAGAGGAAAAATGCAATTAACAATGAATAGCATCCAAAAATGGTTTTATAAAATTTTGATTTTTGGTCATGTCTTGAGTAAAAAGTTTCAATTAAAATTGCTACTGAGATTGAACATACTAAGAATAACGAGGTAAATCCCATTTCATTATAAAAAACTACTCAAAACTTGATAAAGTCTACTTGGATTCATTCTCCCATAACATCAGCAAATCACCTGTCAATATTTCCAAAAGATGTTAATAAAAAAGCAACTAAGAAAACCCCTGCTGTTGCAAGGGTTACAATAATATATCACTGTTTATAAATTGATTTAGTCATATTATATTTTCCTTTTATTTTTAAATTTATCATTTTTGATTCAATTAAAGTTTAAATTTTCAAGGGGTCTTCCCTTCACCAAATTCATTAATTGTAACATCATCTCTTATTCCTAAATTAAAGTTAATATAAGAGTCTGGACCCTGGTATTCTCAATCCGATTCTCCGGTGCTATATGAAGTTGAGAATAAATAACCTAATGGATTACCATTTTCTAAGTATAAATAAATGTACCCAGCTTCATTTACTTTTAAATAAGACTGCTTTTCTATTAAACCAAAGCCGTTTATATAGTCTTCAAAAGAACTAATTTTATACTGTTCTTTTTGTTTTTCCAATTTAGCTATTGTTTCTTCAACAATTGGTATAAAAATATCACGAGAATCATATGATTTACCAATCTCGATTTTATCGTCCATTTTTTCAGCTAATTTAAATTCGTAAGTATAATCAAAATTTTCATCAGCTTTTATAGAATCTTTATCTGCAAAACCAAAAATCTCGCGTGCAAAAATTAAGTTTGCCTTAGTATATTCATCATGAAGCAATTGTGTATTTGCAAAAGTTGTATGTTGACGATGAACTATGAATTGTACAGGTAAATCAAGCACAACACTTTCATCATTATTTGTATAATTCAATTGCAAGCTTCTAATTTGAGTTCCATATAACCCAATTGTTCTTAATTCTTCTTCATTCTCAAGGTTTTTATTTAGGTTTATCTTTCTTTCCAAAACTGCATTTCTTAAAGAAGTTAAATCATCATAATATGCTCACATATTGAAGGCATTTATTACCTCCGAAGAAACCTTATCTTTTTTTAGATGAGCTTTTAGTCCTTTTGAAATATAAGCATTACTATATACTGAATTACGACGCGACATTTCTTTGGCGGCATCATCGATAGTTTCTCCACCACTTTTTAAAAGATCCTTGATTAGATCAATACGTTGGTAGTAATCTTTTTTTCAGCTTATTTGAGGCTTGTCATTTTTTTCAGCAAATTGTTGAGCCAAGACAACATGATCTGGGTTGACAACTTGTTGAACTCTTTCTGTTTTAAAATTGAATTTTGAATAATCAATTTGATTATCTAAATTGTTTTTAAAAACCTTATCTTTAACTATATTTTCTAAAACTTGATTAAAATTAGATAAGGTATTAATAGTCTGACTAATTTTTTCTGAATCATAAGAATTGCTCTCAATTATAAAAGAATTAGCATATTCTTTTGAAGCTAATGAAACTTGCAAATCATCAGCTATTTTTCAAAAACTATTTGAAGTTTCTTCATTTTCAAAAATTGTCATTGTAGACTCAAATCAAATATCTGAAGTTTTATTTGCTTGTGTTGAATCTAAGTATTCAACTGTTGTTGTTAATGAGAAATTAAATCCTAAAATTCTTTCACCAATACTTTCAGATTTAGTTTTCTGAACTGCACTTACTTTTTGAATTTTTATTTTTGAGGTAAAAGGATTTTTACCATTTTTTAATAAGGGACGATAATTAACATTGCCAACAATTCTTTGGTTTGCATCTTTATTTAGCTGGTCAAGGTCTATTGTTTGATCTACAAATTTAGAAAATTGATCAAATTCTTTTGTCCCTTCTTCAAAAACAAAGGCATCTCCGTTAGCCGCTGTTCCTACATGGTCTCATAAATTATTAAAATCAAAGTCCGAAAATTCTTGACTGGCTTCTTTTTCGCTTAGGTAAAATAAATTTTCAAAGTTTTCGGCAAGATTTTGTTGAAACACCAATTCAGTTATTCCTAAAAACTTTTTCTCCAAGTCTGCAAAATCAAATTCTTTAATTTTTGAAGTTTCTTTTTGACAAGCCACAACACTTAAGGGTGCTGCAATCATTAATGTTGATGATGCTAAAATACTAAGTAGTTTTTTCATGGTAATACCCCCTATTACTATGTTATATATCTATTTTATAATCATAACAATTTTTTAGGTTTTTTACAAGCACAAAACAGTTGCGAATTCATTTTTTTATTAAATAAAAAATACCGCTGATGCGATATTTATCACTTAATATGACAGTATCCGTTAGGATTCTTTTCTAAATATTTTTGATGTCTTTCTTCTGCTAGTAAGTAAATTTCTAAAGGCTTAATTTCTGTCATAATTGGTTTTGAATTTTTTTTAGCTATTTCATCACGAGATTGCTGTAAAATAGTTCCAATTTCTTCTTCATCCTCTAAATTATAATAAATTCCAGTACGATATTGTGGTCCAAAATCATTTCCCTGGCGATTTTTTAAAGTAGGGTCAATTATTTTTCAATATTTTTGTAAAAGTTGTTCTAATGTAATTTGGTTTTCATCAAAACTGATTTGACAAGCTTCAACAAAGCCGGTATTTCCCGAACAAACTTCTTCATAAGTGACTTGTTCTTTTGTGCCGTTTGCATAGCCAACTGTTGTTTTTAAAACACCTGGTAAACTATCAAAGTAGGCTTGCACCCCTCAAAAGCAACCTCCAGCAAAAGTTATTGATTTTTTCATCAAATTCACGCTCCTTAAAATTAAAATAACAATTTATTGCTTTATTTTACTCCCAATAAATCAAAATAGTCAAAAAATAATAACTTAATTTTCATTAAAAAATGCCAGACCTCTGAGTTAATTCTCATTTGTTTGGCAATTAATAAATAATATTATAATTTTAATTTTTTAGAAAATATTAAGTACGATACTTCAATCATAACTAAAGAAGTTGCTAATAAGAAGGCTTCATAACCAATTTTATTAAATAACTTATTACTTTTTGATATTTGCTTACTTTCAACTATTTCTACACCCGGAATGGCATAGCCACTATATTCTAGATCTTCTGATTCTGCAATATTAATATATTTATGTCCATTGTCGAAAATGTATGTCGAAAATGAGGCCGTCTCATTTTTGTTATTTCTTAAAATTTGAAAGTCATTTAAAAATGGGTTAGGATTTACAATTGTTTCGTAAGTCATAGCTCATGGAAAGAAAAAGTTATAAGCGTTCACTTTTGCGATATTTAGTTTTTCATATCCTAAATCTTCTTGATATAAAGCTGCTGAAAATATTTGAGCAACAGCTTGATTCCAAACTCTCAATCCAACAGGAGTATTGATTTCCCCTTTTTTCAAGAAATCATGAAGTTTAGGTGTCAGTTGATCATTTATTGTTGGAAAAATAAATTCCATAACTTCATTATTAAAAATTTGATTAGTTGAACGACTGTTTCAAATTTGATTAATACCAAAAGTATAGACAAGCTTATTGAATTCCTTCATGTGATTTTTAGAAAATCCTAAATCCATACCATTTATTAAATTAATAGTTTTTTCAAATTCATTTTTAGTAAATTGAAATTGCTTGTTATTAAAGGGCTGGTTCAAGTAAAACGATTCTTTATAGTTTCTAGAAAGATTATTACTTTCACTTTCTCCAATAATTTCACTATTAACCTTAATTAATAGGGTGTCTTTAATACCCTTTGGAAAATCGCCTTCTAAATGATTTTCATTTTCTGGTTTTTTATAAGCAATTTTTAAATCTTCAATATTATAAATTCCTGAGTTTAGAGATGTAATCATTAATTCTTGTTTAGTTAAAATTGGTGATTCTTCTCCTAATTCAAACAAATCATTTAATAAATTTGCTTCGTTCAAAACTCGGTCTACAACTTCGTTTCCATTTTTTAGTAAATTTAATGTTTGATTTCTAATATTAGAAAATATTGCTATGTCATTTTGTAAATTCAATTGACTATCCTCATTAATAAATATACTTGCAGTCATCCCTAAAAGTGGTGAAGGAATAATTAAAACACTAATTAGTGTTGAAAGTGCAATTGCCAATTTGAATTTTCTAAAAGAAAAAATTAGCAAAAAAGTACCAACAATTATTAGATTTAAAGGAATTATCAAGAAAAACATCATTGGGAAGTTTTTTAATTCTGATGGATTTTTAATTGCTAAAATAATTATGAAAATAATCATGTAAGTCGCTATTATAGCTACACTCACTATTAAATTACTAAATAATCGTGATCAGAATATCGCCTTATTATTTCGTCCTTTTCTAATCTCAAGGTTCATAACACCTAATTCCATATCGGTTAGAAAAATTTTACTTAGATTTACTAAATTAAAGACAGTCAAATTTATAGTTAAAAAAATAAAGAATAAAATAATTGCAAATACATAAGTTTGTCCCATTGTAACCAAAAGGGAGGACAATATAATTGAAAATATTAACAAAACAGAGGTGCAAACTAAAATCGGAATATTTAAAGCAGTTCTCTTAAAGGAATACTTGAAAATTGTTTTATCAAAAATACTATTTTTCATTTTTTAAAATCTCTTCTAATTTACCGCTTACCAAACTTCTGCTTGGTCGGTTATAATGTTTGGCATAAATATCTGCTAGTTTTTCTTTTGTTTTATCAAATTTTTTGGATAAAATGATTTCTCCGTCTTTTATTAAAACTATCTTTGTAATTAACGTTTCCAATTCTTCGATATTGTGGCTTGTAATTAAAATATTAATTTTTAAATCTTTGGAAAGCATTTTTAAAATCTCGTTAAACTCTAGGCGGCTTTCCACATCTAAATTGGCAGTTGGTTCGTCTAAGATTAATATTTCTGGTTTTGTTAAAAGTACCATAACCATCAAAGCTTTCTTTTGCATTCCCGAAGATAATTGAGAAAATTTTGCATTTAATTGCTCTTGTAAATTTAGCGCTGTCATAGTTTTTTCAAATAATTTATTAAATTCATCTTTATTAACTACTTCTTTTGATAATTTGTAGTTATAGTAACAGTAATCTCTTACTTTATAGTTTTTGGGAAAGTTGTTTTGATCTGGAAAAAATTCAATTTTTTTCAAAATGTTGTTATCAATTTTTTGATCATTTATCAAAATTTCACCATGTTGGATTTGATATTCTTGAAATATTGATTTAATCGTGGTAGTTTTACCAGCACCATTATCACCAATGAAACCAATTATTTCACCCTCATTCAATTCAAAACTAATATTTTTTAAAATAGGTTTTTTATTTATAGACTTTTCTACGTTTTTTAGTTGTAAATTCATATTTCATCCTTCTAAAATTTACCAACTTAAAAGTTCAATCGAATCAACTTTTGAAGTTGTTGTACAGGAATGAACAGATCCAGCTGTTCTAGCATATATACTTGAATTTAAGTAAAATGTTGTTATATTTTCCTTTTGATTGTAATATGCAGATAGTTTTAAACTTATTCTAGAAGTTTGGTGACCCCAGCCTGTTCATTGGTCGTTTGTGTAAAGATTATCATTCGATGTTCAAACTCTTTTATTTGATTCAGAAAGTTCTGGATTATAGTCCATGCTTAATGAATAAAAAGTCTTTGGTTTTTTATAAGTCCCTAAATTAAAGGTTCCATGTGCGATAGCATATTTGGTATTAAGGATTTCACCATTTCAATCTAAAGTTTTTGTTGAATATATAGCTTCTTTTTCATCTTTTTTAGTTTGAGTCCCGCTTTTTTTGGTTTTTACAGTATGATTAATTTTTAATTCGTTTATTGTTGAAAAATTTTCTTCTGAAAGATTAGTATTGCTTGATATTTTTGATAAACTAAGCGATGGAGCCAAAGCAAGGCTTGCCGCCGCTAAAAATGGAAATATTTTTTTCATAGTTTAATACCTTTCTTGCAACTTAATGCACTTTAATTATATTACTTTTGGTTTCATTTGTAAATAATATTTAATAAAAATACAAAAAGCGGAAATTTTTACTAAAAATATTATTCTGAATTTTTTTTCAAATCATTTGGTCTAATAAATGCTCAATAACCCAAATAAGAAAATAGCGCCCCAAAAGAAAATAATAAAATATAACTAGCTGTTGTTGAAAATGGACGTTTACCAAATTTTAAATCCCCATTACTTTTATAAGTATAGTAATTGAATTCATTTATTGACATTGCCAAGTTCTTAGATATCAAACTATTTGTATCAATATTATTATTCCCAGAAAAATAAATGGTTTCATAATATCACATAAAGGGATTTAGCAAGAAATTAGCCCTTCCATTTACTTTTAAAGACAAACTTTGATCAAAATAACTAAGAGGTTTTAGATCTTTAATCAAACTATAATTGATCATATTAAACAAGTAAGATCCCGGAGAATAATTGCTGTATTGGATTCAAATATGATAATTACTGAAGAAGTCATACTTAAGCGGTCTAGTATTTGATCTTGTTTCAATCACTAATTTGTTTGAATAGGGACTAAATTCTGACTGATAAATATTTCTAATTGATTTTTTTAAAGCTTTGGTTTCCTTGGCGCTAATTTCAAAACCGTTATTTTTGAGATTATCTAAATTATTGATTACCTCGTTTAATTGTTGAGATTTGTTGTAATTACTAGAACTATTTTTATAGAAATATGAATTTTTTCAATGCTTTTCCTTATTACCTTTTGATTTTATATTTACAGACTTGGTAAACTGGTAAAACAAATTATCTTGTAGTTCCTTTTTTATAGACTCTTCATCAACTTTGATTCTTAAACTTTCTAAAGTTCAGCCAAAATTTTGTAAATAGAAATTAATACTTTCACTGAAGACTTCTTTTTCAATTAAATCACCAAAAAAAGTTAACATACCACGATCTAAAAATAATTTAATCAAGTAATCACTATCTGGAGCATCATCTTTGTAACGACCTTCTCTGGTAATATTACTTTCTAAAACAGTTTTTAAATCAGCAGCACTTTTAGAAAGTTCTGTTAAAAAATTATCATCTTGGTTTTGAGTATTGCGCAGTGATTGTTGATATTTTAAATACGGATTATATTGGTTTTCAATTTCTTTATCCATTGATAAAAAAAATCCTCCGGGTCCCAAAATTGGAAACAGCATAAAAAATATCATTACCATTCAACAAAAAGAAATACTCTTTTTCATAGATCTAGTTGCACTACTAATTCAGATTGTCAATCCAAAGATAATCAAATCAAAAGTGAATAAACTAAAAACTCCAACAGCCAAATTTCTGATTATAAAGCCTTGCATTGAAACCGGAAAAACAAGAGTAAAGAAAGTAAAAATCAGAAAGACACAAAAGATAAAAGTAGAAGTAACTATTTTTAAGGGTAAAAATTTGGCAAAAAATATTGTTGAATCTTTTACACCTCTTCGATTTTCTAATCCCTGAATGCCATTTCTAAGGTCACTAATTGATATCTTAACAATACTGTTAATATTAACAAATGAAAGTCAAAACATAGAAAACAAAATGATAACTATCATTCAAGCTTCGGTTTTCTTTAAAATATTATCAGAGTTCTTCATAGCAATAATCATCATCAAACTCAAGATTAAGAAAAAAATTGAAGTAACAACTATAAAAGCCTTACTTTTAAGAATTCGACTTAAAGAAAATTTAAATATTACTTTAAACTTGTATTCCATTAAATAACCTCATAATTTCCAAGAAATCATACTTCGTCCTAATCATTATACCAATATAAAATTAATAATTAACTTATTTTAAGTATAAAAAAAGAAACTTTAAAAGCTTCGTTTTGTCTATAATTTGAACTATAGCAATTCACTACTTTTCGAAGAACTACTTATTGGTGCTGTATCAACATCACCTAATAAAATAAATAATCCTACGATAAGTCCGAATGGTGCAGCAAAGAATAGTGCGCAAATCGCCATTGCATTATGTACTTTAGGACAACCGTTCTTTAAATCTTTTTTTAAAGTTACTTGAAGGATTATTGGCATAATTAATAATGGTATTGCACCACCTATAACAGAAATTATTGTTAGAATACCTCATCCCGTAGCACCTGCTATCATCATTAAAAATCCCATAAATATTCCTGATAGCGTTCCTAGAGAAATTATTACTATATTAACAATATTTCAGTTTTTAGCAATTCTGTATTTTGTATCTTTTCCCATATGGCTCCTTTCTAAATTATTATATAGTAATTATTTTTTAAAAAGATGTTTTTTTATATTAAATAAAATTAATGTCAAAATAAATATAAATTATCAGTAAAACATAAAAAAATTTCCCTAAGGAAATTTTTATAATTTAAATTTTCAAGGAGTTATTTGATTACCAAATTCTGTAGTTAAAATGTCATCTCTTACCCCAGCGGAAATATTAATGGATAGACTTCCTTGAAATCCTCATTCCAAATCCGAAGTACTATATGACTGAGCCAATTCTAAAGAATTAATTAAAACACCCTGTTTATTGTAAAAGAAGATATAACCTTCATCATTTATTTTGAAAGTTTCACTGGCTTTTAAGAAACTATAGCCATTAATGAAGTCCTTAAATGAACTAATTTGATAACTGTCTTTTTGAGCTTCAAGTTTATCAACAGTCTCGGCAAAGATTGGGTTAAATATTTCTCTGGTATTATAGCTTTGTCCCGCCACTAACTTATTATTAAAAGCGTTCGGAGTCTGGAATTCGAAAGTGTAATCAAAGTTGTTTTCACCAACTGAATTATCTTTTTGGTTAAAACCATAAGCTTCTCTCATAAATAACAAATTAGCACGAGTAAATTCATTGTGCAGTTCTTGAGTTGTTGAAAATGATGTTAATTGTTTATTAACAACAAATTGTTCTGGCATTTCAAACTCAATTTCAGGTCCAACTTCGGGTTGATAGACTAACTTGATTCCAGTTATTTGAGTTCCAAAAAGACCAATTGTTCTTCTTTGCTCTTGGGTTTCATGGCCTTTATCTAATTCGATACCCTTATTTGCCAATAAAGTTCTAAAAGCTGAAGTTTGAGTTCCCCTTTTTAAATGTTCTCACAAATTATAAAGGTTAATTATTTCTGAAGATTCAGGATCTTCTTTCAAATACTGTGCTAATTCAGGATAGATTGAATTATTGTTAAAAATAGAGTTTCTTTGAGCGTGTTCAATTGCTAAATTATCAAGAGTTGATCCCCCATTTTTTAAACCAGCTTTAATTAAATTTACTTTATCAAAGTCTTTTGATCAATTAAATGGTATATCAACCGGAGCTGTTAGGTCTGCTAAAATTGTATATTTTTCAGGATTTTCATATTTCACTTCATCTAATTTAAATTTAAATTGTGACGATCCTAAAACATCTGCTGCGATTTGATTTTTAAAAATATCTTCAAAATTTGTTAGTTTATTTAATTGAGTTGCAGTTTCAAAAGTATTTGCTGAATTGCTTGTAAAGAAGAACTTATTGGCGATTTCATCGTTGGTTATCTTATCAGATAAATCATTTGAAATTTCTTTAACATCGTCACTAATATCAATATCTTCAAGGATTGTAATTGTTGATGAAAAAGTAGTTTCTTGTGTTGTTTCTTTTTGTTCAAGATTCAAAAAATTTATTTCTGTTGAAATTTGAAAGTCAATGGCGACGATTCTTTGGTTGGCAACTCCCGATTTATCAGTTAAAACAATTTTATCAATGTTTACTAAATTACGAATCGGAGTTTCCTTATTAATTAAAAATTTCTGATAATCTGGGTTATTTAAAACTTTATTTAAAATATCGTTTTGAATCACAGTAAAGTTTACTTGATTTTGTAAAAAATCTGATAATTTTATGAATTCTTCTGAATCTTTTTCAAAAATGTATTCTTTGGTGTTTTCGGTATTATTTTGTAATAAATTTCATAAATAATCAATGTCTAAACCTTCAAATTTATCCTTAGCTTCTTGGGCATTTAGAATTTGCAAATCTTTAAATTGCCTTTGCATATTTTCTTTAAAAATTGATTTTAATAAATCTAAAAATTCTTTTAATGATTGACTGTAATCTGGGGTGATTTCATCAACAATTGTTTTTTTACAAGCAACCACACTTAGCGGAGCTGACGCAACTAAAACAGAAGCGGAAAGGATACTCAATAATTTCTTCATAATGGCAATTCTCTTATTTTCTAATATTGAAGCAATTTTAGGTTATTCAAAAATAAAAGCGAAGAATCTCCTTTGTTTGCTTTAATATGTTCATATTATAAGTGTTTATTTTTAAAAATCAATAATAAATAAAAAGTATATTAAATAAAATTTTCCCATTAACAACTTGAATTTTGATTTAATTTCCCCTTTTCTCGTACAAAATTTCATATTCTAATTATGCCCCAGTTTTAAATAAAATTAAAAACTGTAAAAAAACATAACCATTTAGGTTATGTTTTTTTTAAATAAATATTTTAAAAATTTTTAATTTCACGAACTCGATTGTCAGAAAAATATATCTTTAATATCGTATCTAATTCAAGGGCTACTTGTTGCCGCTTGACTTCCAGAATATAAATCTCAATGAATTGTAAAATCCATATTGCTGTCTATAGTGTAGTTTGTTAGAGCTCCAATTTCTTGTCAAGCTAAACCGAGTCTTTCTTCAACAGCTAACATCGCTCACTGAGGTTGATTTATTAAATCTCTTGTATTTCATCGAGCCTCTGAATTTGTATTAGCAAATCTATCCACCCCTAATACGTTACCCCTAGCTGACTCATCAATTGTGCTATAAGTTGGAAAGCGTCTAAGAAATTCGGATAAATTACTTGCTCAATTTCTAAAATTGATAACAGTTTTTTGACTTCTATTTGTATCAAATCCATTTCATCCAGAAGAAACAGATTCTGAAACATCTATTTCTACTGGAAGAGCCAACATCCCGTTAAGAGATACAAAACCTTCATCATTTGCTTCTTTATAACTTACACTATTTTTTTCCACTTCGGGCTTAATTGAATTTATTAATGTCGGTGTTGTCATTGTTAAAATTCCTATTATTGGTAAAATTTTTTGCATAAAATTATCCTCCTATTATGATTCTCAGAAATAAACTCTTGAAACTTCATAACTTATCCATGGGCTGCTAGTAGTTGCCCTGCTGTGTGCTGATATATCTCACTGGATTCTTAATACTAATGTAACGGGATCCATAAAAAATCTAGCTCGAGCAACTATTTCTTGTCATGCTGAACCTATATTTTCTGAAAAGGACATAAGTTGACGTAACGACAAAGTAGAATCAAATAAATCTTTTGTATTAAATTTTAAATTAATATCTGTATCAGCAAAACGATCACTTCCCAAGATATTACCTCTTACTCTTTCTCTAGATAAAGAAAAGGTTGGAAATAAATTCGTAAACTCCTGCGCGCTTGATGCTCATGGTTGTAAACTACTAAAGAAATGTGTGCCTGAATCTTGTTGATTATCATTTCATCCTGATGAAACAGTTCTAAATAAGGGGGTGTTAATTGGCAGCGCCAAACCACGTCCCTCTATTAATTCTACTTCTGCTGGTGGTACTTCATAAGTATTTTTTGAGTCCAGCTGGGTTTTTATCACATTCATAGAAACTGGCGGAACCAAAGCGAGGGCTCCGATTATTGGTATAATTTTCCTCATAAATATTTCCCTCTAAATATTCTATGTTCTTGTAAACTTATAAGTTTACAATTTCATTATACACATATTAATAATAATTTCCATAAAACTTTTAAATATTTGGATTTTTGGAATATCTTAATGAAAACTATAAGCACTATCAAAATTTTGAAAATTAAAACCAGTCATCCCGCTTGACTGGTTTTTAATCTAATTAGTTTTTTTACTATAAATTTCTGAGTAATCTTTTTCAACTTTTTGGATAGTTGATTTTTTGTAAATTGTTTCAATTGATTCTTTTTTATTATTAAAGGCTTTATTGTATTTAGTTACCCCTTTTTCAATAATTACTAAATGATCAATCATTTCCTCTAATTCATTAATCATATGACTGGTAATCAAAATCCCGACACCCTCTTTTGAAAGCATTTTTAAGATTTTGTGAAATTCAATTCTAGTTCCAACGTCTAAATTCGCAGTTGGCTCATCCAAAATTAAGTATTCTGGCTGGGTTACTAAGCAAATTACAAGCATGGCACGTTTTTGCATACCCGCACTTAACTCATAAAAAGTCTTTTCACGATACTCTTTTAATTCAAATTTTTCAAGTAGCATATCCAATCTTGCTACAGCCTCTTTTTTATTCATGCCACACAACAAAGCGTCATGTACTGCAAATTGATAAATTGATATATCCTTGGGATAGACACTTTGGTCTGGGAAAAAGCAAATTTTGCTAAAATTATTATTTTCGTAAATCGATTCTTCATTTAGAAGAACTTGTCCCGTATCTTTTTTATACTCATTAAAGACACTTTTTAACAAGGTTGATTTTCCTGAACCATTATCACCAACAAGACCGATGATTTGTCCTGATTTTAATTCCAAGCTAAAATCAAAGACACCCTTCCCGTTTTTGAAATCTTTTGTTACATCTACTATTTTTAACATTTTAATCTACCAACTTTCTTTCATCCTTGGTTTTACAAAATAATCGATAACCAAGAGCCGATAACACGGTTCCAAAAGTTATAAATCCTAAGTAATTGGCTCAAACAGCAAATGGTCTATTTGAGTATATTAATTCTTCGTTTTTATCTAAATCATAAAAGGTAAATATTGATATTGGTAAAGGAGAGTTCTCAGTTATAACTGAATCTACTTTAGCGTTATTTGACCCAGAAAAATAGACCATTTCATAGAATCACATAAATGGATTAATTTGATAATTTATAGTTGCATTAGACTTTCATTGAAATTTTTCTTCACCAACTTTGATTGGATAATTCAAATAATGCATCATTTCAGCATTTAGCATATTGAATAAATACGAACCCGGAGAATAAAGACTTGAGTTAATTCAAAAATTATAATTTTCCAAAAAGTCGCCTGAATTATTTTTTTCATATCCAATATACATAGTTTGAGAAAAGATGTAAGGGTGAGTGGTATATTCAAATTTATAAGTATCGATAATTGCCAATTTTAAAACTTCAATTTCCTCATCAGAAATTTTTGCCCCCTTATATTCAAATGATTTAAAATTATCTAAGACTTCTTTTAACTGTTGAGGTCCATTATAGTTTTTGGGGCTGCTTTTATAGAAGAATGAATTTTTAAAATGTTCTTCTTTATTTCCGACTGCCTTAATATTTAGTGACTTAACAAAATGATAATAAAGATTATATTTAAGAACTTCTTTTAACTCAGCTTCGTTGATAGTTATGTTGCATTTTTCCAAAGAGGTATTAAACTTTAGAAAATAACTTTCCACAGATTTTTCAAAACTATTTTGTTCTATTAACTCTCCAAAAAATGTAATCATTCCGTAGTTGATAATTGGACTAATAATATCAGAAGCAAAGAATTTTGGACGATTTTCAAAATCCAATTCTTGAACGATATTATCGTTAAAAGAATCTCTCAGCTCAAAAAAGCTTTCAGATAATTGAGTTAAAAAATTTATTTCATTAGTTTGAGTTTTTTGTAACTTAAATTTATTATCAATACTAGTGTCGTAGACATTACCAGCTTGCTCTCCCAAATTGGGATTGAAGGCAAAAAATATCGGACCAAAAATAGAAAAGAACATAAATAATGTCATTAGTATTCATCCTGCTGGAAGAGTTTTTTTCAAAGACTTAGTTAAGCTGCTTAACCATAAAACAACTCCAAAAATCAGAAAATCATAAGCAATTAAACTGAAAACTCCAACAGCTAAATTTCTGATTATAAATCCGCCAAGAGGAACTGGCAAAATCAAGGTAACCAAGGTAAATATTAAATAAACTAGCAAAATAAATGATATTGTAATAATTTTTAATGGACCAAATTTTGAAAAAAATATTGCTGAATTTTTTGCCCCGCGGCGATTTTCCAAACTTTGAATTCCGCTTTTTTCATCAGTTATGGCTATTGTCACAATATTATTAATGTTTGTAAATGAAAGTCAAAATATTGATAAAATAATGATAAAAATCATTGCTACTTCAACATCAAAAATAATGTTTTCTCCCAGACTAATAGCTAAAACTGGTATTAAGATAATTAGTGATATACAAATTGCTGAAAAAGTAATAAAAAACTTATTTTTAATGATTCTTAAAAACGAGAATTTAAATATAACTTTGGTATTTTGTTTCATAAGTCTCCCTTTTTATTTTATACATACTAATAATATCACAAATACTCCTCTTTTAAACTAATTATAAATTAATTAAAATTTAGAATTATTTAAACTTGGCTTTGTAATATGAAATGCAAAACAGCGCCATTAGTAAGCGAAATTACTCTTGGCTACTGTTTTAAAATTTAATCAATCATATTACTTTTACTCTTTTGCTTATTGAAATATCGATATCCAAATGAGGTTAACATAATCCCTGAACCTATAAATAATAAATAGTTAAGTCAAACTATAAAAGGCCTTTTTGAATAAATTAAATCACCTTCACTATTTAAGTCATAAAATGTGAATCCAGAAATTGGCATGACAGAATTTTTTGTAAGTATGTGATTTGATTGGGGATCATTACTTCCTGAAAAATATGCCATTTCATAAAATATCATGAAAGGATTGATTTGATAGTTTAGTGCATATTTTGAATCAAAAATAAAAGATGATTTATCAATATTAAAAGGTTCTTTTAGTGAGTCAATTATTTTATAATTAATAATATTGAATAAATACGACCCTGGAGAGTACGGACTAAAATCAATTCAAAATTGATAATTTAAAAATACATTCTGGTCGAAATTTTGATCAGTTTCATAAATTTCTAAAACGTCTCTATTTAAATTAATACTAAATTCATAATCATAAATATTTTTAATAGTTTTTATTAAGGCACTAATTTCACTTGAAGAAATTTTACCAAGTTCATTATCAAAGCCCCTAAAATTGTCTATAACCTCTTTTAATTGCTGAGGCTTACTTCAGTTGCCTGAAAAATTTTTATAAAAGTAAGAGTTATGATAGTTATTTATTCTCTTGCCTTCTGAGGGGATATTTATTGATTTAACAAATTGATAGTATAAACTTTTTTCAAATGTGTCCTTCAATTTGCTCTCGTTGATTATTATCGACTCATTTGCTAAACTTGAGTCAAAGTTTTTTAGATAATAATTCAAATAAGTAATTAGTTGATTTTTTTCAATTAAATCTCCAAGTAAGGTGATTAACCCGTTTCTTAAAAACAAATCAATAATGTCTCTTTCATTATACAATTTACCCTCTCATCACCCGGGTCTATCAGTTGTAATATTTTCCATCAATTCATTCTCTAGGATTTCTAGACTTTCTGAAAGTTGATTTAAAAAACTAATTTTCTCATTTTGCGTCTTTTGCAAAGCGTGTTTACTGATTTCATAATTATTAAATATATTTTTAGGATTAGAGTCGTAAGAACTTTCAAATAAAAAGAATATTGTTCCAAGGAGCGGAAATAGCATAAACATTGTCATAATTACTCAGCCAACTGGCAAAGCTTTTTTCAAAGACTTTGTCTTGCTACTTATTGCAAAAACTAATCCAAAAATTAGAAAATCATATGCAATTAAACTAAATAACCCGATTGATAGATTTTTAACAACAAATTCTTTTAAAGGTATCGGGTACATTAAGGTAACAAATACGAATATCATAAAAACTATTAAGACAAATGAGGTTGTAATAATTTTTAAAGGTAGAAATTTCGCAAAAAACTGCGTAGATTTTTTAACTCCCCTGCGATTTTGTAAGCTTTGCAGTCCACTTCTTTCATCTATTATTGCAATCCTAATTGCGTTATTTATATTCACAAATGAAATTCAAAATATTGATAAACCTATTATAAAAGTCATTGCTATTTGAGTTTTAAAAACTATTTTTTGACCAAGACTCATAGTCAAAATTTGGATTAATAATATTAAAGCAATTATGATTGCTGAAATAATAATAAAAACTTTACTCTTAATAATTCTTAATAATGAAAATTTAAATATTACGCTAAATGACTGCTTCATAAATATCTTAGATATCTCACAAAGTTCAATTTATTGATAAGCCACTTTCTATTGGATTGATCATTGATAAAGTTAATAATAGTTTTGTAAACATAATATCCTCCTTTATGCGACTCAATCAATTTAGTTAAGTCTTATTTATACTATCACAAATTTAATCCTTTTTTAAATTAATTATAAAATAAAAGAGTTAGAATTTTATAATTAATATAGTGGTTTTTCCTTTTCATAAAAAAAGAAAAAGACCTTTGAAATGGTCCTTTAAAATAATATTCAAGTAATTTTATTTAATGCTGTTACCATTATTTTTAATGACATCTTGATATCAATAAAATGATTTTTTACAGTATCTTTTCATATCTTTTAAATCATGTTCGTCACGATTTACATAGATAAATCCGTAACGTTTTTGAAATCCTTGATGAGATGAAACTAGGTCAATTGCAGTTCAAGGATTATAAGAAATTATTTCAACTCCATCTGTAATTGCTTTACGCATTTCTAATAAATGATTTTTATAATAATCAATACGATAATCATCTTCAACAGTATTGTTTTGATTCAATTCCTCACGAACCCCAATCCCGTTTTCTGTAATCATTACTGGTAGCAAGTATCGTGAATATAGTTCTCTTAAAGTTGTTCTAAATCCAATTGGATCTATTTCTCAACCATATTCATTAGCTTTTAAGTTTTCATTTTTAACACTAACAAACATTCCCGGAACATCAAAACCAGTTTGTTGATCTAATCCATTATTTTTTTGGTACTCAAAATTTGGTTCAGCCGCTTTCACAGTGAAAGTTGAATAATAATTAAAGGCGATAAAATCTGGTTTACCATTTTCTAAAATTTCATCATCACCAGTTTGAAAATCAATATCAATGTTTGCTTGTTTGAAATAAGACAAAGCAATAGGATTATATTTTCCATTAACACAAACATCGGTATACATTCAATTTCTCATTACATTGGCATTTGAAGCGGCTAAGACATCTTCGGGTTTTGCACTGGCAGGATAAGCCATCGCAATGTTTGGGGCAGGACCAATTTTACCTTTTTGATTTTTAAAGTCTTTGTGATACATTTTGATAACCAAAGCTTGGGCTAAAGTCATCACATGGCTTTCTTGATAGCAAAGCTGAGGGCTTTTTTTTACTCCAGGAACAAACAGCCCAATCATATTTACCATAGTTAAAATATTTTGTTCATTAATTGTTAATCAATACTTAACTCGATCACCAAAGTTTTCAAATAAAGTTTTAGCATAGTTTGTAAATGCTTCTAGCATCAACTTACGATTAGCTCAACCCCCTTGCTCTTCTAAAGCTCAGGGCAGGTCGAAATGATAAATTGTAACAATTGGTTCAATTTTATATTTAACTAACTCATTAATTAAATCATTATAATAATCAATTCCTTTTTGGTTAATCTCTCCATTACCTTGAGGATAAATTCGCGTTCAAGAAATTGAAAAGCGATATGATTTCATTCCTAATTGAGAAAATAATTTAATATCTTCTTTGTAGTTGTGGTAAAAGTCTGATGCTATTGAAAAATCACAATACTCTTTGCCGTGATTAGCTAAATCAACAACACTGACCCCTTTACCATCTTTATTACTAGCTCCTTCAACTTGAAAAGCTGAGGTGGAGGCTCCCCAAAGGAAACCTTTAGGATAATTCTCTAATTTAAACATTTTTAAACCCTTTCATTAATTTGTAATTGCTAAGTTTTTTTGATATTTTTTAAATTCTTTTTTGTCAAAATTGTTTTCATCTTTTTCAGTAATCAAATAATTGATATCCAATGAGTGAATGGCATTGAAATAGTTACTGCTTATTTTTTTCATATCTTGATACTTAGTTTTTAAAACTACTTCATCTAAAGTTGAATCAATTAAGTTCATAAAATCTTTTTGTCAATTAGTTAGTCAACTCATTTCAACCTCAATTTGTTCTCTTATAATTTGTGCTTCTGAAAATAGTTTATTAACTTCATCACTATTTTTAATTTTTAAATAATTTTGTTTTAATTTTTCAATTAAAGTTTTATTTTGTTTTTCTTCAGGTTTATTAACCAGAACTTTCAATTTCTTAATTAAAGCCTCTTTGCTTTTTTCTTGTTTTTGAAGCAAACTCTCAGCTTTACCTTCTATTTTGGAAAGTTTGACTAGTTGTAGTTCAAGATTTTTTATTTTTAATAAATCTTCTGCCTTAATATAACTTGATAATTTGTTCAAATTGTTTTCTAAATCTTTTTTAGCCAAACTTGAATTAGTATTTAAAGCTTTGCTGTAATATTTTACTAATTTGTTATTTGTTTTAATAATTTCTTTATTTTCTGAAATTCTTTCTTTGTAAACCAATAGAGTAAATACAATTCCTAATACTAATCCAGCTCCATTAACAATAAATCATAAAACTAAATTAAGCACAGCACTGTTGGCGGCTCCAGTGAAGACATTGTGGGAACTAGGATCAACAAGGATTCCCCCAATTGTTTCAGCCACCAATCTAGGATCTCCAAGTGTTGTGGTGAATCCAAAAACCCCCATTCCTCCAGGTAATCGCGCTTCAACTGCTAGTAATCCAGAAAGTAATCCCGCAATTCCTGCAGCACAAACTCCCGCTAGGAAGGGACGGAATTTTGGTAAGTTAACTCCATAAATTACTGGTTCAGTAATTCCAACTAAAGCCCCTGGTAAAGCTGAAAGTCCTGCAGTTCGTAGTTGACTGTTTTTAGTTCGAACACAAACCCCAATTGTGGCTCCCATTTGAGCAAAGGTTGCAATGTTCATAGCAATTAATAAAGTTGAGTGGAATCCTTGCGCATTTGTAACCGCAATTGGCATTACCACGGTGACATGCATTCCTGTTAGAATTAGTGGTTGTCAGATAAAGGCAAAGACAGCGGTGCCGATTCCAAATGGAATTAAAGCAATCTTACCAATTACAAATCCAATTCCTGATTCTAGTAAAAATAGAATTGGTCCAACAACAAAGAACACGGCAGCAAATGTTATTGTCATGGTTAATAAAGGTCTAAAAATAATATCAATGGCTGTTGGCATTCAACTTTTAATTCATTTTTCAATGTGAAATAAAATAATAGCAGCAGCAATATGAGGCAAGATTGATGAAGTATAAATTCCAACTTTCATATGGAAGTTACCTATGGTAAATAAATCTCATTGGGTTGTACTCATTCCCAAAGTGGCTCCCGCAATTGCTAGACCGATAAATAACTGCAATAAGGTGTTACCACCTAAGTATTTACAAGTATTATATCCAATATAGATTCCAAATAGTTTCAAACCACTTTCTGCGAGCAGATTAAAGAATAAACTAAATGAATCAACATTTGTATTTATTGGACCCGCACCAATTCCCATGTCAACAATCACGTTGCTCATTACCAGAATGGCTTTGATTCCCATTAACAATCCCGAAGCTAATAGTAGTGGAATGGTTGGCATAATTACTCCAGTTACCGCTGCAGTTAAACGTTTTGCAAATGATCTTTTAATAATAATTGGTTGATTGTTTTGATCATAATTTAAATTGCTTACAAACACTTTAACAGCATCCAATACCTTATAAACTTCTCCTCCAATTATAATTTGTAGTTGACTTCCTTGTCAGTTTATTCCTTTAACAATTGGGATGTGTTTGATTTTTTCAATATCAACTTTTTCGGTATTTTTTATTTCAAATCTTAATCGAGTCATACAACTAAAAACTTCAGTGTAGTTTTCTTTTCCTGAAATTGCATAATAAATTTCTTCAGCAATTTTTTCATAACGACCCTTTTCCTTTAGAAAATCAAATTCATCCTCATAGTTTTGATTAACAGGTTTGGTATAATTTCACTCTCCAATTAAATCACCCTTTTTAGCTTCAGCTCCTTCTTTTAAAATTTTAAAACTTCAACCCGGTGAGTCGTTAGTATCCAAAACTATTGGAGTTGCTGTTGAAATATTTTCTTTTTCAATCGCATCCAAATCAACTTTAACAATTTTGTTTTTAAGTAAAATTTTATCATTGACTTTTGCTTCCACTTTAAATGGTTCACCATTTAACTTAACGGTGTCTAATCCAATGTGCATTAAAATTTTTACATCATCAAGTGTTGAAAAATAAAATGCATGTTTGGAATCAGTGATCATTTCTAATTTTCCAGTTTCAACTGGGGCATAGAAATCTTTGCCACTTGGAATAATATACAATCCATCGCCAAGCATTTTTTCACTAAAGACGCCATCATTTAATTTTTCAATACTATGAACTTTCCCATCAACGGGGGCAAATAACTTAATCTTATTTTCCTTCATGTGTTTTTCCTCCTACAATTAAAATAACAAATTAGTTTTATAATTGATGATTTTAACAGTAGGTTTTAAGTGCTTAACAATTTGTAAAGTACTTTACAAATAAAAAAACCTAAATCAATATTTAGGTTTTAAGGCTTGATGGTTTTACAAATTGCTAAAATTTGAACCAAAATGTAGTTTAAATTAATTAAACGAAAGTCTAATTGGTTTGGACCAATATTGTCCATAATAATTTTTCGATCTCTATCAATTTTAAAGCGATTCTCTTGAGAATGAGAAGTTATGCAAAAAATATTTTTAGTTTTTTTACCAGCCATTTGTAATACCTCGATAAAATGAGAATTGTCTTGTCCTGAAATAAAAGCAATTACTAAATCATTTTCTTCAACCAAATTTGAACTCTCGATCATTTGCATTGTGTGGTCAAACTTTAAAACATTTTTATTTAAAAGTAATAAATTTTCAAAAAATAATTGAGTAAAATTTCTAAGCTGGTATGAACTGTAAATAAATATTTTTGAACTATTAGAAATTTCTTGGGCAAGTTTCAAAAATACTGATTTATATTTTTGAAAGTAATTAATGTTTTCAACTACATCTTTTTGAAGGTCTTGAAAAATATCTAGTTCAATATGTGTTGGTTCTTTTTCACCATGGAAATGTTCAAACTCATATTTTAATCTTGTTAATAATTCACGATAACCTGTGTAGCCTAGTTTTTTGGCAAATTGAGTAATATATGATTCTGAAACAATCGCTTCTTGGGCGAGTTCTTTTGAGTTAGGAAAAACCCCAATCATAAACTTATCTACTAGAATTGAAGCAATCACCTCGGTAGTGTTGGGAATTTCTGCTTTCTTCATTTTTATTAATTTAGTAATAACTGCTTCCATAAAATATACCCCTTAAACTTAATTATATCAATTTTAAAATTATGGTTTTAAAAAATGTTACTACTAAGTAAAAAGTTATTTTACACCGAGCTAACATTATCAACTTTTTTAGAAGTAGTAATAATTGATTTGGTTTTTATATAAGCATATCTTCCAATTAAGAAACAGATAAAAGCCGTGATTAAAGAGGAAAGCACAAGGATAGAAATTGATATTGGTTTTAATATATAATCATACAAACTTTCCAATCCTTTGGCTGCTTCTCCAATTTGTAAATCCAAGATTTCAATTCCTACAGTTGAAATTAAATAATTTTTTTCAAAGTAGAAAAATAGAGTTTTTCTGAATGCTATTTCATAAATATCAGGTTTAAAATAAATACTTAATTCGATAAAGATATTAAAAAAAATTATTAAAAATACTACATTAAGAGAGGCGAACACACCTTCTCTTTTGGGGCTACCCTTTTTGTAAACTCTTAATCCCATTCAGTTTGAAAAAGAAATTACTCATAACGGCATAAATGAAATCGGCAATCCAGAAACACTACTGGTTTCCAAACCTCAATCTGAATGGATTGAAAATAGTGAATGTGGATAAAATAATAGCAATCAACGTTCTTGACCGTTTTCATTGACAAAGCCGTTGAAATAATCTTTTTCAACTCCGGGTATTTCTCTTATATCCACACTTTGAAAAATCAATCAAAAAAATACAATTGTTGTGAAAATTGAAAGTATTGTGGTTGAAATAAATAGCGTTAAATAGTAAGCTTTTTTTATTTTAATTCTTGGTTCTTTTGCCAGTGATTTATTAAGTTCTAATGCTTCAACAATGGGTTCATCGTCTATTTCGATCAATCCTATTTCTTGTTTTTTTGGATCAACATTTGTCTTTTTCTGTTTTTTTAAATAAAGGAAGTCTTCTGCTAATAATGATAAAATACTAATCAAGGCTAAGCTAGAAATTATAACTGCTGGTATATTGCATTTCAGATACTTATAATAACCCAAATTTTCAATAATAGAATTTCTTAAAATATCTAGTTGTTGCTTAAGAATATCTGTATCAAAAAAGTCTCTTCCAAAGTAATCATAGATTTGCTGGTCAAAAACCTTTTGAAAAATACTTTTATTCATTGGAAGCGAAAACAAAATAATATAAAAAACAATACATATAGATGAGGCGATGGCAGCTGGGTATAAAAATTTATGACGAGAGTTTTTGGTTTCTATACATAAAAACGCAACCGTAGCAAAAAATGTAAATACAAAAACAAAATCCAATAACTGTACTATGCCCGAATTGTTAGTAATTTTGCTTCCTCCAGAGGAAAAAAATAAATATCGC
This sequence comes from Spiroplasma alleghenense, assembly GCF_003363775.1. Taxonomy (NCBI): domain Bacteria; kingdom Bacillati; phylum Mycoplasmatota; class Mollicutes; order Entomoplasmatales; family Spiroplasmataceae; genus Spiroplasma; species Spiroplasma alleghenense. The sequence continues at coordinate 1,005,694 of NZ_CP031376.1, forward strand.
GAGCTAAGTATAGTTTTATCTGAAATATCAATACCATTAACAATAAAACCGTTAAAAAAATCATTTTCGATTCCTGGAAGGTACTTAATATTAACATCCTGGGTCATTGTTACTAGATATCAAAAAATTTGAGAAAAAATAAAAACCAAAATAAATAAACTGATGGTAACCAATATTTTCGTAAGTTTAATTTTTTCTTTTCTAGACATTTATTTCTCCATCTATTAATCTAATTATTATATTTTTAAAAACTAAATATATTATATCTTATTTGTAAATTATCCTTTATTTTTTAGAGCAAATTTAATAGTAACTATTTTGGGTTAAATTTTTTTACATTACTATAAATCAAGACCATCATGTTCGTCTTTGCCATCTTTGGGTTTAATATAAAAATACGCAAAAGAACTGTACAATAAAATCATAAACATCGTCAAAAAAGAAAGTATATTTGATATTATTGAAAAAATATAATTAACATTAAAATTAAAACTTTCTAAAGCCCCTGATTTTGCTATTTCAAATTGCTCTTGAATTAATGGTGTCAAATTATTTTCTTGAAAATCTGTAAATTGCTTAAAGAATTGATTTTCAAAACTGTTATAAAAAGAATTGTTATTATTAATGTAAAAATTTTGTACTATTATTATCATAATTGCCGGAATTAAAAAATAAAAAGCAACTAGACATTTTCTATAACTCAATGCAATTCTTAATTTCTCCGTGGAACGACAAGAATAGTTAACTATAAGTTGTTCAATGATTAGGGGTCAAAGTATAGAAACAAAAAGAAAAATTAGAGCAATAATTAATAGCGCTTTAATTGTAATGCCGTTTTTAAATCCCAAAAACATCATCTTTGGCATGAATCAGGCAGTCTTGCTTATATCAACATTATTATTTATAAAACCGTTAAAAAAATTGTCTTCAACTCCAGGTAAATCTTTAAAATTAATACTCTGAAAAGCAAGTCATATAAATCAAGATATATTGAAAACCACAAATAAGGCGATCATGCTAATTGAAAAATAATAATAAGTATGGATTTTTTTTGGATCTCAAAAAGTAATTTTCAAATTAAAGTTTTTTCTCTCTTTTTTATTTAACTCATTTTTTTTCATATTAATACCTATCTTTCCAAATAATTTAATAAAATAAATTGCTTAAAATATTTATATTTTGATTAAAAATATCTTCAAAAATCGTTTTTCAATATAATCTGTCATTATAAGTGTAATCTAAATTAAAAATTTCCAATTTTATTTTTAAATTTTTTATACTTTCTTCGAGATCTCTACGTGAATTTACATATATTTTAGTTAATTCCGATTTGGTAAAATTATTTATATTACTTGATTTTTTTTCATTCATAAAATCACTTTCTTGAATTAGATTTCCGAATGAAAATTTTTCACCTATATCTATAAAATTTTCTTCTATTTCTTGATTAAAGAGCTCTATTTCATTGTTTTTTGTTTTCATAATTTTATTTTGATAATTCAGATTATTTTTTTCAGATAATAAATTGAATATTATATTATCAAAAGCCTTAATTCTAGAAGTAAGCTCTCCAATTTCATCTTTTGAAGTGGAGAGGCTTTGAGACTCAATGGTTTTTGTAGTTGATTTAAATTCCTTTTTTAATTCACAATAGTGATCAGTAAAATAGCCCATTGTAACAGCGGTAATAAAAATATTAAAAAGTCTAAGAGCTTTTTTAACATTTTTAATTGTATTATCCAAAACATTTTTGTACAAATCAGACAATTCACTATTTTTTATAAATCTATTGGTCAAATTTAGTGATTTTTCAAATTTTTTAAGTTCTTTAGAAAGATTATCTAATGATTTTTCTCAGAAAAACTCCGAATAGGATATTGCATCTTTAAAATCGTTAGCTGCGTTTTCGAAAAACTTGCCAGAAGCAAGCGCAGTAAAAGATGCTGGAGGTCAAAAAATACTTCATGTTGTTAGGCCAATTGTGATACAACCCTTTGTCATAGTTCATGCATATTTAGAAGTAATATCTTGAAAATTATTATTACTTAAATCGATTTCATTTATAAGAGTGTTATCTAAATTTTCGATATTTTTTATTTCCATATTTACTTCTCTAATAGAATTATCAGCATCTTTTGTCTCCTCTTCAATTATCTCGATTCTTTCTTTATTTTTTGAAATTTCTGCTAAGTTTTCCTCAAACTCTATTTTCATTAATTCTTGCTTAATTTCCTTTGTCTTTACTAAATTTTGCAAAACTAAAATGAGAGTTTCTCTGTAATCATATATGTATTTATATTTTTCGACATTATTTAAATTTGACCATTCATCAAAATTATATTTAAAAAATTCTATTTTCATTATTTGGTCATAGTCATCAGAACTCACTAGATTTTCGTAGGCCAAAATATTTTGAAATAAAATATTTTTTACAAATCCGATTTGTTCGCGAACTTGGCCTTCGCTATATTTTCGAGTTACCAATCTTGAAGAAATCTCGTTTTGAATCTGCAAATTAACATCAACAAAATCTCCATTTTTGCTCACACTTTTATTAAAGGAATCGCCACTTACATTTTCTAATTCATTTAGATATTGAGCAATTATTTCTTCTTCAATGTCAGCCTTTTGAAATGCTGATATAACCTGTTGATTTGAAGTGAAATTATAATTATTTTTTAAGCGAATTCTGAAATTATTGTTATGAGATAGAGAATTAGCAAGAACTGCGGAACTCGAAGAAACAAGCACTAAGCTTCCGATAACCCCTAATCATATATATGTTTTTTTTCTTTTTCTAATTTTCATTTTAATTACCTTTTTCTATTTAATTAATAAATCTATTGATGTTTGATTTTGAATTCATTTACCGCCGAAAAAAATTACTGAGTAATTTTGGAAATTTTGTACAGCTTTATTTTTTTCATAAATAAATATCTTATAGTCAATATATTCCCTCATAAATGGGACCATTTCTTGGAGACAATTGTTAATTAGTACCTGGTTTTCAAGATGACTATTTTGCGAATTAATGTCAACCTGATTAAGTTCATCTTCAATTCCCTTAATTTCTAGTTCATTAACATCGAAAATAATTTTGTCACCTTTTAAAAGATTGGAATTTTGAATTACACTTAAACAAATACTGTCAGTGTAGTGTAAAAACTGATTTCCTGAGGTTGTCGTTAATTCGAAATCAATATCTTCTTTTAAAACTGAGAACCTAGAGTCTGTTCACAAAATTTCTTTAATTAAATTTGCCATTCCCGAAAAAGTCGCCCCAGCATAAATATTAATTGCTGGAGCTAAGAAATCTTTAACCTCGTCAAGTTTTATATATTCCATTTTTTTGACAATACTTTTAGACTCTGAAGAAAAAAAGAATGAGTTATTAGTTGGAACTATTTCAACACTTGAATTTCCATTAAATGTAGTTTCAAGGTTATCTGTTCTAATTTCCACTTGGTCCTTAATATCAATGTCTGATGATAGCAAGTCTAAAGTTGAATTTACTTCTTCTTGAAATTCTTGAATTGTAGTAACACCTAATTGAACTTCGATATTCGCAATATCATCTTCAATTACTTGTAAGTCTAGTTTAGGAACCTCAAAAGTTAATTTCTCTCCAATTAAGTAGTGATTACCAGGGATTATTTGTAATTCTACAATGTCGGTAGGCATAAAATATTGGAAATCAGTATTTGAAATTAGGGTGTAATCTAATCCTCTTTGTGATTGAGGAACTTCTGATAAGATAGCGCTTTCGATTTGATTCAAAAATAACTCTTGATTTGTTTTAAAATTAAAATCTAATTGTTCAATTGTTTCTTTTAAATCTTTAATATTATAAGTTTCAACAATAAATTCAACATTTTCACCGGTTAAAATTCGAGAATCTTTTTTGGCTACTATCCTTACTTTATCTCCTTCTTTTAGCAGATTAGAGTTTGATGGAAATTCAATAATATAATCCTCATCTTTTTTTGCATCAAAGACGTTAGTTTGAATGACTTTTTCAAGCCGTGTTTCAACATCCGACGGTTTCTCATTTATTCTAGGAATAGCTTTTTCATAATTAATAGTATTTATGTCAAAGATATTTATTTGTACTACAGATGCTCCTCGAATTATTCTAGATTTAGGAAAAGAGGTTACAGTAATAGAGTCTCCTTTTGAAAAAGCTAAATCATTTTTCATTTTATAAATTACTTCATAATCAGTTTCTAATTTAATGCCCTTTATTTTTGTTTCTAAAAATTCAATCAACAATTTATCAAAAGTATTTTTGTCTTCTCCTGGTAAGGGCTTTATTAAATTTAATTCTTCATCTAACTCTGACAAACTTATCAAATTAGTAGACTTATTTATTATTTTTCCATAAATTTTATTATTATCTTTTACTGGTTTGATATAAACTTGGTCACCGACCATAAATTCAGGTTCTTTATTAGTAGTAATTATTTCATAATGAGTTTTATAAACTAAATCCTCAGATCAATTTTCAAAAATACTTATAATTTCATTAATATAGTCAGTTTCTAGGTCATTAGGTCGTGGTTCGCGGATATTTATTTCAATATCGCCCATATTTAACATATCAACTTCTTCTTCAAAAACATGTCTAACTTCCTTAGAGCAAGATAACGTCAAGACCGGTGATGTAGTAATAGAAATTACAAATAATAGAGATAATGATAATTTTTTCATTTTATATATCTTCCTTATGATTTTATTATATACTATATATGAACAAGGACAGATAAAAATGAAAAGTTTTATTAAAAAGTACTGATATGCCATTATCCCATTTATTAATTTTTTATTTATCTTAATCTTTTTTATTTTTTTTCTATTTTTTGCTAGTAACGGGATAAACCATGCTAAAAACCAAATGCAATTAATTAATTTAAATAATCTTAAAAATTTATTAGAGGAAGATGAATATTATCTTATTATCAACGAAAATAACAAGTCTAGAGTGGATGGTATTCTTGACGGAGTTTTTCAAGATGCATTTAGTTGTTTAGAGGAAGGTATTCCAATTGAAAAAGATGAGAATTGGACTTTTTTTATTGAAGAATTCACATCTTATCAAAAATATGAAAGTAACTTGAATTACTTTGATTTTGCCTTAGAAATTATAAATTTGCCTATAACATTTTTAAGTTATCAATGTCACAGTTTTCAGACCAATGATTATAAAGCGGTTTTTCACCCCAAAGCAATATCCAGTTTAAATCAGCAATATTACGAAAGCGATATCATAAATAGCAGATTCTGAGTTAATTTTCAAACTGATAATAATTACTTTATTTATCAAAAAACCTTTACAGAACAAATGGTAAAAACCTTGATGGCAATAATTAATCAAGATTTAGAAAATCCCGAAAAGAAGATTCTTTCCAAAAATTATAGTCAATCAAAAAATTACTATTTAAATAAGCGGTTGGAAAATTTTGAGATTTTTTTAAAAAGTTATGAAATCAAAAATTATTTAAAGAACCTATTGAATAGTTGTTATATGACAGTGATATGAATGCCCTTGTTGGTAACTGAAATTATTTACGGACTCAGCTTACTAATTTTCTTAAGATTTTCAGAAAACTACTACTTCCATAAATATATTCAGGTAATTGATCGTTAAAATAAAAAACTTATCCTTTGATTAACAAGAATAAGTTCGCCTTTATATTTTATCTATTTACTTTCTAAATCTTCAACTAATTTTTTATATTGTTGAGGACCTCATCAAATATTATTATTTCAATGGTATAGCTCATTTAATTCTTCAGCTTTTAAGACGCTGTTGATAACAATATTTGGATTAAAAATTATTTCTCTTCCAATTGCCACTAAATCAATATCATTTTTTAAAGCTACTTCAATATCGCTGCGATTTTGGTAATTTCCAACTGTAATAATTTTTTTATTAGTTCATTTAGAAATCTCTTTTGCATATTTTAATCTAAATAATTTAGTTCCAGCAGTTTTAATTATTTTTCCCATATAAACAACCCCGATTGTAGCTCCACTAGAAATATGGAAGTATGACATATAAGGGTCTAAGGCTTCAACTAACGGTTTCATATCATTGATTTTTAATGGGGACTCATCAACATCATCTTCAACTGAAAATCTAATTCCAATTCCTATTTTAACTTCTTGAGTAATTCTCTTAGCAATTGTAATTATCATTTCTGATCTTTCAATGATATTTGAACTTTTATTTACTTCATTTAAAAGTGGGTGGTAGATTTCATTTAAGAGATAACCATGAGCGGCATGAAGTTCTATGAAATCAAATCCAGCTTTTTTAGCTCGCATTGCTGCACTAATAAAATCATTTTCAATTCTATTTAAATCGCTTTTTTCAGCTATTTTTAATTTACTTTGATTTAGGTAATTAAAATAATTTGTTACCCCAATTGTTTGCATATCTAGTTCTGCTTTTGCCCCGGCATGATTTAGTTGAACCCCAATTACAGCGCCCCCTTGATGAGCAATGTCAACAACTTTGGCTAAAGGAGCAATCTGAGTATCATTTCAAAGACCTAAATCCTTTTCTCTAATTCTTCCCTCACTTGAAACAGCAGTCGATTCAACAATAATGGTTCCAATTCCCCCGTATGATCTAGAACCATAATGTTGAATATGAAAGTCATTTGCTAAACCATCTTCACCCATTAAGGTGTCCATTGGTGGCATTACAATTCGATTTCTGGCAAATTTATTATTAGTAATTTCTATTTTATCTGTTATTTTCTTCATTATAATTACTTCCTCTACGCTTTAATTAGCGTAAAGTAATATTAATTCAAATAGAAACCAAATGCAAGTGTTTTTAGAGTGGGCAATCTTTCGCTAATTGTTTCATTAAAAAATACCAACTTGAAAAGCTGGTATTTTATTGCTAAAAATTTATTCACCAATTACTGTAAATCTTTTATTAATAAATTTTTTATTTTTAATTTCATCAATCATCGCTTTGGCATAATCCTCATAAGTTATGTAACTTTGATTATTTTTATTTAAAATAACATTATCAAATCCTATTTCATAATTACCAGTTCCAGGTTTTTGGGCATCAAAAATGGCTGCCGGGCTAAGATAAGTTCAATTAACATCTGCTGTATTTTGTAATTCGTCAAACGCCAAAGACATACTTGTTGCCAAAGGTACATAATCTTTTGGGAATTCTGGGGTGTTTAAAAGTTTTGTAGTTTTTTCATCGTCCACAAAAAGAGAACCCGCTCCTCCAACTACCATCAATCTAATGTTTGTTTTAGATAAAATATTAGCTAAATGCTTTAGACTTGATTGGTGTAAATCCAATTTATCAGGTTCAAAAACCCCAAATGCATCAATTACTACATCAGCTGTTGCTAAATCTTCACTGGTTAAATCAAATAAATCCTTTTTTAAGACTTTAACTTTACCATGATAGTTTTCATGCAAGTCACCTCTTACCACAGCGATAACTTCATAATTTTGATTTAAAGCTTCTTTGACAAGTGCTTTACCTTGACGACCGTTAGCTCCTATGACAAATATTTTCATTGTTATTCCTCCTTTGGGTATTAACCTCATTAACTACATAATAGACCTAATTTATCTTTATGTAAAGCATTAACTTTATTTTAAAAAATGTAGCTTTATTTATAAGCTACATTTTTAAATAATTATTTAAGTTTTCTTATCAAATTTTCTTTACGTTTAGTTTAAATCATTCAGGTTCTATAAAATATAAATGATATAAAAATAGCAATAACTGATCCTAATCCAAAAATAATAGTCATGATAGCCATTATTTTATATTCAATTCCAAAAAGACTTTTTAGTCCTAAGGCAGCTGTTGAGGTTTGAGAACTCAAGGCTTCAGCACCGATTTTTTGTTCCAAAAAGTTTTCTCCAAAATATCAATCTAGATGTTTATTTAAAGTTATTTCATAGATATCTGGTTTTAAAAATAAGATTAACTGAACACAAATATTTATAGTCAAAATCATCATAATAATTCCATAAAAAAGCATTATTGAGCCATTCAGTAGTTTATTATGAATTAAAGGTATTAGAACAACAGGAATTATGATAACTATTCAAAATGGAATTAAAACAATTTGTGTCATAAACTTTGAGCTTGAACTACCCAAATTTCCAAAAGACACAATCATTAAAACTGGATTAAAAATTTGATTAGCAACCGATCTATTATTTTTGTTTATAAAACCGTTAAAATAATCTTGTTCCACAAGCGGAATTTTTGAAAGCGAAACTTTTTCGTTGGAAAGAATGATGTAAAAGATTAAATTAAACAAACCCGTTAAGAATGATAAAGTTACAATTATGTAGACATATTTATTGTTAAAACTTTTCACTTAATAAATCCCTTTCAACACATTTCTAAAACATAATTTACTTAAAAATAGTCTTTAAATAACATAGTATTTATATTTTTAATATTATACCCTATTATTTTCTTTAAACTAGACTTTTTTTATATAAATTTTAAATTTAATAGAAAAGCAATTGAAATTAATAGAATGAACCCGCCATTGTAATATCTGGGAAACCCCTTATAATACATTTAGGAGGTTCATTTTTTTATGGCAACTAAAGGACAAAAATTTAACAGCTATACTAATGAATTAAAAAAAGAAATAATGGATTATGCAAGAACTGAGGGAAATGTTGTGGCAGGAAAAAAATTCAATATGTCTCACCACACTATCAGGGATTGATTCTATAAGGAAAGAAATAGCATTTCTCCCAACAAGGAACTAAATAAACAAAAAAAAGAAATGGATTCTTTGGAGGAAAAATATGAAATTTTAAAAAAGCTCCATGAATTCTACAAGTCAACAGAAGACAAAAAGTAGAATTCATTCGTGAGGAATTAAAAGATCATAAGTTAAAAATTTTACTTGAAGTTTGTGAATTAAAGCGTTCTTATTGAAATCGTTTCAAAAATAAAGACTGAACGATTATTAAAGATCAATTTCATATTGATACGCTTTGAAAAATTTTTAAAGAAAACAAGGAACAGTTTGGTTACAGACAATTAACCAAATTTACTAACGAATACTACGAATCAATTGGTTTACCAAGAATTAATCATAAAAAAGTACTTAGAATTATGAAAGAACAAGGAATTATTTCAAAATATGTCAGGAAATATATTTACAAAAGACGAAAAGCTAAAGTAAATAAAATTTGAGATTTTCCAGACTTGGTTAAAAGAAAATATAATATTCAAAAGGAACTTACAGTTTTATATACAGATGTAACATACTTAGTTTTAAATGGAAAAAGAATGTATCAATCAACAATTATTGATGCTTGTACAAAACAAATAATAGATTTTCAAATTTCTAAATTTAACGATTTAAAATTGGTTTTAGATAATTTTAATGCTGCAGTGATTAGAATAAAAAAAATTAATTCTAGCACAAACGGAATTATAATTCATTCTGACCACGGATCACAATATATCTCAAATGCTTACAAAAATAGATGTCATGCAGAAGGGATCAAAATTTCTATGGGAAGAGTCGGTCAATGTAGTGATAACGTTGTAATTGAAAGCTTTCACGCTCTTTTAAAGAAAGGAACAATTCATAATAATGAATATACAGATATTAATGCCTACGTTACTGATGTCATTGATTGAAATAACTGATATATATTTAAAAAAAATAAAAAGCTTATTGAAATTTTTCAATAAAGCTCTTTGCATATTAATATGGGTTCATTCTATTAATACTTACTTTTTTGGGTTTATTAAACTTAGTGTTGATGTTTCTAAGTCACTGTTAATGTTTTCTTCTCAACTTTTCTTTACGTTTAGTTCTAATCGCTCAGGTTCAATAAAATACAAATGATATTAAGATAGCACCAGCGACTCCTAATCCTAAAATAATTGTCATGATAGCCATTATTTTATATTCAATTCCAAAAAGACTTTTTAACCCCATTGCAGCTGTTGAGATTTGAGAACTTAATGTTTCAGCACCAATTTTTTGTTCCAAAAAGTTTTCTCCAAAATATATATCTAGATGTTTATTTAAAGTTATTTCATAAATATCTGGTTTTAAAAACAAGATTAATTGAAAGCAAATATTTATAGTCAAAATAATCATAACAACTCCATAAGTAAGCATTATTCAACCGTTGAGTTGTTTTTTATGAATTAAAGGTATTAGAACAACAGGAATTGCTACAACTATTCAAAACGGAATTAACACAACTTCTGTCATTAAAGCTCAGTTTGAACTACCTCAACAACCAAAAGACATAATCATTAAAACTGGATTGAAAATTTGGTTAGCAACCGATCTATTATTTTGGTTAATAAAACCATTAAAATAATCTTGCTCTACAAGCGGAATTTTTGAAAGCGAAACCGTTTCATTTGAAAGAGTGGTGAAAAGGATTAAATTAAACAAACCCGCTAAAAATGATAGAGCTACAATTATATAGACATATTTATTGCTAAAATTTTTCACTTAATAAATCCCTCTCGCTATATTCTTATAAAATAAATTACTGATTAATTATTTCAAAATAATTATATTATTTAACTATTTAATATTATACCTTATTATTTTTCTTTAAATTAAATCGTTTATATAAATTTTATGTTTATTATTTTAATCTATTTTTTTAATAAAGCGACAATCGATTCAGGATTATCTGTTACATACATTTTTGTAAATGGATACAAATATGCAAAAGTGCTATAGAAAATAATTGGTATTAAAGTCAGGATCGAAATTGAGGTTGATACTATTGAAAATATTTTGTTAGTCTTAGAATCAAAGATATTTGTAACACCTGATTCAACAATTTCAAATTGTTCTTGGATTACTGGGGTTAAGTTGTTTTCTTGAAAATCTTTAAATTGACTAAAAAATTGGTTTTTAAAACTATTAGAAAAAGCGCTATAATTAGTTATATAAAAATTTTGCACAATTAGTATAACAATTACAGGAACTACAAGATAAAAACCAATTAGGCATTTTCTAAAATTTGCTGTTGCAATTTGATCGTTTTCAGTACCTCAAAAAACATCAAACAAAGCTATATATAAGGCAATCGGTCAAAATATAGAAATAAGTAAAAGCACTAATGAAAAGATTCATAAGAACATGTTAGTGCTTCCGCTATTGTAACCATAAAACATAATCTTGGGTTGAAACTTTGCTTTTGAGTAAATTTTGATTTTATCACTTATAAATCCGTTAAAAAAACTTTCTTCAACTCCGGGTATATCTTTGAAGTAAACTCTACTATAATCTAGTCATAAAAATCATCAAAGATTAATAATTATTAGAGAGGAAATCATCCCAATTATTATTCAATAATAAACTTTAAATTTTTTGGAATTCAAAAAGATATTCTTAAGTATAAAATTATTTTTATCTTGTTTTACTATACTAATCTCATTCATTTTAAGAACCAGCTTTCTGAAATAAATATTATTTATTATTAATTGAATTATTTTGCAAATAAAATATAACTATTTAATTATATACTATTAATAATCAAATATAAAATAACAAAACAGCTTAAAAAGCTGTTTTGTTTTAAAAGAAATTTTAATTTCCCAGCACAGAATTGACCATGCTAAAATCACGGTTAATCTTTGCTGCAAATATCTGTGTCTTACATTTAAATATTATCATCTAAATTTTAACAATACTTTAATATTATTGAATTAATTTTCTCTTGAAAATTCAGTAAGTTGAGCAATTAATTCCAACCCCAAATGCACTTACAATTAAAAACTGAATTAAGAATATGTAGCTTAAGTTTTTATGACTAATTTCAATAGCATTAAAAATAGTTTGTCCATCTTTAAAACTTTGATATTTTTTATCAAAGTAGTCTTCTTGACTTTCGCTTCATTCTAAATATTCATTTTTTAATTTTTCATCTTTGATTTTTCATTCTGTTTTAGGGGAATTTGGAACCCCAAATAAATTACTTTCATAAAAAGTCTGACTTGTCATATTTGACCCATACATTAGGTTATCGTAGAAGTAGAAATAATCTCATAAACTCTTATTCACAGTTCCATCTTCAAATTCTGTAAAAGCAGAAAAAACACTATTATTATTAATTGCAATTGTTAGCATTTCTAGCAGTGCTAAGTTTACTGAAGGAATTTGAAAATGATCACCATACATTAGGTTTGTATCATTTTGAAATTTAGAATCATTAAATTGTGAATTTCCCCTTGTGATTAAAGCATAGGAATTTGATGGTTTGCTATTTTTTTTAGTTGTTAAAAATTCAAAATGGTTTAAAAAAGGAACGATTGGTTCTAGATATGTTTTTGTAACTTGATGACTACTTTTAGAAATTACATATTTCACATTGTCTTGAGTTCTTGATTTTAAACTAGTCATGCTGCTGTGATCTCTTGATAAAACAAACGGTAAAGAAACTTCTTTATGTTCTTTTTCTTGTTTCAATAAGGTTGTTTCGATATCTTGAAAAACAATTTTTAATGAATTTGATTCAGGAAGCTCTTCAACTACATCTTTAAAGGTTCCGTTTTCTAATTTCATAAATTCAGACCCTTTATCTGTACTAATTGATTTAGCAATCGTAATGAATTCTTGGTAATCAGAAATAAAATTCTTGGTTTCATCATTTTGTAAATAAGCTTTATTTAAAGTATTGGAAATATTTTGAGTTACCCCGATTCTGGCATTGACTTCAATTTCATCTGTATAAATTTTTCTTGATTTTAAACTTTGTGTCCCCGCTTCAACAAATGGTGTTAATAAAAAACTAACAACTAATAAAGTTCCAATAATAATAGCGGTGGTTTCAGATAAGAAATTAACAACAAGATTGATAATACCAAAGAAGATAATAACAAATACAAGCACAAATAATTGTGATCCTAGCATTTGAGCTGAGGCAAAGTTTCAAGATACACTATAATTAAATACGGTAATAATTGTGAATAAAAAACTAATAATAACGTTAATAGCGAAAATAAACAAAGTATAAAAAGCTATTATGAAAATTCTCATTAAGAACTGCTCTTTGTGGGCTCAAACATTTCTAATTTCAATATCCAACACTCCCTCTTGTTTTTGCTTTTTGAAAAAGTAATTGAACAAGAAGATTAATTGTACTCCAAAAAGTAAACTTAGTGTTGAGGCCTTAAAAATAATAATATAGGTAAACATAATTCCCCCGATAGCTTCAGGAATTAAGAGAAAGCCAAATATATCAAAAAGTAAATTAATTATTAAAATAAAAATACCTAATAATAAAATCCCCTTTTTAGCCAGCAAAACTTTTATATTTAAAGCAGCACAGATAAAATTATTTTTTCTCATTTTTGATAACTCCTTTTTCGTTGTGGATTAGTTTTGAAAAGTCTTTCTTTTGTTTATGAGTGAATTGGTTATAGATATCCAGGATTTTTTCCTTTTTATTATTAAAGTTTTTGTCATAAACAATTGTCCCACTATTAATAACAATCAAATGATTAATATATTTTTGTAACTCATCAATAATATGGGAAGTAATTAAAATTCCTTTATTTGATTTACTTAAAAATTCAATAACTTCCATCAACTCTTCGCGACTTTCTATATCTAGATTAGCTGTAGGTTCATCTAAAATAATATATTCAGGATCATTTACTAGGGTTGCAACTAAAATCCCTTTTTTCTTTAATCCTGCCGAAAGCTCGCTAAATTTTTTATTACTAATTTCTTTGAAATCTAAAGTTTCAATAATACTTTCCGCTTTTTCTTTAGCCTCTTTTAGACTTAATCCTGAACAAACCCCATTATAAATCGCATAATCGATAACCTTCATTTGTAAAGGAATGTTATTTGAATCGGGGAAAAAGGCAAGTTTTGACATTTCCTCATTTTTAATTTTGGCCCCATCTAAAAGCACTTCACCGTCTTTATATTTTATTAAGTTGAAAATGGCTTTAATAGTTGTTGTTTTACCAGCGCCATTAGAACCAACTAAACCGATAATATCTGATTTTGAAAAATTAAAGCTAACGTTTTCAATTCCGGTTTGGTCTTTATATTTCTTGGTAATATTTTTTACTTCTAACATTATTTCTCCTTATGTTGTTAAATTAGTTTTATTATTTATATATAACATAATTATATTGTACCATTTTATAAATATAATTATATTAATTAGAAATAAAAAAGGAAGCTTTACTTCCTTTGTGTAATCAATGCAATAATATCACATCAAAAATTTAATTAGTTGCTAAATTTTTATTTTCCCTCTTTATAATCTATTTCTTTGGCCCTATTTTTATCAAATTTAGAAAAAGCTGCAAAGTTACCAAAGAAAGCAAAACCTGATAATAATACAATAGAAAAAATTGTTGAAAAGGTTGAAAATATTTCATTTGTACCAGAATTAAAAATTCTTTTAGCCCCTTCCTTAGCTATTTCAAATTGATTTTGTATTTCAAGACTTCAATTATTTTCGCCAAGATCAAGAAATTGATTGAAGAACTGAGTTTTAAAACTATTTGAGAAAGTATCAGGATCAATCATATAAAAGTTTTGCACAATGACAATGATAAATGCAGGTAATACTAAATTTAATAAGATTAAAAACTTTCTAAATTTTAAAAATATTGAATTTTTAATTTTGGTGACTGAATTCACTAGATGAAAAATGAAAATAGCGGGTCATAATATTGAAAATAAAAACAAAACTGATGTCGGAATTAAAACTGCTCAATTGGTTATTCCGGTTCCAAATCCAAAAATCATCATAGACGGTTTGAATTTAGGTCCGAAGTTAATATTAATATCTCTACTCAAAAATGAATTTAAAAAACTTTCTTCCATACCTGGTAAATCCTTAAAAAAAATTTCTTCTCCTCTTAATCAGATAAGTCAATATAGATTAATAAATATTCACGGCAAAATAAATCCCGTCACAAAATAATAATGAAACTCTAATTTTTTTGAACCAGCAAATACATTTTTAAAATATATTTCTTTTCCTTCTTCCATTCTAATATCAATTTTTTTCATTTCTAATTTCCTAACTTTCTAAACTATCTTTTATAATTTTTTTATTATTTTTATCAAAATTTATGAAGAATGCAAAAGTACTATAAAATAGAATAACTGAAATTGATAAGACATAAAACGTTGTTGAAATAATTGAAAATATTTTATTACCACTAAAATCAAAAATTTTTACCGCCCCTGCTTTGGCTATCTCAAATTGATTTTGAGTTTCTTGGGTTCAATTTATTTCACTTAGATGTGTAAACTGTCTAAAGAACTGGGTTCTAAAACTATTTGATAAAAGATTAGAGTCAATTATATTAAAATTTTGAAAAATTAAGATAAATAACCCCGGGATTAGAATTCAAAAGGAAATAAGACACACTCTATAATTTAGAATACTTGGAACCCTTGGGTCGTTATAAGAATATAAAGCAAGATAAATTCAAATTATGGGTCATAGTACAGAAGTCACAATTAAAACCGTTGTAATTATTAGTCATGGTCAGCTTGTAACTCCTTGACTAAAACCAAAAATCATCATAGTTGGCTTTATTACTGCACTATTTGCGATATTAGTTTCGTTATTTACGAAACCATTAAAGAAATGTCCATCAACACCTGGTAAATCTTTGATTAAAACTTGTTGGCCACTTAATCAAAGAAACCAAGCGAGATTTATTAAGGTACACAACAATATTATTGCCATTATAAAAAAATAATAAAAATTTATTTTTTTAGGATTCATGAATATATTTTTAAATTTTGATAATTCTTCTTCTTTGATATTTGTTTGATTTTTCATTTTTTAAAACCTATCTTTCTAAAACATTTACCAATTTTGAAATTTTTTGCTCATAAATATTATCAAAAATATCATTTCAATAATTTCTATCGCTGTAGCTATATTCAATTCTAAAAGAATTCAATTTATTTTTTTTAATTTCTAATTGCTGGGCTAATTTTGATTTTAATTTTAAAAATTTTTCAATTAATTCTGCATCAGAATACAAATGTGAATTAGCCTCTTTCACTTCAGAAACTTTATTAATTCTAACTATGTTTCCGTTAGAAAATATTTGATCAATATTTGAAAATTCGGTTTCCAAATAATTTATCTCATCTTCAAAACCACGATTTAATGACTCCATTTCTAAATTATTTATTTTTAGATCACTTGACTCTCTAAATAATTTTGAAGACTCGTAGTTTATTTCCGTTATTTTTTCATCAATTTTTTCTAAATCCTTTTTAGCAGAAATATTTTTTTCACTATTTAATTCATTTATTATTCCGTTAAAATCACTATTCATATTTTCTCATTGAATACCCATAGTTATCATCGTATAAAGAGTTGTGACAACTGTTAATAAAGCGATAGAACGATCAATAGTTTTAGCGGCATCTTTCACATATGAAGAGAAATTATTAGTAATATTTCAAAGTTTGTTAATAGTAGAGGGCAGAGTAAACACAAGCGGAACCAGTGTATATAGTATTTTTAAATCATAATATGTTTTTTCAAATTTTTGCCCCATTAAATCAACACTCGCTTCATAAGCAAGAGCTGTACCTTTGTGTATCAAGGAGGACGCCAACGCACTTGCAACAAAAATTGGCAAAAATATAGATAGGGCATTTAGAGCGACAGTAGCTGTACCTGCAATTTCAGATATTATCATTTCAGCCAAAGCTGCAGCTTTCGCAAATCCTAAAAATTTTATCAATTTATCGATTTCTGATAATACACTTTCTATATTTTCTTTTTCAATTTTTAGTTTTTTGATTTCTCCTCCTAAATTTTTTGTTAAATCATCAATTTCATTAATTCTTATTTTATTGCTACTTATTATATTTAAATTATTTTCAATTTTTCTTAATAATATTTTTTTCTTCAATTCTTTAAGTTCCTGAGATGTTGTTAAAACATCTTCAACCGATTTGCTATAATCATAAATTAATTTATATTTATCTATTTGATTAAGATTTGATCACTCTTCGAAATTATATTTAAAAAATTCAATTCTAGATAAATCTTTGTAATTTTCTCTATCTGTTATATTTTCATATGCCAAAACATTTTGAATTAAAATATCCTTAACAAAACCAATTTCCATTCTTACCTTTTTTTCTGAATAATTTTCAGTAACAAGTCTAGAAGAAATTTCATTTTGTATAGCGAAATTTGAATCTAAGAAATCGCTACCCCCAATATTTGAATAATAATTTGGAAGCAACTTAATTTTTTCCAACTCATTCAAATAGTCTTCTGTCATTTCTGAAGGAATATTCGCCTTCAAAAATCGTTCGCGAACTAATTTTGATTTTGTAAATTCATAATTGTTGCTCAATTTTATTGATAATTCATTTCTTCTAGATAAGGAGTTAGCCAATATAGCAGAACTTGATGTCACTATAATAATACTTCCAAACACTGCCATCATAATTTTTCTTTTATTACTTATATTTTTCATTTTTTAAATTTCTTTCTATTTAATTTTAATAAAAATTACTTCTTCATTTTTAATTCACTGCCCTTTTTTAAAAGTTATTACAAATTGCTTATTTCAATTTTCAAATTCTGCTTCATATCAATCAAACCACTCGATTGTATAGTCTAAATTTTCTTTCATAAACGGAATGTTATCAATTAAAAACTGATTTAATATTTTATAGTTTTCCAAGTTCGAATTTTTATTATTTATATTTAGCTTTTCAATTTCTAATCTTATTGAAGATAATCCAAACTCTGCTGGATACCATTCTATTTCCTTGCCCTTCAATAATCTAGAATTGATTATCGGTTTTAAAATCACCGATTCTCCTATTTTCAAAAATTCAGTATCAGAATTTCAAATTATCTCATAATCTAAATGCTCACTTAGCGATGAGTATTTTTCATTGCTTGATAACAAGTCCTTTATTATTTTTTTGGTTAGCTGATTACTCATTCCCGCAGATAAGTTTAATGCCGGCATAATAAAATTGTTTAATTCCTCACTATCAATGAATTCGAAATTTATAACAATTTCATTTAAATCGTTATTAAAAAAATAAGAATTTTCCCTCGGGGTTATGCTAATAGATGAATCTGCATAAATTGTATTTTCTAAGTTATTTTTAGAAACTATTAATTCATCTGTTATGTCTAAAATTGGAGAAAAAGTTTCCAGAACTAACAAAAACTGCTCTTCAAAATATTTATATTCAGTAACTCCCGGAGTTACTTGAATTTTTCTAAACTCTTCGTTTAGTTTCGATAAATTAACTTTAGGTACCACAAATTCCAATGAATCTCCAATTAAATAATTACTTGATTCAATTACACTTAAATTAATTTTGTTACCTGGTATAAAAAACTCAAATTCACTCGAATTGCTAATAATATAATCAATTCCTCTTTTTGCATATGGAACTATGTCTAGAATTTGGGCTTCTAAATTATTTTCATAAATTTTTACATTAGTATTAAAATCTAAATCTAATTTAGAAATGGTTTCATTTAATTCCTTAATGTTGAAAGTACTAATTGTAAAAATAATGTCGTCACCAATTAAAAACCTTGATTCTGGATCAACAATAATTTTTACTTTATCCCCCTCTTTCAAAATTTCAAAAGATGTGGAGTATTCAATTTTGTAATCTTGGTTTATTTTTGCTCCAAAAACATGTTCATTTATCTTCTTTTCAACCCTATCGTTAATAATTGAATGCTTTTCATTTATTAGGGGCTTGATACTTTCAAAATTAATTAGATTAATGTCGAATATATTAATTTGTAATATGGCCGCACCTTTTATAATTTCTGAATCAGGAATTGATTGAATTGTAATTAAATCTCCTTTTGAAAAAACAGAATTTTGTGCCATATCATAAATTACTTTAAAATCCACTTCATGTTGGGCTGCTGGAATTGAGTTTTTCAATTCCAAAATCAGATTTTTTTCAAAATTATTCTTTTCATCTCCAGGAAGAGGCTTTACTAGCTCTAAATCTGACTGAAATCTAGAAAGGCTTATATGATTTACTATTTTATTTATTATTTTTCCATAAATTTTGTTATTGTCTTTAATGGTTCTAATATAAATTTCATCATTCACCGAAAAATAATTTTCTTTATTAGTTGATATTATTTCGTAATGAGTTTGATAAAATACCTCATTTGACCAATTTCTAAATGTCTCAATTATCTCATTAAAATAGTCTTTAGCAAGTTCTTTAGGTTTTGGCTCTCTAATACTTTTTTCTATATCGCCAATATCTAACATTTCGACTTCATTTTCAAAATTATTTTGTTTTTTTGCAGAACACGAAATTGTAGAGATTGCTGATGTTGTCGCTGGAATAATAAAAAATAAAGATAATATTATTCTTTTCATTTTAATGTTTTCCTTTCAATGTTATTGTATACTATAAGTGTTAAGGAAAAAAGTATTTGCGCGATTTTGTAATTAAAAATTTTTATAAGATATTAGGATTTATTAATTTCTTAATAATTTCAATATTTTTTATTTTCTATTTATTTTTTTCTAGTAATGGTATTAATCATGCTAAACAAAAAATGAACATGGTTAATTCAGATAATCTAAGTAATTTGCTAGAAAAAAATGAGTACTACATCTTGATTAACAATAAAAATGCAAATCGTGTTGAAAGTATTCTAAATGGCATCTATCAGGATGCGTTTAATTTTATGCAAGAAGGTCTTAATATACCCGAAAATAACGTATGAATAAAATTTCAAGAATCCACTTTATACCAAAAATACAGCAACGAATTAAATTACTTTGACTTTTTCTTAGAAATTTTAAATCTGCCAATTTTATATTTAAATTATCAATCAAAAAGCTTTCAAAAAAATGACTTTGAGGCAGTTTTTGATTTAAACGCAATTTCTGATTTAAAATATCATTATAATAAAAACAACATTATTAATCATCAATTTTGAGTTAATAATGATATAGATAGCAATTATTTTCTATATCAGAGTAGTTTTTTAAATCAATCAGTTAAATCATTAATCGGGATAATAAATCATGACATTGAAAATTCTGATAATAAAATACTTTCTAAGAAATATTCACAATCAAAAAATTATTACTTAACTAAACGTTTAGATAACTTTGAAATTTTTTTGAAAAAATACGAGATTAAGAATTATTTAAATAATCTATTAATTAGTTGTTATATTACAGCCATCTGAATGGCACTATTGATTATTGAAATAATTTATGTAATCACTTTGCTAATTTTTTTAAGATTTTCAGAGAACTATTACTTCCATAAATATATTCAGGTAATTGATCGTTAAAAATGAAAAAAATTCCCAAAAGGGAATTTTTTACTACACTTTCAGAATATTCACAGTGATGATCAATTAAAAAACGAATTTTAAATATTTCGTATCAGAAAGGTTTTTATTTTTAATTTTTCCATTTTTAATTTTATTAAATTCATTATTCTTGCTTTGAATCTTCTCCAAATTTATGAAAAGCTGCAAATGAACTATAAAATAAAATCATCAAAATTAATAAGATTGAAAAAACGGTAGAAATAATTGAAAATATTTTATTGCCGTTAGAATCAAAAATTTCTATTGCCCCTGTTTTGGCAATTTCAAATTGGGTTTTAATTTCTTGAGTTCAATTAGCTTCACTAAAATCAGTGAACTGGTTAAAGAATTGGGATTCAAAACTACTTGTGAAAGTTTCTGACTGAATTATAATGAAATTTTGAGCAATTAGAAAAATAATAGCTGGGATTAAAGTATAAAAAGGGATTAAACTTCTTCTAAAACTAAAGAATAAAGAATTATTTTGTCTAGAAAATCCAATTACATAAAAATAACTTAGGATTGCGGGTCAGGCAACAGATAGTACCAGCAATATTAACGAAATTATTAAAATAGACCAAGTTGTGATTCCATCCTGAAATGCGAATATCATCTTCGAAGGACTGAACGTCACTTTTTGGCTTATATCTATTTCTTTATTTGTAAAACCATTAAAAAAACTATTCTCTACGCCTGGTAAATCTTTAATAAATTCTTGTCCTCCACTCAACCATAAAAATCAAGCAATATTAATAATAAGCAGTAAAACAACCATGCCAATCAAGAAAAAGTAATAAACATTTCATTGTTTTGGGTTTAAAAATATTTTTTGGATTCTTAAAGAAACTTTTTTATTTTCTATTTGATTTTCATTCATATATAATAATCCAACTTTCTAAAGTATAAAATTTTTTAACTATTATCAACACTATTTTTTAAGCAATTATTTTCTCAATCTTTATTAATGATTTTCTTAGCAAAAATTAGATTAAACATTGTTGCATAGAACCAAGTTGTGATTCCCAATCCTAAAAATATAGTCGACGTTAAAATCAAGGCATCTATTTTTGCTTTTAAAATAATTTTTAACTCTGCTACCACAATTTGAGTTTGACGCTCTAGTTCTTCTACACCCAAATTTTCTGCTAAAAAGTTTTTATCAATCTTTCGCTCAAGAGTTTTTTTAAATATCATTTCATAAAAATCTTCATTTAAGTACATTAAAAATTGCCAAAAGCAAAGAATGAAAAAGAAAATAAGAAGACTAAATCAATAAATACTTTTAACAAATGTATGATCATATTCCCTATTTCAAGACTTTTTCATCGGTAAGATAAAGTAGATAAAGACGCTTGCCATTGGCATCATTAATCAAGAGCACACATTTGTTTCAAGAAGATTACTTGGAGGAACTCACTTATTAAATGGTGTAATTAAATTTCATGAATAAAATACAATTTGAATAGGTTTGCCATCTTGATTTGTAAAATTATTAAAAAAGTCTTTTTGAACTTCGCTTAAATTATTGACATTTATATTTTCCCCAATAAGATAAAAATATGTACTAAGACTAAATATTGCCCCTAGGCTAAGAAGTGAAAAAATAAGTCAAAAGCAAATTTTGTTATGTAATTTAAATTTCTTCATTTCTATATTTCTAGCCTTTCATATTTTTCATAGAGAACATCATTTTTATCTTGCTTTCTTTTATCTAATTTGTTTTCAAAGTAATCATGAAGTGACCATAAAAGTATTGCTAAAATAGAAACCGAAGCCAGAGTTATTTCAATGGCATTTTCAATTAATAAATTATTATAATTGAAAGTTTTACCAATGCCTAATTTTAGAATTTGTAATTGTTCTTGAAATTCTGGTGTACTAAAAAAATCTTTACCAAAATATTTAAAAATTTGATTTTCAAAAGATTGATTGAATACATTTTTGTTTAAAGGAATTGATAGCCCAACGATAATAAGGACTAGCAATACTAATTCAAAGAAAGAACTTCAAAAACACCAAAATCTACCTCAAAGATTTTCGAAATTATAGGTTAAAATTTTAAAAATTGGTCCCATGACTAACATCGCGAGTAGAAGAGTTACTGAAAATAATACTCAATAACCCTCAAAAGATTTGGTTCAAAAAAATGATGAATACACACCTTTCAAACTCAGATATGCTGTATTCAAAATAGAAACACCATCTACTTGAAAATTATTAAAAAAATCTTCTTCGACACCAGGCAAATCTTTGATATAAATACGTGAGTTTGCTATATTTATAATTGAAATAAGAATCGTAATAGAAGTAACTATAATAATTATTTGTGTAATAAATGTAGTTGTAAATCTGGATATTTTATTTTTTTTCATTTTTACTCCCATTTTATTACTAGCAATATTTTTAGATTATTATTATTATTATTATTATATAATTATTAATTAATTTTCGTATTTTTTTGAGAAATATTTTTATTTCTAACTCAGAAATACTGAGTGATAAAGAAAATGCATATAGATGCGGCGGCTAAACTTATAGTCAGAAGTGTTATCACAATTGGATTTAGTTTTTGCTCATACAAGATTTTTAGACCATGAACGGCATTATTAATTTGATAGTCTAAATTTTCTCTTCCAACCTCTTTAATTAAAAAGTTTTTTTCAAAAGCAAAAAAAAGATTATCTTCAAAAGCTATTTTGTAACTTTCAGGACTAAAGAAAAATATTAGTTGAATTATTATATTAGCTAAAAAAATAAAGCAAATAATGTTGTGAATTAAAAATACCTTGTGACTATCTACTTCTTTTTTATAAGGTCTTAAATGAAAAAAATTCATTATAGATAAAATTCAAAGTGGAATAAAAGTTAAAAAAAACATTCAAGTTGGTCCAATAATTCCACCAATCGAGTAAGAAGAAAATAATAAATTAGGATAAAATTTATAGTCATTAATAATTTCACCTTTTTGATTAATAAAGCCATTAAAGTAATTACTTTCTACAAGCGGGATGTCTTGAATTTTTACTGAATCAAAAAATAAAACTGATCAAAATATCATTGAAAGTACCGATAATATAAGAATTGATCACACAAGTGATAAATAATATTGCTTTTTGATTTTAAATTTTGGCTCATTTATAAGTAATCCTGATTTTTGAAAATCAGCTTCACTCATTTCACTGGGGTGTTTATCTTGGATTTGGTTTTCAGAATCACTCATTAATAAATTATTTTGAGATAAAGCATTTATATCGTTTTCTTTATTTCTTAATCCAAGATAATCTTGTAAAAGACAAAATAAGATAGCTGAAATTGTGAGCAAGCCAATTATAATATATGAAATATTTATCCCAAGAAATTTTTTATATCCAAATGCCTCTAGCACTGAATTTCTTAATATATCAAGTTGTTGTTGTAATTCAACGGTATTAAAGAAATCTCTACCAAAGTAACCATATGTTTGCACCTCAAATACTTTTATAAAAATATTTTTATTAATTGTTAGCGCAAAACCAACTAATAAAATGATTATTAAAAATATTGAAATTATTGCTGAAATCCAAAATCATTTTCTACCAATCATTTTATCTCTTCAATGTGAAATTATTAATGGTATAACACCCACTCAAAATAAAATAGTAGTTAAGCAAAACATTAAAGTTCTACCACCATAAAATATTTTGCCCCCAAATGGAAACAATAAATATTTAGAATTTAGCACTGCTATATTTGATATATCTTCACCATTTAAAGTAAATCCATTAAAAAAATCTTTTTCAATTCCAGGGAGGTCTTTTATATAAATACTTTTATCAACTAGTATTTGAAAATAGATATCTGATAAAAGCATCATAAATATTCCAAGAATATATGCAGTTATAATAAAAGCCATTTTTTTCTTCTCTTTTTTTGTCATTTCCTCACCCCCTTTATAGTTAAAATAAATTATTTAAAACCTGAATTCTATATTTGCAATTGATAATTATTTTTGAATCCTTGATTTAAATCTATCAACATTGTAAATACAAAGTTCTGAATCGCATAGCTTCGATGATTAAGTTTTATAGAACAATAAATATCTTAGCAATAAGATTTTTAAACTTCTAAGCCAACTTCTTCCTGGTAAAGAACATCATTTTTGTTATTAAGTCTTTTTTTAAATTTTTTATCCAAATAAGTATAAATTCATCAAGCAATTATTGTCAAAGCAGAAATAATAGCAAATAGGATTGCGAATAGGATTGCGAATACACTACTAATAGCAAAGCTATTATAATTAAAAACTTCATTAATTGATTCTCTCAATATTTGTAATTGACTTTGAAGTTCATCGGTATTAAAAAAATCCTTACCAAAATATTTAAAAATTTGATTATTAAACGATTGGTCAAAACGAGCCCCGCTGAAAGAAATTAAGTATATAACTATTAAAAAAATTGATAGTATAAATTCGACTACTGATTTTCATATCAGGGATTTTTCACTTCATACCTTTGATGGAGGGCATCAAGCAAGTCAACTTATCGGACCTCATAGCAAAAAAATTCAGAAAGTACTTAAAAATAGCATTAATGTGTGACCGGAACTAAAATCAGAAAAGCCCAAAATTGATGAATATACCCCTTCTGTGCTTAAGTATGCTTCTTTGTAGATACTTACACCATTTACTTGAAATTCGTTAAAGAAGTAATTTTCAATTCCGGGCATATCCTTTATATAAACTTTTGACCCTCCAATTATAAAAAACGGCAACGATGCAATAATCACACTGATCATCAAAATCAATTGATAGGCAATAGTTATTTTATGTTTAGGAATTTTTAGAATTTTCATTTGTACTCTCCTTGATAATTTCTTTACTTTCTTTTTTACGACCTTTGAATTCGAAAATAAAATAGTGCACTATTAGTATTAAAATAATTGTTATTGATATTGAACAAGTCACTAATAATAAAATGCTCATTATTGTAAATTTTGTTCCAATAATAGTTAGAAACATCAACCTTAAGGAGACATCATCAAAAACGATGAATCTCCTTTTTTAATTAATACCTTAAATTTTGTAGATTATTTTTGGCAAAAACAAATTTACTAAATTCATTTTCAAAATTTTCTATGCTATCAAATTCTATTCCACAAGTTTTAAAAAAAATTGTCTTTATTCAACCATTCATAGATTCTGTTGGTGCGTTATGTTTAAAACCCGCTTTAGACATCGACATGATAAAGTTATTTTGTTTTTCTTCGAAATTTTTAACTATAATTGAGGCATTTGCTCTGCCGCGATCAGATTGAATAATTGCATCATTGAAACTATTTTTCAAACAATATTTGTGTACTTGTTTTATAACATCCAAAACAATTTGTGCATTTTCGCTGGTACCAAATTTTCATCCAATTACTTTGCGACTGTAGAAATCATAGGCAATTTCACAAAGTAATTCAACTTTCTTACCATCAATTAATAGCTTTAATACGGTTCCATCAATTCCGATTTTTTCGCCGCAATTGTTAGCACTAAAATTGTTTTCGATCAAATCAGCTCTAATGGTTTTTTCCATTAAATCGCGACCTAGAATTTTGCTTCGCTTGAATCGGTAAGGGCTTTGAAATTTAAATTCGTTATCTTTCATTATTTTTAGAATTGTTTTAACACTAACTTTAATGTTAAAAACAGATTTAATTCATAATTTAATGTTTTTAGCACCCGATGATATCTTGTTTTCTTTGAAAAACTCATTTATCAATTGAATAACATCGTGCTTAATTTTACTTTGAAAAATCGGTAAAGTGCTTGAATTAAATTTATAATCATTTTTAGAAATATTGTTTAATAATAAATTATCTTTTTTAAACTTTTGATATTTGCTTCGAGAAACCTTGGCAATTTTGCACATTTTGGCAATTGATAAAACTTTGCGAAATTCAATTTCATAAATTAAACAAAAAGCTTTGTACTTATACTCCCTCGTTGCTTGAATCATCATCACTTGTTGGCGGCTGTAATTCATGCAAGAGGGCATGCACTTTTCCATGAACTCTTTTTCAATCTGTAGTTTTAAAAATTCCTCATCTTTCTTTTTTAGTTGTTTTTGTAGCTCTTCTATTTTGTCTGTTAATACTTTATTACTAACATCTTTTTTCAAAATATAATCTCCTTTGCAAGATAATTTATTTCCTGCATTCTTTATGGATTGATTATACATTGAAACTCATAATTTTATAAGTTGTGGACCAGATTTTATATCATAATCTTTTGCAAGTTCACTAGCACTAAATCCTTTATTATAAAGTTCAATAATTAATAATTTTAATTCCTGAGAATATGGTTTTTGGGGCAAAAAAATCAACCTTTCTTTAGGAAACCATTTTAGGTCTCCTTAAGGTTGATGTTTCTGTTTCCAAACCCTTTGCTGTTTGTTCTATTTGCCAATTAAGTTTTTCTACTCCAACATTTTTTACTAAATAATTTCTTTCAAAGAAAAAATCAATATGTTTAGCAATTGTAATTTCAAATATTTTTGGATTTAAAAAAAATATTAACTGGATAATTATATTTAATGTAAATAAGAAAGTAAAAAATCCAATACCTCCAACAACTAATTTATTAAAGCCACTTTTTTGGATTCAACCAATCATCGTTAAGATAATTGTGCAAATAATTCAAAATGGTAAAAATGTAATATATATCATTTCATTATCGCGGGCGTTTCCCAATTTTCAAAATGACATTATCATTATAGCTGGATTAATGTATGGCCTTTTAACTGGGTTGCCCGCCTCGTTAATTAAACCATTGAAGAAATCCTTCTCAAAATATGGGATATCATAAATTAAAATTTTTTTATTTCACAAAGAGAAATACAATACAACACTTAATACTAGTGACAGTAGTGAAGAGGCGATAAAGGCGTATAGAAAAAATTTTTTAAAATATTCAAATTTGGTTTTCATTTTTGCGTCTTTCTATTGTGACTAATTTTGATTAATAATTATATACTCTATGAAAGCTAATAACTTAATTATATACTATTCATATTTAAATTAACACATTATAAAGTTTATTTAAATATGAAAAAAATAACGCCGGTGCGTTATTTTTGGAATACTCTAAACATTTTCTACATTTGATTAAATTAGTTTTTGATATCAATGAAAAAAATATCTTTAAAAATAGTTTTAGTTCCCTGTCCCAAATCATCTTGGTCTACATAAATTAGACCATAAAGTTATGAGATTTCACTAGTTCATTGAGAAATTACATCAATTGTAGTTCATAAAGTATAGTCCAAACCCTGTACTCCATCTTCATTAATAGTTTTGCTAGTTCAGTGATAGGCTAATGTAAATAATTGATTCGATAATCATATTATTCTTATCTAAAATCTCAACAACTTTAATGCCGTTTTTCAGCCACCACTAATGGTAAGTTGTAATAGAATTAAAAATTATTCATAGCATAGCCAATTCTTGGTGGATCAATTTGTCATCCCCATTCTGATGCTTTTAAAAATGGGTTCAATAAAAACTCTTATAATATCTTAAAAAAGCAAGGCTTATTCATTTCCGGCATTTTTACTAATTATTTTTTTAGAAAATATTAAATTAAATACATCTGCATAAGCTAATAAAAAAATTCCAAATCCCATAAATATTGTTGTGGTTAAAACTAGGGCGTCAGTTTTAAATTTAAGTATATCTTTAAGCCCACTAACTGCTATATTTATTTGCGAATTCAATTCTTCTAATCCCAATTCATCTAATAAAAATTTATGATTAAAGTTTTGGTAGATTGTTTTTTCAAACATTAATTGATAAAAATCAAAATTAAAATAGATTATAAATTGACAGAAGCAAATTATAAATATAATTATCAAAAAATTATAAGAGTAAATTTTTTTAATATAAAACTCATCAGGCTTGGAAAATCAGGTATTTTTCAATCCAATAGGTAAAATAATTATAACGCAAAGCATGATTATTGAGAACTCAAAAATTCAGAATGTGTCAAAAAAACCTCCAATTTGTACTAACTGACTAAAGGGGTTAATAAGGTGTCGCGGTTGAAAAACTGTATAATCTAAATCATAATTCCACTGATTTATAAATCCGTTAAAAAAACTATTTTCAACTCCAGGAATATCAATAACTCTCATAGTTTTACTGAATAAAAACCAGTAAGTACTAAAAGTTAATATTGCACTAGTACTTAAGAATGCGAATATTAATCAGAATAATATTGAATTATGTAATTTAAATTTTTTCATATGCTATCCTTCCATGATATTTATTTTTAGTTTTTAAATTTTTGATTTTGGTATTTGTTCGGGATTTAAATCCTTATCTTTTTTTAAAAGATAAGCTGTGTTTCAGGTCATAGCCACCCCGATTGTAATTGCAATTAAAACTATTTGAGAGATTACAAACGCATCATATTTAGGAGCTATTAAACTCTGCAAACCTTTGGCGGTGTCATTAATTTGGCTTTCCAAAGTCTTTAATCCAATAGTTTTTATTAAATAATTTTTTTCAAAATCAGCATAAACAGAGTTTCTAGCAAAATTTTCATAGTTTCTAAAACTCAAGAAACCCGACAATTGCAAGCAAATATTAACTAAAAAGATAATTAAAAAAATATTTACTCAAAAAATTAAACCATTATTTACCTGACCTTTGTAGTATTTGTGAATAAACATTACATTAACTGATGCTCAACCTCAAAGAGGTAAAAAAGTTAAGAAAAACTTGAATTTTCAACTGCTAATTGGTATAAACCAAAAAGAAGTTAACAATCCTTCCATTCTTAAATGGTCTTTACCCGCTCTTCGACCACCTTGATCGATAAAACCATTAAAGTATTCTTTCCCAACAAAAGGTATTTCTGACAACTTAAAAGTTTCCAGCGCGAACATGAAAAATAAAACAATTGTAGAAATAGTAAGTATAGAAGTGAATAACAGTAGGACAAAAAAGTATTTTCTATTGACAACTTGTTTTGAAGAAAACCAAATATCTTCTTCTGAAACTTCAACTGCTGCCGGAATTTCTAGTTTTGCTAAATCATCCATGTTTTTGAGATTTTTGATTATTAAAACATCTTTTACCATGCAATAAACAATTGCCAAAGAAGATAATAAAACAAAAACCATTCCCAAGGAATTAAAAATAACTCCTTTTGAAAAACCAAAACTTTCAACAACTGAAGATCTAAAAATATCTAACTGTTCTTGTAGTTGTTGGGTGTGAAAAAAATCTTCACCAAAATACCTATAAATCTGCTGATCAAAAACTTTTGTATAAGTATTGATATTCATTGGTAAAGCAAATCCCACTCCCATCAATATTATGAAGGGCAATAAAATTACTCCATTAAATCAAAAAAAAGTTCTTTTAAATACGTCGCTTCGTAATCTCAATGATGCCAAAGGTAAATAAACAAAGATTGCCAAAATTACGATTATACTAGTCAATAAATACGGTCCAGGTTCATATAATGATTTTCCAAAAGGAAATATTAAGTATTTACTTGTGACATAAGCTTTATCATAAATATCATTACCGCCAACTATAAAGCCATTAAAAAAATCTTTTTCAATATTTGGCAAGTATTTTATATAAATTTTTTTTGAAAATCACATATATACCATTATTACTGAAAATAAAAGCGTCAAAGCAAATAGCAAATATGTAATCAAAAGAGAAATTAATCAATGTTTTTCATTTTTAGTCATATTATTTCCCTTCTAATCATTTTATTCATAAATTTATAAAAATTTATTTATTATTCTATTAATTCATTTCTAATTTTTGTCTTTCTTTTTTTGAAAAAGTCTTTTTGTCTGAAAAAGAAAAAGAACGAAATAATAATCAACTCTATAAAACATAAAACAATAATTATAATTGCTAAAATGTGAAATTTATTTGAATAAATTTCATTTAAACCTTGAACCGCATCTGCAATTTGACTTTCTAAAATTTCCCCTCCAATTGTTGATGATAAAAAATTTTCTTCATAATAAACATTTAAATATTTTCTAAAAGTTATTTCCATAATATTAGGACTCAAAAACATTATTAACTGAGCAATTACGTTTATTAAAACAAGCATTAATACAAAACTAAGTCATAAAACTTGTTTATCATTAATTTTATTTTTTTTAATTCTAGGTATTTCAAAAAGTTCAGCTAATGCAAAAATTGCAGGTAAATAAAAAGTTAATGTGTACATTACTTGCACATTTATAAGTCCTTCTTTTCCAAATGAAGCCAATGCAATTGATAATTTAAATCTTCTAAATTGTAGTTGTTCTCCTTTCTCATTTAAAAAACCGTTAAAGTAATCTTCTTTGACGTGGGGTATTTCAAAAAGAAATTGACTTTTCCCTGCAACTAAAAAACACAAAATAAAAATCAGAACAGATAAAAATGCAGCTGATAAAATTATTCAAATATAATATTTGTTCAATTTTGATGTTTCTTGCTTTGTAATTATTTCAGCTTTCATTTCCGATCCTCCTTGGACTATAAATAAAATAGATTATTTAAAGTTTCTTTTTTGAGAAAGTCATAATGAACTACAAAATTAAATAAATGCAATTAGAAATGTTATCTCATATGTTTTATTAATATTTAAAGTAAAATTATACTTCATTTTTAATTAAGTATTATATACTCTATAAAAACTAACAACTTAATTATATACTATTGATATTTAAATTAACACATTATAAAGTTTATTTAAATATGAAAAAACAACGCTTAAGCGTTGTTTTATAATACTCTTAAAAATTATTGCCATTTAATTTAATTAGTTTTTGATATCAATAAAAGCCATCTTTTTTAAAACGCTTTTTAGTGCTCTGTCCTAAATCATCTTGGTCAACATAAATTAAACCATAACATTTTGACATTTCACTAGTTCCATGAGATATTGCATCAATCGGGGTTCATAGGGTATAGCCTAAAAATTCCACCCCATCTTCGCTAATAGCTTTACTCATTTCATTAATAATTTGACTTAAATAATCAATTCGATAATCAATGAAGAAATGTCTAACTTTTTTCAGGAAACCATTTTGGGTCTTCCAAAAGGAGATATTTTTAAATTATTTTATTGTTTATCTATATTTTATTTTAAAGACTTAATTCTGTCTCCCTATTTTTTAATTACCTTTTCTAATTAATTGATAAATCAATTGTTGTTTCCTTACTAAGCCATTTACCACTAAAAAATATAATTGAGCACTTTTGAAAATATCTATCAGAATTATTTCCTTCATAAATAAATATTTTGTAATCCTCATATTCACTCATAAATGGAACCATTTCATGCAGACAACTATTAATTAAAATTTGATTTTCAAGATGACTATTTTGTGAATTAATTTCCAACTTATCAAGCTCAGACTTAATTCCTTCAATTTCTAGTTCATTAACATCGAAAACAATTTCACCCCCTTTTAAGAGATTGGAATTTTGAATTACACTTAAACAAACGCTGTCAGTGTAGTAGAGAAAATCATTTCTTGATGATGTTGTTAATTCAAAATCAACGCCCTCCTTTAAAACCGATAGTCTAAAATCAGTTAATAGAAGGTCCTTGATTAAGTCAATAATTGATTGAGATGTTGCCCCTGCATAAATATTAAGTGTTGGAGCCAAAAAATCTTTTACTTCATCAAGTTTTATATAATCCATTTTTTTAACAATGCTCTTAGACTTTGGTGAAAAGAAAAACGAATTATCTGCTGGTATGATTTCCACACTAGAATTTCCGTTAAAGGTAGTCTCCAGATTTTCTGTTTTTATTTCTACTTGATCTTTAATATCAATGTCTGAAGATAATAAATCTAAAGTTAAATTTACTTCTTCTTGAAATTCTTGAATTGTAGTTACTCCCAATTGAATTTCGATATTTGAAATATCATTTTCAATTACTTGTAAATCAAGCTTAGGGACCTCGAAAGTTAACTTTTCTCCTATTAGATAGTAATTACCCGGAATAATTTGTAATTCTACAGTATCTGTTGGCATGAAATATTGAAAATCTGTATTTGATACTAAAGTGTAGTCAAAACCTCTTTTAGCTTGTGGAACCTCTGATAATATAGCGGTTTCAATCTGATTTAAAAATAATTCTTGATTTGTTTTAAAATTGAAATCAAATGATTCAATAGTTTCCTTTAAATCTTTAATATTATAGGTTTGAACAACAAACTCAACATCTTCACCAGTTAAGATTCGCGAATCTTTTTTAGCAACTATTTTTACTTTATCTCCCTCTCTTAGTGAGTTTGAGCCTGATGGGAATTCAAAAGTGTAGTCTTCACCCTTTTTGGCATCAAAAACATTAGTTTGTATGACTTTTTCAAGTCGCGTTTCTACATCTACTATTTTCTCATTTATTCTAGGAATTGATTTTTCATAATTAATGGTATTTATGTCAAAAATATTGATTTGTACAACAGATGCTCCTCGAACTATTCTTGATTTTGGTAAAGAAGACACAGTAATAGAATCTCCTTTTGAAAAAGACAAATCATTTTTCATATTATAAATTATTTCATAATCGGTTTTTAGTTTAATTCCCCTTATTTTTGCTTCCAAAAATTCAATTAATATTTTATCAAAAGTATTTTTGTCTTCTCCTGGTAAAGGCTTTATTAAATTTAATTCTTCATCTAATTCCGATAAGCTAATTAAATTTGTTGCTTTATTGATTATTTTTCCATAGATTTTATCATTATCTTTAACTGGTTTGATATAGACTTGATCACCAACCGTGAATTCCGCCTCTTTATTAGTAGCAATTATTTCATAATGAGTTTTATAAATTAAATCTTTAGACCAATTTTCAAAAATACTAACAACTTCATCAATATAGTCGGTTACAAGATCTTTTGGTCGGGGCTCACGGATTTGTGTCTCAATATCAGCCATATTTAACATTTCTACTTCATCTTCAAAAATATGCTTAACTTCTTTAGAACAAGATAAAGTTAATACCGGGGATGAAGTTATTGAAATTATTAATGATAGAGATAATAATAATTTTTTCATTTTATATATCTTCCTTATGATTTTATTATATACTATATATGAACAAGGACAAATACAAAATGAAAAGTTTTATCAAAAATTATTGATTTGCAATAGCGCCGTTTATTAATTTTTTACTTATATTAATATTTTTTATCTTTTATTTATTTTTTGCAAGCAACGGAATAAACTTTGCAAAAAATCAAATGCAATTAATTAATTTAAATAATCTAAAAAATTTATTAGAAGAAGATGAATACTACATTGTTATCAATGAGGGCAATGAGTCTCGAGTTGAAAGTATATTGGATGGGGTTTTTCAAGATGCATTTAGTCACTTAGAAAACGGTTTATCAATTGTCAAAGACGATGAATGAACCGTATTTATTGAAGAATTTACCTCTTTTCAAAAATATGAAAATAACTTGAATTACTTTGATTTTGCATTGGAAATCTTAAACTTGCCCACAACCTTTCTAAGTTATCAATGTGATAGCTTTCGAAGAAATGATTATAAGGCGGTTTTTAGTCCGAAGGCAATCGCCAGTCTAAACACTCAATACTATGAAAGTGATATCATAAATAATGAATTTTGAGTAGATTTTGAAACTGATTATAACTATTTTGTTTATCAAAAGATATTTACCGAGCAAATGGTTAAAACTCTAATGGGAATAATTAATCAGGATTTAGAAACACCCGAAAAGAAGATTCTTTCCAAAAATTATAGTCAATCAAAAAATTACTACTTAAATAAACGATTAGAAAATTTTGAGATTTTTCTCAAAAATTATGAAATTAAAAATTACTTAAATAATCTTTTGATTAGTTGCTATATGACAGTTGTATGAATGCCACTATTTATAATTGAAATAATTTATGGATTTGGATTAATGTTTTTCTTAAGATTTTCAGAAAACTATTATTTTCATAAGTATATTCAAGTTATTGATCGTTAAAAATAAAAAATGTTCTTACTTATATGATAGTGTACACCTAAATAAAACATTTTATGCATTATTTAATTAATGCATTAAAATAGTTACATATGGGTGTACACTCTCTATGTTGAGAGCATTTTTTTTCTATAATAAAAAACCAATTTTTAGGCTTCGAAAGCTGGCTTTTCTTGATAAAGAACATCATTTTTGTTATTACGTCTTTTTTCTAACTTTGTATCTAAATAAGTATAAATTCATCACGCAGTAATAGTCAAAGCAGAGATAAGAGCAAATGTGATAGCAAAAGCATTGCTAATAGCAAAACTATTATAATTAAAAACTTCATTAATTGATTCTCTTAATATTTGTAATTGACTTTGAAGCTCATCTGTATTAAAAAAATCTTTACCGAAATATTTAAAAATTTGTTCATCAAACGCGCGATAAAAAACTCCCCCACTTAAGGAAATCGAGTATATAACTATTAAAAAAATTGATACTGTAAATTCGACCACTGATCTTCACATAAGGTTTTTTTTACCTCAAAGCTCTGATGGATGAAATCAAGCAAGACTAGTTATCGGCTCAAAAAGCAAGGCAATTAAAAGTCCAGTACACCAACACATTAATATATAACCCGAAATATTATTAGAAAAGCCAAAAATTGATGAATATACCCCTTCTGTGCTTAGGGATGCCGTTTTGTAGATACTTACTCCATTTACTTGAAATTCATTAAAAAAGTAATCTTCAATTCCGGGCATATCTTTAATAAAAACCTCTGACCCTCCGATTAAAAAAATAGGTAAAGATATTATGATTACGCTGATTATCAGTACCAATTGATAGGAAATAGTTATTTGATATTTTGGAATTTTTTTAATTTTCATTTATGTTCTCCTTGATAGTATACTTACTTTGGTTTTAGCGCTTTTTAAATTAAAAAATAAAATAGTGCGATATTAGTATTAAAATAATTGTTATTGATATTGAACAAGTCACTTACAATAAAATACTCATTATTATAATTTTTTTTCAATAATAGTTTTTAAAACCTCAGCTGTTTGTTCTATTTGTTAATTGATTTTTTTGCTCTAACATTTTTTACTAAATAATTTCTTTAAAAGTATAAATCCCTATTTTTAGCAATGTTAATTTCAAATATTTTTGGATTTAAAAAAATATTAACCGAATAATTATATTTAATGTAAATAAAATAGTAAAAAATCAAGTACCTCTAACAATTAATTTATTTGAGTCGCTTTTTTGGATTCAACCAATCATCGTTAAGATAATTGTGCAAATAATTCAAAATGGCAAAAATGTAATATATACCACTTTATTATCTTTGGCACTTCTCAATTTTCAAAATGAAATTATCATTATTTTAGATTAATATAGGGTCTTTCAATTAAGCCATCATTCTGATTGAATAAATCCTTTTGGAAATATGCGATATCATAAATTAAA
This sequence comes from Spiroplasma alleghenense, assembly GCF_003363775.1. NCBI lineage: Bacteria > Bacillati > Mycoplasmatota > Mollicutes > Entomoplasmatales > Spiroplasmataceae > Spiroplasma > Spiroplasma alleghenense. Next base: position 1,041,498 of record NZ_CP031376.1, read on the forward strand.
GTTTTTTTTATTTCAAAAAAAAATAATACATGACTTAAGACTAACGACAGCAGTGAAAAAGTGATAAAAGTGTTCAAGTAGTTTTCTTAAAATTACCTATTTAATTCTCCCTTTTAAAAAAGTTCGATACAAATTAAATGTAAAATAAATTATTTAAAATATTTATTTTGTTCATGAAAATATCTTCAAAAATAGTTCTCCAATAATTTTTATCATTGTAAGAATATTCGTTTTCGAAAATATTTAAATTAGATTTAAGTTCATTTATCTTTTTTTCATTATCGAGTCTTAAATTAATATAGAAATCTTTTAAATCATCATCACCAATTTTATCATAATTAGCGGAAGAATTTCTTTTGATAAAACTATTTTTTTGAATTAAATTACCGTAAGAAAAAACATCCTCAACATCTGAGTAGTTTAAATCTAATTCACGATTAAACATTTCAATATCTCTATTTTTTATTTTTAAAAGGTTATTGTAATTAATTAGATTATTTTTTTCTAACATTAATAAATATACTTCATTATCAAAACTTTTAATTTGCGAAGCAATAGAGTTTTTCTCTAAAAAACTAGTATTTAAAGAATTAGTTTCAATCTCTCTAGTTTTAAATTTAAATCCATATTTTATTTCATTATAATTATCAGTTATTTTAGTCATTGTATGAATCGTATTAAGCATTGTCAGTATCGCCAAAGCTTTATTTAAAGCCTTAGAACATTTATCGGTAATTTTTATGAAATTTCTACTAAGAACTCCATTTTGTTTATATGTTCCCATAATTCTTAATGCAAATCTTCCATGCAAAATAAATATTTGAATGCGTTCAAAAGCTTCATATTCTCTGCTGCCTAAATTGTCAGTCGCATTTCTAAATCCCGCAGCCGATTCTTTAAAAGCGATATTGCTTAAAATGGCTGCAGGCATAAATCAAGCACATCACATTGATAAGGCAACGGCAGCAACGGTGCTACTACCAGTACCCATTACTCAATTATATCTTGTAGTTAAGTCGGCAAAATTATTTCAACTATCGGTTGTCTCTTCCAATAACTTTGAGTCTAATCTATTTATATTGTCAATTTGAGAATTTAGCTCAGCAATCGATTCGTCTACATCTCTTGTCTTTTCATCAATTTCTGAAACACGTATTGTGTTTTCTGCTACTACTTCATTGTTTCCCAAAAATTCCCTTCGCATAATTTCCTGCTTAATTTTCTTTAAATCTAGAAGTCCTTGAATAACCTTTATAAAAGACTCTCTGCAGTTATAAATATACTTATATTTTTCTACATTATTTAAATTAGATCATTCATCAAAATTATACTTAAAGAATTCTATTTTCATGATTTGATCATAATCATCTGAGCTTACTAGATTTTCGTATGCTAAAATATTTTGAAATAAAATATTTTTTACAAAACCAATTTGTTCACGAACTTGACCTTCGCTATAATTTCGAGTTACCAATCTGGAAGAAATTTCATTTTGGATTTGTAGATTGACATCTATAAAATCGCTATTTTGAACCATACTTTTGTGAAACGAATTGGTGCTAACCTTTTCTAATTCATTTAAATACAAAGCAATCAATTCTTCTTCAATGTCAGCCTTTTGAAATGAGGAAATAACTTGTTGTTTTGAAGTAAAATTATAATTATTTTTTAATAAAATTTTAGGATTATTATTGTGTGATAAAGAGTTTGCTAAAATCGCTGAACTAGAGGCCACTAGCGCCAAACTACCAAAAACTCCTAATCATAAATATGTTTTTTTATTGGATTTAATTTTCATTTTCGCACTTTTCTATTATGACTTATTGAATTTTATCAAAAAATCATGAAATTTGATTTTTAACTATATCAGCTATTAAATAGAAAATTGCAAAGTAAATTTATGCTTTATTCTTGATTAAGTATCATATACTCTATAAAAGCTAACAACTTAATTATATACTATTCATATTAAAATTAGCAAAAATATAAAATTTAAGTAATATGAAAAAAACAGCGCATGAACGCTGTTTTTGCACCACTCTAAACATTCTCCCCATTTGATTTAATTAGTTTTTGATATCAATAAAAACTATCTTTTTTAAAACGTTTTTTAGTACCTTGTCCTAAATCATCTTGGTCAACATAAATTAAACCATAACGTTTTGACATTTCACTAGTTCCATGAGAGATTACATCAATTGGAATTCATAAAGTATAGCCTAAAACCTCTACTACATCTTCATTAATAGCTTTACTCATTTCATTAATATGTTGACTTAAATAATCAATTCGATAATCATCATGGATTTCATTATTATTATCTAAACTCTCAACAACTCCAATACCGTTTTCAGTCACCACTAATGGTAAGTTATAATGGGAGTACAAATCATTCATAGTATAACGAATTCCTTGATGATCAATTTGTCATCCTCATTCTGAAGCTTTTAAAAATGGATTTTTACTCAGTAGATAAAATGTTTATAATTTCTTTTATTTTAGGATCTTTTAAATTCTCTTCACCCATAGCCGTAACTTTCTCAATGAGCAAATCTAAATCCAAATTTATACTTAGATTTTCAACTCCAGTGTAATTAATAAGTTTTGAATTTTTAATTCAATCTTTAATACCGGCATTTCTTAAATTTTCTATTCCATATTTTTTCATGCTATACCAACTATTCTTTCCAAATCATTATTGATAATGTAAATATAATACATTAATATTGTGTAATTTAAAGGCAACACTTCCACCATTACTCTTTAATTACATAATATTAGTAATTAAATATAAGATGACCAAAGTGCAATAAAAATATTTTTTTTGAAGGTTAACTATATCTTTGTATTAAACTCCATAGTTTAAATTTAAAGACTTAATTTTATTTTCATATTTTTTAACTACTTTAGTTTTAACTTTTTCATTTTTAAATTCTAGCGAGTCAATCAAGTTATTGATTTCCCCAATTCATTGATTTTGACAAGTTGTTAATTCCTTTAATTGCAAATCCAAATCATTTTTTATACTCAAAGCCTGGTTTTCTAAAGTGGTTAGCAAAATTTGATTTTTCTCACTAGTTATTGATGTTTTTGAACTAGTTTGAGTTTTATTAACTTTGTTAAGTTTTTCTTGGTTTTTTTGTCCTAAGATAATGTTATTTTCTATTTGGTTAATGAATTCTTGTTTAGCCTGAATTGTTAAGCTAATTTCATTTAAAGCATCTAAAGTTACTTGATTATTTTCTTTAACTTGATTTTTTAAATGTTTATTTAAGTAAACTACACTTTTGAATTCATCTGGTCGTTCACGATAAGTTAATAATGTAAATACCAAGGCTAAACCAACGACTCCAAATCCTAAGGCTAAATAAATTCAAATGTTTGCAATGCTATTAAATCCTAAAGCCGAGAAAACCCCATTACCAGTATAATTGTTCATTTCTAAATTTAGTAATCCAGCAATGAAACCACCAATTCCAGCAGCTGTACAAGCACTAACAAATGGTTTTCCTTTTGGCAATGTTATGGCATATAATGCTGGTTCGGTAATTCCAAAGAATGTTGCAATCGGAAAAATTCCATAAGCATTTCTTTTGAAAGCTAAATCTTTACTGCGAATTGCAGCTCCTAGAACCGCTCCCCCTTGACCAAAGGCTGCTAGTCCCACACAGACAAAGTAGATTGAAGCTTCACCAGTATTAATCATTGACTGCATTACAATTGTTGATAAAGCTAAATGAGCTCCAGTTAATACTAATGGTTGTAATAAGAAGGCAACAATTAGTGGTCCAATTCCAAAAGGAATTTTTAAAGATACCAAAACCCCTTTTGCTAATAGTTCTTCAAATAATGTTACAAATGGTCCTACTACAAAGAAGGCAACACTAATAGTTACCCCAACACTGACAATTGGAGTAAAAATATTTGAGACACTGTCAGGCATTCATTTTTCTACTCATCGATTTAGATAAGCATAACCAATAACAGCGATAATATAAATTAATACTGAATTTTCATATCCTTTTCAACTAATATTTCTTTCCCCAAACACATTTGCAATAATAGGTCATTCAACTCCAAATAATAAACGACTTGATAGAGTTAAACAAATTAATAAAGCTAGAATGGGATTGGCATTGAAATATTTAGCAGTGGTGTATCCAAAGAATACTCCAAGTAGCATAAATCCAACTCTTGAGTTAATGATTAGGAAAGCTGAGAAAGGATCTAAATCACCAAGTCCTTCTCATCCTGGTTTGGCTCATCCCAGTTGTTGAAATAAAGCAGCCACCCCACTACTCAGTCCGGTGTAAAACATTAATGGTAAACATGGTACAACAACTGCTACTACAAATTGTAGTAAACGACGATACCAAACAATTTTGGTTTTCCCTTGATTGGTAATAGTTTTACTGCCGTGATTCATTAATTCATCAATTGCGTTTTTAACTTTACGAACCTCAGATCCAATAACAATTTGTAGTTCACTACCGTTTCATACCAAACCCTTAACTAATCGGTTTTGACTTATAGCTTCACTATCAACTAAATTTTTATCTATAATTGTGAATCTTAATCTTGTTAAACAGTTACGATAATCACTAAAATTCTCTGGACCTCCAACTTGTTTTAAAAAGTCACTTGCTGCCTGATTAATTATTTTGGCTTTAAGAGCAGATTTCTTAAGACTTACATCATCAGCTTCTAAAGTCAACTGACCAATCAGGGTTCCAGCCTTAACAACTCCACTGGTTAATGTTTTAGTTAGTTGATATTTTTTTAAAATGTCTTCTTCAATTACTAAGGCAGTTTGTGAAGATATATTTTTATTTTTGAGAAGCTTTAAATCAACATCAACAATCTTATCAGTTAATTTGAATTTTTCACCAACTTCTTTGTGAGTTGAAAAACCTTGACCATTTAATTTAACAGTATCAATTCCAATATGCATTAATAAATTAATATCTTCATTTTGAAAATAAATGGCGTGTTTAGTTTCAAAAATCATTGGAATAGTTCCTGATTTAAATACTGGATAGAAAGTATTACTTGACGGAGTTATACAAAAACCATCCCCTAAACTTTTGCTAGAAAAGACTTCATCATCCATTGCGGTGATATCATTAATTTCCCCATCACAGGGAGCATATAATTTAATTACTTTCACAATCTAGTCCTCCTTAATTGTGGTATCTCCATTTGACTTGATTACTTTTTTGTATCATTCAAACGAAGCTTTTTTGATTCGAGATTTAGTACCATTGCCATAATCATCTTGGTCAACGTAAATCAGGCCATATCGTTTTGACATTTGATGTGTTGAAAACGAGATAATATCAATAGCACTTCAAGTTACATAACCAAGACACTCAACCCCATCAGCGACTGCTGATTTTATTTGTTCAATGTGATCTGATAAATACTTAATTCTGTAAGTATCATTAATCATTTTCAAATCAGGATTGTCTTCCTTAACCCCCATACCATTTTCTAAAATAAATAAAGGTTTGGCATAACGATCATATAAATCTAACATGGCAATTTTTAAACCAACTGGATCCACTTGTCAACCTCATGCGGTTTTCTCTAAGTACTCATTAACCCCAGTGGCCATAACATTTCCCCCAGTTACTTTTTCATCTTCTCTAAAAGTTGCAGTTCCTGACGAATAATAACTAAAACCAATAAAGTCAGCAGTATAATTTTTTATTAATTCCAACTCTTGTGGTGTAGTTCTTAGTTTAACTTTTAAATCACTGAAAAGTTTTTCTGTATATCATGGGTACTGTCCCTTCAAAAAGACATCGGCAAAAAAATAGTTTTCTTTTTGCATTTTTTGATAATTTTCTAAAACATCTTTGGGATGACAAGTTAGTGGATATGATAGCATTCATCCTAACATAGTTCCAAATTGATTATTAGCATCAATTTGTTTTCCTAATTGAATTACTTTAGCGTTAGCAACAAACTGATTATGAAAGGCATTGTAAGATTCATTTATTAAATCTTTGGTGTCATCATAAATAGCAGTATTATCAAAACCCAAATGATTAAATTCATTAAATGGTACCCAGTAATTAACCTTACCTTTAAATTTATTCATTACCACCAAAGCATAGTTAACAAAGAAATCAATTACTTTTTTGTTAGCTCAACCCCCGTAGTTTTGCGCAATCCCTAAAGGGATTTCATTATGTTGGAGAGTGAATAAAACTTTAATGTTATATTTCAAACACTCGTTGACAATATTTTCATAATATTTTAAACCCGCTTGATTTGGTTCTTTTTCATCTCCGTTAGGAAAAATTCTTGTTCAAGCAATTGACATCCTGAATACTTTTAATCCTAACTCCGATAATATTTTAATATCCTCTTTGTAAGTTTGGTAGAAACCAATTCCATTACGCTTTGGAAAGTAGTAATCATTTTTGGGATCCAAGTACTTAGCAATTTTTTCTTTGGTCATCGTAATTCCCTCAATGACATTATTGACATCAAAGTTCTTATCAATTGGTCAAGCATCTGCTGTTGAGATTCCTTTACCATCAACATTGGTAAATCCCTCAGCTTGATTGGCAGCTATTCCAGCTCCTCATAAAAAATTCTTTTTTAATTCTTTCATTGTATCACCCACTTTTATTATTCACCCAAAAAATGATTTTAAAACCAAAAATTCTTTTTGGGAAAAAGTTGGACTTGTGGCAACTAGTTGTCAAAAAAAATAACTAGAGCAGGAAAGCTGGTTCGCTTGCTCTAGTTATTTTTGAATTTATGATATTAATTATTTGTTGATTTATATAGTTAAAATATATTTCTTTATAATTGCTGTCAAAGCGAGAATCGGTTGGGTCGATAATAATTATTTTCTCTGCTTGTAAGTTTGAAAACTTTTGAGATTGTGATTGAGAACAGACTACAAAAACATTTTCCTTAAAGTGCAAACTTTCAAAAACTTTCATTAAGTACTCATTATCAACTCCAGAAACATAAATTATCATTAGGTCAGGGGCTTGCATTTTTTCAACAACAAATGAAAAAGTCTTTTTGTTTTTGGGATTCCAACATGGTTTATCAATTGATAATAAGTACTCATTCAAACCCTCACTGACATTTATATTTTCATAACTTGATAATAAATAAATATCACTAGCCTTCATGATTGCTTCAGCTAAATTTACTATTTTATTAATTTGTGAATTGATGCTATTAATTTGTTTTATAAATGTTTGATGGAATTCTTTAAAGATTTCATCACTTGAAGTTGGGGTAATAATTTTGTTTTGATTCAAAGTGATTTTTTCAATTTCTAATTTTAAAACAAAAGAGAAATCTTTATAGCCTTGGAATCCTAAACTCTGACAAAATCTAGTAATTGAAGATTTATTAGTAAAGCAACCTGCAGCAATATCTGAAATACTCATTTCACTTACTTGATTTGAATTTTTCAAAATAAAAGCAGCCACAGTTTTGTAAAGTGTGTTTTTATCAAGATTCTTGTATTTATTTAAATCTTCTAGTACTTCTCTCATAATTTAACTCCTTATAAAATAAATAGAAAACTGACGCCCATTATTGTGGCAGCTGTTAAAGGGGCTGCGACTGGAATTCATGCGTATTTTCAATCTGCTTTTATTTTATCTTTTATTGGTAATAAATGATACATTAATCGCATCGTTAAATCTCTAGTTGGTGAAATTGCAGAACCGGTTGTTCCTGAAAATGATAGACCAATTGCTAGAACCGCAATAAAAGTAAAGATAAAAGAAGCGCGGGGATCTAAAACATCATTGAAGTTGAAAATTATAAAAACATAAACTAACAAGAATATAATTGTTGCTAGAAATTCTGACATAAAACTAAAAACATTATTGTTATTTTTTGAAGCAGTGCAAAAACTCATTTTCAAATAAAAGGCTTCTTCAGATTTGGCAGTAGCTTTCATATTGATTCAATATATTAATATGACTACAAGTTGACCACAAATATATCCCAATACTTGGGCTATTAAAAATATAATTATCAATCAATATGATGAAAAGTAATTTAATCATCCCATGCAGATAAACAAAAATGTAATAGCAAAATTTAAATGACTAACTCCACCAATCATTAACCCAACTACAATTCCAATAGTTATACCACAAGCTCAACCAAAAGCAATCGGCAATAAATTAGACTTTGTATTTCTTCCATAAGAATCTTTTAAAAATGTGTTAGCCATTATTCCATTACCAATTGCTACAAGTAAAAAACTACCAATAAATTCACTTAAAAAATATGTATTTAAACTTGACATTTTATCACCTATTAAATTAATTATATAATTTCAAAAAATTTAAGAGTTAATTTTAAAAGAAAAAACAATTAGTTGCCAAAGTGGTAACTAATTGTTTTTTCTTATGAATGATAAATTAGATTTGCATAGTGAATAAAAAGTCAATATTACAATTAAAGAACTCAAAACAAGCGCCGTTATTGCCACTGGGTTATATTTACCTGCGTACAAACTTTTCAATCCCAAGGCTGATTGTCTAATTTGAAAATCTAGAGTATCTTGGCCGACAGTTTTAATAAGATAATTTTGTTCGAAATAGAAGAAAAGATTTTTTCTAAATTGAATTTCATAAATTTTGGGATTAAGGAAAAACGAGAATTGAATGATTATATTAACCATTATTATCAATAAAATAATACTATATCAAAAAAATGTTTGCCCAGTAAATTTCATTTTTTGAGATTTTCCAAATTCAAATGCAGCAATTAATACCCAAGCTGATATAGGGAAATAAGTAATTGAAATCATCAATTCTTCGTTTAAATTGCTTAAACCTCCGTAAGAAGTTATGAGTAATCACTGTTCAAAGCGGATGTCATTATAATTTTCCCCGTTTTCATTAATAAAACCATTAAAATAATCGCTATTTACATTTGGGATTTTAACAAAATGGAGCGTTTCTATTGTAATTGAAATATAAAAAGAAAAAATTAAAACAGATAAGATTGTGGTTAAGATAAAAATTATTAGAAAATATTTTCTCAAACTATTAATTTGAGATTCGCTTAAGTGCGCCTTATTTATTTTAAAAGATAAATCCAATTGTTGATTATTAGAATTTTGTAGCAGTTGTTGATTTTTATTATCCGAATTATCTAACTGTAAATTTAAAATATTAACATTTTTAGATTTTTTAATATCCAGATAATCTTCTAATAGGCAAACCAAAATAGAAATAAAAGATAGTATTGAAATTATTATTGCTGCAATATTAACTCCAATATATTTTGAATAACCAAAGTTTTGAAATATTGATTCCCTCAAAATTGCAAGTTGATTTTCTAACTCTGGTGTATTAAAGAAATCACGACCAAAGTAGCCATAAATTTGTTCGTCGAATACTTTTTTAAATATACTTATGTCTAATGGAAAAGAAAGACCTACTAATAAAAAAATAATTATTATTAGTGCGATTAAACCTCCAATAGAAAACATTTTTCTACCTAAAGTTCTAGGACTAAACCTACAAGCGACAAGAGGTAAATAAATAACAATTCCCAAAATTGTTATTAGACTTCACATAGCATTATGGCCGCTAGCAAATATTTTCCCACCAAATGGAAATAATAAATACTTACTGGTCAAAATCGTTTTATCTGAAATATCTAAACCATTTACAATAAATCCATTAAAAAAATCATCTTCAATTCCAGGCAGGTATTTAATATTTATATTTTTTGTTGTTATTATAGATGTAGAAATAAAGGTCAAAGCCAATAGTGCGGTAACTAAAAAATATGCAATTAAAATTCTTATTGATTTTCATTTTAATTTTTTAGACAAATTTTCGCCCCCTTATTATGCTTTTATTGCAAACTTAATTTAATAAAACAAATTATTTAAAATATTGATTTTTTCTAAAACACAAAATTAAGGAAATCTAAAATAGATTACTCAAAGTTGATTTTTTTCGTAAATTTTGTTATGTATTTTTTATTTTTTTATATTTCTAACCTATCATATTTTTCATAAAGCACATCATTCTTGTCCTGCTTTCTTCTATCAAATTTATTTTCAAAGTGATCATGCAGCAATCATAATAATATGGCCAAAATAGAAATTGAAGCTAAGCTTATTTCAATGGCATTTTCAATTAAAAACTGATTGTAGCTGAAAGTTTGACCAATTCCTAATTTTAATAATTGAAATTGTTCTTGAAGCTCAGGAGTATTAAAAAAATCTCTTCCAAAATAATCAAACACTTGATTTTCAAAAGTTTGATTAAATACATCTTTGTTCATAGGAGTTGATAGTCCAATAATTATAAAAATTAGCAGGGCTATATTAAAAAAAGAGGTTCAAAAACATCAAAATCTACTTCAAAGATTTTCTAAAGTATAGGCCAATATTCTAAAGACCGGTCCTAAAACAATAGAAAGAAGCGCAAATGCCGTTCAAAATAATATTCAATAACCTGAGAAATTACCATTTCCCAAAAATGATGAGTATATACCTTTTCAACTTAGATAGGCAGTATTAAGAACTGAAACACCATTTACTTGAAAATTATTAAAAAAGGATTCTTCAATACCAGGTAAATCTTTTATATAAATCCTTGAATTTACTATGTTTAAAATAGAAGCAATGATTGTTATTGAAGTAATTGTAAGAATAAATTGCGTAATAAATGTCATTGTTAATCTAGATATTTTAATTTTTTCCATTTTATCCTCCTAGCTTTTTAATAAAGAATATGAATAAATTATTTAATACCAAAATTCTATATTTGCAATTGATAATTATTTTTTAATCACTGATTTAAATCCCTCTGCATTATAAACAAAATAGTTTGGATTGAATAACACTCATGGTCAAACTCATAATATATATGAAGTAATTAATATTTTTGAAGAAAATTTTTAGAGTCCTAAGCCAGATTATCCTTGGTATACAACATCATTTTTATTATTACTTCTTTTTTCAAACTTTGTATATAAATAAGTATAAATTCATCAAGCAATTATCGTCAAAGCAGAGATGAGAGCAAATACGATTGCAAATGCACTGCTAATAGCAAAACTATTATAATTGAAAACTTGATTAATTGATTCTCTTAATACTTGTAATTGATTTTGAAGTTCATCGGTACTAAAAAAATCCTTACCAAAGTATTTAAAAATTTGATCGTTAAACGTTCGATTAAAACAACCCCCACTTAAAGAAATTGAGTATATAACTATTAAAAAAATAAATAATATAAATTCGACTACCGATGTTCATATAAGGGTTTTTTTAGTTCACACCTCTGATGGAGGACTTCAAGCAAGAAAACCTATTGGACCTCATAGAAAAAAAATCCCGAACGAAGTTAAGTAAAGCATTAATGTGTGACCTGATGTAAAATTTGAGAAGCCGAAAATTGATGAATAAACTCCTTCTGTACTTAGGTATGCTGTTTTGTAGATACTTACCCCATTTACCTGAAACTCATTAAAAAAGTAACTTTCAATTCCGGGCATATCTTTAATAAAAACCTTTGACCCTCCTATTAAAAAAAAAGGCAAAGAAGCCAAAATTATACTAATCATCATTATCAATTGATAGGCAATAGTTATTTTATATTTAGGAATTTTTAGAATTTTCATTTGTGCTCTCCTTGATAATTTATTTATTTTCGTATTTATAGTGCAATTTAGTTTTATTAAAAATAATGAAATATCAATAATAATAGTTATAATAATATTTTTAAGTTAATTTTAATTTTAAATATAAGCATAATGTAATTATTTTTTTAAAATTTTGGTAAAAATATGTCAGATATAACATTTGTATTAAAAATTTAAAATTATTATAACTTAATAAATTATAGTTACTTAAATAGATAGGACGCTATTAATAGTAAGAAAAATATCCTATAAATTTATTAAAGTATCTATAAATAAAATAAGTTATTCAATATATTTATTTTATTTATAAATATATCTTCAAAAATTGTTTTTCAATAATTTTTATCATTATAAGAATATTCTTTATTAAAAACATTTAGACTCGATTTGAGCTCCTTAATATTTTTTTCGATATCAAGTCTTGATTTAATATATATTTCATCTAAATTTTCATCTTTAACTGAGCGAATAATATCATTACTATTTTTTTTAATAAAAATATTTTTTTGAATTAAGTTACCATGTGAGAAAACTTCCTCGATATCTGAGTAGTTTGATTCTAATTCAAAATTGAACATTTTGATATCTCTATTTTTTATATTTAGAAAATTATTTAAACTAATTAAATTGTTTTTCTCCAGTGTTAATAAGTAAACTTCATTATCAAAACTTTTAATTCGCGAAGTAATAGAATTTTTTTCTAAAAAACTAGCATTTAATGAGTTAGTTTCAACAGATCTAGTTTTATATCTAAAGCCATATCTCATGTCGTTATAGGTGTTGTTCATCATGGTCATAGCCACAGCCGTTGTGAATATTGTTATGATTGCTAAAGCCTTTCGGATGGTTTGAGAAGAAATCTCAACTGTACCATTTCAATTTTTATAATAAACTTTATTCAGTCCATAGGCGCTTGATATTCGTAAGGGAAAAATAATTGACTGAAAATGGGTTATCATTCTATTAACAGAAGCAATATCTCCATCACCTAAAGTGTCGGTAGCTTTTTGAAATTGAATAGTAGCTTCTTTAAAAAGAACGTTACTTATAACTGCAGCGGGAACGAATCATATCCACCAAATTGATAAAGCAGTTGCTGCAATTGAGCTAGCCCCAATATTCATAGCATTATTATATTTAGAAGTCACATCATTAAAATTGTTTCAACTATAAGTTGTTTCATCAAATAATTTCGAATCTAATCTACTTATATTATCAATTTCAAAATTAAGTTCAGTAATTGATTCGTTTACATTTTTTGTTTTTTCATCAATTTCTGAAACACGAATTATGTTATCTGCTATTATTTCATTATTTTCTACAAACTCTTTTTTCATAATTTCTTGTTTAATAATTTTTATATCCAGAAGGCCTTGAATGACCTTTATAAAAGACTCTCTACAGTTATATATATACTTGTATTTTTCAACATTATTTAAATTTGATCATTCATCAAAATTATATTTAAAGAATTCTATTTTCATGATTTGATCATAATCATCTGAGCTTACTAGATTTTCATATGCTAAAATATTTTGAAATAAAATATTTTTTACAAAACCAATTTGTTCACGAACTTGACCTTCACTATAATTTCGGGTTACCAATCTGGAAGAAATTTCATTTTGAATTTGTAGATTGACATCAACAAAATCACTGTTTTGAACCATACTTCTATGGAAAGAATTAGCACTAACCTTTTCTAATTCGTTTAAATACAAAGCTGTTAATTCCTCTTCAATGTCAGCCTTTTGAAATGAGGAGATAACTTGTTGTTTTGAAGTAAAATTATAATTATTTTTTAATTGAATTTGAGGGTTATTATTATGTGATAAAGAGTTTGCTAAAATTGCTGAACTGGAAGCCACTAGCGCCAGACTACCAAAGACCCCTAATCATAAATATGTTTTTTTATTTGATTTAATTTTCATTTTCGCACTTTTCTATTATGACTTATTGAATTTTATCAAAAAATCAATGAATTTGATTTTTAACTATATCAGCTATTAAATAGAAAATTGCAAAGTAAATTTATGCTTTATTCTTGATTAAGTATTATATACTCTATAAAAGCTAACAAATTAATTATATACTATTCTTATTAAAATTAGCAAAAATATAAAATTTGAGTAATATGAAAAAAAACAGCGTATAAACGCTGTTTTTGCACTATTCTTAAACATTCTCCCCTTTTGATTAAATTATTTTTTGATATCAATGAAAAAAATCTTTTTTAAAAAGCTTTTTGTTTCCATCTCAAAAATCATCTTGGTCTATATAAATTAAACCATAAAGTTTCGACATTTCAATAGTTCCATGAGGGATTACATCAATTTGAGTCCATAAAGTATAACCTAAAACATCTACCTTATCTTCATTAATAGCTTTACTCATTTCATTAATATTTTGACTTAAATAATCAATTCGATAATCATCATGGATTTCATTATTCTTATCTAAACTATCAACAACTCCAATACCGTTTCAGCCACCACTAATGGTAAGTTATAGCGGAAGTATAAATCATTCATAGTATAACGAATTCCTTGAGGATCAATTTGTCATCCTCATTCTGAAGCCTTTAAAAATGGATTTTACCAAGGGTCACTAAGTTTCCTTCGGTTTTTTGGCCATTATCAAATCCTGAAGTTCCTGACATATAATGGTTGGAACCAATATAATTCACAGGATTATTAAAAAATGAAATAGAGCATAACGGCTCTATGGTCCATATAAATAAATTGAAAGGATTTTAAGACATTACTTCCCCATTCCTTTAACCATTGTATTAAAAATATTGTGTTTTGATTAACTTGTGAGGAATCTTATATAAAAATCCAAATTAGTTTATGTGAATTTACTTTAGGTAAAAACTACTATGAAACTTTTCTAAAATTTTGAAAAAATAAACTTTGTGCAATAAAATATGAGAAATAAATATGATAACTAACGGAAAAAATATTTATCAATCATTAAATCTTATTTAGGAACCATTTTATGTCTCTTTAAGGTAGATGTTTCTTAATAACTATTATACAAATATACTTATTATTAAAATTTTTAATAATTTTGATTTTTAATTCAAACTTATCTTTATACTTGAAGTCGATTTTAAAATTATTTGCAAAATTTGATGTAGCAAAATTTTCAATAATATCTTTAAATTATTTTTAAATTCTTGTTTCTAAAAATAAGATAATGAATCATCGATAACGTAATTAATAAAATAGCCGCAGAAAATGCCACCAGAAGAAATATTACTACTGGATTAAAAGCCGCTGCATACAAACTTTGTAATCCTTTTGCAGCATTATCTATCTGTAATTCTAAAGCTTCCTTACCAACTGTTTTAATTAGATAATTTTTTTCAAATATAAAATAAAGAGAACTTTCAAAAGCGACTCTATAGCTTTCGGGATTAAGGAAAAATATCAATTGAACTGTGGTATTAATAATCAAAATTAACAAAAAGACATTATTAATAATAAACCTTTTTTCACTTACATTCCCTTTTTGATATGCTTTCAGCGAAAATAAATTTAAAAAAGAAAAACCTCACAAAAGTAAAAATGTTATAAAAAATAGCCAAGAAGGATCTATTAATCTACCAATAGAATAAGAGTTGACTAGTAAATTTGGATAAAAATAGGTATTTTTTATCACATCACCATTTTGGTCGATGAATCCGTTGAAATAATCGATTTCAACAAATGGGATTTCTCGAAAACTTACTGAATTGAAAATTAAGACAAATCAAAATATCATCGATAGTGAAGATACAATCAAAGTTGATATAAATGATATTAAATAATATTTTTTTGCTATCTCAAATCCTGGTTTATTCGAACACAATTGTGTCACTTTGAAATCGATTTCAGTTTTACCATGCTCTAATTCAGAGTTAATCAATTGCTCTTTCAAAAAATTTTTTGTAAATGATTCATCTTTTATTGAATCCGATTTTTTATTTTTAATTTCAAAAAAATCTTGAATCAAGCAAAACAATATTGTAAAAATTGTTAAAATACAAGTAGTAATAGCTACAATATTTAATATAAAAAATTTATTATATTCAAAACTTTCAATTACTGACTTTCTGAATATCTCAAGTTCTTTTTGAGAATTTGTTGTATTAAAAAAATCTCTACCAAAATAATTATATATTTGTTCATCAAATACTTTTGTGAAAGTATTTTTATTAAGTGGCATAGAAAACCCTATTATTAAAATGATGATAATGATTATTGAAAGTATCCCCGAAGTAATAAAAGTTTTTCTTCCAATTATTCCCTCTTTTATCTGTAGTATTAAAGGCGGCAGAAAAGCAATAAAAAATAACATGTTTGTTAAAAATGATATAAAAAAACGACCATTATAAAATATTTTGCCTCCAAAAGGAAATAATAAATATTTAGAATTTAATATTGTTTTATCTGAAATATCAACTCCATTTACAACAAAGCCGTTAAAAAAATCTTTTTCTATTCCTGGAAGGTATTTTATATTAATTTCTTTGTCAATTATTAAGCAAAAATAAAAGTCAGAAAAAAATACTAATAAAGCAAGTAAAATATATGCGATAACAATTGCAATTAATTTTTGTTTTTTGTTCATTTTATCCTTTCCAAATTCTTGTATTGAATTTAATTGTTTTAAAATTAATAAAATAAATTATTTAAAATGTTAATATTTTTAATATAAATATCTTCAAAAATAGTTTGTCAATAAATTTTGTCACTATAGGTGTATTCAGAATTAAATTTATCAAGTTTATTTTTCAAAACATCAATGCTTTGATTAACTTCTTTTCTAGAACTTATATACTTTTCAGTTAATTCAATACTGTTATAGTAGCTTTTTTCGTTATTTTGATTTTTAAAAAAAATATCATTTTCTTGAATAAGATTTCCTGCCGAGAATTTTTTATCCATGTCTGAAAAATTTAATTCAATTTCTTGATTAAAAACTTTGAGATCACTATTTTTGATTTTTGCAATTTTATTTTCGAAGTTTAAATTATTTTTTTCAAATAATAAATTGAATATTTCATTGTCAAATAATCTAATTTTTGAAGTGATGGAATCAATTTCTCCCTTAGAAGTATCAAGACTTTGCTTTTCTATTTTTTTAGAAGTTTCATTAAATTCTTTTTTTGATTTAATATAATTGTCAGTTATGAAACCCATTGTGGCTGCTGTTATTAAAATATTAAAGGCTTTTATCAGGCGATCAACTATAATAATGGTTTTGCCAAAAAATTCACTAAGATTATTTGATAAATTTAGATTTTTAATGAATATTTTAATTATTGGTACAGAATATTTTATTTTTTTAAATACATTGGATATAAAATCTATAGATTTTTCTAATTCAGATTTTGAATATACTATAGAATTTTTGAAAAGTTTAACATCTAATTCAAAAATCTTGCCTGCAGCAATAGCGGCCAAAGTGGCCGGAGGTCAAAAAAAACTCCAAGCGGTTACACCGATTGTAATAGAACCCTGTGTCATAGCCAATGCATATCTTGCTGTAACATCCACAAATTTATCATTATTTTCTGTTATTTCGTTAATAAGAGAGTTATCAAGATAATCAACATTTTCAATTTCAACCGCTAATTCTTTAATAGAATTATCCGCATCACGAGTTTGTTCATCAATTACCGTAATTCTTTCTTCATTTTCTTTAATTGTATCTAAATTTGCTTCAAATTCCCTCTTCATTAGTTCTTGTTTGATTTCCTTGGTTTTTATTAAATTTTGCAATACCGATACTAGAGTCTCTCTATAATCATATATATACTTATATTTTTCGACATTATTTAAATTTGATCATTCATCAAAATTATATTTAAAGAATTCTATTTTCATGATTTGATCATAATCATCTGAACTTACTAGATTTTCATATGCTAAAATATTTTGAAATAAAATATTTTTTACAAAACCAATTTGTTCACGAACTTGACCTTCACTATAATTTCGGGTTACCAATCTGGAAGAAATTTCATTTTGAATTTGTAGATTGACATCAACAAAATCACTGTTTTGAACCATACTTTTGTAGAATGAATTAGTGCTAACCTTTTCTAATTCGTTTAAATACAAAGCTATCAATTCTTCTTCAATGTCCGCCTTTTGAAATGAGGAGATAACTTGTTGTTTTGAAGTAAAATCATAATTATTTTTTAATTGAATTTGAGGGTTATTATTGTGTGATAAAGAGTTTGCTAAAATTGCTGAACTGGAAGCGACCAGCGCTAGACTACCAAATACACCTAATCATAAATATGTTTTTTTGTTTGATTTAATTTTCATTTTTGCACTTTTCTATTATGACTAATTGAATTTTATCAAAAAATCATTGAATTTGATTTTTAACTATATCAGCTATTAAATAGAAGATTGCAAAATAAATTTATGCTTTATTCTTGATTAAGTATTATATACTCTATAAAAGCTAACAACTTAATTATATACTATTCATATTAAAATTAGCAAAAATATAAAATTTAAGTAATATGTAAAAACAGCGTTTACACGCTGTTTTTACACCCTATTAAAAATTCTCCACATTTGATTTAATTAGTTTTTGATATCAATAAAAACTATTTTTTTTAAAACGCTTTTTAGTACCCTGTCCTAAATCATCTTGGTCTACATAAATTAAACCATAACGTTTTGACATTTCACTAGTTCCATGAGAGATTACATCAATTGGGGTTCATAAAGTATAACCTAAAACCTCTACTCCATCTTCATTAATAGCTTTACTCATTTCATTAATATGTTGACTTAAATAATCAATTCGATAATCATCATGGATTTCATTATTCTTATCTAAATTCTCAATAACTCCAATACCGTTTTCAGCCACCACTAATGGCAAGTTATAGCGGAAGTATAAATCATTCATAGTATAACGAATTCCTTGAGGATCTATTTGTCATCCTCATTCTGAAGCTTTTAAAAATGGATTTTTACCAAAGGTTACTAGGTTTCCTTCGGTTTTTTGGCCATTATCAACTCCTGAAGTTCCTGACATATAATAACTAAAGCCAATATAATCTAATGTATATTTTTTCAGTAATTCTAAATCTGCGGGTTCAAACTTTAACTGCAGTTTTTCTTTTTCAAATTTTTTAAGCATAAATTTAGGATACTCACCTTTACACATAACATCATAGTAGAATAAAACTCTTTCTTGATGTTCTTTGGTAGCATGAATAACATCTTCGGGTTTACAAGTTGCTGGATAACTGGTCATATGAGCCACCATACATCCAATTTGGTTTTTCGGATTTACTTCATGACCAATCTTAACCGCTCAAGCATTGGCTACAAACAAATTATGCATTGCTTGATAGGAAGCTTGAGATAAATTAGCTTCCCCATCATCAATTAATCCCGCTCCCGCTCAGACACTATAAATTGCGGCATTAATTTCATTAAATGGCATTCAATGAATTACATATTTTTTGTATCTTTCAAACACTAGTTTAGCATACACTTTATAAAATTCAATTAACTGTGGATTTTTTCAACCCCCATATTTTTCTACTAAATTATATGGGGTATCATAATGAGAAATTGTCACTAATGGTTTAATTCCATATTTCTCACATTCTTGAAACACATTTTCATAAAACTTTAACCCAGCTTCATTGGGAACCTTATCATCTCCATTGGGAAAAATTCGCGCTCATGAAATTGACATTCTAAATCATTGCATGTTCATTTCCCCAAACAATTTAATATCTTCTTTGTAGTGATTGAAAAAATCAATTCCGTGACGTTTAGGAAAATAATCACCCACTTTAGGATTTAAAGCTTTTTGTAATTTAGCTTTAGTCATTGGACGTTCGCCGTTAAGGTTAGAGCGATCTAGATTTTTATTATACATCCTTAAATCAGCAACTGTCAATCCTTTACCATCAACATCTCAACCTCCTTCAATTTGGTTGGCAGCAACCGCTCCTCCTCATAAAAAGTCTTTTGGAAATTTGCTCATATTTATTTTTCTCCTTTATGTATTTTTTAATAACTTTATTGTTGGTTTTAACTGGTTTGATTTCTTCAATCCTAGTTTCTTCATTAATAATTCCTCAGTCTGCTTCAAAGATTTGAGCAGTACGAGTTTTAAAGTATTTAGTTTGACCCAGTATTATAGTTGAGATAAAAGTCACAGGAACCATGACCAATACCCCAATAGTTTCTCAAACAATTCCTCCCCCAGCTCAAGTTTGAATTCCAATTTCGGTTGGGGGTTGTTGGGCCATTGAAATAATTCCAAAGATTCCTGCTGACCCCACAACTCCAAATACTCCCGCAGCTGTAATTAGTATTGTTCCTACCAGAGTTCCAATTGAAGCTGCTAGTAATGGATACAAGTATTTAAAATTAACTCCAAATAAGACTGGTTCACTAATACCTCCCACAATGGCCGCCAGCCCTGAAGGAATAGCAACTTCACTGACATTTTTAACTTTTCGGTGTTGGTAGTTCATCGCCAAACAAGCCACTCCTTGAGAAATGTTATTGATAATAATAAACCCGATTAGGATTGTTCCTTGGTACAACGCTTGATCTTGAAACAAGATCGGGGTAACTGTTCGGTGTAATCCTAAAATTACCATGGGCCCATAACAAGCTGCTAGAATTGGGGTAAAAATAAATTTAGCAACACTTTGAGTAGTGGCTCACTTAATCGCAATTGAAATATAGTTAGTCATTAACAATCCAATGGGAGCTATAATAAATATCGCTACTAAATAGGTTGTTAGAATAACCAATAATGGTTGAAGCAACATTTTAGCTGTACCATTTTTAATATTGTTAGTTCACTTTTCCATGTAAGCCCCAAAGATAGCTACCCCAATCATGGGAATGATTAATCCTGCAAATGATATTTTTCATGGATAAAATACTGTGCTATTGAATAGATTTCATCCCGGCATAACATCAATGATATTTTGTCCTTTATCTGGGGTGACTGCCCCCATGGCTGTTAGAGCGGGAGAAGTTAGCACAACCCCAAGTGCTAAACCAAATAATCCATTACAGTTAAAGGCTTTAAAGGTTGTATAAGCTACACCCACAGTTATAAATAAGGTTAGCCCATCAATTAGAACTTTTAAAATTGAATCAAATTGATTAAAGAACTCTACACTTCCTGCCAGTGAGCCATTATTACCAGTAAAGTCAATGGTTCCTAAAGCACGAATTGTTGATATTAGTCCATAGGCAATTAGCACCGTCACAATGGGAGCAAAGATTCGCGACACTGTTCTTAAAGCTCGCGAGAATCAATTCCCTTGTTTGATTTGATTATTTTTAACTTCAAAATTAATATCCCCAGAATATAAAGGTTGAAACTGGTTATAAAATTCAATAACATCAGCTCCAATTACCACTTGATATTCACCCGGTGCATTAATAATTCCTTTACACCAAGAATGAGATTTGATTTCTTTTTCCTTAATTTTATCTAAGTCTTTAATTTCAAAGCGCATTCGTGTTTAACAGTGAGTCACTCGATTAATGTTATCTTTACCACCCAAGAGCTTTAATAACTCCACGGCAGGTTGGCCATACTTTGATAATTTACTCATAATATTTTCCCTTCCTGTAGGAACTCCTACATTAATATTATAAAAGAGTAGAGAAATATTTTTTTCCTCACCTAAGGTACGGAAATATTTTTTATGAGTTATAATTATTTTAAAAGGAGTTATTATGGAGCAATTTTATACTACAAAGCAAATTTCCAAAATATGTTCAGTTACTCGCAAAGGTTTAAATTACTATCAAGAAAAAGGTTTGTTAATTCCAGCAAAGATCGAGAATAATAAAGCTCTATATAGTGGTGCCAACATTGCCACTTTACAACAAATTTTATTATTAAAAAAACTTCATTACTCAATTGATGAAATTGAAATCATTATGCTTAGTGAAAACTGAAATCCTAAATATATGTTCCAAAACTATCAAGTCTATTTAAAACAACGAATTTTAGATTATCAAACTATGTGTGAATCTTTACAAGAAGTTGAGCAGATGTATGAGAATAATAACTTTGATAATATTATGGATCGAAAAAACTTTATTATCTTTAGTAAAAAGAAATCCGTTTCATCAGTTATATGAAAATTTTGAGATGATAAGAATGAATTTATTAAAAATAAAAATCAAAAAGATTTACTAACCAGCTACATGAAAAAAACTTTTGTTATGTACAAAGATTATCTAGAAAATAAAATAGAGCTTGTCCAGCTTTATGATTTATATGAAGAAATTGAAGGGATTTTAAAACAATCTTTCCCCCATTACTTTAACCCTTATATTAAAAATCTGGGGTTTTGATGAACCTATGAAGAATCTTATATTAAAATCCAAATCAGTTTATGTGGATTTACTTTAGGTAAAAACTACTATGAAACTTTTTTAAGATTTTGACAAAATAAACTTTGCTCTGGGGGATATGAGAATTAGAATTAAATACGAAAAAGTACTTTTAAAATAAATAAAAAATCAGCTTAATGAGAAACATCAACCTTAAGGAGACATCATCAAAAACGATGAATCTCCTTTTTTAATTAATACCTTAAATTTTGTAGATTATTTTTGGCAAAAACAAATTTACTAAATTCATTTTCAAAATTTTCTATGCTATCAAATTCTATTCCACAAGTTTTAAAAAAAATTGTCTTTATTCAACCATTCATAGATTCTGTTGGTGCGTTATGTTTAAAACCCGCTTTAGACATCGACATGATAAAGTTATTTTGTTTTTCTTCGAAATTTTTAACTATAATTGAGGCATTTGCTCTGCCGCGATCAGATTGAATAATTGCATCATTGAAACTATTTTTCAAACAATATTTGTGTACTTGTTTTATAACATCCAAAACAATTTGTGCATTTTCGCTGGTACCAAATTTTCATCCAATTACTTTGCGACTGTAGAAATCATAGGCAATTTCACAAAGTAATTCAACTTTCTTACCATCAATTAATAGCTTAAATACGGTTCCATCAATTCCGATTTTTTCGCCGCAATTGTTAGCACTAAAATTGTTTTCGATCAAATCAGCTCTAATGGTTTTTTCCATTAAATCGCGACCTAGAATTTTGCTTCGCTTGAATCGGTAAGGGCTTTGAAATTTAAATTCGTTATCTTTCATTATTTTTAGAATTGTTTTAACACTAACTTTAATGTTAAAAACAGATTTAATTCATAATTTAATGTTTTTAGCACCCGATGATATCTTGTTTTCTTTGAAAAACTCATTTATCAATTGAATAACATCGTGCTTAATTTTACTTTGAAAAATCGGTAAAGTGCTTGAATTAAATTTATAATCATTTTTAGAAATATTGTTTAATAATAAATTATCTTTTTTAAACTTTTGATATTTGCTTCGAGAAACCTTGGCAATTTTGCACATTTTGGCAATTGATAAAACTTTGCGAAATTCAATTTCATAAATTAAACAAAAAGCTTTGTACTTATACTCCCTCGTTGCTTGAATCATCATCACTTGTTGGCGGCTGTAATTCATGCAAGAGGGCATGCACTTTTCCATGAACTCTTTTTCAATCTGTAGTTTTAAAAATTCCTCATCTTTCTTTTTTAGTTGTTTTTGTAGCTCTTCTATTTTGTCTGTTAATACTTTATTACTAACATCTTTTTTCAAAATATAATCTCCTTTGCAAGATAATTTATTTCCTGCATTCTTTATGGATTGATTATACATTGAAACTCATAATTTTATAAGTTGTGGACCAGATTTTATATCATAATCTTTTGCAAGTTCACTAGCACTAAATCCTTTATTATAAAGTTCAATAATTAATAATTTTAATTCCTGAGAATATGGTTTTTGGGGCAAAAAAATCAACCTTTCTTTAGGAAACCATTTTAGGTCTCCTTAAGGTTGATGTTTCTATGGAAACTAAATAAATTTTCCAGATAGAGCTGATATTTTATTTTAAAACTATTTATTAAATTTTTGATACATTCTAAGCATCTTTTTAGCCAAGGCAATAATTGTTTGACTTGACAGTAATTGGTCTTCTGAACGAATTAGCAATAAACTAATTTCATTTTTTTCACCTTTGGTTTCATAAAAAATTAATTCGCTGTGAGTTTTTTCATCATTTAATGCCGCTTAATCAGCTATTACTATTTTTTAGTTTGCCAGGTTATAATCACCTTTTTTTGCAAAATCGATCACCTCTATTGCGTGAGATTTAGAATCCCCATATGATGAAAAAATTGCAAAGCATGCTAATTCTAATTTCTCGCTCCCAGATTAAATTTTTTAATTATAGTGATCCTCCATAGTTATTACATCCTTTGAGGAAATTAAACGCAAATTTATATATTATCAAAACATAAAATAATAGAATAAAAATACTCCATTATTTAATATCCAATTGTTCAAATATTACCAAGAACAGAAGCTCAGCAATTATTTTTCTGTAGTACGTATTAAAGTATTTTACTTTACTTCTTAAAACCATGACATTCTTTTCTTTTTCTATTCTTTTCTCTTGACCAGTTGTTGTAATAAAGAAAAGATTTTCATAATCACTTTTTTTAATTTTTTGGTACAAATAGTACAACCATAGTCAACTTGTACGTCTAATGTTTTAGCACAACACAATTTTACAAGGTACCATAACACAAAGATACTACAAAAGCAACAGTTTCTAGTTTTAGCACAACACAATTTTACAAGGTACCATAACAAGCTGTCCAATAATTGTAGCAAAACTCTAGTTTTAGCACAACACAATTTTACAAGGTACCATAACCTCAATCCATTTTCTATTCCTCCTTTCTAAGTTTTAGCACAACACAATTTTACAAGGTACCATAACTATCATCAACTCCATCAGTTTCATATTTTAGTTTTAGCACAACACAATTTTACAAGGTACCATAACCAGCTGCTTCTCATACAAAGCATGGAACAAGTTTTAGCACAACACAATTTTACAAGGTACCATAACATGTTTTTAATTCTGCTACTGTCATTTGTTGTTTTAGCACAACACAATTTTACAAGGTACCATAACACCACGATAGCAAGCAAGCACATAAAACTAGTTTTAGCACAACACAATTTTACAAGGTACCATAACAACTCATTAAAAGGTATTCGCTTTCAATTTGTTTTAGCACAACACAATTTTACAAGGTACCATAACACAACGGAATTTATAGAAAAGATTTTAAAAGTTTTAGCACAACACAATTTTACAAGGTACCATAACAATTCTTCTCATTGACAATCTCAATTTTTTGTTTTAGCACAACACAATTTTACAAGGTACCATAACTGCTTACTGCTAAGTTTGTGTGTTCTGGAAGTTTTAGCACAACACAATTTTACAAGGTACCATAACATGCTTTTATATAAACATCTGTTAACTCTGGTTTTAGCACAACACAATTTTACAAGGTACCATAACTTACCATATCAATCAGAAAGTTTCTATATTGTTTTAGCACAACACAATTTTACAAGGTACCATAACATAGTCCTTTATACCCTCTACATTGATCAGTTTTAGCACAACACAATTTTACAAGGTACCATAACTGTAATAAGTACTTCACTACTATTTAATAAGTTTTAGCACAACACAATTTTACAAGGTACCATAACTAGAAGTATCTATACGATTCCCTGTTAAATGTTTTAGCACAACACAATTTTACAAGGTACCATAACATGGTGGGTCAGTTAGTATCATATCAATACGTTTTAGCACAACACAATTTTACAAGGTACCATAACTCAGCCATAGGTTCTTTTTAGGAACTGGGTGTTTTAGCACAACACAATTTTACAAGGTACCATAACGTATTAGGATACCGAATTTCTCTTACACCCGTTTTAGCACAACACAATTTTACAAGGTACCATAACAGGTTTGAGTTCCTTTTTCAAATGGATTCTGTTTTAGCACAACACAATTTTACAAGGTACCATAACTGAAACTACTTTTTGATACTCTTCGGTTTCGTTTTAGCACAACACAATTTTACAAGGTACCATAACGTGTAATCAAAATCAATCTCTTTTTCTCTAGTTTTAGCACAACACAATTTTACAAGGTACCATAACTGTAGTTCTCTTTCGCTAACCTTTTCCATTGTTTTAGCACAACACAATTTTACAAGGTACCATAACCCACTAGCCGCTCTTTATCGGATTCATTTTGTTTTAGCACAACACAATTTTACAAGGTACCATAACACACGATTCACTACGATTGTTAATGGTGCTGTTTTAGCACAACACAATTTTACAAGGTACCATAACAAGAACCAGGAGGTGCTAAGGTGTTATTAGGGTTTTAGCACAACACAATTTTACAAGGTACCATAACAATCAACTTCAACTCTCTCACCAAAAAGTTGTTTTAGCACAACACAATTTTACAAGGTACCATAACTACAAGAGCGATTAATACCGCCTCCATTTGGTTTTAGCACAACACAATTTTACAAGGTACCATAACTATAGTATATTTGCTCTGCCAACTTTTTATGTTTTAGCACAACACAATTTTACAAGGTACCATAACAGATTAAAGATATTGATTATCAAAAATGAGGTTTTAGCACAACACAATTTTACAAGGTACCATAACGAGTAGCCAATATTCTTGCATATTCAAGTTGTTTTAGCACAACACAATTTTACAAGGTACCATAACAGGGAAGAAACAAGAAAAAGAACTTTAGAAGTTTTAGCACAACACAATTTTACAAGGTACCATAACATTTCCTCACAATCAACTTGGAAGTTCCTAGTTTTAGCACAACACAATTTTACAAGGTACCATAACTAACAACAAACCCGAAATCGAACAATTCATGTTTTAGCACAACACAATTTTACAAGGTACCATAACCGATTTGATAGAAGTAGTCCTCAGCACTTTGTTTTAGCACAACACAATTTTACAAGGTACCATAACGAGTGAACCGACCAGATGATGATTTCTATTGTTTTAGCACAACACAATTTTACAAGGTACCATAACCGTAATAGCAATTTTTACAAAGATAAGGGGGTTTTAGCACAACACAATTTTACAAGGTACCATAACATTCATCTTTATTTTCAGCCATTCAATTTGGTTTTAGCACAACACAATTTTACAAGGTACCATAACGCTAAAATATTTGTTCCGGTAAAAAAAATAGTTTTAGCACAACACAATTTTACAAGGTACCATAACAGCCAGTAAAGCGTATTAACTACGTTAATGGTTTTAGCACAACACAATTTTACAAGGTACCATAACAGTATAGCAACTGGTCGCTCATTGTTTAGTGTTTTAGCACAACACAATTTTACAAGGTACCATAACGATAATGTGCGTTATCATTAAAATTTGCGAGTTTTAGCACAACACAATTTTACAAGGTACCATAACTTAACTGTTGGAAAGGGTATATTATTTGATGTTTTAGCACAACACAATTTTACAAGGTACCATAACGGAGTTATCGATGTTTTTTTGACAGAGAGGGTTTTAGCACAACACAATTTTACAAGGTACCATAACTATAGTAGATTTGCTCTGACAACTTTTTATGTTTTAGCACAACACAATTTTACAAGGTACCATAACTCTGTTATACAATAAAAGAGTCAAAGGAAAGTTTTAGCACAACACAATTTTACAAGGTACCATAACTGTATTCATGTGGATTATTCAATTTGTCTGGTTTTAGCACAACACAATTTTACAAGGTACCATAACATTCAGGGATTATGAAGTGTCCATCAAATCGTTTTAGCACAACACAATTTTACAAGGTACCATAACTTCAAATCGGAGATTCCAACGAACATCCTTGTTTTAGCACAACACAATTTTACAAGGTACCATAACCCCAAATCAAGAGTTTTTGGTAAAAAATTAAAGTTTTCTGTCGAAAACTATCTTTCCGGCCCTAAAAGGCATATTTTCACTTTTTTCAAATAACGAAAGCAGTTGTTCTTTAGTGTAGTATAGAATGTTTAAGGAGAGGTACTTTTGTATAAAAATAAATAAATTTTCTAAAAATATATTTTTATCGGGTTTATCAAAATACTCTAAGTACTCCGTTGGGTCGTCAATTATTTTTGCAATATCTATAATATTATTAAAAGCAATAATTTTTGAATTTTCAATATTTTTAATTTCAATATGGCAGCTATTTGACAAAAAAATAATATAGTTATCCAGTTTATTTATTTGATTTGATAAATCCAATATTTCTTTAGTATTAAGAGAAATAAACGGGTTATTAAAGATGAATAGTAGATGCTTGCTTTCCAATTGATTGAATAAATCTATTATTGCAAAATATAAATTGCTAATTTCTTTGCTCAATAAATATAAATTTTCTTCATCAAATTTGTTCATAAATCTTAAGGATAAATTATCAACCAAATAATCAATAAATTTGTCTTCAATAAAAAAGTTAATTTTATTTTCTTCGCTGTCAAAACACTCTTTTATTGTGGAAATAACCTCAACTGAGTTAATATCAATACCTGAAATGAGATTATAAATCATATTCAGTTGCTCGTTTTGAAACAAACTATTTTCTAGAACTATTTTAAATAGCGATTTCAATACACCTTTTTTTCCGTTGATTAAATCAATATTTAATTCCATAAGAGATGGTATATGAATAATTTTTCAATTTGTCTTATCATAAACTGTATCATTCTCCTGATACTCAATTATAATATCAGTTGTTTCCAATTTTCCAGATACAGCATTTATATAAGCTTGATTTAAAATCTTCATTTCGTCTAAGTTATTTATAATAAATGTGTTTTTGTTTAAATTAATAAATTCAAGATAAAAATCATTTTTATGTTTGAAATTAATTATCATTAATAAATCACCAACCTTCTATCGTTTGACTCCTTCTCTTGAAGTGATTTTTTGCCATTGAAAAATATCATTTTTGCATACTGCTTTTCAGTTACAATCATCGCTCTTATATTACCTTCCGAAGGCTTTATTTTTTCAATTCTTGAAACTAGTCTATTCATAGATTCTTCGTTTATACAAATTTTTGAATAAACAGAATATTGAACTAAGACAAAACCCTCTTTTAATAATTTGTTTCTAAATTGATTGTATGTTTTAACAAGATTTTTCTTGTTCATTGGAAGATCATAAAATAGAATCATTCTCATATATCTATAACTCATAATATAAAACCGATGAAACATCAGGAAATTTTTCATCTGAAAACTTCTTTTCTTTAAAGAAATTGATAACTTCATCGATATAAATTTCTATCGCGTTAGTAAGATAAACACTTTTACCATTTATTGTAACTTTACAATTAAGCAAATTAATCAAAGCAATTCTATGATTCCTTGAAAAATAGTCTTCGTTCATTATTTTACTAAATACATACAAATCAACAATGGGTCTAAATGGTTCCATTAAGTCATCCGCTAAAGCAAAAGCATTAAAGCCGTTGTGATGAAATAAAGAAATTGACGGATGAAGTCCTTTTGAGCAAATTGTTCTAGCTACTGCGCTTCTGATAATTGAATAACCAAAATTTAAAGCAGAGTTAATATGATTATCTTTATTTCTCCTAAATTCCATGCCAAATAATTCGTGAAAATATACTTTTGCAGCGTGAGCTTCGCGATTTGTTGAATCCCCCAACTGTAATTCTGAAATAAACTTATTTAGATGAGCAACTTTATCAAAATTTTTATTTGTCATTTTTAAATTATCAATTTGATTTTCAATTTTATTTTTAACTATTTTAGTTCATAAAAATAGTTTATCTTTTTTATTTCAATTTATCTGGTTTAATATTTGTTCGTATTGTTTATGGTGACCTTTGATGGGAGTTATTAATGCATTAGGCATCAGGGTGTCATCACACAAAATTGTTAAAACACCTTTTTCAGCAAGCTTATTTATTACTCTAGTTGTAATCGTTGTTTTATAACTTTCAAATATTACAGAATTAAGATCACCAATTGGTTGCTTGACTTCGCCTTGTTTTGTTCTTATTACTACACTATCCAGAAATACATTTATGTATTCTGAGTCTTTTATTATTAACGTTTTTCAACTCATAAAATAAAAAAAAGAGGGTCGAAACCCTCACTTACGGCATTTAAGCCTTATATACGGTAGTCTTGTAAAATTGTGTTGTGCTAAAACTATGTATACATAATTATTATAGCAAACACCAAAATTAAGTCAAGATTTTTATTTTATTTTTAATAATATTTGAAGTAACTTTTTTAAAATCTTTAATCTTTGATACTGATTTAATCATTCTCTTTTCTTCAATCTGTGATAATTTTTTGAATTCAATTAAATTAGTTGATTGAACAAAACCAACAACATATAAATTATTGTTATTTTCACCATCATATTTAAATTTAACTTCATCATATTTATTTAATTCAAATACTTTTTCAAAAGTGTCACTTATTTTTAATTTTTCCTTGGATTTTTGGTAAGCAACCGGATCAATAGTGATTTGATCCTCTTGCATTTTGGAAATTAATAAGGAATTAATTGCTAAAATTTTATAAACATCTAAGGTTTTGCTATATCAAACATCAAGTCTTAATCAATTTTTACCATCTAAAAGGACTCTTTTTTTATCAGCTGAAATATTTTTGTACTTGTGAGAAATATCAAATATTTCATCTAATTTGATTGGACTCTTATCTCGATATCTTAGGAAGCTTATTTTTGGAGGATTATCCTCATTAGATTGTTTTGTTATACTTTCCCCCAATTCATTTTTAGCAAAAATGAATGCATTTCTGGATTTTCCGCTTTCTTTATCAATTGAGTATTCATTTCAAATACTTTGTAAAAAATTAAAAGTTTTTGGGTCAGAGTCTTTCATTAATACCTGATTAGATTCTTCATTAAATAATTTAGATATTGTTTTTCATTTTTTAGAGTCGTCGGTATAAATATCTATTTTATTAATTTTGAAGAAGTTGTCCCCGATTTTTTTAGCAGAATAAATTGTTTCATCTGATATTTTCATATTATTTTTTTGCTTAACTTTTCTGGTAAATTTGTAATTATCAAATTTTGAAATATTATCTCCAACTTGAGCCCATTTTTTGTAGAATTCAGTTTGATCAAAATCTAGGTCCAATTTTTCTTCTTCAGTTTTAGTATTAATCAAATCAAATAGTTTTTTGTTTTTGTACTTAAATTCTGCAGCCAGAGAAATCATAATCGCATCTTCGGCATGATGTTTATTTTGCTCACGAATTTTATTTGGAATTCTAAAATAATTTTTACGCAATTGGTGAGTAAATCCTCCATTAATTGTTTTAACTTGAATATCTAAATCATTGGTTTTGATATAGTTTTCAATATATTTTTTGACCTCTAATGTTGCGTAACGAGTGTCTACTAAATTTCTTTGAATGAATCCTTGTTGTGTTTTAAATGAATTGATGTCCTCTTCAAATAATAAATAATTGATTTTTTTAAATAATTGTTTTCGATTTGGGAATCGCGTATCATTTTGTTTATAAATGCGATTAACTCCTTCTAAGTATTCTTTTCAAGCAACCTGACCCTTATCATTAATAATATATTGATATGGGGTTCTATTTTTCTTGCTTTGGTTTTCTGAGTTTAATACTAATACTTTATTGCTTCGTGAATTATCAAATGAAATTGATACTGGAATAATGTGGTCTATTTCACAATAATTGTAATCTGACATAAGTCTTGTAATATCAATCTTTTCTCCACTATAAATACAGTTTCCATCTTGTTCTAAGTAATAAGACATTTTTTCTTGAAATTTAAAGTTATCAATTCCACTAGTATTTACTTTAGCGATTTCTTTCTTCATTTCAGTTCCTAAAGCTTCGTTTTGCTTTTGAATTTTGTTAATGAATTGTCTTTGTTCAGCTGAATTTTTTTCACGCGCCATTTCAATTACAATATTTTTTATTTCTAAATCTTTTAGTTTTTGAATTTCTTTAATTACTTTTAATGATTGAATTAAAGATCTTTTCACAACTGGGGAAATATACATTTCATTAATTGATTTTCTTAAAACTGGAATAGTTTGTGTTTTACTAAAGTTTTTATGGTAATCGGGTTGACGGCCTTGCTCGGTTAGAATTTGCATACTATTTTTATTGGTATCTCACATTTCTGCAATTACTTCATTCATAGTTTTAAAACTTAAAGCATGAGTTCCGCTATTTTTAACATAACTTAAAACTTCACAAATTCTTAAACTTAAAAAATCATAATTTAATTTTTGTAGTTGTTCTAGTCTGCTTGCATAGTCTTGATACTTAGTTAGTATTGTCAATATTTCATCAATTTTATCTTTATTTTTAAAAGCAATTCAATCAATTGGTAAATTATTATTTCTCATTATGTCTTTAATTTTATTAATACCTTTAAATTCAGTAAAAATGGCCTTATTATTTTTATCAATTCTAAATCCAGAAATATCTTCAGGATTAACTTGGATAAATTTAGCAATTCTATCTAATTTTAGGTTTCAAGTTTTTGGTGATTCAATACATTTAATGATTAAATCTCTTTTTTCAATATTTGTAATACCTTCTTCTCTGTTTAGAATTTTTAAGTTATTTAAATCATTTAAGGTATTAAAAATATATGCAGTTAATGATTCTTTAGGTGCTCGCGGTTGAGTTTTATCATAGGTATCATTTCCTGCAAGACGATCAAAAAATTCTTCATCCCCATTTCAGCCCCAAGGACTTAAAGTACCAGTTTTTTGATTTTCCAATCCTGGACCAGTAAAGTAATCTCTTTTACGAGTGAATATTTTAATAAAGTCATTTATAAAATCTTCGTTAATTGAACCAAAATCCTTTTGCTTATTTAAAATTTCTTTTAGTTCAGCGAGTAATTCTTCGTTTGTAAATCTGATGCTATCATCTTTAACTCCGATTAATTTTCCATTCGCTTCATGAAACTCCTTCATTATTAATGATGGTTCGGTTACTTCCTTTCTTTCAGAAATATCAACGTTTTCTAAATTTTTACTTGCACTTTCCTCAATTATTTCATCTTCTCAAGAAAAAATCCCTCTTTTTTTAACTGCATGATATAAAATTGCTGCTATTTCATAATTAGTTAAAAGTTCTTTTTTTCCTTTTAATTTCAGATTAAAAATCATTTCTTGAGGAATGTTGGCTTGAAAATCATCATTACTTTTAATCAAATTATTTTTAATCATCAAATTAATTAAATCGGATTTACGTAAATTTCTTCTTCTTAATCTTCTTCGCGAACTTCTCTTAATTCTACGATCTGCTCCACTTGTGCCACTACCGGTTTGACCAGCTTCTTCAAAAAGACTAACTCCTGCATCGATAATATTTAATTCTTCATCCGTAATCGCTCATCCCACAGAGGCAATTCCAATATCTAACCCTATATTTACTTTTTTCATATTTTAACTCCATTCCCAATTATTATATTACTTTTATAATAAAATTAAAGTAATTATTATAGGCCGGAATAGAATTAATATTTTTACCTCATTAAAAGTTAGTTACTTACTTTTAATGAAAATTAATTTTTTAGCAATTATTTAGATGCATTAAAAATATTTTAATCTTAAAAATTAAATATAAAATCAACCCTTTTTTGGAAACCATCTTAGGTCTCCTAAAGGTTGATTTTACTATTTTATTTATTATATATTTTTCTATTTTCTCTGTTTTCAATTGATTTTTTAAATCTGTTAAAAATTTTATCAATTTGATTTAAAATAAATTTCTCTCAATTTTTTTCTAAATCACCCAGATTTTTAACGCTGTTAAATTCATTATTAATTTTAAATGAACTTGTCCTAATTATATTTATTTTAGTTTCAAAAATTTTATCTGCTGCCTCTTTGTTTTGTTCTGGGGATAAAATCGTTAAATTGGATAGTTTATTGACATGGAATTTTACTATTTTAACATTATTATCTTCCAAAAATTTTTTTCATTCATCATTTTCTGAAAAACTTTGAGGAATAATATGCTCAACTGTTGTAGATCTATAAAAATCCAAACTATCTATTTTCATAGAATCGCTCATATCATTATTTATAATTGTAAACAAATATTTAGATCTACTGAAATCTGTAAAAGCGACTTTTATGTGTTCGGTAAATTCTGCATTATCAACTTCTCTTAAATTATTATTCAATTTATTATTTTCACTAATAGTCTCACTTATTGCTGAACAAATTATGTCGGGCAATTTTTGTTTTTTATTTTTTTCTAATGCTGATATTTTAATTAAGATATTGATAAAAAATTTTCTTTCTTGAGCTGTTATTCCAATTACTTTTCGTTTATAAATATAGGTATTTACAAACGAAAGAACTAAGTCAAAAAAACTGATTCTTATTTCTCCGCTTATTAGTTTATCTGATAAATACATTAAAAATGAGTTAGCAGCATCCACATTCAAGAACTTGTACTCGGCAAGATGCAAGTCTCAATTTTTTTTATTGACAATTGCAACTAATTTATCGGCAAAAAATTCAGAAAGCCTTTTGTTTGTTTTTATAGAAGAATAGATGTCGAAATAGCGCACAATTTCATCTATAAATGATATAACACCCTTCGTCTTATCTTTAAAACCTTCTAGCTTCGAGTTTAAAATTAATTTAAAACCTTTGTGAATTTCGTAAGCCTTATCAGCTACAACTTTACATGAAATCATAGACACATAATCTCTGAAAAATTTATCTAAATCTACATTCGAATCGTTTTTAAATTTTCTTTCCCACTTAAGTCTGTGAATCTTTTCTTGTTTTTTTTCATCTTCTATATTCATAAAAATGGAGTTTACGATTAAATCGTAATTTTTAAGTGGTTCATTTTTGGAGTTAAAAGATTCAAATAGGTTATTTGGGTCTATTTTAAGATTCGCTAAATCAATATTAAAAAGATTGATATCTAAAATTTTTTTTGCAAAATCAAATAAAGTTGATGCTTCAAATTTATCTAAAGATTCACCTATTATTTTATATGCTTTGGAAATAGAATACTTTTGATCTTCCAAATCAAGATCATAATTATCCATTATTTTTTCCAAAATTATTCTGTCTCTATAAGACTTTAGTTTTACTACAAGTTCATTATTTTCTTTATTAAATAGACAGCTCTCTATTTTACTAATAATTTCGTTTACTTGGGTTGAGCTATCCATTTCATTAAACTTCAAAATTAATTTATTTAAAATTAAGGAAATTGTGACGATTCTCTGTTGACCATCAACTACGATTAATTCTTTATTTTTTCTATGACAAAATATAACGCCTATAAAAAATTCTCCCCCCGGCTCCGTATCATTGATATCGTTAATCAATTGATTTACTTGCTTAGTTCAAGAGTAACTTCTTTGATATGGTGGTATCTTGAAAGTTGTCTTTCCGTCATTTTCTAAAAAATCTTTTATTGTTTGAAGTTGTATAGAACTGTTATTGGCCATTTTTACCTCTTTTTATTTTAATATTCATTAAAATAATTATAATACTTTTTTAGGCATTTTTCCAAATTTTCAGACTTTATTAAATAAAAATTTGAAATTCCATTTATATGATTGTTCAGCTCGTTCATTTTTTGCTCATCGTAATATTCTCCATCACAAATATAAAATACTACAAAGTTCTTTTCACAAGGGTACGGACTTTTTGCGGATTGCATTGAAAAAATTACATCATTTTTTTGATTATCCTGGGCTCCGCCTGATTCTTTTGTGTACTTATGAAATACATAAAAATCAGTTTTTAAATCCTTGTAATTAAATTTAAAGTCCATAGATTTTGATTTTTTTCTGATAGAATCGGGCAAATCTTCTCCCATTCTGACTTCTTGTTCGGAAATATAAACCGAATTCTTTTTACTCCCATTTGGTAAATTAACCGCATCTCTAACTCCATCTATGTTCTTAATAAATTCAAAAGCTGTTTTTTCGTAAAGATTTTGCTTTGTTGGATCTTTAATAAAAAAGGCCTTTAAGTACGGATGAATATAATCTCTTATGTATAGAGGTAGAATAAAAAAATTATTCTAGTAAACTCTTTGCATAGGAGGTTTTTTAAATGGCCAATTTAAAAGGAAATAAAAGTCACATGACTTCTTTTGATAAAAAGTTAGAAATCGCGCATGATTGATTGCAAAATCAACAAAGTTGAAAAAAATTAGCAGCTAAATACAATGTCTCATACTCGGCAGCTCGAAAATGAGCTTTGGGATACGAGCAGTTTGGGGAAGAGTATTTAAAGAGAATATCATCTAGAAAAGGACAAACTGCAGGTATTAGTAGAATTGGAGCGCCGTCTAAGCGAGATAAATTAAGTTATGAATTACATCGTTTGAAAAAGAAAAATAAGGAACTTGAAATGGAAAACGAATTTCTAAAGAAGTTCAATCAATACCTGGAGGATTTAGAAAAAAACAACAAATAAAATATCAGTCAATTGACACTCAGAGAAAATTATGACCGGTATCTTTTATCTGCAAAATTTTAAAAACAACTCAATCAAGCTATTATCGCTGAGTTAAAAATAATCGACCAAACTTTAATTACAAAATTGATCAAGAACTTTTAGATTTAATTGAAAGTATTTTTCAACAATACAAAGAAATTTATGGATATCCAAGGATAAGAATTGTTTTAAAAAACCAATATAATATTTCTGTTTCAGGCAAAAAAGTATATCGTTATATGCAAGAATTAGGGATAAAATCCAAGACAAGAATCAAAAAGAAACGCAAACCAAAAGAAGTAAAAATTTTAAAAAACAGAAAACACGAAAATATTGTAAATCGAAAATGAAATAAATATAGTAAGGGCGAACTTTTTGTAACCGATGTTTCTTTTTTGCCATTTTCAAATAACAGATTTGCCTATCTTAGTATTTTGAAAGACGTGAGCACTGGGTTTATTGTTGGATATGATGTTTCTTTAAGGAATGACAACAAAATCTATTTAAAAACATTGAAAATGGCTGAGAGTTATTTTGATTTTGATAAAAATATAATAATCCATTCTGATAACGGATTTCAATATACCAGTGACGCTGTTGAAATATATTGTAGTAAAAATAATATAAAAATTTCGCTGAGCAGGCCCGGTAATTCCGTTGATAACGCTGTTGCTGAGTCCTTTTTCGCTTGCTATAAAACAGAGTGGTTTAGGAAAAATTTTAAAACCTACTCAGAGGTGTATAATAATTTCATAGACTACATTAATTTTTATAACTTTAATAGAGTCATGATTAAGCACGAAAAAACTCCATGACAAGCATGGAGTACCTTATAGAATAAAAAAACTTATTCTATACTTGACAGAATAAGTTCACTTTAAGTACGGACTTTTTTCTATTTCTTTGAATACGTCACTCTCGTCAAAGTTAAATTTTTCACAAAATTTTTTAATTTTTTCTTTTTCGCTTTTTCCATTTACATTAAATTTTTCTAAATTGTTCTGTAGTCAAATTTTATGAATGTAATTGTAATTCGGTCCCATTTATATCTCCTATTATAACTTTTTGATAAGCGATTTCAATTATTGCTCTAGCGATTTTAAAATCAAGTCTTCTTCTTCTAGAATTATTTTTATCATTACCTTTAAATGGTGTTAATAAAACATCTCTTGTCTGTTCTCTATAATTATTAAGCAAACTGTTTGAGCAATCTATCATTTTTTCAATTGATTTATCATCCAAATTAGAAAGTTTTTTACTATTAATAATTGTAATCGCTCTTGAAGAAACTTTAATATTTGAAAGATTATAGTTCAAATCCGATTTATTTAAAAATTTTATTTTTTCATTTGGATTTGTTGAATCAACGCCCTTAATTGCAATTCTTCCTTTAATGTCATTAAATCTTAAATCAAATAAATTAATATTCTTTGCTAAAGGGTTCATTTCAAGCAATTTGCTAAGTTTGCCGATTTTATCATTATTTTTATATATTACACAATCTTGTTTTTTCGAACCATCAAAACACACTATACAAATAGGAACTTCGGTATCTGCAAATGGGTTGGGCTCAATTATTACTATCTTACTTATAAATTCCTTTGAAAATTTTGAATTAATAAATGTTTCTGGAACAATTGCTACACCAGGTATTTTTAAATCTATCATTGTTTCCAAAGCAATTAGATAAAGGTCAACATGCATTGAATTATTAAAGTATTTTTTATAAGTATCATTAAATCCATTTCTTTTGCAACTATTTTTAGCAAGATAAGGAGGGTTTGTTATAATAAAAGTTTTATCTGGACTATTTAAAGGTATTTGTTTTAAACTGTCATTTATTTCCCAAGATAATTCTTTATCTATGTCGAATCCTTTGTATTCAAATTCTTTATTGGGAATTTTACTATTTATTGCATCAAAAAGGTCTCCATTTCCAGCAAATGGATCTAAGATTAAATTCCTTGATAATATATTTTTATTTATAAATGAAAGAACAGGTCTAGTAATTCAGCTATTTTTAACAGTAAAGTACTGTCCCAACTCGTTTTTTTTCATATCTTTTGTCCTCGAAACTCTTTAAATATAATTATAGTTTATTATTTTTAAACTATTTTATCAATACTTAAATAAATTATTTACAATATTATTCATAAATACTAAATATTGGAATAATAAAAAATAGAGTTCAATTCATTAGGACTAGGTATTTTTGAAGTTTTTAATAACGAATTGCAATATTATCACGAATATTTTCTACCATTTTGTTTGTATCAATAAAATTATTCATATTCTAATATTTATTTTATCTTTAATTATTATGAAAAATAAAACTAGTAAATTATAACTATTTATAATATTAAGATTTGGTTTTTGACTTTCTTAATACATCAATTTTTCGGCCATCTTCTAATTGGAATCTTACTCAACCATTTGAAGAAACTCCGGTAATAAAGCAGGCCGCTGACGAAGGTGATTCAAAAAACAAATCCTCGGTTAGAACAAATCTATCATTATTTTCCTCAAATCTAGCTAACTTTAAACTTTTAATTGGTGCGTATCTATTATTATTAGGTTCATAAATGACCGAACCAGAAGGTACAATAACCGAATAATTACTTTTTATTAATTTTGCTTTAGTTAGGTTTCCGTTTCAGTTAATAGAAATATCTAAATAATCTTCTTCTGTATTTTCACCAGCATTGTAAATTTCAATATTTTCATTTTTTTTGAAAAAATTGTTATCAAGAATTGATATTAAATATAATAGATTTTCAAAAATAATATTATTCATATACAGTTCCTGTGGGTGAATTTTTGATGCTTCTATTTTGGTCTGAACATTTAGAAGTTTAATTCCATCATAAATTTGATTCTTAATTTTATTAATAAATAAATTTTCAAAATAAAGTCTCTGTTGACTAGTAAATTTATTTGAATAATCTGTTGAGAAAATTACAATTATTTCTGTATGTTCTTTTAATTTATCGTGAGTTTTGATTCTTTTTAGAAAATCATCTGTTTCCCCAACATAATAACTCAAAAATCCATCAATCGTTTCTTCTTTAAAAATATAAAGAGAAGGATTATTCAAATCTTCTCCGAAAATAAGTTCAGCTTTTTTAATATCAGAATTATTAAATTTTAAAATTTTTATGGATGAGCTTTGCATTATTATTGCTTCAATATCTATATCAAATTTAAATATTTCTATTTTTTCTACTTTATTGTTCATGTTTTACCTCTATTTAAATTTTTAAATATTGTTTAGAATAAAAATTATTATATTATACAGTATCATCAATTTTTTCCTCATAAAATGCAGTCTTTAAAATATATTTTATTCTTCATTGCTTAAATACTCTATTTAATAATTATATCTTATTATTATAATTTAGAAT
The DNA here is from genome assembly GCF_003363775.1 of Spiroplasma alleghenense. Classification (NCBI taxonomy): domain Bacteria; kingdom Bacillati; phylum Mycoplasmatota; class Mollicutes; order Entomoplasmatales; family Spiroplasmataceae; genus Spiroplasma; species Spiroplasma alleghenense. Next base: position 1,081,088 of record NZ_CP031376.1, read on the forward strand.
AGGACTACATTAAATTATGGCTAATTAAGAATAAATTAATATATAAAAAAATATATTTAAATACTATATCATTATATTATAAGAGGATTTATTATGATATTTACAGACCTACAACATAAAGAATTAATTAAGACATTTAGAGAACTTATTTTGAAAAGCCATACCATCAAGATAATTTCCCCCTTTATCACTAAACAAGCCTTTAATATCTTCAATGATGAATTTGATAGTTTTTTTGAAAATAAGGGAAAACTACAGATTCTAACCACAACTTATAATAAAGATGGTAGTGGCTTTCATTACCAGGATCTAACACAAATTAATAAAATGGGTGATACTCAAATAAAAGTTCAAGTAATTACCAATCAAGCCCCAATTCATATGAAGGTTTATGTCTTTGAAACTCACCAAGGAGTATTTGTGATATCTGGTTCTAGTAATATGACTTCAAAAGGTCTTAGCTATGGGGAGGAACTTTAACTGTTCTAAAATCTTTCATTATAATTCGTATTAAATCAAAATTTATCTATATTTTGTTTATGATATAATCTAATTTATTAGCTAAATTAGGAGAAAATATGGATAAGTATATAAAAAGTCCCATTAATTATACGGGCAATAAATTTCGTATTCTTGATCAAATTTTTGAAAAACTTCCCAAAAATAAGCATAAATTTATAGATTTATTTTGTGGAGGCGCGACTGTAGGGATTAACTCAAATTATGACGAGGTAATATTTATTGATAAAAATCCATACATAATAAATTTATTAAGTACACTAGCAAATAATGATATAAATAAAATAATTAATAAAATAAAGTCTATTATTCAAGAGTATAATTTATCTTACTCTGCAGAAATGGGATATAAATACTATTCTCTTCAAAAAAGTGAAATCGATAATAACGGATTGAAGTTTTTTAATAAGCAAGGGTATTATAAGTTAAGAGAAGATTATAATAGTACGAAAAACAAAAACTCATTTGATTCAAATTTGAAACTATATTTGTTAATAATTTACGGATTTAATAATGATATTAGATTTAATAATAGCGGTGGATTTAATTTACCGGTAGGCAAAACCGATTTTAATAAAAATAACTTAAAAAAGATTACCGAATTTAACCTTAGGGCAAAGGGCAAAAAATTTATTTTCATGCAAGGTAGTTTTGAAGATGAAGAAATTGAACAATTAGTATTTGCTGATAGCTTTGTTTATATGGACCCTCCCTATTTAATTACTACGGCCTTTTATAATGAAAATAAGGGTTGAAACCTTGAAGAGGAAAAAAAATTACTAAGTTTTATGGATAAATTAATTAAAAATGAAACTCCATTCGCCCTCTCAAATATTATTTCCAGGGACAACGCTATAAACCAACCGCTTTTTGATTGAATTAAAGGTAATCAGGAACTAATTGAAATTCACGAGATAAACATTAATTACTCTAGTGCTAGTTACAATAAACTGGTTAGATATTCAAAGGATAAAGAAATTTTACTGATTGGAGGTTTAAAAAATGGGTTTAAAAATAGAAAATAGACGATACATTGGCAGCAAGAGGAAACTTGTTGAAGAGATATATGCTATTTCTCAAAAATATTTTGGAAATAAAAAAATCTCTTTTTCAGACGTATTCGCCGGAACTGGAATTGTGGCAAAGTACTTTTTTGACAGAGGACATGATGTAATAGTTAATGATTTGCTAAAATCAAATTTTATAGCTTATTCAGCTTGAATTTCAAATGAAGATTATGATTATAAAAAAATTGAAAAATTACTTGAAAAATTTAATAGCTTTGATGCATCAATTTTAAAACCCAATTATTTTTCAGATACATATGGGGATAAATATTTTTCAGTAAATGATGCAAAAAAAATCGGCTATATTCGAGATAAAATAGAGGAAATGAAAAATAGTTTGACATTTAGGGAATACTGCATTTTATTGTCTTCGCTAATGTATACAACCGATAAAATTGCTAATACTGTTGGACACTTTGAACATTTTTTGTCTCAAAAACCCGTATACAAAAACTTCACCTTGGATAAACTCGATTTATCAGAACCAAGCTGAAACAAGGCTCTTATTTTTAACGAAGATTCAAACAAACTTGTAAAAAAAATTGAAAGCGATGTAATTTACATAGATCCCCCTTATAATGCAAGACAGTATGTTAATTTTTATCATGTTTTAGAGAATCTTGTGAATTGAGATAAACCAAATGAATTTGAAGGCAGCTCAATGAAGTTTAAAAGAAACCATTTAAAAAGTGAGTACTCGCGTTCTAAGGCTGTATATTTTTTCGAGGAACTAATAAACAATATCAAAGCAAAATTAATTATAGTTTCTTACAATAATACATATAATGCTAAAAGCAGCGCTTCAAACAATAAAATTAAAGAATCAGAAATGATTAATATTTTGAAGAAAAAAGGTAAATTAACAGTTAAAGAGTTTGAGCATCCCTTTTTCAACTCAGGGACAACAAACTTCAATAATCACTTAGAAAAAATTTATATTTGCGAGGTAAATTAATATGAATGAATTAATACAATATTGTAACAAAATAACTAATGACGAATTACTAAATAAAAGGTATACAAGCTCAAGTGAAAAAGAAGGATTTTATATAGGTAAATTTTATAGTTTTATTAATACAAATTACCGCAACTTAATGTCTTTTGGAAAGGCATTTAGAGAATTCGAATCAGTTGAAGGGATTGATAGATTAAAATGGCCGAAGAAAGAAAAATCTAATCAAGAAATTCACAAGCAATATAAAAATCCTATGGTTTGAACTCGCCTGTTCGAAGGCAATCAAAACACCTTTAAAAAAACTCTTAAAGGAGATTTATTTAAGCAGGTATGGGATTCAAATTTTAGTAATGACGAAAAATGAATCTTAGCGCTTTTACTTTTGCTGGACTCAAACTTGCAGAACAAGTATCAATATTTTAAGTCCTTTTATGAAGAATTTTTGAACTTAGTAAGCTGATTAAATTTAGATAGAGAAATAATTTTCATAGAAATAAGGGAATTATTTATGAGCAGCAATTTTGAAAAAGATATACTTGCTAGCGATTTGTTTATCCTAAACACATTTTATAAAGATAAGGATTTTCTTAAGATATTTTTTAATTCTACAAGTGCTGAAAAAGAAGAGTTTAAAAATCATATATTTAAAAATTTTTCAAAGAAAGATTCGAAGCAATGTTTTATTTCAAATAAATTTTTCTCAACAAAGTTTCATATCAATTCTATAAAAGATGAATTAAAAATTCTCTATTACTCAAACTTAATATCTTTGGAATTATTAAAAAATAACGAAGATATTAAGTTTGACTTTATAAGCGAATACTGTAGAAATTTTAATTTGAATGACTTAAAGATGCTAAATTTTATTAAAGAGAATTTATTTACTATCAAAACAATTTTGAAAAATGGTTTTTCAAATTCTTCAAAATTTGAAAAAGAAGAAGAAGCAATTTGCGATTTAAAATCATTGGTTCTAGGTGATGATGAACCCCAAGAAAAAGAAGTATTTGCAACTTACATTAATCTAAGATCACCTAGTAAAAGATTTGAAAAGTTGAAACCATTTGTTCGAAAATTAAATAACTATAAATGTTTTTTTGAGAATATTAATAAATGTTGATATTTCCCAGAAAAAAAAGAAGGTAATAATTACGTCGAGATTCATCATTTAATACCGAGAGAATTTTCAGGAAATTTTGGGTACTCAATTGAAGTTGCCGCAAATTATGTTTCTCTATGCCCAAATTGTCACAGGATGCTTCATATCGGAAAATCGGATTTTAAGAAAGAATATATAAAGTTACTTTACCTTGACAGAAAAAATCGTCTAAAAAAATGTAAATTAGATATTTCACTAACCGAACTGGAAGATCTATATTTTATAAATTAGGTGTTTTTATTATAAAAAACCGTCATGTTTTATTTACAAACAATTATTAATTTCGTAGGTAATAGCTTCTTTATAAAATTTTGCTATCAGTAAAGAACTCAAATTAATGTAAATAAATTTAAATTGTAAAATTCTAATTTAATATATAATAATATGGATTAAAACAAAAAGCTTATATGGTAAGTAGAAAATCAATCTTAAGTAGAATGAACCCTGATTAATATGCAAAAAGTTTATTGAAATTTTTCAATAAACTTTTTATTTTTCTTAAATCTTCTTTGTTTCTTATCGTGATTGAGACTATAACTTTTTAGTTTTAATAAGCTAATTTTATATTTTATGTATAAATTAAATTATCTCGCCACTACTTTGATTTATGTAAAAAGGATTATCATATTTTTCTTGAAATTCAGGATCTTCATTTTTTGGAATTATCATAGCGATTGTTGGTGCTATTTTTAAAAATACCTTTTCTTCATCATTTTTTGAAATTATTTTTGAAAAAATGATGAATAGAACCGGGCCGTCTTTCATGGTTCTAATTTTGGCTTTTTCAGTACTTTTAAAAAACTTATCGTTTTTTGAATCTTCGAAAGATTTTTTCTCAAAATTTTCTAATGAAGTCGTAAGAATCGATTTTAGTCTAAAAGTTTGTAGATTTAACTTTTCATCAAATTTAATATTTTCACTAAAAACAGATTTACTCGATAGGTTAATATTAAATTCTCTTAAATTTATAGTTCCATTATTATCCTTGATGTTAGTAGATATTACGACCTTTCATTTTTCAAAATACTCTTTGTTTAGCTTTATTTTATCCATTTTTTCCTTAATGTGACTTAAGTTTTTATTTGAAACTTCGGGTAATTTTAATTCTGATAAAAAACCAGAAATACTGTTGTAGCTAATATTTTCATAGATTTTAAAATATTTATTTTTGACATAAACATTATTTTGGTTAATAAAATTTTTAGTTTTTTCTAAATTATATTCATTTGTATGGTCATCCTTAAAATAAGTAGAAATAAAATTTCTTCCACTAAATGAAACTTTATTGACCTCAATTGCCCCCTTTATTTTATTTAATGAACTGGGCTTCATACCATTTGAAAATTTCTCAATTTTAATTTGAATTTGCTCTGGGGTAAGATCTCTTTCATTCATTTCCCTTAAGTCATTTTTTAAATTTTCAAAACTTGAAAATACTCTAAAAAACATATCCAAAATAATTTCGCTTGTGAATATTTTACACAAGTCTATATATTCTGTTCTATAGCCAAATCATCGACACATTTGCATTAAAGTATCTGCCATTTTTGTATTTCTATAGAAAATTGAGGTTAATAGACACGGAACCGTCATTCCTCGAGAAAGTTTATAACCACCTACTCAAACTTGAAATTCCGCATTATTTTCATCCGCAAAACCATTTGAAGAGTTTTTAATCACTATTTTAACTTTTTCATAAAGAAAAATATTTTTAATTTCTTCCCATACCCTTATCCATGAATATTCATTTATCTCTGAATACTCTTTATAAAAAATAGTTTCAAATTCTTTTTCAATATTTGCGTTATTTATATTATCTGAATAATATTTTATTAGTTCTTTAATTACTTTAACTATTTCGTCTTGATTTTTATTTACATGGTGAATATTTATCATCATAGTTTTAACTTTATTAATTCTAACTTCCTCATTAAGTTCTCTTAATTTTAAAATCGAACCAGAAATTATAAATCTTTGAAATGCTTTTTTAAAAACCTCATTATCAGATAATTTTGCCTTTCTGTCTTTGAAAAACGAGTTTAAATTTTCTATTTCTTCGGTTTTTAAAGGAATCATTGAGTACTTTGAGTTCTCACTTATTTCCAAAAACTTTTGATAACCTGTGTAATATTTACCAGGATTTAATACTGTTATAAAGTCATCTGGATATAAATTTATGTTATGAGAAGTTCTATCTTTATCTGTTAATAAATTTGCAAAAGGCGAGGCAGTATACCCAATATAGCAGCATTTAGGGAAAACTGTGGCCAGTTTTGTAATTTGCTCATAGGTTTTACTTACAACACTTTTATCAGTTTTTGTTCCCGAACTTTCCAAAGATGCCTGATCGGCCTCATCATCTATTATTAGAGTCTTAAAGTTTATAGGTTTGTCGTTACCTTCATTTCCGAATACTGATCTAACATTTTCAAAATAATCATTTATTTTTTTTAAATTTGCAGCTGTTTTTTTTATTATTCAAATGTTCTTTAACTGAATTTCGTTAGCCTGGTTATTATGAAATGTGTCTTTTTTAATATCACCATTTTTAGTTGGAAAATTTATTCCTTTACTAAGAAAGTGCATCCAGCCACCGTAATTATCCTGAACTTTTTCATCCGGATGACCCAAGGCAGACTTGGCTCTATTTAAGGTTTGCACTCTTAAATCTTCCAGCAACCCAGTCAAAATAATAACTCTCTTATATCCTAAATCAAAGGCCAAGCTGGTTAAAGCCATAAAGTTTGTTGTTTTACCAGACTGTATGTCACCCAGCACCAGGCCCTTAATTGAAAATTTTTCTAGTTCATCGCTAATATTTATTTTGCTTCCTAAATCAAGAGTGGATTTCTTTATATCTTCAACATCTTCAAACATCACTTCGTTAGAATCGAGTAAATTATTAATATAATCGTTAAATATAGTCAAATAATTTCTATTGATTGCTTTAACTTCATAGTCATTTTTTTTATCTAAAGTAAATGTCTTTGATTCATCTCTTTCAATTGATTCTAAAACTTCTTCTTCGGTACAGTTCAATTTTTCAATCACCTGTCTTATTGCTCATGACTTGGCTCCCTCTTCTGTATTATGTCTTAATCCAAACGCGTAATGTTCAGTGAATAGCCTCGCTATTTTATCTCTCATTTATATACTCCTTTGCTAATTGGCTTGACTTAAATTTATCAAAACCAAAATCGTGATTTAAAATTTCCTTTGTTTTATTTTCGCCTAATTTTTTTGCTTGAAATTTTATTTTTTCAAGTTGTGTTGAAAAATTATCTGAAGGGTTTTTGAAAACTGTTAAATTTAAATTATTACAAAAAATATTGCCCGATACCTCAAAATTCAGATTATTTCCATTAACTAAAATTGAATAAAGGAGTTGCATGGTCATCGGAGTTTTAAGTTCAATTGAATGCTTTAGAAGCAACATTTCATGGAAATGCAAATTATTAAAATTAAAACTTTTACAAAAATTTGAATAATTTGTGATTTCTTGAATTTGTTTAGTAAATAACTCAGTCTTAAAATCAGCAAAATCTGATTTGATAAGTATTTTATCTTTTTTGATCAGAAATATCTCTCCATTAACTATTTTATCAGTAATTATTTTTTTAAACTTTTCAGTATCAATTTTTACTCCGTAAGCTTTTAATAGTATTTGGAATATAGTATTTAAGTTAGTCTGCTTATTTTGAAAAATTTCTTTATCAATAGTATCTAACATCTATAAAGATCTCCATAAATTTGATAATAAAAATTCTGAGACCGTAGTACCTTTTGCCTCCAATTCGCTTTCCAATATGTAATTTTCAGCAAGGATGCCCCGCGATGTATTAGTCTGAATAAGCCCTATAATAATTAAACAATCATTTTCGTTTTCATATTTAGACCTATTATTCATTATATTTTTAGCTAATTCATTTTTCATTCTAACCAAAACTCTAGAGGCTCTGGGATTTAAGTCAATTCCATGTGCATTTACATTTAGACTAAAATAGAAATCAGCTTCGTACTCCTTGTAGGATTTTGAATCTATAAAACCTTTTAAAAAACCTAAATTCATATAAATACCTCACAAATTTATTATACAACCAAATTCATATAATTTATAATAAAATATGCGAAACCGATTATTATTCGATTGAACATGCATCAAGTATTAACCAACTTTTAATCACCAATAACTATGCTAGTGCTATTTTAACCAGTGATTCAGAACAAGTTAGTGATCGGCAACAAATCTTAGCTGGCTTTGCTAGTCAAAAAATCAACTTCTTATGTGTGGTTGATATTCTCAATGAAGGAGTTGATATCCCCAATATTAACAATGTTATCTTTGCTCGTCCTACAAATTCCACCACCATCTTCTTACAACAACTGGGAAGAGGATTAAGAAAACAAAGTGACAAAGTCTTAAATGTCTTTGATTTAGTCGCCAATATAAATTCTCCCAATTATTGATATTTACGACTAAATCAATTAACTAAATTAACCCCAAATATGACCAGTTATGGATATGACATCTTAGAATTAGATAATGTTTGTTTAATCTATGATAAGTTAAGTTACCAAGAAGTAGTTGGTAGTTTAGAGAAAAAATGAGCTAAAACCTATCAGCTTAATTTAACCCAGTATGATATTAAAAAGACTAAAGCCAAAGATGAGTTAACAAAAGATGAGGTTATCCTTTACTACTTATTTAATAATAAAAACTTATCTCATCAATGATGTGGGGTAATTGGGAGTTACTTAAATAAACCCAATACCTTTATAGACGAAAAAACTTTAAACCAAATGGATTTAACAAGTTGAGAAAAAGACTTTCAGGGAGTTAGGTTTACTAGGTTTATGGATAAGTATAAAGATGTAGAACAACTGGGATTAGAAGATATGGTTAAGTTGGTAAAACATGAAATAGGTAAAAATAAAACCAAAACCAATTCCCTGCTTTATAATTATGGCTCACAGGTTTTGGGGGGAGATAGCCTTATAAAAAATGACTCCGTGATGTTCAAATTAATTCAAGGTAAGTTTTTAGCTAAAGCAGTTAAAAAAGATGGTAATTACATCTTAATGTCTGGTTCGCATTTTAAACCCCGAGGACGAGAAAACTACAATAGTGAGGACGAGAAATTGTGAGATAAATATTGCCAAAATATTGAAGACAGAGTTAGTCAAAATCCTGATATCTACCAGATAAAAAAAGATATAGTATTTTTTGATCCTAGTAAAATGTGTCGCTTTGTGGTTGGAGGAGATTCTGGTTTTAATGAAGAATTTTTTCTTGAAAATCCTAAAATTAAAATCAGAAATTATATTTGTCAATTAATTAAATCAGAAATTGAAAAGTATAGTTAGTTTATAAATAGACGTAAAAAAACTTCTTGAAAAAGAAGTTTTTTTAAATATATTTTATAGAATGAATTATTGTAATTATTCAGGCTTTTTAGATTTGAAAAGCGAATTCAAATATCGAACATCTTTTCTATTAATTTTTTCTGTTAAATAAAATGATTTTCCCATGGTTCTTATATATATTGATCGCTTAAAGAAATAGTACTTTTCCTCAATTGGAAGACTCAGAAAAAAACCCTTTTCCTCATCATTAGGAATTGATTGTCGGCATTCATAAAACTTTCCATCAGATTCTTTAAAGTCATAAAATCTAATGTCTCAGTTGTTTTTTAATGCTAATTTAGTATTTTTTTTAACATTTTTATATTTTTTTATTAAATAAATTCTTATCATTTCTAATTCAGGTTTTAAATTACTCTTGATTGAATTATTTAAATAAATTCAAAAATAGATAAAGAAATTATAATTATATGTTTTTTGAATATCGACTTTTTCGTCTAAGCTTTTCTCGTTCATAAAATCCATTTCATTTATCATAAACTTTACTACTTTGTTTGTGAAATTATTTTTTCACTTTAAAAAAGGTATTAAGAAAAATGTCAGTACTGCCGATAACAAAGATATAGTTATAGCTATTATTGAAACTATTATTTCCGTTCTGATTTTAATTACCTCTTTTCTGCAATTTTATAATCCTCAACAAATTTTAAAATATTGTCTAAGAACTCTTGTTTTTTAACTCCATCTAAATCTCATCAGTGAGTTGATAGAATTCTCATAAATTTTCATCCTTGATTTTCTAAGTACTCTTGACGATAATAGTCATTCATTTTTTGTTCACGAGTTGAGGTGTGATATCGAGCACCATCAGCTTCGATTGCTAAGATATGCTTATTTTCTTTCTTATCATAAATTGTCATGTCGATTCTATAGCCAGCTTGTTGAATTTGTCTCTTAATAACAAATCTTTCAGACAAGTGATTTAGTTTATTTCTAACTCCATCAAAAACTTCTAATTCAAATTCTGAATCACTTCAACCTTCTTCATCAGTACTTTGGCGAACCAATGGGTTGACACTTGTAAGTAGTGATTTAATTACTGGTGAGTCTAATTCATTTTCTTGAATAGATTCAACGTATTCTAAATACTTTTTGAAAATAATTGTGTTGGGATTTTGAGTATTTATTATAGAAGAGTGAATTGATTTAACTACATACATTTTAATTTTAGATCTTGTAATGGCAACATTCAGTCGGTTTGGACCACCATCTTGTTGAATAGGACCAAAATTATTAATAAATCTTCCGTTTAAATCAGGGGCAAATGTAACTGAGAAAATAATAATGTCTCTTTCATCTCCTTGAACATTTTCAATATTTTTAACAAAAATTGAATTTTCATTTAAGGCAACAGATAGTTCAGGAATTTCACGAGCTTGGTCTTCTAGCATTTCTTCAATATACTTCATTTGGGTTGAATTTGTTGTAATTACCCCAATTGAAGTTTGTCCATTTAAAACATGTTTAATAACTAAATAAACAACCGCTTCTGCTTCTTTAGGATTAATTTTTTCCTTTTTAAATCTTAATCCATCTTTTATATAAACATGCTCTAATGGAAGTTCTACAGTACTTGGCTTATCAGAAACAAATAATTCGTTTTCGTAAAATGCCGCACTTGAATAACTAATTAATTCCTTATGATTACTACGATAATGGAATTTCAACATTGTTTTAGGAAAGCGACTAATTGCAAAATCTAGTAAACTTTCATCTTGTAGTGTTGTTAGTTTTTCTTCTATTTCTTCATAATTATCATCATCAATTTCATCAAAGTCTTCATCATCAATTTCTGAACCCAATCTCTTTGAAGCAAACCAGTTTGATGGTCGCAATTGTTTTGGATCTCCTGCAATGATGGCTTTCTTGGCTCTGAATAAACTTGGCAAGGCGTTTTCGGTAAAAATTTGTGAGGCTTCATCAAAAATAACAAAGTCATAAGCATTTTGTTTTCAAGGGAAAATTAAACGGTTAGAACTAGTGTCAGGGGATGATATTTTAATCGGAAACATTACTTTTAAAAGCGATTCATAGACTTTAAATAACCTAGGAATATTATGACGACCCTTTTCTTTTGATAAAATACTTGATAATTTAATATATTTATTATTTAATTCATCATCATTTGAAATTAATAAATGCATTTGATAAATTATATTTCAATAAATTTTATCAGTTGTTGCTTTAATTTGTTTTGAGTTAGTATTGGCAATTTTTTCAAATCAATCAAAAGACCCAAATTTTAAGATTTCCCTATTTTCATTTTCAAACATTTTAATTAAGTTGTGCTTTGTGGCAATTTCAATCGTTTCAAAATCATCAACACCCAATTCATACATTTCTTTTATTTGGATAATTTGATTGTTTTGTTGCCTGCTATAGAAAAAGTAAACTAAATCGTGACTAAGATTTTCTTGAAAAAATTTTAATTCGTCTAAACATTGTTTGCAGCTTTCAGAACTTAAAAATATTTGAAATTTTTTACGTGAAAAAAATCCGATTTTAAATTTAATTTTTGATTTATGAAAATAGTTGAATAAGTACTGAGAATAACTACTTGCACTAATATTTTCATTTTCCAATAATATTCTCTCCAGTGACGGGGTTCTTGAAATTTTGGAACAAGTTTTTTCAAACTTTTCATATTCTCTAATTGATTCAAAAGCTTTATTAATAGTTTCTTTTGATGTCAAAGTGTTTTTCATTTTTAAAATACTAAATTTTTCTAAAGCTTCAGACATTTTTTTTAACTGATCAAAGTTTTCTTGATATATTTTTAAGTTATTCGGTGAAGTATCTAAAGAACTTTTCAAATCTTTTTTATATTTTAAGTATTCTTGACCTTCTTCTGTATTTAATAGTTCTTTAAACTTAGCAACGTTTTCAAAAATTTCATCAATTTCACTACCATATTCTGAATTTGCAAATTTCATATCTAAGTTCATAAAATTATCTAAGTCCTTGGTAAGAACTTTAATCTGGTTGTAAATGCTTAACTTATCTTTTTCAATATTATGAATTCACAAAGCTAGATTTGATAGCTTACCAATTCTTTCAAAAACAACTTCTGAAGCTACCTTTTTTTCAGTTAAAAATAGCGCTGTTTTAGCATCGCTTAAAATATTGGCAATAATATTTGAAATAGTTTGAGACTTACCTGTTCCTGGTGGTCCCTCAATTACTAAATCTCCTTTTTTAGCTTTTTTGATTGCTAGCTTTTGAAAGTAGTCTAACTTGCTTATTAGTTTAACTTCGCTTTCATTAAAGTCATCTTCTTGACTATTTAATCCACTAAAGCTATTTGCTCCAAAAAAGTTTTCTAACTCCTCGTCAGTTAACTCTTTAAGCTCTTCATAGTTTGCAAAAATTCCTGTTGAAGTCATATTATATCTTCCAATACTCAAGTTTGGGGAAATGCTAGCAATACAATCTCCATTTTTTGCAAACTCAGATTTATTTTCTTCATTGAATTCTCTTTTAACTTTTAATACTAGTGGTTCTAATTTAATTGGATTTGTGAAAAAATTATAAAGTTCATTTTTTTGACTGAAACCAACTCCGGTATTTCTAAATAATTTATTAGTCTTAATTAAGTTATCGATAAATTCTGAGTCTAAATTTTTATTAAATTCAAAACCTTCTGAAATGATAGAATTTTCTTCTTCGCTAACCTCAACTTGTTCAAAGTCAAGTTTAAAATCGTTGATTCTGTTATAAACAGCAGCATTAGAAATAATTGAAGAATTAACAACAAAATCCTTGCTGACTTGGAACTCAAAGCGATCATGTCCAACCTTGGTCATTTTTAAATCATAAAAAAATAATGGAGCTCTAAAGTTTGTAGCTTCATTTGATAAATTTATGGCCCCTTTTACAAATGGGAAACCAACTCTAAGTGACTCAATAGAAAATTGTTGCTGGTCGTTTAAACATTCTTTAATAATACTTTTTAATCTTTTAAAAATAGTGCTTCTAGTTTTATCCATAGTATCGGTTCATCCACTTTGTCTTAAGCGAGCCGGAATTAACTCTTTACTAAAATTAATAATGAATCCTCCAGATTCAAAGCACTTCATTGGCAAATTTTCAATATCTTCTACATTAATAGAATTATGTCTAATTTCAACTAAATAGTATTTAAATAAATCCAAAAAATCAATTGAACTTGATTTAGTTGAAAAAAACGTATTAGTTCTTGTATTATTTGAAACTAATCGGTTTTGTAAGTCTTTCAGTATTTCTCTATAATTTGCTGCCATAAAGTCCCTCAGTTTGTATCATAATTATTATACCTAAAATATATTACTATTATAACTAAATGGAAAACTTGTTATGATTTCAAAAATAAAAAAATTTTATATTTAGTAAATATAATAGCCATTGCTAATTTCGTTTTCACAAATAAGTAAGTAAAGAATTTCCAATTCTCTGAAATATTCCGATTCTGCTCTTTTTGCTTCACGGCTATTTTTATTTGCATTTTTTTCACACGAATTTAATGATTTATTAACTTTTGCATTTTGTTCAGACACAAATAAAATATAGTAATAGAAGGCTTTTTGCTTAATATCTAAAAATTCTAATTTTTTTCTTAAAAGTATTTCACGGCTGAGAAGGAGATCTCCGTTGAGAAGGAGATCTTTTGATTTAATTTTAGTCAGCAAAAGTTTCAGTTCTTTTACGGTTATTTTCTCGTTAGAAACCACTTTAGATAAATTTTTTATATCTAACTCAAAAAAAATATTAAAATTTTGATTGATGTTTAAAATAGCGGAGTATCCAGTTTTCATCCTGAATGATTCAACCATTATTCAAGAAATTATAGGACCCGTAAATGATGGTATGAAAATATTATTAAATTCGTAGACATTACTTTGATAATTTTTTGAGAGGATATTTCAAATTACAAAAATCACAGACATCAAAAGAATTCAAAATGACATAATTATTTTATTTGTTTTCGCTGCTTTTTTTGAAACTAGTTGGTTAATAATCGAATTGAAGTGGCCTAATATCGGATTGTTGGTATTGTTGGTATTGTTGGTATTGTTGTTATTATCGACTATTTTTAATTTAACATTAAAAATGGTCTTTGGTCCAAAAAGTAATCACATAATGAATCCAATTGATATAATGAATCAGAATATAGCAATAACCAAGTAGTAATAAATTTCCTTATAAGAAATTCAATTTGAGTTAGATTGAGAAATTGGTCAAAAAAACAGAGCAAGAAAAGCGATTAGAAGTAAATTAAAAAAACAAAAAACTATATAAAACAAAATTCAAAATAAACGAATTTTTTTAGTAGAATTCATAAATTAATCACCCTCTTTATATTAATTCTTTAGATTATATTTATTTATATTTTATATTTTATTAAATTAAATTTCAAATATTGCTAATTTTATTAGAAAAGTATGCCTCACTCATTTACACATTTAATTGTACTTTCCAACTTCTTATGTGTTGTCGATATTCTCACCCAAGGTGTTGATATCCCCAATATTAACAATGTTATCTTTGCTCGTCCTACAAATTCCACCACCATCTTCTTACAACAACCGGGAAGAGGATTAAGAAGACAAAGTGATAAGGTCTTAAATGTCTTTGATTTAGTCGCCAATATTAATTCCCCCAATTATTGATACTTACGACTAAATCAATTAACCAAATTAACCCCAAATATGACCAGTTATGGATATGACATCTTAGAATTAGATAATGTTTGTTTAATCTATGATAAGTTAAGTTACCAAGAAGTAGTTGGTAGTTTAGAGAAAAAATGAGCTAAAACCTATCAGCTTAATTTAACCCAGTATGATATTAAAAAGACTAAAGCCAAAGATGAGTTAACAAAAGATGAGGTTATCCTTTACTACTTATTTAATAATAAAAACTTATCTCATCAATGATGTGGGGTAATTGGGAGTTATTTAAATAAACCCAATACCTTTATAGATGAAAAAACTTTAAACCAAATGGATTTAACAAGTTTGGAAAAAGACTTTCAAGGAGTTAGGTTTACTAAGTTTATGGATAAGTATAAAGATGTTAACCAGTTAGGGTTTGAGGATATGGTGAAGGTTGTGAAGGCTAAAAGTACAACTAGTTCAAAAGAGTTTACCTTGCTATATAATTATGGTAAAAAAGTTTGTCCTGAAATTTTATATATAGCCCCAGGTACAACTATATCTAGAAAAGTTGATCAGCAATATCCAGCAACTTTAGTTAAAGAAGAAATTGGTTATACTTTAAAATCAAGTTCTTACTTTAAACCCCAAGGCAGAATCCGTGTTAACAATAAGGTAACCCAGTTGTGAGAAAAACACTGTCATGGTGAAAGTAATTTAGTTGACAAAGAAAAAAACATCTTCTTACTAGAAGAAGATGTTTACTTTGATAGACAAAATATCTTAGGTCAGTTTGTCATTGGGGGTAATGCTAGTTTTCCTATTGAATTTAGAATTGATGAATATAACATGTCAATTTCGAAGTGATATGTTAAACAACTAAAAGATATTATTGGGGGTTGCGGTTAAAAATAGCATAATTCAGATTCTTATAGATATTCATTAATAAGAGCTTTTTTTAGTAATTCTGAAATAACTTTATTTCTATCAACTATTTCTTCTTCTTTAAAAACTTTCAATTGCTTTACTGATAATTTTTTGAATATTTTTTCCTCGACTCCGAATAAGGTTTCATCAATATATTCTTGATTAGAATAAACCTTACCTTTTTTATCCTCAAATCCACAGTTACTTAATTTTGCATTTAGTTTTTTCTTTAGCAAAATCATATTACCAATAGAAAATTTTATTGTGTCATAATTTTCAATTTTATTTTTAGATTCCTTCTGCTTGATTGGTAGTATATGTTCCAATTCATATTTTCTCTTGATAATCTCATGTTTATTGGAAGCTGAAAAAAAGAACAAATCTTGGAGAATTGCTTTAGACGCACCATTATCTTTAAATAATTCTGATTTAATATCTTCAACCTCTTCAGATAGTTTTTGGATATATTTATTTCACTCGCTGTCTTCTAATAGTGATTTAAATAGCGGATCTTCTAAAATATTGTTTTCATCGTCTTTTTTGCTATTTAAATTTATTAGTGCTTTATAAATGTCTTTTGATTTAAGAAACTCTTTTGAAATTTCTCTAAATTTATTATCATGCCAGTTTGCCTTTTTATCATAGCAATTTAGATTAATTAAATAAATATATGAGAGTTTCTTCACAAAATTTGTTGCTTTATTTTTCAACTCTCTGCTGTTTTTTATCGAATCATCTCTGTCTATCGCTGTATGCATACCTATTAACATAGATTTCAGTACTTTAAAATTTAAATTATTTATTACTCTATAGCAGTTGTAAAAATCAAGGTCTCTATCATCTTCTCCGATTGAATATTCCTCTGGGTTTTTAGGAAAGATTTCACAATAATTTTTAAAATAAATTTGTAAATCCCTTAATAAAATACACGGATTTTCCTTATACCTATCATCATTTTTGAGTACTTGGCTCACCCTTTCAAATATATTGGCTTTATTAACGTCTTCCACTTTTTTCAAGTGATTTAAAAATAATCCTTTATAAAAATCCAATAAATATTCATTATTATCGAGACTCTTATAGGAATCTATTATTAGGTTTTCAATTTCCTCTATCTGCTGAGCAAATTCTTCCTCATTGAATTTTTGCTTAGACTTTTTTATTGATTGATATATCGCATTTTTGAGCAGGTCAAATGGAGTCAATTGGGTTCCTTTGGAGTTAATATTTTCAAAGATTTTTGAAATTTGATCTTCTTTTTTTATATTAAAAACACCTATTTGAAAATATTCAGAAATATCAAATGTGAACATAAACATTGTAAGTAATAATGTAAAGTTTGGAGAATTAATTTTTTGTAAATAGTCAATTTCGCTATAATTATTTTCTTCAATTTTCTTAATTTTACTTAAAAAATAATTTTCAGCGTAAATAAAAGCATTAAAGATTTTAGAGTCTATTATTGATTTATATGAGGAATTTTTTTTAGTATTTTTTAAATCATTTGAAAGACTTAGTTGAAATTCTTTAAAATTTGAAAAATTATCATCAAAAACTTTATCTAAGAATGGCTTTCCATCTATTATTTTAAATAAATTTTCTCATACATTTTTATCGTTCAAGTTTTCGGTTTCAAATTTACTATTTCCAAATAGTTTATCATTATTTTTTGACATGAATATTAATTCTTTTATTGATCTACTAAAATAATCAAGCATTTCGCTTGCTCTTTTTTTCAGTTTTGTTTCTTCTATATTATTAATTAGATTTTTGAATTCTTTTTCATGTCTTTTTAAGAGAGACCACTGTGCAATTAGAAATATGTACAATGTTGTTATTCTTTGCTGACCGTCTATTATTTTGGTAAGCGCACTTTGCTGTTTTAAAATATAAATTGGACCAAAAAAAGTTCTAAAGACATTATTTGTCATTTTAGCTTTTTTAACAACTTCATCTTGTTGGTCATATGTAGGCATATCATTGCTAGCTTCTTTTAAAAATGATTCAAAATATTTGTCATACTCATTTGAAAAATCTACAAGTTGTTCTTCAGATCATGAATAGTTTCTTTGAAAAATAGGAATGTTTATTTTCCCCTGATTTAAATCCTTATTATGGAATATATCATGGAATGTGTACATTTCTCTTTCATTTTCGGCGTTTTCACTTGGTTTTGTTAAAATTTGAATGTATTCGTTCATTTAATTTTCTCTTTTCTTAAATATATAATATATTATACACAATAAAATATTTTTAATGCGTATAATTTAAACGCTAATTTTTATAATTAATTGTATAATCTTTATAGAGGTTATTACTATGAATAAAGAAGAGATTTTACAGATAGCAAAAGGTGCGATTAACAAAACCATTGGGGAAATAATTGGTAATCAAGAAATTGAATTAATTAAAAAAGACAAGGGTGCGATTGGACAAGCAATTGAACAAGGTCTATTTGGATTAAAAAGAAATAACTTGGATAAGGCTGATTTTGCTGAGATTGGATTAGAACTTAAAGTCATCCCGTTAAAAAGAGATAGTAAAAATAATTTAGTTCCAAAGGAACGTATGGTTTTAAGTATCATTAATTATGAAAAAGACTTTCTATTCAAATTTAAAGAAAGTCATGTTTATGAGAAAAATAATTGTATTCTAGTTTTAGCCTATGAACACAATTACATAGATTTAAATAAATTAAATTATGTTATCAAAGATGCTTTTCTATTAGATTTAAATACCATTGAAGAGTATCAGATTATTGAAGAAGATTATTTAACTTTAAAGAAAATGGTTGAATTAGGAAATGCTCACTTAATTTCAGAGAGTAACTCAAATATTCTAGCGGCTTGTACTAAGGGTTCCAAAGGTGATAATTTTAGAACTCAACCATTTTCTTCAACCCCTGCCAAACAACGTGCTTTTTCTTTTAAAGTCGGATTCATTAAGAAAATCTTAAATTCTAAAACACGAAATCAACACTTAGAATATAACCTATTTGATAAAATTGATTATATTATTGAGAAATATCAAAATATAAATGTTATTGATTATTATCTTAACCACATTAGAAAAGATGTCACTAAAAAGATTCCCAAAAACATTAATAGAATAGTTTTAGATTACTGAATGAAGCTAGAAGTTCCCAATTACAAAAAACAACTACAAGCCTTAACTTGTGAGTTAAGAACTTGTACAGTTAACAAAGATGGTAAAATTCAAGAATCATTATCTTTAAATGTCATTAACCCCTTAGCAATAGTTGAAGATAGTTTTGAGGATTCTTCAGAATATCTTGATTTATTTGAAAATAAGTTCTTAATGTTTGCTTTTAAAAAAGTTGATAAGCAGCATATTTATTTAGAAAAAATGTTTGAATTAGAGTTTGATAAATCCGAATATGAGACTATTCAATCAGTTTGAGAAGATACTAAATTAAAATTCATCTCTGATTATCAAGAAACCATTTCCCCAAATGGTCAAGTTAAAGATAACTTTATTAAAGAAAGTAGTAATAAAATTATTCATATAAGACCTAAGGGTGTTAATAAACTAGATCAGTACTTAATAATGAATAATACTAAATCAATCTGTAAAAAGTCATTTTGAATTAACAACAAATACATACAAAAAAAGTATGATAACTCAAAATAGTTATCATACTTTTTATTTCTCATTAAACTCAATGATGTTTTTACCAATTGCTTTAACAATATCAACCACTAAGGCATTTCCCATACAAAAGTAACGCATTTTTTCTGGCATTCCTGTATTAGTTCAATTATCATCAAATCCATTTAAGCGCTCAGCTTCAATTGGGGTGATAAACCTAATTTTATCTTTTCCTACTGCTATAAAATGAGATGAACGATTAATTGTTGATTCACTAGTTAACATAGTTCTTCCTGGTTTATTAACATCATCTACTAGAGACATTTTACCTTCAGCATAATAATATTCTTCCCCATTGGGTTTATATCTTAAAATCTTTTTAGCACCTTTAACATATTCAGCTTTAAGTTTTTGTTCACTTGTAAGTAAATAATTATCACCAACGTTGTTTTCTAAAATTGAACCTAAAGTTTTAATTATTTTTGGTTCATTTTGAGGTTTGGTTCTAAGCGTATAAATGTCTCCATTTATCATTACCCCAGTATTTTCAAATTTTTGATTAATTCAGTTTTGTGTAATATCTATTTCATCTTTAAATTCTTCTTTAAAGTCATATTTGCTAACTTGGGTATCCTCTAAGAAAGGTTTAATTTTAAACGCCTTATTAATTACTCCGTATTGATTTAATACATCAGTTAAAGAACTACTTGAAAAATCACTTTTCTTAATTATGGCTTTACTTTTCTTGTAAGCAAAAATGAATACTCTTTTTCTTCTCTGAACCATGCCATATTCTGCAGCATTAACAACTTGTCATTCAACATTATAGCCATTTTTATAAAAGTTCATTAACATAATGGCAAAATCTCGCCCACGATTTTTAGATGGAGATAACAATAATCGATCAACATTTTCTAGTAAAACATATTTTGGTTTTTTGTTTTCAAGAATATGAGAAATTTCTCATCACAAAACACCCTTTTTACCCTCAATTCCTTTGGCCCCAGTTGATGCCACCGAATAATCTTGACAAGGAAATCCCCCAACTAATAGGTCGAAGCTATTGGGAATTTGGTATTTAGCAATTTCAATATTTTCATTTGAGGTATTTTCAATACCAAAATGATTTACATAACAATTATAAGCATGTTGGACCTTTTTATTTGGTTCTCACTGATTGGCAAAAACTAATTCAAAAACACTTTTATTAGCTTTTTCTAGACCAAGGCGAAAGCCTCCTACCCCAGCAAACAACTCTACTACTTTTATCTTTTTCATAACTACCTACTTACAAGTTTCATACAATTAATTATATCTAAAAAGGCAATTTAGATCAAGAGCAAATTTATATTAATATATTTATTTTTTTATTTTATTTGATTAATTATATAAAATAATGGAAAGGACTAATATGATATGAAAGAAAAAATAGAAAAAAACAACCCATTACTTTCCGATTATATTTATGGAAAAGAGAAAGTGGTTAAAAAAAGATTTAATTATATACCGGATGATTTATTTTTAATAATCGCATATTTTATTATAATTCTAATAGCTCTAATTGCACCTTCATTAGTAATTTGAAAAAAGTGAGAGTTTAAATGTAATTATATTACTATTTTATTTATTGCCACGTTGGTTAATTCTTTATTTTTAATTGTTTTTGTGACAAAGCCAAATGAAATTGCTAATTTTAAGGAGGAAGTTTACATAAACAAAGTCTTAGGTAGAGAAAATTATCATTATTCAAATATAAAAATTGGCTATAAACAGATTAATAAACCTCTAACTAAATTGATTTCTCTAATAATTATTGCATTGATTTTAATGACTTCTGCAATCATAAATTTGATTTCAATTATTTATGTTATAAGTTTAATTAATACTAATTTTTATTACAAATTTATTTTTGGATTTTTTTCTTATCATTCCACTATAATATTTTTTTTCTTTATAATAAAAAACTTTTTTAAAATTTTAATCAAAAATTTTAAAATAATAAATAAAGACATATCTGAATTTGAATACGAAATTTTAGAATATCCGGATCTATTTAAAGATTTTGAAATTTCGAAAAATAAGAAATACTGGATAAACCCCAAACTTGAAATAGAAACTAAAAGAAATTTTTTTAAAGCACAGGATTATTTATCCTATCCTAATTTAGGCAATGATATCTTAAATTTTTATAATAATCTATGATATGAGTACTTAAATTTTAAAGGAAAAAAACTTGATTATAAAAAGAAACAATACGTTATAGTTGAAAAAACCTATAAGTTTATATTTAGAAATTTCTTGAAATTGGAAATTAGAAAATAATATGTATTTTTTAAAATTTTATTAGATCAATTATTTAATATGTTTATTTTTACCAAAATTAATAGAATCAATAACGTCCCTGAAATCTTGTCCACTATTCATAAATTTTTTTTGGTCTTCAGAATACATCATAAAGTTGCCTTTACCAAAATAATTAATACCCATTTTTGAAAAAATTTTTTCTGCAAGCTCATCCTTGTTTTCAAATAAAATATATTTAAAATATCGATTAAGGAGTCTAGCTATATTGTCAGCAAACTGCAAAATGATATAATTTTCGCTTTCCAAAAAATTAATTTCCGAAATGAAATTTTTTAGAAAATGTTCCTCAGTTTTAATTCTTTGAAACTCTTCATTATTATCATAATAAACATTATATTTTTTTAAAATATCTAGGGAAAGAAAGTTGCTATCATTGTCCACCATAGAAAAGAGATATAAAATAGATTCTAAATGATGAAATTTTGCGTATTTTTTGTCTTGAATAAATATTTTAAAATTACTTTCTAAATTAATTTGAGAAATATTCTCATAATAGGGTCCAAAATCTATATTTTTAGTTATGTTTTTATAATATTTGCTTAAATCTAAAGATTTTAAAAGTTCAAAATATTCTTTGACAATAAAATCTATTTTATCTCTATTTAGTTGTACTGCTTCATAAATTCCATATGATTTTTCGTCAAACGAATTCGGAAACAACAAGTATAGGGCATCATTGCAAATATCAAATGTCTTATCAATTACTGAAAAAAATCAAAAATCTTTTTCAATAATGAGGTCGATAAAATCCGCTAAAATATGATTATTTTTCTTACTAAACATTTCTTCTTTAAACTCTGATCCAGTGAATTTGTGTTTTAATAAAAATTTTGTATAAATATTTTCGATTTCTCTATATTCTTTTTCGTTATTTATAAGAATTGATGCCACCACAAATAGTGGCTGGCGTAAATATTTTTCATGGTCTGTATCCAGTTTTATATTTCCAGAAAAACCACTCTCATCACAAAATAAGATTGGTTTATCAAAATTAATTTTATTCATATTTTTCTACTTGGTTAATTATTTGACTACGACCACATATATTATTTTCAATAAAGTCTTCTACTTCTTTTATAAATGGAAGAGCTTCTCTTGCAAAAACCAAATTATGGGGTTCTTCAAGGTACTGTGTGTATTCCTTTGTTTTAGATTTTAAGTAGTTTTTTAGTTTAATTGTAAATGGAGTTGATATTTTTTCGTCTTGATTTATAATGAATTTCAAGACACTCTTGTTGTAAAATCATTTACCAGTAAAAATGCAACCAAGCAAGAAGTTGAAAAAACTTCCAAGTTTGATCTCTAAACTTCATCAATAAATTAATAATCTTTGAAAAATTTCATAACTTTCAGTATTAGATTCAAGGGAATTTAAGATAAACTCATTAGCTATTTCATGTTTCTTTTGGTATTCTGAAAAGTGTCCACTGTATAAAGACTCGTTTAAATCATCTACATAGAATCTTCAAGAATCATTGTTAAATTTTTTTCCAACCAACTTGTATCTTTTTTTAACTAATTCAGCCAATGTTGATTCAATTCTAAAGTAATTCTTTTTAAGTTGATATAAATTTAAATTAAATAGCGAATTGTGGTAGATTTTTTCAAATTTCATCTCTTCACCACCATCAGCTTCAAAATTTTCTATAAAAGAGTCAAATTCATTTGATTTAAATTTATCATTTAGAAATATGGATAGAGAACTGCTTATTTTAGTTATAGAATTGTAACTATAGTAACTATCTATGAATATATATTCCCAAAACTTGAAATTAAATGAATCTTCTAAAAATTTATCAAGACACTTTTCGGGTTTTAACAATCTCGAAGATTCATCAATATATTCCAAAAAGAATTCACTTTTGTTTTGTTCATTTACATTATTTATAATTTCAGGATTTATTAAAAACTTTGAAAATTTTCTGTTTTTTAAATTTATAATTTTGTTAGTTTCGGTAAAAACATACTCACTTTCTCCCAAATTTTGGTAGTATTCATTACTTTGAGAATTATATTTCTTTATTTCATCAGCTTCTTGTATTGGCAACTTATTTAAATCTTCAAATTTATATTTATAGCCTAGGTGGTCTTTAGGATTTACAAAATCTTTATCAGGTTTAAAACCTTCTGATACTACTCCGTTTCAAAATTTTCTTTTGTACTCAAAAATAGTTTCAAAACATTCACTATATTGTCTTTTTTGTTCTAAGTATTTTTTGAAATTCCATATATCATGAAATTCAAAATTTTTTCCTTCTTCAATTTTTTCTAATAAATTAGCAATCGATTCGTCTTCATTATAAATTGTTTCTAAAAGAGAGACCGTCTCAACCGAATTTCGGTCAAACATTTTTAATTTTTCTTCTGAAATTTTTAGTAACTTTTTATCCAATATATTGACATATTCGTTTATTTGCCTGAAGCTTCTCATCTTACTGAAAATCATTTTTTCGTAATCCGAGAACTTTCTGTCTTTATAAATATATTTCAATTTTTCTAAATCAAATTTAAAGTGTAAACGCTTAGACAAAAATTTATAAACAAAATCTGAATCACTTTTATTAACAAGGTCATCAGAAGTAATAAAAACTAAAATAATGTTTTCTGGAGGAGTACACATAACGTTATTTACCCCCGATACTTTCATAATAAAATCTTCTTGAGTTTCTCTTGTCAATCTATTCAGGTCATCAATAAAGATTAGGTACTTTTTGTTTTTATAACTCGTTTTTCGTTTATTGGGAATGCTTATTTTGTTACTTTTATAAAAGTCTTTTTCTAATGTTATTTTCTTAAAAGTTGATTTAAAGCTGAGGAAAAACCACAATAAAAATGAGATAAGGGCCAATAAGGATACAACTGAAAGAGTAGCAATGAAAATATAATCTTTTAAATTAAAAAAGGCAAATGATACAGATGTAATAGAAATAATAAAAGCAAAAAAAGCAGAAATTATACTTAACAAGAATGAAGATTTTGATGCATCCAAATTTTCATCTCAAGAAGCAGAATTTTTCTTTATAAAGTTTGATATTACTTTGTGGCTTTTGCTTCTAAGTGATTCATTACCTCCAGAAAAATTGTCAACAAAATCGGTACACGAAACCTTTAAAACTTTTACTCCTTCTTGTTCCAACGAGGGCATTAATTTCTCTTTTATAAAATGAGTTTTACCAACGCCCTTTCCTCCGTAGATACAGATGTTCTTATAATCATCTAATTGAAGTTTTTCATCAAATAAATCGCCAATTTCTTTTTTATAGTTCTCTAATTGCGATTTTAATTTTTCTTCATTTGCTTTATCCATAAAATCTCCTTAACTTTATCCTCTATTATATACATTATATACCTTTGAAAATAATTTTTTATATATATTTTAGGAGTATAAATCTCTTAATAAACCAAAAAATCAAACCTTCCGGTTTGATTTTACTTATTTCATTAATACTAACTCTAATCCATCATAATTAACACCAACTGAGTTTAAGAAGTATGATAAGTTGTTTTCTAACTTCTCTTTATTTTCGGGGTTAATTTTAGCAATTAAGGTTTTAGTTTTATTGATAACTGTATCATTTACTTGACTATTTAGTTGTTGTAATTGATTGATGTTCAGATTAACTTGTTCTAACTGTGACTGTAATTGTTGAATCTTGTTTTCATCTACAATCTTTTTAGCTTGATTAGCTTTAATGACATCAATTAATTTAGCTTTTTTAATAAAGTTTTTCTCTAACTCTAAGTAGTTAGAGTTATTATTTTTAACTAATTCTTCAATGGTTTTAAAGTCATTGTAGTATTCTCAATCAACTATTTTAACTTTACCTGCAAGTTGTTTGGAACTGACTTTATATAGTTGTTTTTCAATTTTAACTAATCCTTTATATTCATCCACTCGTTCACTATAAAAGATTAAGGTTCCTAGTAATCCTAAACCAATTGAGATTCCAGCCACTAGTAAGAATCACAACATACTTGAAGTTTTATCAAAACTTAAGACTCCTAAAATTCCAAATCCTCCTAAGTGATCTGCTTGCAGGTTTAATAAACCCGCAATTACCCCGGCAATCCCACTAGCAATACATCCAATTACTAAGGGACGAACTTTTTGTAAGTTCACCCCATAAATTACTGGTTCAGTTATCCCTAAGGTAGCTGGTAGTAGAAATGATAATCCTTGGCGACGTGTTTCTAAAACTTTACTACGAATGATAACCCCAATTAAAGCTCCAACTTGTCCAAGTTCTGCAATTCTTACACAAGTAATATAAATGGTTGGCACTCCTGCTGCAATTGATGGGGAGAATACGGCAAACAAGGCTAAGTGACCTCCTAGTAAAACAATTGGTTGCATTAATAAAGCCAATAGTCCTGAACCGATTCCAAAAGGAATACTCATTACCCAAGCGGCCCCAATTCCAACTAATTGTTCAATCATTCCTAAGAATGGTGAGAATAAGAAGAAAGATA
The DNA here is from genome assembly GCF_003363775.1 of Spiroplasma alleghenense. Lineage (NCBI taxonomy): Bacteria > Bacillati > Mycoplasmatota > Mollicutes > Entomoplasmatales > Spiroplasmataceae > Spiroplasma > Spiroplasma alleghenense. Next base: position 1,107,209 of record NZ_CP031376.1, read on the forward strand.
ACCCAATGGTGGTGATGAAACTGATAAAGGGTCTAAAGATGGGGTCAACACTAACTGGCATTCAAGTTTTAACTCATTTATCAAAAATTAAGTAAAAACTAACAGCTCCCACAAATGGTAGAATAGTTCCATAAATAGATTTGAAGTAGACGTTTTGTCCCCCAATACTAAATAGTTTTCAACCAACCCCATCGTTGGCAAGAACTCCATGACCATTGCCTAAATATCCTCCAGCTCCAAGTAATAAATGACTTGATAAACTTAAAGCAATTAATAAGGCCATGGTTTCATTACCCTTAAAGTATCGAGCAATCGACCAAGAAAAGAAGGTTCCCAATACTGCTAATCCAACTGAAGAGGATGCAATAAAGATTGCTGATAGTGGATCGGTTTGAGTTAAGTCTCCACTCTCAGGAATGACAATAACTTTTGAGATTGTCAGAATTGATTGTAGTGAGTACAATAATCCCGTTACAATTAATACTGGAATAATTGGGGAAATTACCCCTGATAAAGTTGATAAGATTTTTTTACCAAATGAGACTTTGGTTTTGGGTCCTGTGGAGTTTGAGAGAATAAAATCAATGTTTCCTTTGACTTTATAAACCTCTCCCCCAATAATAATTTGTAGTTCATCTCCACTTCAATTTAAGCCTTTAACAATATCAATTTCTTTAATTTTAGCTTCTTGAATTAAATCTTTATTGTGAACCACTACTCTTAATCGAGTCATACAGTTGTTGATATTTTTTAAGTTATCTTCGCCTCCCAAGAATTGAATGATATCTTGTGATATTGGAGAGTAATCTTTTTTGACTTTTTTAGGTTTAACTTTAGCTTTATCTAAAATTGTAATGGTGGCAATCACCTCTCCTTGTTTAACCTCTTGGGCCAGTTTAAGTTTTTTAATTTCAACTTGGTCTAAGTAATTGGGGTCAACCAAAATTGGAGTTGCCATATTTAAACTTTTTAAAAACTTTTTATCAAAACTTAAAACTTTGCTGTTATGATTGACCAAGTCGTTAACTTTAACCAACGATTCAAAACTGTTTTCTTGATATTTATCTGATTGCAATCCTGTATGCATTAGGATTGGTATGGTTTGTTTTTCAAAATAAATAGCGTGTTTAGTTTCAACTAACAAACTAACTTTTCCCTCATCAATGACACAATTCATTACATTGCTGCTAGGTTTAATATAAATCCCATCTCCCAAAACCAATTGAGAGAAAATTGGATCATCTAGGTTTTTGATGTCATCAACTCAACCATCACATGGTGCAAAAATTTCTATTACTTTTTTATTACCACTCATAATTAAGCCTCCTTACATTTTTTCACCATTAGTTTTTATTACCTGGGCAAATCAATCATAAGATTTCTTTTTATATCTTTTACCAGACCCATTACCGAAGTCATCTTTGTCAACATAGATTAACCCATAACGTTTAGTAATTTCTTGTGAACTATATGAGATTAAATCAATTGGTGTTCATAGGGTATAACCAAATAATTCAACTCCATCTGCTATGGCTAAACTCATTTGTTCAAAGTGAGCTTTTAAATAATCAATTCGATAGTCATCAATTACGGTATTATTTTTATCCAATTCCTCGGGGGCAGAAAATCCATTCTCTGAAATAAATAAAGGCAGTTTATAGCGATCATATAATTTATTTAAAACAATTCTTAGACCAACTGGATCTACTTGTCAACCTCATTTAGTTGCATCCAAGTATGGGTTCTTCCCTGTCATAAAAACATTTCCCCCAGTTTTTTGAGTTTCCAACTGAACACTTTCAGTTCCTGAAGAATAATAACTAAAACTTACAAAGTCTAATGTATTTTCTTTTAAAGTTTTTAGCTCATCATTTGTAATATCTAATTTAATGTTATTTTTTTCAAAATAACTTTTCATAAATCATGGGTATTCCCCTTTGGCCATTACATCATAGAAGAAATCGTTGTTTCAATAATCCATTTGTTGATTCAACAATACATCATTGGGATGACAAGTTAATGGATAACATAGAACATGTCCAATCATTGAACCAAATTGCATTTTTAAATTTAGTTTTTTATTTACTTCTTTTTTATATTTAATCACCAAAGCATTTGCCACGAATTGATTATGAAAAGCTTGATAAGACAACTCTAATAAATTAGATTCGTTATCAAAAATTCCAGTGTTGTCAAAAGTAATATGGTTGAATTCGTTAAATGGAATTCAGTATTCAACATCTTTAGCAAATGCATCAATAATACTTTTGGCATAGTTCATATAAAAGGTAATAACTTTTTTATTACTCCATCCCCCATACTCCATTACTAAGTGTAATGGCATTTCTAAGTGAGAAATGGTTACCATAATTTTTAAGTTATATTTTTTGCACTCCGCAAATACCTTGGCGTAAAAATCTAGTCCGGCCTGATTTGGTTTAGTTTCATCTCCATTGGGGAAAATTCGCGTTCATGCAATTGATAAACGAAAGACCTTAATACCTAAATCAGCAATCAACTTAATGTCTTCTTTATAAGTGTGATAAAAGTCAATTCCATGACGTTTTGGAAAATAATAATCTTGAGGATTATTAATTAATTCATTAATCTTTTCTTTTGAAAGTTTTAATTCATCTTTCATATTTGAGCGGTCAATTTTAGGGTTATAATTGCGAATATCAGCAATTGATAATCCCTTGCCATCTTTATCAAATGCTCCCTCAATTTGGTTAGCAGCCAATGCTGTTCCCCAGAGAAAGTCTTTTGGAAATTTGTTCATATTTTTAACTCCTTTGGATATATCCAAGTTCATTATATGACTTAACAAATTTAAAAGGTTGATTTTACAGGGTTTGGGTATTAGTTGCGAAAAGCAAAATAAATACCTTTAAAAAGCGTATTTTTGGTCATTTAATGTTTTAAGTAGTTTTTCATTATTTGATACTAGGTAATTTATGATTTGGCGAAATAAGTAGTTTAAATGAATTTCTTTATTATAAATAATCACCTTATCAACACTTGCATCAATTGTGATTTTTAAGTCACAATCATCAAACTTATGAAATTGAGAAATAGAACTAACAACGGCAGTGTTCGAAAAATCTTTTTTAATTAAGCTAAACATGTTTTCTAAATAGGCATTATCCATTCCTGCCACCACGAAAAGCACAAGATCATCTGATTTTATGTTGTCTAACATTACTGACATATTTTTTCTAGATTTAGAAAAGAATAAATTCTTATTAATTATTTGCAAAAAGTCTATCAAAATTTTGGCAGTATCTTCTACTTCATATGAAAAGAACATATAAATATTTTTGGCTTGATTAATTTTTTCGCTTAAGGCAATGATGCTAGTAATTTGTTGATCAAATTGGTTTAAGTCATTAATTAATTGTTTCTTATATTCTTGAAAACCAGCACTACTAGATGCATTAATTACTTTATCAAGATTTTGATAATAGTTGTTGTCCTGGTTTTTTAAAGTATAAATCAATTCCTTATATCCTGTATACCCCAATTGATTACAAAATCTTGTGACTGTAGACTTGGTTGTAAAGGCGCTTCAAGCAACCTCTTGCATACTAGGATAATTTTTTAAGGTAATTTGCTCTATTATGAATTCGCAAATCATTTTATACAACTCGTTGGTAGTTACTTTATTGTAATTGATAAGATTTTCTCTGACACTTTTCATTTTTTTCCTTTTAATTTTCTTGAAATTAACCAATATAGAATAAATTTTAAAATTTATTATTTATTATTTATTATTTATTATTTATTAGTATTTGCTTTTAAATCTATTCTATTAAAAGCTAATTTTAATTCATTAATGCTTTTAAATCTTTTATATTCTGGGTAGTCCATTCCTTTTTCCATAAATTCAGAAACATTAAAGTAGTATTTTTTATATTTTAATTTATCAAGATTTGTAATTCCAGTTATTACGTATAATAACGTATATGTTAGGGCGTATATTTCGTGATGATAATTATATTTATCTCAGCCAAGCTGAGCTAATTTTGGGTCATTATAGGATTTGCCCTTCATTTTTGTACCCTCTCTTGTCAAAGATTGAATTTCGTCTAATTTGGCTAAACCGAAATCGCTTATTTTAGGAATTATTTGATCATTATATTTTTTTATTAAGATATTGTGTGGCGATATATCTCTATGTAGGGTTTTTTGGCTATGAATAAATTCAAATCCATTAATAATTTTATTTCCCAATAGTTTCCTTTCTTTTAGGGTTAAACTATTGTTATTTAATTTAATGTAATTAAATAGGGTTTGGTCCATTAATTCCATAATATAGCTAGTTTCGTCGACCATTGAATAAACTTTCAGTAAGAATAAGTTATTTCATTTTTTCAAAAATTCAAATTCCCTCTGAAATCTTTTCTTATCTTCTTCAGAATATCCATTCTTTAATGATTTAATTGCGAATTTCTCATCCATAAATTCATCTTTAAATACAAATATATTTGCATATGAACCCTCTGCTAAAAAACTTTTGCTTATAATTTGGGAATTGCCTCTACGTTTTATTTCTAAGGAAAGTTTTTTATTTTTTCATGAATAAACAGCTCTGCCTGAAATATATTTTTGTTCATATATTTCAATATTGTCATAATTTAAACAATCGTTTATTGACTTAAGAAAGTTCCTCCAATCATTGCTTTCCTTTCTTACTTCGGGATGGAACATTTCGCACAAAAAATTCAGAAATATTTCGTCATCTCCGTCTAGCAATCCGAATCTATTGTCATCAAAAACTCACCCATTAGGTCAATCATAATTATTAATAGTATGCTGTCAAATTTCATCTTCAATTTTATTAAATCTTGTATCGTGTATTTCAATTTTTCTTAAATCAAAAACCCTAGCTAAAAAATCAGTTTCCCATATTCGTCCATAATAATTATCTGTGAAACTATTCTCGAATTTATTTTTTATTAATTCAATAATGTCCATTCTAGTTATTTTTGATACTTTTTCCATTAAATCACCTAATCTTAAAAAAATACTATAATTATTATATCAACTATTTGTCAGACAAATTTAATTCTATCGATAAAATTAAACCATATTGATAATATATATTGAAATTAATTCTTTACTCCCAATTTTCTCAGTTCATCAAAAATTTCTTTATTTTTTTCTGGATTCCAAATTCCCGAAAGTTCGTTAAAGTAAAATGATCTAAGTAGTGGTCGGTCAAATCCTAAACTCAAAAGTTTTTCTATACATTTAAAATAATCAGATTTTAGCGGTATAACTACCTCTACAACCTTCTGCTTTCAAGGTTGTTTATAAGAAATTCCGGAATAAATATCATTTAGTTCTGGGGCAATAAAATTATAGATGCCGCCAATTCCAACATCCTCTCCTATATTTTTATTCTTATTAGGATATTCAAATATTTTTATATGCAATAGCAAATGTTCTAAGAGGTTGCAATAAACCAATCTATCTGCCTTTTGAAATTCAAAAGGATTTTCTCTTGCATATTCAGGGGTAGATAATAATATAGCTTTGTCTTCATCTATATGGTGAATATACAAACCCTCTTTACCTCTTGTTACTTTTGTATTTTTACGTGTACATTCCTCGTCATTAAAATAGTTTCCGCCTACTTTTCCGTATTTATTAATAAAATAATTACAGCAATCTTCATAATTTAATTCTAATAATTTTTCTATTTCTGTCATAAAATTTCCTCTTCTCTAAAAATTATTCTTCTACGATTATCATTGATAATGGAATAATTGAAATATTTTTTTAAAAACATAGAGCAATATTGCTAAAATTAATGCCTTATAAATTTTTGTTTTTTACCGGTTGAAATCAGGCATCATGATGTGTTTAGTGTATTTTAAAAAATATTACAATTCTACTAGTTCTAATATAGCTGTTTTCAGTTTTTCAAATGAGTCGGAATTATAATTTTTTTCTTGAATAATTTTTTTAAAATTATTTGCTATTTCAAATTTTACTTGGCCAATTTTAACTTTATTTTTTTCTTGTTTGATATTCTGTAATAGTTCATATTTTGCTTGCTCTTCTTTAGTTAAGATATCAAATATTAAATCTTCAATCTCTTTTTTTTCTTCAGATATTTTTTTAAACTTAATTTTTGTAAATTGGCTATATAAATTCTTGTATTTCACAAAATGTTTTTCAGAAACATCGGTTGCATCATTGTCTCTAATACAAATTATTGAATTATATTTATAATCCAATAACTGGTTAAGTATTAGTGGCATTGTGGTGTACCCATTAGCAACTATAATTAAAACTGATTTTTTCTTTATATATTCTTCGCCTAAAATGGATTCAATAATGATTTGATCTGTTACACCCTCAACAATAATAATATTTTTATTTTTAAATTCATCTTGACCTCATTCTGTTCCAAATACACTTGAAAGTATATTTACCCTTAAATCAATTCAGTAATTATTTGATGTATTAAAATGATTTGAAGCAATAAAAAATCCCCCACTTTTCTGCAAACAAATAATATCATTTACGTTCATCATCTCCAGATTATGACTTGTAAATATTATTTTGCTGGAATTCTGCTTGAAAAGTTCTATTAGTTTCATCCTGTTATCGAAATGAAGGCTATTTCCCGGCTCGTCAATTAGAATCACCTTTTTTCCTTCAGTTAAATTAATATCATAAAGCGCTATAAATAAATTTAAGTATTCAATAAATCCAGTGGATTTATATTCTGAAATTTCTCTCTCAACATTTTTTTCCGCCTCATCCCAAACGCCTATCTCAAATGAGTGTTCATAATTCTTTTCGCTATAATTGTCAATCTCAAATATTTTATTATTTACTGATTCTAGTTCGTTTATTGAATTTATTTTGTTATAAAAAGTAAGAAATTCTTTCGATAAATCGTCAAGTTTTTTTTGAACACTTTCTCTAGCTGTTCTTCATAAATCTCTGGTTCCATGATTTCAAAGTTTTAATTCTTCCTCTGTAATTTTACTTAAATTTAAAAAAGACTTCTGAATTTGATTTAAACTCTTATTCTTAATCATAATTTCCTTTATTCCCATAAAGCTAGAATCATTTTGGTTTAATCTAATAAATTTTGTACTAAAATGAAAGTTTGTTAATTCCTGTATTAACATTTTTTCAAAATAAAAGTAATATGTTTTATCAAGATAATCCTTCAAAGTAACATTATCCCCATACCTTCTATTTGGGAAAATGTTTAAAAAGTCCTCGTCTATTTCTGTTTCATAATTTATCTCGCTATCAATAGAAAATCCAAGCTCTTCTTTATGAGACTCAATGAATTCAAAAATCAATTTATAATTAAGAGAAAAAGAATCGTCAGATATTAGAAACAAGTTTTCATCAGATTCGTTTAAATAAGCGAATTGAACATCGTTGATTTTTGATTCTTTTAAAAAGTTTTTAACACTTTCAGTCATATATTTTTTAATTTCTAAACTACTTTCTTCGAAATTGGCTGCACTTAAAAAAGCATTAAAATAATTATTTTTCAGTTCTTCAATTTTTTTCGAAAATAAAATTTTTGCATTTTTTATTTCAGTAAAAACGCTTCCACTATCCATTCTTTCTATGACTACGTTTTCAAATTTGAATGATATTTTTGAATTACTATAAACCTTATCATTCATTATTTTTTCATATCTAAAATTCGAAAAGTCTTCCATTAACTTTAGCAACTGCGTTTTTCCAGCCTCATTTGGACCAGCAATTAATGTAGGGGGCCCTTCAATATCAATTTTAATTGTGCATTTATCTTTAAAGTGGATAAAATTTTCTAATTCTATTTCTATAAATCTTTCATTTTTCAAAATAATTACCTCTATTCATAAATATAATACAATAAAATGATTTAAAATTTACTTATAAATAAAATATATAGAAAAATTAAAAACATTGGTTACGGAGATAAGAACTAATTTATCTCCTTTACCAATGCATATTTAGTATTTCTACTACCCCAATTTCTCCCCATTACTTTTAATAACCTCTTGGTATCAATAAGAGCTTTTCTTGCGATAGCGTTTTAAGTCTAAAATTTCTTCATCACTACGATTGACATAAATAAACCCATAGCGTTTTTTAATCCCTTCATGAGTTGAGACTAAATCAATAGCACTTCAAGGATTATAACCAAATACTTCAACTCCTTCATTGATAGCTTCTTTGATTTGAAAGATATGTTCTTGGTAGTATTTAATGCGATAATCATCATTGATTTGATGATTTTTATCTAAACTATCATAACCCCCAATGCCATTCTCAGTTACTATTAATGGTAAGTTATAACGTTCATAGATTTCTTTTAAAGTATTTTTAAAACCAATGGGATCTATTTCTCATCCAAACTCAGTTTTATCTAAACTATCATTGCTAACTTGTTGATACATTCCCGCAACACTTCTAACTCGTTGTTGGTCAGTTAATTGACTAAAGTCTAAATCTGATTCAGGAAATTTTACAGTTGACGAAGCATAGTAGTTAAAAGCGATAAAGTCAGGTTGAGCTTTTTTTAAGACTTCTAAATCATCTACTTGGATTTCAAATAAAGCGTCTTGTTTTTCTAAGTATGCTAAGGCAATTGGATTATAAACTCCTTTTACTGCAACATCCAAGTAAAACCAGTTACGCATAATTCTCATATTTAAAGCAGCAGTTGCATCTTCGGGTTTATTTGAATCACTATAAATCGCGGAGATATTTGGTGCGGGTCCAATTTTAGCGTTGACCAGCATTTCATGACACAACACCATCGCTTTTGCTTGAGCCACCATCATATGATGATTTAACTGATAAATACTTTTGAGTTTATTGTCCCCATTAGGTAATTTAACCCCGATGATTTCCCCCAGCATTATCATGATATTTTGTTCATTGATAGTTAACCAGTATTTAACTCTATCCCCATAGTTTTCAAATAGCACTTGAGCATACTTTTCAAAAGCAGTAATAGTTTCAGGATTACTTCAACCGCCCTTTTGTTCTAATGCTTCAGGTAAATCAAAGTGGTACATCGTAACAATGGGTTCAATCTTGTATTTAATTAATTCATTAATTAAATCATTGTAGAATTTAACCCCTGCACTATTAACCACCCCATCCCCATCAGGAATAATTCGCGTTCAGGCAATCGAAAAGCGATATGATTTTAAACCCATTTCATGCATCATTTTAATATCAGCTTTAAAGTTATGGTAGTGGTCAACAGCTACTTTTATATCAGCCAAACTAGCATCTTTAATTGTTTTAACATCTTGGATGGACAATCCTTTACCATCAATATTTCAAGCTCCTTCAACTTGATAAGCGCTGGTGGAAGCGCCTCATAGAAAGTCTTTAGGAAATGGTTTGTTTAATTTTTTCATTACTGGACTCCTTACTTTTCTTTTTAGTTTTAGTTAAATTAAATGGTAATTTATCACAGAGGTTATAGTTAATTTCAATTGAGTTTAAACAATTACAATAACCATTTTTTAATTCTGTATAGTTTAAGTAATCAGGGTTAATCAACAAACAAGCAGAGATTAGACCATCCACTTCAACTAATACTTTAACAATATTTTCATCATAGGTTTGTTTAGCCAATTTAGCTTGAGTTTCTAATAAAGCTATTTGATCACTAATTTGTTTGATATCCTCTTCCTTATTAAAGTCAAGATATAACTGGGCAGCCAAATTGTATTTAGCCAAATCCTTATCTTTTAATTTCATCGCTTTTAAATAAAGTTTATCTCTATCAGCTTCAACCCTATTAACTAGTAGAATGAACCCATATTAATATGCAAAGAGCTTTATTGAAAAATTTCAATAAGCTTTTTATTTTTTTTAAATATATATCAGTTATTTCAATCAATGACATCAGTAACGTAGGCATTAATATCTGTATATTCATTATTATGAATTGTTCCTTTCTTTAAAAGAGCGTGAAAGCTTTCAATTACAACGTTATCACTACATTGACCGACTCTTCCCATAGAAATTTTGATCCCTTCTGCATGACATCTATTTTTGTAAGCATTTGAGATATATTGTGATCCGTGGTCAGAATGAATTATAATTCCGTTTGTGCTAGAATTAATTTTTTTTATTCTAATCACTGCAGCATTAAAATTATCTAAAACCAATTTTAAATCGTTAAATTTAGAAATTTGAAAATCTATTATTTGTTTTGTACAAGCATCAATAATTGTTGATTGATACATTCTTTTTCCATTTAAAACTAAGTATGTTACATCTGTATATAAAACTGTAAGTTCCTTTTGAATATTATATTTTCTTTTAACCAAGTCTGGAAAATCTCAAATTTTATTTACTTTAGCTTTTCGTCTTTTGTAAATATATTTCCTGACATATTTTGAAATAATTCCTTGTTCTTTCATAATTCTAAGTACTTTTTTATGATTAATTCTTGGTAAACCAATTGATTCGTAGTATTCGTTAGTAAATTTGGTTAATTGTCTGTAACCAAACTGTTCCTTGTTTTCTTTAAAAATTTTTCAAAGCGTATCAATATGAAATTGATCTTTAATAATCGTTCAGTCTTTATTTTTGAAACGATTTCAATAAGAACGCTTTAATTCACAAACTTCAAGTAAAATTTTTAACTTATGATCTTTTAATTCCTCACGAATGAATTCTACTTTTTGTCTTCTGTTGACTTGTAGAATTCATGGAGCTTTTTTAAAATTTCATATTTTTCCTCCAAAGAATCCATTTCTTTTTTTTGTTTATTTAGTTCCTTGTTGGGAGAAATGCTATTTCTTTCCTTATAGAATCAATCCCTGATAGTGTGGTGAGACATATTGAATTTTTTTCCTGCCACAACATTTCCCTCAGTTCTTGCATAATCCATTATTTCTTTTTTTAATTCATTAGTATAGCTGTTAAATTTTTGTCCTTTAGTTGCCATAAAAAAATGAACCTCCTAAATGTATTATAAGGGGTTTCCCAGATATTACAATGGCGGGTTCATTCTACTAGAAGTTGCTTTTTCTGCTCTAGTTTAGCTAATTTAATAACCAATATCTCATAGACTTTATTATCGGTTAAGTTGGCTTTTTCTAATTTCAAAATTGTTTCAAAATTATTTTTTAATTCCACATTTTGATTTTCTGTGATAATATTTTTTAGCACAATTGTGTTCATTTTTTTCAAGCCAGTTATTTCACTAGGACGTTCTTTGTAAAAACAAATTGTTAAAAGCAAAGCTGATCCTAAAGCAATTCCCGCAGCACTTAATCCCATGGCAGTATTTAATGGAGTTCCAAATCCCAGGTAACTTAGAATTCCCGTTCCAGTTCTAGTTATTTGTTCAGCTCCAACAATTCCAGCAAACATTCCCCCAATAAAGGCTCCTAGACATCCATATAAGAATGGTCATAGTTTTGGTAAGTTTACCCCAAAGATGGCAGGTTCAGTTATTCCAAAGATAGCTCCAGGAATTGAACCGTATGCTGTTTGTTTGGTTTTTTGATTACTAGTTCTTAAAGCCACAGCCAGCACAGCCCCAATTTGAGCAAACACAGCAATGTTAACAGCCACATACATAGCTGAAGGTTGAGCTGGAATTTGAGTCATTGGTAAACTAACTGCTTGAACTACCGCCACATGAGTTCCAGTTAATACTAATGGTTGTCATAACAAAGCAAAGATTCCTACCCCAATTCCTATTGGCAATTTTCCTAAGATTAAGACAAATTGTGACAATAGTTGTTCGACTATTTTTAATACCGGACCAACTGTAAACAATGTGACAATAACAGTTACCAACATTACTAACCCAGGTCTAAAGACAATATCTACTGCTGTGGGCATTCATTTTTGGACTCACTTATCAAGATAGTAAACCACAAATCCAGCGGCCACCATTGGTAGAACAGTTCCTTCATAACTTTGGATCCCTACTGGATTACCAAAAAGATTAAATAATACCCAACTAGTTCCAAATAAATGGCGACTAGTTAATACCATTCCTACAAAAATTCCCATAATGGGATTTCCTCCTAGATATTTAACAGTGTTATAAATAAAGATTAAACCAATTAATTCTAGTCCAACTTTACCTGCAACATAGAATATTGCCGATCACAAATTTAAGTCTGCAACAGTCTCACCAAGTCCTGGAGCTTGTAAAACTCCAAAGGCCACCAGCATTGCTTGAATTCCCCCAAGAATCCCAGTTCCTAAAAGGACCGGAATAGCTGGAGTCACAATTCCTGCAACTGCGGGCATAATTTTTTTACGAAATGGGGTTTTAGTTTTAACTACTTTATCATTGCTTGTAGTTTTGTTTTCTAAGATGTTAATTACTTCATCTTTAATTTTATAAACTTCTCCCCCAATAATAACTTGGAGTTCATCTCCGTTTTGATTCAGACCTTTAACCACTTCAATTTTTTTCAATTCATCGCAGTTAACTAATTTTTGATCAATTATTTTAATTCTCAATCGGGTCATACAGTTATAAACCGAATTTTGATTGCCTTTACCCCCAATGGCTGCCAAGATTTGTTCGGCAACTTTTTGATACTTGCCTTTACTTCTAACAATTTCAATAATTTCTTGTTGGTTGATTTTTTCCTCGTATGTTCAAACCCCAATTTTATCTCCTTGTTTCACTTTACCATTTAGTTTCAGTGCTTTAAAAACTCAGTTTTTAGTTGAATTCACATCCATTACAATTGGAGTTGCAAGTGAACATTTATTATTTTTAATTAAGTCAAAATCAACCTCTACAATTGGTGATTTTCAAGTTACGTTATCATTGACTTGGGCCAGTAATTTATACGGAGCTCCGTTTAAGCCAACGGTTTCTAAACCAATGTGCATTAACAATTGCAGCCCATCTTCTTGTTCAAAATAGTAAGCATGTTTGGTGTCCGCTATCAAAGCAATCTTGGCTTGACCAATTGGGGCGTGGAAAATATTTGAACTTGGTTCAATAAAAATTCCTTCACCCAAAGCTTTAGAAGCAAATGCTTCATCTTGGATAAAAGTTATATCTTTGATGACTCCATCACAGGGAGCATAAAGGTAAACTTCTTTTTTCATAAATACCTCCTTTAAATAGAAAAAATTCTATAACTTAATTATAGAATTTAAAATATTTATTGAAAGAATTTTGAAATTGTTCTAATTTTCAAAAGTACTTTATAAAAGGCTTATTAAGTGGGTTAATGTATAGTTCATTTGACCATTTCTGATTAAAGCCCGAGTTTTTTTATTACTAATTACGGTTTTATTTAAAAATAAGACTGTATTATCCTGATTAGGTATTAGTTTAGAAGTTTGAGAACTACTCCCAATAACATCATAGTTAATATTATTTAAGTCTAAAGTTTTCAAGTTTTCAAATAGTTCGCCATTATCTAAACCAACAAGTAAAACTAGAACTTCATCTTGATTGGTAATCTTATTAATGAAATTACGATCTGTTTTACGGTTGGCTGAAAAATAAACTTGTTTATCTTCTCATAAAGCATTAGCAACCAATTGACCATGATGCATTACTTCATAACTTGATAGAATAAATAATTTATCCTTGGATTTAATGTTACAAGCAATCTTTTGGATTTTATCAAATTGAGCATCAATCTCATCAATAAAAGTATTATGATCGAATTTAGAAACTACTTCATTTTTATTGCTTTCGTTATTAGTGAAATAGTTATAGTATTCTGATTCAACCATTAATCTAATATAAACTTCTCGATAGCCTTCATAACCAATTCGTTTTGAAAAAGCAGTTAAACTTGATTCTGACACAAATGCTTTTGCAGCCAGTTCTTTACTTCTTAAAAAGATGTTTTGGTCAGCGTTTCTAATGATGATTTCTGCTAAATTAGCATCAACTTTATTAACTTTTGATGCTGCCACATTTTTTAAGACTTCTCTAATTGATTGGAACATATAATCACCTCTTTTGTATTTTACTATAAAGATTTTTTATAGCACAAAATTTGGTTAATAATTTAAATTTTGCTTTTTAAAACTTTTTCTTTAAATCAAGGTTCTATTTTTTCAAAAACTTTTATTGCTGATTTGTTCATAAACCTAAATCACTCAAAAATTTCACTTTTATTTACAAAAACAATAAGTTTATTTCACTGCTTGTGTTCACAAGGTTCTTCAATTCAAATAATTATTTTAATGCAAGGACCCTGCGCATCTTGATATCAGTCATGAATTGAAACATTTAGAACCGCAGTACTGAATTCTTTATATTTTTTCCTAAAAATTCTTTCATTTTTAATTTCCAACCTATCTTTCTCTTCAGAATATTCTCAATAATCATATTTGCTAATATACTTATTTTTAATACCAATATCTATCCAACCAACTATTCGTTTGTATTCTAATTTTTTTTTATTAAGATGAGTAAATAAATGTGTATACATATTTCTTAAGGTATCAAAAAAGCCAATTTCATTATCATCGATATCGGGAATTTCACAGTTTTTAACACCTTTGATGCTTCTATACAAATCTATCAGTGTGTAGAATTTGCTAAAAATATCAACAATGTCCGAATCTGTTCTGTAATGGTCTTTTGAATAATATTCATTTTCAGCTATTTTTCTAATGAATTTCATTTCATCAATTATTAAAGATAGAAATCTGTCCAATATACCCTTAAATAATTTTTTGATTTTTAAATTTTGCTTAAGCTTATTCACTGTGTATATTATATTATCTTTTATTTCTATATAACTAGGCTCTCCGGCAGCCAAGCTTTCTATGTCTTTTTCAATTTCTTCAATAATATTATTTTTTGTGCTGATCATTTAATTTTTCCTATTTATTTTCTAATAGTTATATTTTACATTTTTATAAAAGCAAATCAAAATATGTTCCTTAAAGCTCGATTTAATTATTAAATAGATTTTATTAAAAACAGTTTTGATTTTTAAATTTTAAATTAATATTACCTTCTTCAATTTGTAATTATTTTACTCTCCCATTGATATTTAGTATAATTAATATAGAAAATAACAAGGAGTTAATCATGAGAAAAATCTTAAATACCCTAGCAATCCTTTTACCAACCCTGATGACAAGTGCTAGTGTTGTGTCTTGTATAGATACTAGAACTGATATTAATAAAAATGTGGAAGTTCGCGATCTAGGATATTTAGAAAATCTTAAAAACGAAACGGTGCTTAATGCCTTTAGAGAAAAAAATCCTAAGGCGAAACATGATTTACTATATTTTGACGGAGACTCTAACAAAGGAGTAATTAGTTCGGTTGCTGTAAAATTTTATAAAGGAGAAATTAACGTCACTTATAAAACTAAAATTAGTTTTATGGAAATAGATAGTAACGATGACGAATACTTTTGTGAAATTAATAGTTATGAGGATGAATGTGTTGTTGATACCAAACTATTAGTTAGTAAGGAAGAAATTAGCGATGAGGATAAAACTAATTTTGGAATACAAACTATGGAGGAGTTATCATTAAGAAGCGAACTAATAGATGACAGAAATATAAAAATGCACTTTTATATTGATGAAAATAAACCCTTTAGAAATCAACACAGAAATCGAGTTTTAATAAGATGATATGATGCCTTTGTTTGATGATGTCAAATCTATGTTGATATTAAATAAAAAATATTAGAAATACCAAGGAGTTAATTATGAAAAAATCTTAAATACCCTAGCAATAGTAATACCAACTTTAATGACAAGTGCTAATGCTGTGTCTTGTGCTGATACTCGAATTGATATTAATAGAAATGTTGAAATTCGAGATTTAGGATATTTAGAAAATCTTGAAGAGCAAACCATTTTAAATGCCTTTAGAGAGAAAAATCCCAAGGCCAAACATGATTCTCTATATTTTTATGGGGATACTAATAAAGGAACTATTAGATCAGTCGCTGCTATATTTTATAAGGGAGAAATTAGAATTACTTATACTTCTAAAATTAGTTTTATAAAAATGGATAACGATGATGAATGTTTTTGTGAAATTAATAAATTTGAAGAGGAATGCGTTAGTGAAGCAAAACTTTTAGTTGATAAAGGAGAAATTAGCCAAAAGGAGAAAAATAATTTTAGTATTTGAGGCATGGATGAATTGTCATTAAGATATGAGCTAATAGATAACAAAGATTTGAAAATGTACTTTTATGTTGATAAAAATAAACCTTTTATAAATCAAGGCAAAAAACAAGTTGTTATCAAGTGATATGATGCTTATGCTTGAGAATGTGACATTTATGTTGATATAAAATAGAAAATAGCGCTAAAGTAATTTCGCGCTATTTTATTTTTTAATCTAAATCAAATACAATATTACATCGAATTAGTGTTGCGATATGTCATTTAATACGAAAGTAGTAATTATATTCGGGTTTTACCTCATAGTCTTCTTTTAAAATCGCTTTAATATTATAAGCATCTCCTTTTTCATTGATATTCTGAGATAAATCGAAATTATCATATAGACTTTCTGATATTTCTATCGCTTTGTCTTTTTCTGGATCATAGGTTGAATCTAGAATTGAAATATCTAGTTCACAGGTTTTATTAGTTTTTGAAACTATACAATCAATTTCATTGGACTCACCCTTTGTCTTATAAGCAAGTTTTGAATTAAAAGAAATTTCTACAAACCCTTTATACCTGTTTAGGTAAGCTGGATGAAGTCCAACTTTGGCTTCATAGCTTTTAATATTACCACTAAATTGGAAGGCTTCTTCCATTCCCTCTGCTTTGGGATTATTATTTACTAGACTTTTTATTATTTCTTCTGAACTCAAGTTTTCAACAAAACCCAATTCAGTCACTTCAATTAATTCGTTAATATCTATCCTTTCATCAACACAAGATACTACTTGATTTGATAAAAATATTGCCGGACTAATTACGGCTAGTGTTTTTAAAATTTTTCTCATTTTTTATTCCTTTAATAAGGATCAACATTTTTGAAAGTTAAACCTTTTTTTTCTAATTCTGTTCAAGTATACATCTTACCATCATATTGAAATCTTGGCTTTGGAGCTAACGCTTTTTTAGATTTGGGGTAAAAAGCATTTCAGAATCCTAATGAAAAATAGGATCAAACATCGCTTTTCTTAATAATCACAGCCGAGTATCGTTCTCACGAGTTACCCGGTCATCCTCAATGAACTAAATAACTTTTGGTTTTTTTATCGTAGCCGTAAATCACAACATTGTGAGCAACGCCTTTGGCTGCAAACGAGAGCATGACAGGTACATTATTTTGCATCATTTTAGTTTCTGGTTTAGACGAGTGCATAGTAGAGGTACAAGATTTAATGTGAATTCTCTTTTTTATTTCTTTGCTTTTAATAAATTCTCTTAAGGTATCGTCAACACCACCACCAAATTTAATATTAATTTTTTTTCCATTTAAAATAAATAATTTTGCTACCAATGATTCCTCCTTTTTGTCATATTCTGCATTTTCATGATATGGCATATTAATAAATTTTCCTATTTTTTTCTGCAAATCAAAATAATGATCTCATTCGCCTTCGGTAAAATAACCCGAATTGCAAAATAATTCTTGGTAAGTCATTAAAGTGGAAAGCGAAATATATTCACATAATCCTATTCCGCTTACCCCTTTTAGACCTTCTGCATCAATGTAGCCAATTGCGTTATAAGAATGAAGTTTGGTTAATCATTCATAATTAGGTACAAGGTATGAAAATTTTTTAATCTCTTCATCAGTAGCGAAGCGACCTAGCTCTAGGTCCCCTCCTTGATTCTTATTAAAGTTTATTTTATTACTAAATTTATTTTTCATAAAAAACTCCTTTTTATTTTTAAGTTAATACCAAGAAAAAACATTAATTTCTCTTAATAATATTATAAACCTTATATAAGGTAAATGAAATGAAAACTTTTTGGTAATAAAAAGGGTTTTGTAGAAATTGAGTTGTTATCAAGTGATATGATGCTCATGCTTGGGAATGTGACATTTATGTTGATATAAAATAGAAAATAGCGCGAAAGTAATTTCGCGCTATTTTATTTTTTAATCTAAATCAAATACAATATTACATGCCACTAAAGAAGCATCATGTCAATGAACATATAAGTTATAATTATAACTTGGATTTATTT
Organism: Spiroplasma alleghenense; assembly: GCF_003363775.1. Lineage (NCBI taxonomy): Bacteria > Bacillati > Mycoplasmatota > Mollicutes > Entomoplasmatales > Spiroplasmataceae > Spiroplasma > Spiroplasma alleghenense. Next base: position 1,125,342 of record NZ_CP031376.1, read on the forward strand.
CATGACCTTCTTTTAAAGTCGCTTTAATATTATAAGCATCCTTATTATCATTCAAGGTTTTAGTGACTATGAAATCATCATTTAGATCTTCTCTTAATTTTATAGGTTCATCTTTTACTTCATCATAGGTAGGATCAAGAATTGAGATATCTAATTCACAACTAGTATTAGTTTTTGAAATCACACACTCAGTTTTAAATGAGTCATCTTTTGTTTTATAAGCAAGTTTTGAATTATAACCAATCTTTGCATAACCTTTATAGATTTTGCTATATGCTGGATGGGTTCCAACTTTTGCATCATAACTTTTAGTATTATCTCTGAAATCTAAGATATCTTCCATCCCTTCGGTTTTAGGATTATGTTCAATTATGCTTTTTTTAATTTCATCATAACTCAAGTGTTCGATAAAACCTAGTTCTGTGGTTTCGATTAATTCGTTAATATCAATTCTCTCGTCAACACAAGATACTACTTGATTTGATAAAAATATTGCCGGACTGATTACCGCAAGTGTTTTTATAATTTTTTTCATTTTTTGTTCCTCTTAATAAGGGTCAACATTTTTAAAAGTTAAACCTTTTTAGTTTTAAGTTAATACCGAGAAACTAAGTATTAATTTCTCTTAATAATATTATAAACCTTATATAAGATAATCAAATCGCTATTTTACAATGATGTTGCATTCAACAAATGTCGCATAGTATCAATGAACTCTAAAAGAATAATCGAAATTTAGATTTAGTTCAGCTTCTTTAACTTTAGAAACATAAACCCTGTAAACACCGTCTTCCTTAATTAACTCTTTGCTGGTTTGAATAAAATCCTCATTGTAATTATCAACATTAATATCTTTATCTTTTTGTAAATCATAACTGGAATCTAGAATTGAAATATCTATTTCACAACTGCTACTTTCATTTGAAATTACACAATCAAATTGATTTGAATCATCTTTTGTTTTATATCCTAGTTTTGAATTATAAGAAATATCTACAAATCCTTTATATTTATTGTGATAAGCGGGATGCACTCCCATTTTAGCACTATAACTTGTAAAGTCACCTTCTAACATAAAAATATTGCCCAGACCATGGGTTTTAGGATTTTTTAGAATTAGGGTTTGATTTATTGTATCCAAACTTAAGTTTTCAATATAACCCAAGTCTGTCACTTCAACTAGTTCATTAATATCAATTCGATTATCAACACAAGATACTACTTGATTTGATAGAAATACCACAGGACTAATTACTGCCAGTATTTTTAAAATTTTTTTCATTTTTTTGTTCCTTTAATAAGGTTCAACATCTTTGAAAGTTAAACCTTTTTTCTCCAATTCGTTTCACGTATACATTTTTCCATCGAATTCAAATCTTGGTTTTGGAGATTTAGCTTTTTTTGATTTAGTATAAAAAGCATTTCAAAATCCCAATGATAAGTATTGTCAGACAAGAAGTTTTGGAATAATAACAGCAGAAAACCTTTCGCCATTTTCGGTAGGTCATCCTCAGTGTACTAGATAACTTTTAGTTTTTTTATTATATCCATAAATTACAACATTATGCGCAATTCCAGGCAGGGCAAAAGATAACATAACTGGAACGTTGTTTTTTATCATTTTAGTCTCTGGCTGAGACGTGTGCATAGTTGATCAGCATGATTTAATGTGAATTCTATCTTTAATTTCTTTACCTTCAAGAAACTCCCTTAAAGTGTGATCTACTCCGCCCCCAAATTTAATATCAATTTTTTTATCGTTAAGATTTCATAACTTTGTCACCAAAGAGTTTTCTTTGGAACTTCAATTATGATATCTGTGATACGGCATGTTTATAAATTTACCGATCTTTGTCTGAAGTGCAAAATAGTCTTTTCATTCAGAATCGGTAAAGTAGCCAGAATTACAAAATAATTCTTGATAAGTCATTAGTGTTGCAAGCGAAATATACTCGCACAATCCGGTACTATTTCCGCTGCTATCTTTCATTCCTGCAGCGTTAGTGAACCCTAAGGCTTCATATGATTGTAGTTTAACTAACCATTCATAATTTGGAACCAGATAGGAAAACTTTTTAATTTCTTCATCTGTTGCGAAGCGACCTATCTTCAGAGATCCTCCCTCATTTTTGTTAAAGTCAATTTTATTACTAAATTTATTTTTCATAAAAAACTCCTTTATTTTTAATTATTTTAATCAATACCGAGAAACTAAGTATTAATTTCTCTTAATAATATTATAAACCTTATATAAGGTAAATGAAATAACAACTTTTTGATGATAAAAAAACTCATTCTATTAAAGATAGAATGAGTTTAGTTTGATAGTCTTCGATAATTAATTTCCCAGATTATTCACTTCTTTAGTTTTATGAATTTGTTTTTCTTTACGCTTCTTTACCCCATTATAAATAATGTAGCCCAAAATAATCGCACTTGAAGTAAAGGCTAAAATATTGGCAATATAAATTTGGGGTGAGTTTTTTAAAAAACCGTAGACAGTTCATAAAATATAATTGGTTACTGCAAAGATAAACATCACCAAAGAAACTGATTCGGTCTTTTTGGTTTTAATAACTTTTAAAACTTGGGGTACCAGCATAAGTGAACTGGTAGTAAAAGCTAGTCACCCAATTATTTCTTTTGCAAGATTCATTTGACCCCTCTTTTCTAATTAAAGATTTTAATAAAATCTAAATTTTGTTCAAGCATTTATATAATCTAGAATTACCATTTGATCACCTAGATTTTCAATGAAGTTAAACTTATTTTCTTTATCAAGATAATTATCTTTTAAAATAATTTGTAACTCCCCTTTATAATGCTTGGCATTATCGTTTAAAACCACAATATCTCCCATCATAAATTTTGATTTTAGTTTATCTGGTTTAATCAATTCATTTTTATACTTGGGACGAGTCATGGTTGAGCGAATCACAAATTCACTAATATCACCACGACGGAAATGTAAATTATCAAAAATAATTTTTTGCTCAATTGGTAATAATTTATTTTTATCAAGATTAATTTTAATCGTGATAAATTCTCTTTGTAAATTACTTAAAAGTTGTAACTCTTCATCGCTGGCAAAAGCATTACCAATCACAACCCAATCAATTAAATTAGTTGCAAATAAATGTTTGGCTTGGATATCAATTTCTAAATGACGATGAGATTCTAAAGTTACCAACTTACTTGCTCCTGGGACTGGTCCTTGAGTGCCGTTTTTACCACCAACAAATCCCATAGTAGTTAAGTTATGTTTTTTGAAACGAGTAGTTGACTGGTTAAAGAATTCTAATGGTAATCCACTATCCTCTAAAGGATAAAAATTATGTGACCCTGAAACTTTATTGACAATTGGTTGGTAATCTAAAATATTATCAATAAAGCTATCGTTGTTTGAAATATTGACTTGAACATCAATGCCAAAATCATTATAAGTTGACATCGCAACTTGGGCGGGCAATAGTGGAGCATCTAGTCGCAAACAACTAACTCCAAGCTCGCTAAATGGTTTGAGATTATTAATGTCACATTCCATAATTTCAAAAGCACTATCAGCTACATCTAAAATAATATAGTAATTTAATTTCTTAGCTTCTTTAATTACCGCATAATAATCATTCCTATGTTTGGCAAAACTAGTTTTATCAAATTGCAGTATTGATAAAAATAAAATATTAAAACCTAATTTTGAAGCTTTATTTAAATATGTGATATTATCTTGGAGTTGAGATTGCTCTGGGTATAGTGAAATTCCAATTCTACGCATGCTGGTCCTCCTTGCTTGCTTGATAAACTTTGATAATTGAATTAAAACCATATTTAAATGATTTTGGTTTAATTTTTAAGACATCTTTATTTTGACTAAATTCTAATTCTTCATTATCATCAAGTCCGATGATAGTTTTTATTTTATTTGAAATATTTTTTAATTCTAAAGTTGGTAAAGCTTGAGCACCATAAGCAATTTCATCAACATGTCCTCCTGATTTTAAATTATCAACTAGAATAAAGTAATCATTTTTGGTTTCAATGACACTGACCATTTCTTTTTGGTAGACCACACTAAAGTCTTCAAATAAGCAAAAGCCATTTTGCTTAATTCACTCCCCCACTTTTGTTAAAGTTTCTTGTTCTAAACCACCAACCTTATCTTTGCTGGTTAACCCAACATTAATCAGATAGTTGGCTTTGTTTAATCTAATGTTAACTAAGCTTTTAATAATTTGAGAAACTGATTTAAAATTAAAATCATTTTTAGCAAAGCCTCAATGATCATTAACAGTTTCACAAACCTCTTTAACAACTTGTCCGCTTGCTTGTGATAATTGTTCAGTTAAAGCACCTTGTTCAAAAGTAATTATTTCAAGAAATTCATTTTTTAAATTTCCCTTATCATTTAATCCAGTATTATTTGCGATAATAGCATTGGGTTGATTTTTTCTAATCATCGAATATAGTTCATTTTCTTTTCAATCATTTTCAGGTTTACTTCAATTTCCATCAAACCAAAACCCACCAACTTCACCATAATTTTTTGTTAAGATTTCAACTGACTTATAAAGATAATCAAGATAATTATCAAAATTATTTTCAAAATCTGGGTGAGCTCAATCTAAAGTGGTATGATAAAAAACAGGTTTAATTTTGTGTTTGTCACAAGCTTGAACAAAATTTTTAATTAAATCTTTTTGAGTTTTAGTATGAGTGATATCAAGTGATGATAAACCTTTTGTGTCATACAAAGAAAAACCATCATGATGACGAGTTGTTAAAACAATATAATTTAAACCACTAGCTTTTGCCCATTTGGCAATTCCATCAAAGTCGGGTTTTAATTCAACCTGATTAAGTGGGCCGATTTTTTGATAATATTCTTCTTTGGTTAATTTGTTCATATTTCAGTATCATTCGCCTTCACCAAATCGTGAATACAAACCATAGTGAATGAAGAGACCATAACCTAAAGAGCTATAGTTTTGTACTCTTGTATTCATTTTTGTCTCCTATTTATTTTAAAGAACAAATAATTATTTTAGATTTCACTGCGATTTAAAAAATTAGCTAAATTTTCGTCTATTAAGTAAATTAAAATCATTTTCAAAATAAAGATAGTTGAAATTTCTGATGAAAATCTTATCCCCAATTGATTATCAGAAGTTCCGATTTCAATTATGTTTAATGGATCAACTTTTTCTAGAACTTTTGCACTAGTTCTTTTTGTTATAAAAAATGGTTCAATTTCTTTCAAGTTCGGTTTATCAAGCAATCATTCAAAAATTGGATCTGATAAACTTACCGAAACTATACAAACAAAATCTTCTTTAGTAATGTTTGAAGCATACGCCATTTGTTGTTCAGTATTTTTTGAAAATACTACATTAAAGTTCATTCTTACTAACAAATCACTTATCAATTTTATGAGAATGGCATTACTTCCTAAACCAAAGAAATAAATCCTTTTAGCTTTCTTTATTTCTAAAGCCATTTTTTCAAATTTTTGATTGTTCATATCAAAACCGTTTCGAACTGAATTTATTACATTTTGAGTAAATAATTCTCCACGCTTATCATTTTCTGAAATTAGTAATTCTGAATCAACTTTTCTAAGAATTTCATGACCTTCATCTTTTAATAAAAATTGTAATTCTTTAAAACCATCTATGCCCATGCTACGACAAAATCTAGTTATAGTTGGTGCACTGGTATTGGTTAATTTTGCTAATTTAAAAATCGTTAAATTATTAAAATCTAATTCATTATTTTTCATTAAGTAATTGGCAACCGATACATAACTTTGATTTACGTTATCGTCAATTACTTTCTTCATTTTTTCTACTAAACTTAACTTCATATTAAAATTATATACTATTTTAAAATAACTATCTTGTCATTTTGCTTAACATACCATTTAATTGTTAAATTTGGATTATTATCGTTTAGATTGAACTTTCAGTTAGTTTTTAGATCTACTTTAAATTCAATCAGTTTTTTTTCTTTTGCTTTAAGTTCAACTTTCTCAAAATCCACAAGTTCTTCTTTTCGCTGAGTAAATATTGAGTCGCGGACTTCCTTAAATAACAAGATTGGTTCTGTTCTATTAAATGAGTTAGGATTTTCTAATTCTAGGATAATCGAAACTTGATTATCGTTTTTAGCAAAGTCCTTTGCTTTAATTTCAAATGGCAGACCATATCCCAGACCATATCCGAACGGAAATAAGGTTTCGCTTTCGGGTAAATCAAAGTACTTATAGCCTCCAATATTTTTATCATTGTATCTTAATGAATTTATACTTGTATATCTTGGAAAGCTGTGATTTAATCTCCCTGATGGTTCTAAATCTCCTAATAAGATTTTTGAAATTACATCTCCAGCTCTATTTCCTGGATATCAGGTAATAACCATAGCATCACTTCTAGAAAAGATCGTTGTTAGTACCATTGGTTTACCAGTATTGATAATAGTTATAATTTTTTTAGCCTTTATAGTTTCAAAAGAATTAATTTGTTCTTTTGGTAAATCTAAATTATGCAAGTCAACACCTTCCCCAGATGTCATAGTTTTTTGTTTGCTACTTTTTATAGCTCCGTTACTTTCAAACTGAGCTGTGAAATCGCGCTTGCTATTTCCACCTCCAAAAAATATAACTAAATCATAATCTTGGGTATTTACTTTAATGTCATAATTTGAATATGATACTTTTCAATTTAATTTATTTGCAATCTGATTAATTCCATCTTGATAAGTACTAAAATTATCTTTTTGAAAAGATGAATAATCACCAAGTTGATAATAAACATCATCTATATTGTCACCAACAACTAAAACTTTTTGATTATAAGTTTTTAATGGTAGGATATCTTTATCGTTTTTTAAAACAACAGAACCTGAAGCAGCCATTGCAATATTAATATTTTGATCTTCTTGAAATATTTTTTTCTCTTCAAATAAATTTTTGTCCAATAAATTTAGTTCGTTTTTTAATTTTAAAACATTAAAGACTGCCTGATCGATATCTGATTCTTTTATAAGATTTTGTTTTAGACACGAATCTAAATCTAAAAATGTTTTATCTCAAAGAGAAATATCAATTCCAGATTTTAAAGCCGAAGCCGCTACAATATGATTATTATTTATTCATTTCTGTTGCAAACCATCTATAGCCAGTCCATCAGCCATTATCATTCCTTGATAATTTAATTTATTTCTTAAAATATCTTTTAAAAGCCACTCATTAACAATACAAGGCACTCCGTCAATTTCATTGTAGGCCACCATAACTGATTTTACTTTCTTATCCAAAGCTCCGTAAAAAGGTTTCATATGGATTTCTTCAAGTTCTCTATTTCCAATATTTGCATTTAATCCATTTTTTCCATCTGCAGCTGCTCCATAAGCAATAAAATGTTTTATCGTAACTCCCACTTTATCTTCGGCTTGCATATTTTCAACCATAACAGAATTAAATTTACTTGCAATTAAAGGATCCTCTGAAAAACATTCTTCAGTTCTTCCTCAACGCTTGTCAACGGGAATATCCAGACCAGAAATTAAAGCAAGATTTACCCCTTTACTCTCTAAAAGTTTTCTTTGTTCATTAATAACTTTTCCATAATTTTTTAAATCAAAACTAGAACCAATGGAAATATTTGTAGGATAAGATTCTGAGAAAAGGGACTGATGTCCGTGAGGGCACTCTTCTGCAATTAATGCAGGAATTTTCAATCTAGTGTTTTCTAAAATATAATTCTGTACTAGATTAATAATTTTTATTTGATCACCATTAGCAAATCCATTTTCAAAATCTTTCTTTGTTCATGGGTCTGTTCTCAGTATTCCGTATATCGAACCAACGCCACCAAAATCTTTAATAAAATTTTTAAACTCATCAGTTAAGAAATACTGGTTGTCTTTTTTGTATCAGATAGTTCAACCATAATGAGGTTGATTAATTTGACCAATTTTTTCCTTCAAAGTCATAGACTCAATAATTTTTAATATTTCTTTTTTGTTTTTCATTTGTACCTACTTATAGAGCAACATGGCTCCTATTTTTCCTGATTCATTTTCAAATTCAGCACTTTTAATTTCAGCATTTAATTCTAATCCTGTTTTTTTAAAGTTATCACTAACTTTGTTTTTCAATTTTTCTAAGAAGAAATTATTTTTACTCACAGCTCCTCCGATTAAAATCAATTCTAAATCTAGTAATAATAAAGTATTGGTTAATACAGAAGCAATATTTTCAATTTGTTTTTCTGCCAATTGAACGGCAACTTGATTTGATTTTTCTTCAGCTTCTTTTCATATTTGAGCGGCGGTTTTTTTAATTTCAGTTTTAATTAAATACTTTTCCATTAACCCATACATTCCGCACTCCTGAGAAATATTACGATTTTGGTTAAAGTCTATAAAACCACACCCAATTTCCCCGGCAGAAAATGAAGATCCAATAATAATTTGGCTATTCAAGCAAAGCGAACCTCCCAAGGCAGTGCCTATAGTAAACATGGCAAAGTCCTTTGATTTTTTGGCAGCTCCAAGAAATTGTTCTGCTCGCAAGGCACAACGTGCATCATTGTCGATTCTAATTTCTACGTCTTTTAAATCTATTAAATCTTTAATTTTCTTAATTTCTTTTTTGCTATTACCGGTTTTAATATAGACAATTTCTCCAGCAACCGGATCAACAATCCCAGATGATGAAATAGCAATTCCAAATAAAGAAATTTTATCCTTTAAATTAAGATAAATTTCCTTTATGCTATTTCATATTTCTTCTCGGGGAGCCAATTCATAATTGATTTGTCCCTTTTCATACTCTTTTAAAGACTCATCAAGAACTGAATATTTTAAACTTAGTCCTCCAATATCAAAACATAAATATTTTTTCATTTTAAATTTCCTTTGTATCTGATACTCTTTTAAAGTATCTTCCTGATTTTTTGATTGTTCGTTTTTGAGTTTTTAAATCTACGCTAATTAGTCCATAGCGGTTTTTATAGGCATTTGCTCAGCTTCAACAATCAATTGGTGTTCACACGCAATAAGCAAAACAATTTGCTCCGTCCTCGATTGTTTCGGCTAAAACTTTTAAATGATCTTGAATAAACTCAATTCTGTAATCATCTTGAATTACCCCATCTTTTAAAAATCTTTCTTCGTCTGAAACTCCCATTCCATTTTCTGATAAGAATCAGCTAATGTTGTTATATTTTTCCTTAATAGTTTTTGCAATTTCTTTTATAGCGTCAGGATATATCTCTCAACCACGATAAATATTCATCTTGGCATTTGGGTCAGAATAAGCTTCAAAGTATCTACTTAAATTATTAGCTTTGCTATTTTTAGGTTTTGGTTTTTGAACTCTTCGAGGAGCATAATAATTTACACCAATAAAGTCAACCGTATTTTCCTTAATAATTTTAAGTTGTTTTGTATCAAACTCTGGCAAGACGTTGAGGCTCTTAAGAACTTCTACTAATTCCTTTGAAAATGTTCCTTTAACTGCGGCATCTAAAAAAGAATAATTAGAATAAATATTGCTAATATTGGCAGCAGCAACATTTTCTGGCTTGTCATCTTTTGGAATTGCCGGGGTTAAATTTAAGATAATACTAATTTTTTTATCAGGATTATTTTTAAATAATCCTCTAAATTCTCGTACAGCTTTTGCGCTTGCTAGAATTTGATGATAAGAAACTTGTACTCCTTTTTTGAAATCATTTAAACCGGGTCATCAAAAGTCATGAATGTAGAATGACTCACTAACAACTATTGGTTCATTCATTGTGGCTCAGTTATCGATGAGATCTCCGAATTCTTGGAAACAAATTTTTGCATATTGTCCAAAGGCATCAGTAAATTCTTTATTTTCTCATCCCCCAAGTTTATGCCAATAAATTGGAATATCGAAGTGAAATAAATTCAAGATAACTTTAATATTTTTTTTCTTAAGTCTAGAAAAGTAGTCTCGATAAAATTTTACAGCTTCTTGATTTACTTCAAACGTTTTCATATCTTTTATTAATCGACTTCATTGAACCGTTGTTCGATAAATTTGAATTCCAACCTCACTCAATAATTCAATATCATTTTTATAGTGATGATAGAAATCCGAGGTAATGTTAGGACCGACCTGATTATGAAATGGTTTTTGGTCTTGTTGATATCAGTAATCAAAAATATTTTGATTTGGTTTTTCAGCTATTCCTTCCGTTTGGGGACCACTTGTGGAACCTCCAATTAGAAATTCTTTTGGTAAATGTTTACTCATTACTTATACAAACTCATTGCTAATTCGGCTACTTCTTTACCGCTTCCGTTTTGATAAATAGCTGCTGGTATTGCTGCCACAGGCTTATCAGTCAAAGCTTTGATTTCATTGATTGCATAAGCCATTTGTGGAGCAATTAAAACCATATCTCATTCAGTAACAATTGATTTTACCTGCGCTAAGGGAACAGCTTCTAAACGCACATCAATATCATTGTCATCAAATCAGTTGTACATTTTTTCTACAAGTACTGAGGTTGAAAACCCAGCACTACAACATAATAGTATTTTTTTCATTTTAACTTCTTCTTTCTCTCACTTTTAAAGTGATTTTTTTCTCCTCTGATAATTCGTTTAGATATCTAGTTGTTTCTGCTCTACGGAATAATAATTTACTTTTACTTGAGAAACGACTAACAACTACATCAGGGTTTGCTTGTTTTGCATGAACATTTGAAACAATTACAAATGGTGCATAGATTCCAATACCCATTCCGAATAAAATCATTGCTAGGAACAGTGCTCCTATATCTCCTCCACTGGCAATGTATGGTCCAATTATTGAAGGAGTTGTTCATGGGGTAATAACGTATAATGGGGTTACAAATCCTCAACTAGTTGCTAAGTAAGCTGTAATTGTTAGAAGTTGTGATCCTAATACTAATGGGATTGCTAAGATTGGGTTAAGAACAACTGGTAGTCCAAACATTACTGGTTCAGAAATATTAAATAATGCTGGAATAGTTGCTACTAACATAATTGATAAGTGATCTTTTCTTCTTGAGAAAATGAATAATGATGCAACAATAATAATGTTATTCATTGGTAGGATGTATGAATCCATAAACGTTGAAGTTACGATTCATATTGGATCTTGACCTTGAGCTACTAAAGCTGCATTTTCAGTCAAGTGTTGTAGATAAACTGGTCCAACAATGGGTCCAATCATATTTTGACCATGAATTCCAAATACTCAAAGTCCATCTGCAATAATTCTAATTAATAAGGCTCCCCCAAGTGATTCAATTCCACTTGATAAAGGTTTTTGCACAGCTATTTCAATAATTTCTTTCAGGTTTTTACCCGCAAAGAATAGTAAGGAGAATGAAAACGAGGCAAAAACAAATGTTACTAAAAAGAAAGGAATAATAACGTTAAATGATTTGGCTACAGCCGTTGGTACTTGTTTAGGCATTTTGATTTTTAATCAAGTAGGTTTTAAGAACAGACGGTAAAGTTCAATTCCCCCAATACCTGTAATTATTGCTAAGAACATTGATGAAGAACCAAGTTCAGCAAAATTAACAAACGTTCCAACAATATCTAATCCTCCAGATTCTGTTAGAGAACCTGTCATAATTGGGGTGAATATAATGAATGCTGAAAGTCCAACTAATCCAGATTCAATTTTGCCAAATTTATAACGGTCACCAAGAACAGCAGCTATGGATACTGACAATGCTAGACCCATAATACCTAAAGTGGCGTTATTTACAAGCCCTCCAATTTGTTTAAAATTTGTTAGTCCCTGAGTTTCGCTAACTCCAAAGGCGTGTAACAACCCTCCTTGAGATGTTGATAGAATAACACTATTTAATAAAATTCAAAATGCAGCTACTAAAGTGTATGGCATCATGTAGATTAAACTAGTTTTAATGGCGTGCATGTGTCTTTGTTGGTCAAATTTAGTTACACCACTATTAACTCCGGCTAAAAATTGATTTGATCATCATTTTCTATTACCTGGTTTATTGCGATTTAGCATTGCAGCGAATTTTTGCTCACGCTTAGCTTTGTAATCATTTTTTTTAGCATTAATGAAATTAATTTTTTGAGATAAATCGTCTGCGAATTTTCGATTTAATTTTTTAAATTCACGAATTTTATTTTTAATTTTAGTTAATTCATTAAAATGCTTAATTGCAATAATTTCTGCTTCTCAATAATCGTTTTCTTTTTGGTAATTCTCTAAAAATTTGACTTCTAATTCAGTTTCACTTTTTCTTAAATCTGCTACTTTTTGGTTATTAGATTCAATTTTATCTCCAAATTTTTTATTTAAAGATTCAATAGTACTATCAAATTTGGCTATTTTAGATTCGGTCTTTGAATCATATTGCCCTTTCATAGATTCGATATAAATTTGATTTTGATTTTTTCAAACCTGATTAATATCGTTGTCATATTTATCTTTAGCTTCTTTTAACTGATTTTTAATAGCAATTACTTGATGATTTTCAGTTTTTTTGTAATCATTAATTTCATTGATATGATTTTTTAAAAGCTTTGATTTTTGTTCTTTTTCAGTAACTTGGTCAGCTTCAGTCTTCAACTTGGCTTTAAAGTAATCTAAATTGGTCTTAAAATTAGTTTCAGCTATTTTTAATTCTTTTTCCAAATTAGACTTATCTTGAAGATACTGTTGCTTAATATTGTCATAAGTGTCTTTCATATTTCCTCCTATACATATTTATTAAATAACATATTATGAAACAAAAAATTAAATAGTGTGAAATTAATTTCACACTATTTAAATATAATTGATAAATAAATAATAGAAATTTATAACTTTGAGAAGCATTAACCTTAAACGGTTATTGCTCCAAAAAGTATTAATATGATTTTTAGTTGCAAAAAATTTTAAAGAAAAAAATGAAGCAAGTTGATTCAATCTTGCAAATAAAATTTACCCCAATTTCTCCCCATTACTTTTAATAACCTCTTGGTATCAATAAGAGCTTTTCTTACGATAGCGTTTTAAATCCAAAATTTCTTTATCACTACGATTAACATAAATAAATCCATAGCGTTTTTTAATTCCTTCATGAGTTGAGACTAAATCTATAGCACTTCAAGGATTATAGCCAAATACTTGTACTCCATCATTGATAGCTTCTTTGATTTGAAAGATATGTTCTTGGTAGTATTTAATACGATAATCATCATTGATTTGATGATTTTTATCTAAACTATCATAACCCCCAATCCCATTCTCAGTTACTAGTAATGGTAAGTTATAACGTTCATAGATTTCTTTTAAAGTATTTTTAAAACCAATAGGATCTATTTCTCATCCAAATTCAGTTTTATTTAAACTATCATTGCTAACTTGTTGATACATTCCTGCCACACTTCTAACTCGTTGTTGGTCAGTTAATTGACTAAAGTCTAAATCTGATTCAGGAAATTTCACAGTTGCCGAAGCATAGTAGTTAAAAGCAATAAAGTCAGGTTGAGCTTGTTTTAAGACTTCTAAATCATCCACTTGGATTTCAAATAAAGCATCTTGTTTTTCTAAGTACGCTAACGCTATGGGATTATAAACTCCTTTTACAGCCACATCCAAGTAAAACCAGTTACGCATAATTCTCATATTTAAAGCAGCAGTGGCATCTTCGGGTTTATTTGAATCACTATAAATGGCTGAGATATTTGGTGCGGGTCCAATTTTAGCGTTGGCTAGCATTTTGTGACACAACACCATCACCTTTGCTTGGGCCACCATCATATGATGATTTAACTGATAAATACTTTTGAGTTTATTTCCCCCATCAGGTAATTTAACCCCAATAATTTCACCCAGCATTATCATGATATTTTGTTCATTGATAGTTAACCAGTATTTAACTCTATCCCCATAGTTTTCAAATAGCACTTGAGCATACTTTTCAAAAGCAGTAATAGTTTCACGATTACTTCAACCACCCTTTTGTTCTAAAGCATCAGATAAATCAAAGTGGTACATCGTAACAATGGGTTCAATCTGATATTTTATTAATTCATTAATTAAATCATTGTAGAATTTAATCCCAGCACTATTAACTTCCCCATCACCATCAGGAATAATTCGCGTTCAGGCAATTGAAAAGCGATATGATTTTAAACCCATTTCATGCATCATTTTAATATCAGCTTTAAATTTATGGTAGTGGTCAACCGCTACTTTTATATCAGCTAAACTAGCATCTTTAATTGGTTTAACATCTTGGATAGACAATCCTTTACCATCAACATTTCAAGCTCCCTCAACTTGATAAGCACTGGTGGATGCTCCTCATAAAAAGTCTTTAGGAAATGGTTTGTTTAATTTTTTCATTACTAGCCTCCTTACTTTTCTTTTTAGTTTTAGTTAAATTAAATGGTAATTTATCACAGAGGTTATAGTTAATTTCAATTGAGTTTAAACAATTACAATAACCATTTTTTAATTCTGTATAGTTTAAGTAATCAGGATTAATCAACAAACAAGCAGAGATTAGACCATCTACTTCAACTAATACTTTACCAATATTTTCATCATAGGTTTGTTTTGCTATTTTAGCTTGACTTTCTAATAAAGCAATTTGATCACTTATTTGTTTGATATCCTCATCCTTATTAAAATCAAGATATAACTGGGCTGTGATATTGTATTTAGCCAAATCCTTATCTTTTAATTTCATTGCTTTTAAATAAAGTTTATCTCTATCAGCTTCAACCCTATTAACTAGAAGTTGTTTTTTCTGCTCTAGTTTAGCTAATTTAATAACCAATCTCTCATAGACTTTATTATCGGTTAAGTTGGCTTTTTCTAATTTCAAAATTGTTTCAAAATTATTTTTTAATTCCACATTTTGATTTTCTGTGATAATATTTTTTAGCACAATTGTGTTCATTTTTTTCAAGCCAGCAATTTCACTAGGACGTTCTTTGTAAAAACAAATTGTTAATAGTAAAGCTGATCCTAAAGCAATTCCCGCAGCACTTAATCCCATGGCGGTATTTAATGGAGTTCCAAATCCTAAGTAACTTAGAATTCCTGTTCCCGTTCTAGTTATTTGTTCAGCTCCAACAATTCCAGCAAACATTCCCCCAATAAAGGCTCCTAGACATCCATGTAAGAAAGGTCACAGTTTTGGTAAGTTTACCCCAAAGATTGCTGGTTCAGTTATTCCAAAAATAGCTCCTGGAATTGAACCGTATGCTGTTTGTTTGGTTTTTTGATTACTAGTTCTTAGGGCCACAGCCAGTACAGCCCCAATTTGAGCAAAAACAGCAATGTTAACAGCCACATACATAGCTGAAGGTTGAGCTGGAATTTGAGTCATTGGTAAACTAACTGCTTGAACTACCGCCACATGAGTTCCAGTTAATACTAATGGTTGTCATAACAAAGCAAAGATTCCTACCCCAATTCCTATTGGCAATTTTCCTAAGATTAAGACAAATTGTGATAATAGTTGTTCGACTATTTTTAATATTGGACCAACTGTAAACAATGTGACAATAACAGTTACCAACATTACTAATCCTGGTCGAAAGACAATGTCTACTGCTGTGGGCATTCATTTTTGAACTCATTTATCAAGATAGTAAACCACAAATCCAGCGGCCACCATTGGTAGAACAGTTCCTTCATAACTTTGGATACCTACTGGATTACCAAAGAGATTAAATAAAACCCAACTAGTTCCAAATAAATGGCGACTAGTTAATACCATTCCTACAAAGATTCCCATGATGGGATTTCCTCCCAGATATTTAACAGTATTGTAAATAAAGATTAAACCAATTAATTCCAATCCAACTTTACCAACAACATAAAATATTGCCGATCACAAATTTAAGTCCGCAACAGTCTCTCCAAGTCCTGGAGCTTGTAAAACTCCAAAGGCCACCAGCATTGCTTGAATCCCCCCAAGTATTCCAGTTCCTAAAAGTACTGGAATAGCTGGAGTTACAATTCCTGCAACTGCGGGCATAATTTTTTTACGAAATGGGGTTTTAGTTTTAACTACTTTATCATTGCTTGTAGTTTTGTTTTCTAAGATGTTTATTACTTCATCTTTAATTTTATAAACTTCTCCCCCAATAATAACTTGGAGTTCATCCCCATTTTGATTCAGACCTTTAACCACTTCAATTTTTTTCAATTCATCGTAGTTAACTAATTTCTGATCAATTATTTTAATTCTCAATCGGGTCATACAGTTATAAACCGAATTTTGATTGCCTTTGCCCCCAACGGCTGCTAAGATTTGTTCAGCAACCTTTTGATACTTGCCTTTACTTCTAACAATTTCAATAATTTCTTGTTGATTGATTTTTTCCTCGTATGTTCAAACCCCAATTTTATCTCCTTGTTTCACTTTACCATTTAGTTTTAGTGCTTTAAAAACTCAGTTTTTAGTTGAATTAACATCCATTACAATTGGAGTTGCAAGTGAATATTTATTTTTTTTAATTAAGTCAAAATTCACTTCTACAATTGGTGATTTTCAAGTTACGTTATCATTGACTTGGGCCAGTAATTTATATGGAGCTCCGTTTAAACCAACGGTTTCTAAACCAATGTGCATTAACAATTGCAACCCATCTTCTTGTTCAAAATAGTAAGCATGTTTGGTGTCGGCTATCAAAGCAATCTTGGCTTGACCAATTGGGGCGTGGAAAATATTTGAACTTGGTTCAATAAAAATTCCTTCACCCAAAGCTTTAGAAGCAAACGCTTCATCTTGGATCAAAGTTATATCTTTGATGACTCCATCACAGGGAGCATAAAGGTAAACTTCTTTTTTCATAAATACCTCCTTTAAATAGAAAAAATTCTATAAATAAATTATAGAATTTGAAATATTTATTAAAAGGATTTTGAAATTGTTCTAATTTTCAAAAGTACTTTATAAAAGACTTATTAGGTGGGTTAATGTATAGTTCATTTGACCATTTCGGATTAAAGCGCGAGTTTTTTTATTACTAATTACGGTTTTATTTAGGAACAAGACTGTATTATCCTGATTGGGTATTAGTTTAGAAGTTTGAGAACTACTTCCAATAACATCATAGTTAATATTATTTAAGTCTAAAGTTTTCAAGTTTTCAAATAACTCACCGTTGTCTAAACCAACAAGTAAAACCAGAACTTCATCTTGATTGGTTATCTTATTAATGAAATTACGATCAGTTTTACGGTTAGCTGAAAAATAAACTTGTTTATCTTCTCATAAAGCATTAGCAACCAATTGACCATGATGCATTACTTCATAACTTGACAGAATAAATAATTTATCCTTGGATTTAATGTTACTAGCAATCTTTTGGATTTTATCAAATTGAGCATCAATCTCATCAATAAAGGTATTATGATCGAATTTAGAAACTATTTCATTTTTATTGCTTTCGTTATTAGTGAAATAGTTATAGTATTCTGATTCAACCATTAATCTAATATAAACTTCTCGATAACCTTCATAGCCAATTCGTTTTGAAAAAGCAGTTAAACTTGATTCTGAAACAAATGCTTTAGCAGCCAGTTCCTTACTTCTTAAAAAAATGTTTTGGTCAGCGTGCCTAATTATAATTTCTGCCAAATTAGCATCAACTTTATTAACTTTTGATGATGCCACATTTTTCAAGACTTCTCTAATTGATTGAAACATGTAATCACCTCTTTTGTATTTTACTATAAAGATTTCCTAAGATTCCTCAAAAATTGTAATCAATTTTGGTAACATGTTGGATCAATCATCATTTAGAATGACTTGATTTCCTTTTCCGTTCATTCTAGGGTTTAATGAACTTTTTTCGTCATAAATATAATTAATGGCTTCGGTTTGCTTTATTTGATAATAAATATTTTCGTGGATTAAAATAAAATCTTTTTTTAACAAATTTACCAGTCATTTTGTTTCGTCTTCTGATACAACATCACCCTCCATCATTATGCGGTGGAAAAAATCTGCAATAAAGTTAAACCCCTCTATTTTTAGAAAAAATTTTATAAATTTATTAATATTTTGTTCCTTATTTTCTCTAATCAAGTTTGACATAATTATTTTATTATTATGGTCTTTGAAAATATCTCCATCAATTTTAATTAAATTGATACCTTTTTTGGAGTAATTGCCTAAAACTTCTATATCTTCATTATTTCAATGTTCTCTAATTATTTCAAAATTTTTCATAAGTTCAAAAAAGTCATCTATATTAAAATCTTTTTTTAAAAAATAATCTCCTTCAAAAAATAATGATGATCACATATTATTAAAATTGTTGATAAAATCGTGCTTATGTCTATAATTTTTAAATCCAATTTTTCCTAATAAAAATTCCTTAATTTCATGCGCTTGTCTCTTAGTGGTGCTTTCATAAAATAATTTTCAATCCGATTCAAATATTTGTTTAGAATAAAATTCGCTCGAAATTTTGGTTTCATTTAATGTTATCCATCTTTTAAACAATTTTTCAAAATTTAAAAGGCCTGAATAAGAGTATTTGAAAGAGTCTTTTTCAAAAAATAATTGAAAGCAATTTTCCAAATCATAAGTTTCTATTTTTTCAACCAAGGTTTTAGGGTTTAATATAAATTCAAAAATAAATTCCAAATCTTCTTCACAAGAAAAAACAAAATCACCCATCTTGTTCGATTCGGACCAAATAAATTTAAATTCTTCTTTAAAAAGAACACCTCTATATTTGTCAATTATTGGATTTCTAGAAACATAAAATAGGTTATTTATATCAGATGAGTTGTTTTCATTAATAAACTTTTTGTCAAGTTCAAAAAGAAGTTCATCGTTGTAGATCTTAGGTTTGTGTTCAAATTGTTCCAATATTTTGGAATAAAGTCCCTTTTCAAAATGGTATAAATAACTTATAGCTATAATATTTTTTATTTTAAAAAATTTTTCTATTATTTTATTTTTATCAACTTTATCAAGATTGTCAAAAAGAGCGATAAACTTTTCTATTTCTCTAAACTTGTCGCTTTTTTTTACTCTTTCTACAAATTCATAGTCTATATTTTCACTCAAAATAATACTACTGTTTATTTTTTTTAGAACATCCTCCTGACTTGGTTTTTTAAGAAATACCTTATCAAAATTTTTTGACTCAAAATCTATACTTAATAGATCACATTCAGAACTATCAATCATTATTAAAACCGTCTTCTTGTTTTTATTTAATAATCTTTCAAATAAATTATAAATCTCTTTTTTCTTATCAAGCGAACTTATTCTATTTAAGTCGTCAACCACCACTCACATGCATTTTCTAATTTTTTTTGATAATACATTCATATCGTTTAGATAAAATAGTTTTCAAATCAAGGTGATGATAAAAAGGGCTATAGAAATTCCGATTGGTATGCTAATATAAACTAATTCCACTTTTTCAATAAAATTAATAAAAAAAACAGAGATCGTGGCAATAAGTGCTACAGCAAAATTTAAAACAGAAATTATTGAAACGAAAAAAGGACCTTTACTTCATCCCCATACTGCTCATTTTGGAAAACAAGTTTTTAATACAGTTTCTGCAACATTGTCTGAGTTTGCCAAAATATTTGCATCGACTCTCAAAATTTTTTTCTTATTATCTAAAAATTCATTAATAGAGGTAGTCTTTCCACTTCCGAATTCCCCTTTTATCAGTATCCGTTGTTTTTTACCTTCTTCGTTTATTTTGTTTTTATAGTCTTGGCTTTTTCTTGCTATTTCCATTATTAATCACCTCTATTTATATAATATTATATTTATATATAATTATCTTATTTTAATTAAAAGTTTATATTTCATTATTTAGAATCTTTTAAAATTCTTGGTTGTTTATAAATAAAAACGAACAAGTAATTTAGTTTTAAACAAAAATTAAGGTTATACTTCTAATTATTTTACTCTTTCATTGATATTTAGTATAATTAATATATAAAATAACAGTGAGTCAATCATGAGAAAAATCTTAAGTACTCTATCAATCCTTATACCAACCTTAGTAGCAAGCAATAGAGTTGTATCGTGTATAGGTAGAACCGATATTAATAAAAATGTACAAGTTCGAGATTTAGGATATTTAGAAAATCTTAAAAGCGAAACAGTTCTGAACGCCTTTAGAGAGAAAAATCCCAGAGCCCAACATGATTACTTAATTTTTGGTGGAGATACCCATAAAGGAGTTATTAGATCCTATGCAACAAAAGCTTATAAAGGAGAAATTAACGTTACTTATACTACTAAAATTAGTTTTATGAAGATTAATAGTGAAGATGAATACTTTTGTGAAATTAATAGTTTTGAGGATGAGTGTGTTGTTGAGGCAAAACTACTAGTACCCAAAGAAGAAATTAGCGAGCAAGATAAGATTGATTTCAGCTTCGCTGTTAAGGATGATTTGTCACTAAGATATGAGTTAATAGATGACCTGGATGTGAAAATATACTTTTTTATTGATAAGAATAAGCCCTTTAAAAATAAAGATACTAACCGAGTTTACATTAGGTGATATGGTAACTGAGTCTGAATATCTGAAATTTATGTTGATATAAAATAAAAAATAGCACGAAAAAATTTTCGTGCTATTCAAATTTATGCACATAATAGATACACTAATTTTAGAACTTTCAATTTCTAACAATTATAATGATTTTAACCAATAACGTGTCAGAATTGAAATACAAAATTTAAATTTGCTATTTTTTAACAAATTGAAGATTGTAAACGAACAGTTGATTTTTTGCACTTGCTCAATAAGCATTTCATGCAGTTGCATAAGTCTCTGTTTCTACATCAAATTGCAGAGTGATTGTGTCTCCGGCTCATCTATATCCAAAGAATCCATATGATTTCATATAGTTTACATTGTTATATATTCTAGAGTAAAGCATTGTTCTTGACATGCTAGATGAATTCATTATGTAAGTTTTTTTCTTCGTAACTATTTTATCTTTGTTTTCCTTTATATTATTTTTTGTATTATACTTTATGACACCATCATCGCCATAATCGTTATGATATCAATCGCCGTGTTTTTGTCCCTTACCATTTTCCCAGGTTTTTGCTATTCATTCAAATTGAATAAAACCAAAGTAATCTAAAAATTTTTCTTTTCCAAGATATGGTGTATATTCAATTTCTACCGCCTCCTTATCACTTTGCTTCGAGTCGTATGCATGGGCGTATAATTCCTTTGTTTGCAAATCATATTTAAATGATAGTTCACTTGAATAAGTTACATATTTTGTTCCAAAATAAATTCTTGAATCTTCATTTGCTGTAACTCTAACACCACCATAAGACATTGAAGTGTAATGAATCTGGGTTGTATCGATCGAATATTTTTTTTCTAAATAATTATTCAATTTGGTTTCGCTTACATCAGTAATTTTGCCAAAATCATTTTCTTTTATTAAGATATTTAAGTCTTGATAGTTTTTTTCCTGTAATAATTCCGTGTTTGATAATTGAGCCATTCCAAATATAGATGGACCAGTTTGAATTGCTGCCAATAAAATTTTAAAG
Organism: Spiroplasma alleghenense; assembly: GCF_003363775.1. Classification (NCBI taxonomy): domain Bacteria; kingdom Bacillati; phylum Mycoplasmatota; class Mollicutes; order Entomoplasmatales; family Spiroplasmataceae; genus Spiroplasma; species Spiroplasma alleghenense. The sequence goes on from NZ_CP031376.1 coordinate 1,146,902, forward strand.
TACATTTTTTCTCCTTTTACAAATTACTTTATTACACCCTTAAAATAATTTTTAAAAGTATAATAATTTAATTATATCATTTAATTTATAATATTACTAATAAAGAGATATATAAAATATTCTAATCTCACCTTTTGTAATTTTCAGCCCTCTTCAAGAAACCAAAATATCCAATTAAAATCAGACTACAGGCCATCGTTATTCCCACTAAGTAATTAGCTGTAACGCTAAAGGGTCGCTTCGTAAAATATGGTTTATTTTTTTTGTCTAATTTGACTATTTGAAAATCCAATATTGGCATTGGTGAGGAATTAATACTTAGAGAGTCACTTAAAGGATTATCACTGTGAGAAAATAGTATCATTTCAACAAATCACATTGCCGGGTTGATTTGATAGTTAAGATTTAAAGCAGTCAGTTCGCTGTCTTCGTCAGCTTCTCATTCCATATCATATGCTCACAATATTTGTTCCAAACACATAATTAATAAATTGGTGCCATAAGAAAATTCCTTGGCCTGATATCATTGATTTCAATTATTTAATAAAAAATATTCTGTGAAGGGAATCGGTGAAGAATATTTGTTCTCATATGTTCCATATTCTAAATAAGAATCTTTTCAAGAAAATTTGTAAAAATAAACTTCCATTAATGCGTTGACTAGCAATTTCAAATCTCTTGCATTTAAATCAAATTCCTGATCAATTTTACTTAAATTAACTATTAGTTCTTGGTTAAAGTTTTTTAAAATATCATTAAATTGATTTTCAGCTACTAGGTTTTTACGACTATTATTATTGAGTAACGAGTTTTTGAAGTTCACTTTTTTATTACCAGTATTTTTATCAGCGACCATTTCAAGAAATTCTAAATAAAAATTGCTTTCAATTCTTGATTTTAATTCTTCATTATCAATTTTTATTGAAATTTTTTCATCAATTTTTAAATTAATTAAATAATCATCAATTTTTTGTTGAAATGAATTATCTTTAATTCAATGATTATAGTCCAAAAGAAATCCCAATTCAAAAGCAGAGTAATTGAAGTAATTTCGAATTGTACCGTATTTCCAATCTTCTAGCTCATTTTCAGTGTTAATTTCAAATAAATCTTCATCCCTGAATAGATCTACAATTTTATCTCGATCTTCACCCATTTTTACCATAAGTTTACTATGCTTTTGTCCGTGTTTTTCAAAATAATCAAAAGCAACAAAATCCATAATTTCATTTTGATATGAATCAACTGGCGTAAAAACATATGGGACTATAGCGAACATAAATGAAAACATTGACATAATTACGAAAATCCACGCTACAGGAATTGATTTTTTGTATGATTTAGTAAAACAAGAGATTGATAAAGTAATCGCGGTAATTAACAGATCAATTACCAATAGTGAAAAGATTCCAAAAGAGTAGTTCAAAACAATTATCTTATAATAAGATTTATTAAAAAATAAGGGACAAATTATGAAAGCCAGGTAAACTAAAATTATTCATGAAAATGATATTATTTTATTTGCTAAAAGCTTTGATCAAAAAATCTCTTTTAGAGTTGCTCCTCTTCTTATTTCTAAACTTTGAATTCCAGAATTCAAATCCCCAATTATGAAACTGGTCGTATTATTGATGTTAAAGAAACCTAATCAAAAAACCGAAATAATAACATTAATTATTAATAGGGTTGAAATATATTTCGGACCTGTAGTTAAAGCTAAAAAAGTAAAGTTTAAAATGATTATTAAAGTCATTAAGACAGCGGAAATTATTATTAATGGGATATTTTTCTTAACCCTTAATAATGAGAAGTTAAATACAGTTTTAAAGTTATTGTTTTTCATTTATGCATCCTTTTTATTTAATTATATACTTATTTTAAATAAAAACCACCACTATTAATGACAATACAATTTAAACTAGCAACTAAAAAACCATGAGAAAATCATGGGTTTTTGAATTATAAAAATATAAATGTTATAGTTTAGCTATTAAATTAATAAGTGTTTACTTTATTGCTATTTTATTTTTTGCATCAATAAATACTTCACTATACCTTGTCGCCCATTTCCTCAATTAATAATTCTTGCTCCTCTAAAGTTAATTCAGGTTTACTAAATATTCAAAAGTGAAATAAAGAGTATATTATCAAAATAGTACTAATTACCCCAGCTATTATTAAAAGAATTGAAAAAATTAATTGCACACCAGTATTAAACCATTCCAACAAACCTTGACGAGCGACATTTAGTTGTTCTAAAATTTCTTGTGGTAAATTATGTGAATCATATTGATTAAAAAAGAAAAAAAACTGCTTATCAAAAGTTTTAATTAAAAAAGAGCTATTAAAATAAAAGATTGATTGAATAATTGTAATAATCAAAAAAGGTAACACAAATATCAACATACTGGTTGATCTTTTAAATGTTGGTTTGAACTCATTTGTTGTAAATATTCAAAAATCTATTAAAGGATACGATAGAAAAACAATTGTTAATGTTATTAAAATAGTAACCATTATTTCATTGGGACTTTGTCCCGAAAATGTAAAGAAGAAATTTTTTAACTCAAAAGTAGCTCAATTTTCAACCAACATACCATTGTTTGTAAAATTATTGAAGAAACTGCTTTCAACTCCAGGTAAATCTCTAATTAAAACTGTTTGGCTTTTCATCCAAAATAGGTTAGAAAAAATTAATAATACCATAAAGATAATTAATGAAAAAATCGATCAATAGATGACTTTTTCACCCTTTTTGTTGATTGTAAAAATATTTTTAAAACTATTTTGACTCATTTCTAATATTACCTCTTGCTTTTCTTTTTACTTCAAATATTCTTTCATCTTCAGTTCTAACAATATCTTTTATTTTTCATTTACTTTTAAATCAAGCATAAATTGTAATAAAAGTTAGTACGCTCAAACTAGTAATTCCTACCAAATTAGTAATTAATATTATAAAGTAAACTCTTTCAAGTCCTAGTTTGACAACTTCCAATTGATTTTTAAATAATTCCTCATTGAACATTTCTCTACCAAAATATTCATAAATTTGACTTTCAGCAGAATAATAAAACAAAGTTTTTATCATTGGTAACAGAAATACCATAAATTGCAAACAAAGCAATGGTAATGTTGTGAAAAATCGCTGCAAACCCCAACTATATCTAAAGCGGTATCTTGGAGAAAATCCATCTGCATTACCAGTGTAAATCATCATGAAAAACAGCGATTCTGTTAAAAGTATCTGCAATATTTGCCCCCCACCAAACTTTAAATTTAAAAATGGTAAAAAGATATTTAGCATATTTATCTTTGCTGTTTTATAAATGTTTTCACCTCCAGAATTAAAATCATTGAAAAATGATTTATCAACCCCTTGGATACTATTTATTCTAAAATTTGTACTTACACTAATTATAAAAGCTATTACCGATGCAATTATTACAATGGTTGCTAGAACAACTGCAGTAATATAATAAAACTTCTCATTTATTTTTTGATTTTTCATTTTTTACTCCACGTATTATTTTTCTGATTTTTAACTAATTACTTCATATGTTAATTTATTTATAAAAATCAATATGATTATTATTAAAGATACCGATACCCCTGTGATATTCAGAGGTAAGGCCATATTATATATCTCCTTCATTCATATTCTTATATATTCAAATTGGGCATTTAAAACATTATCTTGCCTGAAATCTTTTCCAAAATATTCGCCGACCTGAGATTCTATTTTGGATTCTCAAATACTAAAGTTTAGAGGAAACGCAAAGGACATTAAGAATAATACAAATAGTGGCACTCAAAAAATATCAGGGCAAAATCCACCAAACCAGATAGAACCAGGTCTGCGGCTTTGGTCCTTAAAAGAGATAACTATATAAAGCGTTCAAGCTAACACAGCTACAGCCGATAGCAGATAAGCGTGCATACCCATAAAAGGAAATACCATGTTATTTGTAATTAAATATGCTCTTTCGTAGACATTAATTCCATTAGAGTCAAAATCATTAAAAAAATCTGGCTCTATATTAGGAATATTTTTTATAAACACTTTGTTTTGTATAAATAAATGAGCCACAAAAAGTAATATAAGTATAAAAATTGAAAGAATAAATATGGTAATCGACATTATTTTGTTCTTTACATTTATTTGTCTTCTCATAATTGTTCCTTTTTACTAATAAAATATATTCTCTAAACTTTGTAATTTAAATCCAAAAATATCTAAAAATACTGTCTTTCAATAATCTTTGTCGTTGTAATTATATTCGTTTATAAATTTATTATATTTATCTTGAACTTGATTTGATTTAACATATCTTTGGGATTTCAACTCCTGAAATCTTGACTTGAGTTCATCATCTGAGTAATTTTGAAAATCGTTTTTTTTCAAATTAAAATTAAAATCATCTTTTTGAAAAAGACCTCCATTTGAAAATATTTCTTCAAAATTACTAAAACTATTTTCCAAATTATCATATTCACTAGAATAACCATCAATTTGAAATTGTTTTTCAAGAGAATCTTTTTCTAAAAGCGTTTTTTCTTCTTCCAATAAGTATAAACCATGATCATATTTTTTTATATTTTGATTTATAGTATCCATTTCTTCAGAGTTAGCTTTATTAATTAAATCTCAAATATCTTTAAAATAACCAGAAATTGTTTTTTCAAATTCAACAAAAATGAGTGTCAAGTCTACCATTGTAACAGCGGTCAAAATAATTGCAAAAACCGCGAGAGCTTTATTTCACAATGATTTTGAAGCTAAGTTGAAATCTTTGGAACTAAATATATCCTTCTCAATATTTTTTATATACTTAGACAATCTTAAAGAAATAGTTCTTCCAGTTCATATTGCTGAAGCATCCTTTATAGAAAAACCCTGTTTTAATGCTAAAGCATTAAAACTTTTTCCAACTATACCCGTCTGAACAGTAAATGATAAGGAAGACAACTTGGCAGGAATAAAAAATCATGGCATAAATATTGAAGTTGCCAAAAGTCCAATAGTTGCTGCTCCAAGCCCCATTGAGATACCATAGTTTACAGCAGTCCATTTTTTCTCTGATTTTTCTTCATTTAAATTGGAAATCAAGAGATTTACAGCATCTCCAACTTCTTTTTTATATTCTAATAATTTCTTAGTATTTTCATTGGTACTGACTATTTCATCATTTAAATCGAAAATTTTCTTTGAATTCAATTTTATAATTTCATTATTTTTTGAGATTTTTCTTTTCAGAATCTCCTGATTTACATCTTTTAATTCATTCAAATTTTCTAAATAATCCTTTAAGTTCTCCCTATAATCATATATTAAACGATACTTATCAACTTGATTCATGCTGGTTCATTCATTAAAATTGTATTTAAAAAATTCAATTTTTGATAACTGAGCATAATCATCATTATCAACCACTTTTTCATAAGCTTTAATATTTTGCATGAGAATTTCTTTGACAAGCCCTATTTGTTTTCTTAATTCTGATTCGGATAAATTTTTCGTTACCAATCTTGAAGAAAGCTCGTTTTGGATTGCTAAAGTAGCATCTATGAAATCCGCTTCATTAACTAATTTTTTTCTCAAATTAAAATTATTCAAATTAGATAATATCTCCAAATAATTTTGTTCCAATTCCAAAGGAATTTCGGCTTTTTTAAATTGTTCTTTGACAATGTTTTGTTTTGTAAAATCTAATTTATCTTGTAGGAAAACAAAATTTTCATTTGATTTGGATAGCGAATGCGCCAAAACTGTTGAGCTTGATAAAATTAAAGCAGCGCTGCCAAAAATCCCAAGTAATAAATATTTTTTGTTACTTAACTTTTTCATACTAATTACCTTTTACTAAAGATTAATTTCTAATATTGTTTCTTTTTCTATTCATTTTCCAGAATAAAATGTAATATTTAAATCTTTTGTTCCTCTTTCTATATTTTTTTCAGGAGAGCTAGATCACTCTATTTTGTAATCCACATTTTCCTTCATAAAAGATGCATTAATTAAAATACAATCTTTTATAATTTTGTTGTTTTCTAGGTCGCTATTTTCAGGGCTTAATTCTATTTTTTGCAACTCTAAAATTAATTTTTCTATTTCAAACTCAGTAGCAAATCAATCTACCGGTTCTCCCACCAAAAGCCTAGAGTCTTTGTTTGCTTTTATACCAAAAGAATCTTCAAGTTTCAAGTATTCATCAACTGAACTTCACGTAACTTCGTAGTCAACGTCAATTTTTAATGTTGAATATCTAGTACTTGTTTTCAGTAAATCTATAATCAAATCTTTTATCATTTTAAAATTAGAACCAGCTGAAAGATTTATTATAGGCGATATAAATTCGTAAATTTCATCAACTTTCAAATAAGAATTTTTAATCTCAATCATATCTGAATCGTTTTTAAAAAATATTGAATCTTTTTTGGGTTCTATTTTTATAGTTGTGTCAGAATAAATAATTTCATCAGAATCGCTTTTAAATATTTTTATTTCGTCAGTAATATCGTGGTAGGGCGAGAATGAATTTAAAACAAAATCAACTTCACTTTTAAATTCGTCATATTTAGTAAGTCCTGGTATAATTTCAATTTCTCTAAGCGAATCTTCTAAAATACTTAAGTCTATCTGGGGTATTTGAAATCTTAGTGGTTCTCCTACTAGATAGTGACTATTTTCGAAAATAGATATTTCAATTTCATCTCCAGGTATAAAGAATTCGTATTGGTTATTGCATTCAATTTTATAATCAATACCTCTTCTGGCTTTTGGCACTTTGGTTAAAATTTCCAAATCTACTGATTGCAAGAATAAATCAATATTAGTTTTAAACGAAAAATCGATTTTGCCTATTTCGGATTTTAAATCAATCAAATTGAATGTTTCAATTTTAAATTTAATTGGTACTCCGATTAGCAATCTAGAACTTGGCAATACTTTTATTTCTATCACATCTCCATCACGAATTTTTTTATTTTCTGAAAAATGACTTATTTTAAAATCAACTCCTATCTCTGATTCAAAGACATAATCGCTAATTTTTTGCTCTATCCTGATTATGACATCATCTATTTCTTCATTTATTAAAGGTTTAACATTATCATAGTCTATATCGTTAATATCAAAGATATTTATTTTAAGTAATGCAGATCCTGTTAAAAAATCCGAACTAGGTATAGACAAAATTGTAATTACATCACCTTTTGAAAAAATTAATTCTTTTTGCATCTTAAATTCAAAATAAAAATCCTTGCAGAATTTAGAACCCAAAATTCAGTCTTCAACTCTGTCAATTAAAATTTTTTCAAATTTTGATTTTTCTTCTCCGGGTACTGGTATCACTGATTCTAAATCAAGTTGAAATTGAGCGATACTCAAAAAATTTACACTCTTATTTATTATTTTGCCGAAAATTTCCCCATTCTCCTCAACGGGCTTAATATAAACTTGATCTCCTACACGGAAATCATCAAAATCTCCAGTTACTATAATTTTATAATTTTTTTCTATCTCAAGTTTTGAGTTAAAGTTAGAAAATATTTTTTTTACTTCATTTATATAGACCAATTTCAATTCATTGGGAACTGGATCTTTGATTTTATTTTCAATATCTGCCATATTTAACATGTCTGTTTCTTCTTCAAAAATTATTTTATTTTCAGAACAAGAAACTACATTTAAAACTGATATTTCCATTATAGAGGCTAAACATAAAAGTTTACAAAATTTCTTCATTTCATTAATTTCCTCTATAATTATAATTATAAACTATTTAAAATTGAAAAGGAAAATATATGAAATTAGAAAAGAAAAATATTTTTACTTTATTAGAAATTACTAACTTTATTTTAGTTTTAGTACTTTTAATATTTTATTTATTTTTAGGCTTGAGGGGTTTTGAGTATTATTCTGCTAAAATGGAAACAATAAATAAAAACAACTACCGAAAATTAATAAGAAACATCAACCTTAAGGAGACATCATCAAAAACGATGAATCTCCTTTTTTAATTAATACCTTAAATTTTGTAGATTATTTTTGGCAAAAACAAATTTACTAAATTCATTTTCAAAATTTTCTATGCTATCAAATTCTATTCCACAAGTTTTAAAAAAAATTGTCTTTATTCAACCATTCATAGATTCTGTTGGTGCGTTATGTTTAAAACCCGCTTTAGACATCGACATGATAAAGTTATTTTGTTTTTCTTCGAAATTTTTAACTATAATTGAGGCATTTGCTCTGCCGCGATCAGATTGAATAATTGCATCATTGAAACTATTTTTCAAACAATATTTGTGTACTTGTTTTATAACATCCAAAACAATTTGTGCATTTTCGCTGGTACCAAATTTTCATCCAATTACTTTGCGACTGTAGAAATCATAGGCAATTTCACAAAGTAATTCAACTTTCTTACCATCAATTAATAGCTTAAATATGGTTCCATCAATTCCGATTTTTTCGCCGCAATTGTTAGCACTAAAATTGTTTTCGATCAAATCAGCTCTAATGGTTTTTTCCATTAAATCGCGACCTAGAATTTTGCTTCGCTTGAATCGGTAAGGGCTTTGAAATTTAAATTCGTTATCTTTCATTATTTTTAGAATTGTTTTAACACTAACTTTAATGTTAAAAACAGATTTAATTCATAATTTAATGTTTTTAGCACCCGATGATATCTTGTTTTCTTCGAAAAAATCATTTATCAATTGAATAACATCGTGCTTAATTTTACTTTGAAAAATCGGTAAAGTGCTTGAATTAAATTTATAATCATTTTTAGAAATATTGTTTAATAATAAATTATCTTTTTTAAACTTTTGATATTTGCCTCGAGAAACCTTGGCAATTTTGCACATTTTGGCAATTGATAAAACTTTGCGAAATTCAATTTCATAAATTAAACAAAAAGCTTTGTACTTATACTCCCTCGTTGCTTGAATCATCATCACTTGTTGGCGGCTGTAATTCATGCAAGAGGGCATGCACTTTTCCATGAACTCTTTTTCAATCTGTAGTTTTAAAAATTCCTCATCTTTCTTTTTTAGTTGTTTTTGTAGCTCTTCTATTTTGTCTATTAATACTTTATTACTAACATCTTTTTTCAAAATATAATCCCCTTTGCAAGATAATTTATTTCCTGCATTCTTTATGGATTGATTATACATTGAAACTCATAATTTTATAAGTTGTGGACCAGATTTTATATCATAATCTTTTGCAAGTTCACTAGCACTAAATCCTTTATTATAAAGTTCAATAATTAATAATTTTAATTCCTGAGAATATGGTTTTTGGGGCAAAAAAATCAACCTTTCTTTAGGAAACCATTTTAGGTCTCCTTAAGGTTGATGTTTCTATAGAAGAGGAAGAGTATTTTATTTTTGAAAATCCAAAAAATAAGGATAGAATTTATTCAATACTTAATGGAATTTATGAAGACGCTTTTAATTATATTTCAGAGGGTTTAGATATAAAAGAAAAAGATGATTTTTTAAACAGTTTCACTGATTATGATAATTATTTTTCTGAGATTAATTACTTCGATTTTTCGCTAAAAATAATTAATTTACCGATTACTTTTTTAAAATTTCAATCCAAAAATTTTCAAACAAATGGATTAAAGTCAGTTTTTTTAAATAACGCCGTTAAAGAATTTAAGTACCAGAAAAAACATAATTGTGTGATTAGCAGCAGTTTTTGAACATACACGAATTCAAATATTAATTTAAGTTATTTTAATTATCAAAAATATTTTATTGATCAATTAGTTAAAAACCTAATCGGTTTGATCAATCACGATTTAGAAAACCCGGGAGATAGAATTCTTTCAAAATATTATAATCAATCAAAAAATTACTATTTAGAAAAGCGTTTGACCAATTTTGAGATTATTTTAAAAAATTTAGATTTATCCAAACACATTAATAATTCCTTAATATCGTGTTACTTTGCATACTCTCTAATTCTATTTCTATTTTTTTCAATTACGTTTGAAATTATTAGAATAGTTTATTATAGATTTTCAGAAAACTACAAATTTCATAAATATATTGATGTGATTGAGAGATAATTTTTTATAGACGAAATTATTTTTTATATAAAAAATAATACAGAAGTTCGAAAGTTTATTGATTTTTCATTCAAAAAATCTTGATTAATTTTATAAATCACCCAATTAACATAAAAAAGAATGTCTCTTAATTAGTAGAATCAAAGTTCTGACTAAATATAGATATCCATTTTTAAATATTGTTGTTAATTTCATTGTTTTTTGCTTTTTTGGCCTTATAATGGTTTTTAATGATATAACCTAGAATGATAATGTTGCAAGTCACCGCAATAATATTTGCAATATAAATTTGAGGTGACGCTATTAAGAAACCATATATAGTTCAGGTTGTAAAGTTGATTAGTCCGACAATAAACATTGAAGTTGAAATTGTTGAAGTATCATTGGTTTTAATTGTTTTGATAACTTGAGGAATTAACAATAATGAAGCAGTTGTAAAGCCAATTCATCCAATTACTTCAATTGCTATATTCATATTTTATTCCAACTTTCAAAGCAAACTACCATTTGATTCGCTCACTTCTTTAAATCATTTTCCAGATTTTTTTATAAATCTTTTATTAGAACCACTTCCATCATCATTTCGATCAACATAAATAAGGCCATAACGTTTTGACATTTCTCTAGTGGAAGCTGATACTAAATCAATTGCAGTTCACATTGTGTAACCGATACATTCAACCCCATCCTCGATTGCTAATAATAAGTTTTTTAAATGTTCTTTTAAATAGTCAATGCGATAATTATCATTAACTGTTAAAGTTTTTGGATCTAATTTTTCATCTACTCCAATTCCATTTTCACTAATAAATAAAGGCAATCTATAACGATCATATAAATCATTCATTAGTATTCTTAAACCCTGTGGATCTATTTGTCATCCCCATTCAGTTGCAGATAGGTAAGGATTTTTTTCACCAATAATAATGTTTCCTGATTGATTATTTTCAGGATTGGCTGAAGTAACCGAGCTCATGTAATAACTAAATGATAGAAAATCCATTGTATATTTTTTGAGATAATCAGATTCTTGAGAAGTTATTTCTAAATTAATATTCTCGTCCTTAAAGTACTTTAGAATAAATGGAGAATAAATTCCTTTAGCAGCCATATCAAAGTACATGTACATTTGCAGTTGAGATTTTAATTGGTTCGCACGAACATCCTCGGGTTTACAAGTTGCAGGATATGAACTGAAAGCGGCTATCATACATCCAACTTGCGCAGATGGGTCGATTTCTTTGATAATTTTTTTAGCCATTGCTTGAGCCACAAATTGATTATGTAAGGCTTGGTATTTTTTTTCTTCAGCTTTTAAGTCATTTTTTTCAAGCAAGAATCCCCCACCTGTGAAAGCCGACAGAACTGTACAATTGATTTCGTTAAATGGCATTCAGTATTTTACTAAATCTTTATATTCTTTTGCCAATATTTCAACAAATCTTAAATAATCGTGTATAGTTTGTTTTGACAGTCAAGTATTTTGTTTTTCCAATAATCCTATCGGAGATTCATAATGCGAAATTGTGACAACTACTTCGATATTCAATTTTTTGGCTTCTGTTAGTAAATTCTTATAATGTTTTATTGCTAACTGATTAGGATTTTTTTCATCTCCGTTAGGAAAAAATCTAGTTCATGCAAAACTTGTACGAAAACAATTTAAGCCAACTTCTTTGAATAAAATTAAGTCATCTTTATATTTATTGTAGAAATCTATTCCAAAACGGTTAGGATAAATATTTTTGGGATTTCCATTTTTTGATTCTTCATATTTTTCTCTATCCAAATCCAAACTAGAAGAATCTAATTTTTTACGATCTAATTTTTCATCCCAGGTTTTCAAATCAGCAATCGATAAACCTTTTTTGTCTTGATCAAATGCACCTTCAAATTGGTTAGCAGCGCCAGCTCCTCCCAAAAGAAAGCCTTTAGGAAATTTTAAGTTTTTCATTTTTAAGTTTTTCTCCTTGCAATTTTTTAATCATTTTTATATTGAACTCATCATCTTTTTTATCACTTACTTGATATGCAATATCCAAAGAGTGAATTGTATTGTAATAATTGTTTTGTAGTAATAATATTTTGTCTTTAAATTCATGTTCACTAAAACTATTTAGTAAATTATCAACTATCAAAAGATATTCATTTTGAAATTTATTTAAGTTGCTTATAATATCATTTACTTCAACTTGTTTTTGGAAATAAATTTTATCTAACTCAAAAGCTTTTGAATTTTTATCAACCTCATTAAATAGTTCATTATATTTTCTGACCATTTCATAATTTTTTTTGCTATAAGCATGGTTTGCTTTTTTAGATAATTTATCTTTTTGTTTTTCATCTTTTGCATTAGCTTTTTGAGCAACAACCGAAGCTTTAACCAAATCTTTCATAATTTTTTCTCACTCACTGATTGATTTAAATTTATCTTTATCCAGGTATGAAACTAATTTATCAAACTCGTCTTTAAATTGACTGTCAACTTCACTTAAAGGTTTGTTATAAGCGATTGCATAAGTTTTAGCAAACAGCTTATTCATTTTTTTGGTATTTTTTAATTCATTGGGGCGATCATTGTATATCATTATTGTAAATAAACAACCCACCCCAATACTTGTTAATATCGCTAATGTTCATCCAATATATTGTAATGCTCCTCCTTGAACTGATAGGAAAGAGAATATTCCCTGGGCATTTGGTAAAAACCAATTTCCTTGAAAGACTCCAGTATAAATAATTCCTCCAAAAAATGCTCCAACACATCCAGCAAAGAAAGGTTTTACTTTTGGTAAATTAACCGCGTAAATAATTGGTTCAGTAATTCCAAATATTGCTCCCGGAATTGCACCAATGGCTACAGAACGTAGGTTGGCATTATTAGTACGAGACGCAACTCCAATAGTTGCTCCCATTTGACCAAAGACACCAAATACTGTTCCAAATAATACCGGAATTCCTACGGCACTATTATTAAGCGCTGGTAGTGCAACAGCAGTTCATACAGCTGAGTGAGCTCCGGTTAATACTAATGGTTGTCAAATAAATGCAAACATTGCAGTTCCCAATCCAAATGGAATATAGGCAAATAAACTTATTAAGTATCCAATTGTTAATTCAATAACGCTTAATGCATTTCCTAATACCATAAAAGTCATTGAACAAGTAAACAATACTGCTAATGAGTGTCTAAAAATAATATCAACACTTGTTGGCATTCAAGTTTTTATAAATTTATCAGTATAGTAATACAAGAATCCCGCAGCCACTAAAGGTATTACAGAAGTTGGATATCCTTTAATTCCAAAATTAGCTTGGATTTGACCCACCTTCAATGTGAATCAAACAATTTCAATGCCTGAAAATAAGTAAGGACTTATTAGGGTTACCCCGATTAAAACCGCAACTACCGTATTGCCTCCTAAATATTTAATAGTATTGTATAAAAAGAATATTCCCACAAATGCGGTACCCGGATAGGCAATTATGTAGAACATTACATTCGCCCAATGATAATCTAGCAATGCAGTTCCAAATGTTCCACCAGGAATAGCTTGGTAAAGTCCGATTAATTGATCTCCAAAAATTGTATAGAATGCTTGGAGCATACTTCCCCCAATCAAGGCGGGAATCATCGGTATAACAACCGCTTGAATAAAAGACATTAATTTAGTTTTAAATGTGACAGGAATTACTTCAGTCGAAGAAGTCTTGTCTTTATTTAGAAGGTATTGTCCAAAAGCATCTTTAACTTTATAAACTTCTCCACCAACAATAATTTGTAATTCATTACCTGCTCAGTTAACTCCCTTAACGATTGGAATTTTTTTGATAACATCTTCGTTAACTTGTGATTTATCAATTACATCCAATCGCAAACGAGTCATACAATTCGAAAAGTCTTTGAAGTTTTTCTCTCCACCAACATTATCGTAAACAGTTTTTGCAATGACATCATATTTACCAGCAAAAGAAACCGGTGAAACAGGATTATTATCTTTTTGCTTTTTAACTTCTAGTTGATTAACCTCCATGATCAAATCACCTTGTTTTACTTTTCCAGTTTTGATAATTTTCAAATCGAATTCTTGGTTAGTTTCTAAAACTATTGCGGTCTCTATTTTACATTTATTTTTTAAAATGTACTTTAAATCAGCTTTAACTATTTTACTTTTCAAATCAACTTTAGTATCATTTTCAATAAAAGTATTAAACGGAACACCATTTAAAGTAACTGTTTCCAAACCAATATGCATTAAAATTGGAGGAAAATTTTTTTCAACTTCAAAAAAATAAGCATGTTTAGTATCAAATACTTGCAGCATTTTACCTTCGTCAATAATTGAGCTGAATACTTCGCTACTTGGTTTAATATAAATTCCATCACCAAGCATTTTATTTGAAAAAACACCATCATTTAGTTTTGAAATTTCAAATACTTCCCCATCACAGGGAGCATATATTTTTTTAACATTCATTTTATCTTTTTCCTTTCACATTAAAATTTTATTATGGGATATCAAATAAAAAAGTACTAACCTAAGGTTAGTACTTTTTGCAAAATCATTTTATAGTTGCATTAGTTATTTCATTTGAATAGTTATATTTACAAATTCTTTTCATTTCTTTAATGTATCTGGGTTCACAAGTCAATCAATTTATGAAAGAAAAAAAATATATTTTTGAATTAAAATTTGAATTTTCGCTGAAAAAATTATCTAAGCTGTCGAGTTTTTCAAAAATTACTTTATCCTTTTCTATTTCTAAATTACTTTCATAGTTAAGAAATAAACTATAAAAAGTTTTTCGTCATTTGCGTAGAAAATTTTTTTTCTCATCATCTTCGAACCATTTTTTCTTAATTTCAAAAACATCAATCGCAATGTAAGGAGCTATAATGATTTTATTGCTGAAATAAAACGCTTCCTTTTTGGCTAGATTTTCATTGTCTTGTTCAATTTCATTCAAAGTTAACACCAGTTTATCCAAACCCTTCTTTTCAGATTCTAAGAAATCATGAAATATTAAGAATAAATTTCTTTCGCTGGTAAGGTTGTCAAGAAAAACTTTGATGTTGTCTAATGAGAACCCAATCTTTTGAAGCATTTTGATTTTAAATAAATTATTTAACTCTTCTAAGTTTAGTTCTATTTTATTTTCTTCTTTAATAATCGTTTTGGGTAACAATCCCTTACCAACATACAAGGTGATTTGCTTATGACTGGTTGCAGCATTTCTGCGGATAAATTTTGAATCGAAAATATTAATCACTCCTTTATATACATTTCTATTTTATATTATATAGGTGAGATAAATTTATAAAGTACTTGAAATATTTAAAAGCACTTTCTAATATTCGGTTTTTAATTGTTTTTAATTTTCGCATTTATATAATTAAGTTATCTAGATAAAAGGAGTTTAAAAAGATGAAAAAAGATAACAACAAAAAATTATTTCCCAAAGATTTTCTTTGAAGCGCTTCAACAAGCGCTTACCAATTTGAGGGAGCTTGAAATGTTGATGGCAAAGGTCCTAGCGTTCAAGATATTAATGAAAATATCCCTGAGGGTACCACTGATTTTAAAGTTACCTCAGATCACTATAACCATTTAGAAGAAGATGTTAAATTATTAGCCGAATTAGGTTTAAAAGCTTACCGCTTTTCAATCGCCTGAACAAGAATTATTCCTGATGGAGATGGAGAAATCAATCAAAAAGGAATTGATTTCTATAACCGTTTGATAAATTTATTAATTAAGCATAAAATTGAACCAATTGTTACTATGTATCACTTTGATATCCCTGCCAAATTAGAGGATAAGGATGGTTGAAGCAACCCTAAAACTATTGATGCTTTTGTTAGATTTGCTAAAATACTATTTGAAAATTATGGGGATCGAGTTAAATACTGATTAACTATTAACGAGCAAAACATGATTATTTTAGTAGGACAAATCATTGGAATGAAAATGCCAAAAAGTGATAACTATTTAAAATCACTTTACCAAATGAATCACTACATGATGTTAGCCCAATCTAAAACTATGAAGCTTTGCCATGATTTGCTTCCTAATGCAAAAATAGGACCAGCACCAAATATTTCAGCCATCTATCCAGCGTCAAGTAAACCTGAAGATCAAATTGCTGCTATGAATATGAGTTGCTTAAGAAATTGATTATATTTAGACGCAGCAGTTCGAGGAATTTACAACCCAACCGTAATTGCTTGATTGAAAAAAAATAATGCAATGTTTGATATTAAACCTGGTGATATGGATATTTTAAAATCAGGTAAACCAGACTTTATTGCCTTTAATTACTACAATACCTCAACTGCAAAAATGCCAGAATCTGGAATCATCAAAGATCAACTAACTAGTCAACAGAAATTAAAAATTGAACCAGACTTTTACGAACAAGTTGATAATCCAAATCTAGGAAAAACTCAATTTGGTTGAGAAATTGATCCAACTGGATTTAGAACAACATTTAGAGAAACCTACGATCGCTATGGATTGCCATTACTAGTAACGGAAAACGGACTTGGTGCTTATGATGAAATAACCAAAGACTTTAAAATTCATGATGACTATCGTATTGAATATTACACAAAACATATTCAAGCTATGAAAGATGCCATTGATGAAGGAGTTGAAGTAATAGGTTACAGTCCTTGAAGTGCTATTGATTTAGTTTCAACTCACGAAGGAATTAAAAAACGTTACGGGTTTGTTTATGTAAATCGTGATGAATTTGATTTAAAAGATTTAAAACGCTACAAAAAAGACAGTTTCTTTTGATATCAAAACTTGATTAGAACTAATGGAGAGTCTCTATAAATTAAAACCACCAAAAAATCATTGGTGGTTTTTAAATGTTTAAAATAATTTTTGAGAAAATATATTCAATTGCGATGTTGCGAATGTTTGACATAACATATTCTTGACCACGAGTTCCCAACTCTATGAGAGCTAAAGGCTTTATCAGTTTAGCTGCTTGAGAAGTTGAAGCTACTACTAAGGTTCTAACTCCTTGTGCCAATAAGTTGTGATAAATTTGAATTATAGTTTCATTATCAATACCACTGATAATAAAGATTACTAAATCTGGTTTATTTATTGATTGTAAAACTTTGGAATGATTATGGCGGATTTGTTCTAAACTGACATGGTTACAAACTCGCTTTAAGTTGTCACAAATGTTTTGTGCGTTTATCACTTGTTCATAGCTGGAAAATAAATGAATGCTCTGACTGTTTTTGATCTCTTTGATAAATATTTTTAAATCTTCATTTTGATTATCTATAAAATCAAAAATCTGATTCATTTCATTTCTGATGCTTTTTAAATTACCCTGAAATGATTGAGAATTTTTTTCATCATTTTTGATATTATAGTATTCACTTTCAATTTTTAAGCGCAAGTATAATTCACGATAACCATCATAGCCTAAACTTTTAGAGAATAATGTTACAGTAGATTCTGAAACAAAACAGCTGTCTGCCAATTCCTTTTGCTTTAAAAATATATTTTGATCAAAATTTTGTAGTATTTTAATCGCTATTTGTTTATGAACTTCTTGATTCTTTGAATTCTCTACTTGTTTTAAAACTTCTCTAACTGACTTAAACATAATACCTCTTAAATATATAAATATAATATCATAGTGATACTATGAATAATAAGTCTATAAAGAAAATCTTAGCAAAAAATAGAACCTGGGGTTCTATTTTTTGCTATATCTCATCGATGTCAGAGATTAAATTGTTTTTGATAAATATTTGTATGATTTTATCTAACTGAAATCGAAGTAATATTATTTCTTTTTCATTTTTTTCATCCATTTCCGCTTGATGTCTAAGTTTTTCTTCTCAGATTTTATTGCTTTTCAATAATTCTTGTCTAATTTCAAGTGAACATTTTGACACTTTGATTTTGCCTCCTTTTAAATTCCTTATAAATTTTTATTATATTTCACTAATATCAGAGATTAAATTGTTTTTAATAAGTATCTTGGTCATTTTATCAATTAGCAATTGGTAGTCTTTGGACAATTGTTTAAGTTTTTCTTCTCAGATTTTATTTGATTTCAGTAATTCTTGTTCGATTTCTTGTGAACATTTTGACATTTTGATTTCATACTCCTTTAAACTTTTTCTAAAATTTTTATTAAAACATTTTTTATCAAATATAGAAATATTCATGTCATCGATGAATTCTTTTATTTCAGCAGGTCAATCGCTGCTAGGATCGATGACTACAATGGGTTTGTTGTTCTCTTTTTGAATTAGAACAATTATTTTTTTATTATTCAATGGATTTCCCCTCCTATATAGAAATCGTGTTTTTTTAGTTAATTAACGCATTAAATTTTAATATTCTTCAAAATCTAATTGTCTAATGCCTATTAATTATAAGTTGATATCTGAAATTTAACAGCATTATTTGAAAGTTTTAAAACAATCACTCTATTTTTTCCAAAAACAATCAAGTCTTAATTTAATAATTAAATTAACGATAAATCCAAAATAATTTTTAAGATTGCATCTAAGTTAATTGATTTAATTGCGATATAAAATTATTTATCTTTAAATTAGACTACCTCAATCTTAGCCTTTTTACTATACTTAGGTAATTTAGAATTTCAAAACAAGAAGTCTGCTTTCTTTCCGATAATTATTAGTAATATTAAAATTATAGAATACAAATGTACCAGTCAGTTAAATTTAAGAAGGTTCATAATCTCTATTATAGGGTTAGAGTCATTTAACTTGGATATCAAAGCTGTAATAGATAAGTTAAAAAAACTAAATGGATTATTTGTCAGTAACAAAGGTTGGGTAAAATTCAATAACATTTCACTTCTCATAATTTTAGGATCTTCATCTTTAATTGGAACGTCTTTTAAACTATTACCCATTAAAGATAAATTGTTAACCACATGACAAATTGTTGCATTGATAAATCGTTTTTCATTTAAATAGCTGATATTTTTTGTGAATGAATTTTTGTCTGAAAAGAAACTAAAAATCTCACTGATAAAATTAAGTAGACCAAAAAATAATAAGGCAAATATAAAGTCTATTAATATTTTCAGTAAATTAGTTAATCAAATTTCAGCTCCAATATTTTCGATAAAATTGCTATTAAATAAAATAAAGTCTATTTCGGTATGCTTATTTCCTTGAATATTGAAACCCAAAACAAAGAACAATATCATTTGAATAACGAAGAAACCTATTATCAATCATTTGAAATCAATACTAAATAGCAAACATGTCAAAAACAATATTATCGGAATCATATTTAGCATTAAATTTAAATTACTAATCCCTAAGGGATTTTGAACTATTGAGTCTGTAGCGAAAGGGAAAAATAAAAATAATATAATCGTTACAGCTAAGGACAATAGTAATATCCGACTTGTATAATTTGAAATAGCTTGACTTTCAAAGGCTGATTCTTTTGTATAGTAAACCAATCAAAATGTTCCAACAAAACCGCTCAATAACTGAGGGGAATTTATTTGGGTATTTAAAATAACAGGTTGAATTACTACAAAGACAATTAGAAAGCAAATAATTTTACGTTCAATTAGTAGCCCTGATATTAATGTCAATAAAATAACTATTATTGGTATGTGTTTTGTAGAAACCAGATTATTGATTAAAGTTCAAAATGAGTAGACCACATAGGTATTTACCAATAATACAATTATCATAACTGTTGCAACTATTTCAATTAATTTAATGTAAAATTTATTTAAGAGTCCCTCTTCTTTAATTTCAAAATCAGATTTTCTTTTTACTAAAAAATTAAGATATCATAGCGCTAGAATAAAGGTTAAAGTAAAAGTAATTGTGAAAAAAATAGTTGGACTATCAATTAAAACTAAAGTAACTATTGATAAAGAATATGAGAAAATCAATAAAAACGAAAATAGTATTTTCGTTTTTTTATTAATGAGCATATCCTAGAACCTTCAATGCTATTTGTTCTAATTCTTGTGGAGTTGAATATGTATGTTCAATATATTCTCCATCTTTATTTTGAATATATAAGTAAACATTAGATACTTCGCTAGTTACAACACTACCTCCATATGAACCAGATACTAAAGCATCGTAGGCATCCATTTGGTTAATAAAATACATCGGTTTATCATTAATCATTACTTTATAGGTTGTGTAAATCCCATCGGTTATAATGTTGTCAAAGCTGACAGTTTTATTTTTTCAACTTTTAATTTCATCATTGTGAACGTATTTTGAACTTAAGTCTATCTTAGTTTGTAATTTTCTAACAGCATCTTCTTTATCATTTCCTGAAACTTCATAGTTCCCGTAAACATCAAAGGCAAAGTATTTTTTAGCTAAAACATTACTTTCAATTTGGAATAGTTTTTCTTGAGCTTCTGCTGAGGTTGGTGATAATAGTAGACCGTCCAGAGAGGATTGATGTTTTTCTCCAGTAAATGTATACAAGGTACGAACATCCATTTCCCCCATCAAATAAAGGTAGTTATCTAAGTCAGCTTTTGTTACTGATAATTGTGAGTTTACTTTATATAGTTGGTTTCCCTCTTGGTCAAACCCATCATAGCGAGTCATAATTTCTGGTTTTAAAACATTGTCATAGTATTCTTGACTATCTGAAACTGAAAGTTCTTCTCCTTTAACTCCGTTTGGACCATATAAGTAATCTCTTTTAACCCCATACTTATTGTATTTTTCGCGAGGAAGACCATAAGTATTTAGAATTTCATTTTTCACAAATACTGGTAATCAGTAATCAAATAACTCTAAAACTATTTCAGTTGGAATGTCTTTAGTACTTGCAATTTCATATCCTAAATTACTTTTAGTACGAATTAAATAAGCATCTTTTTCAGAGTCTTTCATCTCATCAATTTTTTTACCATAAAGTTTAATTGCAGAATTATGGGTAAGATCAATTATTAGTTTACTTAAATCTACATCGGTTGGATTTTTACCTCATGATCCGTCTTTGGTAGTATTAAAAGTAATTTCTTCTTTTTGACCATCACTATTTATAAATCCGTATTTGTATAATCATTTTTTTCCATTTCAAGATCCATGTGTAAGACCTCTGTCGTAGTTATTTTTATTCCTAAAAAAATCTGTTCCACCATCTAAACGATCTTTCGGTTTTATGGTCACTTGTCCGTTATGTTTTTGCTCTCTTCCTTCAATGTAGTGATGCATTTCAATTTTTTCAGATTTATAAAATTTAAAGGTTTGTTGAGTGCTGGTTTCAACAAAGTCAACGTAATTTAAATCATCGCAAATATCTTCGGTTTTGGTAACTCTGGTTGGTGACCCCCATTTGCTAGCAAAATTATTTTTTATTGTTTTTTCAATATTATCGGCATTTCCGATTGCTCTTTTGGTTCCTACAAAATTACTTGGTTTCAAGTAGTATCCATCAACAAAACCATTAAGCATTTTCTCTTGGTCGTCTTTATTAAAAGCGTTGTAAAAGCGACCGTTTACTTGATAATAATTAGATTTTTCTAAACCTTGTTTAAATACAAAATTATCTTTGGCTTCGGTTGGTGAATCATATCAACCAATGTGATCATAACTATAACGTTGTTGAACTAAACCTAGGTTTGTATATGAATCCAAGGCTTTCTGTCTTTGGGTTTGAGCATTACCAAAGGCATCACGATAAACCATTGAAAAATTATCAAGGTTTGTATCATATAATTTTGTTTCATCTAAAATTCCATTTTGATGATCTTTTATAATTTCATTTAAATTGGATGAAGTTTGATAACTTTGAATTAAGCTTTCACTATAAATAAAATTATCTAATTCTTGCTTGCTATTAAAAGTTTCTCCATTAAAATTATAAATTTCTTTAGTTCCAATTACTTTTGATTTTGAGGCAATTAATTGCGTCATTTCTGAAACTTGACTGTTAAGACTTGATCTATTGAATTCATTTACAGCAACTCCGGTTGTGGCAACTCCAGATAAAAGCATTTGCGAACTTAATAATATTTTAAATAAACTAATTCCCATAAACTAATTCCCTTCCTTTCGAGTCAACCATTGTTGTGCTTTCTCTTACATAATTCATGAAGTCCTCTTCTGATTTAAAGGTTCTTCCACTAAATGTGACATAGTAATCTTTTACTATTTCTTCTTGTAAATAGTAGCCACTATTTGCTACCAAGAATATATCAACAGCTTCTTGTGATTTAAAGTACATGATTTTACCATTGAAATAAACTTCGTAGTACTCATACATTTTTCCTGATTGGGATTCAATCTCTTCAAAATCTATTGTTTTAATCAAGTCTGAGGAAATTACTGTTTTTGATTTTACATAAGTTTGTTCTATATAGGTATCTTGTTCCTCTATCATTTTGTCAAAATTTTCATAATTTCTTTTGATACCAGCTCTATCGCTTCATTGATATTTTTCTTTAAAATTAGCTTTTGTTATATTTTCTCTCAAACTTCTGGTTGCATCAATTTGATTTACAAAAGTATTTCCAAATCCATCAGTAAAGTATGGTTCCATATAAACTTCAAAATATTGTTTGAAGATTGAATCAGTAAACTCTTCCATTTGCTCGGCTGTAGTTTTTTCTGAATTTGGGTCAATTGGTTGATAAGCTTCTTTATCCATTACATTGATTCCAAATTGTTGTAAGTCTGAAAATTTTTCTGGCATTCTAATCATTTGCTCTTTTAAGTAATCGATTGCAGTGTCCTCTTTTTCAAAAAAGCTACCACTAACCCTGTACCCTGATTGGGCTCTGTCATCACTTGCAGAATACAAATTAAAAGGTGTAATGTATTTATTTGGTTTTTCTCTTGCTACTTCAAATCCAAATGCCTCAATAGCTAAATAAGTAAATATTAATTCTTGACCATTTCCAAAATCTAGCGTCTTGGTTTTATATTTAAAAGGTGAAAATTTATTTCCTAATTCTCAAACCTGTTGTACTGTGTTCATTTTACTTGACACCATACTTAAAGCACTAGTTTTTGATCTTGTAATATTTTCTGGTAATTCTAGTTTTCTATCAGGGGTTATTGTTAATTCATATTTTTGATTTTGTAGTTCTTCTTTTAAATCATCAGGTGTTTGAGGATTTCCATAGCCCAAGTCAATAACAACATCATCTCTAAAGTTATTATCAATTAACCCTTCATAACTTAATAGAATTTGTTCGCGATCTGATTCAGATAAATTAGCTCCCGTTTCATTTCCTTCTTCATCGTATAATTTTTTAACAATTCCATCTAATGATTTAATTGGATCCATTAGTGCATTTCCAAAATCATTTGCAGATTGAATAAATTTTTGAAACTTTATTCTGTTTGCGTCAGCATTATATTGAAATGAACTGGGATTTAAGAATACTGAAACAATGTCATTTATGGAAATGGCTTTATTAGAAGTGTCAAACAAAACTTCCATGACTTCTGTCATGTTTCCAGCCTTATTAACAACATTAAACATAATTTCTTTACATTTAGTTTCCCATTCTTCCATTTGTTTTTCTTTTCCTAAATGATTGGTTACTAATGCTTTATTAGCAATATTTTGGAAAAATACCAAACTTTTTGATTGACTATCAATTGATGCCCCGCTAAGATTACGCTCTATTTGGGAAATGGTAACATCTCCTTTTTTTGCTAATAAATCAATTTCTGCATTTTCGTTAGTCATTTTTATAAATTCATCCATCTCTTCTTTATCGTTATTGAAAATATCTGTCTCCACAGATCATTTATAGTTCTTTTTGTTAAATTCCCTTAACATTGATGTTTGCATATTGTACATTTCAGAAACCATCATGAATGGAGACAAAAACAAGTTTACTGTTGCAGATGAACTTTCTTTTCAATCGTCTTGAATTTTTGAGCTGAATGCTCCTGCTTCTAAATCAGTTTCAATTAACTGAGAACCCGAGAAGGCACCCCTTCCAGTATTGTTAATATTTAATCAGTAAGAATTTTTAGGTTGTTCATATTTAAAAATATTGTCTTTATAGATTTGGTCATCTTGTGTAATTAAAATCTTATCTTTTTCAGCTGGTCTAAAGCTACTTCACTCGTAATTTTTGTATCTATACTTGTACTCAGAGTTACTTCTAATTCAAGTCTTGATCATTGATTCATCTTGACAAGCACCAGCAATAATATAACAATTTGTTTTTACTCCATTTTCCAAGGACTCTCTCTTGTTATTTTCTAAGTATTGAATTAGTTCACTTTTATTGTAAAATTCAACTGGTGCAGTGCTATTGGGGTTTATATTTTCTGTCTCAAAGACTTTTAAATATTCTTCATAAGTTTTTATAGCACTTTGTTTGTTAGTATAGGAATTTCCATCACGACCATTATAAACCTGAATTAACTTATCACTTGGAGACAACGCGACATTAGCTGATAGCTCACCCGAATTAGAGACAATATAGTCATTTGGGTTTCGATAGGTCTCTTTCCTAATTGATTTATTTTTGCCCTTTATTTCTGACATCATGGCGTCTTTTTCATCAAGTGAATAAGTTTTGTTATCATAAACATAATATAAATGATTGTTTTCTGACTCTAAGTAAGTAGAAGAACTTCTCGCATAATCATAAACCTGGTTTTGATTTTCAAATAATTTTCCATCAAATTGCAACATCACAGATTGCGATGAGTTTAAACTAGATGCCAACAAAATTGAAGATGATGCAAGCAAAGAAGCTAACACAACTGCTTTTATATTTATTTTTTTCTTATTAGTATTTTTTTCTCTATTTTTCATATAATATTTTTTATTCCTTTCAAAAAAATTATATATTTAATATGTAAAATAGGTGTTTATTTTTATATAACGGAATATTATTCTAAATTAAATTAGAAAAAAATAAACCTTGTTTTAAGTGTTGTAAATAAGGACTTTATAATATAGAATCAAGGTGTTATCAAAGGAGAAAGTATATGAAAAAGATATTAAGTATTTTGGCAGCAATTTCGTTGTCAGCAACCCCAACATTAAGTGTTGTTGCTTGTGGAAACGGAGATAATGGATATTCAAAATTAAGAGATTTAACAGATGAGAATATTGTATTGTTTTTTGACGAGGTAGGAAAAGACTTTAGTTATGAAGGTGATTTTGTTTTCTTAAAAGACGCCGAGAAAATTGGAACGGCTAATTCATATAATTTAATTAGTAATTTATTTATAAAAAAAATTAATGAACTAATGAGCAAAAAATTTAAGACTAAAGAAAAAAATTATATGGGAGGAGTTTTCTTTGATGAAAAAATAGAAGACCTAAAACCGCTTGAAGAATATCATTTCACTGGTTACGCAAAATTTGTAAATTTAGAGACTAGAAAAGTAATAACTATTAAAGGATTAAATTTTACTTTTAAGCAAACTAATGATATTTCAGTAAAAGATATTAATGAGAAAATATTAAAGGACTATTTGGGTTATTCAAATAACTACACAAGCAATAACGACGAATCTTTAACTTGATCACTTCTTGATGAGTTTCGATTGGAAGAACCAATTAAAAACGGAGAAAAAGATAAAGTGAGAGATGAATTAGATATTGCTTTAAATGATGATTATTATAAAACAAATATTTA
Organism: Spiroplasma alleghenense; assembly: GCF_003363775.1. NCBI lineage: Bacteria > Bacillati > Mycoplasmatota > Mollicutes > Entomoplasmatales > Spiroplasmataceae > Spiroplasma > Spiroplasma alleghenense. Next base: position 1,172,617 of record NZ_CP031376.1, read on the forward strand.
TAAAGAATACGAATATAAAGTTGTTGTTAGTGATGTAGAAAGATACGAAACAGGACTTAAATATGAAAATCAAAAATTTGCCAGAGTAAATGCTTCGTTTACATTTTCAAATTTGAGGGAAGCCAAAACAATTGAAACTTCATTTGTAATGAGCACGAGAATGGTATATAGTAACTAGAACAAAAAACATTTCAGTAATTTTACTGAAATGTTTTTTGTTATTTTTTATAAAAAATAAACCTTGTTTTAAGTGTTGTAAATAGCGACTTTATAATATAGAATGAAGGTGTTATTAAAGGAAAAAATATATGAAAAAAATATTAAGTATTTTAGCAGCAATTTAGTTGTCAGCAACCCCAACATTAAGTGTTGTTGCTTGTGGAAATGGAGATGATGGATATTCAAAATTAAGAGATTTAACAGATGAGAATATTGTATTATTTTTTGACGAGGTAGGAAAAGACTTTAGTTATAAAGGTGATTTCATCTTTTTAAATGATGGAAATATTATTAATGACAATAATTATGATTTTGGTCAGCCATTATCAAATCTTTTTCTTGAAATAATAAATGAGAAAATGAGCCAAAAGTTTAAAATGAAAGAGAAGAACTACATTGCAAGAGTTTTTTTAAAAGAGAAGATAAGGGTTACACCTCAAGAAGAAATTAAATACACCGGTTCAATTAGTTTTTTAAATCTAAAAACTGGGAAAAAAACCGATGTTGAAGGTTTGAATTGTACTTTTGAACAAACCAATAATATTGGAAAAAAAGATATAAACGAAAAAGTCTTGAGCGACTATTTAAATTATAATTATAATTATGCAAGCGACAACGAAGAATCATTAACTTGGGCTCGTTTTGACAAAAATCATATCAAACCTTCTATTATTAAAGAAGGAACACGAGAAGAAAAAATAGCTCAAGTTCAAAAGGAGATTGGAGAAAATCTTTATTATAATCCAATTTACTCTGAATATGAATTTGATGTAAAAGTAGATGATGTGCAAAGATATGAGACTAGATTTAATAGCGAAGAATATGAATTTGCTAAGGTAAAGGCTTCTTTTGATTTTAAATCATCCGGAGTATCAAAAAATATTGATTCGTCGTTCGTACTTGCAACCGCAGAACTGTATTTATAAAAAAATCTTAAATAAATTTAAAAATCTATAAAAAATTGCCTTGGGCAATTTTTTAATTTGTAACCATTTTTACAATCCATTTAACTATTAAATTTAAGCATCGATCAAAACATACAAACACAAGCAGGTAAATCTAGGAAAATATTGGGTATAAGTATTGAAATATTTTTTAGCATTTATTTGCGTGTTGAGAATATTATATTCACGAACACCTCGTGGTGCATAATTAATATTTAAAATCCAAAAATACGGCATACCCTCCATAATATTCCTCTTCTGTGTCAAAGAAATAAAATTGTCACATATTTACTTCGCTTATAGTCATATGTAAAAAGCCAGACCACAGATAAACATATAAAATACACCAATTTCTAGACAAACTTCTTCAAAAACATCTTTTGTCTCAAAATAAGCATAACCCGATTCGTGTTTTAGTAAATTAGCAACAATGTCTACCGGATTTATATTTTCATTAGTACATTGATTTAAATTTTATTGTTTTTTGCGATTTAATAGTATTTATTTTATAATTTTCATTGCAGATATAGCTATTATTCTCAGACTTTTACGTTGAAATATTTAACTTGATTAATTCTGATTGAATTTTTAATTTTCGAGTTAAAGTAAATTGTTTTTTCATTTAAAAATGTAACCCTTATACAAATTTTTTAATAGATTAATTAAAAAATATATAAAATGCTTTAGTTCGGCGCGAAACCTTGGACTAGCGAAATCTTTATGATGCATTTATTTATAAATATGTATATTCGGAGATTAAGATATAAAAAATTGCCCTTTTATAGATAAATCTATTTCAGGCAATTTTTTATATTTAAGAGGTTTTGATTTTTTCTATCTCACTTTTCAATTCTTTCCAATATTTGACTACTTGTTCTCTATTTTGTTTAATAATTTTATAAGAAACTTCTAAAGTATCTCCTCCAGTACTAATGATATAGCTATAGACATCCACGTCTCATAGAATTAATTCATCAGCAATATCTTGAGCAGTTTCTTTATCTTCTTCCAAAATAAAATATTTCACTATAGAATAATTGGCAGCCAATTGATTTGCAAAACATATCTGAAAATCTGGGGTGTTCATAACTTGTTGTACCTGTTCAGCACTCATTTCCTCGGCCTCTTCTACTTCAAATCCTAAATTTTTTCCAAGCTCTAAAGCTTTTGCAAAAAACGAATCTTGAAATTTATTGGCCAATTCTTGTCAACCTTCTTTGGTTTCGGGGTTTTTAAAATTATAAATTTCCTTAATAGATTTTGATATTTCCGAGTTATCATTGCTACATGCAATTACTGCGCTTGAAGTAGATACTGTAAGTCCTACTGCTGCTAATATAGATAATATCTTTTTCATATTTAATCTCCTTGGTGTAATAACCACTATTAATTATATACCACTTAGAAATAAAATTGTAAATTTTAAAATATTTTGGAAATTATTTTTAATGTTTAAAAATAATAAAAATAAAAAGTTGTCTTTTAAACAACTTTTTATTTTTTTAATCTGTTATTAACGATAATTCTTTTGTTAATACTTCATGGTACTCCGCAGCTTTTACTCTGTTTTTTTCGATAACTTTAAAAGTAACTCATTCTTCTTTATCGTCATCTTCACTATAATCTTCTTTGTAAGTCTCGCTTTTAAAGTCATTCAACATGTCAACTGCTATTTCTAATTGTTCATCGTCATTCTCAAATTCCTTAGTCTTTGTCATTCCAAATGCATATGATTCAACAATATAATATGCAAGGCTAATTTGATATTCTGGCTGATCTACAATTTTTTGCATTTCAACCGCATTGGGTTCGTAATCCTCATCAGTTGTATCGAAGCCTAGCTCTTTGGCAATTTTAACCTCGTTGTCAAATCCTTTTGAAATATTTTCGCTACCTAAATCCATTCACCCTTCTCTAGTTTCGGGTTTTTTGAAATTATAAATTTCGTCAATAGTTTTTAACATTTCCTAAGTCATTTCTTTGTCTACACCTTTTGGATCAGTACCACAAGCAACAACAGCACTTGAAGTAGAAACTGTTAATCCAACAGCAGCTAATATTGATAATAGTTTTTTCATTTTGTTTCTCCTTTGATTTATAAAATCTAAATTAATTATATATACTTATATAATTAATATCAAGATTTAAACAAATTCCCTTTTACCAATTTGTTTATAATAATAGGTTGAAATTCAACCATATATTCATAAAACTGGATTGATGGCTAAAAAACTTATTCAAGTAATAATTTTAATTTGCCTTGTTAAATTAGTATCAATCTTGCCGCTAACATTAATTTTCAAAGTAACCATTATAAATCAAATTATCAAAGCTAGGTGCATTACTAATCCAACGATTAATAATCACCACAAATTAAAGCGTTGGTTGGTGGCGACTAATACAACCCCAAGCAAACAAGCAATTCAAAAAACAACACTTACTACAATGCTAGATTTTCGAAAATACTCAATTGTATATCTTGAAGAATTAATAAGACTCCTTAAACACAACGACTTGGTATGGTTTTAACTTCTGATTAAAGTCAGTGTAATTATTTAAAATGATTTTTTCTGATTTAAGGTCAGTTTTGAAATTAACCTCTTTGACAGAGATGTTGGCAACAACTGTTATTTTTGAAGATTCTAAAATCCTTTCATATGCAATTATTTCATCACTGGTTTGTAAAAATCTAATTACTCCATCAATAATTTCTAAATTATTTTTACGTAGTTTAATCAAATCTTGATAAAACTTTAAGATAGAATCTGAATCATTTTTTTGACTAACCACATTGATTGTTTTATAGTTAGGATTTAATAAAATCTTATCAAGTTTTTGTCCTTGGTTAAATCCCGCATTAGTTTTACCACTTCATTGCATTGCTGTTCGAGAATGGTCGCGAGATTTTTGCTTCATAATTTTTAAAGTTAAATCTTCACTATTGCCAGCTTTTATTAAAGCCTTAATTTGACCAACTGACTCAGAGTCAATAAAATCATCTAAACTTTCAAATGGATAATTTGTCATCCCTATTTCTTCACCTTGATAAATGAAAACAGTACCCTTCATTAATTGAACCAGGGCTGCTAGCATTTTAGCAGATTCTTTTCAATATTTATTATCATTACCAAATCGAGAAATTGCTCGAGGTTGATCATGATTGTTTAAAAATAAGGTGTGACCACTTTTACGTTCTTGAAAATAAAGTTGTCATTCAATTAATAAGTCCTTAAACTTTTTAAAATCAACATCACAAAGATTTCACTTTTGATTATTTTTAAAGTCAACTTTTAAATGATGAAAATTAAAAATCATTGAAAGTTGTGAATAATCTTCTTGAGCATAATTGGCGGCTTTTTCTTTACTAGTTGAAGATAATTCCCCGACAGTCAATAGTGGTTCGCTAGCTTTTTTTAATGCCAGCTTATTTATGATTTCAAAGTATTTTTCATTAATCTCTGAGTCAGTATAAAACTCACGACCATCACTATTAATAGAATCTTCAAATACTTCTGGTTTTCCATAAAGATTGCAAACATCAAAACGAAATCCCCCAGCTCCCTTGGCGATTCAATAATTTAAAACTTTTAAAATTTCTTTTTGTACTTCAGGATTCGCTCAGTTTAAATCAGCTTGTTCTTTAGAAAAGACATGCAAATAATACATATCCAATTTTTCAACATATTCTCAAGCACTACCCCCAAACTTACTTAATCAGTTTGTTGGTGGTTGATTATTTACCGGTTTTTTAAAGAAGTAAAAATCTTGATAATACTTATCCCCTTTTAAAGCCGCTTGAAATCAAGCACTTTTAGTACTAGTATGATTTAAAACCATATCCATAATAATTTTCATACCTTTATTATCGGCTTCTTTAATTAAATTAGCTAGTTCTTTTTCATCTCCCATACTTGGATCGATTTGATAGTAATCAATTACATCATAACCTCCATCAACAAAATCAGATTTAAAAAATGGCGAGATTCAAATGTAGTCAATTCCTAGTTCTTTTAAATAATCAAGCTTAGCAGTAACTCCCGCTAATTGTCCTGCCCCAGTATTTTTAGCGTCATAAAAGGTTTTAGGAAAAACCTGATAGACTATTTTATCATTAAACATTTTTTAACTCCTGTGATTTTACATTTTCTATATTTTTATTATCTTTTTTCTTTGTTTTAGTACTAGTTTCAATTAAAGCATCTGCTGCTGCAAATTCTAAATCAAACTTTTGGAAGTACTTAATTTTACTAAAGGCAATTGTTAACACAATTGTTAATGCCGTATTTGTTAATCCAGCAATCATGAATCAAGTAAACGCAGTTCCTGGTCAAGTGGTTACTCCATTAATTCCTGACTGAATTTGCACACTCAAGATTCCCAATCAAGCCCCATTACCAATACTGTTAGCACTTACCCCAGCGACAACACAAATTTCTAAACCAACAGCTGCACCAATTGAGGCCGCTACAAAAGGATACATATATTTTAAGTTAACCGCATACATTGCCGGTTCAGTAACAGCAAGCCAAGCACTTGTTAATGCTGAAGCCCCAACCTCTTTAACGTTTTCATTTTTCTTTCAATTAACAATCATTCAACCCAGAACCGCGGCTCCTTGGGCGATACTTTGAGAAACAATACTTAAGAAAATAAAGTCTCCTCCAGAACTTGCTACATTTTGAATCATAACCGCATTTAATAAGTGGTGCACTCCGGTTAATACCAAAGTGGCATGCATACCCCCAATTATGATAGCGAAGAAATATTTAGCAATTCCGTCAGTTAGTGCTCATTGAAATCCAGCCCCAATTAAACTACCAACAATATAACCTGCAGGTCCAATGATAAACATTGCAATTGTGAAACTTGCTAAAATTGTTACTAACGGAACTACAATTTGTTTTACAGCTCCTGGTGTTACTTTTTTCATATATAAATTGATATAAGCTCCCAATACCCCAATAGCAATTGCCGGAATCACTTGAGCGGTATAAGCTATTTTTCAAGGATATTGCATGAACCCGAAATTAAAAGTAACGTCTTGACCGTTCTCTTTTAAGGTTGCAACAATATCTCAGATTCAAATAGAATCAAAACCTTGTGAGAATACTTCATAAACATTTAATAATGGTGGTACTAATAATGTTAGTCCGATTACAATTCCTAAAATTTCATCAGCTTTCATTTTTTTGAAAATCGATCAACAAACGTGAACCGGAATTCATCAAAAACAAACTTGCGCCGGAATTCATAAGAAGGCATTTAATCCATTAATGAATTGACTTACATTAACCATACTTCATCCTAAAATAGGATTTCCTAAAGCGTCATATTGACCACCAAAATAATTAGGGTCAAAAACAGCTTCGAAAATATTTCTTATCCCCAATATTAATCCCCCAGCTACTAAAACCGGAATGATTGGAATAAAGATTTCTGACATATGATTTAAAGCTTTTTGAAATCAACTAGCCTTGTTAACTACTGCATCTTTAATTTCTTCTTTGCTCATTTCTTTTAAGCCAGTATATTTAATAAAGGCTTTGTAAACTCGCTCAACTTCGGTACCAAAAACAATTTGGAACTGACCGTTCGCATTAAAAACCCCTTTTACCCCAGAGAGTTTTTCAATCTCTTTGATGTCAGCTTTTTTAGGATTTGCTAAAACTAAGCGCAAACGAGATAAACAATGAGTTGCTGAAACAATATTTTCTTTGCCACCAATCAACTCTAAGAGTTTAGCAAAAAATTCATCGCTTAGGTCAAGATTTGGTATTTTCTTCGACATTTAATTTTTCTCCAATTCTATTCTTTATTAACAATACTAAATGAGGCAACCTCATTAACTTTGTCGTTTTCTACTGTTTCTAATAAATTGTATGTTACTATGACAAATCGATGTTTACCGATATCATCAAAATTTTGAGCCTCAACAACTTTGTTTTGATTATTTAAGACTTTTATCTCATAACCCTCTTTACCATTTTCTGGTTTAGGCGCTAAAGAATTATTATCTAATTGTTCGATTAAAGCTTTAATTAATAAACTAGTGGTTTTATATTCACTTGGTTCAATATTTTCAAAGGCTTTAGTTAAATTATCCCCAGTTATTTTCTTGGAATAATCAACAGTATTACAAGCAACAACTAAACTAGTAGTTGACATAATTGCCAAGGACCCTAATAGTGCTAAGATTTTCTTCATTTATCCTCCTATGCAATCGTTTGCATAAATATCTATAAAAATACGGCTATCACTAACCAAAACTATTATAACAAATTTTTCTTATTTTAACTTGAAATTAGCAAAAAAATGGAAATTATCAGTTTATTAAAAATGGAGTATAATAATTTCAAGAGGTATGGGTATGAAAAAACTAACAATTGTTGATATTGCTAAAATGGCTGGTGTTAATCCTTCAACGGTTTCGCGAGTTTTAAATAATGATGATAGAATTTCACAAGAAACTAAATTTAAAGTAAATCAAATCATTGAACAAACCGGATTTGAGAAAAATAAAATTGCTTCAGCACTAAGATCCAGTAACTCAAAAAATATTGGTATTATCATTCCAAACCTAAAGAACCCCTTTTATAATCAACTTTTGTCTTCAATGCATCAAACCGTAGCGAAACTAGGCTATCAAGATTTAATTTTAGATTTTATGCACGATAAAAATTATTTGACCAATATGGTCAGTTGATTAAAAAATAATAAAATTGATGGGTTAGTTTTTACTTCAGAACAAATTAATAGCGAACTTGAAGCAATGCTTGTAAAACTAAATATCCCGATTATGCTAGTGGCCACATCCCATAATCAAATATTTAGTCACGCCATAATTGATAACTTTAGTGCCATGAAAGAAATTACCCAAGCAATGCTTGATTCTGGTAAGAATAATTTAGCAATGGTAAGTTTTAAAAGAACCGACATAATCGCAGGACTAAATCGCCAAGATGGATACATCAAAGCTAATGAGAACAATAATTTTACTGATAACATCAAAAGAATTGTTGAGATTAGTCATAGTAGTTTTGACAACGGTTATCAAGCTGCAAAACAAATTATAGAAAGCGATAAAAATATAAATGGGATAGTTTGTGGTTCAGACTTATTAGCAGTTGGGGTTATTAATTATATCTTGGACCAAAATCTAAGAATTCCTGAAGATATTGCTGTTAGTGGTTTTGATAACTTAGATTTTAGTCGTTACTGTCGTCCAAAAATCTCCACAATTGATCAAAACCTGGAATATCTTGGCAGAATTGCCATTCAAAACTTAATTAATGAAATAAAAACTGGCGAAAAAACCTTCACCAGTGTTGAATATAAATTAATATCAAGGGAGTCTATTTAAATATTAAATAGACTCTTTTATTATTTTTTAGTAACTACTTTTTCTTCGATAGTATTTTCTATTTTGTCTAAATTTTTTTGTATTTCATCTAGGTGCTTTTTACGTTCTAAATCAAATTGTTTGAATTTCTCTTCTCAAATTTTATTAAGTTTTGCCATTTCTATTTTTAACTCTTCTGAACATTTCATTGCCAATCACCTCCGTTTATTAAAAATGGTACTTTTATTTTAAAGCATTATTAATCTTTTAAATAACTTAAATCCAAATTAGCACTTTATAAAAAGATTTGTTATAAAAAACTATATTTTTTCAAAATACTATATAATATAAATAAAAGAGGTATCAAAATGGAAAAACATACAACTATTTCAAGGGCTGTATTTCGGGGAGTAACACATAACTCTTGAAAGTTATTTATTATCATAAATTTTTTCATTTTTTTTATGTTGTTTACTCCTAGTTTAGACTTGAATGGGACTTATAAAGAGGCTTTAAAAATAGGAATTACTCTAATTTCGGTTTACGCTTTTTTTGAAATAATATCTTTATTAATTATTATTGTTATTTCAGTTTATGTTAAGTGATGAATTTGAGAAGAACGTTATTTAGAAATTCAAAGACCGTTGGAAAAAGTTTTTGGTTCATGGTTAATTGCCGCTGGGTGAATTAGTATTTCGATCATGAACAAAAGTAACTTAATTCAGCTTGGTAAGTTAATTAAAAAAACATATGATGAAGAAGAAACATCAGAATCTCGTGAAGAATTAATTGAAAAAGGTTACTTAAATGCCATTGTTGATAAAGAAAGAATCTGAAGAGTAAAAAAAGCATCTATTAGAATGGCTTTTGCCTCAATTTTAAGCACATTTATTTATATCTCATACGCTTTTACAGTAATTATGCTATATATATACGCGAAAGAATTTAGCTGAGTCTTATTTGGATTGCTAATGTCTACAATGCTATTGATGGTGCCATTTGGAGTTGCTATAACTTCTAATGGTATATTTCTAGAATCAGCTAGATATTTATGTTTCTTAAATGAATTTGAAGCAGCCCCACAAGGTGAGAGAACATTTAAATTTTATCATAATGTAGCAATGCGATATGGGATTGTTGCTAAAGTATTTGGAGTTTTATTCTTTTTTACTATTTGAGGAGTCTTTGCTTTTCAATTTGGATCAACAATTAGACCTTTAGAAAAAGAACGTTTAGAAGAAGTTTTTGAAAATACTCGTTATTAATCAATACTCAAAAACTGCCCCAATTATTGGGGCAGTTTTTTTAATGAAAATTAAAAGATTTTTTAGCAAATATAATTATTTTAAATTGTTATTGATATCTTCATTAATTTATTGTTTGAAGTTTTCTTTACTTAGTTGTTGTGATAGATATAATATTAAAAAGGAGTTGATAGTATGGTTTTTGGGATTTTTAGTTGTAGCTCATTTTCTTGTCAACAATGCCCAAATCGCTGCAAAAAATCAATTGCTTTTTTGCAAAGCAAAGGTCATAAAGTAATATTGGGTAGCTTATTTAATAATGTAAACGATAAATATAGATCAGGTTCAATCATCCAAAGGGCTCAAGAATTTAATGAGTTGCTTGAAATGAAATGTGATATTTATTTGTCAGCAATTGGAGGATTTTGTGCTAATTCAATCACCCCTTTAATTAACTACGATTTAATTACAAAGGACATGATTTTTGTGGGTTGTTCGGATGCAACCACAGTTTTAGTTAATATAGTTGAAAAAACCAAGGCCAAAGTAATTTATGGTCCCGCATTAATTACTCATTTCGGGGAATGAGAGGAATATTATGCACAACAAAGTTATGATGCTTTAATTAAAGCTATCCAAAATCCAGTTAATGAAGTGAAAGAGTTTGAGTACTGAACTCAGGACTATAAAAACTGAGACACATTCACTTCAGAAAAGCAAAAGCATAAAAATTCAATTATCTTTCAAGGAGAAAAAACTATTTCAGGTAATTTGTATCCTATTAATTTAAGTTCTTTTTCAACAGCTTTTAATAAGTCAATTAAGAAGATAAGAAAAAATAATACAATTCTTTTTATAGAGGATAGCAACAAAGATATCGAAATGGTGGAAAAATTATTTAGCTTTTTGGTTTCAAACAAGCTTCTAAAAAACGTATCTGGTGTAATTTTTGGTAAGTACGAAAATTTTGATGATAAAGGTTCAAAAAAACTGCCCCACCAAGTATTTATTGAAATTACTGAAGCAAATAAAATTAATATAAAAAATCTGGTTTACTACATTGATTGTGGCCACACCCATCCAACTAATGCTTTAATTTTTAATAAAAAAATATTTATTGATTTTGAAAATAAAAAGATTTGACAGTAGATCAAGGCTTAAAACAGAAAAAGCACCTGATGGTGCTTTTTAATATTGTTATGAATTTAATTACCAATGATTTGGAAAATTTAAATTAATACTATTCTTCTGGTTGATCTGGTTGTTCAGGTGTTGTAGGTTCTTCTGGTGTAACTACTTCATCTGTCATTGCGTCAATATCTTTTTGAGCATCTTTTATAAGTCTTTCAGTATTGCTTTTATTTGCTGCTGAAGGTGTAACTTTAATTTGGTCTTTTTCATCATCTTCATCGTTAGCGATAAATTCTTTAGATAAATTTTCAACATAAACTAAGTATTCTTGAGCAGTTTCTTTATTGTCATCGAATACTTCGCTAATTACATCTAAGTAATTTTCTAAAACTATGTAAGCCAAATATGATTGAGCTTTCTCGTGATTTATCATTTCTTTTTTTTGTTCAGTGGTTGCTTCAATTTCTTCGTAATCGCTACCTAAAACATCTTTTTTTATTTCATCTTCAAGAGCTTCTTGTTCGTCGTAAATTTTATCCAAAGTGTCTTCTAATTCTTTTTTATTAGTTGGTTTTACGAAATTAGCATAAACTTGTTTTACTAGTTTTTCTGATTCTGAATCCTTGTCCCCACAAGCAACAACCGAAGTTGATGCTGAAGCAGTTAGCCCAAAAGCAGCTAAAATTGTTAATAATTTTTTCATGAATATAATCTCTTATGTATAGAGGTAGAATAAAAAAATTATTCTAGTAAACTCTTTGCATAGGAGGTTTTTTTAATGGCCAATTTAAAAGGAAATAAAAGTCACATGACTTCTTTTGATAAAAAGTTAGAAATCGCGCAGGATTGATTGCAAAATCAACAAAGTTGAAAAAAATTAGCAGCTAAATACAATGTCTCATACTCGGCAGCTCGAAAATGAGCTTTAGGATACGAGCAGTTTGGGGAAGAGTATTTAAAGAGAATATCATCTAGAAAAGGACAAACTGCAGGTATTAGTAGAATTGGAGCGCCGTCTAAACGAGATAAATTAAGTTATGAATTGCATCGTTTGAAAAAGAAAAATAAGGAACTTGAAATGGAAAACGAATTTCTAAAGAAGTTCAATCAATACCTGGAGGATTTAGAAAAAAACAACAAATAAAATATCAGTCAATTGACACTCAAAGAAAATTATGACCGGTATCTTTTATCTGCAAAATTTTAAAAACAACTCAATCAAGCTATTATCGCTGAGTTAAAAATAATCGACCAAACTTTAATTACAAAATTGATCAAGAACTTTTAGATTTAATAGAAAGTATTTTTCAACAATACAAGGAAATTTATGGATATCCAAGGATTAGAATTGTTTTAAAAAACCAATATAATATTTATGTTTCAGGAAAAAAAGTATATCGCTATATGCAAGAATTAGGTATAAAATCCAAGACAAGAATCAAAAAGAAACACAAACCAAAAGAAATAAAAATTTTAAAAAACAGAAAACACGAAAATATTGTAAATCGAAAATGAAATAAATATAGTAAGGGCGAACTTTTTGTAACAGATGTTTCGTTCTTGCCATTTTCAAATAATAGATTTGCCTATCTTAGTATTTTGAAAGACGTTAGTACTGGGTTTATTGTTGGATATGATGTTTCTTTAAGGAATGACAACAAAATCTATCTAAAAACATTGAAAATGGCTGAGAGTTATTTTGATTTTGATAAAAATATAATAATCCATTCTGATAACGGATTTCAATATACCAGTGATGCAGTTGAAATATACTGTAGTAAAAACAATATAAAAATTTCGCTAAGCAGGCCTGGAAACTCCGTTGATAATGCTGTTGCTGAATCCTTTTTTGCTTGCTATAAAACAGAGTGGTTTAAGAAAACTTTTAAAACCTACTCAGAGGTGTATAATAATTTTATAGACTACATTAATTTTTATAACTTTAATAGAGTCATGATTAAGCACGAAAAAACTCCATGACAAGCATGGAGCACCTTATAGAATAAAAAAACTTATTCTATACTTGACAGAATAAGTTCATAATAATTTTTTCATATTTTTTTGTTTCTCCTCTTATTATTACTTTGTAAGTATATAACTTATTTCTAATTTTTTCAATATAATTTATATCTTTTTACTAAAATACATATTTATTTATTAGAAATATATATTAAATATGCTAAAATCAAGTAAAAGATAGGAAGTATTATGAATCAAATAATCTTTAAAAGAAGTCTGAGTTTAAAATCAGAACTTTTAAAAAACCGTTTTATTACAATCCTCTAAATTGACAAAATTTTTTATATTTTTAAGAGAAAACACAAGACTATTCTTCTATAAATATTGATAGATTAGCCAAAAAATTTCCTACTCCATTTGGTTGCATTTTATTTAAGGATGCAAAGACAGCTTGTCACATTCCACCGCCTCCAGTAATTGCTAATAAAAATTTATCACCCTCCTCGGTTGGAATGAAGGTAATTATCGATTTTTGGTAATCCCATGGTGTAAAGAATATTTCAATTGGGTCTCAACCATCTGTCCATTCATCATTTTGAAATCGATCAATTGGGGGAGCAAATTTTCAACTAATTACTTTTATTTGCTCTCTTTGAATCTTGTTAACTCTAACATAATTATGAATTTCATTAATATAGTCTACAAATCCAGCAAATTCTTTATCTTGCCCATTTTGAATAACTTGTCCTTTTTGGAAGTTAAAATATTTACCCTGAGGTTGAACTATTTCAACTTGAAAGAAGTTTTTAAATCCCCCAGATAATTGGTAAGCATTGAATTCTTGCTTTTTGAATAGCCGTTTAAATCAATAAGGGTCAAATCTCCATCAATCACAACGTTAGCAAAAAAATCAAAAAAGTTTGAATTGTCATCTTTTTTAGTTACAATTGCTTTTGCATTAATTATTTTATAATCTTCAGATTTCAGCAATAATTCCAGAGTTGATAAATCCCTTATTTGTTCTTCAAAATCAAAATCGTAAAATTTACTACTTCCACTTCTTATTTTGAAATCCTTTGGGTTTTGTTGGTTAATTTTATTTCTAGAATCATTAATAAAATTTTCAAAGTTTTGAGTTTCATCATAAATTCCAGGAATCGCTTGATCGCGTTTTTCATTCGCAAAATGACTGGTATTAAAACTTTGGGTTAAATCCAAATACTGAACAGATCTTGAATCATATTCAAAACTCATTGCAGTAACAGGAACAACAGCTGCACTAAAAATGGTTGATGCCCCGATTAAACTTAGTAATTTTTTAATAGTTTCTCCTTTATGCCCACCCATCCCAATCCTTTAATGTGATATTTTTTCAACTTAATTGGCTCATATTTAGAACTAAGTTATACTTCGGATCAAATATTATTGTTTCCCAAATGAAATGATTCTTTTGTTCACTACTTGAACCTGATAATTTTATTTCTTCTATAATCTTAAAATTTGACATGATCAACTACTTTTTTATTATTCTATAACTATATTATTAAATTTCAAAATATTTTTTAAAACGAATATAATTATAAATAAAAAAATCGACTCAAAAGTCGATTTTTAAAACACAATAAAAATTTAAAATAATTTTTTGATTATAATTAATTAAAAAAATGGGCGAACATTAAATATCATTTCAAAAATAATGGCGATATTTTCCATTTAATCGTTAAATTTTAATTTAAAAATAGATGTCCTATTTTCAAATTCTTTCTCCGGATTAGCATTATTGGGTATTCAGTCACTGTTAGATTTATTATATACATTAAAATTTAAGAAAGGTTGGTTTTTGGGATTTTTAGCTTCAGGAAATAAACTTAAATTTAGCACCATTTTATTTATATTGCGAGTTTCTTTTTTAGAGACATTAAAATAATAATCAAACAATTCTAAATTACTACTTATGTAAATATTAGATTGATATTCGAAAGGGGCCGCAAGTGATCCAATTACATATAGATTTGGTGTGAAATTAAATACTTTGTTATGGGAATTGGCTTTCTCATTTGCTTGAGCTAATTCTTCTCAGAAAAAATTGTCTTTTGTAAACGTTTTTTTTGCAAAATCTTCTTTTTTTCAATTTTTGGGAGACTGAATGGTAAAAATATTTTTTCCTTCTTCATTTTGACTTAAAGTGAAAAATTCCTTATGAAAATTTCAGGCCTCTAAAAGAAAATCATTATAATATTCTAGGGTATTATCATAACTCTCGGTGATATTCTGTTTAATAAAGATATTTTTATTCGCAAAACTATATTCATCGTCAAAGTCAAAAATAGAAAATTTCAAGTTACTTAATTCAGCTGAAAATGTCGCAATGATTTTAGCATCATTTTTATCATCAATTTTAAAAGCGGATTTAGATTTTGAAACTAAGTTTTTAAAAATAGTTTCAGTTTTGGTTTTTTCTGACAAAGCGTATTGATTTAATCCTCTAGCAATTTTTTCACCAGAATTAATTGCCTCATCAATTTTAGCGTTAGCTCCCGTGCTAAATGTTTCGACGGCCAGTCATTGAGCATCATTTCCTGTTATATTTTCTAACAAAATTTTTTCAGATTCCAAATCTCCGCTAAGAGCTTTTATAAAGGTTTGATACGGGGTTTGATCTCTTTCAAATTCGTCAACAAAAAACATCCCATATCCTGCGTGCAGACTTGCTCCATCAATCGCTTTAATTTCTAAATTATTGGGATTTATTTTGACATTTTCAATCTTCAATGAAATTACTTTTTCTTTTAAATAATCTTTAATTTCATTATTTTGAGAAATTTCCACAGCCGTTTGATTTATATTTCCTGAGTCAGAATGAAATATAATATTATTGGCAATTTGGTTTTCAATCAAATCCGAAAATTGCGCATCTGCTTCCTTAAATTTATTTAAATATTGTTCTTCACTAAAAATATTAATACTAATAAAAGTATTAATTGGTTGGATAATTTTTTCATCATTTGTTGATTTGAAATAAATATTTGATGTAATTTTTGCTGTTAAGGTTGAAGAAGCTTTTTGGATTTTTAAATCAATTTCTTCAACCTCAAAACCATCTTTTAAAGGGGTGTTTTTATCCAATAAAATAGGATTATAGTTGACATTTGTTAATACATCGTTTTTTATTGCATTATTTATTTCGTTTGATGGAATCAAATCCTCAATTCAAGATTTTGTCTCATTATAAAATTCACCATGATTTTTGTCAAATTCATCTTTGTGATTATTCACATTTTCTAGACTTCAGTTATTTGGTAATTCCTTCTCCTCAATTGCGCGATATTCATCAAATTTATTTGCTATTTCAATTTTAAAAATTGTTGTTATCTCGTCAATAAATTCCTTGGTCAATCGGTCATAATCAAATTCATCACCAACGTTGGTCTTTTTTTTATTACAAGCAACCACACTTAATGGGGCTGATATTACCATGGTACTTGCTGCTAAAATATTAAGTAATTTTTTCATTTTTATTCTCCTTGCAATTTGGCATATATACCTAGTATATATATATATATATATAAAGTCAATTAGGGATGTTTTGTTATAATTAATTCTATTTATTGATAAAACAAGTTCCTTGAATATAAATTTTGAAAGCGCTTATTTCATTTGTGGTAATATAAAATCAAAGAGGTTTTATATGAAAAACGAGAATTTTTTACTAAAAATGAAGGAAATTTCAAATAACAACTTTAAGACAATCGACTATGTTATATATAAATTTATTTTAGATTATCCTGATAAAGTTAGTAATTTTACTTTAAACGAATTTTCTGCAGCTTGCTTTGTTTCTAAACCCACTGTTTTAAAGTTTTGTCAAAAAATTGGATTAACAGGATTTTCAGAACTAAAATTTCATATAAAAAACAATTTAAATTTGAAAGATGATTTAAGTTCAGAATTAACTGTGGCTAAAGAATTTCGTAATACAAATAAGTTTAAGGAAAAATACCTAAATTTAAGTAATGCATATGCACAAAATATTATTAATAATTTTGATGTTCTAGATGAGCAAATTTTGCAATTACTAAATCACATAAATCATAGTAATATTATTTATATTTTCTGCGCCAATTTAGCATATTATGCTTCAAAAAATTTTGTACAAAGGGTGAGATTTTTAAATAAAAATATTATTTTAGAAAGTGATATTAATCTCATTGAGAGCTATATTTCATCAATGCCAAAAGAAGCAATGGTAATCATTATCTCCTTGTCAGGTTTGAATCCTCATATTTTACAAATGGTGAATTGAATTGAAGCAAAAAACTACACCTTTGCTTTAACTGGTGTTGAAGGACAAATTTCTAGCAAATCTGATAATTTCTTTTTGATTCCCCAAGATGAAAATGATCTTTGAGATAATTATTCTCTTCGATCACAATTTGTTGTCGGTTTCTTTGATTTACTTTATATCGAATTATTTAACTCAAGCAATGAATATGAATAAATAAAATTTTAAAACCAACTTCAAAAAACTTTACGAGAAACATCAACCTTAAGGAGACATCATCAAAAACGATGAATCTCCTTTTTTAATTAATACCTTAAATTTTGTAGATTATTTTTGGCAAAAACAAATTTACTAAATTCATTTTCAAAATTTTCTATGCTATCAAATTCTATTCCACAAGTTTTAAAAAAAATTGTCTTTATTCAACCATTCATAGATTCTGTTGGTGCGTTATGTTTAAAACCCGCTTTAGACATCGACATGATAAAGTTATTTTGTTTTTCTTCGAAATTTTTAACTATAATTGAGGCATTTGCTCTGCCGCGATCAGATTGAATAATTGCATCATTGAAACTATTTTTCAAACAATATTTATGTACTTGTTTTATAACATCCAAAACAATTTGTGCATTTTCGCTGGTACCAAATTTTCATCCAATTACTTTGCGACTGTAGAAATCATAGGCAATTTCACAAAGTAATTCAACTTTCTTACCATCAATTAATAGCTTAAATACGGTTCCATCAATTCCAATTTTTTCCCCGCAATTGTTAGCACTAAAATTGTTTTCGATCAAATCAGCTCTAATGGTTTTTTCCATTAAATCGCGACCTAAAATTTTGCTTCGCTTGAATCGGTAAGGGCTTTGAAATTTAAATTCGTTATCTTTCATTATTTTTAGAATTGTTTTAACACTAACTTTAATGTCAAAAACAGATTTAATTAATAATTTAATGTTTTTAGCACCCGATGATATCTTGTTTTCTTCAAAAAACTCAGTTATCAATTGAATAACATCGTGCTTAATTTTACTTTGAAAAATCGGTAAAGTGCTTGAATTAAATTTATAATCATTTTTAGAAATATTGTTTAATAATAAATTATCTTTTTTAAACTTTTGATATTTGCCTCGAGAAACCTTGGCAATTTTGCACATTTTGGCAATTGATAAAACTTTGCGAAATTCAATTTCATAAATTAAACAAAAAGCTTTGTACTTATACTCCCTCGTTGCTTGAATCATCATCACTTGTTGGCGGCTGTAATTCATGCAAGAGGGCATGCACTTTTCCATGAACTCTTTTTCAATCTGTAGTTTTAAAAATTCCTCATCTTTCTTTTTTAGTTGTTTTTGTAGCTCTTCTATTTTGTCTGTTAATACTTTATTACTAACATCTTTTTTCAAAATATAATCTCCTTTGCAAGATAATTTATTTCCTGCATTCTTTATGGATTGATTATACATTGAAACTCATAATTTTATAAGTTGTGGACCAGATTTTATATCATAATCTTTTGCAAGTTCACTAGCACTAAATCCTTTATTATAAAGTTCAATAATTAATAATTTTAATTCCTGAGAATATGGTTTTTGGGGCAAAAAAATCAACCTTTCTTTAGGAAACCATTTTAGGTCTCCTTAAGGTTGATGTTTTTACGTTTTTTGAAGTTGGTTTTTGAATTATAAATCGCGTTTTTTATAATAAAAAATCATATATCCAAATGAAGTTAAACTTATTGGTAATAGCATTCAAATAAAATAGGCTAATTCATATTCTGGATTATTGTAGAATCCTTCAATTTGAATTACTTCTTCGTACTGATTCTGACTTGCTTTAATAGGCAAATGTTCATTTGAATTTCTTATTTTGTCAAAAGTGTTTATATCAATTATTTTTCACTTATATCAAGCAAAATTTGATGGCATCGGGTTTGTAACTATTCAATTTGAAAATTGACTATATTGTGGGTTATTATAATCCTTTCCTTCAAGTAGTCATGAAAGATGATTCAATGGTTGAGCATATTTATTTTTATATGACATATTAACAATTTTAGAATATTCTTCAGAACTCATTAAATTCATAGGACTTAATTGCATACTATTTTTTAATAAATTTGAGGTTAATATCACGGTTTTTTGTAATCCATAAATATCTCCACCATCTCATCTAAAATCGTTTAAGATTCCAGAATCTGTATATTGACCAACTCAGTCAACCATATAGGCTTTTCTACCAATAACTTTAATAAATTTGATAAATTCTTTTAAATCTTTGTTTGATTCTGATTGAATTAAAAAATCACAAATGTCCTCAAAAAGTATTTTATCAGAATTCCTAGATGATAAATTATGGGCTCATTCTTTCCCAATCTCATATGACTTTGTTTTTGAATATTCATCTTCTTTAACTCAACTAAAATCTCCTCTTTGAAAAAGACTAGGATAATTTTCAATAGAGATAGTTGCTAGATCATTTCTTAAGTAATTTATATCGGGGTGTTTTTTAAAAAAATCATTTACTTTCTGGTTCAAATAAATTTGAAATGTAAATCGTTGAGCGATTTCTGGTTCTTCATTTTCCCCGTCTTGAAATTTAGTGGATTCGTAAACCATTTCAATAAAAGGGGCCATTCCAAAAATTAGTGAAGTAATTATTAGTATTGTCATATTTGTAATTGGTCCAGCGATATTTTGTAAAAATAAACCAATTGCCAATAAAATTAATGCTGTTAAAACAAAATAACCGTAGTTTTGTATCATTATTGTTAAATATCAATTTGCATTCAAGTCATTAAATGGTGCCGCAACACAAAGTTCCAAAATAAAAAGAAGCAAAATGTTTGTAAGCAAGATAAGAACAGCGACTAAAACTCTACTGAAATATGAGCTTGATAATTTTACACCAGCTCTTTTTTCAAGATCAAAGATTTGAAATCTTGACTGTTTATAAAACAATTCAAATATTATTGTTGCGACCAATGTTGCAATAAAAATCAGCATGATCCCTATTCTTAAGTAAGCGATAAACATAGTTGCACTGAAAAGAGAAGCACCAAAGAAATCATCTCCGTATCCTGGCATTTGTATTAATGCAGATATTACAATTCTATTAATTGAAATTAATAAAATGAAAATTAAACTAAAAACTCAAATAGAAGGTTTTTTAAATAGGCGAATTAAGTTAAATCAAAAAACCGGGAAGAATTTACTCATAAAAGAAATTTTTTCTTCTCTTAAAATTTTTTTATTTTTCATAATTTCTTAATTCCTCCAATCTATTTTTTGTAGACTTGGTTTTATGCTTTTCATAAATATCAGCAATTTTTTCTTTTGAGTTATCAAAACTACTGGAATATTTAATTTCTCCATTATCAATAAAAACTAAATAGTCAATAATAGTCTGTAATTCTTCAACAATATGGCTTGTAATAATAATTGTTTTGCCTTTTTCTTTCAAAAATCTCAAAATTTCAATAAATTCTTTTCTGCTTTCAACATCCAAATTTGCCGTTGGTTCATCTAAAATAACTACTTCAGGGTCTATAATCATAATAGTAACCAACATTGCTCGTTTTAACATTCCTGCCGATAGAGCAGAGAGTGATTTTTTTTCATAACCTTCCAAGCTAAAAATTTCATTTAATTCTTTCAATTTCTTTAGTGCTGTTTTTTTCGGAACTCGGTATAAAAGTGCTAAGAACTTTACATAATCCTCATATTTATATTCAATTGGAATTGCTCCTGAATCAGGAAAAAGACCAAATTTTAATAAAGTATCGCGGTTTTTAAGACTTTCACCTTTATATGTTATCAAACCATCAGAAGTTAAATATTGCTGAAAGATAGATTTTATTGTTGTTGTTTTACCCATTCCGTTATCACCCAGAAATCCACAAACAGAATTTTGAGGAACTTCAAAGGAAACATCTTTTATCCCCTTGCCATTTTTAAAAATTTTTGTAACATTTTCTAATTTTAACATTACTTCTCCTATACCAACTTTACATAATTTGTGTAAATGGCTACATCTATTCTTTTCTTTGGAGCTCCAAAACCGATTACATATCCTCCAGCCCTATTTCAAACTGCGATACTATTATTTTCAATTTCGGCTTTTATTTCCATATGGATTTCGTAACTATTGCTACCTTTCGTTTTTTTGTTCGCAATTTCAAAATATTTTTTCCCTCTATTTGGATTTTTTAAATCATTGAATGAATAAACCCTTTTAGTTTCGTATGGATTGTGCAATACACTATTTCCATAAATGTTTTTTGCGGTCGCACGGTAACTTATTTCTATACCCTTATATTTTTTGTAAAAATCATCTTTATCAAGGGAAAAATCATTAAAGTAAATTCTAAATTTTTCATCACTTTCAAAATCGTATTTTTGCACTGTTGATCAGTTAGATCAAGCATAACCAGAGATGTCCAAACTGCTGCTAGTATAAAAAGGCTTTGTACGTTTAAAACTGTTTATAAATCAAAAATCCAATTCTGTTCCAGCAAAAAAACTTGCATTTTCTTCTTTTGCTATCAAGGTAATTATCATTTTCTTAGAGTATTCATTTAAGTAATTTTCTTCGTATCTTATAACATAATCAAAGTCATTAAAATTTTTAACAAATAATCCGCTGATTTGCCAGTGACCTTGTTTTAATAATATGTCCTCGATTTCATAACAAATCAATTTTTTGAAGTTTTCTGAAAATACCCCTGACTTATATTCCTCATTTAGAGAAATAATATTATTTCTTTCCCTAGATAAACTTTCTTGATAATTATTTAAGTCATACTTTTGATTAATTATATAAGATTTATTATTAATCGTTTTTGATAAATTGATGGGCGAACTTATCCCAATTGTGATTCCGCCTATTATTGAAAATAATTTCATTTTAGTCTCCTTTTTAATTTTTAAGCCAATAATACTCACACTTCTTTTTTGTGCTTATTTACATTATATCAATAAAATAATAAAAATGATTGTTTATATCTAATCTATTATGCTTACCAAAGTAAAAAAAATTTACTTTGGTAAGCATCGTTGACCACTTCCACTATTTATATTTTTTTAGAAATAAAATTGAGATGTGGAAGGAGGTGAAAAATATGAAAAAAGAAATGTTATTAAATTTAGAAAAGGAATGACTTATTAAAAATAATTCATTTAATACCTTAAACGAAATTTGTCAACAACCAGTAGTCTGAATTAAAATTGCAAATGAAATAAAAAAATATGATAACAAAATTAATGAATTTATTTCAAAAAACATTAATAGCAAAACTAAAATAATTTTAACTGGGGCTGGAACTAGCGAGTTCATCGGAAACTCTATTTATCAAAGTTTCTTTGAAAGAAAAATAAATATCAGTTCAGTTGCTACAACAGATTTAATTACTGGAACTACCAAATATTTTAATCCCGATGATGAAATAATTTTAGTTTCATTTGCTAGATCTGGTAATTCACCAGAATCACTTGGAGCTTTTGATATTGTTAATAGTATTGGTAAGAATGTTAAAAATATTGTGATTACTTGCAATTCAAAAGGTAAACTTATCAAAGATTATCAAGAAGATTCAAACAATCTTTTATACCTGCTTCCCCCAGAAGCTGACGATAAATCTTTTGCAATGACTTCAAGTTTCACTGGAATGATGTTAGCTTTTAGTTTAATCATGGATATAAAAAAGATTGATAAAAATATTTTACAAATAAATGAAGTGGCAAAACAAACCGAAAAAAATATAAATGATTTTTATCAACATATTCAAAAACTTGCTGAACTTGATAATAATCGCATCGTTTTCTTAGGAGCAGATGAATTCAAAGGAATTAGTCAAGAATCTCATTTAAAAGTTTTAGAACTAAGTGCTGGAGAAGTAAATACATTCTTCAACTCTCCCTTGGGATTCCGTCATGGTCCAAAATCAATTCTAAATAAAAATACAATTGTATTTTTATTAATGAACTTTAAAGATTATCAAAGAAAATATGATATTGATTTAATTAATGAGCTTTTTGAACAAAAGCAAATCAGCAGATTAGTAGTTTTAGACTTTCAAGAAGATAAACAGATAAAAAATAAATGTCACGACTACTTTAATTTCAATGTTGCCAATAATGAACTATTTGTTGGGTTAAACTATATTATTTTTGCTCAGCTCTACGCATTTTACAAATCACTATTTTTAAATAAAACCCCGGACAACCCTTGACCATCAGGTCTAGTTAATCGTGTTGTAAAGGGTGTAGTTATTTATGATTGAGAGGATTAAAAAATGGATTTATTTTTATACATTGCTGGAATTATTTTAGCAATCATAATTACAATTTTTGGGATTATTTATTGAAGGAAACGTAAGTTTCACAAAACAATTCAAAATTTCAGTATTAGAGAAACTCATATTAGCAAGATTTTTGTAAGTAGTTTTACTATTTGGTTTATTGTCTTTGCACAGTTTACCGCAGTGGTTCTATTTATTTTTTGTCTGACAATGCTAGTAGTTTAAGAGAAAGGAGTTTTATGAAAATACAATTAGAGAAACAAGAAAAAGTAAAAAAAGAAAAAGTAAAAAACACTTCTATTCCGATTGATTCTAAAACAAAATTCAAAAATTTTTGAAAAAATGCTATGGTTGGTTTGCAAAATTTAGGTAAATCACTTTTATTTCCAATCGCCGTGCTGCCTTTTGCTGCCCTGCTAAATCGCTTTGGGACTTTAGCTATGGATTTAAATCCAATTCAAGATGGTATTAAAAATGCTGGATGATGAATTGGTTATATTTTACAAACCCCCGGAAAATTAGTATTTGATAACATTGCTTTACTATTTGCAATCGGAACCGCCTTTGGATTATCCAAAGATCAACGCGGAGAAGTCGCGTTGGTTGGAGCGGTTTTATATATTGCTTTAACAGTTTTCTTAATGGAGGGTGGATTAACTGAGTTGTTTTACAAAAATGTTAATCAACTAGAAGTTTGGAAACTTGATAGTGCTGGCAACTGGGTTAAATCATTAAATTCAGGGCTATCGCAATTATTTTATGTTCCTAACTTCTCCCAAATAGATATCTTGGGTGATGGAAATAGAACCTTGGAAGTAACTGGGGGAACTTATATATTAAACATTGGAGTACTTGGGGGGATTATTGCCGGGGTTACTTCTGCAAAATTGTATAATCGATTTTCAGAAATAAAACTTCCTGCTTCATTATCATTTTTTGGGGGACGTCGTTTTGTCCCAATGATTATAATGGCAATCTCATTGCCTATTGCATTTGCTTTTGCAATCATTTGACCTTGAATTCAATTTGCTCTAGTAAAATTTGGGCAATTACTTTCATCAAGTGATGCTTGAGCAGTACCAGGTTCATTTCTATATGCGCTAATAAATCGTTTTGCTCAACCATTTGGAGTTCACCATATTTTAAACACCTTCCTTTGATTCCAATTACCAATTGAGGGAAATGTGGTAACTAGTTTAGATGGAAGAGTAGTATTAGGAGAAGATGTTTTTGCATCATATGATTTAATTTTTAAAGACGGAATCATGAGCGCAGATGCTATTGCTATTTTAAATAGCATCACTCGCGGATGAGCAACTGAGGTAATCTTTGGTGATGATCATGTTCAGAATTTAAAATTATTTGAACAATTCTTTTCATATAATCCAAATTTAATTTCTGGATCTAATGGAACAATTTTATCAATGGGTAATGGAAGTTATGCTGTTATGGGTGACATTAACGCCTTTCAAAAAGGATTAATTTCAGGTAACTTCCAAACCGGTTTCTTCCCCCTTTACTGAGGAGGATTAACTGGGGCCAGTGTTGCTATGGTAATGGCGGCTGAAAAATCACGTAGAAAAGAATTGGTAACTTTCTTTTTAGGAATTGGTGTGGTCGCTGCATTAACTGGAATTGACGAACCAATCTTCTTTACCTTTACTTTTGTTGCTCCAATTTTGTGAGTATACAATGCAGTATTTACAGCAACCTTTGCTGCCATTGCAATTGCTATGCACATTCACGTTGGATTTGGATTTAGTGGTGGATTAATTGATTACTTTATTTCATTTGCAAACGGTTGAGGAATGAGTAAATGAGAAGGAGTTGTTAACGGACCAGTGTATGGGGTGACTTCAAATCCATTATGGTTATTAGTTTTAGCTGCTGTGATGTTTCCAACTTACTACTTCTCATTCTACTTCACTATCAAAAAAATGGACTTACAAACTCCAGGTCGTGAACGCGAGGAAATACCAAGTGGAGATTTAAATATTAAAGAAGTTAAAGGTGATGATAAATATGAAATTATTGCCGATAACTTAATTGAAATTATTGGTTCAGAAAATATTTTAACTATTGGTAACTGTTCAACTCGTTTACGCTTAAATGTTAAAAACAATAAAGTTGGAACAACTGCTGAATATAGAAAAGCTGGTGCTAGTGGAGTTGTACGAATGGGTGACAATGGTTTACAAGTAATTATTGGCACTGATGTCCAACATGTGGCTGATGCTGTAGAAAGAAAAGTTGATTTGAAGAAGAATAACTCAACTTTAAATACTAAGGAGGTTTAAGATAATGAAAAAAATATTAAGTATTTTAGCAGTTATGGGTTTAACCTCCACTGCTGTTATGGGGGTTGTGGCTTGTACAGAAACCCCAACTAAATCAGCTCAAAACGTTCATGTTTTAGCAAGAGTTTTTAACCAAGCTGTTAGCAAAGCTATTGAAGATAATCCCCTAACCCCTTTAGAATCTGGTGTTTTTGATACAGAAGCAATTAAAGCTGATGTAATTAAAAATATGAATGATAAAAAATCAGAATTAGAAGCTGTTGGAATTCATTTGATACCCGGGTATTACCAAGAAAATGAATTTTATCAAAAGGCTTTTAAATCTGTAGCTGAATTTAATAAATTAACCCAGAAAGAAAAAGATGATCACCAAAAGTATTTAACTGAAAACAATTTCAAGCATGAAGATATTATTATCTTTGTTGATTCAACTTTTATAACAGCTTCTTTGGATAACCCAGAAAGAATAACCATCAACATTCCAAGATTGAATATTGTAGATTCTGAAGGTTATGATGTCTTATTTAATAACGGTTTTAATTTAACTCAAATGGGTATTGTTAGTGTTAAAAAATAATTTCATAAAAAAAATGAACTTTAATTTTTAAAGTTCATTTTTAAAATAAATTAAATTCTATTAAATTTTTCATACTTTTAATTCATCAATCGATTTAAGCAATTCATCAATTAAATCGCTATCTGCGATTTTATTGCAGTATGCCGTTGCGCTTCCACAAACTATTCCCATTTTTAATGCTTGTGCGTAATCCTTAGTCTTGATGTATTCGCTTAAGAAACCAGCCAGCATGCTGTCACCAGCACCCGCTGCATTTACTAATTTTTTGTTTCAATTTCCAATATTGCATTTTAAGGCAATATCGTTATTAATAAATATCGCACCTTCTTCACCTTGAGAAATGAGAATATTTTTTACACCTTTTGATAACAAAATTTTAGCAGCCTTAATTAAATCGTCTTGCGAAGTAATTTTAATTCCTGTTGTTAAACTTAGTTCTTCGCTATTTGGTTTTATTAAAAACGGTTTTTCTTTAACAGCTAAATTTAATGAATCACCAAAAGCATCAACCAAACAATGAGCGCTCAAAGAATTTGTTATTTGAACTATTTCTGAATATATTTTAGCATCAACGCCCGCTGGAACACTTCCTGTTACTACCACAAAATCATTAGGCTTGATGTTATTTCGTAAGTAATCCTTAAATATTTCTAGTTCAGAATTTTTTATAGTTGGAGCTGTTGCGCTACATTCGGTTTGATCTTTATCAATAAGTTTAACATTTATTCTGATATCTCCTTCTGAATTAAATTTTTTATACTTAATTTTTATTGAATCCAAGCCGCTGTAGAAAAATGGTTCAAGTTTTCCGTTAGAAAAAATAAGAGATTCGTTTGGAACTCTTAAGCTATTCAATAACATTGAAACATGAATTCCCTTACCCGCTGGATACAACTCGGTTTCTCTGGGTCTATTAGTTTTACCGCGTACCAAATCATCAAATTTTAAAATATAATCAAACGCGGGGCTAAGTGAAACAACATAAATATTATTGTTCATATTTTATAAACCTTTCTTTCTAGTTTAGATATTTATAATTTTATCTAATTTAAATTAAACTACAAGCATTTTGGGTGCTAGAGTTTGTTCTTGGATTTGTAAGTGATGAATGTCATTTCAAAACTCATCTTTTATAGAATCTAATTTTGATTTTTTGATTTTTTCGATTTCTTTAACTATTTTCTCAATATTTTTGTAAGCTTCTGCAGTCTTCTCATTCAAATTAATCAAACTTTCATCAACACTTACAGATGTAGTTTTGATTTTATCATCTAATATAGCA
Source organism: Spiroplasma alleghenense (assembly GCF_003363775.1). Classification (NCBI taxonomy): domain Bacteria; kingdom Bacillati; phylum Mycoplasmatota; class Mollicutes; order Entomoplasmatales; family Spiroplasmataceae; genus Spiroplasma; species Spiroplasma alleghenense. The sequence goes on from NZ_CP031376.1 coordinate 1,200,189, forward strand.
ATTTTTTTAGCTTGGAAATCATTTTCTAAAGATTTTTGAATAAGTTCATTTCCCTTAATATATTTTTGATGATTTTCAGAAGCTATTAATTTTTGTCCCTTATTGAATAGAGAAGCGGTTTTGACTTCTTTAATTTCCAAAGCTTTTTGTAAGGCGTTTTCCAAGTTTAATTTTTTTGTTGTCAATTTTAAATGAGCATTAGTAATTACATTTAATTTTTTCAATTCTAAAATTTCTTTATTTAAATTATCATATGACTGATTAAGATCTTTTTGACGATCAGTTTTGATTTGTAATAATTGATTTATAAGATTTTTATTTAGTTGATTATCTTTTTTATCATCTTCCAAATTATTTATAAATAAATTAACATTATCTCTTATTTCTGGGTTAAATTTTATTAACTCATCCTTAATTTCATTTGCAAGCGAAATTATAGAAGATTTATTTTTTGTGTTAACTTTTGTTTTAATTAATTTAATAAATTGTTGAGATTTAAAATCAACATCTTTTGTTAAAAATTCTTGTTTGTTAAATTTTGAAATTGTTTTTAAAGCTAAACTTTTTTCAGTTTTATCTTCTTTTCATAATAAACAAGTTATTAGAATTCCAAGTCCAAATGTTGCTAGATCAATAATTATTGCTCCAACTAAGTTTTTGTTATAAGCCAAGAACCCTACGATTCCCCCAAGACCAGCCAAACTTTCTAGTCCGACTGAGAAGATACCAATTAATCAACCACCGATTCCTCCAGCAATAACACCAGTTACAAATGGTGTTCCTTTTGGTAGGTTTACTCCATAAATACATGATTCAGTAGGTCCTGAAATAATACCTGGCAACGCAGCGGCGAATGCAGCTGATTTATCAATTGTTTTTCTGCTTTTAATACATACGGCAATAGTTGCTCCCATTTGACCTCAAGCAGCAGCAAAGGCTGCAGCTAAGAAAATTGATGGTTCTGCATTTGGTTGAACTAAAGCAGTTGTTGCTGCAAAGAATAAGATGTTGTGAACCCCAAGTACAACCAATGGTTGTCAAGTAAGCCCTACAATTAACGCTCCCATTCCAAATGGCATTATCATAAATCAATTAAATCCAATTAGCATCGCATTTTCGATAACACCCATAATTGGCCCCATTACAAAGAACGCAAGCAAGCCTCCGATTAGTAAAGTTAAAAATGGATTTAAGATAAAGTTTGCTACCGGATTAAAGTATCGATCCATTGTTTTCTGTGCATATGCCACAACTACTCCCATAGCAATAAACACCAAGATTGTTGAGTAAAATGGTTTTAGCATAATTTCTCAGCTACCAATACTAAATAATTTGATTCCTGCCTCTGGAAGAATTGGAGAAATCATAATTAATGCTAATGCAATTGCAATTGGGGTTTTACCTCCTAAATAACGAACTGTTGATCACATAGCGATAACACCCATCATTTTGAATCCCGATCCAGCAATTACATTTAAAATAATATCAAATGCATTACCTTTATTTGTGTCGCTTGGAATTACAACAGCTCCCATTCTCAAAAGTAATTGTTGTAGAGCCATAATTAGACCTACTCCAATTAGGAATGGAATTAATGGACCAAATATTGCCGATACTGATTTTAAAAATCTTTTTCAAAGCGAAACGTTTTGCTCTTTAATCAGTCCGTTTGTATTAAAAGAAACATCCTTTTCACCAGATTTCTCAGACTTTAGTTTAGTCTTAAATAAGTTAGTTACAGTTGAAACTTCTGGTCCAATAATTATCTGCAATTCTCCATTAGATCAAAGCGCCCCACTAATATTTGAAATTGTTTTTATTTCTTTTATATCAGCCGCTTGATCGCTAAATAGAGTAATGCGCATTCTAGTTGCACAGTGATAAACGTCCTTAACGTTTTTAACACCACCGATTTTATCAAGAATATTTTGAACTAAAATTTCTTGTTTTTGATTTTTGCTCATAATCTCACCTTCTATATAAATAGTTAAGGTTAAAATTATTATTCTAACATAAACTACCTATAATATATCGAACTAGACGTGTATGATTTTTTTTACTCCGTCTAAGGGGGTTCCATCAGTTATTAAGGTAGTTTTGTCAAGATTATCAATTAAAATTGGAGCTGATTTGTTTATTTTAGAACTATCAGCTAGCACAAATGTTTCATGACTACATTTGATTATTTTCTTTTTGAAAATAGCTTCTTCAACATGGGTAGTATAGATTTTTTCATCAACTACTCCATTTGCTCCAATAAAAGCTTTGTCAAATGAAAAGTTATCAATGAAATCAGTTGCTAAACTCCCAACAATTGCGCGGGTTTGCGGACGAATCTCTCCTCCGACAATGTAAAACTTGATTCCTAATTCGATCAAATCCTTAGCATTAGAATACCCGTTTGTCACAATTGTTATTTGTTTATTTACCAAGTGTTTTAACATTTTATTAGTTGTTGTACCCGTATCAATGAAAATTAATTCACCATTTTGTACTAATTCTGCAGCAGTTTTGGCAATTAGTTCTTTTTGAGAACTATTCAAATGAACTTTTTCTTCATCTGAATACTCATTGAAACCAGTGCTATTAATAGACTTAGCTCCTCCATAAACTTTAATAACAAGTTTTTCAGATTCTAAGTGATTAATGTCGCCAATTATTGTTGGAATTGTTGCATCAACCAATATAGCCATCTCATTGTTTTTTACATAACCACGCTCGTTTATGTAATTTAATAATCTTTATCTTCTTTCCTCTTTTAACATCGGAAAATCCTCCTATAAGTATCATACCGCAAAAACCTTTTAAAGTTTAAAAAAGTTTAAAAAAGTTTAAAAAAGTTTAAAATTAATTAAAATAGTTTAAAAATGTTTAAATTAGTTTAATATTAGCATATAATTATTTTATAGAAATAACTTGATAAGGGGAATTAAAAATGAAAACAAGTTTAAAAAAAGAACTACTAAAAGCCAAAAAAGAAGGTTATGCTGTTCCAGCATTTAACTTCGATAACTTAGAAATGGCCAAAGGAATATTACAGGCAGCAGAAGAAACTAAATCACCAGTTATTTTAATGGTAACTGAATCAGCTGCTAAATATATGGGAGTTGAATATGTTTTTGCTCTAGGTAAGGCCTTTGTTGAAAATACCAAAGTTCCAGTTGTCTTACATTGAGATCACGGTTTTGATATTCAACTAATAAAAAGAGCTTGTGAAAACGGTTTCACAAGTGTTATGTTAGATGCATCAAAAGAAACGTTTGAGGATAATGTCAAAATGACACAAGAAATTGTTGCTCATGCTAAAAAGTTTGGCGTTGAGGTTGAATCAGAAATTGGTCATGTTGGAGGGAAAGAAGATGATAGGGTTTCAGCAAATGGAGGTTACACTGATATTCAAGAAGCCATTGATTTTAATAAACAAACCAATATTGATGCTTTAGCTATTGCAGTTGGAACAGCTCACGGAGTTTACAAAGGTAAAATAGAATTACAGTTTGATATTATTGATAAAATCAATAAAAATGTCGATACCCCTCTTGTATTGCACGGGTCTAGTGGAGTTCCATTAACTGACTTACAAAAAGCTATTAAATTAGGAATTACCAAAATTAACATAGGAACTGATTTGAAACAAGCTAATGCTAATGCTTTAAAGAACTGATTAAACACAAATGAAAATGGTTATGATGCTCGTATGTTTGGAAAAGCTTCAATTGAAGCTGTCAAAAATGAGGCAATAATTAAAATAAAAGCCTTTGGTTCAAATAACAAAGTTTAATATTCAAATAAAAACCCACACTTTTAGTGTGGGTTTTTATTCTATTAGGCACTCCATGCTTGTCATGGGGGTTTTCATGTTTAATTATGGTTCATTCAAATATAGGTAAAACTTTTCAGGTATCCCTTAGGTTAATTTTTATTATTATCTTTGATTGGTATATTTTTATAGCCTTTTATAATTCTGATTTATTATTAAAATATTATCATTATTTTATCCAAATCTTCATGATGAATTGGCTAAATCAAGATTAGAATTATCTTTAACCTTTACGTCATTTCTATTACCTAATGTAAAAAAATCTTTATAATTATAACTTGGTCCAAGTTGGTCGGCAGGGAAGAAATAATTTTTTAAATTAAATCAATAATCTGTCGGGTTAGCTGATCTTCAAAAGAAAATATCACCGTTTTTATTAAAAGTCATTTTACTTGTTGGAGCATTACCTATATTATGATCTTCGCAAATCTCTAAATTCAAATCTAGTGGCTCTAAGAAAGCGGCCGCCTTAGGATTAGCTTCGACCAATAAGTCTAAAACTTCAATAGCATTTAATACTTTTCCAGGACTAGTTGACATCAGCGACGTTGGTTTATTGAGAACAAATTGATTACTTTGGTCAACAAGACCATCATTATATCCAAAAAATTGCTGTTGAAAATGGAATGAGTCAGTAATAAATTGTTTATAAAGAACCTTTGTATTTTCACTTTTAGGACGTTGTTTAACAACAATTTGCTCGTCAGGCAAATCGTATGTCTTTCCTTTATAAGTGAACTTAACCGAGCTAATTGTTGATCTAAAAAGAGCAATGTAGTTTCTTTCCTCATTCGGATTTAGTTTAAAATTAGAATTGTTTAAACTGTTTTTAAATGTTTTACTTTTGTTCATTAAATTGAACTCTAAATTAAATGAGTTTCAGATTTCTGAAAAATCCTTATATTGAGCAGATAATTCTTTGATATTTCCAATAGTTTGATAAACATAATTTGGTTTTCATTTTGAATCATTTGAGCTTAGTTCTTCAATTAGTTTTAGTTCATCACTTTTATTACCTCTTAATGCTGATTGAATCGTTTTCATACATTCACTATTTGAATTAAGCCACGTATCAGTTACCCTAGAAAAATATACAACTGCATCAACTGTATCTTTTTTATTAGTTTCAATTATAAAGTTATCATCAAAACTAACAAGTTCATCCTTGAATTTAATCTCTCCAATAATATTTTTAAATTGATTAAATACCTCATTACTACTATGTTTTTCATTTATAGATTCTGCTGTTTTTCGCAAGTTACCTTTGTCACTTTTAATTTCAAAACTATTCGCATTTTCAACGGAATTCAAGGTATCAACGTAATTATTTTTTATTTCATTTAATGAAATAGCATCCAGTTTATTTTCTGTGATTGTAATTGAAGTCTTAAAGTCAATTAATCTTTCAACTTGTTGCTCTTGTTTTTCATTTAGAAAATAGAAGTTAGCTCCGATTGTAACATAAATGGCTACAGAATCTTTTCCATCGTTTGAAACAACTCTAATGTCTTCGATTGTATAACCATCTTTTAAAGGAGTTTTTCCATCAACTAAAATTGGTTTGTAATTAACATTTGATAAAATTTCAGAGTTAATTTCTTCTTCCAATTTATCTCAATTAATAATTTCGCTAATGTCTTTTTGAACTTCTAGAGATTCATTTGAATCAAGATTTGTAATTTTTTCTTCATTAGTTATAAATCAATCAATGCCTTTATCTCCAAAAGGGTAGTCTACTCCGTTATCTCCTCCGTCTTGGGAAACAAAGAAGTAATTATCAAAATCATTTTTTAAAGTAGAGTTAAAGATTTGTTGAGTAGCTTCAAACAAATTATTTTTTAGTGCCTCATAGTCAAATTCATTTTCGTTAGTAACTTTTTGTTTTTTACATGAAACCACACTTAACGGTGCTGATACAACTAGGGTTGCAACCCCTAATATACTTAATAGTTTCTTCATAATTGTTTCTCCTTACAGTTTTATATATCTATACCTAGTATATATATATATATATAAAGTCAAATAGGTGGGTAACGCTCGAGAAATATACAAAGAGCTTTATTGAAAAATTAAAAAAACCAACCTTAAGGAAACCTCTTTAGGTGTCCTTAAGGTTGGTGTTTCTATGGGTTTTTATTTGAATATATTTAGTTTATTTTTGCTTTGGATCGTTTTTAATTTTTGAAGAGTAAATTTCTGAATAATCTTTTTCAACTTTTTTGGTAGTTGATTTCTTATAGATATCTTCAATCGATTCTTTTTTATTATTAAAAACTTTGTTATATTTTGTTTGCCCTTTTTCAATAATTACTAAGTGGTCTATCATTTCTTCTAACTCATTAATCATATGACTGGTTATCAAAATTCCAACACCCTCTTTTGAAAGCATTTTTAAAATTTTATGAAATTCAATTCTAGTTCCAACATCCAGATTGGCAGTTGGTTCATCTAGAATTAAATACTCTGGTTGGGTAACCAAACAAATTACTAACATTGCTCGCTTTTGCATTCCCGCACTTAACTCATAAAAAGTTTTCTCGCGATATTCTTTTAACTCAAATTTTTCTAAAAGCATGTCCAATCTTGTTATAGCTTCTTTTTTATTCATACCACAAAGCAAAGCGTCATGAATTGCAAATTGAAATATAGATATATCTTTTGGATAAACACTTTGATCTGGGAAAAAACAAATTTTACTTAAATTGTTATTTTCGTAAATTGATTCATCATTGAGAAAAACTTGTCCCTTATCTTTCTTGTACTCGTTAAAAACACTTTTTAATAAAGTGGATTTCCCTGAACCATTATCACCAACCAATCCAATTATTTGTCCTGGTTTTAATTCTAAGCTAAAATCAAATACTCCAGTTCCATTTTTAAAATCCTTTGTTACTTCAACTACTTTTAACATTTTAATCTAACCTCTTTCTTTCATCTTTGGTTTTACAAAACGACAGATAACCAAAGGTTGCTAAAGTAGTTCCAAAAGCTATAAATCCTAAATAGTTTGCTCAAACAGCAAATGGTCTTTTTGTATATATTAAATTACCCTCTTTGTCTAAATTATAGAATGTAAGCGGAGCAATCGGTAAAGGAGAGTTTTCTGCAATAAAGTGATTTGTCTCTGGATTATTTACTCCCGAAAAATATACCATTTCATAAAATCACATAAATGGATTAATTTGGTAATTTAAAGCTGCCGCGATTTTTCATCTAAATTTTTCCTCTTCAATTTTTAAGGGATATTTAAAATTCTTAATCAATCGAGAGCTAATCTTATTGAATAAGTACGAACCTGGAGAATATGGACTTGAATCAATTCAAAAATTGTAATTATAAAAAAAGTTTTTGCTATCTATTTTACCAGTCCAGTTTTTACCAATTACATCATCATTTGATCTTAGACTATATTCAAATCTATAAGAATTGACCACTGTTGATTTAAGAACCTCGGTTTCATTCTCTGAAATTTTAACAGTTCCATTATCAAAGTTTTTAAAATTATCTAAAACTTCTTTTAACTGCTGGGGTTTATTATAATTATTTCCACTACTTTTATAGAAGTAAGAATTTTTAAAATGTTTTTCTTTATTCCATTCAGCTTTAATATTTATTGATTTAACAAACTCATAGTAGAGATTGTCTTCAAGAGCTTTTTTTAATTCAGCTTCATTAATTAAAATTCTAGTTTTTTCAAGACTTGTGTTAAACTTTTTAAAATATTTTTCGACGCTTTTCTCAAAGCTACCTTGTTCTATTAATTCACCAAAATAGGTAATCATTCCATCATTAAAGATAAGTTTAGTAATATCATGATCTCTAAAAATAGTTTCAAAATCACCATCTATAGGGCCTGCAATATTTTCTTTAAAACTATTTTCTAAATCATTCAAGCTCTCTGATAATTGAGTTAAAAAATTTGTCTCACTAGTTTGTGTTTGACGTAAATCAAAATTATTTTTAATCGATGGTTCGTAAATATTGCTTGACCAATCACCTAGGTCTGGATTGAAAGCGAAAAATATTGGACCAAAAATTGAGAAGAACATGAATAAGGTCATTAATATTCAACCAAATGGAAGCGCTTTTTTCATTGATCTAGTTGTGCTGCTTAATAATAAAACAACTCCAAAAATTAAAAAGTCATAGGCAATTAAACTAAAAATACCAACTGCTAAATTTCTAATTATAAAACCCTTTAAAGGTATGGGAAACATAAGTGATACCAAGATAAAAATCAAATATACTAATAAAATATATGATAAAGTTATTATCTTTAAAGGTGCAAACTTCGCAAAAAATATTGAGGAATTTTTTACTCCACGACGATTTTCTAAACTTTGAATACCGCTTTTTTCATCCGTTATTGCGATTGTCACTATATTATTAATATTCACAAATGAAATTCAAAATATAGATAAAACGATAATGAAAATCATTGCCATTTCAACATCATTTATAATATTTTCCCCTAAAGTCATTGCTAAAATCGGGATAAGAACAATTAGTGATAATATAATTGCTGTTAAAATAATAAATAACTTGTTTTTAATTATTCTTAAAAGTGAAAATTTAAATATTACTCTTGAATTTTGACTCATCATTACTCTATTCTCCGCCAGATTTTAAATTAACAACACGTGTCATTTCAATTTCTTCTTTTTCTCGCTTATACGCAACTTTTATTATGTTTGATAAATATTTGATTGTCATGATATTCTCCTTTTGTACTCCACCGATTTAGTTCAAGTCATAAATATAATAACATAAATAAATGTTATTTATAGTTTGAATTACAAATTATTAAAAAGCAAAAATCAACCTTTCTAGAAATCGCGATTTCTTTGGGGCTGATTTTATGATTATCATTTAAGTCTTTTTTATTAACTATTATTAATGACTGTTATTTAATATTTTTCTAGCTAATTCATCAAGTTGTGAATCATTAGAATATGAGTGTTGAATATAAGAACCATTTTTATTTTCTAAATAAACATAAACATTTATAACTTCTTTTGTAAAAGTAGTTTCACTTGTAGCAGCTCCTGTTAAAGCATTATAAGCATCATGTTGATTTAAGAAAAACATGTATTGGTTATTAATTTTTTTTCTATGAGTTGTGTAGATACCATCACTGATAACATTTTCAAAACTAATTGTTTTGTTGTTTCAGTTAGCTATTTCATCTTGGTGAACATAACGAGCTTGTAAGTCTATTCTTTCTTGTAATTTACGAATCGCTTCGTCTTCATTATTTCCTGACACTCTATAGTTAAACTAAAATTTATTTTTTATTTTTTAGCATAAATCTCTGAATAATCTTTTTCAAATTTTGAAGTAGTTGATTTCTTATAAATAGCTTCGATAGATTCTTTTTTATTATTAAAGGACTTGTTGTATTTTGTTTGCCCTTTTTCAATTACAACCAAGTGATCAATCATTTCTTCTAATTCATTAATCATGTGACTAGTTATTATAATCCCAACTCCCTCTTTGGAAAGCATTTTTAAAATTTTGTGAAATTCAATTCTAGTCCCAACATCTAAGTTAGCAGTTGGTTCATCTAAAATTAAATATTCTGGTCGGGTTACTAAACAAATTACTAACATTGCTCGTTTTTGCATTCCTGCACTTAATTCATAAAAAGTTTTCTCGCGATACTCTTTTAAGTCAAACTTATCTAAAAGCATGTCCAACCTTTGGATTGCTTCTTGTTTGTTCATACCGCAAAGCAGAGCATCATGAATTGCAAATTGAGCAATTGAAATATCTTTGGGATACACACTTTGATCTGGGAAAAAGCAAATTTTGCGTAAGTTATTATTTTCATAGATTGATTCATCGTTTAATAAAACTTCACCGGTGTCTTTTCTGTATTCATTAAAGACACTTTTTAATAAAGTAGATTTTCCTGAACCATTATCACCAACCAACCCAATTATTTGTCCCGGCTTTAATTCTAGATTAAAATTAAAAATTCCAGCACCTTTTTTAAAGTCTTTAGTGACATTAATTATTTTTAACATTTTAATCTACCAACTTTCTTTTATCTTTGGTTTGACAAAATGCCAAATATCCCAATCAAGTCATCCCTATTCCTAAGGAAATAAAAATTAAATAATTCAATCAAACAATAAAAGGTCTGTTTGTATAAATTAACTCTCCGTTAGCATCTAAATCATAGAAGTTAAAATTGGATATTGGTAGGGGCGAGTTTACATATACAGCATAATTGCTTAAGATGTCATTTTTCCCAGAAAAGTAAACCATTTCATAAAATAACATGAATGGATTAATTTGGTAGTTTAATATCGCATCTGCTTTTCACTTAAAGGTCTCTCTATCAATTTCAAAGGGATAATTAAAAGAGGATAGTAAGTTATAGGAAACCAAATTAAATAAATACGAACCTGGTGAATAAGAACTAGATTCAATTCACATTGCATAGTTGTTAAAGAAGTCTTCTTTAGAATTCTTTATGCTTTTATCCAAAATTCTATCATTTGAAAACATGCTCAATTCAAAATGATAATTATTAAGTACTGAATTTTTAAATGCCTGTTTCTCTGAATCTGATATTGAAAAAATATTTTGAATATTTTCAAATTTTTTCATAACTTCACCCAGCTGCTGATAACTATTGAAGTTTCTTGAACTCACTTTATAGAAAAAGGAATTTCTAAAATGCATACCCTTATCACCGATGGCTGTAATATTAAATGATTTGATAAATTTATAATAAATATTGTTTTCTAATTCAGTTTTAATAGCTTGTTCATTAATTAATATTCCCTCTTGATCAAGTGAAGTATCAAAATTAATCAAGTATTGGTCTATATATTGTTCGAAATGATCTCGTGCTATCATTTCTGCAAAATTGGTTAACATTCCCCCTCTGAATGCTAATTTGACTATAAGGTATTTGAACGAAAGGCCATGTGAATTTTCTTCTTCAATAATATTGTCATAAAAAGTGTTCTCTAATTTTTCTAAACTAACAGATAGTTCGCTCAAAAATTTAGTTTCTTCAGTTTGAGTATTTACCAACGAAAATTTATTTTTTATTCGTGGATGGAATTCATTTCCAGCATAACTACCTGAACTAAAAACAAAAAAAATTGGTCCAAAAATCGAGAAAAACATAAATAATGTCATTAATATTCAACCAACTGGAAGAGTTTTTTTCATTGATTTAGTTTTACTACTTATCAAAATGACAATTCCAAAAATAAAAAAATCATAGGCAATCAAACTGAATATTCCAATTCCTAAATTACCCACAACAAAACTTTTCAAAGGTATTAGGGAAGCTAGTGCAATAGTAATAAATATCAAAAACACCAATAATATAAAAAAAGTAGTGATTATTTTTAAAGGCAATAGTTTTGCAAAAAATATTTTTGAATTCTTTACACCTCTGCGATTTTGCAAACTTTGTAGTCCGTTTTTATCATCAATAATAGAAATAGTAGTAATATTGTTTATGTTTATAAACGAAATTCAAAATATTGATAGGACTATAATAAATATCATTCCAACTTGGGTCTTGTATAAAATACTATCTCCAATTGTCATCGCTAAGACCTGAACCAGTACAATTAGTAAAATTACAATTGTTGATAAAATAATAAATAATTTATTTTTTATGATTCTTAAAAAGGAAAATTTGAATATTACGTTAAAATTTGAATTCATAAGATACCTATTCTACTTAGAAAAATTTAAATTTTTTATTTCTAATTGATTGGCAACTTTTGCTCAATAAGCATTTCAAGCCGTTGCATAACAAGATGCTTCAACAGTGAAATTCAAGCTTATTATTTCCTCTTTTCAAAAAAAACCAAAATATCCATAAGATTTCATTCAATTCGTCTTACTATATTGTCTGCTATAAATTTGAGTTTGAGCCATTGATTTATCAGTAATCTCAAAACTGTCTTGCACAGCAGTTAATGGATTTTCAGAACCACCGCGATTATTTTTTGTATGATACCTATCTCCTCCAGCACCACTTAATCCGTTATCCCAAGTAATGCCCCTTCACTGAAAATTTATAGTTTTAAAATAATCAGTAAACGCCATTTCCCCAAAAGAAGGGCTGTAACTAATGCTCAAAATATCTTTAACTTCTTGGGTGCTATTATATGCCTCAGCAGATATTCTTTTAGTAAAGCCTGTAAAAGTGTAGCTTAATTGTGATTCAAATTTTATAAATTTGCTTCCAGAATAGTCTTTTGAATTTTCTTTTGCTTTAACTCTAACACCAGAATAATTTAGATTAGTTAACTCAACTTGTTCTGTGTCAATGTTGTATTGACTTTCTAGTTTATTATTGATAATACCGACACTTGGATCCTTTATAAGTCCAAAATTTTGTTCTGAAATAATATCTTCTAAATTTTGGGTTGCCTTTGTTAACATATCCTCGCTTAGATTTTTTAATGCAGCAAAGTTTGCTACAGGATTTGTAATTGATAGAGCTAGTATAAGTTTAATAAACATATTTATCTCCTGTAAGGTCTTTAGTAATCTAACTACTGACCAAAATAATATTATCATAATTTAGAGTTTATAAAAAATCACAAAGTTTTGAAATCTTTTCATGAAAAAATAAGTTTTAAATTAATTTAATTTTGAAAAATGAAATATAAAAAATCGACTAATGAAAGTCGATTTATGTAAATTCACAAAAAGTAATATACAAAATAAATATAAGTTATTTAAATCTGTAGGGGGAAGTTAAATTATTGAAAAAATCTTTGTATTCATAACTATTTTCGGGAATTTTCATTGTTCTGAGATCGTTGATTATGTTAAGATTCAAACTGTCACAAAATTTTGTTGAAAAATAATAAGATTTAAACATTGCTCCATACATTGCAGTAATCGATAATTCTCTAAGAAATCACAAATCTCCATTATCGTTTATTCAAATATGTGTATTATTTATATTTATGCCATCCTGCTTTGATTCAGCTGAGGTACTCGTAACAATATTTGAAAATTCCAAATCACCTTTAAAACTATTAGCTTTTTCATTTGCAGTCATTAATTGTTGTTCTATCTCTTTATCATATGTAATTTTTTGATTTTTCATGGTTTCTAAATCCCATTCCTTTGGAACTTCTAAATTCATTTGATATTTATCGCCTATTTTTTCAGAATCCAAAAAAGATTTTTGAAAATTATATGCTGATATCATAAAATCGTTATAAAGTTCGATCGTATTTTCTTTTGTTGTTCTTTGCTTTGCAATAATGGTTTGGTTAGAAAAGTCAAAAATTGAAGACCCAATTTTGAATTTTGCATCATTTACATTAATTCCAAATAAAGCTATTGTCTTGTAATCTTTTTCTAAGTCGATTAAAAACTGAGAGTTTTGGGATTTTATTACTTTTTGTAATTGTTTTTTAATTGATAAGTTGTAAGACAAGTTGTATTGATTAACGTATGTTGAAGTGGTAGGATTCTTTTCTTCCCAAAGTTGGTAAGACTTTAATGCATTTTCTTCAAAATTGGATGTATCTGTATTTCGTTGAAAAAAGGCATTCGGTTTAACCCAATCGCTTCAGTTTATAATATTTTTTAGAAATTCTTCTTCTGAACCCAGATCGCCTGCCATTGCATCCCTATATAATTTTTTGTTCTCAGAACTTGATGATACTTTTGAACTAAATCTTGATGAATCAACAAACATTTCATTGTTGGCTACTAATTTTAGGTCATTTGAAATTATGACGGCCTCATTACCCTCAATTGTATTCAAAGAATCTAATTTATTAACAAGGTCTTCACGAATTAAAGTTCCTGTATTTATCAAGGTAGCTGTATTTTCTAAATTACCGCTGTTACTTTCAAAGATAATATCGTTAGCAATGGTTTCGTTCAATAATTTTATATAAGCGTCATCTATTTCTTTAGCATCTAAAGCCATATCATCTGATTCAAAAATGTTGAAAGCAAATTTAGTTGAGATAACTTCACTGGATTTTTCACCTTTTTCGTCTTTGTAAAAAACTAGCGAGGATAATTGCAATCCTATGGTAATAGCATCGGTTTTATCAATAAAGACAATTTCTTCAATATCAATTCCATTTTTTAATGGCGTTGATTTATCCAAAAGTACGGGGTTATAATTAACATCATTTACCACCGAATTCATTAACTCTTCGTTGATTTTATTTACTGGAATTAAGGGATTTATCAGTTTTAATAATTGCTGATAAAATTCGCTTTCATGATTTTCAAAATCACCATTTTCCTTTGCTGATCTAATATTTTCAATCGTTAAAACTTCGGGCAAATTTTCTTCCTCCATTCAAGCATAATCACTAAAAGCTTTTTGGATTTCAGTTTCAAATACCAAAGTTACTTCAGAAATAAATTGTCTCAATATTTCAACAAAGTCAAACTCATCTCCGGTAGTAATTTTTTGTTTTTTGCACGAAATCACACTTAAAGGTGCTGATATTATTAGTGTTGAAGCAGCGAATATACTTAGTAGTTTTTTCATTTTTGTTTCTCCTTATAAATTTTTATATCTATACCTAGTATATATATATATATATATAAAGTCAACTAGGGGATAAAGCAAAATATTCTCAAGTTAATTTATATTAACTTGAGAATACGAATTTCATAAATAAATTTTTATTGTTATAATTTTCTGTTAATCTTATCAATAATTGATAACGTTTTTTTCTCATGATTGGGGTAACTATACAGAGAAAATTTTGAAAAATGATACTCTTTTAGAGATGCTCATAGTCAGAGAGAATAATTAACAAAATCAACAATTTCATTAACGGCAATAGGTTGGCCGCTCTTGTTTTCCTTTTTATTAAAAAGTAACTTTTTAAATATTAATTTATATTTTTCATTTTTATTAATAAGATTATTGAAAGTTGATAGTATTTCTTTTTCGTTTCCAGCATTACTTTCTTCAAATACTAAAACAATTTTTTTTGATAAACGTTCTTTATACCAAAAATCAGCTATATTTTTCAATAACTTTTTAATTAATTCCTCAACGATTTTATGTTTGGTTTTGTAGTTTATGTAGTCAAAATCCTTTTTTAGAAACATAAGTTCCCTATTGAATTAAGCCGAAAAAACTGGTAGTTTATGCTTTATTGCTAAATCGACCATTTTAAAATTAAAATTAGATGTTTGCGAAAAACTTATTTTATTTTGACTTAAATATAAACAATTTTTTAAATCCGTTCTGTGGATGAAACTATTTTTTGTAAATCCCAATATATTTCTCTTTGCCAGAAATACATCCCTTTCTAAATATTTAAATTGATTGGAGTTTTTAACAAATATACCAGAATATGTCACTGTGGAGTATTCCCTACTGGATCAACCCTTACTTATCATTTCGGCCTTAACTTTAGACCACATTTTCTTAGAAGAATTCCCTGATTCATCCAAGAAAATATAGTAGTAATTATTGTTAAATTGACCGAATTTCTTTTTTTCAAACTTCATTTTTATTGCCCCCATTTCAAAAAAACTTAAAAAAATGCAGTCTTTAGACTGCACCGACCGCAATACGGTCAACCATTATCCTCTATGGACTTTAGAAAGGAGGTTTTAAATAAAAATTTAAGAACCTTAAATTAATAGTATAACAATACAGACAATAAATCAATCTTTTAATATATGTTTTAAGGTATCAATTTAATATTTGCATTTTTTATTTAAATTAGCAAATTATTGTTAAATAATCCTGGAATACCAAATAAATAAGCTACAAAAGTACTTGGTTTTTTTAAAAGTAGTTTATAAATATTAAATATTCTATACTATTTTTAACCACAGGTTTATACTATTAGTAAGGTGGTAAAAGAAATGTTAAAAATAAATAACGATGAGATAAAAATTATTATTAGTGACTTTGATGGAACACTAAGAGCTGATAAAAATTCAGCAATTAATCCTGAAGATGTTTTAGAAATTAAAAAAGCAATGGCAAGTGGAGTTAAATTTGTAATCAATACTGGAAATGTTCCTTTCGAAATGATTGAAACAGTTGAAATGATTGCCCCAATTTCGCAAACAAATAAGTATATTATTTGTAGTAATGGAAATGCCATTAAAAACTACTTAACCGGAAAGCTAGAGGTTTTAACTTTTTTTGATAATAAAACAACTGTTAAAATAATTGAAAAAATTAAAACTATGGACCTAGATTATGATATTACTTCACCAGACTTAGAAAAAATTTATTATTCTAATGCGGATAATATTAAAGTAATGGTTGATTTGGGATTGAGTAAACTTGATAAATTTAATCGCTTACCAATTAGTGATGAAATCGTAAGGAACATGGAGAAGTGTCCAAAAATTACCTTAAAAAATGTTAAACCCGAGGACAAAGCTAAAATAGTTAAAATGATTGAAAATGATTTTCCTGAAGTTGATATTTATGCCACATGATTCACTGTGGATGGGGTAGACTTTGGAATTAATGGTCCAAATAAATACCGAGGCATTGTATCGCTGTTAGAAAGAATTAACAAAGAAGAAAATTTGAATATCAAATTAGAAAACGTAGTATACTTTGGTGATCAACACAACGACTTAGAAGTGTTTAAGAACTTGAAGTATTCAATTGCAGTCGGCAATGCTGCTCAAGAAATTAAAGACTTGGCTTACGAAATAACTGATACTGCCGAAAATGCTGGTGTATCAAAATATTTACAAAAAATTACAAAATAAAATACCTCGTCCTAAATGTTGACGAGGTATTTTATTTTGTAATTTGATTAAGATAATTTTTTATAAGTTTATATTAATAACTCTATAATGGAATTAAAGAATTTAGAAATTTATGTCATTATTTTCTTCGGCATTGTTTAGCAAACCGTTTTTAATTAGTATTTGCTTTAATTTTTGGATTTCTCTTAAATCTTGTTCTCGCTCCTCTTTGTGTTGTTTCATAATTTTTAATAATGCTTGTTCGATTTCTACAGAGCATTTTGACATTGGAATTTCATACCCTTTCAAAGATTTATGCATTTCTTTGTTATATCTTTTTTTATCCGATTCTGAAAAATTTGTGACATTGACAAATTTGCTAACTTCAGCTGGTGAACTACTTGATTCAGAAATAACAAAGCTAGTTTTGATATCATCTTTTCTAATAAGAATAATAATTGATTTTGTTATAGACATATTTTATCCCCAAATATTATTCGTGTTAAAGGGTTTATATGTCAGAATAAATAACAAAAATATGCACTGAACTGCAAAATAATTATAAACGATTATTGGTATTTTGTTGATTTATTTTGAATTATATTTACAAAGGCAATTTTACAAACCGGTGAATAGTAGCAGATAAAATTGAAAATAGTTTTTGCGATTTTAAACTAGGTGGTGGAATCAAAAAGTTTTGAAAAAAACATTATTGGTTCTATAATATAATACTCCTAAGAATTTAATTCATCTCATCTTCAACATTACTAAGCAAACCGTTTTTAATTAGCATCTGTTTTAACTTATCAATTTCTTTTTGATATTGTTCTCGCTCTATTTCTTGCTCTTATTTGTGTTGCTTCATAATTTTTAATAGTGCTTGTTCGATTTCTACAGAACATTTTGACACTGGAATTTCATACCCTTTCAAAGATTTATGCATTTCTTTGTTTTATCTTTTTTTATTCGATTCTGAAAAATTTGTGACATTGACAAATTTGCTAACTTCAGCTGGTGAACTAATTGATTCAGAAATAACAAAGCTAGTTTTGATATCATCTTTTGTAATAAGAATAATAATCGATTTTGTTATAGACATATTTCATACCCAAAGATTATTCGTGTTAAAGGGTTTATATGTCAGAATAAATAATAAAAATATGCACTGAAATGCAAAATAATTATAACAGAGCACCACAATAATGTAACCATTTCGATAAATTTATTTAATAGTTGGTAAAATATTTTAGTTTAATATTGCAGTCCATCATTTTAAGTGCCTTTGATTTTTTTGTTTATTATTCAATTGACTTAATTTAATATATGTAAATAAAATTATAATTGTCATTTATATTTACAAAAAAAATCCATTCATTTGCGTGAATAGATTTAAAGATTTTGGTTGATTTGTTTAATCTAAAAAATTTAGTTTATATGCTGATTTCATAGTTTCAAAAGTCTCTTCAGCATTATCTGTTCTTAATGAAGAGTTACCTTTTCTATATCTATGAAATTGAAGATTCGGTTGCCTTCCATTTCCGATTACATCCGGGAATAATGAAGTTATTAGAACGGAAGAATTTCAG
Source organism: Spiroplasma alleghenense (assembly GCF_003363775.1). NCBI lineage: Bacteria > Bacillati > Mycoplasmatota > Mollicutes > Entomoplasmatales > Spiroplasmataceae > Spiroplasma > Spiroplasma alleghenense. The sequence goes on from NZ_CP031376.1 coordinate 1,218,297, forward strand.
ATTATGAAACCTGTTGAACTATTTGAATAAAAGAACAAGTCGGCATTTTTGCTTACATAGACCAATTTTTCCCTTTTATATTCATTCACCAATCCGTCATTATATCCAATTTCTTGTGAAAAATTAAACCCAGTATCTGCCTTTGTGGCTTCTGGGTTCGCCTTTAGTAGTTCCTCGTAAGGGAAGGTTTCAGAAGTAAATGTTTTACCAAGAAAGTCTTCTTTTTTCCAAGTTTCTGGAGTTTGGAGGTTGAAGATAACATCTCCATCACTATCAGGAGCTGCTCCCAAAAATGCCTTTTGAAAATTTCAAGCCGCGGCCATAAATTTGTTAAAGTAATCCAAAGTATTATCTTCGGTTATTTTTTGTCTAACAAAAATATCCTTTGGTGCAATTGCAAAGTCTGATTCATACATTCTAAATTTTAATCCACTCAGTTCGGTTGCAAAAACAGCTATCGTTTGAGTGTCTTTTATTGCATCTATTTTGAATGTTGATTTTGAAATTCTTACTAACCTTTCAAAAATTGTTTCAGTTCTAGCTTTATAAATTAAGGCATATTGATTTAGTCCTTTTGCAATTGGCAATCCTTTTTCAACATCCTCAACAGCTTGAGCGTTTTCGTCGTGGGTAAATTGCTTAACTTCTAGTCACTTTGCATCATTGCCTGTAATATTTTCTAGTAGAATTTTTTCAGCATCCTCTTCACCTTGGACTGATTTTAAAAATGTTTGATAAGGTTCTCCCTCATATTTATCAAACATATTTTTATACATTCCTGTACCGGCATCTATAGTCCCGTTTTTTGCTGCTTTTAAAGTTATATTATTGTCTTGGATTTCAATTTCACTTGTTTGTAATTTTTTAATTTCATCCTTCAGATATTTTTTCAATTCCAAGTTTGTACTTAGACCCGCAGCTGTTTTATCTAAATTACCTGAGTTTGAAATAATTTCAATTTTGTTAGCAAGTTTTATATTTAGTAAATTTGTATATTCAGCATCAAATTTTTTAGCTAATTCTTCTTTTTCTTTTTCACTAAAAATATTTATAGTAACAAAAGTACTAATAGGTTCTAAAATTTTTTCATCATTTTTACCTCTCAAATAAATATTTGAAGAAATTTTAGTGCTTAAAGTCAGAGCAACTGTTTGAGGATTTAAATCAATTTCATCAATTCAAATTCCGTCTTTTAATGGAGTGCTTTTATCTAATAGAACCGGGTTATAGTTAACATTAGTTAAAATTTCAGATTTTATCGTTTTATCTATTTCATCACGAGGAATTAAATCTGAAATTAAATTAACTACTTGATCATAGACTTTTCCTTCGCGCTTTTCAAACTCATCTTTGTGAGCTATTATAGTTTTATTATCTAATCCGCTTGGTAAGTCTTCTTCGTTAAAAAATTGGTATCTATTAAATTTATTACTGATTTCACCCTTAAATACTGAGGTTACGTTGTCAACAAATTCTCTCATTACTCGACTGTAATCAAAATCATTAACTAATTGGCCGCCTTTTTCTTTACATGAAATTACACTTAGCGGAGCTGACACAACCAATGTCGCTGCCCCCAAAATACTTAATAATTTCTTCATCTTTGTCTCCTTATATTTTAATTTGTATTTAAATATTATATCATATAAACAAATGAAGTAATTTTATTTCATCTCCTATATGATAAATAAAATCTACAACAATAGTTGTAGATTTTATTTTTTACTTAATTCAAAAAATTAATTTTATATACAGAATTCATATCTGCAAGAGTCATTTAGATAGTATCAAAATCATATCTAGTATTATTTTTTTCATATTTATTAAAATTTAGAACTGGTTGATCTCCATCATTTTCTAGGTCCGAGAAGAGCTACTAATAAAATTATTTTTTAAATACAAAATGAGAAGCACTATCTGAAACTATTCCCGGGGTGCCTGCCTTATTTCCAAGAGCAAGACTGGCAGTTAGTTTTCAGTCCATTTGAAATGAAAAGAAAGATGTTACTATTTGTGCTTTAAAAACATTATCATTTGGGGTAAAAATTCTATTTGAAAAGTATAATCTTTCATTTTTATCAAAATATAAATAACTAGCCGGTTTAAGGTTTCCTAGAGATGCTCCGCAAAATTGAGATGTAAATTCTAAATCCTCTTGATACGCTTTAGTTTGAATACTTGCCGCATCTCAAAAATCATCATTAAAATATTTGTAGCCAAGAACAAAATTGTAAAGCGAATCTAGCTTTAATGAATCAGGTTTATTGAAATAGAAGAGTGAATTGGAATTTACTGACTGAGATGAATCGCTACTAAATCCAGCAAATTTAATTTGGTAATCCAGAGCATCACTTAGGAATCTAGTATATAATGCTTGTGTGCCGGTGTCTTCGGTATTTTGGCGCACCAATAAAAATGGTTTAGAAAGTTCATAAATTTCTTCTTTATATCTTATTTTTGAATTTTGGATTTCGATTCCAAAAAGGGAAATCAATTTTTGGTCTTCTTCATAATTTATAGCAAAATTTGGTTGTTCTTTTCTTATTTTGTTAGTGAACAATCTATTATCTTGTAGATTTTCTTCAACACCAAAAACATTTATTGCAACAGACATATTATCAAATTCAGAAACCTGGTTTTTAATTTCTTCTGATTCATTTCTGCTAACAACAGGATTTTCCTCATTTTCAGATAATGTCTTAACTACAGCCTCTTTAGCCTTTCTATTACCACCAAAAGCACTCATAACATTTTGTCCAAATTCAGCAACTTCAGGAATCATAGCCGGGGTACTACCTCATGCGTATTTTACAGAATTAAAAACTGTTGAGCCGATAGCCAAATAATTTTCATCATAACTCATCAATGTTGAATCAACATCAATTGAATAATGATTATTTGATAGTTCAATGTTTTTTATTAAATTTTTTACGGTTGTCATAATTTCTCCCTTTTCTGAAATTATGATATCTCCGGCTGTTTTATAATCACCCTTATTACTTTCTATTTTGAATTCATTGGCCTGTTTTTCATTTTTAAATAAATTCAGATAATCTTCATTAATTCTATTAAACTCTTCTGCAATTTCAATTCCACTGATTAAATTAATTTGGGTTTCATATTTAATTGTCACATATTCTTTATCTTTATTATTGTTTAATAAAACAATTTGAGAACTAAAACCAACATTAATTGTTGCAATTTCATTATCTCCATCCGTCAATTCTAAAGTGTTCGTTAAGAAACCCTCTGATAAAGGATTTTTACCATCTATAAGCATTGATCTGAAGTTAACATTTTTCATTATTTCTTCATTTATTTGTTCTAAAACATCACTTCAATGAATAACTTTGGTAATTTCGGATTTAACAAAATCATATATTAAACCTTGACCCTGAGAAATTTCGTTGGCATTTTCTCTTAAAAAAACAGTTGTCATTTTTTTATCAAATGGAGATTCCTCTTGAGATACAAATCTTAAAGGTTCAAAAAATGATTTAAATTGGGTTTGGAATATTTGTGTAACAGTTGAAACAAATTTATTTCTTTGAGCTTCGAAATCAAATTCTGCATTTTCATTACTGTTTTTCTTACATGCCACAACCGCCAACGGGGATGATATGGCCATTGCTGATGCGGCAAAAATACTAAGTAATTTTCTCATTTTCTTTTCTCCTCTGTTTGGGTGTAAACCTATCGTGTTATTATTATACACCAAAATTGTTATTAATACAACTTATATGTGTTAATAACAATTTTGGTAGGAATGAAAAAAAATTTGCAATTTTTTATGGCAAATCATACTACATTATTGCAAAAAATAAATAAAATTAATTAATCTTTATTTTAAGTAAATAAAAAATCCCCCATTGAAGTTAAAACTTAAATGGGGGATTAAGCCGATTAATATAATTTCTTAAAAATAAGATTAAAGAAATTTATTAGTGCGTTTCATCTTCGTTACTATCTTTTAGAAAAAAGTTTTTTGTTAGTATTTTTTTTAATTTCATGATCTCGTTTCTATCTTGTTCTCGGTCTTTTTTATATTGGTTAATTTCGTTTCTATCTTGTTCTCGGTCTTTTTTGTGTTGGTTGATTATTTTTAATAATGCTTGTTCTATTTCAGCTGAGCATTTTGACACTGGAATTTCATATCCTTTCAAAGATTTGTGTAATTCTTTGTTATATCTTTTCTTATCCATCTGTGAAAAATTTGAACTATTGACAAATTTATTGATCTCGGTTGGAGCATTGCTATCTTCAGAAATAACAAAATTAATTTTAATATCTTCTTTATTCATTAGTATGATAATTTTTTTGGTTTCTAACATATTTTATACCCAAACATTATTCGTAACAAGAGGAGCACAATGTTAGAATTTGTTATATAATTATGCATTTAACTGCTGTTTAATTATAAATGGTAACCAAGGTTTTGGAAAGTATTTTAAATCATTTTTATTTTTTAATTACAATTTAATTAGTTGAATTTAAGATAGGAAAATAAATACTGTATTTAACTTTTATATTTACACAAAAATAACCATTTAATTTAAAAATTAAATGGTTATTTAAAATTTTATTATATAAAAGATTTAGGGAAGTTTAATATATTATTCAAAAAAATTACTATTTTAGAATTAAATTATATTTGATAAATATTTAACTTTCAAATTTTCAATGTGAATCTCCGTAATCTATCAACAAAAAAGAGTCACCCCTTTTGCCCAAAGCTAATCCGGCATTCATTAAAGTTCTGTGTTTTACTCCAGAAGAAAAGAAAAATGTTGCTAGTTGACTTTCTAAAGGATGATTTCAAATATTTGGTTTTGGAGGGTTATATTCCCAGTCGCTTCAAACCAAGATTGATTCATCTTCTTTGATTCAAAAATATCTAGCAATTTCATATTTGTTATTAGTTTTATAAGAAATCATTTCAACTGAAAATTCAAAATCTTTTTGAAAACTTTTTGTCTCATCGCTGGCAGCATCAAAAAATTCATCTCTTAGTTCTGAATAATCTAGGGGCTTATTATAAATATCTTGGTTCTTTCAACTTTCAGGTTTTTTTGAGTAAAATGTTTGTTCGGGATTGGTGATTTCCATATAAAACTCACCTAAACCGTGAAATAAAATTTGATAGTTTAAGGCGTCCTTTAAGAACTTTCTGTACAAAGTTAGTGTATTATCTTCCTCGGTGTTCTGGCGAACTAAGATGAATGGATTTGATAATTCAAAAGTTTGCTCCTTAAATTCCACAACTGTATTTTCAATATCTACTCCAAAAAGCGAGATTAGTTTTTCATCTTCTAATTCATTAATAGCAAAAATAGGCTGGTAATTTGTTATTTTATTTCGATAAGCCTGGTTATTTGAAAGATTTTCCTTAACCCCAAAAACACTTATTGCAACAGACATATTTTCAAATTTTGCAACTTTATCTTGTAAATCCGAAGATTCTTGTCAACCATGTGTATAATTAAGACCGTTTTTAGATAAAGCATTGACAACTGCATCTTTAGCTTTTTCGTCTCCAAAAAAGGACTTTCTTAAGTTTTTATCATATTCTTGCATTTCAATTGTAGAACCACCACCACTGTCTCATTGAAAGTTATTATAAGAAAGCGCAGTTGAACCTATAGCTAAGAAATCCTCGCTCATACCCATTTTTAGATTATCTGCATTTATTACAAAACTATCATTTTCTAATTTAATAGTGTTAATTAGTGATTTAACATTTTTCTTAATAAGTCCCTCTTCTGAATCTATCATTTTAGCAACTGTTTCAAAATTTCCTTTATTGCTTTCAATTTTAAAATAGTTGGCAGTGATTTTACTATTAAATAAATTTAAATATTCTTTATTAATTCTGGTTAATTCTTCAACGGAACCAACTTCATCAATAATACTAATTTGGGTGCTGTAGTTTATGGGTAAGTATTCTACTTCTTTATTTCCATCAAGTAGAGAAATTTGTGTTCTAAAAGCAATATTCATAGTGGCAATTTCACTACCATTGCTTTGAACTTTAATAGAAGAAATTTGAACCGCTTCATTTAATGGATTTTTGCCATCAACCAAAAAACTTCTAAAGTTAACATCTTGAACCACTTGTTTATTAACCTCTTGTTGAACCGATCATCAATCTATTAATTTCATTAGCTCTGACTTGACAAAGTCAAAAGCAAAACCATTTCCCTGGGAAATTTCCTCAGATTTATCTCTTAAATAATTGATTGTTAATTCACTTTCAAACGGTGATTCATCTTGGTAAACAAATCTAAACGGATCAAAGAAGGATTGCATTTTACTTTTAAATATTTGTGTCACTAAAGCAATAAAGCTATTACGACGAGTTTGAAAATCATGTTCTTCTTCTTGTCTGTTGCCTGGTTTACAAGCAACAACCGACAATGGTGCTGAAGTCCCAATAGATGCTACTGCTAAAATGCTGAGTAATTTTTTCATACTTTATCTCTCCTTTGATAAATATATATTTAAAACATATATTATATGCTTGTGTATATTATATATTACAAATTATATTAATACAACTTATTAGTGTTTTTATTTTGTAAAGCATTTTAAGTCCCTTTGGTAGTTTTATATTGATTGAATTTGGGACTTTTTAATAAAAATAATAATTCAAAATAAAAACCTTATTGAAATTTTTCAATAAGGTTTTTTTGTTATTAAAGCAGTATCTATTCCATAGGTGAGCAAATTTATTTAGATGGAAATTAAATTTGTTTAAAAAATAATAAACCCTCTTAAATTCCGCCTTTTTACAAATAAAATAAGGGACTGCTTTGGTATTTACTAAAAGATAAGATTTATATGGTAATTTAATAAGCACGTTTATTTACTTTTTTCTGATTCACAAACTTCGTGATGCGGGTCATTGCATTCTAATTTAGTTTTAGAATCTGAGCATCCACAATCGCTACATGCGCATTTTGTTGAACAAGCACATTTATCCATAATCCCATCTCCTTTCTGACTTATTATACTACCAACAAAATTTTAAGTTTAAATATATTTAAACTTATTTTATTGCTGGTATAAAATTAATTAAATTCAAACAAATTATAAACTTTTTATTTTTTATTTTTGAAAATAATTAATTAAGAAAGTTTAAAAAATATAGTTAAGTACTATTTATAAAAGCAAAATTTTCTTTATTTTTAATAATTAATTAACCGATTCAAAAGGTTTTTGGATGTATAATAATTGCATACTATTAGTTTAGTATTGGAGAAGGGAAATTTTACATGAAGAAATTACTTTTAGTATTGTCTTCTATTTCTATTTTTGTAACAACCCCACTTGCAGTTGTTGCCTGTGCTCCTAAAAAAAACTATGAAAATTTGGGATATGATTATTACGAGCGAAGATCTCAAATGGTCAGTGATATAAATAATATTGTCAGCACAAATTTAAATGAACAATTATATCCTTATTACTTTTTATCAAAAAATAATTCCAATATTAATAATTTTAAATTCATCAACTTTAATGAAATAGTTGAAAAGCTTAAAGGTTCGACTAGTAATTTACAAATTCCAAATAGTGATGAATATTTCAGTGGGTTTGAAAAAGAACTTTCATCAATTGTTAATTGAAATTCTATTAGATCCCAGGTTGGTAAATCGGTTCTTCAAAATATTAATTATCGTCAACTAATTAAAAATAATTCAAATCCTTTGCAAAAATATTCTTTAAGAAGATTATCTTTATCCACCGAAGGAAGTAATCAAATTGCAAAAATTAATTTTGAATTAATTATTCCGATTTTGATACTAGATAAAAATGGAGAGGATTTATACTTAAACATCGAATATAGGTCAGCTATCCATATTTTCACAAATGAGGAAGAATTAAATGGTGTCATTAAATTCAATAATTCAGTTAGAAGCCAAGTTATCAATAAAGAGGTTGCAAACAACTTTTTATTTAATTCATCCTCTGGTGATTTAGATAGAAATATTAGAAATTTTAAAAATAGTTTTGCCAATACTTCGGTAGTTAATTTTATTAACAATGTGATCCGAGATAACAAAAATAATTTAAGTGATTTACATATTAAAAATAACGAATTTTTAATGAATTCAAACGTCAATCAAGTAATTACTGCAGCCCCTGAATTTACAAGAGTTTCAAATATATGATATTCAAACTTACAAAATGAGGATTCTAGTTTAATAAGACCGGCCCTAATTAATGGTGGAGAAAGTTTAAGAAAACTAACCAATAGAACTTTAGATTTTAGCGATTCCTCTAATTCAATTATCGGTCCAAGAAGACTAGTATCACAAGAAATTGCAAATCAATTGACTCCTAAAGATTTTTGAGGTTTTAATCATATTTATTTGAAAGAAAATATTTCAACCGGAGTTAACACTTTATTTAGCCAAATTCTAAATGATTCTCGTTCTGAATTTGAGATTTCAAAAGATAGTCAAAAAGATGGAAATGTTTTAGCGGTATATCCAGTAGAAATAACAAACCTATCAGTAACTTATGAGAGTATTTCAAAAGATAAGATAGATTTAATTTTGCCAACTTTCCGTATTTTTGTTAAACAATTTCATAAATATGAAACTGGAAATCAGCTTATCCAGGAATGACTAGAAACAAATATCGAAATGTTTCGCGAACTTTTTGGTTTTGTTGATAAAACAAATAACGGCGTTGATGGATTGAGTTTAAGATTTAGCAAAGAAATTGAGAATAACTTTAGGTTTGACACATTGTATAATACAGCCGATTTAATGCAAGACGCCTACCAAGAAGCTACAAAAAGATTAACTAAAAGAATGGTAAATTTAAATCCTCAATTAATTTCAGGCTTAGCAATTAGACCGGTATATGATTTTCGAGCCATTGTTAAAGTCTCTTCAGCAAATAAAAACTTTTATTTTATGAATAGTCGAGGTTCATCAGTTTTGTATTACCAAAATATTAGTCCTACTTTTAGTTTTTTTTCAAGACAAAGATTTAATGATAGTTTTTTAAGGGGATTTTATAATATAAGTATTTCCCTTGGTGGGCAAAGAACACCATTTGAACCTGATTTTGGAGTTGTTAGCAATAATATTGTAGTTGCCAATTTTATCTAATTTTCATTAATTAATAAGGGAGTAATCAATAATTGTTTTTACTACTTTGATTAATTTAAATAAAAGAATGTCGCGTCGAACCGAAATATTACATGCATTATTAAGTTAAAGCATTTAAATAATTTCACTGGCGCGGCTTTTTAAATGATATGCGATTTACTTTTTAAGGTAAATTAAAAATTGAAAAATAACTAGTGTTTTGTGAACATATTGCTTTAAGTTATATTATTTAATGTCACTTTATAAATTACCCTTATGACAGATGACGTATTTCTTGTTTTAATATTTACTAAGGAAGTGTTCATAATTTTTTTATATTAAATTACTACAATTTTACTTATGTAAAAAAATATCTTATTGGTCAAGCAAAAACTACACCATAAAACAATTTCTTGTTGGTGTAGTTTTTTGATATATTGATGGTGTTATTTAGCATAATGAACTTCAAATCTTGATATTCATTCTAATCGAAATTCTATTAATTCCCTTTCATTTCTAAAACTATTTACCCTTCCGTTACGAGTTTCATCAAAACAGTAGCTAACCTTATTAGGATTATTAATAGCTGATGAGAAAAAATAAGTTTTAAAAGATATATAATCTATACGGCTATTATAACCATTATGGAAAAATAATCTCATCGTTTCGGTGGGGTTATAACCTCCAGTATAATCAGTTCGCGAACTGAAATATTCAGGCTTAGAGTTAGTATCTTTATTAACTATCACAGAAGTTAATTCTAAACCTTCTGAATATTGATTTGCTTTTTTATTAGCCGTTAGTACGCTTTCAATTCTATCTTCTGTTTTAATCATTTTATTAAATCCGCTAAAACCACCAGGATATTTAAAATCACTTTCTAAGTGGTAAAATGGGCGTGTGATATCCTTCTCTTCTCTCAAATCTCTTCCTACCATTCCAAGAAGTTCTGCTTGATAATTAAAGGCATCAGTAACGAATTGTTCGTATAGTTCTTTTGTGCTCGAAAATGAAGTTTTTTGGCGATAAAAAACAGTTTGCTCGGGAAACTCATATTCTTGCCCATCCAAAGTGAACGTTGTTCCTTTAAAACTAATTCCAAATAGAGCAATTGCTAATTTATCTTTTTCATAATCAATTGCAAATTTAGAATTTTGAGCTTCAACAATATTTCTAATAGAATCATTTTCTGAAATGTTGTAGGCTAGGTTATATTGATTAATTGACTTTGAAATAGTTTTATCCTTACTAATAGCGTAAGACATTTCCTCAATAAATTCATCATCTTCATTGATTATCGGATATAATCATTGACCATTTATGTCATCTTTAATTTGTCTAAAGTAAAATTCTTGATCTTCAGCCGATCCTGTTCTAGCATGATTAACTGTTGCTATTCCAGCCAAAGTGTCTCCTCGCTCAGACTTTGTTTCAAAACGACTCGCATCAGCAATTGTGCTTGAATCCACTTTTCAAGTTAATCCGATTGCGTTTAATGCGGTAACATTAGTTCCGGTTTTATCAATATTAATTACTTTTGATTTTAAGTCAGATTCAACTTCCATACTGTTTTCTAGTCGCAGTTTTGTATTTTCTAAATTACCTTTACTGCTTATAAATTCAAAATTATTTGCATCAGTGTCATTAAACACTTTTAAAAACGCCTCATTAATATCTAACGCTTCTTGAACTAATTCTTCTTTTTTAAAAATATTAATTGAAACGATTGTTGTAACTGGTCTTTGTCCTTTAACCCCAGTTTTATCAAGATAAAAAATATCAGTTCCAATGGCAATTCCGACGGTTAAATTTTCTCCCTTGCGATAAAGATCAATTGAATCAATGTAAATTCCATTCTTTAACGGAGTACTATTATCAACAATAACAGAACTGTAATTAATTTTGTTTACAACACTTCTGGTTATTTCGCTGTGAATATCAGCCACTGGGATTATTTTAAATATCTCTTCTGACACACTTTTATAAAAATCACTTTTATGGTCTTTTAAATTAGCTTCATTATTTAAAAGCTCTTGAATTGTTAGACCATTGGGTAAATCTTCTTCATTGATTCAAGCATAAGGAGAAAAGGCTTGATAAATGGAGGTTTTAAAAATAGAAGTAACACTATCGACAAAGTCATTTAATGTTTTAGCGAAATCATAATCTTTTGGAGGCTCGGGTAGTTCCTCTGTCTTACATGCAATTACATTTAAAGGAGCAACAATTATCAAAGATAGCGATCCCAAAATACTTAAAATTTTTTTCATCTATTTTACTCCTCTACAGTACCTTCGTTTGTACTAATTCATTTAATTTTTCATAAACATTTATTGAATGCATAAATTTGTAAATTTAATTCAGACTCATTTTTACCAGTTTCAATGTATTGTCGATCTGCGGGCTGGTCAAAATAGTAACTAAATTTGTTTTTGTTAGTCAACCCCGAAGAAAAGAAATAAGTTTTTAAAACGTTTTGATTAGTTTTTTCATTATATCCATTAAGTAAATGTAAGTCATCCGGTTTAGAGCTAATCATCATATAAAATTTAGGTACTTTATTGTCTTCAATCCCTACTAAAGCTGTTGTCATGTTAAATTTATTTTCTAAACTGTTTGCTTCTTGATTTGAGGTCGCAATAATTTCTGATAAGTATCTAAAATAAGTTAGAGACCCATACGAAATATTGCTTTTATAGCTTTCTGGTAAAGAAATGTAGTAGGCTTGTCTATCAATTTGTTCTTCATTGATTACTGTTCCTTCTAATCCTAAAAATGCTTTTTGGTAATTGAAGGCACTCTCAATAAAATCTTCATATAAGCTCTTTGTATTATCATAAGTTGTATTTTGTTTATAAAAAATAGTTTGGGTTGGCAGATCATACTCTTGTTCAACATTATTTTTATCAGTTAAAAAGAATGTGGCTCCGCTAACTTTAATCCCGAATAGGGCAATTGATTTTTTATCTTTTTCAAAATCTATTTTAAATTTTGAATTTTGGCTTTCAATCATGGTTTGAAAACTGACGTTCTCTTTTAAATTATGATTTAAATTATATTGATTAATTGATAATGACATTTTTGAATCAGCTTCCGCTGCCGCCACCATCTCCAAAGTATCAGCATCAGTTCCCAAAACCGGAGTTAACCAATCACCAGTTGACTCATTTTTAATATTTCTCATGTACAATTCATACGAAGTTTCATTTCCTGCTAATGATTTGTTAACAGTTAATCCTCTATCACTATACTGACCAAGATTTGAAAATGAAGCATAGCTACTTGAATCTGTTGTGATACCACTGTTTACAGCAATCTTAACACCAGATGAACTAACACTTGGTTTTAATCTCATATCCACATCTTTTAAATCCATAGCATCAACTTTTGCCTGAGCATCCGTAACAATGCTTTGTTTTTTATTCAATTCATCAATTGTTTTTTCTAAATCACCACTATCGCTTTCAAAAGAATAATCGTTAGCATAAGTTCCATTTAAAGTTTGAAAATATATTTCACTAATTTCTTTGGCTGCCTGAGCTGCGTCTCTTTCAGCAAAAATATTTATTGAAGTAATTGTAAAAATCTGTTGTTGGGTTTTATTACCAGCTTCATCCTTAAAATAAACTGCCGCTGATAGTTTTACCCCAAGAGTTAAATTATCGCCTTTTTCATAAACATCAATTGAATCAACATTAATTCCGTTTTTTAAAGGAGTTTCATTATCAATTAGGATTGGTGAATAATTAATATTGTTAGAAACATCTCTAATTAAGTTACGGTTAACCTGATTAACTGGAACAATTTTATAAATTTCTTTTGAAACTTTTTTAAAAAAATCACTTTGTGGATTTTTCAGTTGATCTTTATTAATTAGCAAGTCGTTAATAGTAATACCACTTGGTAATTCATCTTTTGTTATTCAAGAATATGGCATAAATGATTCAAAAATTGTAGCTTCATAAATTGTTGTAACATCTGCAATGAAATTATTAAATAGTTTTATATAATCAAATTCATCAATAATTTCCTCTTTTGTTTCTTTCTTACAAGAAACTACACTTAGTGGAGAAACTGCTGTAAGTGACGCTACTGCTAAAATGCTTAAAAGTTTTTTCATTTCTATGTTCTCCTTGTTTTTACCCTACTCTTTTAAATTTTCATGAAGATTGCTTGTCTGCAAAAAATTGCTTTCTTTGGTTACCTGATAAATCAGGAACCGAAAAAGTATTTCTACTGCTTCTTTTGTTAAAAGTGAAGCTAACTTTATTTCAGTTACTTGCTCCCGAAGAAAAGAAATAGGTTCTTAAAGCACTTTCGTTTGTTTTGGCTTTAACCCCTTCATAGGTGATTAAGTAGCCATTCTCATTCACATACATATAGTTCTCACATTTTCTAGTTGTGTTTGAACGAAAGACTGTTGTCAAATCTAAGGGTTGTGCATTTGCTACTGCTCTATAATTTGCTCTAATTAACTCATCAGTACGACTTCCCTCAAGGAATAATTCCATATCAACTGTATTAGTTTTTGTTCAACTTACTGGCCATTCCAATTGGTGCACCTCAAAAGGATTGCTTATTAGACTGGTATTTTCCAATCCGACAAAGCTTGATTGAGTCAAAAATGCATCTTTCATAAACTCATCATATAGACTTAATGTGTTTTCAAATGTAGTTTGTTGACGATAAACAATTGTGTTATCAGGAAAATCAAAATTATAACCGTCTAAAGAAAATTGAACTCCTTTTACTTTAAATCCAAGTAAGGCAATTGTTAACTTATCTTTTTTCATGTCCAAAGCAAAATTTGAATTTTGAACTTTCAAAATTGTTTGTAGTTGACGGTTCTGAATAAAATTTGATTTTAAGTTATATTGATTAATAGCTTCTGAAATTGTTGGATCGGACTCTATCGCTTTTTTCATTTCTTCACTATAAGAATCATCAGGGATTACATGTTGAATTCATGCGCTGCCATTTCCTCTTATACCCTTCAAAAAATCATCAACAGCAGTTGGAGTCTCTCTTCTTAACGCAGACATTAATGCTTGTCGAGCTGCTGTATCTTCATTTTCATCAAATACGGTTTTAGTTTCAAAACGACTTGAATCTACAAAAAGTTTATCGTTTATTTCAAGCGCCAATTTATCAGTAACTATTAAAGCCGATGTCTGTCCAGCCAGTTCGTCTGTAATTTTTTGTTTTAGGTCTAAAATCACCTCTGTACTTTGAGAAATAGTTCTTGCAGTGTTGTCCAAATTTCCCTTATCACTTTCAAAAATCATACTATTAGCTAATTTATCATTTAAAGCTAATGAGTATTTTTCTTCAATAGCTTTAGCTGTAACTGCAATATCTTCTTTTCCGAAAATATTTATTTGTTGAACAGATGAAATAGTTCTAACACTTTTTTCGTTATTTTTTTCTTTATAAACAACATCAGCAGATACTGTTGATAGGAGAGTAACATTATCACCCTTTTCAATTAAATCAAACTTAGTGATTTGAATTCCGTTTTTTAACGGGGTGTTCTTATCTACTAAAACTGGATTATAGTTTAAGTTTTGAGAGACAGTAAGTCTTAATTCCTCGTTAATTAAATCAACAGGAATAATTGTCATTACTAATTCAGCAGTGTCCTTATAAAATTTGCTTTGAGGTCTTTTTAAATCATCCTTATTTTCTTTTAGCAATTTAACGGTATAGCCTGTTTCTTCTTCTAAATCTTTCTCATCCAACATTGAATATTTTTTGAAAGCTTTAGAGACTTGAGACTGAAAAATTGTTGAAACTTCAGAGATAAATTCGTTTAAGACTTGGTCATAATCAAATTCATTTTTTTTACCAGTGTCTTTACATGAAATTACTGCAAGCGGCGCTGATACTATTAATGATGTAGAAGCTAAGATGCTTAAAAGTTTTTTCATATTTTTATCTCCTTATATTATTTTTTTCTTTATTCATTATATACTAAAAATGCCGCAAAAACAACTTATAAGGGGGCATATCTACAATAAAATGGCTGATTTTATAGAAATAAACTTATATTTATGATATGATAAATATCGTTAAAAAATATATTTAAAAGATAAATAATAAATAAATATTGATAATTTAGTTGCAAATCCAAGCAATTAAACTATAATATTTTTAAGAGATTAGAGACCGGTGCTACTTAATTGATAAGGGAGCATTATTAAAATAAAAAATAATAGAATAATAATTTGTGATAGTAGAATAATCTTAATTTTAAAATGTGGGATAAATAAAAAACTCTCATTTTAAATAGACATCTAGATAATCTCTATACCAAGATAAGAATAACTTTGTATGAAAAAAATCTTTCTCTATTAGTATTATTTCCCATGTTGAGCAGACAGACTTTGCTGTCTGTTTTTACTTTATATTTATATATCGAAAAAAATATAAAAAAATTTTGATTTAAATTTTATGGTTTATAATATTAGAAGGATTAAGATAAAGGGGCTTATCTTATCTTTTAGATGCTAGTCGTCGTTCATTAAATAGATGTTGAATCTGCTTTATCTTAATAATCGAAAGTTAAAGCCAACATTCATAGAAGCAAAAGGAGATTAAAAATAAATGGGTAATTTATCTAAGAAATTACGCAGATTTTTATTTGCGGGTATTTCGACTTTTATTGCCGTTATTTTTCTCTTAGGGTTATTATTATCAGTTCCAGGTATGGGACTGGAATCTTTAAAATTCATCAACAGTGTTAAGAGCACTGTAAATAAACATTTCCCTAAGGGAAAATTTGTTATAGATGGCCAAGGTAAGTTTTATGAGTATGCGATGATAAAATCAATCAAATCATCTTATACTGCAGACTGCTTTTCTGCCACAAATTGATATGAGGATTCTTCAAAAAATGAAGAAAACAAAGAAAAATATTTACAATTCGTTGACGAATGATTTGAAAATCGTTGAGGAGACGTAATTAAAAATAAAGAAGATGTTGATCTAAATGATGTTTCAATGGATTTAATTGAATTTGATCAAGCCTTTGCTCAAGAATTTCATAATTTCGGTTATGTTAATCCAGGAATTACTTGAATTTGAAAAAAAGGAGTAATATCAGATTTACTTTCACCAAACTTAAAAAAATCACATTTATATCAAGATGCTTTAGAAAAACAAACAATTATAGATCAAGAAACATATGATTCTAACGTAGATTTTACAGGACCCGGCTTAGGCGGAATTAATGTAAAAAGCTCATTAGGGGCATATTTGGTAAATAATAAAGTTTGATTTATTAATTTACAAAGAGAAAATGTAAGTTATGCAATGACAGCAGCTTTAGGTTCAAGTGTTTTTAAAGACAAAAATTTAAGTGATGCAGATTTGCCAAAATTAATTACAGCTAAAGATTTATACCATCCAAACTTTACATCAGCAATTTACACCACAGCAGCAGGTGTGGGATTTATGTTAATTATTTTCCCAATAATTGCAATTTCAGGTGCAGCAGCGATGGTTTATATTTATATAGCTAACAAAAAATAGACAGGAGCTTTTCAATGAAAAAACTATTGCAAGTTTTGGGGTCATTGAGCATCTTAGTAAGCTCAACTGCTCCAATTGTTAGCTGTACAATTCCTCAAAAGAAAAATTTTTCAATTGATGAACTAATCGGTAAAAACATTGATACAAGTAATCAAAAAGACGATTCCAATCATGAAGGTATGTTTACAAATTATTATACAGTTGGAGACAGTCTTTCTGATACAGGGGCACTAATTGGTGCACTAAATAGTAAATTTAATGCTGGGGCAAAAATTGAAGCTCCCAGTTATAGCAATTCTTTTACAAATGGAGATACAGCCGCTAAACTATTAGCTAGTAAACTAGGCTTCGAAAACGAAGAATGAGGTTACGCGTTTAATTTTATGGGTCAAAATCACCACGGTAATAATTATGCAGTTGGGGGCGCAACTGCAAGTAATGTTGACAACGCATCAGGAATGCTTTTAAATAACTTTAAAATTTATGAGCAAACCGTTGCCTTAATCAAACAACACAAAGTAAAACCTACAGATTTAGTATTTTTTGAAATTGGGGGTAATGATTTATTCCAAATAATTAATACCCCAGAAAAGTTTCAAGAACAAAAAATTGATGAAGCTATGGCAAACATCGAGAAAGCATTATTGGTTTTATTAAATAATGGAATTAGAAATATAGTGGTCATGAATGCCCCAGATGTAAGTAAAATTCCTACATATAATACAAGTGATGAAAAAACAATCAAAAATGCCGCTAACTTAAGTAAAGAATTCAACGAGCGATTCGACTTATTATTCGACAAGCTTGATAAAAAATTCCCAGGGGCTTTAAAATTGTTTGACTTGTATACTGAATTTGACAAAATGTTAGATATTTTTGAAGAAGATATTGCTGGGGGAAATTCAAAAAAAGCATGTACTGTAATGAAACCTGATATGTCAAATATTTCTCAAGGTTTAAGTATCAAGGTTAATTATGAGAGTGGCTGTTCAGCACAAGAAATTGATAAATACTTTTTCTTCGACGCAGTTCACCCTACTCAATGAGGACATGAATATGTAGCTGATAAATTATTTGATTTAGTAAAAGACTTTGGAGGTACTAAAAATGCGTAAACTTTTAAGCATACTCGCAACAGTTTCTTTGACAGCTTCGGTTGCAACCACAACAGTTTCTTGTACAACAAGCAAATTTAATATGGATGTTGCTTTAAGCGCTAATAATATCAATAATCTTAAAATTGGTTTAGCACAAGCAAGTAAAAGTTTAGTTTTAAATCATGAAAATGGTTTAGATTCAGAATATATTTTAGAGAACTATTTTGCTCCAAGTGTTATTGAAGATAATTTCGAAGGTTTTGATAAATCAGATTTTTCAGGAGTTTCTCGCACAAGATTTACAAACCTATTTAAAAAGTATTTTAATTCTAAAAACCCAGTCAAGCCAAGTGAAATATCATCAGGATTAAAGTTAAATGGTTCTAAGAAAGTAACAAGTGGTGGTTCATTATTCTCAGCCCTAGCTGGTTTTAGTGATTTAATCGGAACAATTGTTAGTGGAAAAACTTTAGAATTTCTAATTAACTTAGCTGATGGAAGCGGACTTGTTGAAGGTCTTCTAGATCCTTTATTGGGTAAAACAGTTTCTGGATTACTAGACGAAGAAACTTTAAATGCTTTAGGAAATGCTTTAGATTTAAATGTTTATCAAGGTATGAGCTATCAAGATGTTTTACAAAACGGTATGAATAGTTTATCAAATGGTTTAGTAAGACTTTCGGGTAATCCCAAAAATGTTAAGTTAGCAGAAATTGGAATTGAAAATGATTCTAAAAATAATGATATAGCAATTCAAAATATGGCAGATTCACTAACATCTTTAGGATCGATTATGGGTGATTTAGATATAATTAATAACTTAGTTGGTTTTGCTGATATTTTGCATTTTGCATATATAACTTTAACTTACATTAATCAGTTCGATTCTTTTAGAAGTTTTAAGCCAAGTGATTCACAACACCTGTTTGTAAGTGGAGAAACAAGCATTACCACACTAAAAAGAGTTCGTAGTCAAAAATTTGATATCAAAGATGGAGAACCCAACATTGCTAAGTTAATTGCAAATTTACAGTTCTATTTAAGTGTCGATGAGAAAGATACTGATGGACGAAATTTTCAAAGACTTATTTCGATCTTATTTGAATCAGACTCAAAAGTTAACATTGTCCCAATAATTGGACCTAGTTTTTCAAATGGGGGTATAAACTGATTAATCAAGCCAATTGTTACTTTACTAATCGATAAAATGGGTGTCCCAGATTTAATGAAAAGCTATCTTCAAGGTACTCTAGCAGTTATATTCAATGATATTGCCACAGATTCTAGTTTAAAAAACATTACAAACTGATTAAAAAATAAATTGATTTGGTCATTTTTAGATGATAGCATGAAAAATATGGTTAATAAAATTGTGGATGATAAGGAATTGCACGAAACTCCATACAAAGCAATTTACTCAGGTTCAGGAATTTCTTCATTGATGAATATCTTTGGAATGTCAGATGGAGGCGTTAACCCGGATTTAAACATTTCTAATTTACTTAAAAATAGTTTGACGACGACTTTAGATGCAGTAGCAAAAGAGCTAAAAGTTGACCGTTACACCAGCATTAGTTCAAATAACACAATTAAAGTTCAAACTCTAAGTGAGCTATTTAAAAAACTTGGAGAAATTGAAGCTTGAGAAGACAGTAACGGTAAGAAAAATAGCACAACCGTTTTAGAACATGCTTTGGTTGTTCCAAAAGACATGTTTCTAACTTTGGGACTTGATAAAAAAACTCAAAGTTTTGAAAATGGTTCAGCTCTACAACTTTTAAAAAGTTTCTTGCAACAAAGTTTAGAAGGATTTAAAGAACTAGATACTTTATTATCAATGATTGGTAAAAAAGGAATTGCTGAAAATAAAGAAATTCAACAGGAAATCGATGAAGTAGTTTCAAATCCAGAAGACTGAAAGATTGTTGATTCGCAAAATAATTTAATGTTTGACAATATCATTGGTGATATTACCATTGATTTAAAACATATTATCCAAGACAATGAAACGGTTTATTCAATTACTGCTAAAAGAGAAAAAAGTGGTTATTTCAAAATTACAGATTTTGAAATAGTAAAATAGTAAAAACTAATTATTAATTTAAAAAATTAATCTTTTAATACCGCAAGATACTAAATACAATTTCTAAAATTGAGGCTAATAAGGCTAATATATTAAAAATTAGCTATAAAATTAAAGATGGGGATTTAAGGTAAAATAAGCCTAAAAATAATAAAAAGTAAAAACCTTATTGAAATCTTTCAATAAGGTTTTTTATATGTAAATTAAGTTTAATTACATTGGGTGAAATAAAAAACTTGTTCTGTAGTTTACAAAACAAGTTTAAATTAAATAAAACATACTATTATGGTCATAAAAGTATAAACTTCTTTCAGATTGGTTGGTGATATAACTGTATTTGCTGTCATATATAAAATCATATTCATTTCTAAAAGAAAAACTGGGTTTAAAGTGGCTTTTTGCCCCAGAAGAAAATAGGTACGACTTTAAAACAAAACCATCCATATATCCATATTTTGTATCACTCATTAAAAATACACAATCTTTATCAATAGTGGAAGCTTCAGGGATTTTAAAATAGGTTCTATTTGGTTGTTTGGCTTCTGGTGTATCTACACCAGTTGCGGATGTAATATATCTATTTGTGAACATAGAGATGAACTGTAAATCTTTTGAATATTTGTCAGCCTCAGGGTTTGCAGACATTAAGCGTTCTGCGTATAGTTCCCAATTCAATTCTTTATAAGTATCTCAAAAGGCAAGGTCTTCCATTTTTTTTAAATAAAAATGTTGGTATAAGGGGTTTTCATCCAAAGCTCTGCCCTTTAGGCCAACAAAGGCTTTTTGATATTGGTAGGCATCATCGATAAATTTTTTATATAAGTCACTTGTTGATGAATAAGATGTTACTTGGCGGTAAACAATTTTTTGTTCTGGGAGATCATATTTTTGTCCTTCTAGATAATATGCCGCCCCAGATACATCCACTCCAAATAGGGCGATTGTTTTTCTATCATTTTCCATATTTAAAGCAAATTTTGAACCCTGGCGTTCCAAGGCTCATTTAATTGCACTACCATCACTGGCAAAATTATAATCCAAATTATATGGATTAACAGCAAGAGCAATCGATGGATCCCTTTTACTTGCCGCTACTGCATTTTCTGTATATTGATCATTAAAAGCTGACACATTTGAAAAAAGTCAACTTTTTTCTGGATTATTAGTTTTAATGTTTGATAAAAATAATTCTTCACTAGATCTATCTCCGCTTAGAGCTTTCAAAGCAGTTTTATATTGTTCAAATGGTGTAATACTTGCATTTTGATTTCCAAATATACTTTCAAATCTACCAGCATCACTGAATGAAGTTTTGTTTACATTCACTTTTGTTTCATTATAAACAACGCTAGGATTTAAAGATGATGAAATATCTTCTGTACTAATAGCCGCGATTTTTTTACTTACAAAACTTAACACATCACTATTTTTTTGCAAGTCTTCTGCAGTATTATCCAAGTCTCCTTTATTACTGATAAACGAATAGTCATTTGCTTGGGTTCCGTTGATTATATCATTATATCGATCACCAATTAATTTAGCTGCTCCTAAAATATCGGGTGACTCAAAAATATTAATAAAAGCAAAGGTTGTGGTTTTTTGAAAGTCATTATTGCCGTTTGAATCTTTATAAAAAATATCGGTTGAAATTTCAATATTCAAAGTACAATTTTTGCCCTTTACCACTGGGGAAATGTTTTCAATTGTAATACCATTTTTAAGTGGAGAAGCTTTATCAATTAGTATCGGTTGATAGTTAACATTTGAAGTGATTTCTTTATTTATTGTTTTGTTAATTTCTCCAATATTAATTATTTTATAAATTTCATTGGAAACTTTTTTGTAATAAATTGATGAATGATCACTAAAATCATCTTCATGGTCAATTATTTCCTCAAGAGTTATTGTATCTGGTAGTTGTTTTTCTGAAATATTATTTCAGGGTTTAAAAGCCTCATAAATCTCGGTTTGAAAAATAACGATTGTTTCAGCAACGAATTTATTAATTAAATTTGAGTAATCAAATCTTTCAGCCACATCGGGTTTTTTGCAAGAAACAACACCCAGAGGCATTGTAATTATTAGGCTGGAAGCCGCTAAAATACTTAATAATTTTTTCATATCCAATCCTCACTCATTTTACTATTTAGTAATTATATCAAAAAAAATCACTAAATTCAATTCAGCCAAATCCTAAAATAGTGCAAAATTATTTTTTTGTAATCACTTAATTACAAATGGTTTAAATAAAAAAAATTAATATTACTATAATTGAATGAGTAATATTAATTTATCGGTTAATAATAAATCATAATTCTAAATTAGCTTAAACATACTTCTTTCGTTCCAAAGATGTAAATATCTTTGTGAATCGTTGCTAATATAACTGTATTTACTGTCATACAAAAAATCAAATTCACTTCTAAAAGAAAAACTTGGTTTAAATTGGTTTTTTGCCCCCGAAGAAAATAGGTACGACTTTAGAACAAAACCATCCATATATCCATTTTTTTTATTGCTCATTAAAAATACGCATTCCTCTTTAGGATTGGGATATACTGGAATTTTAAAATAGACTTTATTTGGTTGTTTGGCTTCTGGTGTATCTTCGCCAGCTCCGGTTAAAATATATTTGTTTGTAAACATAGAGGTGAACTGTAAATCTTTTGAATATTCATTAGCTTCAGGATTTGCGGCCATTAAGTCCTCTCCGTATTGTTCCCAATTCAATTCTTTATAAAGTTCTCAACTGAAAATGCCTTCAATTTTTTTCAAATAAAAATGCTGGTATTGAGGATTTTCATCCAAAGCTCTACCTTTTAGGCCAACAAAGGCTTTTTGATATTGGTAGGCATCATCGATAAATTTTTTGTATAAGTCACTTGTTGATGAATAAGATGTTACTTGACGGTAAACAATTTTTTGCTCTGGTAAATCATATTTTTGTCCTTCTAGATAATATGCCGCCCCAGATACATCTACTCCAAATAAGGCGATTGTTTTTTTATCATTTTCCATATTTAAAGCAAATTTTGAACCCTGGCGTTCCAAGGCTCACTTAATTGCACTACCATCATTGGCAAAATTATAGTCCAAATTATATGGATTTATAGCAAGAGCAATTGATGGATCCCTTTTACTTGCCGCAACCGCATTTTCTGTATATTGATCATTAAAAGCTGACACATGTGAAAAAAGTCAACTTTTTTCTGGATTATTAGTTTTAATGTTTGATAAAAATAATTCTTCACTAGCTCTATCTCCGCTTAAAGCTTTCAAAGCGGTTTTATATTGTGTAAATGGTGTAATACTTGCATTTTGATTTCCAAATATACTTTCAAATCTACCAGCATCACTAAATGAAGTTTTGTTTACATTCACTTTTGTTTCATTATAAACAATACTTGGATTTAGAGACGATGAAATATCCTCTGTACTAATAGCTGCAATTTTTTTACTCACAAAACTTAAAACATCACTATTTTTTTGTAAGTCTTCTGCAGTATTATCTAAGTCTCCTTTATCACCGATAAACGAATAGTCATTTGCTTGGGTTCCGTTGATTATATCATTATATCGATCACCGATTAATTTAGCTGCTCCTAAAATATCGGGTGACTCAAAAATATTAATAAAAGCAAAGGTTGTGGTTTTTTGAAAGTCATTATTGCCGTTTGAATCTTTATAAAAAATATCAGCTGACATTTCAATATTTAAAGTACAATTTTTGCCCTTAACCACTGGGGAAATGTTTTCAATTGTAATACCGTTTTTAAGCGGTGAAGCCTTATCAATTAAAATTGGTTGATAGTTAATATTTGAAGTGATTTCTTTATTTATTGATTTGTTGATTTCCCCAATATTAATTATTTTATAAATTTCATTGGAAACTTTTTTGTAATAAATTGATGAATGATCATTGAAATCATCTTCATGAGCGATTATTTCCTCAAGAGTCATTGTCTCTGGTAATTGTTTTTCTGAAATATTATTTCATGGCTTAAAAGCTTCATAAATCTCGGTTTGAAAAATAACGATTGTTTCAGCAACAAATGTATTAATTAAATTTGAGTAATCAAATCTTTCAGCAACATCGGGTTTTTTGCAAGAAACAACAGCAAGAGGCATTGTAATTATTAGGCTTGAAGCCGCTAAAATACTTAATAATTTTTTCATATCCAATCCTCACTCATTTTACTATTTAATAAGTATATCAAAAAAAATCACTAAATTCAATTAATCAGAATCCTAAAATGACTCAATTTCTTACTATTTTAATTCATTAACGAAATTTAAATTATAAGGACCAAAAGACTTTTGCTCTTAACTTATGAAATATTTTACAATAATAAGGTTAAAAAGTTTAAAAAATAGGTATAAAAAAACTTATCCCATACATTACGGAATAAGTTTACAGATATAATTTGATTTTTTTAATCCATTAGTCCAGCTTCATAAAGTTTTTTGAAGTGTCCTGGTTGTTTTTTTAGAGTTTCAAAGGTTCCGGTTTGAACAATTCCAGCACCATCGGCTCCTAAAACTATTATTTCGTCAGCATTTTTAATAGTACTCAATCTGTGAGCGATTGAAACTGTTGTTCTACCAACCATTAATAATTCAAGTTTTTCTTGAATTTCTTTTTCCACAATATTATCTAAAGCACTTGTAGCTTCATCTAAAATTAAAATTTGAGGATCTTTTAAGAACATTCTTGCGATAATCATTCTTTGTTTTTGACCCCCAGATAACATAAATCCTCTTTCTCCAAGAATAGTATCATATCCATCTGGTCAAGTCATAATTAGTTCGTGTAACTCAGCTTTTTTACATGCTTCAATTACTTCTTCTTTGCTAGCATCAAATCTTCCATAAGAAACGTTGTCATAAACGTTTCCATAAATAATTTGAGGATCTTGTTCTACATAACCAATATTGAAAAGGTAACTTGATAAATTAACATCTTTTAAATCAATTTTCTCATTTACCAAAATTTTTCCCTCAGTTGGGTCATAATATCTTAATAATAATCTTGAAATAGTTGATTTACCACTTCCTGTTTCACCAACAAAAGCGTAACTACGTCCTTTTTTAAAGGTGAAGTCAAATTTTGGTAATATTGTTTTTGTTGGTTTTTCTGGATAGGCAAATGATACACCTTTAAAAACAATATCTCCTTTTAAAGAGTCAATCACTATTCCATCTTGATAATGGGGATCCATTATTGAATTAGCTTTAATAGTTGAATCAACTCGAGTAGAAGCAACCGAAGCTTGTGCAATCCCAACTGATGCCATTACAACTTGGAACAATGGTCCAGTCATAATTCCTTGTGCCATTGTAAATGAAGCAAAGGTTACAGCAAAGAAAGTTGCTCCTTCAGTTCCTGCGTTTCCATATTTCAACATGGCAACTCCAATTGATATAAATTGAATAAAGCTGATTCCTGAAAATAATATTGTTATCATCAAAGCTTGTACTTTACCCATTTTTACAGATTCTTTATAATATTTTTTATGTAGATCATAAAAACGATTAGTTTCATAATTTTCAGTTCCTGATGCTTTGATCAATCTAATTGCACCAATTCTATCAGTCACATCACCATTGATATCAGTTACTACTTCTCTTACTTTTGTATAACGACGTTTTGTAAAAGCAAACGAAACTGCCATTGCTAATAATATTAAGAAGAACATTCCCAATACACTTGCAGCCATTGTTGCTTCAAAAATAAACATCATAATTGAGGCACCAATCATTGTTAAAAAAGCATTAATTAAAGTTACAGGAACTTGAACAGCTTGATCACCAACGATTTGGGTATCTGAAATTACTTTTGTAATAATTTCACCAATTTTTTTATCTGAATAATAAGAAATATCTTGACGAACCAATGATTCTAAAGATAAGTTTCTTAAATCGATTTCAATTTTTTTACCCATTAAAACTGAGAAGTATTGCGAACCGTAACTAATTAACGCACTACCTGCAACGATTGCCAAGGCAATTGCAAGGGTTGTTTGTCAGTGTAGACCTCAAAAGTCATCAACCACAAATTGTGGGTTATATTTCATCATGATATCTGTTGTCATTTGTCTAACCAATAAAGGTATGGCAATCGAACAGAGTACAGAAATTATTGATAAGACAATAATAATTGTTGCTAAAAAGGCTTCTTTTTTGAAATACCTAATTACTAAAGGAAAGAAAGCGCCTTGAGGTCTTGCTAACTTGATATCTTTTTTAATCAATTTAGCAATTTCATTAGTGTGTTCTTTATCACTAATGATCTTATTTTCCAATTTTTCATTTAATATTTCAAAATCCTTACGAATTTCTTTATTTTTGAATTCGTGATTTTGTATTTTACTCATATTTTTACTCCTTCTGCGTATAATTGTATACTAAAAGATATGAATAATTAATAATAATTTCAAAACTATAAGTGTTATTAAAAATATGACTATTAATAATAAGAATATAACTTAAAAGATTTATAAAATTAAAACTAATCTATCAACTTAAAGTTTGAACCTTTACCAAATTCTTGATTTTGAAAATGATAGAAAAATTCAGAATAGAACCTGTTTGTCCCGTTGAACTTTCCATTATAAAGCGAAGCGGTTGTGGTTGTTCTTCTGTGTATTGCCTGAACAGAAATTCTTTTACTTACCATTTGATAATTGTCATCGTAAGTGTTTTTATTATAAAAATAAACACCTCCAGCATCATCAATTTTAAAGTATTCCCCAAATCTGTTACCAGAACCCCCATAAATTCAATAAGCATTGACAAAATCAATAATGTCTGGATTTTTTAAGGCTGCATCTTCATAAGCTGTTTCAAAAATGGTTTCAAAATATTGATTACTTTCAGTTAAAATAAATTCATCTGTTTTTAGTTCAGCTAAATTTTTTGGTTTTTTAAAGAATGCGAAATCCAAACTTTCATATTGCGCCTTCACTTTATCCATTTGAAAAAACTCTCTTTGAAAATCAATATTTGCAGTAATAAATTTTTCAAGAAGTTCTCGAGAACCCGAATAAGTCGTAGTTTGCTTACTAATAAAAAATGTTTTTGGTAGGGCAATCTCCAAAGGTGTTCCTGATAAATTTTTAAACTCTAGTTTAGCATCATTAATATAAGTTGGAACTACCCCAATTACTCCTTCATCCACTGTAGAATCTAGCATAAACTTTGAGTTTTCTTTTTCAATCAGTTCAAGTAATTTATTGGCATTGTAATCATTTTTTTTGTAAAGAAAGAACTCTAAAATATAAATGTTAAAAATTTTACCGTATTGAGTGTCACCATTAATTTGTTCAGTTACTCAGTCGTTTTCATAAGAAACGGTTCAAATGTTTTGGGTGTCATCAGAAATTGCGGTTACCAAATTCTTAATATCCTCTCCACCATTTAGCATAGCAGCTCTTAACATTTCATTTTGTTCTTCCTCGTTAGCTCATCAGTAAGTTTGACTACCAGTATCTGCAAAAATAGAATTTGCCGCGACCCCTTGCGCTAATCCTGAACCTGACTTAAATTTTAAATTTTTAAAATTACTATTATTTTGATTTTCAGCTTCTTCACTTATAACTTCTGAAAATATTTCCTCGTAATTTGAATTGTTTTTAATATCTTCAAGAATTTTATCCGAACCTCCAGCATTACTTTTGAATGCAAAATCAGAAGCTCTGCTCTCTTGAACTTGGTTAGTAACTTGATCGGCAAATTCCTCAATTTCATTTGCATCAGGTATTTCATCATTTTCTGCAATATAGTTTATTAAAATATTTGTTTTTAGTGTTTCATAAATTTTTTCATTAGCATTATCTAGAATTTCAATTTGAGTCTCTAAACCAAGATGCAGGGCAATAATCATATCTTCTTGGTTAACTAACTGAATCTTACTTATTTCAAATCCTTGAGTAAAAGGATTTTTTCCATCAACTAAGATAGGTTTGTAATTTACATTTGATAATATTTCGGTTTGAACTGCATTTAAAAATACTTGTCAATTAATTCTATCTCTTAACTCCGAACTAATTTCTTTAAAGGCAGTAGTTTTTGAATTTAATTCTAAGGTCTGATTTTTTTCGCTCAAACTTAGCATTTTACTTCAAGTAGAGTATTTAAAAACTTCATTTGATTTAGGTTCAGATAAGTAAAAAATATCTTTAAAATCATTATTAATATTCTGATTAAGTGCTAACTGCAACTTTTCAATTAATTCTTTTCTAATCTCGTCAAAATCGTATTCATTTTTCTCTTCAATTTTTTTGGGACTACAAGAAATAACACTTAGAGGTGTTGTTATAGTTAAAGTTGAAGCTGCTAAAATACTAAGTAATTTTTTCATGTTAATTTCTCCTTTTTTGTTCACGAATTGGTTTATATTTAAATAATTATAACACATATAAGTTTATTAAATTATCAACATAACTATTCTTTTTATATAAATATTTTAAGCATTTAGGCATTAAAAAGAGGTGAATGAATCACCTCTTTTTAACGTTTTTAATTGGTGAATTTAAGTTTTAAAACCGAGGTCTGACTACTTAAATATTCTTTATAGTTTTCAGCATCAAATGATCCGGGATTTCCACGATTAAATCTTTGAAAGTCCAAATTTGGTTGACCTGGATGATTTATTAAATCTGGAAACATTGAAGTGAATAAAGTTGAAATATTAATTCCCGCACCTTTACCATTGTTGTTGTTTCAAATGAAAATGTCAAAGTCATCACTAATGTAAACATTAGTTTGTAGAGTAATTCAATTAGTTCCATTTCGAGCTGCAATTATTGGGGAAAAATTAAATCTTTGGTTATGTACGTTTGCCTTTGAATTAGCTTTTACTAATTCTGCTCATGGAAAACTTGAATAATTAAATAATTTGCCCGCTAATTCCTCTTTTTTTCAGTTTTGAGCTGCTTGTAAATTAAAAAGGTACTCATCGGGTTTGCTATCATCTCAACTGATTGATAAGAAATTTTTTTGAAAATTTCAAGAATCTTTAATGAAATCATTGTAGTAATCAAGGGTATTAAGGTTTGAAATTTCTTGTTTAACAAAAATTGTTCCATCACTAAAAGCAAACTCAGAATCAGCAAGACTAAATTTCAATCCATTTAAATAGTATCCATAAACAGATATCATGTTTGCATCTTTTTCTTTATCAACTTCAAATTGCGATCCTGAGCTTGATTTTAATTTCTCTAAAATTGTGCTAATCGAGAAGTTGTAATGCAACGCATATTGATTTAATCCTAAAGATATTTTTGCCCCATTTTCAATTGCTTGAGTTGCTTCACTTAGTTCTTCAATAGTTTCGTCTTCTTCAATTGTCAATCATTCACCATTATTTCCACTTATATTTTCTAGTAAAGTTTTTTCAGCTTCTTTATTTCCCTTCAAGGCTGAAATAAAAGTGTTATACGGTTCCTTGTTATTGTTATCCATAAATGAATTATAATAAACACCAGTTCCAGCATGTACCAAAGCATTTTGAACAGTTTTTAATTTCATACTTTGATCGATTATTTTTACATCAGCAGTTTGAAGTGACTTAGCTTCACTTTTTAAAAAATTTATTATTTGATCGTCTTCTGTAATGTCGATTGCATTTTGATTAGTATTTCCTGAATCTGATAAAAAAGTAATTTGGTTAGCAATTTTTTTATTTATTAAATCATGAAATTCATCGTTCACTTCTTGAGCTTTTTGCAAAATTTCTTCTTCATCAAAAATGTTAATATCTACAAATGTTGAAATTGGCTCAATAATTTTTTCTTCACTTTCATCTTTTAAATAAATTGCTGAGGAAATTTTAATATTAAAAGTAATAGCAGAACTTTGAACTTTTAAAGCAACCTCTTCAACCTCAATTCCACTTTTAAGAGGCGAATTTTTATCGATTAAGATAGAATTGTAGTTAATGTTACTCAACACATCATCCTTGATTGATTTATTAATAATATCCCTTGGGATCAAATCAGAAATTCAAGCTTTGGTTTCTTCGTATACTTTTCCATCATGATTATCAAACTCTTCTTGAGCATTTTTTATTATTTGTAAATCAAGCTCTGTTGGTAAAACATCTTGCATAACAAATTTATACTCATCAAATTTTTGTGCAATGTCTGACTTAAAAATCGTTGTTACATTGGCAATGAAATCATTAATCAGTTTTGCAAAATCAAATTCATCAGCAACTGGGGGCATTTTTTTGCCACAGGCAATAACACTTAGAGGTGAGGCGACCACCATTGTCGCTGTTGCTAAAATTGTTAATAGTTTTTTCATATTTCCACCCCTTTATTTTTTCATATTATAAGTGTTTTTATTTATAAATCAAGCAATTTTAGTGAAAATTTATAAAAAATAAGGTAAAAACAAAAAATGAAAATGAAAAAAATCAGCTTAGAGGAGTCTTTTTAGTTCCCTCTAAGCTGACAATTCTTTGTATTTTTAAAGTTATTTTATTATTTTAATCTTGATTTTATAAACCAAAGTTAAAAAGCATTTTTCGACCATTTACAATATATCTTGATGTGCCACCTTCAAAACAAACAAGATCTCCCCTTTTACCAAAAGAAAAGTAAGTTTTTGAAGAGTTGAATTTTAATCCCGAAGAAAAGAAATAGGTTCTAAATTCTGGAGTGGATAAATTTCCTGTGACAAAGTCTATGGGGGCTGCTATTGCAAATGGGTAAGACTCAAAATTGCCGCCCAGAAATGTAGGGTTCGAATTCAAAATCATTGACGAAAAACTGCTATATCCCAAATTATTTCCTGAAGAAAAATCTGAAGACTCTATAAATTTTAAGTTTTGGTTGCTTTCTTCTTCTACTTTTAACTCTATTGAACGCTTAATTGTTTCTTGATATTTATAAGTAGTATTTTTATGGTTTTGGATTATATAATCTTCAACCTCCCCTTTGGCATCTATTACATAATAGCGGTGTTTTCTACCTCAATCTTCTCAGTTATAGGTATTGTTATCCTTCAAAGTTATTTCCCCTTCAAGATCATTTAATAAATAACTTTGTTGAAATTCAATTGCCGCTCTAAGAAATTCTTCATAAAGCAATTTAGTATTATTAAAAGTGGTGTTTTGCTTTATTGGCACAAAAAATGTGTCGAGTTCTATTTTTGTTAATTCTGATAAATTTTTTATTTCAACCTCGGATTTAGAAAATTCAGCTCCATAAACTGCGATTGATTTAAAATCAATTTTTTCATCAATTTTAAATTCATAGCCACTGTTCTTAACTCGTTTTTCAAAATCACTAGATAAAATATTTTCAGCCAAGTTATAGTGATTGATTGCTTCTGAAACTACAATATCAGAATTATTAGATATTTTTTCTACGATTTTAATTGGAAGTTGGTGATCAACTCATTTTTGGCCTGGTTCAGTTATTTTTTTAATGAATTTTTCATTAGCTCCTTTTTCTTTGCTTAAGACCGGCTTCATTAACTCATCTCATCAATCTGGATAAGAATAGTCTTGATAATAATAATCATTGGAATTATTATCTTCATGTTCTGGATCTCAATTCTCTTGAATTTCTAAACTATAATTAAACTTAGTATTTGCAATGGAACCATCTTGGGTTAATTTTTGATTGACTGCAAACTTATGATTTTCAGTTTTTATTTCAAATTTAGAATTTGTGTTGGTTTTTTCAATGACTTCTTGAACTTGGTTTTCTATTATTTTTTTGTCAATTATATCTTGGGCATTTGTTTTTAAATTACCAGAATCTTGTTCATAAAGGAATCCATTAGATGCTTGGGAAATTCCTTTTCTTATTGAGTCATTTAAGGACTTAATTTCATTTGCTAAATCCACTGATTCAAAAATATTGAAAGTTCATCGAAAAGAAATCGCTTCATTTTGAAAGTCACCTTTTTCGTTTACTACCAACTTTAGATTGGCAATATAGTCAAAACTCAAAGAAACAATTTCTGATTGAGTTTTAATAGCGATATTATTTAATTCATATGATTGAAAAGGATTGCCAATCCCTTGGATGACTGGTTTGTAGTTTAATTGATTGACAATTTCATCGTTAATTTCCTTATTGAGTTTATTAAAATCAATAATACTATTGATATCTTTACTAATTGCTTTAAAAAAGTCAGAATTAGAATCTTTTAAATCTGGATTTTCATCTTGTCCTGCAATGTTTTCTAGCCTAATAAAATCAAAGGTATTTATAGCGTCTTCATCGGCCATATTTTTATAATTACCAAAATCTTCATCTAAATTGCGGTAAAAAATCTCCGAAGCTTTATCCATTAATTCATTTTTTAATGCTTGATAATCAAATTCATCGCTTATATTTGGATTTACCTTCTTTTTACATGCCACCACACTTAATGGTGCTGCAACCACCAAAGTGGTTGCCCCCAGTATAGCTAATAATTTTTTCATAATTGTTTCTCCTTATAGTTTTATTTATCTATACCTAGTATATATATATATATATAAAGTCAATTAGGGAAGGGTTTTTGGTTTTGCAATATTTTTATAAAAATTAGATTTATCAATTTGTAAGTTAAGTATAAAAAAAATCACTCAATGATTCATTGAGTGATTTTTTAAGATAAATTCAATTTATTATTTTCTATTATTGTTTAGTCTTTTAGTTTTCAAGCAGAAATAGTCTCATTGACTGTTATAACTCTAAAATCATTTCGGTATTGCAAGCTAAAGTCAGTTTTTGAAGCATTGTTCTTATAGATTAACCCGGATGAAAAAAATCAAGTTCTGAGTCTAAAAGAATATTTTGTATTTGAAAGATCTTTGTAAAAATATAAATCATTATTTTTATTAAAAGAAATAAATTTGAATGGCGAGTTACTCCATGCGGCTGAATCAGAAACATTAATAGTCAAATCCAGATCAACCAAATACTTTGTTGCTTCTGGATTTGCCTCTAAAAGTTGTTCTAAACCTTCATTTGCAGGAATGGGGGTGGTTGGCTCAATTGTTTTTCAAGCATCCGGTCTATTTATATAGAAAAAAAAGTTTGGGTTATCTTCTTGAACTAAGTTATCGTTGAAACCTAACATTTGCTTCTGAAAGTCAAACGAATCTTGAACAAATTTTTTATAAAGTTCTATTGTATTAGTGAATGGTAGTTGTTTGATGACAATTTGCTCTGTTGGTAATTCATATTTTTTTCCAGAATACTCAAAATAAATATCATCAATATTAGCTCTAAACAAGGCAATGTAATTTCTCTCATCACTTTCATCATCTAACTCTAATTTAAAATTAGAATTTTTTAAACTATTTTTAAAAGCAGAACTTTTTTGTAAATTAAAATTCAAATTAAATGAATTAAAGACTTCTGCAAAATCATTGTATTGAGCTGATAATTCTTCGATATTTTTAACAAATCTTTTGGCTTCGTTTACTTGCCAAGTCGAACCATTCTTGCTGCACTCTTCAATAAATTTCTCTTCAGCTTGCTCATCTCCTCTTAAAGCTAATTTCAAGGTTTCAATTGCATCTTTATTTCCAAAGTTACCACCTTCTCAATACCATTTAGCAGATGTAGCATTTACAGATCCGTCTATTATGTCGTCCTTGTTCGTGTTAATTAAAAAATCATTATTGAATTTAGTTTTGCCATCAATGTTATCTAATATTGATTCAATTTGGTTGTAAATTTCTTTGCCTTCATTCCTATCATTGATTGATTGGGAACTATTTTCTAAATTACCCTTGTCGCTTGTATATACAAAACTATTCGCATTTTCTTCGGTATTTAAGGCATTTTGATAATCGTTTTTAATTTTATTTAATTCTTCTGCTGAAGGTTTATTTAAAATTGTAATTGAAGTTTTAAAATTGTTTAATGAATCATTTTGAGTTTCTTGTCTTTCATTTAGGTAGTAAAAATTTGCTCCAATGCTAATAATAACCTTTATATCTTTGGTTTCAAGATCTTCTTTGACCTCAAGACTTTGTATATAATAACCATCTTTTAATGGACTTTTACCCGAAACTAAAATTGGTTTGTAGTTGATGTTTGTTAAAATAAGACTGTTTATTTCAGCTTCTACTTTATTTCAATTAATAATTTTATTAATACTTTCTTGAACTTCTTTTGATTCGGGTGAGTTTAGTTTTGAGATTTCTTCTTGGTTGGATCTAAATCAAACAATGTCATTTTTTCCAAATGGATATTCTGCACCGTTATCTCCACCATTTTCGTCAACAAAAAAGTAATCATCAAAATCATTTTTTAAATTAGAGTCAAAGATTTGTTGCACCGAATTTCTTAATTCTTGTTGCAAAGCTTGGTAATCAAACTCGTTGTCAATGTCAGTTTTGGTTTTTTTACAAGCCACTACACTTAGTGGGGTTGATATTACCATGGTACTTGTTGCTAAAATAGTAAGTAATTTTTTCATTTTGTTCTCCTTGAAATTTGGCATATATACTTACTTTATATATATTTATATATAAAGTCAATTAGGGATGTGTTTTTGGTTTTGTAATATTTTTTTCAAAATCAAATTTAACAATGTGGAAATTAAGAATGAAAAATCACTCAATTTTTTATTGAGTGATTTTTTCAGACAAACTAATTCTATTTTTTATGTTATTGTTTAGTCTTTTAGTTTTCAAGCAGAAACAGACTCGTTTACTTTCATAACTGGAAAATCATTTCGCCATTGTAAGCTAAAATCATTTTTATAAGTGTTGTACATGTTAAATGGCCCGGATGAAAAAAATCAAGTTCTGAGTCTAAAAGAATAATTTTTATCCAAAAGAGACTTGTAAAAATATAAATCATTGTTTTCATTAAAAGAAATTCATTTGAATGTTGAGTTATTTGATCATCCCGTATTAGAGACACAATTACTCAAATCCAAATCGACCAAATACTTGGTTGCTTCTGGATTTGCCTCTAAAAGTTGTTCTAAACCTTCACTTGCAGGAATGGGGGTGGTTGGCTCAATTGTTTTTCAAGAATGCGGTCTATTTAGATAGTAAAAATAGTTTGCGTTATTTTCTTGAATTAAGTCATCATTAAAACCTAACATTTGTTTTTGAAAGTCAAACGAATCTTGAATAAATTTTTTATACAGAGCAATTGTATTAGTGAATGGTAATTGTTTAATGACAATTTGCTCTGCTGGTAATTCATATTTTTTTCCAGAATACTCAAAATAAATATCATCAATATCGGCTCTAAACAAGGCAATGTAATTTCTCTCATCACTTTCATTATCTAACTCTAATTTAAAATTAGATTTTTTTAAACTAATTTTAAAAGTAGTATCATGTTCTAAATTATAATTTAAATTAAATGAGTTAAAGGCTTCTGCAAAATCCTTGTATTTTGCTGATAATTCTTCGATGTTTTTGACAAATCTTTCAACTTTATTTGCAAGTCAAGTTGAACCGTTCTTGCTGCACTCTTCAATAAATTTATCCTCAGCTTGCTTGTCTCCTCTTAAAGCTAATTTCAAGGTTTCAATTGCATCTTTATTTCCAAAGTTACCATCTTGTCAATATCATTCTGGATACGTACAGTCTACTGAACCATCAACAACATTTTCTCTATTGGTATTAATTAAAAAATCATTATTAAATTTAATTTCACCATTATTGTTATCAATTGTATCAAATATTGATCCAATTTGATTGTAAATTTCTTTACCTTCTTCCTTATCATTGATTGATTGGGCACTATTTTGTAAATTACCCTTGTCACTTCTATATACAAAACTATTAGCATTTGCTTTTGTATTTAAAGCATTTTGATAATCGTTTTTAATTTTATTTAATTCATCCGCTGAGAGTTCTGAAAGTTCATTTAAAATTGTAATTGAAGTTTTAAAATTGTTTAATGCATCCGATTCAATTTCTCGTCTTTCATTTAAGTAGTAAAAATTTGCTCCAATGCTAATAATAACTTTTATGTCATTGGTTTCAAAATTTTCTTTAACCTCAAGACTTTGTATATAATAGCCATCTTTTAATGGGCTTTTACCCGAAACCAAAATTGGTTTGTAGTTCACATTTGTTAAAATAAGACTATTTATTTCATCTTCTACTTTATTTCAATTAATAATTTTACTAATACTTTCTTGAACTTCTTTTGATTCAGGTGAGTTTAATTTTGAAATTTCTCCTTGGTTGGATCTAAATCATTCAACGTCATTTTCTCCAAATGGATAATCAACCCCGTTATCTCCACCTTTTTTGTCAACAAAAAAGTAATCATCAAAATCACTTTTTAAATTAGAGTCAAAGATTTGTTGTACTGAATTTCTTAATTCTTGTTGCAACGCTTGGTAATCAAATTCATTGTCAATGTCAGTTTTTGTTTTTTTACATGCCACCACACTTAGTGGGGTTGATATTATCATGGTACTTGCTGCTAGTATACTTAATAACTTCTTCATAATTGTTTCTCCTTATAGTTTTATATATCTATACCTAGTATATATATATATATATATAAAGTCAATTAGGGAGAAGTTTTTGGTTTTGTAATATTTTTTTCAAAGCCAAATTTGACAATGTAGAAATTAGGAATGAAAAATCACTCAATGGTTTATTGAGTGATTTTTTAAAATAAACTAATTATATTTTCTTATTTTATTGTTTAGTCTTTTAGTTTTCAAGCAGAAACAGACTCGTTTACTTTTAAAATTCTAAAATCAGTTCGAAAAGTTAAGCTAAAGTTAAGAGTATCGTTCTTGTCCATTTTTCCAGACGAAAAAAATAAAGTATTAAGGTAGAAAAAATAATTTGTATCCAAAAGGGAATTATAAAAATATAGATCATTATTTTCATTAAAAGAAATTCATCTAGATTTTCCGTTATCCCAAGATGGATATTTGAAAACATCAATACTCGAATCAGATTCCACCAAATACTTAGTTGCTTCTGGGTTTGCCTCTAAAAGTTGTTCTAAACCTTCAGTTGCAGAAATGGGGGTGGTTGGCTCAATTGTTTTTCAAGCATTAGGTTTGTTTAGGTAGAAAAAATAATTCGGGTTATTTTCTTGAATTAAGTCATCGTTAAAACCTAACATTTGCTTCTGGAAGTTAAACGAGTTTTGAATAAATTTTTTATACAGTTCTATTGTATTAGTGAATGGTAATTGCTTTATAACGATTTGCTCTGTTGGTAATTCATATTTTTTTCCAGAATACTCAAAATAAATACCTTCAATATTGGCTCTAAATAAAGCAATATAGTTTCTCTCATCACTTTCATCTTCCAATTCTAATTTAAAATTAGAATTTTTTAAACTTTTTTTAAAAGTAGTGTTTTCTAAATTAGAATTCAAATTAAATGAATTAAAGACTTCTGCAAAATCATTATATTGCGCTGATAATTCTTCAATATTTTTGACATGCATTTTAACAGAATTCCGCAGTCAAGTCGAACCGTTCTTGCTGCACTCCTTAATAAATTTATCTTCAGCTTTTGCATCTCCATCTAAAGCCAATTTCAAAGTTTGTGATGGTTCATTATTTCCAAAGTTACCATTTTCTCAATACCAATTAGAACTTGTTTGGGATACTGATCCTTTGATAATGTCGTCTCTGTTAGTGTTAATTAAAAAATCATTATTAAATTTAATTTTGCCATTATTGGTATCAATGGTATCTAATATTAATTCAATTTGGCTGTAAATTTCTTTGCCCTCTTCCTTATCATTAATCGATTGGGCATTATTTTCTAAATTACCTTTATCGCTTTTATATACAAAACTATTGGCGTTTTCTTTTGTGTTTAAAGCGTTTTGATAATCTTTTTTAACTTTATTTAAATCATCTGCTGAGAGTTCTTTTAAAATTGTAATTGAAGTTTTAAAATTGTTTAATGTATCATTTTGGGTTTCTTGTCTTTCATTTAAGTAGTAAAAATTTGCTCCAATGCTAATAATAACCTTTATATCTTTGTTTTCAAGATCTTCTTCGACCTCAAGACTTTGTATATAATAGCCATCTTTTAATGGACTTTTACCCGAAACTAAAATTGGCTTGTAGTTAATGTTTGTTAAAATAAGGCTGTTTATTTCATCTTCTACTTTATTTCAATTAATAATTTTATTAATACTTTCTTGAACCTCTTTTGATTCAGGTGAGTTTAATTTTGAAATTTCTTCTTGGTTAGATCTAAATCATTCAATGTCATTTTTTTCTCCAAATGGGTATTCTACTCCATTAGCTCCACCTTTTTTGTCAACAAAAAAGTAATCATCAAAATCACTTTTCAAATTAGAGTCAAAGATTTGTTGTACTGAATTTCTTAATTCTTGTTGCAATGCTTGGTAATCAAATTCATTATCAATGTCAGTTTTAGTTTTTTTACAAGCCACCACACTTAGTGGGGCTGATATTACCATGGTACTTGCTGCTAAAATAGTAAGTAATTTTTTCATTTTGTTCTCCTTGAAATTTGGCATATATACTTACTTTATATATATTTATATATAAAGTCAATTAAGAAAAATTTACTACTAATTTGTTAAAAATAAAAAGCACCATAAGGTACTTTTTTGACTATTAATTAAAAAATTTTAGTTTAAAAACTGGTAGAATTTTATCAAATTGCTCTTCTTTTTCGCTTCGTAACACTTCTTGTGTTTTAGTATTATAATTATAAAAATCCAATGAAGGTTGATAAAGATTTTCCCTATTCATATCACCAAATAAAGAAACGCTTAGGACCACACGATTTATATCTATGAAATTGTCTTTTTGTTTATTTGTATTGTAACAATATAAATAGCCCTCATTATTTATATAAATTTCATAAAGGTCACGTTTCTGCGAATAGGTATCAAATCATCAAATTGTATTAAGACTAAAATCAAAGTCTGAATTAAGCGAATTAGCTTCAGAGTTAGCATACAATATATCTTTTGTAGGAAAATCCTTTGCGTTAAATGTTTTACCAAGAAAATCTTCTTTTTTTCAAGTTTTTGGAGTTTGAATGTTAAGCAATGTTTTTTTATTTTCAATTATGGAAGGATCTAGAAATATTTTATGAAATTCTCACGCCTGTTCTATAAAGTCATTATAATACTCTAAAGTATTTTTTCGAGTTATTTCCTGTCGAACGAAAATATATTTATCATCTAAACCAAATTCTGAATCTTTTAACTGAAATTTTAAACCACTTATTTTGGTTCCAAAGACCGCCAAAGTATTAGCGTCTTTTTCTTTGTTTAAAATGAATTTTGATTTAGAATTTTTTAGCAATTTGCTAAAACCTGTTGATTTTGAATTTTCAATAAGTGCATACTGATTTAACCATTGAGAAATCTGAGCACCATTCTTAATTTCTTCTTTCATTTCACTATATAGCCCCTTAATATCACAATAAAATCCTTTAGGATCATTACCTTTAATATCTTTTAATAATGCTTCTTCATCCCCAACATCTCCGTGTATTGCTTTAAACAAATTTCTGGCGTACAAGTTTAGTATTTCTAGCATCATAAGGACTAGTCCTTGTTTTTGAGCTTCCAGCAGCATTAATTATTGAGTTATTTACAACTTTAAGTTCTAAATTTTTTTCATTAATTAAAATTTCATCTGTATTTAGTGTTTGAATTTGACTTTTCAAGTCGTTAATTAAAACTTGGTTATTTGGAATTTCTAAGGCTGTTTTTTCTAAATTACCAGAGTCAGAAGAAAATCTAAAGTAGTTAGCGCTTTCATCGTTAATTAATTTTTTATAATTATTTTCAAATTCTTTTGCTTTTTCCAAAAGTTCTTCTTTATTGTCTTCAAATACATTAATAATTACCGTAGTACTAATTGGTTCAGTTATTATTTCTTCATTTTTTCCTTTTAAGCTAATTGAGGAAGATATTTTTGAAGATATGGTCATTGCATCTTTTTGAACTTCTAAATCAATTTCCTCAGCAACAATTCCGCCCTTTAATGGGGAACCGTTACCAACCAAAATTGGTTTATAGTTAATATTACTTAAAATTTCTTCTTCAATCGAACTGTTTACTTTATCAAATGGAATCAAGCTAGAAACTCAATTCAAAACTTTGTCATAAACTATTCCACTCTTGTTTCCTTTTTCAAATTGGTCTTGATTTTCAACAATTTCTAAGTAACTTAAATCATCGGGTAGTTCTTCTTCACTTATAAAATTATAATCGCTAAACTGGTTTTGGATTTCGGTGTTAAAAATAATTGTAATATTATCGATAAAATCTCTCATTAATTTATCATAATCAAATTCATCATCAATATTGGGATTTACCTTCTTTTTACAGGCAACAACGCTTAATGGAGCTGAAACCACCATAGTGGTTGCCCCCAGTATACTTAATAATTTTTTCATAATTGTTTCTCCTTATAGTTTTATATATCTATACCTAGTATATATATATATATATATATATAAATATATAAATAAAGTGAATTAGGGAGAGGTTTTTGGTTTTGTAATATTTTTATAAAAATTGTACTTAAAAACAAAATTCTTTCTTAGGAGATCGCTATCGACACCACATAAAGGAAAAACGCAATTATATTAAAAATTTTTAAATTTCATTAATGAAATTCTGTTTGTAAAAAATTCGTCTAAATTTTCTGTTTGTTCAGGTGATCTCGAAGAAGTTTTATGTATGTGATAACCTCAATTGTAATTAGTTTTGGATGTTTTTTTTCCCGAAGAGTAAAAGAAGACTCTTAGAATATTTGTTTCAAGACCCTGGCCTGAAATGGGTTTGTCATATATAAATAAATACCCCTCCTTGTTTATATACATAAATGGGGGTTCAACTCATTTACTATCAGAAGTTTCTACAACTCTTTTTGTAATTTTGGGAGTCAAATCAAAATTTTCCAATCACAAATTAGCCTTTTCGTTCGCCTGTAGTAATTCATCACAATATTCTGGATAAGATAATTGTTTGCCAATTATTTCTAATTTATTTCAACTTTTTGGCATAATCAAATTAAAGGTCGCGTCATCTGGGTCAGAATTCATACTCACAAATTCTTTCTCCCAATGATAAGCATCTTCAACAAAATCAGAAAATAACTCAAATGTATTCTTTTTGGTGGTAATTTGTTTCAAAACTATAGTTTGGTCTATTAATTGATAATTTTCACCCTCTAATTCAAATTCCACCCCTGACACTTCTGTTCCAAAAAGAGCAATTGTATTATTATCGTTCTTTAAATTAATTTCAAATTTTGAATTTTGGCTTTTTACAATTTTACTTAAAATTTTATTTTTTAAATAATTTGAAGTTAAGTTATATTGATTAATATTTTCAGAAATTTCGTTCGGATTCAAATTGGTAGCAAGTATCATTTCAAGATAATATTTATCTATAACTGGATCTATAAAAAAATTTTCAATTGGCAATGAACCCTTCTTTTTTATTTCTTTTAAAATTTTTTGCTCATCTTTTTCTGACCCCTTATATGCCTTCATTAAAATCTCATAATTTCTGCTTGGACTTTGTTGGTGATCGCCAAACGAACCATTGGAAAAACGACTAGCATCGATAATGCAATCTTGATTTACATTCAGCTTTAATCGGTCGCTAATATATTTTGTCCCAAATTCCATGGAACTAATTTTACTCTTAATATCATTTATAATTTGAGAATTGTCTGGGATGGCCTGTGCGGTATTTTCTAAATTACCCTTATCACTTCTGAAAACAAAATCATTAGCGCTTATAACATTTATCATTTCCAAATAATTTTCTTCTAATTTTTTTGCCCAGTCAACTAATTCTTCCTCTTCAAAAACAGTTATTGTGGTTTTGCTTTTAACATTGTTAAAATCATTTTCTCCTTGCTTGTTTTTAAACCACACTGAAGAGAGAAATTCGGTTGTCAGGGAAATATTTTTTTCATTTTTTATTTCCAATTTGAATGAATCAATAACAATCCCGTCTTTTAAGGGACTTCTTTTATCGATAAGAATGGGATTATAATTAATATTTTCTGCTATTAAAACAGCAATCTCATCATTAATTTTTTGAATTGGAATGACCTGAATAATCAATTTTTCAATTTTTTTATAGAAATCTGATTGGGGGTTATTAAAATCTTCTCTATTTTCTATTATTTCCTGGATACTCAAATCATATAATGAAATTTGTTCATCACTCATTCAACGATAATCATAAAAAGCTGCCTGAATTTGTGTTTCAATAATTACCGTTACTTCCTGAACAAAATCATTTATTAATTGTGAATAATCAAATTCATCTCCAATATTCGGATTTACCTTCTTTTTACATGCCACCACACTTAATGGTGCTGAAACCACCAAACTGGTTGCCCCTAGTATACTTAATAATTTCTTCATAATTGTTTCTCCTTATAGTTTTATATATCTATACCTAGTATATATATATATATATATAAAGTCAATTAGGGAGGTGGTTTTGCCAATTTTTAAAAAAATAAACTACACCCAAGAAAAATTTTTGAATATAATTCTCTTAGTACACACATAAATGCTAAAAAACATTTATGATAATAGTGTATCGAGAGGATTTTTTTATGGCTAATTTAAAAGGTAATAAATCAAATATTCTAACAATCGAACAAAAAATTAACATGGTAAATGAACACTTTGAAAAAGGAGCATCTTTCAAAGTGTTATCAGAAAAATATAATGTTTCTTACTCTATGGTAAGAAAAACTTGTTTAAAATTTAATGAGTTTGGTCGCGAGGGATTAATAAGAGACTACACTATTAGAGCCGACTCAAAAACCGGTAAGGTTCCAAGAATTAATAGTTTGAATCCTGATAAGGTTGAAAATGCTAAGTTAAATAAAAAACTCAAAGAGGCCGAAGCGGAAATTTTCATATTAAAAAAGTTACATGAACTGATGAAAAACCAAAAAAAATAATTTGATTAAAATATCAAATTATTGAAGATTTAAGAAATCAGTTCACAGTGAAGTTAATTTGTAGAGTTATTAAAATAACAGCAGCAAGCTACTATCGCTGAGTGAAGAGAAAAAAGCCAGCTAGCAAATTTATCTTTGATGAAAATTTTGCGATTAATATTAAAAACATTTATAAATCAGAAAACGGAAAGTACGGTTATCCAAGAATTTGCATTGTTTTGAATAATGCAGGAACTATTTGTAGCAAAACAAAGGTTTATCGCTATATGAAATTATTGTGTTTACATTCAGTAATTAGAATCAAAAAAATGAATCGTAAACCGAAAGAAAAGAAAAACACTAAATCAGGTGCCGTTAATATTGCTAACCGTCAATGATCTATATTTCAAAACAATGAACTGTGAGTTACTGATGTTACATATATTCCTATTAAAAATCAAAAATTCAAATGAGTCTACCTAAGTGTAATAAAAGATGCTTGCTCGGGATTTATTGTTTCTCACGAAATATCTATTAATAATGATCTCAATATTTATAGAAACTCTCTTAAAAAAGCTGAGCATTATAGGGACTCTCAACAGAAAACCATTATTCATTCTGATAACGGCGTTCAATATACATCCTATTTTGCCAGACAGTATGCTAAGAAAAACAATTTTATCATTTCTCTTTCAAGACCTGGAAATTCTTTAGACAATGCTATGTGCGAAACTTTTTTTTCAAGTTTGAAGTCAGAAACTCCAA
The DNA here is from genome assembly GCF_003363775.1 of Spiroplasma alleghenense. Taxonomy (NCBI): domain Bacteria; kingdom Bacillati; phylum Mycoplasmatota; class Mollicutes; order Entomoplasmatales; family Spiroplasmataceae; genus Spiroplasma; species Spiroplasma alleghenense. The sequence continues at coordinate 1,261,748 of NZ_CP031376.1, forward strand.
AACTGCTTTTGCAGTCTAATTTTGAAGATTTAGTCAAAATGATAAATGAATATATTAATTACTATAACTATGAAAGAGTCATGTTAAAGCATAAAGGTCCCCCATGCTATAAATATCTAAAAACAAAAAAATCGATTTCAGAAAATTGACTTTTCGTAAATTTATAAAAAACTCAAAATGTACTTGCAAAAGTATACTTACCCGAGAAAACGCTTCTCAAATGTAGTTTATTAATTATTCTAGTTTGGTGAAACACTTTCATGGTTAAGTAAACTATTTCTTATATTTTAAATTACCTATTTGCTAATTTTTTAAAGATTAATTTTTAATTAATAAAATTATTTTTCAAATTTAAAGGATGAGTCAACATTTGTAAGAGTAAACAATAGATCTTCTTCATCGTCTCAATATCAATTCGTGTTTTCAATAACTTGACGCATATCAAAGCTTAAATTATTGTTGGCACTATCAGAAAAATAATAAGTTGTAAAAATAATTTGATTCATCGCTTCTTCACCCCATACATCCTTGTCTAAAAAAAATAAATCATTTTTATCATTTATTCAGATATATTTATTATATTTATTTTTCTTGTAATTATATTTATCAAGGAAAATTGAAGTTGAAAATTCTAAATCATTGTTAATATAACTGCTCATTGTATTAGCTAAAACAAGTTGTTGGTCCATTTCATAATTGTATAGGATTCTTTTATTTCTCATTGAATCCAAATCCCATTCCTTAGGCACCTTTAGATAAGCAGTTTTTTTAACTTCTAAATTAGGTGTTTCTTGTAAATTGATAAAAGATTTTTGAAAGTTGTAAGCTTGTGTCATGAAATAATTATAAAGTTCCATTGTGTTGTTTTTGGTTGTTTTTTGTCTGGCAATTATAGTTTGACTAGAAAAATCAAAATCATCAATCCCGATTTTAAATTTTAAATCATTAACGTTGATACCAAATAAGGCAATTGAATTAAAATCTCCTTTTAAATCTAGATCAAAATCTGAATTTTGCAATTGGATAACTTTATTTATCTGTTTGTTTTTTGATAAATTGTAGGCCAAATTATATTGATTAATGTATGTAGAAGAGTTGTTATCTTTTTTTGTATAAAGTTCATATGATGCATTTGCAAGGGGGTCTCATTTTTCCTTATCCTTGTTCATTAAGACGAGATTTATTGGTTGTATTCAATCACCGTTATTTAAAATATTTTCAAGAAATTCTTTTTCAGCAGAAAAATCATTGGAAAGGGCTTTATAGAATGTTTTTCATCTTTCATCCTTATTTTGTCAGTTAAAAAATGGCTCAAATCTTGCTGAATTTACAATCATCTTATTGTTAACAACCATTTTTAAATCTTCAAAAACTACAGATACATTTTTATTAATTTCATTTAGAACTTCTAATTCCTTAGAAAATTGTTCAGTTATAAATTCACCACTACCAATTGCAGCAGATGTGTTTTCTAAATTACCTGAATCACTAAAAAACGTTCATTGGTTGGCAAGGTCCTTATTTATTAATTCAATATAAGCATCATCCATTTCTTTTGCAGTGATGGCAGTTTCAGAATCCTCAAAAATATTAAAAGAAACATTGGCTGTAATTGTCTGACTGGTTTTCTCTCCTCTTGCATCCTTATAAAAAACTAAAGCAGAAAATTTCACCCCAATTGTTACAGCTTTTGTTTTATCAATAAAACTGATTTCTTGAATTTCAACTCCATTTTTTAAAGGTGTTGATTTATCTATTAGAATGGGATTGTAGTTAACATCATTAACAATTGATTCGTTTATTTCTTGATTAATTTGTTCAACTGGAATAATCGGTCTAATTAATGAAAGCATTTTCTGGTAAAAATCACTTTCATGATTTTGGAAATCATTATTTTCATTAGCTGCTCTGATGGATTCAATAGTCATATCTTCGGGCAATTGATCTTGATTGATTCAAATATACTCGCTAAAAGATTTTTGAATTTGTTTTTCAAAAATTAAAGTAATCTCAGCTAAGAACTGGTTCAACAACTCAACGTAATCAAATTCATCCCCAGTCGTTACTTTTTGTTTTTTACACGAAACCACACTTAGGGGAGCTGATATTACCATGGTACTAGCCCCCAGTATACTTAATAACTTCTTCATAATTGTTTCTCCTTATAATTTTATATATCTATACCTAGTATATATATATATATATAAAGTCAATTAAGGGGGTGGGGGTCACCGATTTTTACAAGAAAATAACTACACCTGAGAAAACGTTTCTCAGGTGTAGTTTATTAATTATTCTAGTTTGGTGCAACACTTTCATGGTTAAGTAAACTATTTCTTATATTTTAAATTACCTAATTGGTAATTTTTTAAAAATCAATTCTTAATTATAACATTATTCTTCAAATTTAAAGGCTGAGTCAACATTTGTAAGAGTTCACACCATTCCTTCTTCATCTAGTCAACCTCAACCAGTGTTGTAAATATAGTGATTCATATCAAAGCTTAAATTATTATTGGCACTATCAGAAAAATAATAAGTTGTAAAAATAATTTTATTCATTGCTTCTCTACCAAATGGATCATTGTCTAAAAAGAATAAATCATTTTTATCATTTATTCATATATATTTACTATATTTATCTTTCTTGCTATTATATTGATTATGAAAAATTGATGTTGAAAATTCTAAATCTTTGTTAAAAGAATTACTTATTGTATTTGCCAAAACAAGTTGTTGATCCAATTCATAATTGTATAGGATTCTTTTATTTCTCATTGAATCTAAATCTCATTCCTTAGGCACCTTTAGAAAACAGGTTTTTTTAACTTGAAAATTAGGTGTTTCTTGTAAATTGATAAAAGATTTTTGAAAGTTGTAAGCTTGTGTCATGAAATCATTATAAAGTTCCATTGTATTTTTTTTGGTTGTTTTTTGTCTGGCGATGATAGTTTGACTAGAAAAATCAAAATTATCAATCTCGATTTTAAATTTTAAATTATTAACATTAATACCAAATAAAGCAATTGAATTAAAATCTTCTTTTAAATCTAGATAAAAATCTGAATTTTGCGATTGAATAACTTTATTTATCTGTTTGTTTTCTGATAAATTGTAGGCTAAATTATATTGATTAATGTATGTAGAAGAGTTGTTATCTTTTTTTGTATAAAGTTCATATGATTTCTTTGCGTTCTCGTCTCATTTTTTCTTATCCTTGTCCTTTAAAATTAAATTTTTTGGTTCTACTCAATCACCGTTATTTAAAATATTTTCAAGAAATTCTTTTTCAGCAGAAGAATCATTAAAAAAGGCTTTATAGAGCGTTTTCCATCTTTCATCCTTCCTTTCTTGGTTAAAAGCCGGCTCAAATCTTGCTGAGTTTACAATCATATTATTGTTAACAACCATTTTTAAATCGTCAAAAATTACAGATACATTTTTGTTAATTTCATTTAGAACTTCTAATTCCTTAGAAAATTGTTCAGTTATAAATTCACCATTACCAATTGAAGCAGATGTGTTTTCTAAATTACCTGAATCACTAAAAAACGTTCATTGGTTGGCAAGGTCCTTATTTATTAATTCAATATAAGCATCGTCTATTTCTTTTGCAGTGATGGCAGTTTCAGAATCCTCAAAAATATTAAAAGAAACTCTAGTTGTAATTGTCTGACTGGTTTTCTCTCCTCTTGCATCCTTATAAAAAACTAAAGCAGAAAATTTCACCCCGATTGTTACAGCTTTTGTTTTATCAATAAAACTAATTTCTTGAATTTCAACTCCATTTTTTAAAGGTGTTGATTTATCTATTAGAATAGGATTGTAGTTAACATCATTGACAATTGATTCGTTTATTTCTTGATTGATTTGTTCAACTGGAATAATCGGTCTAATTGATGAAAGCATTTTTTGGTAAAAATCACTTTCATGATTTTGAAAATCATTATTTTCATTGGCCGCTCTAATCGATTCAATAGTCATATCTTCGGGCAATTGATCTTGATTGATTCAAATATACTCGCTAAAAGATTTTTGAATTTGTTTTTCAAAAATTAAAGTAATCTCAGCTAAGAACTGGTTCAACAACTCAACGTAATCAAATTCATCCCCAGTCGTTACTTTTTGTTTTTTACACGAAACCACACTTAGGGGAGCTGATATTACCATGGTACTAGCCCCCAGTATACTTAATAACTTCTTCATAATTGTTTCTCCTTATAATTTTATATATCTATACCTAGTATATATATATATATATAAAGTCAATTAGGGGGTGGTTTTGTAACCTTGCAAAAATAAAAAGCACCAAAGGTGCTTTTTAATAAATTTTAAAATATCATTATTGTGAAAATTTTAGTGTGAAAACCGCACCGATGACATCCATTATTTCTTCTTTTTGACTCTTCTCTATTTTTGATGTACCATCATTGTAATTATAAAAATCTAAAAAAGGTTGATATAGATTAGAATCTATGTCCCCAAATAAAGAAACATTTAATACCAGAAAATTTACTTTTGTAAAGTGAGTTTTTGACTGACTAGTATTGTAACAAAAAAGTTCTCCCACTTTATTTATATAAATTTCATCAAACTTCATCAATCTAGAATTTTCTCATTGAACAGCCTTCAAGCTGAAATTAAAATCTGAATTAATTGCATTGGCTTCTGAGTTGGCATACAAAATATCATTTGTTGGGAAATCCCTCGCATTAAATGTTTTACCAACAAAATCTTCTTTTTTTCATGTTTTTGGAGTTTGAATATTAAAAATCGTTGCCCCATCTGGTTTCAAGAAGGGATCAAGAAAAACTTTGTGGAATTCTCAGGCTTGTTCGATAAAGTCGTTGTAATATTCTAAAGTATTTTTTCTAGTTATTTCTTGTCTAATAAAAATATATTTATCATCTAAAATAAATTCTGAATCTCTTAATTGAAATTTTATGCCACTTATTTTTGTTCCAAAAACTGCCAAAGTATTGGCATCTTTTTCCTTGTCAATAGAAAATTCTGATTTAGAATTAAAAAGTAGATTTTTAAAACCGGTTTTTTTTGAATTCTTTATTAGTGCGTATTGATTCACTCATCTAGATATTTGGGCCCCTTGTTTAATTTTTTCATTCATTTCTTTGTATAAAATAGGAGTAGAATAATCAATTCATTCAGGATCGTTACCTTTAATATTTTCTAATAAAGTTTTTTCAGCCTCATCTACCCCCCTAATAGCTTTAATAAAAGTTGGAAAAAAGCCAAATCTATATTCTCCACTAAAATATTCTGTATTTGATTTTGCGCTCCCAGCAGCATTAATTATGGAGTTATTTATAACTTCAAGTTGCAAATTTTTTTCATTAATTAAAACTTCATCTGTGCTTAACGTTTGAATTTGCTCTTTTAAGTTATTAATAATAATTTGGTTATCTTCAATTTCTAAAGCAGTCTGACTTAAATTACCAGAATCTGATGAAAATCTAAAATAATTGGCGTTTTTACTGTTAATTAATTTTTTATAATTCTCTTCTAACTCTTTTGCTTGTTCTAAAAGGTTGTCTCCATTATCTTCAAAGACATTGATACTTACTACGGTACTAATCGGTTCATTTATTATTTCCTGATTTTTGCCTTTTAAGCTGATTGAAGAAGAAATTTTAGAAGATATGGTTATAGCATCTTTTTGAACCAGTAAGTCAATTTCTTCAGCGAAAATCCCACTTTTTAATGGAGAACCACTATCAATCAAAATTGGTTTATAGTTAATGTCGCTAGAAATTTCGTTTTGAATTGAACTATTTATCTGCTCAATTGGTATTAGACTAGAAACTCAATCCATTACTTTGTTATAAACGTTTCCCCCTTTATTTCCTTTTTGAAATTGGTCTTGATTTTCAACAATTTCTAAGTAACTTAAATTATCTGGTAGTTCATCTTCACTAATAAAATTATAATCACTAAACTGGTTTTGGATTTCAGTATTAAAAATAATTGTAATATTATCTATAAAATCTCTCATTAATTTATCATAATCAAATTCATCATCAATGTTGGGATTTACCTTTTTTTTACATGCCACAACACTTAGTGGAGCTGAAACCACCAAACTGGTTGCACCCAGTATACTTAATAACTTCTTCATAATTGTTTCTCCTTATAGTTTTATATATCTATACCTAGTATATATATATATATATATATATAAAGTCAATCAGGGAGGTGGTTATTGTAATCTTGTTGAAAATAAAAAAGCACCTTAGGTGCTTTTAAATAAAATTTAAAATATCATTATTGTGAAAATTTAAGTGTAAAAACCGAGCCGATAACATCCAATTTTTCTTCTTTTTGATTGGCTGGCACCCTACTTGTTCCATCGTTATAATTTCAAAAATCTAAAATTGGTTGATACTGGTTTGAATTAGCGTCGCCAAATAAAGAGATACCCAAAACTAAGTAATTTATGTAAGTTAGTATATCATCTACGTTTGTGCTATAACAATAAAGTTCTCCCTCTTTATTAATATAGATTTCGTTTAAGTCAGTATAGTGGTCACCAAAATTGGGCCAATGCACAGCATTAAGACCAAAGTTAAATGTTAAATTTTTTATATTTGCATCTTGGTTTGCATAAAGCAAATCTTTGGTAGGAAAATCTTTGGTAGAAAATGTTTTACCAACAAAATCTTCTTTTTTTCAAGTGTTTGGAGTCTGAATATTAAAAATTGTTGCCCCTCCTTCTTTCACACTGGGATCTAAAAATACTTTATGAAATTCTCATGCCTCTTGAATAAAGTCGTTGTAATATTCTAAAGTATTATCTTTTTTTATTTCTTGTCTAATAAAGATATATTTGTCACCTAAATCAAATTGTGAATTTAATATAGAGAATTTTAGTCCACTCAATTTAGTTCCAAACACAGCCAAAGTATTGGCATCATCTTTTTTGTCAATAGCAAAATTTGACTGAGAGTTTTTTAACAAATTTTTAAAACCAGTTTTTTCTTCACTTTCAGCTAATAATGCATACTGATTTACTCATCTAGAAATTTTATCCCCCGCTTCAATTTGTTTATTCATTTCTTTAAACAGGGGTTTGTCTGGAGTTTCATAAACAATTCATTCAGGATTATTTCCTTTAATATTTTCTAATAAAAGTTTTTCAGAATTTTTATCTGACTTTATAGCTTTAAAAAGTGTGATATATGGTTTGCTGTAGTAAATTGAAAATTTTGATGAAAGCGATTTGGCACTTCCCGAAGCCTTAATAATTGAGTTATTGACTACTTCAAGCTGCATATTTTCGTCATTAATTTCGCTATTATTATCTTTGATTTTTTGCTTTAATTGATTAGTTATGGACTCATTTTCAGGAATTTCTAATGATGTTTGATCTAAATTACCAGAGTCTGACGAAAATCTAAAGCTGTTTGCCATTTCTTTATTGATTAAATTAGTATACCCCGCTTCCACTTCTCTAACTTTTTCTAAAAGTTTTTGGTTATTTGCTTCAAAAATATTTATAGTTACAACGTTACTAATTGGTTCATTTGTTATTTCTTGATTTTTCCCTTTTAAACTAATTACGGTTGAAATTGTAATTGAAAAGGTTAGGACTTCTTCTTGAACTTCTAAGTCAATTTCGTCTACAATTATGCCACTCTTTAATGGCGATCCCTTATCAATTAAAATCGGATTATAATTAACGTTTCCAGAAACCTCTTTTTGAACTAGTGCAATGATTTCACTACTTGGAATTAAGCTAGAAACTCAATCAAGAACTTTATCATGAACCTCTCCGCTTTTATTATTTCTTTTAAACTGATCTTGGTTTTCTAAGATTTCTAAATAAGTCAAGCCCTCAGGTATTTCTTTTTCACTAATGAATCTATAGTTATCAAATTTTTTTTGAATTTCAGTATCAAAAATTATTTTGACATCGTCAATAAAATCTCTAATTAATCTGTCATAATCATATTCATCAATGGTTTCTGGAATTGATTTTATGTTGCAAGCCGTTACGCTAAGTGGTGCTGAAACTACCGAAGTTGTAACCATAAGTATGCTTAGTAGCTTTTTCATGTTATTTCTCCTTGGAATTTTATTTATAATTATTTTATATATAAATATAAGTAAAGTCAATTTGTTGCTCTTTATCAGATTTAGTTGTCATTTTTTGATAATAATTAAAAGAAAAACAGGTTTGAAACCTGTTTTTAATTATTTGAAAATATCTTTAAAATGACTTTCATTTCCTATATCAGTTTGATTTATACCATTATAAATATCAGCTAGTTTTTCTTGGTTTTTATCAAAAGGTTGATCATACTTTTTTATGCCGTTCTGAATAATAATTAAATTATCAATGATTTTTTCTAGCTCATCTAAAATATGAGAAGTAATAATAACGGTTTTGCCGGCTTTAGAAAGTTCAACTAATAATTCAAGTAATCAAGCGCGCTTTTCTATATCCATGTTTGCTGTTGGTTCATCCATAATAATGACTTCAGGATCATTAATCATTGCAGTGGCAAGTAAGGCCATTTTTTTCATCCCAGAAGAAAGCTGACGAAAAGTTTTTTTGCTAAACTTTGAAAGTCCCATTTTGTCAATAAAAGTCTGTGCTTTTTTGACTACTTTTTCTCTGGGTATTCCTCGTAAAACTCCATTATAAATAATAAACTCTTTTAACTTATAATCCAAAGGAAAAGAATTTTGATCTGGTAGAAAACCAATTTTGTCATAAAATTCTTTTTCTGGGATTTTATTATTGACCAAAATTTGGCCGGCATCAGGTTTAACTTCCTTGGTAATCAACTTAATTAAAGTAGTTTTACCAGCTCCATTGTGCCCCAAAATTGCTGTAATTTCTCCCCTTCTAAAACTTGCCGTAATTTCTTTTAATCCTTTTTGATTTTTATAAATTTTTTTAATATTTAATATTTCAAAGGCGTATTCATTTTTATTCATTTAAACACCTCTAATTTATTCAATTTTTCTTTCTAAAAATAAAATAACCACCTGTGAGAAAAGTTGTTGACAATCCAATTCATCAAAACAGTATTCCCCAAAAGTTAATAACTTCAATATTTTTAATTTTTAAATTTTTTCACTGACTTTCCTTAGGAAAGGGGATTTCGTCCTCTAAGTTATTATTAGATTTTTTAGTATCTGGAAACATCAACCTAGACATTCCTTGATCATAAAAATTAGAGCTGACCATTTGAGCTAAATTATAACTTCGAGTTGGGGGTGTGCTATAAAGATAAAAAGCTTGCTGTCCCGGATTAAATCAAATATTTTTTATAACACCACTTTTATATTTATAAAAATCATTTTCACCCACCAGCACACTGGGACTGTAAACCAAATAGTTATAGGCTAGGATGCTAATTGTAGTTGAAAAATCAAAATAACCGGGAGTTTTTTTGCTTTTTGTGAAATAGTCAAAATTCTTTTCGGTATTAATTTTTTCAGAAGTAAATTTTTGGTAAAAATCTTTTAAAATATTATCTGAGTAAAAATACATATTTGTCTCAATAAACTCGTAAATTAGTTTGCTTATTTCTTGCAAGTCTTTGTCTTCTGATTTTTTTTGAATTTTCTTAAAGGCATTTATATAGTCAAATTTTTCGCTCAGTCTTGAAGAACGAGACGAGAATCTACTATTTGCTCAGTTCTTAATATCTTTGGAGTTAAAATTTGGATCAAGAGTTATATTACCAATCAGCTCTAAAAATTTGTATAAACCATTTTCCTCTTTATTAAATAAGTCGCTATATTTAAAACTTTGAAAATTAATTTCTTGTTCATTATTATCAAGAACCGTTTCAGCTTCCATTAAGAAACCATCTAAAATTAAACTTCTGGCATCTAAAATATTTCATTCATTATCTGGGTTTTTATCTAAAGCTGTATCTAACTGGTAAAAGGTCTTTGCAATTTTTGTAGCGTAATTATTTTCACTTTTTATTAGTTCATTATATTTCTTGTAAAAATAAGTTTTATTACTTATCTTCAAAAATTCTGAAGAGTTATCAATGGCTCCATCAATTATATGGCGATTTAAAAGTAAATTACCCACAAAAGGATTAAAAGTCATAATTAAGAATATGATTGTTGTTATCATTACCGGAATTACTTGGTGGGCAAAAGTTAACCAGAATATCATGAAGCTTAATAAAATTAAACTGTAAACAGAAAGGTAAAGATACTTGAAAAGATATACTTTATAGAATCACTTCGCAAGGTTAAATCTAGTCGTTGAAAAAACTATGATTTCAATTAATAAACTCAAAACTATCATAGAAATAAATATAATAAGCAAGGCAAACAATCTTTCAAAAAATATTTTGGCGACGCTTTTATTTGCTCGCAGTTCCATTTTCACAATGCCATTTTTGACCTGATCACTATATAACCTCACCGCAAAAACAATTGCTAAAATAAGAAAATAAAATGAGGTAATAGAAACTGTGATTCACAAACCCAAACCCATCGAAGCTCTAAAAAGCATTAATTTGGGTGAGAAAAAAACTGAGGTTGTAGTGGTCAGAGAAATTAGATAAATTGTTGTTGTTACCAAAAATGTGGGTGTTATTAAAGTTTTAATAAAGGTATTTTTAAAAATTGTTAAATTTTTATCAAATCAATTACTAATTTTTATCATAACTTAACTCTTTTCATTTTGACTTGTTCTCTATTGTTAAAATTCTGATTAACTAAACATAGAGATTGTATTTAAATTCCAACTTGGGAACCTTATCTCATTTTTTACCCGAGTCAAAAATTATTTGACTCGAATCTCCATTTCTATCTTTGTAGCTGAGATTGTATTTAAATTGATAACCGGTTAAAAAAATATAAGTTTGTTCTCCATTTAGTTTGATGTCTCAAATATTTTTAATATTAATATTTCCTAGTAAAGCAGTTTTAAATGGTAGTAAATCAATATTTGATACTTTGTTGTAGTTTCGATATAAATCAAGATAACCGATTTTAACTATTCTTTTTCCAGGATTATTTTCTAACAAAATATTGGCATCATCTTTGATACTTTGTATTAAATTATCTTCATTTCAATAAGATGTTGCATTTCCTGGTTTTGGACGAAATGAGGAATTAAAGGTTCTACTAATGCTATTTACAACTTTAGAATCTAATTCATCATTTTTAATGGAACTTGATAAATTCTCTTGAGTTAATAAACTAGGCGCTAGTGAAAAACCACCCGAAAGTAATAACGTTGATAGTAAGTTAATATTTTTCATAAAATTCTCCTTTCGTATATTTCTTGAATATACGCGATTATCATATCATTAAATTTATAATTTAAAAGAAAAACAAATAAATATTACTTATTTTTACTATAAGTAATATTTATTTGTTTTCATCAAGTCAATGATTTTTATTTTAAATTACTTAGTATTAAATACCCGCCACTAAATAAGGTGTATAATTTAAAAAAGGAGTTGTAAATTATGTCGAAATACGATGTTAAAAATATTGCAAACTACGTAATTAACTATTTTTATGAAAATTCAGATAAATTAAAAAACAACGAGGAGAACTTTGAAATATTAGAAATAAATAATCTAAAAATGCAAAAAGTACTTTATTTTTTATATGGGTTTTTTTATTCAGAAACTAGAGAGGAACTTTTCGACGTTGAATTTTTGGCCTGAAAACTAGGTCCTGTCATTAAATCAATTTATGAGATAAATAAAAATGCAACAGAAAATAATGGATACAGAAATATACCCAAAGACACTTATTGTGAGTTTGCAAAAAAAATTGAAGATGAAGATAAGAAATTAATTAATCAGATATTAGATAACTTAATGGAGATTTCTACTTGAGCACTTGTTGAACTAAGCCATAAACCAGGTGGTCCTTGAGAGGCCACAAAACAATCGGAAGTTATTAGTAGAGACTTACTAAATAAATATTTTAGAAATTTAGAACTTAAGTAGCATGTTTGGAATTCTTAATTATGGAGATTAATCAATGAATAAAGGCAAAGGAATTAAAAGAAAGAGTTAATTTACATTTTTAACTTCGAATTTTTGTAGTAATAGATAAAAAGGAATCTTATTTTTATGAGCTCAGAATTGATGAAAATCTAAGCTAAAGATAAAAGCAATATAAATTTTATTATAATTTAAAAATGTCACGCGAATTTAACTATCTTAATACATTAATTTAATAATGCATAAAATATTAAATTTCGATGTGACATCATGGATTTAATTTATATCTCTATTATTTAAAGCTATTTGAATCATCACCCAGAATTAGATTTTGAATAACCTGTCATATCAATTCTATGGTCGGTTCTTGCTCCAAATTCAAAATATGTTTTGTAAATTTGGGTTTTTGAAGTGTTGAACGAAAAAAATCAAGTTTTTAAAGTTAAATAATAGTTATTACTTGACATACTATAGCAGAAATATATTTCATCATTCTGACTGAATGTCATTTTTGAAAAATAATCGTTACCTGACGCTGCAGAATAATTTACTCCTGTAGTTAATCCAAGAGGTTCTAATCAATCAGCAGCCTTTTGATTGGCTTTAAGAAGCAAATCAAAAGATTCTTCATAATCCATCAATGTCATGGGTTCAATATCTTTCATTTCTTCTGGTTTGTTAAGGTAGAATTTTCAATCTGTATTATCTTCTTGTAATTCTGTATCGTTGAAACCAAAAAACTCTTTTTGAAAATTATAAGAATCAGTGATAAATTTCTTGTATAAAACTTTAGTGTTTTCACATTCAGGAAGTTGTTTTATAACAATTTGCTCTTTTGGTAATTCATAGAAGGTTTCATTATATCAAAAACCTATATCATCAATTGTTGATCTAAAAAGAGCAAGATAATTTCTCTGATTTCTAGGCTCTAACTTAAAATTCGATTTTTTTAAACTAGAATTAAATGTATAGTTTTCTTTCAAATTGTATTCTAAGTTAAAAGAGTTTAATGATTCTGAAAAATCATCAAATTCAACTTCAAGTTCTTTTATATTTTTTATGTATTTAGACACCCCGGTGCTCATCCACTCTGAATCATTTGAGCTAAGTTCTTCAATAAAATCTTCCTCAGCTTGCTTATCTCCTTTCAGTGCTAACTTTAAAGTTTTTAAACCTTCAGGCTTTCCTATCCCATCACGGTCTCAATACAAATTATTAGTTGGTGGATTAACTGATGAGTCAATTATGTTATTAGTGTCAGTGTTTATTTTTCAGTCATTATTAAAATTAATAGCCTTTCCGGCTCATTGCACATTATTTAAAATATTTTGCAAATTTTGAAATACTAAATTACCTTCTGTTTTTTGATTTATTGCCTCAGCGGTACCGAACAAATCACCTTTGTCGCTTTTAATTTCAAAACTATTGGCATTTTCAACCGAGTTCAGAGTATCTTTATAAATATTTTTTACTTCGTTTAAGTCGAAAGCTTCTTCTTCGTCGGCTAAAATCGTAATTGAGGTCTTGAATAAATTAAGATTCTCTACTTCTATTTCCTGATTTGAATTTAAAAAATAAAAGCTAGCTCCAATACTAATGTAAACCGATAATGGTCCATTCTCCTCTTTTTCCTCAATTTTTAAACTATCAATAAAATAACCATCTTTCAAAGGAGTTTTCCCATCAACTAAAATTGGTTTATAGTTAACATTGGAAAGAACGTTATTTGTTATTTCAGATTCTACTATATTTCAGTGAATTAAATCCTTAATATAGTTTTGCATTTCTTCAGATTCTTTTGATTCCATATTTTCAATATTTTCCTTATTATTTTTGATTCATTCCTCATCGCGCTCACCAAATGGATACTTAACCCCATTGTCTCCACCTTTTTCAAAAGAAACAAAAAAGTAATCATCAAAATCACTTTTCAAAATAGAATCAAAAATTCCTTGAACTGTGTCTTTTAATTCTTTTTGCAAAGATTGGTAATCAAATTCCTCGCCAATATCGGGATTCACCTTCTTTTTACAGGCCACCACACTAAGGGGTGCTGAAACCACCATACTTGTCGCCCCTAATATACTTAATAACTTCTTCATATTTGTTTCTCCTTATAATTTTATTTATCTATACCTAGTATATATATATATATATATAAAGTCAATTAGGGGGGTGTTATTGAAATCTTGTAAAAATAAAAAAGCACCAAAAGTGCTTTTTGATAAAATCTAAAATTAGTGAGGATTGGTTTAGCAAACAAATTTCTGTTGGCAAATTTTTAGAATAAAATATTTAATTTTGATGCGAAATCATGGATTAAATTTATATCATTGTTTTTAAAGCTATTTGAATCATCACCCAGAATTAGACTTTGACTCACCTGTCATATCCATTGTGTGACCGTCTCTTCATCCAATTTGGAAACATGTTTTAGAAACACTATTATTTGAAGCTTCGAACGAAAAAAACCATGTTTTTAAAGTTAACCAACGGCCTTTATCCGACATATTATCACAGAAATATATTTCATCCTCCTGATTAAATGTCATTTTTTCAAAACCAACGTTATGATACACCGCAGACCTATTTACTCTTGTAGTTAGACCAAGAGGTTCTAATCAATCAGCAGCCTTTTGATTGGCTTTAAGAAGCAAATCAAAAGAATCTTCATAATCCATCAATGTCATAGGCTCAATGTCTTTCATTTCTTCTGGTTTGTTAAGGTAGAATTTTCAATCTGTATTATCTTCTTGTAATTTTGTATCATTGAAACCAAAAAACTCTTTTTGAAAATTATAAGAATCAGTGATAAATTTCTTGTATAAAACTTTAGTGTTTTCACATTCAGGAAGTTGTTTTATAACAATTTGTTCTTTTGGTAATTCATAGTTAAATCCATTATATTTAAAACTAATATCATCAATTGTTGATCTAAAAAGAGCGATATAGTTTCTTTGCTTTCTGGGTTCTAACTTAAAATTTGAGTTTTTTAAACTTCCTTGAAATGCATAATTTATTAACAACATATACTCCAAGTTAAAAGAGTTTAATGATTCTGAAAAATCATCAAATTCGGATTCAAGTTCTTTTATGTTTTTTATGTAATCATTAATTCGACTCTTCATTCACCTTGAATCATTTGAGCTGAGTTCTTCAATAAAATCCTTTTCAGCTTGCTTGTCACCTTTTAGTGCTGATTGTAGAGTTTTTATAGCTTCAGGTTCAGGGTTATCTGCGCTGGGGTCCCAATACACGTAATTTTTTGGGTATGTTATTGAGGCATCAATGATATTATTGGTATTGGTGTTAATTTTTCAATCGTTGTTAAAATCAATTGGTTCTTCGTTTCATTGCGCATTATTTAAAATACTTTGCAAATTTTGAAATACTAAATTACTTTCTGTTTTTTGGTTTATTGCCTCAGCGGTACTGAATAAATCACCTTTGTCACTTTTAATTTCAAAACTATTGGCATTTTCAACCGAGTTCAGAGTATCTTTATAAATATTTTTTATCTCATTTAAATCCTGAGCTTCTAGTTTACTGCTTAAAATTGTAATTGAGGTCTTGAATAAATTAAGATTTTCTACCTCTATTTCTTGATTTGAATTTAAAAAATAAAAGTTAGCTCCAATAGCAATATAAACAGATAAAGGTCCTTTCTCCTCTTTTTCTTCAATTTTTATACTATCAATAAAATAACCTTCCTTTAAAGGAGTTTTCCCATCAACTAAAATTGGTTTATAGTTAACATTGGAAAGAACGTTATTTGTTATTTCAGATTCTACTATATTTCAGTGAATTAAATCCTTAATATAATTTTGCATTTCTTGGGATTCAGGTGATTCCATATTTTCAATATTTTCCTTATTATTTTTGATTCATTCCTCATCTCGATCACCAAAAGGATAATCAACCCCGTTATCTCCACCACTTTTGAATGAAACAAAAAAGTAATCATCAAAATCGCTTTTTAAACTAGAATTGAAGATTTCTTGAACTGTGGTTTTTAATTCTTTTTGTAAAGATTGGTAATCAAATTCCTCGCCAATATTGGGATTCACCTTCTTTTTACAGGCAATAACACTTAATGGAGCTGAAACCACCATACTTGTCGCTGCTAAAATAGTCAATAATTTCTTCATATTTGTTTCTCCTTATAATTTTATATATCTATACCTAGTATATATATATATATATATAAAGTCAATTAGGAAGGTGTTATCGAAATCTTGTAAAAATAAAAAAGCACCAAAAGTGCTTTTTGATAAAATCTAAAATTAGTGAGGATTGGTTTAGCAAACAAATTTCTGTTGGCAAATTTTTAGAATAAAATATTTAATTTTGATGCGAAATCATGGATTAAATTTATATTACTATTGTTTATTGCTATTTGAATCATCACCCAGAATTAGACTTAGACTCACCTGTCATATCAATTCTGTGACCGTCTCTTCACCCAATTTGAAAATATGTTTTGTAAACGCCAGTCCTTGAAGCTTCGAACGAAAAAAACCATGTTTTTAAAGTTAACCAACGGCCTTTATCCGACATATTATCACAGAAATATATTTCATCCTCCTGATTAAATGTCATTTTTTTAAAACTAATGTTACTATCTGACGCAGACTGATTTACTCTTGTTGTTAATCCAAGAGGTTCTAATCAATCAGCAGCCTTTTGATTGGCTTTAAGAAGCAAATCAAAAGAATCTTCATAATCCATCAATGTCATGGGTTTAATATCTTTCATCTCTTCTGGTTTGTTAAGGTAGAATTTTCAATCAGCATTATCTTCTTGTAATTCTTTATCGTTGAAACCAAAGAACTCTTTTTGAAAATTATAAGAATCAGTGATAAATTTCTTGTATAAAACTTTAGTGTTTTCACATTCAGGAAGTTGTTTTATAACAATTTGCTCTTTTGGTAATTCATAGTTGAAGCCATTATATTTAAAACTAATATCATCAATAGTTGATCTAAAAAGGGCAATATAGTTTCTTTGCTTTATGGGTTCTAACTTAAAATTTGAGTTTTTTAAACTCGCCTGAAATTCAGAGTTTATAGACAACATATACTCTAAGTTAAAAGAGTTAAGCGATTCTGAAAAATCATTAAATTCAGTTTCAAGTTCTTTTATGTTTTTTATGTAATCATTAATTCGACTCTTCATTCACCTTGAATCATTTGAGCTGAGCTCTTCAATAAAATACTTTTCAGCTTGCTTGTCCCCTTTTAGTGCTGATTGTAGAGTTTTTACAGCTTCAGGTTCAGGGTTATATGCGCTGGGGTCCCAATACACGTAATTGTTTGGGTAACTTATTGAGGCATTAATAATATTATTGGTATTGGTGTTAATTTTTCAATCGTTGTTAAAATCAATTGGTTCTTCGTTTCATTGCACATTATTTAAAATATTTTGCAAATTTTGAAATACTAAATTACTCTCTGTTTTTTGATTTATTGCCTCAGCGGTACTGAATAAATCACCTTTGTCACTTTTAATTTCAAAACTATTGGCATTTTCAACCGAGTTCAGAGTATCTTTATAAATGTTTTTTACCTCATTTAAATCCTGTGCTTCAATTTCTTTGCCTAAAATCGTAATTGAGGTCTTGAATAAATTCAGATTCTCTACTTCTATTTCATGATTTGAATTTAAAAAATAAAAGCTAGCCCCGATAGCAATATAAACAGATAAAGGTCCATCCTCGTCTTTTTCTTCAATTTTTATACTATCAATAAAATAGCCATCCTTTAAAGGGGTTTTTCCATCAACTAAAATCGGTTTATAGTTTACATTAGAAAGAACGTTCTTTATTATTTCAGATTCTACTTTATTTCAGTGAATTAAATCCTTAATATAGTTTTGCATTTCTTGAGATTGAGTTGATTCCATATTTTCAATATTTTTTTTATTATTTTTGATCCATTCTTTATTTCGCTTGCCAAAAGGATAATCAACCCCATTATCTCCGCCCTTTTCAAATGAAACAAAAAAGTAATCATCAAAATCACTTTTCAAACTAGAATCAAAAATTCCTTGAACTGTGGCTTTTAATTCTTTTTGCAAATATTGGTAATCAAATTCTTCATCAGTATTTGGATCAACTTTTTTCTTACAAGCCACCACGCTAATGGGGGCTGAAACCACCAAACTGGTAGCCCCCAAAATGGTTAATAACTTCTTCATATTTGTTTCTCCTTATAATTTTATTTATCTATACCTAGTATATATATGTGTATATAAAAAATCAACCTTTTTGAAAGCAGTTATCTGCACCGCTAAAGGTTGATTTTTATATTTAAATTTATTTTAATTACTTTTTATTAGTTGTTTTTAAACTTATTTTATTTCATTTTTACATTGCCCAGTCTTTAGGTATTCTTGTAAATTAAGA
The DNA here is from genome assembly GCF_003363775.1 of Spiroplasma alleghenense. Classification (NCBI taxonomy): domain Bacteria; kingdom Bacillati; phylum Mycoplasmatota; class Mollicutes; order Entomoplasmatales; family Spiroplasmataceae; genus Spiroplasma; species Spiroplasma alleghenense. The sequence continues at coordinate 1,280,108 of NZ_CP031376.1, forward strand.
TAAGTGGTTTCAACCATATTTTTAACTGCCTCATCAGTAAAACTACCAATATGAGGAGTTATTACCACCCTTGGGTAAAATTGGTGTAGCTTTTCATAAGCTTCAATTGGTAGTTTATCATTACCAAAAGTTTTGAAGAATATTTGTGGTTCTTTTTCCACAACATCCAAGGCAGCCCCTTTAATATGATTAGATTTAATTGCTTCATATAAAGCAACAGGGTCTAGTAGTTCTCCTCGTGAAGCATTTACAATAAATGAGTTAGGTTTCATTTTAGAAATAAAATCCTTATTAATCATATGTTCATTTTCCCCAGCAATATAAGGACAGTGAATTGATATTAAATCACTGGTTTTAATTAATTCATCCAGTTTTTTATATTCAATGATTCCCTTAGCTCCTTTATTTTCATATAAATCATAACCAATTACTTTGGCTCCCATGCCATGTCATCCTTTGGCAGTTTCTAAACCAATTCTACCTGTTCCAATTATTCCAATAGTTGAGTTGCGAATTTCTTGGGCAAACATAAATGAGTCCACAGTGAAATCTTTATTTACCCCAGTTTTATTGACCATATAAAAGGTATTACGCATTAAACCCATTCCAAGCGCTAAGGCCAGTTCACTAACCGCATTGGGTGAATAAAATGGTACATAGCCAGTTTTTAATCCTAGCTCACGACAAGCGGGCACATCAATATGATTAACCCCAACAGTGCGAGTTAGAACATATTTAACCCCAGCTTCCTTCATTTTTATTAAGTTTTGTTTATCCGCTACACAATTGGCACGTAACATTACAGCTTCACAGCCATTAACTGTTGTAATATTTTCGTGGGTTAATAATTTGGGTTCTAAAATTAAGTCGTAGCCAAATTTTTTATTTAAATCAATAAAAAATTGCTTTTCAGTTTCTCTAACCCCATAACATATCATTTTCATTTAATTATTCTCCTTTAATTTTTTAACTAGCAAATAGTGTTGTTGATCCAATGGCAGTTCCCACAACTACTCAAATTGGCATAGTGATAATAGCAGCTAGAGTTGATAGGGTTGTGACATTACTTGCTAATTCGGGTTGTTTGTCATAATTAATTGCATAAGCAACCACCACATTAGCTGGTGGGGTTGCTGCCATTATTAAGATAACAGTTAATTGAATTGAAGTAATTTGTCATGCCCCAGAGGCAGTTCCAATTCAAGCAAATAGGGTCACAAATACTAATGCCACAATTGGTACTAAGAAAACTCTGATTCCAGTAGCATATCAAACCACTTTTGACTTCATAGCTTTTTTGACATTTCCTTTAGCAATTGTCATCCCAATAGAAATTCAAGCCAATGGTGTACAAATGGCTGCCAGAGTTGAAAGGATTGATTTAATTGGGGGAAATAATAAGTCGATTCTTAATGGTGAAAAGGCTTTGGTATCCCCATACTGAACTACTTTAATTCCTGGAATTAATTGAGTTGCTCAAATAAAGAATCCTAAAAAAGTTGCAATTAAAATTGGATTCAAGAATATTTGTTTCAAATTTTGATTACGAATTTTTTTGCGCTCTGGAGCTTGAGTTAATAAAATTTCTTGTCTTAAAGCTTTTTGGGTTTGTAAGAACTCAACTTGTTCAATTGGGGGTAAGTTTTGTAACTGAATTTTTATTTCTTTTCGAGTTAAGAAACCAGAATTAGTTGTTGCTACATTTTTCTTACTCATAATTGAAAATCCTAATGAGTATAAGAAAATACGATAAGGGATATTAAAATTGTTAGCTGTAGTTGGTCCATCTTTTGGGAAAATCGCTGTAATTAACGGAATACCAAAGAAAGTTGTTGAACCCAAGGCGATACACATTGACAAGGTATCTTGAATATCTTTTTCATATTTATAAAAGAATACCTTCGCCCCCATTGTCATGACCAAATAAAAGATAAAACCAATCATAATAACTGATAATTCAGATTTTAATTCCTCAATAGTCACATCATTTAGAAAACCATTTAAAGCTAAAGCTGGTAATCCAACCAGCATCACTAATCTAGTAAACGCTTTTTCCCAATCTTTATTTAAAAGACCTTTAACGGTTAGGAAAAAACCTAAACCAATTACTGAAATTGTGGCGATGATTGCAGATCAAAGCGATCAAGATACTAAGGTAGCCTTTAAGGCTTCGCCAACACTATTGCTAAATAAATTTGTTAACATTTTTTGTTCCTCCAAGACAATATTAGCAAATAAAATATTTATAAACAATCATAAAATGGAAAAAATTATTTATTTAATAAAAAGTTTAGATTTTTTTATTAAATAAATAATTTATGTTTTTAAATAAAGTTGTTTTAGATTATTTCAGTATTCATTTTGTCGGTGTTTCATAAGGAGTTGTATATGTTGAAACATCACCTCTTACATTGAAACCAAAGAAAAGTTTTCCTTGACGTATTTCAATAAATTCAGGAGAGTAAAAGGAAACTTTAATTGAATTTAAATTTTTTACATTGTTTGCAGAATCTCAAAAGTACAATTCTCCATCTTCGTTAAAGCTAGCTTCTGTTGCATAATTAATTCCATATGAATTATTATCTGCAGCCACGTGCAAATCTAGTGGTTCTAGGAAAGCAGCCGCTTCGCGATTTGCCGCAACCAAATCATCCATTGCATCGGGAGCCGACATCACTGTTCTTGGTTCAATATCTTTTCAAGATTCAGGTTTTTTAAGATAATACTTATAGTCGGGATTATCAGTCAGTGATCAACCTTCTTCAAATCCAAATAAAAGTTTATTAAAATAAAAAGCATCAGAAATAAATTTTGCATATAAATCTTTTGAGTTTCCAATTTTGGGACGTTGTTTTATTACGATTTGCTCAGTGGGAAGTTCATACACAGACTCATTATAAGTAAATGAAACATTTTCGATTGAGGCTCTAAATAATGCAATATAACTTCTGTCTTCTTCAGGGTTTAACTTAAAATTATTTCTTTTCAAACTACTTTCAAAAAGCTTACCTGCGCTTGAATATCTTAAATTATATTCTAAGTTATAAGAATTAATCACTTCGGCAAAATCGCCATGTTTTGCCGCCAATTCTTCAATGTTTTCAATTCTGTTTCTGGTAGTATTTTCTAAAACTTTAGACTTATTCATGCTGCATAGGTCAATAAATTCTTGTTCAGCCCCGGGTTTCCCTTCTAAAGCTTTGGTAAAATAAGTGCTTCCGTATTGTGAAACACCAATTTTATACTTTGGTCGCTGCTCAGAAAGTGAAGCATCTACTATATTTTCTTTATTAGTATTAATTTTGTAGTCTTTATTGATTGTAACCCCTTCTAAGCTTGAATCAATTGAGTCGATAATTGAATCTAGTTGTTTAAAAATCGGATTGCTATCATTTTTGTTATCAATTAAGGCGGCGGTTTTTTCTAATCGCCCTGTGTCGCTTTCAATTAAAAAACTATTGGCATTTTCCACTGAATTAATTTCATCTACATAAGTATCTTTAGTCTCATTTAGAATAACCTCGTCTTCAGAATTCTTCATTATGTTAATTGAGGTTTTATAGTTATTGAGATTGTCGTTAACCATTTGTCCCGTTTCATCTAAGTAGTAAAAATTGGCCCCAATTTCAATATTGACAACAAAACTATCTGAACCGTTTGTTTTAAAGCTCATATCTTTTATTTCATAACCATCTCTTAGCGGAGTTTTATTATCAACTAAAATTGGTTTGTAATTTATGTTGGTCAATATCTTTTGAGATATTTCGCTTTCAACATTTTCTCAACGAATAATTTGGGAAATATCCTTTCTAACCTCAATGTATTCAAGAGATTCTTTATCGCCCAATTTTTCTTGAAATTCAATAAATCATTCAATACCTTTATCTCCAAATGGATAATCAACTTTTTCATTACCATTTGATTCACTAACAAAAAGGTAATCATCAAAATCTTTTTTTAAATTGGCATTAAAAATTTCTTGAACCGAGTTTCTTAACTCTTTTTGTAAGTATACAAAGTCAAATTCACCATCAACTTCATCCTTAGTTTTACCACATGCAACCACGCTTAAAGGAGTTGATACAATTAACGTACTTGCCGCTAAAATACTTAGTAATTTTTTCATATTATTTCTCCTTAGAATTTTATTTATCTAAACATAGTATATAAGCAAGGGTCGTTAAAGTCAATTAATATGAGAAATACTCCAAAATACGAAAAAACCCTAAAAATATTAAATTTTTAGGGTTTTTTAAATAGTTAATGTTAAAAACAATTGCTAAATTCTTCACTAGATTTTAGCTCTTCAATTTGATTTTGAGCAAAGTATAGCTCTTCTTGAGTAATTGTGTAATGCGCTTCATTGCGAGAGTTATAAACTTCAAAGTAATCAATTTGGTCAACATCCTCAAAAAGTTCTAAGATTAGTAATTCATATAATTTTAACTGTAAGGTTTCTTTTAAACGATTTAATCGCGAAGTAGTTTTAAAATCAACTAAATGTCATTTATTGTTTTCATCCAAATATAGTAAGTCAAAAGTTCCATTCATCTTATAATTGGAAATTGACACTTCACTATAGATTTCTTTAGCTTTAATATATTTTAATTTATTTTTAATTCAGTTGTATTCGCTTAGATGAGTTCGAACAGCTTTGCCATCCTTGGCATGACAACACTCATCAATTTCAACTTCTTTTAAAAATTGACTAATTAGCCCATGAACACAAACTCCTTTATCAATGGCCGCTTCTAAAATGGTTGGATCAATTTCATTAGCATTAAAGGGATAAAAATATTCAATTAATCTTGTTGCACTTGGTGCTTCTATTACCTGGTTTTTATCTACATCAATATATTGATGAGTTTCTTCAATAATAGTTACTTTTGGGTTTTGATAATATTCTTTTAGTTTCATGTTGTACCTTTTTCTAAATATATCTTAACAAAGTATAATTGATTTTACTTATATAAATTTGTATAATTAATATAATAGATAATCAGAGAAATAGTATGAGCGAAAAAATTAGAGTTAAAATGATTCATGAGGATAAAACGATAGATATTGTTCTTTACTTAGTAGGATTTGTTTTGGTTAAATTTGAAGTGATTGGTAAAAAAGCAAATTTTAAAAACATTTTTTTTGATAAAAAAAATTTAATTAGTTTTGAGGTATTCAAAAATTGATTTTACCTACCCTATAAAATTAAAACTGAAGATTTCAAAATTGTGGATGAGATAGATTTTTACAACAAATATAAAGAGTTTTTAAATATTAATTTTAATGAACAAAGACCTAAATACGGTACAGAAGAAATGAAATACTTAACTGCATTTTATCTTATAAACAATAGAAACAATTCTTACGCGGAAATTTTTGAAAAAGAAAACTGAATTAAATTTATAAATATTAAAACTACTAATTTAGGTTTCATTAGAGGATGAAGGTCCTATGCAGCGAAAATAGATAATATAAAATTTTACGACCCAAAGTCTATAAAAGGAAGGTCGGGTATTAAAAACGAACTTGCAAATGATAAGAACTCAAGGCAGTATATCAGAAGAAAAGAAATAAATCTAATTTGCCTTTATTCTTTTTTTGAAGATGACATAGAAAAGGCAGTGGAGTTTTTATATGGAAGTGCTTTTAGTTTCGATCAATTGTTAGATAATTCTAAAATAAATGAAATCGAATTTGTTAATGAGAAAAATGTCGAAATAGTTACGAGAGATCCAATGCTTCAGTCAAGGTGAAGAAAAAGATTAATAGAAATTTTTGGATCTTGCTGTATTTCAAACTGCAAAATAACAAATAATGAATTACTTGTTGCGAGTCATATTAAACCTTATAGCCAGTGTAAAAATTCGGAAAAATTTGATTTAAATAATGGATTAATTTTGTGTGCAAACCACGATAAACTGTTTGATAGGTTTTTAATTTCATTTGATTCAGAAAAACTAAGCATTTTGATTTCTAAAAATATTTATGATGATATTTCAACATTGAATATTAATAGCGATTCTACACTTATTGGCCATTTTAAATCTCCTGAATTTATTAAATATTTAAAATTTCATAACTTAATTTGAGATATAAAAAATAAAGATACTTATAATAAATAAATTATTTAATTTTTTATAATTTATCATATAATTCTAAATTATAATTCATGATTATCATGTATAATAATTTAGAAGGAGATTATCATGGAAAAAATAAAACATAAGCAGGCAGATTTCAACATCAATATAAAAGATCAATTTAATCTAGATTTTTATAGGAATAAATCAGACGATTCAAAAATGTATAGACCCAAAATAATAGATCTATTTTCAGGCGCCGGAGGAATTGGTCTCGGGTTTATAGAGGCAGGTTTTAGACCAATTAAAAATTTTGAAATTTTTGAGGAAGCAAATGAGACCTATAATTTTAACTTCAAAATTAGAAATCAAATACTTGATCACTCTGTTGAAAAGGCTGATATAACAGATGACGAATACATAAAATCTTTTATTAAGCAAATCCAGGATTCAAAAACCGAAGTCGACGTAATTGTTGGTGGTTTTCCATGTCAAGGCTTCAGCCTTGCAGGAATAAGATCTGTAGATGACGATAGAAATACATTATATAAAAATATGTTTAATTTAGTAGAACAAGTGAAGCCAAAGGTTGTTGTTATGGAAAATGTGCTTGGTATTTTATCAATGAAAACAAGTGATGGAAAATTTGTAGTTGATGATATTATAGACCTTTATGAAGAAAGAGGATATAAGATAAACTTTAAGGTTTTAAATGCAGCCGACTACTACGTTCCTCAAAATAGGAAAAGAGTAATTTTCATAGCAAATAGATTGGGCAAGGATAATTTATTTCCCGAACCCCTTTGCGATGAAAAAAATAGAGTTACAGTAGAACAGGCTTTAAAAAAATTTGAGGATATTGTTGAAGATGTTGAAAATAACCATATTTTCACTTCACATAAATCAAACACTTTGGAAAAAATGAAAAAATTAAAATATGGTGAAAACCTCTATTCTTCTTATAGTGATGGTTGAAAGAAACTGCATCCAGATAGACCATCATACACTGTTAAAGAAAATCACGGCGGAGTGAATATACACTACAAAAAAAACAGAGTTCTTACCCCAAGAGAGCTAGCAACTCTACAGTCTTTTCCTGAGGATTTTATTTTTAAGGGTTCAAAAACAAAACAACTTGTCCAAATAGGCAATGCAGTTCCACCGAAATTGGCAAAGGCAATTGCATGTTGTATAAAGGAGATGCTTAGAGATGATTAAGTATGATAACGGAAAATTAATAATTAATTTTACTCAGTCAAATGCATATGGAATTAGACAGCTAAAAATCAAAGATCAGCCGCCTACAAAAATAAAAAGCAATATGAAAAAAATAACAATTGACAGGGAATCAGCCGAGGAGTTGAAAAAATTTTACAATAAGTCTAAAATGAATTTGCCAATTCTATTTAGAGGTTTTAAAATAAATAAGTCAACGATTATAAAACTTTACGATGAAATAGAGTCACAGATTAACGATGAGATTTTCAATGGAGATGGCGAGGTATTTCTGATTGATGAAGAAATTATTAATGGTCCTGATCAAATTGAGGGAAACCTTTTATTAAAATTAAGAGACCCCAACAGAGACGAAATCATAATAAGTTTTCTTGCAATTTCAGCGGGCGGGGAATTTATAGATAGAAAGAGTAAAAATGAGTACTTGCAATTTAATAACGCGGTCTTCTCTTGCGTTTTCCATGATTTTGTAAAAGGAATTATTGACTTGAAGGAAAAGGAAATATTTTTTAAAGTTAACTTTCAAAAAATAATAGAAGCTGGTTTAGGTCTTGTTGAGCCTAAAAAATATAATAGGAAAACAAAGGAGGATATAAGCAATGGATAAGATAATACTTAAAAATGATCAGGAAATGAAAATGAGGGTCGAAAATTTCGAGCAATATGCGAAATTTCCGAGTACAGATTTCTTAATGCTTTGCGAATTGATAGATAATTCTATCTCAAGTTATTTGGACTCGTATATCAATCCTGGAAAATCAATAAAGGGTTTTAAAATGGAACTAATAATTGATAGAACAATAAGCGGGAACCCAAACTTAACTATCACTGATAACTCAAACGGAATGGATGAATTTACACTTGAGAAAGCTTTAATATTAGGAAATAGCGTTGACACAGTTAAAACTACTGAATTAAATGTTCACGGAGTTGGTTTGAAACAATCTTCTTTTTTCTTGGGGAGAAAAATAGAAATCAAAACAATTCCGAGAGGGTCTAAAGTCACTTACGAAACAGAAATTAACTTAAAGGAGCTTTCAAAATCTGAAGATCAAATTATAAGGTATAGTATATATAGAACGGCTGGAAAAATACTTAACCACGAAAACGAAAATATAATAAATGGAACACAAATTAAAATTTCCTTCCTTAGAGCTAGGCGACTTTCTGGATCGCTCGATGTTTTAATTCAAAATCTAGGTTGAAAGTATGGACAATACATTGATATGGGAGCGGAAATAAAAATAAAGTGGAAAAATAACGAAAAAGACTCTGGCTTCATAAAAGTATTGAGCTGTTTACCTAAAGCAGAGAACATTTCAAGGTGAATCGAAAGCAATCAGAAAAAAGCTGTTTTTATAAAGAATTCTAAGACCACAGACTTTCTGAAGAAAATTAAATCGGACATTGAAAATATTTCAAAAAAAGAAAATAACGAGATGATTAAAAGTTTCTATGACAAGATAATAAAAGAATCAGATCTTATTTGAGATTTTAATGAGGAAATAATTGACGGAATAAGAATTATAGGTCAAATTGGTATTTTAGCCGATCCAAGATCACTAGATGTAAAGCAAACTTATGTAAAGTACAATGGATTTTCCTTGTATCAAGCAGGAAGGGCCGTAGCATGTGGACCTAATGATAAAACAAACGAAACAAAAACTTATAACCCCAATAAATTAATCCAAGATGATATTTCAGGAGGAACAAATCATAAACGTAGATGGTTTGGATGGTTTGATTTAGACCCATTGTTCAAGGATAAAGAAAAGTATCTTCAGTTAGATACAAATAAAAGAAATATATCGTGAAACAGTAATATTGCACAAACAAATTTTGACGCAGCCATTAGGAAAATGGCTTCAAAATTAGACAGTTGCCTTATGGCTATCACTAACGCGCAAAATATTTTTTGTAAGGTTTCTTCATCAGCTAAGAAAGAACAAATTCAAGATTTGGTAAAAACTTCTGCAAATCCAAATAATTTAATTATGGAAACAAATAGACTGGGCAGTTTGTCCTTGGACGATATGGAGGAAACTTTATACACAGTTAAAATTGAGGGGGAAAACCTTAATTTTAAAATAAATTTAAAAAATATGAATAATTTACCCAAAGAAGATGACTTCATTACTTATGAAAGCGAAAACTCCGAGGATCTAGACCTGTCTGTGATTTTAAACTTAAATCATGATCTTTGAAAACCTATTGTTACGGATGAAATAAATAGTGCATCTCTTTTTAGTTTTCATAAAATATGTATAACCTTTTGTCTGTCTCAATATATATTTGACTATCTAAATAATGAGTTTAATAAAGAAAAAGAGCTTCCCCCTAGATTTAGAGATATGAAAATTTTTAGAAATAAAACTTACACAGATATAGCTTGCGTGATTGCTAACAGGATTTCTATTACAAATGGAAAATAATTTTAATATAAAATTTGATTGAAGAAGTGTTTTTCAAGAGAAAACCGATTTAGCGATAGAAAATAAAACAGTTTATTCATTTATACAAGGCGATAATTCTTATTTTAGTAATTTTGTTGATGATATTTCATCCGGTGGGTCTGAATCCTACAAAAATATAATTTTGGGAAATATCCAGAATATAGTGCACGCACTCCAAGAAGTAGACAACCTACTGGTGGTGGGTAATGTTCAATCAGGGAAAACTAATAACATTTTAGGATTAATTTCTGCCTCGTTATCTAAAAAATATGACATAGTGGTATTGTTGGGAGGAACGACAAATTTACTGTTAAAGCAAACTCAGGAAAGACTTGAAAAAATAAGATCCAAAAATAGTGAGGTTCTATTTTTGGACAAGGACAATCTAAAAAGTATAAGTATTGTTGAAAATTTGGAAAAAGGGGTATTAGTTTTTTTTAATATTCTAAAGTCAGAAAAAGACTTAAAGTCAATATATAAAATTTTAGAAAATGTAGACTTATCTAACAAAAAAGTATTAATTATTGATGACGAATCTGATTTTGGTTCCGTTAATATAGGAAAACCGATGTCTAAGATTTATGAGATGATTGGAGCGCTCAAATCTAGAACTGATTTTACAAAAATAGTATCATTTACCGCAACCCCCTTCGCTAATATTCTTTCTAGAAATTCAGAAATTCTTAAGCCCCATAGAATAATTACTTTGAATCAAGAAACAAGTTACACTGGATTAGAATTTTTTCAAAAAAATAGTTTTGTGTACGATGTTTTGTCAACTGATAGAAGAGCTGAAAACGAATGAGGGAAAATAATTTATCAAAGTCTCAAATATTACGTTTTTAATTCAGCTTGTTTTAATATCAATAATAAAATTAGGAAAAGAACAGACTTGATAATAAACATCTCACTGGAAAAGGAATCTCATATTGAAATAAATAAAATTGTTGCATCCGGTATTTCAAAATTAAAACGAGACTATCATCCAGAGTTTTTTGAAAATTTTTTTGAAAAACAAATAAGCGAAATAAATAAATTGGAAAGTGGCTTCTTTATTAGGAACAAGACTTTGATTAAAAAAGAGTTGGATTTATTTATTAAAAGTATTAATAGAAGTTCAATTTCAATTTTAAATTCCGATTTTATGGATAAATCAACTGATGGTGATGAAAATAGAATATATATAGGAGGAGGATTGATCTCTAGGGGTTTCACTTTTCCCAATTTATTGGTGGAAGTAATGATTAATGCACCTCAAAATAAAATTCAATTAGATACATTACTACAAAGAGCAAGATGATTCGGTTACAGACAGGAGTCTTACAGGTTTATGAAAATATTAATTAACAATCAAATTTGAGAATCTTTTAAAGAAGGAATTCTTGTGAATGGGAAAATTTATGAAATGGCTGAAGATAATGTCATAAGAAACTTAACAAAATTAGAAAATGAATTAAGAACTATGGATCTTGATAATTGTGTGCTTACAGGAGGTAAAAAAACATAATGAAAAAAAGTAACGGGAAAATTAATTTGTATTGAGATATGATTGACGGAAAAGATTTCATTTTTCATTCTACAGAGGAGCAAATAAATATTAACCAAAGCGTAATTAAGCACAAACACTTCGATTATTCTGCAAATATAAATTTTGAGATTGGGTTAGATAAAAATGGTGTTAAAAATAACGGAGAGGTAATTATGTTTAAGGATAGTTACAGAAAAATTAATGATTCAGACATTGAATTTATTTTTGAATTGATTGAAAGAGAATTCGGTTTAGGTTCAAAGACTATTTTTAGCGTTATTAAAAAAATTGACTTTTTATTCAAAAGTATAAGATCTGACTTAACCCCCGAAAAAATATTCGGAATTATGGGAGAACTAGCCTTTATCATTGAATGCGAAAAAAACAACTTTATGGTTGCTGATTTTTTTCATAATGATGACTCAATGCCATTTGATTTTTATATAAAAAGAAACGACTTATATTTAGAAGTGAAGTCTGCAATAGGAGATAACAAAAAATATATTTGTTCTCATAAGCAGGTAAGCTTCGAAAGAGATAAAACAGTCTTAATAACAGCTAACTTAATTAGAGATGATAACGGCTCAGACTTACTAGATTTATTGAATATGATAAAATCTGATAACGAATTTTTGGAAATTGAAATATTAAAGCTAAAAGAAAAAATACAAAAAGACAAAGAAATTCTAAAACACAAAATTAACTTAGGTAAGACAAATTTTAGATGGTATGAGGGATCTAGCCTACCATTTCTAAAAATTTCGGACGAAGGTTTTAGTGATAGGATTTCAGACATTAAATATAAAATAGATTTATCTGACATTAAAAGCAAAGATATTGCCGAGCTAATAAGCTTGATAAAATAAAATGACGAAAATATTTCAAACAAAAAATGTTTTACAGAAGTAAAACATTTTTTGTTTGAAAATCCCGCAGCTAAAGTTTTTTCTAAATAAAATTAGTCGCTATAATTTTTTGTTAAAATAACCTTAGAGGCGCTTTTATGGACAAAATTTTAAAGAAAATCAATCATATAATTCAACACGATACTAATGCAGTTAGAGTTACAATAGCCAAATTTGTAATTGATAATCAAGAATTTGTGATGGAAAATGAAACAGCACAAATCGCTAAAAAATGTCATGTGGCAAGTTCTAGTATTACTAGGTTTTGTCAAAGTATAGGTTTATCAGGTTTAAATGAGCTAAAGTTTATTTTAAAATCAAGACAAAACTTTAATTCTAATCTGCAAGAAAATAGCTTTGAAGAAAACCTGGATAAATACAATGAAATCAAAGTTTCAGCCGCTTTAAGTTTAACCAATAACTGATTAAATAAAAAAGATGAAATTATAAAATTATTTAATAAGGATATCAATATTTATATTTTTTGCTTTAATGTTGCCTTTTTTGCAAGTAAAGGTTTTGTTCAAAGAATGCGCGGAATTGGGTACAAAATATTTTTAGAAGATGATGTGTCTTCAATCCAGTGATACGTTGATAATATTAAACCCCAGGATTTAGTAATCTTTGTTACTTTGTCTGGTCATAATTATTTACTAGAAAGTTATGCTAAAACATTTTTTAATAAATCTTATACTTTAGGTATTTTAGGACAAGATTCATCTTTTAATCAAGTTGTTGATAAAACCTTCATACTGGATAATCAAGAATCACAACTGTGAGATTTTTACTCAATTAGATCACAAACTCTACAACAATTTTGAGATTTTCTTTATTTACAACTTAATAATTAAGCAACCCATTCCTAAATCTGGAATGGGTTTTTACTTACTCTGATTTCCCCGGCTTTAAAAACTTATTTGCTTAAATAGGTTTATAGATAAATTACCACTAAATTATTAACTAAAAGGTATTTTTTTCTATAAGAAAGGAAATAAGTAATGAGTGAGATAAATGAACTTTTAAAGCCAACAACAGTTGTCTTGAATTCTTTGGCTAAAAATAAAGATGAAGCCTTACAAGAATTAGCCCAACTTGGTTTTGAAAATAAAATTGTAAAGAATCAAGAAGATTTATATAAGGGTTTTATACTTCGCGAATCTGAGACTAGTACTGGTTTAGAAGATGGCTTTGCCATCCCCCATGCTCGTATCAAGGAAGTTAAAACTCCAACAATATTTTTTATTAAGTATTCAAAACCCTTGGAATGAGAAACTTTTGATAACAAACCTGTTAGTGTTGTTATCGGGTTAGCAATTCCTAAAAATAAATCAAGTGAAATTCATTTACAACTAATTAGTAAAATCGCCACAAAATTATTAAATCAAAAAACAAGAGATAGTTTAAAAGCAGCCAATGATTTTGAAACTGTTCAAAATCTATTGTTTAGCCAGGACAGCGAACAAGAAGTTGTCCAAGATTTAAAACCAGATGGTTATTTAATTGCTTTAACTGGTTGTCCTGCAGGAGTAGCCCACACTTACATGAGTGCTAAATTAATTGAAGATTATGCTAAAAGCAAAAACTGAGCAGTCAAGGTTGAAAAACAAGGAGCTAACGGGATTGAAGACAAGTTAACTGATGAAGATGTACAAAACGCCAATGTTATGTTAATAGCCGCTGATATTAATCCGGCAGAAATCGAGCGCTTCAAAGATTTACCGGTTCATAAAACCAGTGTCGCTGAACCACTTCATAAAATGGATGAAATTTGAAAGAAATTAATGAAAGTCTCTCGAAAAGTTGAAAAACAGGAATTTCAAAGCAAGGAAAAAGTTGAAAAACAAAAGTTTGACTTTAAAACTAGTTTTAAAAGACAAAGTAAAGGTTTGAAAGATGCAGTATTAACTGGAATTTCTTATGTTGTACCAGTAATTGTTGCAGGAACAACCATTGTAGCTTTAATAACAATTATTAAACAAATATTTGGTGCTGATGTAATTGCGCAAAATGCCAACTGATTAAATACCTTAGAAAGTACAGCAGGAGGAGCTTTAAGCATTTTATTAGCCCCAATTCTAGCGGGTTATATTGCTTATGCGATGGCTGATAAACCAGGATTGTTTCCAGGATTTCTTGGAGGACTTGCCTGTAATGCGGTAAGTTATACTAAATTAGTAAATGGCCAAGAAGTTACAGTAGTGGCAGGGTTAGGATTTCTTGGAGGTTTAATTGCTGGAATCATTGTGGGCTACATGATGATTGGGGCTAAGAAATGAATGGTTTCTAAAAAATTCCAAGGAGTATTGACATGATTTGTTTATCCGATTTTAGGATCATTAATAATTATGTGTTTAATTCTCTTTGCTTTAGGAACACCAATCGCAATGTTAGTGAGTTTAATCTTTGATGGTTTAACAAAGCTACAAGCAACCAGTTTTAGTTTTGTGGCAGGAATGCTAATTGGAATGCTGTGTGTCTTTGACTTGGGAGGTCCCTTTAATAAAGTGGCTTGAGCCTTTGGATTTGCTTCATTCACTGGAGCCTTTACTGATGGTCAATTAACCAATCCGAGTTTACTTACCCCATATGCTGCTTTTTGAGCGGCAGGAATCGGAACTGGATGAACAACTAGTTTAGTAGCTTTATTGGGAAGAAAAATTGTTAATGAACAAGAAAAAGAAGCCGGTAAAATTGCTTGGGTTATGTCTTCATTAGGAATTACTGAGGGAAGTATTCCAATGATGTTATCCGATCCCTTTAGAGTAATTCCTGGATTTGTGGCTGGTGGAGCTGTATCAGGAGCTTTAAGCTATGCATTTAATTTAGGTTCAACAATAACTGGGGGGGGTTTTATTACCGTTGCTGGAATACAATCAGTCACTGGAGCCATGGCAGTTTGATTAGCAATTATTACTTTCATAATAATTGCTTTAATTGGAACCGCAGTTTCAACTTCAATTATTCTTGGATTAAAAGTGTTAAAAACCAAGCCCGAAACTGAAAAGAAAGTTCGTTACATGACTGCACTAATCTTTAGTTTCGGACTAATAAAATTATTTAAAAATAAAGAACCCTTAATTGAGGAATCTACAAGTGAAAGTAAGTCGATAAGAAATGAAGTATAATTTTGATTCAAAAATCAATCGTCAAGAAAATAAAGAAAGAAAAAATGATTTAAATTATCTCAAAGATAATTACCAATTAGATGATGTCAGTCAGGTAATTAATAGTTCAATTGCTGATTTAGACTTTCAAACTCCCGATGATATTAGAAAAGCTATTATTCATCGAGCCAATCAATCAACTTATAGTTATACTTTTGTTCAAAAGGAGTTTAATAAAGCTATTCAAGACTGATATCAAAAATTACACAATATCAAAATAAGCCAACATTGAATTAAGTCAGGTCACGGAACTGTTAATGCTTTATTTCAAATTGTCCAAGCTTTTACAAATAAAGGTGAAAACGTTTTAATTCAAACCCCAATTTATGGACCATTTTTTAGAGCAATTAATCTTAGTGAAAGAAATGTCATTGAAAACAAATTGGTTTTCAAAAACCAAACTTATGAAATAGATTTTAAGGATTTTGAAAATAAAATTATTGAAAATAACGTTAAGTTATTCTTGTTTTGTAATCCACACAACCCTGGAGGAGTTGTTTGAAGTCAAGAACAAGTTCAAGAAATTATTAGAATTTGTCAAAAGCATAAAGTGCTAATAGTATCAGATGAAGTTCACGGGGATTTAGTTTTAAATGATTTAACTCATCAATCTTTACTAAAATATAAAGTCACAAATAATAATTTCATTATTTGTAACTCTCCAAATAAAGCCTTCAATCTTGGAGGTCTTAAAGGCAGCTACTTAATCATTGCAGATGAAGAAATTAAGAGAAGGCTTGATCAACAATTTGAAAAAAATTCAACAACATCACCAAACATATTTTTTCAACCAGCTTTGATAAGCGCTTATAATAGCGTTCAAGTATTTAAATGATTAAAAGAGCTAAAAGAATATGTTTATGAAAATTATTTATTCTTGAAAAAAGAATTAAGTGTTCTTGAAAATGTAGAAGTCATGAAAATGCAGGCTTCGTATCTAGTTTGAATAAAATATGATAGTAACCTGTTGAGTTTTGAAACATTTAACAAATTATTAAAAGAAAATAATTTAATAGTTGGCATGGGTGCAGAATTTGGTTCAGGCAATGACTGGTTTAGAATTAATATTGGATTAAGTCGCCAAAAACTACAAGAACTGACAAACCGATTAGTAAATATTTTGAAAATAAAAAAGGAGAAATAAAATGAAAATTATAAAAACAAATACGGCACCAGAAGCCATTGGACCTTACTCTCAAGCTATAGAAATTAAAGATTCAATTCTTTATACCTCAGGTCAGTTAGGTTTTAATTTAGGAACTTTTGATTTACCAAATTCAATTGAAGAACAAACCAAAAACGCATTAAGTCACATTGATGGAATATTAAAAAGTTCAGGTTATGATAAAAGTAATGTTATTAAGGTTTTGATTCTACTAGCAGATATTAATGATTTTAATGTAGTTAACCAAATCTATGCTGACTACTTTAAAGAACACAAGCCAGCAAGGAGTGCTTTTCAAGTAGCCGCTTTGCCAAAAAATGGTTTAATAGAAATTGAAATTATAGCAAGCAAATAATAAAAGGAGTTTTGAAAACTCCTTTTATTATTTAAATTAAAAATGGTTACAATAATTTTAATATGGTATTTTATAATGGAAGGGATTAGGTAAAATGAAAATTTTGATGTCAATACATAACGAGCATATTAATAATATCAAAAGTGGTAATAAAAAATTTGAATTCAGAAAGGTTGAGGCCAAGCAGTTTAACGATAAAGAAATTTTTATGTATGCAACTGCACCAATTTCAAAAGTTGTCGGGGTCGCAATAATTAAAAAGGTTCATGTGGATACCCCAAAAAATATATGGGAATTTACAAAAAATTTTTCTGGAATAGACAGTAGTTTTTACTACAGTTATTATGATAAAAAAGAAAAAGCGGTTGCTTATGAAATTGAGGAATATATAGAATTTGACAGACCTAAGGATTTATTAGAATTTGGACTTTCGTGTCCACCACAATCATTTGCGTATATTAAAAATAATTTTTAACAAAGTTATCAAAGCGGATGAAATAATAATTAAAAACGGTTTTATGAGATTGGTTTCTAAATCAAAAAATGTTTTACTTTCGTAAAACATTTTTTATTCACCCAAATGATTTAAAAAAGTTAAAGCCCCTTGATGTTTAACGGCTTGGCAAGCAAATTGATTTGCCACTCTAACAATTTCGTTAAAGTCTAATTTTTCTCAATTTTGGCTTTTGTTTAATTGATTTAGCATCATTGCAGCGAAAGCATCTCCAGCACCGGTTGTGTCAACCGCCTTAACTGAAGTTGATTCAATATTTTTCAATTGATTCTTGTAAATATATTTTGTGCCTTTTTCACCAAGAGTTACACAAATTAAGGCTTTAGGATTTAATTTATTTGCATTAATTAATTTAGCATTTAAATCGTCACCCTCAAATAGCATATCTAATTCTTCTTCACTGAATTTAACAAAATCTGCAACTTTAAAAAAGTTCAAGGCTTTAGTTTCAAATTCTGTCTCTTTACCGTTTCATAACTTATCACGGAAGTTGGGGTCAAAAGATATTTTTAAGTTCTTTTCAAGGCTTCATTTCAATAAATTCTGATAAGCTTTAAATAGTTCACCTTCCATCAATCCTGTGGCGCTTCCAAAATGTACTAAATTAACTTTGCTAAATTTTTCATCAAAATTAGTTGGTTCTAAATATTGATCAGCTCCACTTATAAATTCAAAATTTCTTTCTCCATTTTTATCTAAACTAACCAAGGCTTGGGTAGTTTTTTGAGAATTCAATATTTGCACAAAATCATTTTCAACTTTATGCAATTCTAAATTGTCTAAAATTATTTTTCCATAATCATCATCTCCAATTGCTCCATAAAAATATACTTCACTTTCCAACCGACCTAAGCTGCAAGCCACATTAAAAGGAGCTCCTCCAGGATTTACTTTATAAGAATCATTGACTTGGTAAATATCTACTAAAGCTTCTCCAATACATAATATTTTATTTGCCATTTATTTAATCTCCTGATTCTTTCATACTATATTTTGGTAATCGATTTCATAACCCTTTAATTGATAGAACACTGGATTTAAGTTTTTAAATTTAACAAATTCGTGATTCATTAAATAAAACCTTAAACTTATGACATTCTCTCCATTATTGATAAATGCTTCAATTGAGCTGCGATCAACTAGTAATTGCATTGAACTAATTTTTTGTTTTAAAATAATTTTGTTTGGTAAGCTCTCTTCATCGGTTTTGGTACATCGACTTCGATCGATTTTTAAAACTTGGTTTTGATATTGAAAAATTATTTTTTCTTCATTTGAATTTAAAATTTCAAATTCAAAATCTTGATTATTATTTTCAAACAACATCTCCAATAAACCGTTTTGATATTCAACTTGATTATCAAAAGACTTCAAAGGAGCAATTCTTAATTTTTTTATTTCTTCAACTGGGGTTTGAATTATTTTATTATCTTTTAATTTTAATTCTCTAACAATTGTTAAGTTGTTTGACCACATATTTTCATAAGTAATTTTTTGTTCTGAAGACGAATTACCATTTCAACCAATCAAAAGATTTCTATCACTATTGTTAAAAACTTGGGGTGCATAAAAATCATAGCCCCCATCTAGTTCTTGTCAGTTGGTGATTCCTTTAAATTTTTTATAATCCTTGTCAAAATCTCCAATTTGGTAGTAAACTTTATGCGAGCCATCTTTAAAGGAAATATTGCGTTCAGGAGAAACCATCAAAACTTTTTTATCACCAATACTAAAAAAGTTGGGACATTCTATCATATAGTTATCAAAAATATCTAGTTTAATGATATTTTTAAATTCAAATGGTTGTTCCAATGAATTTGTTTCATGAATAGCGATTACACCTTCTTCTAAAAGATTTTGGGCCCCATTAATCATATAAAATTTATTATCATTGTTATTATAGTGAATTACTGGATCACGGAAATGACCGGTGAATTTTTTTTCATCAGTTTTAAATAAGACTTTTTTAATACCTATTTGTTTTTCAAAATCAAACTCGGCTTGAATAGTGTAACTACTACGAGTATTATTTTCTAAATATTTAATATTACCAGTATAATAAAATCTTAATTTATTATCTCAAACAAACGCACTTCCAGAAAACACCCCAAAAGCATCTTCTTTAATACTTGGAGTTAAAACAATTCCGTGATACTTGTAATTGATAAAATCTCTGGTAGTATAAAGACTTCAAGATTTATTTTGGTGTTCAGGTGAAAATGGACAATTTTGCATGAAGATATAATAAACGCCTTGGAAGTATACTAAACCATTTGGATCGTTAACTAGTCCAGAAAAGCCTGATAAATGGAATTGATTATTATACCAATCATAAATCTTTAATTTGTGATATTTTTCAAAATCAGTTAAATCCTTATTTGATATTTTTTTGTACTTATCTGACATTTGGCACTCCTTTACTTACGTCATTCAATAAATTCTCATTTAAAGAATTCGGGTTGATAAAAACTTTCACGATATTCAATTTGCTCATTATACAAATCAAAAACCTTACCTTGATCAACAATGGCTTGATTGGTTTTATTATCGTTAAATCATTCACTGATTTTTAAATCATCAGTTTCTTTTTGAAAGTAGATTTTTTTGATAGCGTGACTGACCTTGGTTTTAGAATGGTTCTTCATAAAATTCATTAAGCCATTCTGTTTTAAAATTTCAAAATTGAAGTTTGCAAAAAATTTAGCATTCAATCAAGAGATTTGGAAAATAAAATCAATATCTTTTAAAAACCTTTTGACCTCAACTCGATAAACCTTGCTCCCACAAATGAATCCGGTTCGCTTTTCTAAATTTTTATCAATCGTTATTAGCTCCGCTTTTAAATATTCACTTTTAGCATCAGGAAACATTTCACTAAAAGAAAACAAGATGTTATTTCTTGTTTTCTCACAAACTATAAAACCTTTTCCTTGATGCGCTTCAACTATATTTAAACTAACAAGTTTATCAAAAGCAATTCGAATTGGTTGATCACTGTATTTAAAACGAGTTTTTAATCGATTCTGACTGGGTAGAGCCTCTCCTGCTTTAACCTGATCGGTTTTGATTAATTCTAATAAGTAGTCAAATACTATCTTTCATTTCTTTTCCATTATATTTATCCTTTAATAAAATTATACTAAAAAATAATGTGATAAATTGGTATTAAAATTATTGTTGAGTCTGAACTTTTAACTCATCTCCGTTAAAACTTACTAATGCATTTTTTCCTCATTTTGTATTTAACAACAAGAATGAGAATCCCGCAGTTGCACCCATCGAAATCAACATGGCAATTGTTACATGAATTCCCGGAGCTAAACTTGAGAAGGTCGCTGGAATATCATTTGCTGCAAAGTATTTTAGAGCTTCTGTGTTTGTTCAATCAAATTGCACCAATCCAATTCAACTAGCACTTCCCAAGCTATTGGCCACTGTGTGGGTCATCCCTAATCAATAACCCCCACAAGCAGATCCAGCAATTGCTGCTACTAAAAGCGGTTTAATCTGCAAGTTAACTCCAAACATCGCAGGTTCGGTTATTCCTAAGTGGGCTCCAAAAACCGCTGAAGCTGCAGTTGATTTTTGTTGTTTGTTTTTTATGTAGAAAATGGCAATTAAACATGCTGTTCCTTGTGCAATATTTGATACACAAGCCACTGGTGTAATAAATGAAAAGCTGTGTCCATATTGTAATTTGCTATCCATTAACAATTGAGCTTCGATTGGCAAAAATCCTTGGTGTAATCCCGTAATAACCAATAATGGGTATACCCCAGCAAATATCATACCCCCAAATCCAATTCCGTAGTAGTTGGTGTATTTGTATACCGCTGTGATTCCTATCGCAAGTCCTTTTCCGATGATTTGTCCCAAAGGACCAATTAATCAAAATGCTATTCAAGTTGAAAATAATACGGTTACTAGTGGCACAACAATTATAGCAATTGCTTCTGGGGTAATTTTTCTTAATCCTTTTTCTAGATTAACTGAAAGGATTAAAACTAATAACACCGGAATAATTTGAGCTTGGTATCCAATTAGTTTAATTTCAAAGAAATTATTGGCAACTCCAGAGAAAATTGTGAAGTAATAGCCAACAATTTCTTTTGGTTCTAGACCATTATTGGTTAAATTATTATTTGATAATCATTGATCAAAAGCATTTTTAACTTCTGCATCAATAACGCTTTGCGGAGTTCCTAATTCAAACCCCAACATGACCGGCGCCCCATTTGAATACGAATTTAGTAGGGCTGGAGCAATTAATATCATCCCCATACTCATTCCGATAAATGGATTTCCCCCTCATTTTTTGGCAGCTGTATATCCTACAAAAGCAGGCAAACTACCAAGAATCGCTCCTCCAATAATATCTAATATTTGCAAGAAGCCGTTATTAACATCTAAGAACTGAGCAAATAAAGATTTAAATGCTAAAGACATTCCCCCAATGATGAATATTGGAATTAATGGAACAAAAATAGCAGCAAAGGAATTTAACCCTTTTTTAGTAATTTGCAAGCAATTTGATTGTCAACTTATCTCTTTATTTCACAACTTGGTCTTTCCTGCAACGTTTAAGTCAGAACCCACAGCGCTAACCCCGGCAATGTTTTGGTAACCTTTATATATTTTATCAACGGTTCCGGCACCAATTATCAATTGGTGCTGGTTGTCTTGTTTGTTATAGCCTTTAACATAAGTAATCTTTTTTAAATTTTCAAGATTAGCTAAGTTATCATCTTTCATAACAAAACGTAGTCGTGTTGCACAATGGAACATTTCAACAATATTTTCAAATCCACCAATATTATCAACGATTTCTTGAGCAACTAAATTTCAGTCTAGTTTCTTCATTTGACCTCCTCCTATTAATATTCTAATTTTAAATTATATTTTTTAGGCACTTATAGTTATAAGTTATATTTTTTGATTATCAGATGGGGGTAGATATTTTTTTAAAGATAAAGTTTTTATTTTGAATTTACATAATCAAGGGTATAATAATTTTAATAAGGAATTTTATAATGAAACCAAATTACGAGGAATTAAGAAAAACACTCAGCGAAGATTTAAAAAATATATTTATTGGGGAAAATAAGAAAATTAAGAAACCTAAATTTTGATTAGCTAATATAGGCGCAATTTTACTTGCTCCATCATTTGGAATTTTGGGAGCGGCAGCCATTTTTGCAATTCAAGGAGACTTTTCTGAGTTTTTTTTAGAACCAGCTTACTTATATATTCCAGCTTTAACATTCATACTAGGTTTGGGAATTGTGATTTTTTACATAATAAAATGGCCTATTTTTGTAAAGAAAATGAGAAATTTAATTCCATTAGATAGATATTATCTGATGGCTTTAAATGCTAAAACAAATGAGAAAATATTATCTTGTTCGATTGATAAAGAAAAATACCCGAGCGCCTACAGATTAAGGAACTGCCTAGGTGTAGAAAAAATTAATAATATTTGAAAAAGCGGATTATTTTTAAATATTGAGACAGAAAAACACAAAATTTCATTTGGTTTCGAATTTTATGTAGATATGGGCAAGATGAAAGGTAGGCATTATTTGAATTATTTACAGGTTACTTCAACTGAAAATTTTGTTGAAAATGACTTAATTTTTTATACAAAAAAACACAATTATAGTGATGCAAGCTTATCTGAAATTAATTTGGAATCTAAAGAATTTAATGATGAATTTAATTTATATGGTTTAGATCAGATTGAGGCTAGAAAAATAATGAATCCCAAGGTTATGAAAAAAATCTTAGATTATTTTAAAAACTCAGAGCAAGCTTTACCTTTATTGGTGGTTTTTAAAAAAACAGATATTTACATGCGTCTCAAAACTTTTAAAAGCGAACATTCAGAATTAATAAAAATGGCAGACTTTAAATTTAGCAATAATTTAACACAACTTGAATCAAATATTTTTGATAAAGTTATTAGTGAAGTTGAAGATTTAAATAGCGTTCTTGATTTTCTAAGAATTTCAGATTTCATTTAGTTTTTAAATCAAAACATAGGAAACTTTTTTTCTATTTTTTCATAAAAAACGGAATTTTTATTGATTTCTTTATAAAAAACCTTTACTATAATCTTATGCTGTAATATTACAGTTATAGAAAAAAGAGGAATTATTTTGACAGCAGCAGGATTTTGAAGACGTTTAGCAGCAACGCTAATTGAAATGCTTCTAGTAGCAGTAACTTTTGGGATTTACTTTATTTTTAAAATTATTTGATTCTGTAAAGGACAACCAAACTTAGGAATGAGAACATTAGGATTAGGTTATGAACCAGGAAAAGGAAAAATGCTAATGCTTTTCTTATTCATGTTCATTGTTACTCCATTAATGTATGGGGCATCATTTGGAATTGTTTGAATTATTGATATTGTAAGAATTTGTATGAAAAAAGGTACTTTTGCTGAAGCATGAGCACAAAACTTCATCGTTAAAACTTCTTAATTAAAAGAAATAATTAAATATTGAAAAAGCCACTTTAAAGTGGCTTTTTTGCTTTTATAAAAGAGGGAATATGATAATCACCTATCACTAATTTCATAAATAGTAAAAACAAAGACATAAGTCTTATTGAAAAATTTAAGTAAAGTTATTATAATTCAAAATTGAAAAACAATTTTGCAGCAAACGTTTTGTCTGAATTTGATACTGATTCTGAACAAATAAAATCTTCTCTTTTACCAAATGAAAAATAAGTTTTCGAAGAGTTGAATTTTAAACCAGAGGAAAAAAAGTAGGTTCTAAATTCTGGAGCTTTATAATCATATGTTACAATTTCTGAAGGGTTTACAAACATAGTTTCCGTGATTTGAAATTTGCTTCTATCAGGCGGATGTCCGAAAATCCCCAAAAGAGTGAAACTTTGAAATCTAGATTTTTTTCCAACAGCAAAATTTGAAGACTCTATAAAGGCTTTATTCTTATCGCTTTCCTGGTTGATTTTCAGATTAATAGATTGAGGAATTATTTCATTATAAGAGTATGTCTTTCCATCTCCTCCTTGAACTAAGTGATCTTCTAGATCCCCTTTAACATCCATTACATAATAATGGTGTTTTTTTTCTCAATTTTCTCAACTAACATATTCACCATTTTTGTATTGTATTTCACCTTCTGCTTGGTTTAATAAGTAACTCTGCTGGAATTCAATTGAGGCTCTAAGAAATTCTTCATAAAGTTTTTTAGTGTTTGCAAAAGTTGTGTTTTGCTTAATTGGAACAAAAAAATCATCTAGTTCCACAATGTTCTTTTGTGATGAGCTTATAATTTCCACTTGTGAGTTTGAGAATTCAGCTCCATAAACCGCTATTGTTTTATAGTCTTTAACTTCATCAATTTCAAAATCATAGTTATTGGCTTGGATCCTTTTTTGAAAATCACTGGATTTGATATTTTCAGCCAAATTGTAGTGGTTGATCGCTTCAGAAACCACTAATTCAGAGTTTTTGTTAATTTTATCCTTAATAGTTTGAGGCAGCTGGTGATCAATTCATTGTTGACCAGGCTCGGTGATTTTACTTACGAATGCCTCATTTGCACCTTTTTCTTGTTTTAGTACAGGACCCATTAATTCTTCTCATCACTTTGGATATGAATAATCTTGTGGAAATCATCCATCTGAATCTTCTTGATAAATACTTCAATCGTCTTGAAACTCCAAACCGTAATTAATTTTAGTACTTGCAATCGATCCATCTTGAGTTAGTTTTTGATTGACAACAAATTTATGATTATCAGTTACTAACTTTAAATTTGAATTTTCTGAATTAACTTTTTTTATTATTTCAATAACTTGGTTACCAATTACTTTTTTATCAACAATATCTTGGGCATTTGTTTTTAAATTTCCTGAGTCTTGTAAGTAAATAAAGTCGTTTGCAGAATTTGAAATTTCTTGACGAATATTTTCATTTAAAGCTTTGATTGATTCAGCAATATCTTTTTTCTCAAAGATATTAAAAGTTCATTTGTAGGCGATGGTTTCGTTTTGAATTTCACCTTTTCCATCAATAACCATTTCTAAATTTGCCACATAATCAAAACTTAGTGAAACAACTTCAGATTGAGTTTTGATAGCTATATTTGTTAATTCATAGGATTTAAAAGGATTTCCAATTCCCTGTAATAGTGGTCTATAGTTTAATTGATTAATAATTTCTTCAGTAATATCCTCATTTAATTTATTAAAATTAACAATACTATTAACATCATTTGAAATTGATTTAAAAATTTGTGAATCAGGGTTATTTAATTCGGGATCTTCTTCATGATTTTTTAAGTTATCAATACTTATAAAAGTAAAAATTTCTTTTGCTTCATCATTTGAAATATTTTTGCATTTACCAAAATCCTCATTAAGATTTCGATAAAATACCTCAGAAGCTTTATCCATAAGTTCATTTTTCAAAGCTTGATAATCAAATTCATCATCAATATTATGGATAACTTTTTTCTTACACGAAGCTACACTCAAAGGCGCTGAAACCACCAATGCTGTAGCCCCTAATATACTTAATAACTTCTTCATATTTATTTCTCCTTATAATTTTATATATCTATACCTAGTATATATATATATATATATAAAGTCAATTAGGGAGGGGTTTGCAGAACTCGATATTTAATTATGAAAAACTATTAACATTTAGTTAAATGTTTTAATCAACATTTGGTATTTTTTAATAAATTTATTAAACTTTTTGGAATTATTTTTGATAAAATACTTTTGTAAACTTATAAGTTTACCTACAAAGATCGCTATTAATTATCAATTAAATAGAAAGTCTATGAAGGTAGGAATAGATGAATAAGATCTTATTAACAGGAATAGCTTCAATGCTAGTTGGGTCCACAGCCCTTTCTAATATCACAACTATTACTCAAAGTAATAGCCAAAGTAACACATATCAAAAAATTTTAAGAGGTAGTAACGAAATCGAGTTGGACATGTCAAGCGGCGATATTTGATCTGATATCAAAGCAACATCAAGAAACCAGATTATGGAAAACATAATATCTGAATCACAAGATAGTAAGTTTTTAAACGGTCGTAGTGTTGCGGAGATCAGTGATTATGCTTTTAAGGTAAGCGATGAATTAGTTGAAAAAGCACAAGATGTAGAGTTTGATTATGATTCTGGAGCACTTTCGTATTTTAATTTTTTTATAGAGGAAAGTTTACCATACACACAAGAATTTGAAGAAATCTTTTTAACAGAATTTGGAGAATGAATAGACAATATTAGCGAGACGAAATCCGGGACAATTGTTAATTCGTCAAGTGATTCTGCCATGATTCAACAATTTGGTCAGAGCAGACTTCCTGGTGGTGAATCAGAGTGTATGATACCCGATCCCCCAAAAAAGCCAGAGCCACCAAAAGAACCTGATTGAACTGACGAGAATGTTAAAGCGCTTGAAAAATATGTTAGAGACTTAAATTTTGCCAACGGGATTATAATTCCGTTGGCTATATCTGCTGGTATTGCTGCTGCCGCTCTGTGAGCTATGGCGTGATTTTTTGGAATAACCGTAGCACCTGCAGCAGCTTGCACCGCAGTAGCGGCGGCTCTATCAATTACAACTGGGTCAATTTCCATAGCACTACTTCCACTTAAAGATTACTTGTATCGCCCTGTGGATTGATATTACCTTGCTTCAGGAGTTTTTGATATTGTGATGTCATTAATGGATTTAGTTCTTTTAGCAACTGGAGGATTAGTTGTAACAATCGAAGCAACTGCATGAGCCTTTCCAGCAGGACTAGCAGCACTTGGAATTATTGGAATGATTGTTACGTATCTGGACACATTTGGAGCTATTAAATAAATCAAAAAGGGTCGCACCCTTTTTTGTTTTAAACTTGCAATTTTAAGTAAGTATTTGATAGAATAATCTTGTAAACTTATTAGTTTACTAACTTAACCATTTTTACATAGTGGTTTTGAAAGTAACAACATTAATTATCACTTATATTGATCTATTCGGTTTTATGAGAACCAATAATACAAATTATAAAGGAGAATTTATGAAGAAAATTTTAACTTTTTTAGCAGCTATGGGATTGGTAAGTAGTGCTTCAATTACAACCATAGCTTGCTCAGGCAATAAAGGTAACGATAACAAACCCAATCCCGTGGTACCAGATCCTGAAACCCAAGGATTTGACTACGGAGATATTGGAGACTTATTTCAAGAAACCGATTTAGGACAAGTAGTAGTAAGTCCAGAACTAACCAGACCAGGTTTGGGTTTAGATACTTTTAAGAAATTGGTTCAAAAAGCTAATGAATTAAAAATCGATTGAGATTTATTAGAAGTAACTTTAAGTAAAAATAAAGCAACCATAACAGTTGATGACAGTCAAGGTAAATACAGTGGTTCAACTGTTGAATTTACTTATAAAGTTGTGGTAGAAATCAGCGAAGCTATTACCTTAGCAAATTTTGGTTCTGTGACTAGTGCGGTTGCCGGCAATGAAAGTGTTTTACTTTTTAATGCCATTACAGAACTGGAGAAAATAAATAGTTTATTTCACCCAGATGCAAGCAATAATGGTTCAAATGATTTTGATATAAAAGATAATAACAAAACTGATAGTTTTATACTAGTTGCCAAAGAAACTGGGGACTATATTGGAGAAATTAAAATTTTCTATCAAATAAACTAACCAAACTGGAGAAACAAATGTTTCTCCCTTTTATTTAAGAATTAGAACGGAAGTAAAATATGAATAAAAATTATGAATCATTAAAACAATTAATCAAAGAAGATGTTGAAGACGTTTTTAAGGATTCAAATAAAAAAATCCGTCGCCCTTGACTAGGATTTTTTATAATCGGGGTGA
This sequence comes from Spiroplasma alleghenense, assembly GCF_003363775.1. Classification (NCBI taxonomy): domain Bacteria; kingdom Bacillati; phylum Mycoplasmatota; class Mollicutes; order Entomoplasmatales; family Spiroplasmataceae; genus Spiroplasma; species Spiroplasma alleghenense. The sequence goes on from NZ_CP031376.1 coordinate 1,308,392, forward strand.
TTTTAATAATAATAAGCCCAATTATTTGAGGTATTTTAACTGCCACCAATCAGGCTGAATTTAATTCTTGATGAAAAATTCTATTAGTAATGGTGCTACCTGTAATCGGAGCATTCTTGGCGGGTTTTTACCAAATTCAATTAACCAATTTTAAGAAGAAATTGAAAAGTCAAATTAATTTTAACAAGTACTATAAGGCGGGTTTGCAAATAAGTATCGACCGAGAAGTTAACGATTGTTTAATTCAAAATAATAAAATTACTAGCGCCTTTGATTTAAAAGAATATTCACACTTAGATTCAAGTTGAAAGCTTTCAAAAAATCATAGTTTTTTAAATTTTGATTTCAAAAACTTTCAGGCCTCATATGGAGTGGTTAACTATGAAAGATATGTTAATAAAAAACACGAATATTGTAAGCAAGAATTCTTTCAGCTAATTTGTTTAGAAGCAGATAAAAGCCATGATTTTGAAATGTTCTTCAAAACTTATAAATTTAATTTAGATAAAGGGCATAATAAAGTTTCTTTGGAATCAACTGAATTTAATAAATTAGTTAACCTTTATAGTAGCGATCAAATTGAAGCCAGAAAAGTATTTCCCCCTATTAAAATGCAAAAAGTATTAGATAGCTTAAACCAAAAAGATAAGGCTCGCTTTCGATTTTTATTTGTAAAGAAAAACACTATTTTTGGTCAAATTAAAACCTTTAATGCTAAACACGCTTTTCGCTCAGATTTCAATGATTTTAAATATGATAAAGATAATGATAAATTAGTAGACAATATCTATAAAAAAATAACTCAAGAGTTAGCTGATATAAACCAGATTAATGATTTTTTAAATATCTTAGAGTTATACTAAAAACGGCTTAGCCGTTTTTTTATTTTACTAACTTTTAAAAAAGAGTAAAATAATTGCAGAGGTGATAATAATGAAAACAAGAAAATTAGGTCAAGGGCTTGAGGTTTCAGAAATTGGTTTAGGGTGTATGGGTTTGAGTTTCTCCCTGCCCCCATTTCCTAGCAAAGAAGAAGCTATCCAGTTTTTAAGAGATGCTTATTATAAAGAAGGAGTTACTTTCTTTGATACAGCTGAAATCTATGGTCCATTTGACAATGAAGAAGTTGTTGGAGAGGCTGTTAAACCATTTCGCGATAAAGTGGTCATTGCAACTAAATTTGGATTTGCATACAATGGTCGTGAAGTTGTTGGTTTAGATAGTAGTGAGGTAAATATTAAACGAGCAATTACTGGATCATTAAAAAGGTTACAAACCGATTACATTGATTTATACTACCAACACCGAGTTGATCCCAAAGTTGATATTAAAGATGTAGCTAAAGTTATGAAAAAACTTAAAGAATCTAGTCAGATTAGACACTGGGGACTAAGTGAGGCATCAGCGAAAACTATTCGAGCTGCTCATGAGGTTTTCCCAGTAACAGCTTTACAAAGTGAATACTCAATGTTTTGAAGAGAAGTTGAAAAGGAAATTATCCCTACTTTAGAAGAGTTGAAAATTGGTTTTGTTCCTTTTAGTCCTTTAGGGAAGGGGTTTTTAACTGGAACAGTTAAACCTGGTCATATTTTTGAGCCCGGAGATTTTCGAGCAACAATTCCAAGATTTAATACCAAAGAATACTTTGAACAAAATATGAAGTTAGTTGAATATGTTCAAGAATTAGCCAAGTCAAAAAACACATCACCCCCTGCTGTTGCGATTGCATGAATCTTGGCTCAAAAACCATGATTTGTACCAATTCCTGGAACTAAAAAATTTTCACGATTACAAGAAAATAATTTAGCAGTAAAAATTAAGTTTAGCGAAGCGGAATTAAAAGAGATAAAATCAAGATTAGACTCAATTGAAATAGCGGGACACCGTTATTCTGAGGCAAGCGAAAGTCAAATAGATAAATAAAAAAATCCTAACTGTTAAATCATACAGTTAGGATTTTTTATTGGTATTTTAAAAGTATGAGGCCGCTTTCTTTTCAGCTTCCTCTTGAGCAGCAGCGTCCAGTTCTTCTTGAGTTGGAGGGATTACTTCTGGAGGTGGAGGAGGAATAATAAACATTGTTGAACCTGTACCTGAAAGTTGTGCTTCTGGGTACATTTTAAAAACCTCTTGCATTTCAGGATAAGCACTGATACAAGCTTGTTTTAATGAATTAACTTCCTCAAGCATTGATGGATCATAAATTTCATCATATCTTTCATAAACACTTCTGGTACTGCAAGAAATGTGGCGATTTAAAATTAAATCATTTCTTCCAATTTTCTCCATTACCTTAGCTTTTTTAACCCTTTGACCATAACCTGAAACAATTGCAGTTTTATATCCTGAGGCAAAAAAGTAACTATCATAACCAATTGCTTTACATACTATTTTTAATAGTGGTTTGGAGCGATTTAATTGGAACATTTGAGTTAAGCACTCAATGGTTGCGATTGCGTTCGAACTTCCCCCACCAAGTCCAGAACCCAAAGGGATTCTTTTAATTAATTTAATTTCTAAACCTGTGCTTATTTCGTGGAATTTCAAAAACTCCATTGCAGCTCTAACAACTGAATTATTTTCGTTTAGTATCTCTGGGAAATTACAAATTAATTTAATTTTTTTTTCGGGTATTTCAGTAATTTTTATGGTATCATAAAAATCTTCAACCAAAGTAATTTTCGATTTTATTCTATGAAGTCTGGCAATTCTTCAATTTTTTCTCACCCTTAAAGAAAGGTTAACCTTGCAAAAAGAATTGATTGTCATAACTTACCTCCTTAGACTTTTAAAAATTTCTACAAATTGCTCAGTTGATATTACCTCAGGACGAAATTGAAGATCTATTTTCAGACTCTCCAAAATTTTAGCAGCCTTGCTTTTATCTCCCAAATAAGTTCCTAAATTGTTATAAATAGTTTTGCGACGGTTATTAAAAAGCTGGCGCACCATTTCATTGATTTTTAACTTTTCGTCAATTGGCATTTTAAATAAAAGATTTTCAAAATCTAAAGAAATAATGGCCGAATCAACTTTTGGGATAGGGTTAAACATTTGTTTTCTAACAGTAAATTCATACTTTTTGCTACTAAAAAGTTCAGCCGCAACCGATAAATTATTGTAATTATTTTCCCCCACATGTGCTGTAATTCTTTGAGCAACTTCTTTTTGCGTCATAAAAATAGCCTTACTTAAATGCTCGCAATTTTTGAAAGTTTTAAAAATTATTTCACTAGTTATATAATACGGCAAATTTGAGATAATTGATACCTTATTGTACTTATTTTTTATATTAATTAAAAACTTATTTAAATCAAATTCTAAGATATCTGCCATAATCAACTCAAAATTAGAAGTTGTAAACTTGTTTCTTAAAATATCCTCTAAGTCACGATCGATTTCAATTGCCACAACTTTTTCATATCGTTCAATCAAAAATTGAGTTAAAGCACCTTGACCCGGACCAATTTCTATTACTAGATGATTTGGTTCGGGATCTAGTAAATTAACAATTTTGATAATTAAATTTTTATCAGTTATGAAGTTTTGTCCAAATTGTTTTTTTGGTAACATAGTTAAATCTACTCCTTGCTTTCTTTTATAATTAATTCGATATCTAATTTTTTAAGACCCGCCAAATTTAGTCATTTAAACAAGGTTTTTGAAGATATTTTTTGAGATCAGCTAAAATGATGTGATATTATTTGGCGGTATTTGGGTTGGAATCAATCATTTTCTAAGTAATCATTTCAAGAAATTGACTCTTGGTTTTGTGAATTAAAGGTAATTAAATTAGATAAAGACTGCTTTATTTCTTCAGGATTTGCCTCTGCAACACCAATTTTGCTTCTAGTTTTGATTAAAGGACGAGAAATAAAGGCATTTTTAACCTCACAGGCCAGGCCTTGGTTGATTTGTTCGCGAATTTTTTGACCAGGACCATCAGGATCAGTTAAAATAATTATCCCTCGGCTATTGTTGACATTCTTTAAAATGCTAAGAAGTTCTTCGTTAACATTTAAGCCATTTGTTTCAATTGTCTCAAGTTGTGATCCAAAAATCTGTTTCAGCTTTTGAGTATCAGTTTTACCTTCAACAACTATGACTTGGTCAATTTTCACAATATCACCTCTTTATTTATATAATAGTAGCATTTTATCAAGAAATATTATATAATTTATGCGAAGGGTTTTCTATAGAGGAGGATATAATGGCAGATTGAAATAGTAAAAAAGAATTCGTAGCCCTTGACTTAGGAACAGCAAATATAATTGCTTATTTAGGAGGACAAGGTATTATTTATAACGAACCTTCAACAATGGCATATAGCACTAAGACAAACGAAGTACTTTATGTAGGAGAACAAGCTTATGAAATGGTAGGAAAAACAAACGAAGATATTCGTATGGTAGTTCCTCTAGTTGATGGGGTTATCTCAGACATGGACGCAGCAAAGGATTTAATTAAAATTATTTTCCAACGTATTAAAGTAGGAGAAGTTTTAAAAAATGCACTTGTTGTATTAGCATGTCCAAGTGGAGTTACTGAATTGGAAAGAAGCGCTTTAAGACAAGTAGTTGCCGACATGGGAGCAAAACACGTTCTTATCGAAGAAGAAGTTAAATTATCAGCAATCGGAGCGGGAATCAACATTGATTTACCAAACGGTCACTTGATTTTAGATATTGGTGGGGGAACTACTGATGTGGCAATTATTGCATCAGGAGATATCGTTTTATCAAGATCATTAAAATCAGCTGGTAATGCATTTGACGAAGAAATTCGTAAATACATTCGTTCAGAATACAACGTTCTAATCGGAGATAAAACTGCTGAAACAATTAAAAAAGACATTGGTTCATTAGCAAAATTGGATAATTCAAGAACTTTCAGAGCGTTTGGACGTGACGTAATTTCAGGTTTACCAAGAGAAGTAATTGTTACTCCCGAAGAAATCAGAAATGCGTTATTAGCACCATTTTCAAAAATCACTGATTTAGTTGTTGAAGTAATGGAAAACACACCAGAAGAATTAGCAGGAGACATCATTAAAAATGGTATTACTATTTGTGGTGGTGGAGCTTTACTAAGAGGTATTGATACATACTTCTCTTCTATTTTCCAATTACCAGTATTTTGTGCAAAAGATCCATTACTAACAGTAATTGATGGAGCAAAAGAATACGAAAAAACAATTGAACATTGATTTGAAGTTGCTGCAGCAAGAGATAAAAAAGAACACAGAATTTAAAAAGCTTTAAATATTTAAAATTGACTTTTAAGTCAATTTTTTTATTGCCCGTTTTAGCATATTAAAAATATAAATATTTTGACTCTTTTTGTTCCAAAAAAGTGCTTTTTTGTTTCAAATTATGTATAATATTTACGAGTCAATTATTTTCTTAAGAATTGTCTTAATGAAAGGAACAAAATATGGCGAAGCAAAAAAAAGAAAGAAAATTTATTGCTATGGATTTTGGTTCTCATTCAACAAGAATCTACATTGAAGGTCTAGGAATTGTTTTTGATGAAGCAACTGTTATGGCTTTGAATACTAAAACAAAAAAAATTGTAGCAATTGGTAATGAGGCGTCTAAGCTAGTGGGTAAAATTAACCACTCAACTAGATTGGAATATCCATTTAAAAATGGAGTTATAGCAAGCATTGATATCTTAAAAGATTTTCTAAATGCAGCATTAGGTAAATATCAAGATGATTTGGTAGGAGCCATAATGTTAATCGCTTGTCCACTAAGTGTAACAAACTTAGAAAGAAAAGCCTTGGTGGAGTTAGTAAAAAAACTAGGTGCATATTACGTGCAAACAGAAGATGATGTAAAAATGGCAGCATTAGGTGCTGGTTATGACATCTTTGAACCAAGTGGTATTTTATCACTTGATATCGGAGCTGGAAAAGCAACTGCAGGAGCAATTTCAGCTGACGGAGTTATCTCATACAAATGGACTAAAGTTGCAGGTAATGCACTAGATGAAGAAATCGTTAAATATATTCGCGCAAGATACAACATGGAAGTTGGCGCTGTTACTGGAGAAAAAGTTAAAATCAATATCGGAACTTTAATTAAAACAAAAAACCCTTTAAAAATTAAAGTTTTTGGTAGAGAAGTAGTTTCAGGAATGCCTAAAGAAATTGTTCTAACAGACGCTGAAATCAGCAAGTTAGTACAAGTAGCTTTTGGTAACTTGACAACTTTGATCACAGGAGTTTTAGAAGATACGCCAAACGAATTAGCTGGTGATATTATTAGAAATGGTATTATTGTTACTGGAGCCATGAGTGGAATTCAAGGAGTTAAAGACTTCTTTGAAGACTTCTTTGAAATCCCAGTAAAAGTAGCCAAAAACTCAGCAACAGCAGTAATTGACGGAGCCGTTCTTTACAAGAAAAAATTATATCAATTAATGGAAGAAAAAATCGAAAATAAAGAAAGTCTATATAATTAAAAAATAAGCCAAATGGCTTATTTTTTTTACTCAAAAAGAAAATAATTTTCAATATCTACTTGACAATAAATAGTACTTGTAATAATATAGTAGTGGGAGATTAAGAAATGGAAAAACAAACAAACAATAATCAAGCTCCAAGTAAATTGGAAGCGAGGTTTAAAAGAAAAAAAGATAAGTGACTAAAGAATTTGAGATGTTCACTATCTTTATTAGAACCCGAGGATTGCAACGATATTGTCAATTCTTATAATGAGAAAATTAGTGTTGAACTAGCTGAGGGAAGTGTCATAGAGGACATCTTAGAATCAATGGAGTCGATTGAAACAATTCGCAATAATGTTTATGCTGAATTTGGAATAGATCCTCAGAAAAAAGTTGTAAATAAATCAGAAAAAAGTATTGGTAAATCATTTACTGCTTGAATTCTAAACATCTTTGTTGTATTTTTTGGAATTGGATTGCCAATGATATTAGCATTAACATTCTTCATTGCAGCAATTGCAACGATAGTAGCTATCGTCCCTTTCATAGTTTTTATGTTTATAAACTATGACTTTATAAAAGTGCTTCCTGTGGTAATTGCGGGGATTGGAATTCTACCATTAATGACAATTCTATCTTGATACATCATGATAGGGCTTTATAAACTAGGGACAAACGGAACAAACGGATTCTTGTTCTTGGCTGGTAGTGATAAAAGAGTTAAATCAAAAGTGAAAAAAATTAATGTTTTTTCAAGAGTTGTTTTAATTATCACAGTTATAGTTTTTTCAGCAGCAGCTACATCAGGAACGATCGCAACTTTTGTTGGGCAAAATTCTTTTGGTAATTCTTTGATTCATCAAAGATATTTTTACGAAACAGGCGCTACTTTAAATGTTGAAGATAAAAACTTAACCCATGAAAAAGAATTTAATTATTTTGATTTTAAACTTGTTGGATTCCCTCATGGGAATGGATTCAACTTTGTAATTAATGATACTCGCCAAGAAGGAGATAATTCTGTAAAAGAAGTAACTGCCACATTTAAGCATTTTTGAAGACAAGAAAATATTGGTGATTTAAATATTGAGCTTATTGAATCTGAAACTGGTACACCAAAATTTAGAATTGAATTAGACTACTTTAGTTGAACAATATTGGTTGCTTCTTTCGGAGAACCAACCCTTGAGGTGAATATTAGTTAGGGAGGTAGTTATTTATGGATACACAATTAAAAAAAGGTATTTTAGAATTAATTATTCTTAAACATCTGCGTGACAAAGATTGCTATGCTTATGAACTTAACAAGATTATTAACAAAGTGATCGAGATTAATGAGTCAACATCCTATGCTATTCTAAAAAAAATGATTAACAAGGGTTACTGTGACTTTTATATGTCAGAATCAGACGGTAATTACCCTTCAAGAAAATATTACAAAATTACCGATTTTGGTAAATTGGAACTTATTAAAAATATTGAAATTTGAAATGAATTTCAAGCTAATATTAATGAATTATTAAAATAGAGCCCCTTTAAATTAAAAACCGCAGTTTGATAGCTAAACTGCGGTTTTTAATTTATTATAAAAAAATAGAAATGGTATTTTAAAATGATTTTATTGGGCTATTATTAAGTATTATTTTTTTTAATTTTTCTATTTCTTGACTCTGAATTTGCAGTTCTTGATTTTGCATTTCTAATTTTTTGCTCTGAATTTCTATTTCTTTATTAAGAATAGTTATTTCTTTTTGAGCTTGCTCAATTTCAGCAGAACATTTTGACACCTTGAATTCGAACCCCTTAACTAGCTTGTGAGCTTCTTTATTATATCTCTGCTTTTCTGCAATTGAAAGGTTTAATTTCTCAAAAAGACTCATTATCGCAGTATTTGAATCACTGTCATTAGATAGTCAAATTTTAGGTTTGTTATCTTCTACACCAAATAAAATTAGTGCTTGCTTTGTAGTTTCCATTTATTTACTCCTTACTACAAAATAAGTTCGTAAATAACTAGGCTGGTTGCTAGAGGTTTTTAAAATAAAAAAACCGATTAGCTATCGGCTTCTTGTGATGTTAATGATATATTGTTACGTATTAAAATTTTCTCTAGTTTTTCTATTTTTTTATGTAGAATTGCCATTTCTTTTTGAGCTTGCTCAATTTCAGCAGAACATTTTGACACTTTGAATTCGAACCCCTTAACTAGCTTGTGAGCTTCTTTATTATATCTCTGCTTTTCTGCAATTGAAAGGTTTAATTTCTCAAAAAGACTCATTATCGCAGTATTTGAATCACTGTTATCAGATAGTCAAATCTTGGGTTTGTTATCTTCTACACCAAATAAAATTAGTGCTTGCTTTGTAGTTTCCATTTATTTACTCCTTACTACAAAATAAGTTCGTAAATAACTAGGCTGGTTGCTAGAGGTTTTTAAAATAAAAAAACTGATTAGCTATCAGTTTCTTGTGATGTTAATGATATATTGTTATGTATTAAAATTTTCTTTAATTTTTCTATTTCTTTATGTAGAATTACCATTTCTTTTTGAGCTTGCTCAATTTCAGCAGAACATTTTGACACCTTGAATTCGAACCCCTTAACTAGCTTGTGAGCTTCTTTATTATATCTCTGCTTTTCTGCAATTGAAAGGTTTAATTTCTCAAAAAGACTCATTATCGCAGTATTTGAATCACTGTTATCAGATAGTCAAATCTTGGGTTTGTTATCTTCTACACCAAATAAAATTAGTGCTTGCTTTGTAGTTTCCATTTATTTACTCCTTACTACAAAATAAGTTCGTAAATAAATGGTGGTAATTCTAGTAATTTTAAAAAACCAATGATTTAAAATAATATTTTAAGCTGATTTTATTGAATTGTTATTTATAATTATTTTTTTTAAGTTTTCTATTTCTTGATTTTGAATTTGTATTTTTTTATGTAGAATTGCCATTTCTTTTTGAGCTTGCTCAATTTCAGCAGAACATTTTGACACTTTGAATTCGAACCCCTTAACTAGCTTGTGAGCTTCTTTATTATATCTCTGCTTTTCTGCAATTGAAAGGTTTAATTTCTCAAAAAGACTCATTATCGCAGTATTTGAATCACTGTCATTAGATAGTCAAATTTTAGGTTTGTTATTCTCTACACCAAATAAAATGAGTGCTTGCTTTGTAGTTTCCATTTTTCACTCCTTACTACAAAATAAGTTCGTAAATAAATAGGTTGGTTGCTAGAGGTTTTTAAAATAAAAAATCAACCAAGTTTTAAGACCAAGGTTGAATTTAATATTATATAAAATTTTAAATATTGAAATCTTTTCTAATAAATAAAGCATTTGTACCGATTACAATTCCAGTAGCAGTTCCAAGAAGAATCACTGGGGCAAAAATACTAAGTCACAACTCTGCTTTATTATGTAGTGTGTGCTGAATTATATAGGTTCTTTCACCCTTTACAATAATTTGTTCTGCCAACGGATCTTGTATTCAATAGTCAAAGTTTAAAGGATTAACTAGTAATGATTGAATCGAATAATATTTAACATAACTCATTCATTTCGGAGTAAGATCGTTTCCCAAATCACTTATTAAAGTTATTATTCAAGTAACTAAAATATATAAAGCAATTAATGAAATCACTATAAAAGGCAAGGGCCCTTTTTCTGCTAAATAAAATACTACAAGACTTACTAGTGCTGCCATAAAAGTTATAAATATAAAGAATTGTACCCCATATAATAATACATTCCCAAAATATTGGTTTGCATCTACACTTATTGCAGAAACAATTAAAATAACTAAGAAGTTAGGAATAAAAATTATAAAAACAGAGAAAATAATAAACATGAATTTTGAGTAAAAAATTTGGGTTCTTGATACAGCACTGGTCATTCAAATATTAATTTGACCTCCATTAATTTCTTTTGAAAATATCCTTCCAGCCATGGTCATTAAGACAATTATAAAGAAGACAATTCCTGGTGCTCCAAACAAGGCAAAGTTTAACATTTGAGAAACCGTTGGTTTTAATCCTCCATAAGTTGAGTTTCCGATTTGGCGCTCAATTTGAGTTGGACGAATAAAAGCTGAGGTCATATTTTTATCAAAGGGAACTAAAACGGCAGTCATTAAGGATACTGCAATAAAAAGTCAGAATAGGCTGAAAAATAAAATTATTTTTCAATTTACTTTTAAGTGGGCCATAACAATTTTGTTATTTCCCGCAAAAATATTATCTTTCATTATAATACTGTCTCCTTTGCAAATAAAGTTTTAAACTTCTCTTGAATTTGATTAATATCTTTATTAACCACTTTAAATTCTTCAATCAACTTTCCATCTTTAATAAAAGCAACTTTATTACATAACTTGGCAACTTCTTCAAAAATGTGAGAACAAATAATAATTGTAGTTTTATATTCATCTTTTAGTTTGAACATTAATTCGTTAAATTGTTCTTGCATAACTGGATCTAAACCCGATGTTGGTTCATCTAACACTAGGAATTTTGGTTTGCTCATTGTTGCAGCAATTAAAGCAATTTTTTGCTTCATTCCTTTTGACATTTTTTTAATTTTTCTAGTGACATCTATTTCAAAGTGTTTAATTAGTTTTTCAACAAATTCTCATTCAACGCCCTTTTTTAGACTAGCAACTAGCTTAAGGTACTCAATGCCCTTCATAGTTTCATACAAAACAATTTCTCCTGAAACATAACCAGTAAATTCCATAACGGCTTTTGAATTTTTTTGGGGATTAATTTCATTAATCAAGATTTCCCCTTCATCAGATTTAATAAATCCCAACAATTGACGAATTAAGGTGGTTTTACCAGCTCCATTAGGACCAATTATTCCATATACTTCTCCATCATTAACTTCAAAGTTGATATTAAAATTTCCGACGTTATTTTTATATATCTTTGAAATGTCGTTTACTTTAACCATATATTTTTACCTCCTAAATTAATAATATTTAAATAATATCACACCTTTGTATTTATAAAATAATTATTATCGGTCTCTACTTTTTATAAAATATTATGATAATTAATTTTAATTAATAAAAAACTTCAAACCTGAAAGATTTGAAGTAAATAGGTATTAAATATTAAAGTCTTTTCTGACAAATAAGGCATTTGTACCAATTACAGTACCAACGGTTATCCCAATTGTTATGATTGGAGCAACAATACTGAACCATAGTTCAGGTTTATAGTGTACTCCATGGTTTATTGTATAAGTGTATTGATCTTTCACAATAATTTCGGTTAAAGATTCGTCATACTTGAAAAGAGAAAAATTTAACGGATTAGCAATTAATGATTGCAATGAAAAGTATTTAACATAAGACATTCAAGTTTTTTCATAACCCTCAAGGGCACCATCAACTAAAGTTATAACTCAAGTAACTAAAATATAAAGAGCAATTAAAGAAACAATAATGAAGGGCAATGGTCCTTTATCAGCTAATGAAAAAACTATAAAAGTAACCACCGCAGATATAAAAACTAAGAATATAAAGAACTGAACCCCATATAATATTACACTTGAAAAGTATTTACTTGCATCGTTTGTAGTTGCAGAAATAATTAATAAAAATAAGAAGTTTGGTGCAAAAATTATGAAAACAGAGAAAATAATGAACATAAATTTTGAGTAAAAAATTTGGGTTCTTGATACAGCACTGGTCATTCAAATATTGATTTGACCTCCATTTATTTCTTTTGAAAAAACTCTTCCATTTAAAGTCATTAAGACAATTATAAAGAAGATAATTCCTGGTGCTCCGAAAGTTGCAAAATTTAACATTTGAGAAACTACCGGTTTTGTTGTACCTCATGACCCATTGGCAGTTTCTCTTAAAATTTGAGTGGGACCAATGTAAGCAAATTTCATGTTTTCATCAAATGGTTGTAAGACGTTGATCATTAAAGACATTCCTACTAAAAATCAAAATATAGCGAAAAATAAAATTATTTTTCAGTGGATTCTTAAATGAGTCATAACAATTTTGTTGTTTTCAGAAAAAATATTTTTCTTCATTATAGCACTACCTCCTTTGCAAATAGAGTTTTAAATTTCTCTTGAATTTGATTAATATCTTTATTAACCACTTTAAATTCCTCGATAAGTTTACCGTCCTTAATAAATGCAACTTTATTACATAGTTTGGCTACTTCTTCAAAGATATGTGAACAAATAATAATTGTAGTTTTATATTCATCTTTTAGTTTGAACATTAATTCGTTAAACTGTTCTTGCATAACTGGATCTAAACCCGATGTTGGTTCATCTAAAACTAGAAACTTTGGCTTATTCATTGTTGCAGCAATTAAAGCAATTTTTTGTTTCATTCCCTTTGACATTTTTTTAATTTTTCTAGTAACATCTATTTCAAAGTGTTTAATTAGTTTTTCAACAAATTCTCATTCAACACCCTTTTTTAGACTAGCAACAAGTTTAAGGTACTCAATACCCTTCATAGTTTCATACAAAACAATTTCTCCTGAAACATAACCAGTAAATTCCATAACAGCTTTTGAATTTTTCTGGGGATTAATTTCATTAATCAGTATTTCGCCTTCATCGGACTTAATAAATCCCAGCAATTGACGAATTAAGGTGGTTTTACCAGCTCCGTTAGGACCAATTATTCCATAAATTTCCCCATCATTAACTTCAAAATTAATATTAAAATTTCCGACGTTATTTTTATATTTTTTTGAAACTTCGTTTATCTTAACCATATATTTTTTCCTCCTAAATTAACAATATTTAAATGATATCACACTTTTATGTTTATAAAATAATTATTAAAACTATTTACTTTTCAACCAATCGTGTGATAATAATCCTGAATTAAATTGAAAAATAGCACTTAAGAAATCAAAATAATTCCTATTTTAATTAGGTTTGGCATTTTCAATTGAGATTAATAATACAAAGAGATTTAAAGGCAAAAACTATATTTTACTAATTAATAATTTAATAATTTTCATTTAAAGAAAGGAAATAAAAAATGAGAAAATTATTGGCTATATTAGCTTCTCTAGGTATTTCGACGGCATCTGTTACAACTTTGGTTTCGTGTCAAAAGCCCGAGGAAAAAGAAAACAAGGTTTCCTATGAAGGAAAAATTTATAACAGTAAGGAAGAAGTTTTAAATCAAGTAAGAAATGAAGCGGAAATTTACCAAGACACTCAAAGCGAATTTTCAAGCTACAAGGGAGAAATATTTAATAGCCTTGATTATGAAAAAATGTATGAAAAGATTTTAAGCGATTACACAATTACCGAGAGGGAAACTTTGAAAAATATTAATAATACAACTACATTGGGTGACAATCAAATAATCTCTTTTTTACCAGAAGGAAACGATGGAGAGATTGTAAAAGTTTATCGTGATGCTAACGGATACGCATTAACAGATCAAAAGCAGGCTATTAATAGTTATTTAGCAGGAACAAAATGATATTATTCTGAAGGAAAAGACCAGAGGTCTTATGTTTTTGAACACCAACACCAGATTGAAAATTTTTTATTTAATAAACATTTAAGTTTTTTGAAAAAGGGAGAAAAGACGACTTGTTACGACATTAACTCATTTAGTTGCGAATCAAAAGAATCTACCATCGACCACATCAGAAGAAACACCCATCTTGAATATAGCCTGGGTTCTTATAAATGAAACAGTTCAAATATTCCAAATCTAGACGAAATGCCTAATTATTTAATAGAAAAATATATCAATTCTTTTACAAGAAAATCAAATAACTATTTGAACACATATGCTTTGAATATTAATTCGAATTTTGATAATTTTTTTGGGGACAGAATAATTGAAACCGATCTTTCAGAATCATCATTCAAGTCTTCTCTTGGTGATTGAAAGGTTGTGAACAGAAATTCTATTAACCCGTTATTATGACAATCAATGATTATTAGTAAATTTTTTAACTTAATTTTAGAAAATTTTAAGGATGTCAAGGATTCGAAATGAACAGTATTGGGAGATATATTTGATAATGATAAAGAGAAGTACGAAAAATTTAAAAATTGCTTTAATGAGGTTTCAAGTCTTCAAATTGGCCTAGATGATTTTGATTTCGGTTTTAGTATAGAAGAGTCAGAAGCCAAGCTTTCTCAAATAAACAATCTTGACTCAAAAATAAAATCTCTAATTTTTATAAAAAAGCTTTCAGATGAAGTAGCAATTTCCTATAATGAGGGGAACGAAGAAAATTTGGAAATTTTTGATAAAGAAGTTTCAAAAATTATAGGCAAAATTTTCACAAAAGGAATGCAAGCAGAAGACGCAGAAAAATTCTTAAGTTTAACAAAAAATAATAATTTTTTTAACCAAGACTTTGTAAATTTGGTTTTAAAATCTACATCAATAAGTGAAAAAAATTCTAATTCAAAAAATTTAGAAATATATGTTAGAAATTTAAATAACGTTGTGGAAAAATTGGCTGGGGTTGTTAATATTGTTGGCGAGGTGACATCTCAACCAGAAATTAAACTTTTTTCAAAAATTTGAGGTATTGCAAACTCGTTATCTCCGTTTGAAAATAAACTATTACAACTTGACTTAGGAAATGGTCAATTCCTATTTTTTAGTACAAATGATTGAAAGGTACCTTTATTTAACGTATCTTTAAACAATACCAAACCTTCAAAATACTTGAGTTCAGTTCAAGTAATAAATAACGATAGGATCAGAATGCCAAAAGGTGGTTACTTTTTTTTGAACAGTCTATACAAAAATAGAGAAGAAGCAATTTTAGCGCTAAAAAAATATATTATTAAATTTCCTTGAAAATTTAAAGAAGTTGGACTATTACTGGATAATAATTTTGAAAAATTCCCAGAGAGGATTATAGAAAATAAAGGTAGAGAATATTTAAAGGGAGAATTAGAAAAGTATGCTTTAGATATTTTTAATTATAGTTACGCAGGAAATGCTTCACAAGAATTCACAGATGGATTTGGAAATAAATTTGCAACAAAAAAAGCTGCAATTGATAGCATGGAAAAATATTTAAAAAGTAAAATATTTAAATATATATATGTACCTTATAATAAATATCTTTCATATAAATATTATCCAACAAAATTAACTCTCTACTCTGAAAATAAAGATTATATTGATAATGTTCTCGCAGCTTCAAAAGATGTATTAAGTACCGATTTAATAAAGAACCCATATTTTGACAAATTGGACACAAACATAAACTTGAAATCCAATTTTTACCAACTGTACTTTAAAGGTAATCTATATAATTTCAAAACTCGTAAAGACGCACAATACTTTGTTATAAATAATTCCGATATTACAAAGGGTATTTACAATACCGAAGGTAACTTTATATTCTATAAAGGTCAGATATTTAAGGATATAAAAGCTTTAGAGAAAGAAGTTTATAGAAAAATCAAAAAAGTAAGTGAGGGCTTTAATAATGAAAAATAAACTGACAAAGCTACTTCTAACACTAACTCCACTCACTTTTGCGCCATTTCTAAAAGGAAGCTTGCAAGTATCACATTTTAGCAACATTAAAGAAGAAGTGTTAGATAAGTCCACTTTTTTTGATAAGGAAAATTTAATTAATTTTAATGGTAAAAAATTTTCATCCAAAGACTCCTTTGATAGTTACCTATTGGGAAACAATTTTCTAAATAAAAAAGAGGGATCAAATCTTACAAATTATTCAAAAGAAGAAAAAATAAATATTAGCGATCTTGAATTTAGTGGTAATTGAGCAGACCAATTTAAACAGTTATATCTAACTGCCAGTAATGGTTATTTATCTGATTATTCAGAAGCAATGAAAACATATTTAGATGGGATACGGTGAGAAGACAATTTTAGTTATGATAACAAAAATTGGAGCCCAAACATTGAAGAGGCAAAAAAAGATTTTTTTGAAAGAAACGTTACTACATATGATACTTTTTTTTATAAATACAACAATAGGTATTTTAATGCCAATTTGGTGGAAGATATTCTTAAATTGAAGAGCCTAGGACAAGATGGTTATATTGTTTTTAAAGAACCATCTATAGATTTAGAGAAAGAATATATTTACGGAACCAAAGAATCATTAAAAAAAGATATAAAAGAAGCTTTAAAAAAACATTTTTGAGACCTTAATCCGGAAAAAGATTATCACGGTGAATACAAAGGGCTGAGCGCAAGGGGTTCAACCAAGAAATTAAAATACTACAAGCTTGAAATAATACCTCCAAAAGATCAAAGGATTGATTTTTTCTATGATGAAGATGGAGGGTACGATAGATTTGAAGGGGGTCAGACGGCCAGTTTAATATTAAACAATCTTGAAGATGTTGAATTTCTAAAAAATCCAAATAACTGGAACCACCACGCTTTCCCTGCAATAAATAAAAACGAGTCCTACTCTGAAACAAATATTCGAGATTTTAACGGTAAGAAGTATCGAATTGTATACAAAACAACTAAAATGAAAATTTACCACGGTGGGTATTCCGAATTCCGCTTACCTGATTTTGATAAAACAGAATTCAAAGTAACTGAAAAAGAAGGTGCCGGTTTTTATCTTTACGGTGATGACAAAGATGATGCACCAATAAAAAAATTTGAAAAAAATATGTGAGAAACGCTTTCGAAGTACTCTGAATTGGCTTATAATAAAGCGTTTAGAAAACCTCTAGAAAAAAAGTTTAGCTATGAATTTGATAAAATTTTTGATAGTTATTACGAACATCATACATTCGGCAATAAAATTAAAATGCTGGAAAAAGATAATATTAAAAATCACGACTTAAATAGCATAGATAACTATTTTCCATTAGTTGACAAATATGATGTGAATATAAGAGAAGTGCTAGAAATATTTGAAGGAAAACTTTTGTTTGAAAACAGCGAGTCAAAATTTTTAGAATTATTCGCATCATTCATTTTCAATCTATTGATTCGGGATGGAATAAAATGAGAAGACATAAAAGAACCCGATTGATTTAAAAAAATTAAGTTAAATCAAAAATATTCGGATTTAAGTGATGAGGATATACTTTTGATTAACGAGAAAGCCGCTAAAGAAGTTTTAGATAATTTAGTTCAAAAATCAAAAAGACCGGTTTTTGATTTTATTGAACCGATGAATTTTAAGCATTATTTTTCATGAATTGACAATATTTTTTTAAGTGATCCTAAAGGTGAAAAAATAACCGATTCAATTTGGGATTTAAAAGATAAGTACTTTGATTACTACCAGAAAAGGCCAATAAACTTTCAAAGTAAAGACGAAATTTTTGGATATAAAAATTTGGTTAAAGAAACTGACGAGGATTTAATAGATCGTTTAGAATTTTACTTAAAACCTCAATTTGGATATCATAATATTAAAAACTTAAATAGTCCAACAATTGAAGGTAGGGACTATTATAATCCGCCAGCCTACACCGAAGAACCTGGATACGCTTATGGATTTACAAGTTCCAATGGAGAAGAAATATATTTTAATAATATAGACGAAGCTTTAAAGAAACTCAAAGAAGATTTATTTGCTTCAGACAAGTATTCTGTTGAAACCATCTATAAAAGAGTTTATTTTTATCAAGAAAACGGAGAAACAAAATCATTTGTGTTCAGTAGTGAAAAAGAGGTTGATGATTGAATACAAAAAAATCATTATAAACTTAAAAATTAACATTTATTAATAATATATAGTTTTTAAATAACTAAATAAGGTGTATAATAGTTATTAAAGTTATGGGGATAATTAATTATTTCAAGAACTAAAATTGCTATTAAATCGGTATTTTGATATAATATATGCAGGTTACGTCCTGCATTTTTTTATGTGCTGGTGCGTAATTATAAAATGACAGTATAGTCATAGAAATAAAGGAGATTATAAAATGGCATTAGTAGCTGCTAAAAAAAGCAATAAACCTACATTCGTATCAATGGATTTAGGTACTGCTAACACTTTAGTTTATATTACAGGACAAGGAATCGTTTACAACGAACCTTCAATCGTGGCATATAGAATTAAAGAAAATAAAATCGTTGCTGTAGGGGAAGAAGCTTACAAAATGATCGGTAAAGGAAACAAAACAATCCGTGTGGTTAGACCAATGGTTGATGGAGTTATTACTGATATTCGTGCAACAGAAGCACAATTAAGATACATTTTTGCAAAATTAAGAATTGCAAAAACTTTAAAAAACTCAATTATGTTATTAGCATGTCCTTCAGTTATTACTGAATTGGAAAAAACTGCTCTTAAAAAAATCGCAATGAACTTAGGAGCTGTTCAAGTTTTCGTTGAAGAAGAAGTTAAAATGGCTGCCTTAGGTGGAGGGGTAAATATTTACGCTCCAACAGGGAACCTAATCGTTGATATGGGTGGGGGAACTACTGATATTGCAGTTCTTGCATCAGGAGATATCGTTTTATCAAAATCTATTAAAGTTGCAGGGAACTACTTAAATGATGAATGTCAAAAATTCATCCGTTCACAATACGGTCTAGAAATTGGATCAAAAACTGCTGAATCAATCAAAGTTAACGTAGGGTCATTATCAAAATACCCAGACGAAAGACGTATGAAAGTTTACGGACGTGATGTTGTTTCAGGATTACCAAGAGAAATCGAAATCACACCAGAAGAAATCCGTGAAGTATTAAAAGTACCAGTATCAAGAATTATTGACTTAACTGTACAAGTATTAGAAGATACTCCACCAGAATTAGCTGGAGATATTTTCAGAAATGGTATTACTTTATGTGGTGGGGGAGCATTAATCAAAGGTATTGATAAATACTTCGCTGATACTCTACAATTACCAACAAAAATTGGTGAACAACCATTATTAGCCGTAATTAACGGAACTAAAAAATTCGAATCAGAAATTTTTGAAATTATCAAAGCGCAAAGAAATCACTCTGAAGTTTCATATTAGTCTTATCTAATTAACATTAAAAGTAATTAAGAAAAGGAGAGAAAAATATGATTAAACCAGATAGCGCCGCCTTTATTTCTTTAGATTTAGGAACATCAAACATTCTTGCTTATGTTGCTGGTCAAGGAATCGTGTACGATCAACCGTCATTAATGGCTTATGATTCTTCAACAAATGAATTAATTTGTTTAGGAAACGAAGCTTACGACATGGTTGGAAAAACTCACGAAGGTATTAGAATGGTAACTCCTCTAGTTGATGGAGTTATCGCAGACTTAGAAGCTGCATCAGATCTACTAAAACACATTTTTGGTAGATTAAGAATGATGAATTCATGAAAAAACTCAGTTGTCCTATTGGCTTGTCCAAGTGGAGTTACTGAATTGGAACGTGAAGCATTAAAAATGGTTGCCAAAGATATGGGAGCTGAATTAGTATTAATTGAAGAAGAAGCTAAAATGTCTGCTCTAGGAGCAGGGATTAACATTGATTTACCACAAGGTAACTTAGTATTAGACATCGGTGGGGGAACTACTGACGTTGCTATTTTATCAGCTGGAGAAATCGTTGTTTCTAAATCACTTAAAAACGCAGGAAACTTCTTTGATGAAGAAATCCGCAAATACGTACGTTCTGAGTACAACATTTCAATCGGTAAAAAAAGTGCTGAGAGTGTTAAAAAAGAAATTGGATCACTTGTTAAGTATCCAGCAGAAAGATCAATGCAAGTTTACGGACGTGACATTGTTTCTGGATTACCAAAAGAAGCTAAAATTTCTTCAGAAGAAGTACGTAACGTTTTACTAAACTCATTTAGTAAAATTACAGATTTATTAATTGAATTGCTTGAGGAAACTCCACCAGAATTAGCTGGAGATATCATGAGAAATGGTATCACTATTTGTGGAGGGGGAGCATTAATTAGAAATATTGAAAAATATTTCATTGATATTTTCCAAATCCCAGCAAAAATCGCTAAAGAACCTTTAGGTTGTGTAATCGAAGGAACTAAGATTTTTGAAAAAACAGTAAGAAGACGTTTAGAAAACGGACAGTATACTAAAGACGAAAAAAGTTTTCTTTCATTCTAATTCGAAATAACAACAAGATAAATAAACTTGTTGTTTTTTATTAAAAAAAGTTCTTATAAGAACAATACTAAAGGAGAAATAAAAATGAACGAAAATGTGTTTATTTCATTAGACTTAGGAACATCAAATGTTTTAGCTTACGTAGCAGGTCAAGGAATCGTTTACAACGAACCTTCAATTATGGCTTACGATAACCGAACAAACTCTTTGGTCGCATTAGGTAATGAAGCTTATGAAATGGTTGGGAAAACTCACGAAGGAATTAGAATGGTAGTTCCAATTCGTGATGGAGTTATCTCAGACATGGATGCAACCTCTGATTTACTAAAAAGTATTTTTGCAAGACTTCGTATGACTAATTCTTGAAAAAACTCAGTTGTACTATTGGCTTGTCCAAGTGGAGTTACTGAATTAGAGCGTGATGCTTTAAAGAAAGTGGCAATGCAAATGGGAGCTGAGCTTGTTATTGTTGAAGAAGAAGTTAAAATGGCAGCAATTGGAGCTGGATTAAACGTTGATTTACCAGTTGGTAACTTAGTGTTAGACATCGGTGGGGGAACTACTGATGCGGCACTAATTGCTTCAGGAGAAGTTGTTGTTTCAAAATCATTGAGAATTGCTGGAACTTCTTTTGACCAAGAGATTCAAAAATATGTTCGTTCAGAATACAACATTTCAATTGGAGATAAAACTGCTGAAAACCTTAAAAAACAAATCGGTTCATTAGTTAAATACCCAGGTGAACGTGTGATGCAAATTTATGGTCGTGATATTGTTTCAGGATTACCAAAAGAAGCTCGCATTACATCAGAGGAAGTACGTAACGTTTTACTAAATGCATTTAGTAAAATTACTGATTTATTAATTGAAGTTCTAGAAGCAACTCCACCAGAATTAGCTGGGGATATAATGAAACTGGGTATTACAATTTGTGGAGGGGGAGCATTAATTAGAAATGTTGATAAATATTTCTTTGATATCTTCCAAATCCCAACTCGTATTGCACCAGATCCATTAAATTGTGTAATTGAAGGAACAAAGATTTTCCAAAAAACTGTTGAACGTCGTCTTGAAAACGGAATGTACACTAAACAAAAAATGAAAGACTTTTTCTAAAAAATAATCTTCGGATTATTTTTTTTATTTATAATTTTAGTCGAAATAGTAGCATAAAATTTGGATTTATATTAAAATTAAAAGGTCTATTATATTGAAATATAATTAGATGTAGGAGAAAAAATGAAATTAGAAGAAAGACAATTCATTTCCCTTGATTTGGGAACATCAAATGTTTTAGCGTATGTTTCAAAAAAAGGTGTTGTTTATAACGAACCTTCAATCATGGCTTATGACAATTTAACCAATACACTAATTGCATTGGGATATGATGCTTATGAAATGGTTGGAAAAACAAACGAAAACACTAGAATGGTAGTTCCAATTAAAGACGGAATTATTGCTGATATGGAAGCAGCAAAAGATTTACTGAAAAATATTTTTAATAAACTTAAAATGATGGATATTTGAAAAGGCTCAGTAGTTTTACTAGCTTGTCCAAGTGGAGTAACTGAACTTGAAAGAGATGCTTTAAAATTAGTAGCAATGGACTTAGGAGCGGAAATGGTAGTAGTTGAGGAAGAAGTTAAACTAGCTGCAATTGGAGCTGGAATTAACATCAACTTACCCAAAGGAAACGTTGTAATTGATATCGGAGGAGGAACTACTGATGTGGCTATTTTAGCTTCAGGAGAAGTGGTTGCTTCAAAATCAATCAAAATTGCTGGAACTTCATTTGATGAAGACATCAAAAAATATATTCGTTCAGAATACAATGTTAACATTGGAAGCAAATCTGCTGAAAATGTTAAGATTCAATTAGGATCACTTGGAAAATACAACGCTGAAAGATCTATGTCAGTTTATGGTCGTGATATTGTTTCGGGATTACCAAAAGAAGCACTTGTAAGTGCTGAGGAAATCAGAAACGTGTTGATAAATTCATTTAGTAAAATTACTGATTTATTTATCGAACTTTTAGAAACAACACCACCAGAATTAGCTGGAGATATCATTAAAAACGGTATTATTTTATGTGGTGGAGGAAGTATGATTAGAAATGTTGAGAAATACTTCTCAGACATCTTCTCAATCCCATGTAAAGTAGCAAAAGATCCATTATTGGCTGTAATTAACGGTTCAAAAGAATTAGAAAAACAAATTTTCACAAAAATTGAAAACGGTTTCTACGGTAAAAATGGTCAAAAATTAAAACAAATTAATAAATTCATGTAAATAATTTGGAAGCCTTAAAATGGCTTCTTTTTTTATTGACATTTTAATTGGGTTTTTAAAACAATTCAAATATTCAAAATTTGTTGAGGATAAAAGAACAGTAAAAATAGCTAAGCAATTAAAAAATTTGCTTAGCTATTTTAATTTATTAATTAAACATTGAATACTTTTTGAGCATTCAATCGTGTCGAAGAAACTACATTATCAACGCTTATTTTCTTTAAATCTGCTATTTTGTTTGCAGTGTGAACAATATGTTTGGGAAAGTTAATTTTACCACGGTTAGGAACCGGTGTAAGGTAAGGCGCATCAGTTTCAATTAGTAGGTTTGAAAGAGGAATTCATTTTACAGCCTCTTGTAAATCTTTTGCATTGTTGAAAGTAACAACTCCCGGGATAGAAATATAACTACCAAATTTAACAAATTTCTGTGCATATTCTAAATTAACTGTAAAGCAATGAACAATTGATGATTTGACTTTCATTTCCTTCAAAATTTCTAATGCATCATCATAGGCTTGATAATTTCCTACCTCATCGCGCAAATGCATCATGACAGTTAAATTATTATTTTTAGCAACCTTTATTTGTTCCTTAAACCAAGAAATTTGTTCTTCTCGGTTTTGGCGAGAATAAAAGTAATCAAGACCAACCTCTCCAATTGCAACTACTTTTTTTGACATTGCTAAGTCATTTAATTCCTTGATGTCTTCTTCTATGTCAAAATTGTGAACATCATTTGGGTGAATTCCTACAGCCGCAAAAACTCCATGGTTTGATTGAGCTTGCTTTACAGCTAACTTTGAAGAGTTTAAATCAAAACCAACATTA
Source organism: Spiroplasma alleghenense (assembly GCF_003363775.1). Taxonomy (NCBI): domain Bacteria; kingdom Bacillati; phylum Mycoplasmatota; class Mollicutes; order Entomoplasmatales; family Spiroplasmataceae; genus Spiroplasma; species Spiroplasma alleghenense. Next base: position 1,332,010 of record NZ_CP031376.1, read on the forward strand.
CACATCAAATCAACACCCACTTCCCTGGCTTGCTTGACGATCTCTTCTGTTGTGTAATTTAGTTCCTGATATCTGGGATCATTTAAATGGGTGTGACTATCAAAAATTCCTTTTAGCATATTAATTTCCTACTTTCCTAAGCAATATTTCCTGAAAATATTATCTATTATTTCTTCTTCATAACTTTCACCCAATAAGTTATTTAATTCGTTTCAGGCTTCGTATAAATCAAAATTAATCATATCTACAGTAAATCCTGACTTAAAATTATTATAAGCAATTTTAAGTTTATTTTCTATATTTTTTAGTAATGAAATCTGATTTATATTAGAAATAATTAAGTCGTCAGACTGAAGTATATTTCCAAAGTCATATTGTTTTTTTATTTTATTTAAAAGCTCGTCAATCTCATTATTTTGTGCTGAACAAAAAACTGCTTCTGGGTATCTTTTAATAATTGCTTTTTTTTGCTCATTTGAAATCAACTCAGATTTATTAAAAACAGTGATAACTGTTTTAGAATTCATCAATTCTAAAAGCTTATCTTCAACAAGGTAGTTCTTTGAACTCGAGTCAAAGACATGAATAATCAAATCAGCCTCTTTAAGTGTTTGATATGATTTTCTAATTCCAGCACTTTCAATATCGTCATTTGTTTCTCTAATACCAGCGGTGTCAATTAATCTCAAAGTGATATTTTCAAAAGAAATTTCACCTTCAACAAGGTCTCTAGTAGTTCCCGCAACATTTGAAACAATTGCCTTTTCTTCATTTAACAAACAATTAAGAATCGATGATTTACCCACATTGGTTTCACCAATTATAGCAGTTTTGATTCCTGTGACAGATTTGCTTGCAAGGTTACTTTTAAATATAGCGTCTTCTGTTATTTTTATTAATTTTTCTAATTCTCTAATTAGTTCGTCATTGGAGCTACCTTCGATATCGTCATATTCAGGATAATCAATCGAGGTTTGAATTCTTGAAATAACATCTAGTAGTATTTCCTTCATTTTATTAATACCAGGGTTTTTCTTACTCGACATGTTTCTAATTGCCAAATCTGATGCAAACTGATTTTTTGCGGTAATTAAATCGTTAATTGCCTCGGCTTGAATAAGATTTATTTTATCATTTAGAAAAGCTCTTTGAGAAAACTCTCCTGGAAGCGCCATTCTTGCTCCACTATTAATCAATGCCTGAATTACCTGATTTGTCACCAAAACTCCACCGTGACAATTTATTTCAACAACGTCTTCTCCGGTAAAGGAATTTGGTGATACAAAAGAGGTAACAACTACTTGATCAATAATTTTACCTTTTAAATATAAATGCCTAAAATTTACTTGGCGATTTTTTTCAATTGGTTTTTTTATTAGTTTATTAATTATTGAAAAACTATCAGGTCCTGAAAGTCGGATTATAGCTAAAGCTTGTTGGGCTATGTTGGTTGCCGGTGCGACTATTGTGTCTAAAATCATTAACTTCAAATCCTTCTATAATGATTTTATTATAGCAAATAAAAATGCAAAAAAAACACAGCTCTAACAACTTTATAGTTAGGACTGTGTTTATTTATTGTTTTTAACTTTTCTCTTCAATACTATTAATCGTTTATTTTCAGAATTTATTGATTTGGAAACAATATCTGGAAACTTAATTAATCTTTCATGAATTTTCGCTCTAGTTTCTTTGCTCATTAGTGGTAGAACTATATCTTCTCCGGTTTCTAAAACTTTTTCACAGGCTTCAACTGCTATATCAATATATTCTTCAAGACTTAAATCTTCAATATATTGACTAAATATTTTAACCTGAAATTTTAGTCCTGTTTTTCTGTAAAGAATTTCTTCGCAAATAATCTCAAAACTTTCAATTACTAATTGCGAGACATTGTAAGTAAATAACTCATTGTTTAGTTCAAATAAAATCTTCCGACCTTGAAATGTGAGTTTTCCATCCTTAAAACTTATCGAAAAAAGTTGAGAAAGAAGATTTGCAAATATTTCTTTAATTAAATTTTCAATATCAGCAATATTAAAACCCGACTTTTGCTTCAGCTTTAGGCCAAAGAAACTTCGGGTTTTTTGAATTGGATAGTCAAATTTGATTTTTGTTTTCAAGATTATCCTTGTATTCTAGCAGCTTCTTTAGCTTCTTTTTTTTCCAATTTCAGTTTTTTGCGAGCAAGTTTCTTTTTAAAGTTTTTATTTTTATTTTCTCTTGCAAAGTGGAAACCTAAGGTTTGTAAGATTTGGAATGTTGAGGAGAATATTCAATAAATCGCAACCCCTGAGGCAACAGAGGCAACAATGATGAAGAACACAAACACAAACACACACTGCATTATTATTTGTTTTTTACGAGCTTTTCTTTGTTGTTCTGAAACAGGACCCTTGTTCTTCTTAAACATTTGAAGGAAGGTTGGTAACAACATTGAAATAATTTGTAAAGGAAGGTAAACAAGTATTATTGATAGGTAAACTCAATTTCCTTGTTGAATTTGGGCGAATGGTTGTTCAATTAATGATATTTGTCCAATTGAAGCAACCTTTAAAATTTTAGTTGATCTGATGATTGAGAACATCGCAAATAGGAATGGCATTGAAATAATTGAACCAGCAATTGCTCCAAGTGGGCTAGTACCTTGTTTTTTATACAAGGCCGCTAACTCCATTTGCTGTTTTTGCTTGGCAGCTCGGTCTGTTGAGTTTTTATACTTTGCTTGTATTTCTGCTTGTTTACCACTTAAAGCTTGCAATTTTTCTTGGTTCTTCTGGGCTTTTCAAGAAAACATTAACGTTATTAACCTAATTAGTAAAGAAGTTAATAGAATCGCGAAGAATACCGAAGCTCCAAAAGAGAAACTCCCATCATCTTCAAGACCTCCGTGGAATAATCTAATCATTCCAACTAGAATGAATGCTAAAGGATAAACAAAGAATCCATAGAAGGGAGATTTTGTTACTTCAAAAGCACTACCTCATGAATAAACCGGGTTTCAGTTATATTGAATTAAACCGTCTTTGGAAGGATTAAAGATATGACTCTTTGATCCAGTATCTCCAAGAGATTTAATAATTATTTCAAAACCAACTCCAGGAGCAAAAATACTGCGTCCAGTCATATCTGTTACTTGACCTACAACAAAATTTGGTTGGTACATTTGAATACAACCTCAAAGCATTGATGTTAGTAAGAAAATGAAACCTACAACTTTAGTTCAAAACCAAACTACTTTTCAAGGGTTTTTTTTATTAGAATTTGTGTTTGATAGATACTTAGTATAGTCCTGTTTATACACTAAAAGGCCTCCTTTTCTATCTAATATCTTGCAAGATTTTTAATAGTGATTTACAAGAATTTTCGTAAGGATTATCGATAAAATCCTTACGAACCATTATTATTAAGTCAACTTTAAGATTACAAAGAGCATTTAAATTAGTTCTCATCATCATTCTAACTTGTCTTTTTGCTCTATTTCTTAAAACTGCATTTCCTAGTTTTTTTCCAACCGAAATACCGTATCTTAAGAAATCGTCTTCTTTTTTATTAAAGTAAACTACAAAAAGATTGTTTTTAATAAATCGTTTTTTGCCAATTATCTTCTGAAATTCATGATTGCTTTTAACAATACGATTTTTCTTTTGATCATTCATTAAGCTGAAAGTCTAGCTCTACCTTTTGCTCTACGAGCTTTGATAGTTTTTCTACCATTTTTAGTAGCCATTCTTGCTCTAAAACCATGGGTTCTAGCGTGCTTGATTTTACTTGGTTGTCATGTTCTTTTCATAGTGTTCCCTCCTTTAAGTCAAAATTCATATATAATTATATATTATCTTGGCCCATTTTAGTTAAAAAAAGACATTTTTTATAAAAAGAATTGTGGGTAATCGAATTGCTAACAGCTATTTTAATATGTGGATAACTATTAAAAAGCAAGTCATAGTCGTGCTTTTAGGCTTATTAAGATTGTTTTCCTGTTAATAACTAATACTTTCTAACATATTCACATTAGAAGCCTGGTGAATATTTTATAATAGTGAAGTAGAAAGATTGGGATTGATT